>CP048208.1:0-1739588 GCA_020541205.1 Candidatus Hartigia pinicola
ACAAATAATAGAACTTTTATTTTACTCTATCTTATAAACGCTACTAACTAAACTGAATATATAAACACATATTAATACAACTTAAAATGCAGGATAAAAGAATCAACAATACAGGAAAATACATAATATTAAATCATTGTAATAAATACTACGTTTCATGAATTACCTCTAAATAATATCACCAAGAAATAATTAATTAAGTAATAATCACTCAATAATTATATAAATTTAAATCCTTTAAATTATTAAAAATCTTTTAGAATGATTTAAAATCTATCATATTGACATATCTGTTAAAATAATAAAAATTTTTACATAATACCCATTAATTAATATTGCAATCAAGTTGAAGATTTGTCATTCAATAAACTAAACAAAAATACTTTACTGCATGTAAATTTATATTTATTCAATATTTTATATTACAATATATTTTAAAGATTATTAAAATGCATACACTTTATAACTCTTTTCCTATAAAAACTTACTATATTTTACTGTTAACATTTTTTTAAAAAAAAGTATCCACAATAGTAATCAACCTATCATATCAGATTTCAAAAAATCTATAGTTTAAAATTATGTCAAAAGCAATGTGAAGGCCGATAGCATTTTATGATTATTGATAAAACTAATTTTATAAACATTAATAGCATTTCTTTTTAAGGACTATTATGCATATAAAATTTTCCGATATTCAATGATATATTTAATTAAATATGTAAAATCATACCATACAATTTAATTAAAATAATATATATTCATAACTTACATAAAACAGTTTGAGCAATTTATCAAACTTTATACAATATTTTACGTTACAAATGATTATCTAATAATGGTATTTTTAATAAAACAAACGGACTTGTTATATATTATACAGTTACAAAATTACTAAATGTTCCATTTTTCTCAACGAGCCATAATATATTTAAATTCACAAACATTATCTCTGGATAACTCTGGTAATAACATGGTATTAACTTGTACTTATCTAGAGTAAAAATTGTTAGTAATTTTTTTCTGTGTATAAGTATTTAATTTAGTCCCAATTTATACGCAATAAAATCACGAGTCATGCACAGAATATCATTCTTTGTATTTTTATGATCTTTAAAGTGAATTTTTTGTTATCCACAGAAATGAACCATTTTAATAAAAGATCTAATAAAAGATCTTTAAATAAAAAATATTTTATATAAATTATATTAACATGCTCAACATAAAAATTCAGCATATCTCTTACATGAAGGTTGTATATGTTTTATTCAGAAAAATTTGATGTGATTATAATTGGTGGTGGTCATGCAGGCACTGAAGCGGCTATGGCATCTGCACGTATGGGGCGTCAAACTTTATTATTAACTCATAATATTGATACATTAGGTCAAATGTCCTGCAACCCAGCTATTGGTGGAATCGGTAAAGGACATTTAGTAAAAGAAATTGATGCTTTAGGTGGTTTAATGGCTACTGCAACCGATAAAGCGGGTATTCAGTTCAAAATACTGAATGCAAGGAAAGGACCAGCTGTTCGTGCAACACGAGCGCAAACTGACCGAATTCTTTATAAGCAAATAATAAGAACGGCATTAGAAAATCAACTAAATTTATTTATTTTTCAACAATCTGTCGAAGATTTAATTATAGAAAATTATACTGTAACAGGTGTTGTTACTCATTTAGGAGTAAAATTTAAAGCTAAATCAATAGTACTAACTGTCGGAACATTCTTAAATGGTAAAATCCATATTGGATTAAAAAATTATAGCGCTGGTCGAGCTGGTGATTCCCCTTCAGTGTTGCTTGCACAAAGATTAAAAGATTTACCTTTACGAATAAATCGGCTCAAAACAGGTACACCTCCTAGAATTGATTCTAGAACAATTGATTTTAATAAATTAGATCAACAGACTAGTGACGATCCGATACCTGTTTTCTCTTTTTTGGGTTCACAAGAACAGCATCCTAAACAAGTATCTTGTTATATTACATATACAAATGAAAAAACTCATAATATTATAAGAAAGAATTTAGATCGTAGTCCAATTTATATTGGAAATATCAAAGGTGTGGGTCCCCGTTATTGTCCTTCAATTGAAGATAAGGTTATACGTTTTTCTGATCGTAATAACCACCAAGTTTTTTTAGAACCAGAAGGATTAACAAGCAATGAAATTTATCCAAATGGAATTTCTACTAGTTTGCCATTTGATGTACAAGTACAAATGATTCATTCAATTAAAGGTATGGAAAATAGTAAAATTGTTCGAGCTGGTTATGCTATAGAATATGATTTTTTTGATCCTAGAGATCTAAAACAAACTTTAGAAAGCAAATTCATTAATGGATTATTCTTTGCTGGTCAAATTAATGGAACAACAGGTTATGAAGAAGCTGCTTCTCAAGGGCTTCTTGCTGGGTTAAATGCAGCTCGATATGCTTTTAATTTAAGCGGTTGGTACCCTCGCCGTGATCAAGCTTATATGGGAGTTCTCGTTGATGATTTATGCATTTTAGGTACAAAAGAACCCTATCGCATGTTTACCTCTCGTGCTGAATATCGATTAATCTTAAGAGAAGATAATGCCGATTTGCGTTTAACTGAAAAAGGTCGTGAACTAGGATTAGTTAACGATACTCGTTGGGCGCATATGAATAACAAAATAGAATTAATTGAAAAAGAACGTCAACGATTAAAAAATATTTGGGTTCACCCTAAATCAGAAAATTATAATGAAATAGATAAAATACTCTCTGTACCTCTTTCAAAAGAGGTAAATGGTGAGGAACTATTACGTCGCCCAGATATACATTACCAACAATTGACATCGTTAAACTATTTTTCACCAGGTATTTCTGATACACAAGTTACAGATCAGATTGAAATTCAAATTAAATATGAAGGTTATATTTTACGTCAAAAAGAAAAAATAAAACATCAATTAAAAAATGAAAATACTCAATTGCCTATCAATATTAATTATAAAGAATGTAAGGGTTTATCAAATGAAGCCATAACAAAACTAAACGAATTTAAACCAACATCTATTGGTCAAGCTTCACGTATTTCTGGAATCACTCCTGCTGCGATTTCTATTTTGCTTATTTGGTTAAAAAAACAACAAATTCTACTTAAGAATTCTTAAATATGACTTTACTCAATCAATTAACTCAATTATTAGCAACAATTAATGTAAACTTAACTGAAAAACAAAAACAACAGTTGGTCACTTATGTCAAGTTGCTTGTGAAATGGAATAAGATTTATAATCTAACCTCTGTTCATGACTCTTATCAAATACTAATACGCCATATTATGGATAGTATAGTAGTAAATAATCAATTAAACGGAACGTTATTTATCGATGTTGGTACCGGAGCGGGGTTACCTGGAATACCCTTAGCAATTATTCGCCCCCATTCTTATTTTGTTTTACTTGATAGTTTAGGGAAACGTATATGCTTTCTTAAGGAAGTTCAATATCAACTAAGATTACAAAATATTAATGTGATAAAATCGAAAGTTGAACAATACGAAATTGAGACAGGATTTGATGGAGTAATTAGCCGTGCATTTGCGTCACTGTATAAAATGTTGATTTTATGTCGTCATATTTTAAAACCTTGCGGTCACTTTTATGCACTAAAAGGAATCATACGAGATGAAGAAAAAGTAAATTTACCTACTGGTTTTTTTATTGAGTCAATAACAAAATTGATGATCCCTGAGCTAAATGAACAGCGTCATTTAATTATTTTATCTATGAAATAGATTTATATTTAATTACTCACTAATTAAATTTATTTTTCTAATATAATTTACTTATTTTCTTTCGTAATAAATATTGGAAAATAAATATTATTAATATAATTTTTAAAATGCATTTTGTTATAAAATAAGACTACTAAAGAAATTATCTTGACAATTTGTATTATGTTATTGTTGGTAAGTTGTTATGTAGATAAAATAGAAAAGATATTTTGTTTTTTTCAGCAAACGACTTTATTAAGTATTCAAGATTTTATTTGATATTATTATAATAATTTCAGAAGTAAGAAGAAAACAAACAGTTCCGCATTAACTTCTTCTTTACATTAGAAGAGAAACAGTTAATCATTGTAATGATTGTAGCTAAATTATGTATTTTTGTATCTTAAAAATATTAATAATACTATTAAATTTTAATTTATTTAGCTGTATTAAATATTTAAATTTTTACACTAACGATTTAAAATCGTTAATTGTTTTTAAACTATAAAAAATGTAACAGACATTATATATATATTAGGAAAAGTGATGACTAAAAACGAATATATAGGTCAACATTTGAGACATCTTCAATTAGATCTTCGTACCTTTAAGCTTATACAATCCCACGCTAGTCCTACGTTTTGGACATTAAATATTGATTCGTTGTTTTTTTCGGTAGTTGTTGGGTGTTTATTTCTCTGGTTATTTAGAATAATTGCAGTTAATGTGAGTAGTGGTATACCTGGTAAGTTACAAACCGCAATAGAATTGATTGTTAGTTTTGTTGACAATAAAGTGCGTGATATGTATCACGGTAAGAATAAGATTATTGCGCCTTTAGCATTAACTGTATTTGTCTGGATATTTTTAATGAATATTTTAGATTTATTTCCCATTGATTTTATTCCGTATATTAGTGAATATTATTTAGGGTTACCGGCTCTGCGTATAGTTCCAACTGCAGATCTAAATATCACTATGTCGATGGCTCTTGGGGTATTTGTCTTAATTCTTTTTTATAGTATCAAAATAAAGGGAATGAGTAAGTTTATGAAAGAGCTGACTCTTCAACCTTTCAATCATCCTATTTTTATTCCTATAAATTTGATTATTGAAGGAGTAACGTTTATATCAAAACCTATATCGTTGGGTTTACGATTATTTGGTAATATGTATGCGGGTGAATTAATCTTTATTCTTATTGCAGCTCTGTTTCCATGTTGGTCACAGTGGTTACTAAGTTTACCTTGGGCTATTTTTCATATATTAATTATTACACTACAAAGTTTTATATTTATGGTTTTAACTATTATTTATTTATCAATGGCATCTGAATCGCATTAATTAAACTATAAATAATTGTATTAACTAAAATAAATTGGAGATTTTATGGAAAATATAAATATAGATCTACTTTACATGGCTTCCACCATCATGATGGGTTTAGCAGCTGTAGGTGCTGCAATTGGTATTGGGATTTTAGGTGGTAAATTTTTAGAAGGTGCTGCTCGTCAGCCCGATTTAATTCCTCTTCTACGTACGCAGTTCTTTATTATCATAGGTCTTTTAGATGCTATTCCAATGATTACTGTTGGTCTTGGAATGTATATAATGTTCGTTGTTATTGGTTAATATTTAATATTTATAGCATAGTTATTAACTAGTAAGAGGCATTGTTTTATGAATCTAAACGCAACAATATTGGGTCAGGATATAGCGTTTATCCTATTTGTTTTATTTTGTATAAAATATGTATGGCCTCCAATTATAAAGACTATAGAAAACCGTCAGAAAGAAATAGCCGATGGTTTATTTTCTGCAGAGAGTGCTAAAAAAAACTTAGAATCAGCTCAAACCGATATAATTAACCAACTAAAAACAGCAAAACTTAATGCTGGTATCATTATTGAACAAGCAAATATGCAACGTAACAAAATGATTGAAAAAGCAAAAGTAGATGCTCAAATAGAACGTTTGAAAATTCTTAAGCAAGCTCAAACAGACATAGATTTTGAACGTAAGCGGATGTATGAAGAATTACGTAAACAAGTTACAATGCTTGCTATCGCAGCTGCCGAAAAGATTATTGAGCGTTCTATAAATGAAGAAATTAGTACTGATATTATCAATAAAGTAATATGTAAATTGTAAGGAGTAAAATATGCCTGAAATTGCTACAGTAGCTCGTCCTTACTCTAAAGCAATATTTAATTTTTCTTTAGAAAATCAGTCTTTTGAAAAAATAAAACATATGTTGATGTTTACTTCTAAAGTAATATGTAATAAGCATTTCAGTCATTTGCTATCTTATCATATTGTACCGGAAAAAATAGCTACAATATTAATCTCTATTTGTGGCGATAAAATTGATGAACATATGCGCAATTTTATTCGTATTATGGCTCAAAATAAGCGATTAGGTATATTACCCGAGGTTTTAAAACAGTTTACTAAATTGCATAAAAAACTGGAATTAATTATCGAAGTTGATATGATTTCTTCCACTAAATTAAATAAACAACAGTTAAAAAAAATATCCGCATTAATGGAAAAACACCTCTCATACAAAGTTAAGATGAACTATAAAATTGACAAATCTATTATTGCTGGAGTAATTATTCGTGCTGAAGACCTTGTTATCGATGGAAGTGTTCGAGGTCGCTTAGCTCGGTTAACTGACTTCTTGGAGTCTTGAAAGGGGATAGAATATATGCAACTGAACTCCACCGAAATCAGCGAACTGATTAAGCAGCGTATTGCTCAGTTTGATATTATGAGTAAAGCTCATAATGAAGGTACTATCATTTCTGTTAATGACGGGATTATTCGTATTCACGGCTTAGCTGAAGTTATGCAGGGTGAGATGATCGCATTGCATAAAAATCGTTATTCCATTGCATTAAATTTAGAACGTGATTCTGTTGGTGCTATTGTTTTGGGTCCTTACGCTGACTTAATAGAAGGCATGAAAGTAAAATGTACTGGTCGTGTTTTAGAAGTTCCAGTAGGTCACAAGTTGTTAGGACGTATCGTTAATGCTCTTGGTCAACCTATTGATGGTAAAGGGCACATTAAGAATGATGGTTTTTCTCCAATAGAAATGATTGCTCCAGGTGTTATTGAACGTCAATCAGTAAATCAACCAGTACAAACTGGTTATAAATCAATTGATGCACTTATTCCAATTGGTCGTGGTCAGCGTGAGCTTATTATAGGTGACCGTCAAACAGGTAAAACTGCTTTGGCAATCGATACAATCATTAACCAATGTGACTCTGGTATTAAATGTATTTATGTTTCTATTGGTCAAAAAGCCTCTACAATTGCTAACGTAGTTCGTAAACTCACTGAGCATGGTGCGTTAAGCAATACAATTGTTGTTGTCGCAACGGCATCAGAATCAGCATCTCTACAATACTTATCAGCTTACTCTGGCTGTGCTATGGGTGAATACTTCCGTGACCGTGGTGAAGATGCATTAATTGTTTATGATGACTTATCGAAACAAGCTGTTGCATACCGCCAAATTTCATTGTTGCTACGTCGTCCATCAGGACGTGAAGCTTATCCAGGTGATATTTTCTACTTACATTCACGTTTACTTGAACGTGCTGCTCGCGTAAATGTAAATTATGTTGAAAAATTTACTAAAGGTAAAGTTAAAAACCAAACTGGTTCATTAACAGCTCTACCTATAATTGAAACTCAAGGCGGTGATATCTCTGCATTCGTACCGACTAACGTGATTTCGATTACTGATGGTCAGATTTTCCTGGAATCTAGTTTATTTAATTCCGGTATTCGTCCGGCAGTTAATCCAGGAATTTCAGTATCTCGTGTTGGCGGTGCTGCTCAAACTAAAATTATCAAGATATTGTCTAGTGGTATACGTACTGCGCTTGCTCAATATCGTGAACTAGAAGCGTTTTCTCAGTTTGGTTCTGATCTTGATAATATAACTCGTAAACAGTTGAGTCATGGTCAAAAAGTAACTGAACTATTAAAACAGAAACAATACTCACCTATGTCCATAGCAGAGCAAGCCTTATCTCTCTTTGCTGTAGAACAGGGGTATTTAGAAGATATTGAATTAGAAAAAATTAGTTCATTTGAAACTGCATTGGTTTCCTATGCACTAGAAATGCATACTGATTTGATGAATCAAATTAATCATACTGGTCAGTATGATAATGAAATTTTAAGTAAATTACAACT
Organism: Candidatus Hartigia pinicola; assembly: GCA_020541205.1. Lineage (GTDB taxonomy): Bacteria > Pseudomonadota > Gammaproteobacteria > Enterobacterales > Enterobacteriaceae > Hartigia > Hartigia pinicola. The sequence continues at coordinate 7,970 of CP048208.1, forward strand.
ACTTCTTGAATCATTTAAAACGACTCATTCCTGGTAATAACTAGGTAGTCTATTAAGCTATTTTAGTTGATAAGGACAAAAAATGGTCAGTACAAAAGAAATACGTTCTCAAATGGGTGGTGTGAAAAATACGCAAAAAATTACTAAAGCTATGGAAATGGTCGCTGCATCAAAAATGCGTAAATCACAGGAACGCATGGCCTCTAGTCGTCCTTATACAGAAAATATGCGTAGTGTTATTGATCACTTAACATTAGGTAATTTGGAATATAAACACATATATTTTGAAAAACGAAAGATTAAGTGTGTTGGATATATAGTTATTTCAACAGATCGTGGCCTATGTGGTAGTTTAAATGTTGCTTTATTTAAAAAACTGCTTACAGAAATGCATGCGTGGAGTAAAAAAAATGTTCAAATTGATTTGTCTTTAATTGGTTCTAAAGCAGTTTCATTTTTTAGAAATATTGGCGGAAATATAATTGCACAAGTTACTGGAATGAAAGACATACCAACACTTAAATATTTAATTGGACCAGTTAATTCAATGCTAAAAGCATACGACGAAGGGTGTTTAGATGAATTACACTTAGTCAGTAATAAGTTTGTTAATATAATGTATCAAGAACCAAATATTTTTCAAATACTGCCAATATTACCGAATAATAATAAAACATTGAAGAAAAAATATTGGGATTATATATATGAATATGACCCTAAAATATTATTGGATACCTTACTACGTCGCTATATTGAGTCGCAAGTTTATCAAAGTGTTATTGAAAATTTAGCTAGTGAGCAAGCTGCACGAATGGGAGCGATGAAAGCTGCTACTGATAATAGTCAAAACCTGATCAAAGAATTGCAATTAATTTACAACAAAGCTCGTCAAGCTAAAATTACCCAGGAGCTTATCGAAACTAGTTCAGGTGCTTTTTCCATTTAACTACTAAGTTTATTAATTAGATAGAGGATTCAAGATGATAACTGGAAAAATTATCCAGATAATCGGCGATGTTGTGGATGTTGAATTCCCTCAATATAACGCACCAAAAGTATATGATGCTCTTCAAGTTATGGATGGTAAAATAAAACTAACACTAGAAGTTCAGCAACAATTAGGTGGTGGTCTTGTGCGATGTATTGCAATGGGAGCATCAGATGGTTTGCATCGTGGTTTAAAAGTTCAAAGTTTAAATCATCAAATTACAGTTCCAGTTGGTAAAGCAACTCTTGGACGTATTATGAACGTTCTTGGTGAACCTATTGATATGAAAGGTGATATATGTACAGAAGAGTGTTGGCCCATTCATCGTGCAGCGCCAAGTTATGAAGAGTTATCCAGCTCAACAGAATTACTTGAGACCGGTATTAAAGTTATGGATTTAATTTGTCCTTTTTCAAAAGGTGGTAAAGTTGGATTATTTGGTGGTGCAGGTGTTGGTAAAACCGTCAATATGATGGAACTGATTCGTAATATTGCTACCGAACACTCAGGTTATTCGGTGTTTGCAGGTGTGGGTGAACGCACTCGTGAAGGTAATGATTTTTATCATGAAATGATTGATTCTAATGTTATAGATAAAGTATCATTAGTTTATGGACAAATGAATGAGCCACCAGGAAACCGTTTTCGAGTAGCGCTAACAGGCTTAACTATAGCAGAAAAATTTCGTGAAGAAGGTCGTGATGTTTTATTTTTTATCGATAATATATATCGTTACACACTTGCCGGTACAGAAATATCAGCTTTACTAGGTCGCATGCCATCAGCGGTGGGTTATCAACCAACGCTCGCAGAAGAAATGGGCATACTTCAAGAACGTATTACCTCTACTAAAACGGGTTCAATTACCTCTGTACAGGCTGTTTATGTTCCAGCAGATGACTTAACTGATCCATCACCAGCGACAACATTTTCTCATTTAGATGCAACCGTGGTTTTAAGCCGTCAAATCGCATCTTTAGGTATATACCCTGCAGTTGATCCTTTAGATTCCACTAGTCGTCAACTTGATCCTTTGATCGTTGGTCAAGAGCATTACGATGTGGCTCGTGGCGTTCAATGCATTCTTCAACGTTATCAAGAACTGAAAGATATTATTGCAATTTTAGGTATAGATGAATTATCAGAAAATGACAAAGTAGTTGTTGCTCGCGCCCGTAAGATTCAACGATTTTTGTCTCAACCATTTTTTGTTGCAGAAATCTTTACTGGTTCAGTAGGTAAATTTGTTTATCTGAAAGATACTATTCATGGTTTTTCTGGTATTCTTAATGGAGAATACGATCACTTACCAGAACAGGCATTTTACATGGTTGGTTCTATTGAAGAATCTATAGAAAAAGCAAAAAAAATGAATATAGTTGATAGGAAATTCATGTGATGACCGCATTAAACTATCAATTAACGGTTGTTAGTGCTGAAGAACAAATTTTTGACGGATTAGTACAAAAAATTCAGGTAACAGGTAGTGAAGGTGAATTAGGAATCTATCCTAATCATTCCCCATTGCTCACTTCTATAAAGCCAGGCATGGTATATATTATCAATCAATTGAGTGAAAAAGAAATAATTTATCTCTCTGGTGGCATTTTAGAAGTACAACCAAATAAAGTAATCATACTTGCAGATACAGCAATTCGTGGTAAATTTTTAGATGAAACGCGAGCTCTAGAATCTAAACGAAAAGCAAAAGATCGTATCTGTAAAGCAAATAATGATATTGATTATGCTCAAGCATCTGCAGAGCTTGCACAAGCACTCGCAAAACTTCATGTAATTAAATTAATACAAAAACTAATGTGAAGTAATATTAATAATAAAATTATTTATGTTTTAAGCACAGCCATGAACAGTTTAATCATTAGTATAGATATTATATTTTAATAATCATGAATATTCATTATTTATATGATGATAATTACGATACACAAACTAATTTTCATTAAATTAAAATCAAATATTAATAAATAAAATATTGAATAATATATATAAATATATAGGCAATTTAATCATCAAAGAATAGTTACCATGTATGTAATGAAAATATACAATTACAAGCTAGTTATTGTATAATAATTAATTTATTTTTAATACAACATCTAATTTTTATCAAAATAAGTTATTGCTATCTTCAGTGTGGAGTTTTAGGAAATTATGACCGTGCAAAGAAGAAGTGTTGTCATTCTTGCTGCTGGTAAGAGTGCTAGAATGTGTTCAAAATTACCAAAAGTTCTACATTTACTAGCAGGTAAACCAATAATTCAACATGTTATTGACACAGCTAAATTAATAGGAGCATCAAACATTTATTTGGTATATGGGTCTGGTGGTGATATGTTAAAAGAAAAATTAGGTAAACAAAAACTGAATTGGATTTTACAATCAAACCAGCTTGGAACAGGACACGCCATGAAACAAGCTGCACCAAGTTTTCAGAATGATGAAAGTATTATTATGTTGTATGGTGATGTTCCTTTAATTTCACAAAATACCTTAGAACGATTAATTTCGGTGAAACCTAAAAATGGTATTAGTTTATTAACAGCAACCTTAGATGATCCGACTGGTTATGGTCGTATTATTCGTAAAAACAAGAAAGTAGTGGGTATTATTGAACAAAAAGATGCATCGAAAGAACAATGTAATATCCAAGAAATTAATTCAGGAATTATAGTTGCAAGCGGTAATGATTTTAAACGATGGTTATCAAAATTGAATAATAATAATATACAAGGTGAATATTATATTACTGATATTATCGCACTAGCTCATGAAGAAGGGAATAGAATTAACACTATTCACCCTATTCATTTTAATGAAATCAGAGGTATTAATAACTGCGTTCAACTTGCAACTCTTGAACGTATTTACCAACAAGCGCAAGCTGAAAAATTATTACTTGCTGGAGTTGTATTAATTGACCCTACACGTTTTGATATTCGTGGTACGTTAAAACATGGGCAGGACATCGTTATTGATATTAATGTAATTATCATTGGTGATGTTACTTTAGGTAATAATGTACATATCCACTCTGGTTGTATTTTGAAAAATTGCGTGATTGGCGATAACTCAGTTATTAATTCGTATTCAATAATAGAAGACTCTCAATTATTGACGGATTGTACTGTTGGTCCTTTTGCACGTTTGCGACCGGGTGCGAATTTATCAGAGAAAACGCATGTAGGTAATTTTGTTGAAATAAAAAATACATTTCTTGGATTTAATTCTAAGGTTAGTCATTTAACATACTTAGGAGATGCGCAGATTGGTGAAAATGTAAATATTGGGGCAGGTACTATTACTTGTAATTATAATGGCTTAAATAAATACAAAACAGTTATTGGTGATAATGTATTTGTTGGCTCTGACACTCAATTTATTGCACCAGTATCTGTTGCTAATGGTGCAACAATTGGTGCTGGAACAACTGTTACACATGATATATATGAAAATGAACTAGTAATTAGTCGTATTAAGCAAGTACATATTAAAAATTGGCAACGTCCAATAAAAAATAAGATATAATATTAGAGTAGATTACATTATTTTATTAATATTAACATCTAAAAACTTTTAAATTTATATAAATAAACTAAAAATATTATAAGTAATTATACAATTTAGTTGTTGGTATCCGGTTAACAGTAATGGTATAACTTTAATTATAACGAATTGTAACCTTTATTTTCTACAACAATTTGACTGCAATTAAAATGTACAATGATAATATAGTAATCTTGTAAGGATTAATATCTTTCTATTTAGGAATAAAATAACATGTGTGGAATTGTAGGTGCTATCGCAAAACGTGATATCGCAGAAATTTTGATAGAAGGACTACGTCGCCTCGAATGTCGTGGTTATGATTCAGCAGGTATAGCTGTCATTAACTCTCAAGGTCATCTCCAGCGTTTACGATCAGTTGGTAACATTCAAATGCTAGTAGAAAAGGCAAAAACAAAATCACTAGTTGGTAGAGTAGGAATAGCACATACCCGTTGGGCAACACACGGTGTTCCTAGTGAAGAAAATGCTCATCCACATATTTCTGGTTTCATTTCTGTTGTTCATAATGGAATTATTGAAAATTATCTTGAGCTAAAAGAAAATTTAAAACAACTTGGCTATCTTTTCACTTCTGACACTGATACTGAAGTAATTGCGCATCTTGTTCATAATGAACAAAAATATGGAGGGAATTTACTTGAAGTTGTTCAACGTGTTACGCCTCAATTACGAGGCGCTTATGGTACGGTTATTATGGATAGTCGTATTCCTGAACTATTAGTAGCTGCTCGTTCTGGTAGTCCATTAGTTATTGGTGTTGGAATTGGAGAAAATTTTTTAGCGTCAGATCAACTGGCATTATTATCTGTGACTCAGCACTTTATCTATTTAGAAGAAGGAGATATCGCTGAGATTACTCACTGCTCTGTTCGTATTTTTGATAAACAATGTAAAATTGTTAAACGTGAACAAATTAAATCTAATATTCAATATAACGCAGGTGATAAAGGTATTTATTGTCATCATATGCAAAAAGAAATCTACGAGCAGCCAATGTCGATTAAAAATACCACTAAAGGTCGTTTAAGTAAAAATCATACTATTTATTTTAGTGAGTTAGATTCTTGTGTAGATCAGATTTTATCAAAAGTTGAACATATTCAAATTGTTGCTTGTGGTACTTCTTTTAATGCTGGTATGGTTTCCCGTTATTGGTTTGAATCTTTAGCAAATATTCCTTGTGATGTCGAAATAGCTTCTGAATATCGCTATCGTAATCCAGTTTATCGTAAAAATAGTTTAATAATTACTCTTTCACAATCAGGTGAAACAGCAGATACATTGGCTGCGTTACGTTTATCAAAAAAAATAGGATATTTAACTTCTTTAGCTATTTGTAATGTTACAGGTTCTTCATTGGTGCGTGAATCAGAATTTTCTTTGATGACAAAAGCAGGTATAGAAATTGGAGTTGCTTCAACTAAAGCTTTTACTACTCAATTAACTATTTTGTTGATGTTAGTAGCATATATAGGTCGTTTAAGAGGAGCCCCTCCTGAGCTTGAAAAAAATATAGTATATGCATTACTTACCCTGCCTGAACATATTGAAAATATATTATCTTATGATAAAGTTATTAAAGAACTGGCGAAACATTTTTCTGATAAAACTCATGCATTATTTCTTGGTCGTGGTGAGCAATTCCCTATTGCAGTTGAAGGCGCGTTGAAGTTAAAAGAAATTTCTTATATTCATGCAGAAGCTTATGCGGCAGGTGAGTTAAAACATGGACCATTAGCTTTAATTGATACTAATATGCCAGTAATCATCATTGCTCCGAGTAATAAATTATTAGAAAAAATAAAATCGAATATTGAAGAAGTTCGCGCGCGAGGTGGTTTATTGTATATCTTGACTGATCAAAATGCAGGTTTTGAGGAAAGAGATAATATGAAAATCATTTTATTTCCACACGTTGAAGAGTTAATTTCTCCTATTTTTTATACTATTCCATTGCAATTACTCTCTTATTATGTTTCTTTAATTAAAGGTACTAATGTTGATCAACCTCGTAATTTAGCTAAGTCGGTAACAGTTGAATAAATTCTTGATACACATTAGTATAATAATAAAATATATATAAAAATAATCATCTTTTAAGATGATTAGTTAATCTTAATGCAGATCAATAGCTATTAAATTTATTTTTATGATACTTTTTTAATTTTAGATAACTTAGATCGATCTATTATTTTAGTTTTAATAAGAGATGATTCAAAAAAAATATTTTTAGATTTTTTCTAAAAAATTTTATCTCTAATGAAGATTAGTTATTGTGTCTATTATTAAAATTATATTTGATATGTTGAAATACAAGCATACCTACAAATACTAATATTTTGAATATATTTTATATGATATTCATAAACTACACTAGTAGTAATTTATTTTTATATTTTACACTATATAGAAATGAAATACTTTATTACTAACAATAAAATTTTAAAAATACTAAATATTTAGGTATTGTTAGTTATTCAAAAAAAATCATTCAATTTATATGAATTAAATTATTTTGTAATTCTTATTTGTAATTTTACAATTAGTTTTCTATAGTTTTACTAAGAGAAAAATTCATCAAAGTTTTATCTTAGTTATAAAAATTTTTTACATTAATTTAATTCATCTTAACAATTTTATTGTTATACAAAAATCATGAAATATAAACATTATATTTTAGAAAAATAAAAAAATTTCAAAAATCTCTTTTAATGCACTAAAAGGATCATCTAAATAAATTATGTATATGAAGCGTGAATTTATTATATAAATAAATTCACGCTTCATATACATAATTAAAAACTTATATGAAGAATATAATATATTTATTAGTTACTGAAAATACTCAAAGTATACAACGAATACCACTGAGTGATTTTTTAAATTTTATTCTTTTATCATAATATTAGAAATAAAAATAGAAAATGAGATATTTACTGATTTTTTAAAATATTCAAATATTATACTTTTTTAGTTAAGTGCGTAACATTATTTTATTAAATAATTGAATAATATTAAATTAAGAGATAAAAGAATCAATATTAAATATTAAGTTTAATAAATTAATATAAATATTCTTCAATGTTTTTTTGATAAAGTAAAGAATTGTAGAAAAATATTATTTGAACAAAATAAATATAATCTTTCTAAAATCTTTACTTGTCGTAACAAAAGACTAAAAAGACTAAAAATTTTAACTAATATTCACAAACATGAACTTAAAATTTATATATGATACATCTTCTATATTAATATTAAAGTTATATAAATGTTAAAGTCTTAATTAAAGTTTAGAGAAATTTAATTTTTTATTAAAATGAATTTGATATTTTTAAATGTTATTAATTCCGAATGTAAAAGAAAATAGTTTTATCAAACATCCTAAGATCATCAAATAACTAATTAATTATCTTAGGATTTTATTTTTTCTAGAAAATTCATATACGATTTTATTTATAAGAAATTAATATTAATAGATAAAGAAAAGCATAAAAAATTTCATGAATGTTTATTATGTTACATTTATCAAAGCTTGAAAAGATAAATATAATTTATTAAAAATATTTTATGCATGTTCTTTTTTTAAATTTTAATAAAATATATAAAAATCACTTTTAAAATATTTTAATAGACTATCAATATAAATTTATTGAAAATATTAATTATATAAAAACAGTAAAATTGAATTTTATTGATAATATAATTAAAACTAACATTAAGAGTATAACCAATCATGACATAAAGGTAAATACAGGATAATATCTTATAAATAATCATAATATTCTAAAAGTATTTTCTGTCATAAATGATGAAATTTTCTCTGAAGAAAATATAATAATATATAAAATCTTAGTTTAATCTAAGTAATCATTACAATATAAAAAAGAAATTGAATTCATAAGTAGTAATATTTTATTTATTTTTCTTTTTTTTGATGATTGAGGAACATGAATATTTATATTTATCGGAATTTCAAAAGAACAAAACTAATATAAAATATAAAATATAAAATAAATAATTTTGAACGAGAATTAAAGTAAAGTATACTAAGTCAATTATATTAACTAGTGAAGAAAATATGGTTTAATATACATTAAAGATCATGATTAAATTTAAAATATAATCATCATAAAGTTTGATAGTGATAACTGAGATGATAAATTTTATTCTATAAAGATATGATGTTATCTATAATTAATACTGTGTAGTCTATATTAAAATATATATAAAAAATTAACGAATTTAATTGATATGTGATTTTTGGATAAAATAATATTTATTAATTGTACATGAATCATTTAATGGATATAATAAAATTATTAAAAAAATCAAAGATCTATGTAATTGTAGTAAAACTATTACATAATAATAGTATATTTTAATGATATGTATGATTAACAGAATTAATTATAAACATTTTTGTTTTATTCATATATGTATTTTACATGATATATAAGATAAAATTTTACATAATTAAATGAGTCTTTTGATAAAAAATTTTAAACAATTAATTCATGTTAATGAAAATAAAATTTAAAATATGATGTTCGAATTAGTGCAATAACTAAAATATTGATTATATTTAATGTAATAAATTTTAATGTTAGTTTATATTTTTAATGGAAATGATTGAATGCATTGAGGTTGATAATCAATAATTAGTAAATTATTTCATTACACTTAAAAATATATTAAAATAAAAAATTATAATATTTAAGGTTAATGAAATGAAAAATGTAGGCTTTATTGGTTGGCGAGGTATAGTCGGCTCAGTATTAATGGATCGAATGGTAGAAGAAAACGATTTTAATCAAATTCATTCTATATTTTTTAGTACTTCTCAATATGGTAATGCAGCACCTACATATGGTGGTCACAAAGGAATTTTGCAGAATGCGAATGATATTAACGCTCTGACAGATCTCGATATTATTATTAGTTGTCAAGGTATGAATTATACAAATCATATTTACCATAAACTGCGTATATTAGGTTGGAATGGGTACTGGATTGACTCTTCTTCGGCATTACGTATGAAAAATGACGCGATCATCATTCTTGACCCAGTAAACCAACAACAAATTCAAGATGGATTAAACAAAGGTATTAAAACTTTCGTTGGTGGCAATTGTACAGTTAGTTTAATGTTACTGTCATTAGGTGGTTTATTTGTAAATAATTTAATTGAATGGGCGTCTGTAGCAACTTACCAAGCTGTATCTGGTGCAGGTTCTCGTAATATACGTGAATTATTAGTGCAAATGGGAGATTTGCATATGCAAGTAGCTAAAGAACTAAAAGATCCAAATTCGAAAATTTTAGATATTGAAAAAAAAATTACTAACTTCTCTCGTAGTGGTAGAATGTTAACAGATTCGTTTAATGTGCCATTGGCAAGTAGTTTGATTCCATGGATTGATAAAGACTTAGAAAATGGTCAGAGTTACGAAGAATGGAAATATCAAACAGAGACTAATAAAATTTTAGATACGGGTAATAATATTATCCCTATTGATGCATTATGTGTTCGTGTAGGAGCGCTTCGATGTCATAGCCAGGCATTTACATTAAAACTGAAAAAAGAGATTTCTCTCAATGAAATTGAACAGTTACTTATATCTCATAATGAGTGGGTTAAAATAATACCTAACAATTATCAAAGAACTATAAAAGAACTAACACCTTCCGCCGTAAATGGTAAATTAATTATACCTGTTGGACGTCTACGTAAATTAAATATGGGATCAAAATATCTATCAGCTTTTACTGTTGGTGATCAATTACTTTGGGGTGCTGCTGAACCCCTTCGTCGCATGCTAAATATTTTACTTTAATTTTTATTAAATGCACTTTAAAATAAATAGTTATATATTGATTATAAAATATTAATTAGTGAAAGTTGAAAATTTTGATTATCTTTATATATCTAGTTTTTTAAATAATTTTAAATGTCATATAAATCATATCTTTTAACAGTAAAAAGCACTTTTTTTCTAAAAATTTATTTAGTATCTTGTTAAGAAAAAAAGAAATATAAAATAGACAGACTCAAAGAGATAATTTAAATACAGGTTACTAATATTATATTTAGTTGTATTTTTCTAAAAAAGATTATTATATGATAGCTTAATTAAAACATATAAGTTTGATGATGTGTAGTAACATAAACAATTGATATTAGTATTTATTTTTTTACTAGCGAAATACTATTTATTTATACAATCTCTATTTTAATATATACTTTACATAAAAGTATAACTTTTTGTAAAAAACTCTCTAGTTATTTTCTATTAACACTCATCAATAAGTAACTAAATTAGATGAATTAATAGCAAAGATATACTGTAATATATCAGTTGATGAAGAAATTTTTTTGCATTAATAATGATAAAATTATTTTGATTCTCTAAATACTTATAATTAATATTTTATTAATTATATTTTAATATCTTATTTGATAATTTTTTTATTTTTTAATTTTTTATTTTAAGATTTATAAAAAATATATTTTTTAGTAAAAAGTACTAAGAACATTTCTATAGATAAATATTTTATTTGTAATTCTATAACGTTTTATTTTATAAATAAGAGTCTTTTAAAGTATGACTATTATATAAAGGTAGTGGATTATTAATAATGTTATTTCATTTTCATTTTAATAAATAGATAGAAAACATTAAAATATACATATATTAATTAATTTTAAAAAAGTTTTATATAACTTACTTAGATTATAGTACTTTATTTTATAATAAATTTATGTTTAAGAAACACACTAATACTTAATATATTATTTTGTTAAATACAATACATTAATTCAAGATTAGTTATTTTATAATTTAAAGTATTTTATAATTAGTAAATATTAATATTTTTAATATAAGTTTAACAATCTTTATTTTTATCTCAAAATTTTAGTTAGTATTTGAAAATTATATATAGATTTTAAATATTAAAGTTATTAAATTATATTAAATATATATTATAGATTATTTTTTTGTTTAATATGATCTATTATTAAAAACATAAACTCTAGATGAATATATCTTAATAAGACTCAAACATAAATTATCTTAGTCTTTTAACTTATTTTAATAAAATATAAAAATTTTTCTTGATGTTTTTTGATATTATATCGTAAAATATATCTTATATATACTTCTCTATAATTATTTTATTTTATAAATCACATTAATATGATTCCGCAATAATGGAAGATTTGAAATTAATTATAAAATAGTTCATGACAATAAAATTAAAAAATTTAGGAAGTTATATTGATTAGTGTGATTGTAAAAAAATATACTGTTACAAATACTTTGTAATTTTTATGAATTATAAAGGATTCTGATATTTTTCATTTAATGATTTAGAAATTTTCTAGAAATATAATTATAGTATTAATAATACATTTAATTCATTAAATTGAATATAATATCTTTTTGATTACAAAACTGATTTTTTTTGATATCTAATTTAGTTAAAATATTTTTATATTTTATTATTTAAATAAAATTATGGTATATTTCAATTAACATGTTATTAAAATTTAATCAGTAAGAATAAATAAAAATAATTTTAAGAAAAAATTTATACTGCTTCAGTTTTATACATAATTATTAGATATATCTTATTGAAACACAATATATAGAAATTACGTTATATGATTTTTAATTTTAATAAATTATACATTTTATTAATTAGCATAATAATTAATAAAATGTATATAAAGATAATTTGCATGATGTTTTTATGTAATGTTCTATATCTAAAAATTAACGAAAAGAAATAATTTATTAATATTAATATTAATATTTAAATTTGTTACTATTGAAAATTTTAAAAATAAAATTCATTCAAAAAATTTAAAAAATTGTCATATTTAAGTCATAAAAAATATCTAATAAAATAAAATATAGGTAAAAATAGAATATTGAAAAAATTTTAATAATTAATATGAAAAATATCACAATGTATATAGATTACAAAAATTATTATGAAATCAAATTATTTTCTTTATTAAATCGCATGTCTAAATATATAATTAATATTTACTTAACAGAGTTTCAGTAAAAAAAAGAGAATGTAATAGATACTCAACGAGAATTAACCTCTTTTACATTGTATAAAAATAACTAAAATATATAAAGATTTAATTAGAGCGATAAGTGTAATATTGAAACAACATTTATTATGCACTAGATAAAATTTTAAAAATCGATAAATTTTGTATTTGAATATAGTATTCAATAATTTTCACATTAAAATATTTATTACATTATTTATATAAATCACTTTAATTAAAGTAATCTGTGATGTACATTTAAATATCTGATTTAAGTGTATCAATATAAATTTTGTTATTCTGTTTTTGAATAAAATATTATATAGATATTTTTAAATAAATCTTATATTTTGTTGTTCAATTGAAAACTATTCTACAATATTACTACTACCTACGTTTTGTTTAAAGGTAATTTGAATTGTTAACATAATAAAAGTAAATAGCTTAATAAATTTTATTAAGATGGTGTGAATGGTATATTTAATATTTTAATGTTTTTACATAGATGAATTTTAGATGTTAAATTTAATAAAATAACAATATATAATTAATACATGATTGCTATAAAATTATTATTAATAAGGTTAATTTATGTCTTCTTATCCAGTTTTGAGTATTGTTGTTGCAGTATATAATGGTGAGAAATTTCTTTCTCATTTTTTTGATAACTTATTAGCACAGAGTTGCAATAATTTTGAAGTGATTGTGGTAAACGATGGATCTAAAAATAATAATGAAGAAATAATCTCTCAATATAGAAAGAAATTTAATCATTTTAAATTATTGTCTCAAAAAAATCAAGGTGTGTCTGTTGCTCGTAATAATGGCATGAAGCAAGCCATAGGACAATATATCACTTTCCCTGATATTGATGATAAAATTAGTCCTAAAATGTATGAACGTCTTTTAAAAATTGCTCTTGAAGGAGATTTAGATGTTGCAATCTGTAACGGAACTTATGTTTATCTTAATAACAACATATCTAAAGCGATTTTTCCACTACACAAAGTACCTTCTACCAGTGTGATTAGTGGACCTAAGTGGCTAGAAATTGGGTTGAGTTCTCGTAAATTTTTACATGTTACGTGGTTAAATATTTATCGATTGAGTTTAATTAAACAACATAATTTTTTATTTGAACCAAAATTACATCATCAAGATATTCCATGGACAACAGAGCTTTTATTAGTAGCAAAACGTGTTCAGTTTATTAATGAGCAATATTATGAATATTTGATTCATAATCAATCTATATCTCACTCTTTAACAGGAGATAAACGCGCAATTCGTAAAATTTATACTTATTTGAAAATTATTGATATGCTTTTAGATATTTATAAACGTTATCCCAAGCAAGTTAAGCAATCTCCAGCATGTTTATGGCAAATAGGTAAAGAAGGGTTGGGCGTAGTACAGGCTATATTATCTATTAAATCACCAGAAATTCAACGTAATATGTCACGATTTTTTTTTGAACAGGGTTATTGGAATATTATATGGTCACATGCAACAACAATCATGTTAAAATGGAGATTGATTAGACGTTACTTTCATCTTAAAGCTATAATTAAGTAGATATTTATTAATAATTATTATATTATAGTAAAGTAGTATATTTACTTGGGATAAAGTAACTCTTTTATTTAATTGATCAATGATTTTAAGATCGTGTACTCTATATTTATACAAAGTCAATACTTTTATAATTACTTTAGATTTTGAATATTTATACATATGATAACATGTTAATATTAATATATTTTATAATTATTATTTATGATGTTATGATATATAAATTTGAAATAAAATTATTAAAAAATTATTTATATAAAAATAAGGTATATAAAATCATGTTATATTTTACTTAAATAAGTATACAATGAATTAATTGTATGAATATAAATAAAATTATTGGATGCATATTAGATACATGAGATGAGATTGTAGTATGTATTATTATTTTTAATAAGTCATTATTTATGCATGTTTTTAGAAAGAGATGAAGCTAAAAATTATCATATAAGACTATAATATTTAAAAACCTTTTTGTTTAATATCCGTAAAAACTCTTAATCTAAAAAAATTGATGTATATGAATTATTTTTATGTTTTTTTGTATCTAAAAAGCAATGATTAGTAAGTATTTTATAAGAATTTTTATAAAGATACTTGAGTACTTTAATTTCAAGATTTTGAAAAAATAAATTTTGATAGAAGAAACATTTCAGAAAAGTATTAAATAATTTAATTAATAAATATCTTTATTAGTAATGTTTAAAACAATACATGACTTTAGTAAATATTTATTTACAAGTCTTATAATATGATACATCTTCAAATACATGATCATATAGTAAAAATTTTATTAAATTTTATATATTTATTTTATAAATACTCAAGATAATCTATTCAAAAGAATGAAAAAGTTTATATTAAATGGAGAAAATACTTTAATAAATATTTAAATTACATAAAGATACATAAATAATTTTTCTGTATATATGATATATTAAAGACGATTACATCTTATTTATTTAATAATATAATGAATCTTAAATACTAACTTTTAGTATAAGGTTTTAATATTTACCCATTTTTTAAGAAATTATTCATATATATTAAAAATTTTTATACATATTTCAAAGTGATAAAAAATGTTATATGTAAAATGAAGTATTATATTGATGTGATATAGTTATATTCTTAGTATTGAATTTACTATTTTATATTAAAAGATCATTATTATCGAATGATAGAATTTTTATGTATTTATTTTTACAAAAATATATTATGGTTCTAATCATGAGAAAAACAGACAGAATATAAATATATTTGTTATCACCTTATTTAGTATATTAAATTATTTTTATAAGTTTATTTTGAATATTTTAAAACAATAAAATATAAGTATTTTATGTAAAAACATATTAAAATATTTTACTAGAATTTTTCGGCACTATAATTTTAAAAAAAATTTTATATGTATTACGTCTTGAAGACTGTGTGTTAAAATTATTAAGAAAAAATTATTTATTTCGTATTTCTTGATTCATATAAAGCAATGGAGGTGTTGAATTTTAATAGGATAAGTACAATAAAAAAGTTTGAAAAATATTAATAATGTAGAAATACATATTATGTTATATATTTTTTTATAAAATACGCATATATCTTCTTAAAATTATTTTATTATAATATTAACTATAATTTTATTTTTATATTTATAATTTTAGATAGTTTGAGTATTTTAATGTTTATTAAATTACGTCTCTATATTATTAATTATTTAACATATATAAAGTTATTAAAATTAATTATCTATATGAAATAAAATAACTCCGTATACAGGTAAAATAAAGTTATTTTATGTATATATGATTATAAAGAAAGTAATATTATAAAAATGTTATTACTATTGATTTTATTTAAAAATATATTTATTAATATAGAGTAGATTGGAATAAAACTAATGACACGACGTGATAGACTTTTGAATCAATTGGGTATCACTCAATGGATAGTGAGAAATCCTTATTTATTAAATATCAAAAAACATCTCATAATTCCAGAGTTCACTAAGCTTATTATTATTTCTGATGAGAACATTAATTCAAATGATAGTTTATTAAACGATATTCTTTTTTTAATGAAAATTCATCAATCAGAGGTTTTTTATATTAATTCTAAGAAGCTAGCAATGATACCTGTACCAATAAAAATAATGTGTTGGGTATTAAGTAATAATTCTCAGATAAAAAAATCAGAAAATTTTTTTATTTCTCCTATCTTATCTGAGTTGTATGTTAAAAAAAGTGCTAAAATATCATTATGGAAACAAATTTGCAAATATAACGAAAAGTAAAAAAATTGATATAATCATAGTTTAATATTCAAAAGTTCATGTATTAGTTTTTTTAATTTTAGTGACTTGATTAATTTTAGAGACAATGTTAAAAATTAAAGTTAATAAATAACATACTGGAGTAAAAAATTTAGCCTAATTAATTTTAGTTGAATAGATTTTATAAAATATTTTTATTAATTATCATTCTAAAATAATAAAACTATCATCTATTTTTAGAAAAACTCCTTATTCAAAACATAGTGAATAAGAAATTAATAGTATTTTCTTAGATTGAAAAATTCTAGTGTGTTACAGTAAGCTTTTCTGAGAAAGAAATATATAAATACATCACTATGTATACAATACTTTTCAGAAAAGAAAACTTATAAAGATTTATGTATTTTAGCGTTAACATTTTTAAAATTGACTAATCTGTTTATTATTAAACGAAAAATACAATATAAAATAAATAAACGTTTACTTTATAAGTAATTTTTCTAAAATTTATATTTTAGAGATTAAAATAGTGTATTTATATATAGCGCAGCCAGTTTTTTTTGATCTTATAATAATTCGTTTTATAGAATATTTATAATTTTATTTTTATTAAATATCTCTAAATATCACAGAGATTATAACAATTTTTTAAACGAAATTATTTAATGTATTTTTTAGATTTTAATAAATATACAATAATGAAATTAGTTAAAAACTATTACAATAAATACAATGTTTCATTAATCAACAATTTTTTAGAAAAATATTTTCGTATAATTTTTAAAACCATGAAAATCATTAAAATCATTAAAAAATAATAAAATCTTTTAGAGTAAATGTTAAGATATATTTCTTCTAATCCGTTATAGTGCTATGTCTTTTAAAAATATATAATTTAAAAAATATCATCAACACGATCATCCAAATAACAGTGTATTACATAATGTATATTTCGGTCAAGATTAAAATATATTTCAAATCATTTTAATAAAGAATAATTATATCACAGAAAAAATTTTTAACAATTTCTACGACTGTACAAAAATATTTTATATCTTAAAATATATTATTAAATGAAAATTATATGGATAAAATATTTTAATAGAATATATTACATGCATTAAGCTCTATCGTTAGGATTAAAATAAATAGTAATTGAATTCACTAAATAGATTCTTTAACTAATAGAATGGTTCTGAATATAGAAGTAATAAAATATATTTTATACGTTCCGTTATTTTTATTTTAATAAATATATTCTTTTTCTTTCTTATTCCAATTATAAAATACTAGATTAATGTTTTTTGATTATTAATCTTTAGAACATAATAAGAGTTTTATTGTATGTTTGTTTGATAATTTTTGCATTTTTAAAATATATTTATTTTTAATAATATAATTTTCTGAATAATTTTAATATTATATTCATCATAATTATATAATCAACATGGATTGTTTAGGTTGACATTTATTGATTTAGTAGGTTTGCAAAATTTTTTTAAAAGTTATGATATGTTTATTTTTTTATCCTTAAGTATTTTTTAAAATTAATTAATTTTAATAAATAAAATTTATATATTAAAAACTTGGAAAGTGGTTTATTTTTTTGTTATTATAAAGAATGAAATCTATGTTATAAAGTGCTATTAAGTTGTAACTGTATATTGTTAGAAAACTCAAATATTTAGAAACTGACGTCAACATGCATTAAGTTAGAAGTTTAGCTATATATTACATGCAATGATCTATATTTAGTAGATGATAGAGTATAGAGTATAGAGTATAGAGTATAGAGTATAGAGTATAGAGTATAGAGTATAGTCCTAGTTTTTTTAATTGTAAAACATGTTATCTAACATAGCAACTATTTTATTATTCATAAAAGAGAATGTTAGTTGTATTTGACGTTGGTGTTTATTGTTATAATATCACTGTACATATTTATATATAGAGTGTTGTTTTTTAACTAAGAATGCGTTTTTAGTTATTATTAATATACTACATCTTAGTTGATAAAATAAAACAACTACCATAGGATATTTATTATGACCAATCCCTTGTTAACTGATTATGTATTACCAGAGTTTTTTTCGATTGAACCTATTCATATTTTCCCTGCAGTTCAAAAAACATTAAACGAGTATCGACAAACTGTTGAAAACATTTTATCAAAAACTGATAAATATACTTGGGAAAATCTATGCACACCACTTGAAATAGAAAATGATAAATACAATAAAGTATGGTCTACAGTTAGTCATCTTTATTCAGTCAAAAATACTCAAGAGCTGAGAAAAGCTTATGAAAAATGTCTACCATTGATCTCAGAGTTTCATGTTTGGATTAGTCATTATCAACCATTATATCATGCTTATCAGTTACTTAAAAAAAGTAATGAGTACACGTTTCTTAGCCAAGCTCAGCGTAAATCAATTAAAAATAAACTTCGTGATTTTGAACTGTCCGGCATTAGTTTGCCCTTAAAAAAACAACAGAGATATGGTGAAATAGTTGCAAAGATATCTGAAATTACATCGAAGTTTAGTAACAATATTCTTGATGCAACAATGGGTTGGAGTAAATTCATTAAAGATAAAAAATTATTATCAGGTATGCCAGAAAACGCACTTATTGCAGCAAAAATAATGGCGAAAGATAAAAACAAGGAAGGATATTTATTCACATTGGATATACCAAGTTATCTCCCGGTAATGACTTATGCAGATAATGCTCAGTTGCGTCGTGAAATGAGCTACGCTTTTAATACACGCGCTTCAGACCAAGGACCTAATGCAGGTAAATGGGATAATAGTAAACTAATTGATGAATTAGTGGCATTACGCCATGAATTAGCGCAATTATTAGGTTTTAAAAATTTTGCTTATAAATCTCTTTCTACGAAAATGGCTGAATCACCTCAGCAAGTGTTAAGTTTTTTGAATGCTTTAGCTGATCGTGCCTACCAGAAAGGTCAGAAGGAGTTCTCTGAACTCGAAAAATTTGCAAAAGAGCACTATGCTGTTGATAAACTTGAGTTCTGGGATCTAGCTTATTACAGTGAAAAACAAAAACAACATAAATTCTCACTAAATAATGAGGAGTTGCGTTTTTATTTTCCAGAACCACGTGTTATTAAGGGACTTTTTGAAGTCGTTTATCGTATTTATGGTCTAACGATTCAAGAACGAAAAAATGTCGAAACATGGCATCCTGACGTGCGTTTTTTCGAACTGTATGATGATAAAAATGTGTTGTATGGTAGTTTTTATTTTGATCTCTATGCTCGAGAAAATAAACGTGATGGTGCGTGGATGGCGGATTGTGTTGGACGTATGGTGTATAAAAATATTGTACATCAAAAACCTGTCGCTTATTTAACCTGTAATTTTAATAAACCATTAGACAAAAACCCAGCTTTGTTTACTCATGATGAAGTTATCACATTATTTCATGAATTTGGTCATGCATTGCATCATATTGTGACTAAGGTTGACGTTGCGGATGTTGCAGGTATTAATGGAGTTCCATGGGATGCTGTTGAGTTGCCTAGCCAGTTGATGGAGAATTGGTGTTGGGAACCTGAAGCTCTTCAGTTTATATCTGGTCACTATAAAACCTCTCATCCATTACCATGTACAATGTTAGACTCTATGCTGTCATCAAAAAATTATCAGTCTGGTATGTTTATTCTGCGTCAACTGGAATGTGCTCTCTTTGATTTTTATTTGCATGCAGAATATAATTCTGTAAAAGGTGCACAAGTGATGAAAACTCTGAATACTGTGAAAGAAAAAGTTTCTGTTATTATATCACCAGAATGGAATAGATTTCCTCATGCTTTTAGTCATATATTTTCTGGTGGTTATGCGGCGGGTTACTATAGTTATCTTTGGGCTGATGTACTTGCAGCTGATGCTTATTCACGCTTTAGAGACGAAGGTATCTTTAATCAAAAAACAGGAAAATCATTTCTTAATAATATTCTAAGTTTGGGTGGTTCAGAGGAACCTATGGTGTTATTTAAGCGTTTTCGCGGTCGTAAGCCAAAACTGGATGCAATGTTAAGTAGTTATGATCTCTTGTAATCAATTATATAAAGTTTGAATGAATTAGTAAAATATTTCTGTCAAAATATTTTATCTTAATTCACTCAAAAAATAACAGATTTTTATAACTAAAATAAAGTAAATTTTATTATTACTTTTTAATAAATGACAATTATATCAAATACATAAACTAGCGTTAATGTTATTTTACTGTTCCAATATTAGATGTAGTTAATTTATTGACATAGATTAAATAGATGTATAGGCTAATCTATTTCAAAAATATGTAAGATCAAAAAATATTATTTACTTAATATAATGAGACAATTTATTGTGATTAGGTTGTGAAGTTGTTTATTTTAGTATGAACTATTACAGTTAACACATTTAATATTATATAGTTTTAGCTATTTTATTTAGATAAAAACTATTAATTGTAATTAAAAATGTGTGAAGGTTATTAATGGTTTAGGTAATGCAATATTACTAATCTATATTTCTAGAAAATATTGATTCATGTTCTGTAATATAATTTATTTTGATTTTTCACTATTAGAATCAATAAAGAAACTAAAAAAATAAATATGTAGTCTTTTTAAAAAAATAAGATGTATGTTTTATTTTTATCAATGTTGAAATAAATCAAATAATCCTGCCGTATAGAGTGTGTATAGAGCGAAAAGCATAATTCGTAATCATGACTAAAATCATGAACTCAATATTGTAGTTATGTATTAAAAGATAGTAAAAAAAATATATTTATCAAATTTAATTATGTGCTCATAATACTTAAGAATAAATTTGGTAATAAAAAATTATTTTTTAAATTATTTTAATGGATAAAATTTAACAGATCAATAAGTGATCAATGAATCTTATTTAGTGATTGAGTTGTGATTAGATAATATAATGTTTATTATACTTAAAATATTGTGATATATAAAACTATATATTATACACTGAATATTTTATTTAATTTATAATTATAAATGTAATTAAATGTCAATTTTCTTGCATTAACAACTATCTAAAATTAAAAATTGTGATTTTTTTAAAATAAGGTTAATGATATTAAATATAACTTATAGACTAATTTTCTGTCATTTTATAAAATATTTTTAGATTGATTATCTGTTTTTTAGATATATTTAAAATATCTTAACCGCATTAAGTGTAGTGTATTGTACATACTGTACTTCGTGATGAAAGTAATTCTTTTTATATGAATGAGTTGAATTATTCTACATAAATTTAGTTTAGATGAAAATCGCTCTAATCACTTGAAAATAAAAGAAAATAGTATATTTGTATCATTATACATTATCTTATAATTTTAACTGATATTATAGTATTTTGTCAGAAAATAGTATTTATATTTAGAAATATCATTGCGTCTGATCAAATGCACTTATTTATATATTTTGCGTAATGTTAATAAAATTAATTAAATTGACTTGTTTTTATTTAAAAAATAATTAATTTAAATTTGTAATATTTAGAAAATATTTTAAATGTATTATAATAATTTATAGAGAACTGACTGCTGTTTTTAAAATATAATTTTATTATTATATGATAAAATGGTTAAATTAGATTTATCTTTTAAAGATCCTCTAATAAAGTTATTTTTGTATATAATTTTTACGATTATTTGAAAGTGCTAAATTAATATAGTGCATTCTAATATTGAAATATTTTTTGTGTTTTTAGTTCAAGTAATATTATTTTCATGTACTACATTTTAAATATAATATTTTAGTCTAGATTTTATAGTATTTTTTTACTACATTCTGTAATTTATTGCACTGTAATTCATTGAATAATATACATCATGCATCAGTAATGCGAAATAGTATGACCACGATTTAATCATAGTTAATATCGTAATCATAAAAATATCTTTCATTATAACACAATCTTTATTAATGTTTATTTTTGTTTTACATAGGTTATCTTATTCATTAATATAGTAATACTTACGTCTTTCCGATATATTGAATTTAATATTTGACAATATTGTATCTACGTTATTTTATTGTCATAACAAATCTGTGTTTTTAAAATCTTAGGTGTTAGAATTTATAAAAGCTATGTCTTTATCAATACCACTGAAATTATTTTATTCATTATAGTCAAACGACTATCCAAAAAGTTTTAATTTTCTTTTAATTATTGTTTAAAATGAAAACAAAAACATACAGTATTTTTTCAAACATAATTTAATTTATTTATTAAACTCTTTTAAATATAACTTAAGTGGTATGAACTATTTAATATATTTATGATTTTTTTTAGTAAAGTACATAGTTAAGCCGAAATCAAATATTTCATTGTATTAAATTGTGTATCGATTAACACTATTATTTAAATATAATGTTGTAATAATATATAATTAAATAATCAGATTCTTAAAAAGTTTTAAATATATTATAAATATTTTAGTATATATAATAAATTATTTTTGATTTTTAACTTCTTTTAGCCCCCTAAATGGCGCATGATCACCTAGTGCTTCTTCAATGCGAATGAGTTGATTATATTTTGCAACACGTTCAGAACGGCTCATGGATCCTGTTTTGATTTGTCCTGCTGCTGTACCAACCGCTAGGTCAGCAATAGCTGCATCTTCAGTCTCACCTGAACGATGAGATATTACTACAGCATAACCAGCATTTTTTGCCATTTTAATTGCCGCTAGAGTTTCTGTGAGGGAACCAATTTGGTTGCACTTAATTAAAATTGAGTTAACAATTTTTTTGTCAATGCCTTCTTTTAATATTCTTGTATTCGTTACAAACAAATCATCACCAACTAGTTGAATTTTGTCGCCAAGAATTTGAGTTTGATATGAAAAACCTTCCCAGTCAAACTCACTCTGACCATCTTCAATAGAAATGATTGGGTACTCTTTAGTTAGGTTTTGTAGGTAATGAGTAAATTCTTGTGAAGTAAAGGTTTTTTTCTCACCTTTTAACTCATACTGACCATTGTTTTTATTATAAAATTCAGAAGCTGCACAATCTATAGCTAGAGTAACATCTTTACCTAAAAGGTAGCCTGCTTTCTCAATCGCTTCTTTAATGATCATTAGTGCAGTAGCGTTAGATTCTAAATGTGGTGCGTAACCACCTTCATCACCAACAGAAGTATTCATTCCATTAGATTTTAGTACTCTTGCTAGATGATGGAAAATTTCAGAACCTATACGCACAGCTTCTTTCAGAGAAGGCGCGCTCACAGGTTGAATCATGAATTCTTGGATATCAATGTTATTATCAGCATGCTTACCACCATTAATAATATTAATCATTGGAAGAGGCATAGAGTATTGACTGTGAGTACCATTGATATCAGAAATATGCTCATAAAGAGGCATGCATTTTGCCATAGCTGCTGCTTTTGCGTTAGCCAAAGAAGTTGCTAAAATTGCATTCGCACCAAAACTAGATTTATTTTCAGTAGCATCAAGATTAATCATAATTTTATCAATATTAGCTTGATCTTTTGCATTGTTACCAATTAATGCTTTTGCTATTAAGTTATTAACTGCATTAACTGCTTTTAAAACACCTTTTCCTAAAAAACGTGACTGATCATTATCACGTAGTTCTAGTGCTTCACGTGAACCTGTAGATGCTCCAGATGGAGCAGAAGCTAATCCAACAAAACCACCTTCTAAATGTACCTCCACTTCTACAGTTGGGTTAGCACGAGAATCAATGATTTCACGACCGATTACTTTAATAATTTTAGACATTATATTTCCTTAGTGTGAATTTAATTTTAGGATTGAGTATACTCACTGTGAATTGAAGTTATTTTCTACTTTATTTTGTTTTTTTATTTTACTTTACTTTTTTTGATAATTATTAGCGGCTTTAATAAAACCTGAAAATAACGGATGACCGTCTCTTGGTGTTGAAGTAAATTCGGGATGAAACTGACATGCAACAAACCATGGATGATTTGGGTTTTCGATGATTTCAACCAATTTATTATCGACTGAACGACCTGAAATTTTCAGACCAGCTTCTTCTATACGTTTTAATAGCGTATTGTTAACCTCATAGCGATGACGATGGCGTTCAATAATGATATCGACACCATACATATTATGGACTAAACTACCTTGAACCAAATGACATGGTTGACTACCTACACGCATTGTACCACCAAGATTATTGTTTTTTGAACGAATTTCAAGATTATCATTTTTATCACGCCATTCAGTAATTAACGCAATAACTGGGTACTTACAATTTGGATTAAACTCTGTAGAGTTAGCATCTACCATATTAACAATATTACGTGCAAATTCAATCAAAGCCACTTGCATGCCTAAACAAATACCTAAATAAGGTACTGTGTTTTCACGTGCATAGAATGCCGTTATAATTTTACCTTCAATACCGCGCTCACCAAATCCACCTGGTACTAAAATTGCATCAAGACCTTTAAGTAAAGAAACGCCATGAATTTCAACGTCTTCTGAATCAATTAATTTTATATTAACGGTCAGACGATTTTTAAGTCCACCATGTTTTAGCGCTTCAATTACTGATTTGTAGGCATCTGGTAATTTAACATATTTTCCGATCATGCCGATAGTAACTTCGCCTACAGGGTTTTCTTCTGCATAAATAACTCGTTCCCATTCAGAAAGATTGGCTACATTACAGTTAATTTTAAAATGTTGACAAATATATTCATCTAATCCTTGTGATTTTAGCATATTAGGGATTTTATATATAGAATCAACATCTGTTAGTGAGATTACCGCTTGTTGTGGAACATTACAAAATAAAGCTATTTTAGCGCGTTCCTCTTCTGGAATTGTTCGATCAGAACGACATATTAACACATCTGGTTGGATCCCAATAGATAATAATTCTTTCACAGAGTGTTGAGTCGGCTTAGTTTTTACTTCACCAGAAGCGGCTAAATAGGGTACTAGCGTTAAATGAAGATATAATGTATGATTACGGCCAATTTCCGCTGCCATCTGACGGATAGCTTCTAAAAATGGCAGTGATTCAATATCACCGACAGTCCCTCCTACTTCAACAAGAACTATTTCATAGTCTCTACCTCCAAGAACAATGCGGTCTTTAATTTCATTAGTGATGTGAGGGATTACTTGAATAGTCGCACCAAGATAGTCACCACGACGTTCTTTACGCAGAACTTCTGAGTAGATACTACCTGCTGTAAAATTATTTCTTCGTGTCATTTTAGTGCGAATAAATCGCTCATAATGACCTAGATCTAAGTCAGTTTCAGCTCCATCTTCAGTAACGAAGACTTCTCCGTGTTGAGTCGGATTCATTGTTCCCGGATCAACATTAATATATGGATCTAGCTTTACAATAGTAACATTCAGTCTACGGGCTTCAAGTATGGCTGCTAAAGAAGCTGCAGCTATACCTTTACCTAGAGAAGATACGACCCCACCGGTCACAAAAATATAATTAGTTTTCATGCTAAACCTGATCTTTTAAATGCAAAAGATAATAGATATAACTGGAGGGGTAAATAGTATACTTGAATCATGATTTTATTACAAATACTTTAAGATTTTACATAAATGATAAGTTTCAAACACATTTTAAGCAATATTTTATCTGCGAGTATTGTAGTAAATTTTATTAAATATTATCTTTGTATTTTATTCTAATTAAGTAGTTGATGTATTTTAAAAATTTTTTGTTAACGTGAATATATTTAATGTATAATGTAATTATTCTTATTAAAGTAGTAGAATCAATGAATTATTAAACAATATTATTTTTATTTGTTCTTCAGCTAATTTATAATTGTTAGTAATTTTTTATGAATGTATAAAGATTCTTATTCATATCACTAAGATAAATTACAGTATTGATATATCAGTAAATTATGTTAATAGAAAAGAGATTTTTTTAGAATATTGTGATATTACGAGTACTAATTATGTAATTAAATATTACATATTGAGACGTGTGTATTTTATATGGTTTTTTTCTTTTTAATAATTAATAACTCTATTATTGGGTAATATTGAATATTAAACATTGAAAGTAGAAAGAAGTCTCATTCTAGTAGATTTTTATTAATAGTTTTACAAATCTAATCAACATAAAATTGTGATTATTTTTTACTGTATGTAAACCTTAACTTGATATAATAAACATCTTTATTGATTGTTTGAGTTGTAAGAATTGCATTCAATATTATTAATAACTTTATAAAATTCTTGTAATAACATTAGATATCGATCATCTTAACCATTTTATTTATTCTAAAATATTTACTCTATAAGTTACGTCTTATTTAGAGTGTAAAATAAATGTTTAATGTTTTATTTTATTACGTTTATTCATGCTGGCTTTGTTCAACAATTGTTATTTTGTACATTACAAAACAAAATGATATTTTCTTTGATTATCTTAAGTCATGAGAAGATTTTTAATATTGGTGCAAGTGTTTTATAAATTGTTAATTTGTATTATGGTGTTCATGGTATCTAATTTTTATTACTAAAAACACTTAAATTAAGTACGTTAATCAGTTTTTAAGCTAATAGATGCTAATATTTCGTAATAGCTGATTCTTTATCGTTAGTTATTTTATTATGTGTACAACTAAGACGTAACTGTTCGAATACTGTCTTCTTTATATAGATTTTAAAGATTTTGGCATGTAGCTTTACAATTTAGAAAGTTTTTATAGTTAGTGTTTTATATTTTAATATTTTAGTAATGAAACCAAAGATATTATTATATAGGAATCTTGTCAATATTGCATAATATTGTGTATAAAATTACTAATATTTTTAATGATTATTTGCTAAATATTATTATTTATAAGGAAAATAGTAAAAGAAGTGGATTGATACTTTGACACCTTCATAATTTAACTATAAAAATCTGCAATGTTAATTTTATTAAATAATTTTATAAATAAATGAATAATTAATGCATACTAATATCACTGATTTTATAATATCTGTAATAAATTTTATTTTAAGAATATATTTGGTAGTATTTACTTTCTCATTTTTTTAACTGTGTAGAACTTATATTGATACACATTAATTTTCTATCTAGAATTTGATCTTTTTCTGACGTAATATAATATTTTTTAAAGAGTGAAATATGTATATTAAATTCCCTAAATGATAAACTAGTTGTTACGGAATCTATATTATAAATTTAGTTACTATTAGTTTACTTTTAGGTATTTATTCATTATTAATTCTCGTTAATCATTGATTTTAAATAATAGTTAAATATTATGATAAAACTATTAACATTAGAATTGATATACTTTGATCTATAGCAATATGATATATCTGAAAAAATTCAGAGTTGTCGAATTTATTAGTAAATAAATTAGATCATTTTTGAGGTATCGATAAATATATTTAATAATTCAATCATTGATGATACATTTTATTGAGATTTTATTTGAATTGATATTTATTTTTAATATATAATAGGTTTATGTCATCAAGTAATACTATTGTTGTAATTTTATTTTTGTTAATAAAATTTTCATTTTTTTTATATTTCCAGTGAGCAGCTACGCCAAACTCAGCATATTCATGCATTTGATGAGTGCGAATTTGAATCTCTAGTATTTTATCATTAGGACCTAACACTACTGTGTGAATAGATTGATAACCGTTTGATTTTGGATGAGAAATATAATCATCAAATTCATTGGGTAAATAATGAAAATATGTATGAACTATGTTCAATGCATTATAACAATCTTGTAAATTCTTAACTATAATACGTACAGCTCTAATATCAAATAACTCATGAAATTCTAAAGATTTTTTCTTCATTTTTTGCCAGATACTATAAATATGCTTTGGGCGGCCATAAATTTCAGCTTGGATGTGAACTTTAATCATTGTGTTATGTAATTTTTTAATAAAATTATTAATATAGTCTTCACGATCCATACGACGTTCATGAATTAATTTTTCAACTTTTTCATATTCGGTAGGACGTCTATACCGAAAACAATAGTCTTCTAGTCTCCATTTTAATTGCTCCATTTCAAAACGGTTTTTAAGGGGTATATAAATATTTAAATATTTTTTTTCTATTAACTTCTCTTGATTTTTAATTAAATCTTTAATTTCGCGTAAGTACGAAATTCGTTCAGTAAGCTTTATCATTACACAGCAAAAATTTTGAATAATTGACAGAAGAAAAAAGGAAGATATTATATGCTTGGGTGGAGTTTATTGCACCTGATTTAGTAGTTTTAAATTGGTCAATAGTGTACCTTTTAATACATTTTGAGTAATTTATAAATTTAATTAGTAAATATACCAATAAAATAGCTCATTTATCTGATTTTTTACTAGAGGAAACAAAGCAGTACTTATAAATTTTCTATATCTAAATGCAGTATAGAGAGAGGTTTAATGATCTCAACGTTATTTAATAGTAATAAAGAAATAGTTTCCTGTTTTATGCATTTAATATAGTAACATTATGAGGTATAAATAATTTTTTGTTTTGATTGTGCGTTATATAACCTTAATTTGTTTACATAATTTTCAGAAAAACGCATTTAGTTTAATAAGTATGGACTATTGACAGCAATTATGTGTTAGTTTTACCTATTAGCTTTTATGTATAGATAATAAAATTATAGACACGAATTTAGATCTATAGTTGTATTTATTGATATCAAAACATTAATAAAAACTCAACAGCTCTGTGAATTAGTAGACTAATATGAATATGATCACGATATAATAAATATAGATTATGTTCAGAAATGCGTTTCATTATATCTTTTATTATTATAGTAGTAGTTTTGATTTGATGACAATAATTCATAAAACGTTATGAAGATTTTTTTTCACTAATGACTGTATATAAATTTTTAATAATCAATGTTCATTTTTGAAAATTATATTATTTAGATTTAATCCAGTTTTACATTTAAAAGTATATTTCACTAAATTCACTGTTTTAAGGTAATCAAGATTTTTATATTAAAAATAGATACCATATATATTTTAATATTAGCAGATATCTTTAATACATATTTTTGCATTAATATTAATCAAATTAAGTATGAAAAATTATTTTCTATATTTTTTTTAATTTACTAAAATTGAAAATAAAATAAAAGTCTAAATAATTTTCTTTTTGTATAGAATTGCAACTAATTTAATACTTAAATTTTCTTAAATAAAATGCAATCTATATATGCACTTATATTCTGAAATTTTTTATTGCTTATGAGTATATTAAATACACGTCAATGTTTACAGTATTTAATCTTTACTAAAAGTGGTAAATTATACTTAGTCATTGCGTAATCTCTTTTTGATCACTGTAAAATAAAAGTGTTTATATTATTTGTATAATATTCGTAAATGATTGATTATATAAAAAGTTATAGGATAATATAGTAAGATTACAACGTCATACTTTCATATTATTTAGCTTATTTATAAGTTAATGTTTTTACCTTTAGATGTGATTTTGAATTAGTTAAGATAAGAAAATTAAAAATTGAAGCGTATGAATCGTATAATAAAATAAAGCTATTTTAACATTTTTCATACGGTTAGTTATAGTTAGAAAAATTTTTACTAAATATTTTATGTGTTAAATTTCAATGTGTTTCAATGAATGTGAAAAACTCAATGAAATAATTAATTTCATTTTTTATAAGTTAGTTTTTTGTTATTATCATATGCTGTAAAGAATTAAAATTTTTAAAAATATAATACCAATATAATACCGATATATCGTGACTGATAATAATGACGTCAATTAAAAATATAAAACAATGAAGATTAACTTACTGTAAATTAGTAGTTAAACATATAATAACTTTTCTTTAAAAAAGAAACACTTTAAATAAAGTTGAATTATATTAAACAAAAAATTAATTCATTTTTTAAAATTTGTATCGAGAAAAATGACTATATATTTTATGACAGTTCTATTGAGTTATAGCAATCAGATACGAAAATGTAATTACTAACTGTGTAGTTACGCAATTCATTATAAGTCTATCTATCTGGCATGCGACTAATATAGTTCCAAATGATCCTATCTCGATAGTAAAACCCAAGGATAGATTTTGTGTAGTATATTCTTTCTATTTTTTTTAATGACTTATATGCATGTAATGTAATATTTATTAGGTATAATTTATGTCATACATAAGTTGAGATAAAAAAATTTTATAATAATGCAGTTACATATGCTCTATTAATCGAAAGAACAATAATGCTATAACAATATTAAGAGGGTTGTTGTAAATAAATATATTCGTTACTAATAATTTATTAAACTCGTTTTAAACGGATAGTTTACTAAAGTATCTCAAGGGAGGATTATATATATTATGCATTATATCAGATACTGCACGAGATTTTCAATACGGATAAAATGATCTGTGACACTACATATTCTATTAAATTTTATTATTTAGGTATTTAATTATTTCTTTACTAATATAACGAGTAACTTATTTCACTTTTAATGATTATGTTCACTGTTTGTATACAGTTGAATTTTGTTCTAGAAAAACACTGGTGTTGATTTTGTAAATGACAAATAGAGGCAGAAATTGATTATTTGTTCTTGGTAATTTTTAAAAAAAAGCTTTTAATATCATATTTATTGAGACCTAGTGTGTTATATATTTTATATCATTTATTTAAATTTAATTTAGTAAAAAAATTAATGTTATTCATATGCGTTCCTAACAACTTTATTTTCTTATGCTGAACGTTGTATCTCTATAAATTTTCAATAAAATCTCTACTGAACAGAGATAATCTTTGTTAAGATTATTTATTTTTTTATATGTAATTGTATTTTTATACATATATTTATTAGCATAACACACAGGAAAAATATATTTTCTTGTGTGTTCAGTGCTACACTTAGCAATCTCAATCTTAAATTTCTTATTAATCAATAGAGAGTGTAATATAATGAAGGTAGGTATTATAGGCGCAATGGAGCAGGAAGTTAAAATTCTTCGCGAAAAAATTAAACAACCTAAAATAATAAGTCGTTTTGGATGCGAAATTTATACTGGAAAAATTCATGATGTTGATGTTGTTTTGTTAAAATCAGGAATTGGTAAAGTGGCTGCAGCTCTTGGAACTACATTATTGCTTGAGTATTGTCATCCTGATATTATTATTAATACAGGGTGTGCAGGTGGATTAGATCCGAGTCTTAATATAGGAGATATTGTCATTTCTACTGAAGTTCGTTATCACGATGCTGATCTTACTGCTTTTAACTATGAACCTGGCCAAATGGCAGAGTGTCCTCCAGCATTTATTTCAGATCAAAAATTAGTTGACTTAGCTAAAAAATGCATTCAAGAACTCGATATGAATGCTGTGTGTGGGCTTATTTGTAGTGGTGATGCTTTTATTAATTGCTCTAAACATTCAGAACGTATACAAAAAATGTTTCCATTAGCAATCGCAGTTGAGATGGAAGCAGCAGCTATTGGTCAAGTTTGCTATCAATTTCAAATCCCTTTTGTAGTAGTACGTGCGATTTCTGATGTAGCTGATAAAGAATCACATATTACTTTTAACAAATTCTTACCAGTCGCTGCTTACCAATCATCACTCATGATAATCGCTATTTTAACTAAACTTTACTAAGATCGTGATACAAAAATAAAGGCATTAAAGATAAAAAATCATTGATGCCTTTTATTATTTTTACACAATGCAATGTAAAAACGAAATAATAAAAATACATTATTTATAATAAATCTTTGTCAATATTTCACTTATCATTTTCATTAAATGCTTATGTTATGTTATAATACAGTATTCTGTAAATAATATTTTTATCTAAAATCACTAAAAAGTTGTAATTTTATGTTGAAGTTAACAGTGTTGTTACTGTTAACGTTTATTTTGTATAATTCTAGATACAGTTTCATAATTAAAATACATATATCTTTCTAAGAACAAGTTTAATCTTGAAAAGATGGTAGTGTTTATAATCTTATATAATTTTAGTTAGCATTAATAAGATCTTGAATTATCTTAAATGAGCTAATTAGTGTTTGTAGATCATTTATGCTTTACTTCTTTATTCGATAATATTGAGTTGGTTATTTTATTATTAAAACATGAAAAGTATAGCTAGTCTTCTAAAATATTACAATTTTGTAAATTTAATTCGTGGTTATTATATTCATTTATTATTTAATAATAAAATCACTAATTACAATAAGTTGTGATTTAATCAATTTAAAATTGTGTATTGATACTAGATCAATATTTTTGATACCGCTACAGTATAGTGATATTACGCAAACCATAAAAAATTTTTTAGACAAATACTGTAATGTAATTGTTATCTTGGATAAACATCATTAAGTATACTTAATATACTTAGTAAGCTGATTATCTATAGTGATCATTTATTTAAAATGATATTAATTGTATTATCTAAAATTATTTATTTTAATAGCTATTTAATAATTATATAAGTAATTTTTAATTAAAAAAATAAACTAAAATAGTTTTAATGCTTATTATATCAATAATTAAACGCTAAAAGAAAACCCGCACCCGCAAGTAGATTTTGCATGTGGATTAATTACAATAAAACGTGAACCTTTTAATCCTTCTGTATAATCAACAGTTCCACCAATTAAATATTGTAAACTCATTGCGTCAACAATTAAAGAAACTCCATTTTTTTCAATTTTCATATCATTATCTTTTATTTGATCATCAAAAGTAAAGCCGTATTGGAAACCGCTACACCCACCACCAATAATATAAACGCGTAAACACAAATTTTGATTATTTTCGTCTGAAACCAATTTTTTTACTTTAACTGCTGCAGCATCAGTAAATTGTAATGGAAAAGTTATATAATTATTCATTTTTACTCCAGACTGGTAAAAGTGGAAAATTTAGTTTTAAGCTAATATATTATTTATATCCATTTACTGAATTATCTATTAGATTTTTATTTGATTCAAGTATTGTAATGAATTTTAATATATATATATTAGATGTAATCTAATGGTAATTAATTTAATTATTTAATTTCTCAGAGTACGATAAAAGATTGGGACTGTATATTAAAATATAATCTGATCTATTTTTTAAGTATGATGCGATTTTTTATTTAAAATATTATGGATATAAATTTTTATTAAGTTTTTAAGAAAACTGACATGGATATGTTTAAACTTATGCAATAAAAAATTAATCTTCAGTACTGTAATTTATTTTTAAGTATTGTCATATTGCTTTATGGTAATTTAATTGATTAAAACTACGTTGATTATATTGCTATTTTATGAAGAAAGTTAGAACATGTCTTTAATTATATAAATTAATAAAGGATCATTATGTGTAGCTATTCATTACCCAGTTATTTGTGATGTTATTTTTAAATCTATTAATGAAAATTTACGTTTTTATATAAAAACTACTTTAAAAGTAAAAAAAATTCAATTCAGGTGTAAAATAATTTTTATTGATATGAAATATACGGATAACTGTGCAATTGAATAATTCATGAGTGCTATCTGTTTTAACATGATTGTATAAATCGATATGACTTTTGTTAACTGCAAAATAATACTATAGTGCAATTGATTATTTATTAGTTAAATTGAATTCAAAGTTTCATTTTTAGAAAAGTAAATATTTTAATATATTTTATATTTTATGAAATTATACTATAATTTCATTTATAATAACCTTTGTTTAGTATCGTATAGTTAATTTTTTTATGGTGTTATGTGGTATTTAAAATTATTTTAAGTTTAAGCTTAGCTTACTTTTTAAGTACAGCACTCGGTGATGGAAAAGGAGTGTGACTTATATGTTTTAGTAGACGTTATACTAAAATTATATCACTTTTGTTCTTGTTATAAAGATATTTTCTTATATTTATCCATTGTGATCATTGTTAAATATTACATAGAAAGTTATACAATTGATATGCGTTTTTTGTGATGGAATTTCCCTGTATTTTGTTAGAAATTTAGAATGTGCATTACAAAAACAAAAGATTCTAATGATAAATAACTATTTTAATTACTATTAAATATTTGTTCTTTTCTTAACTAAAAAATTACTTTGTACTAATATGAAAATCAATATGATGACAAACACGTTATTTTTATTTTTTTATTAAAAAATACAGTATTGTGTTTAGAAATAACAGTATTTTCCTTAAGATGTAATTCATGATTCATAGTAATAAAAATATTAGAAAACTATCATGGCCTATGGAGATGATGTTAAAAAATAAAACACATACTAATACTTTACTACATTAAGTATTAGTATGTGTTTTATTGTAATTCGCATGTAGTAATGCCTTTTTTAGTTATAAGAACATTTCAAATGTATAAATAGATTATCAACGGCAGAGTAAGATATGTTTGATATTAATCTACTTAATATAGATTCATAATTTTTTAGATTAATATTTTAAGAAGATTAATGTTTCTGTTAAAATCTTAAGAATTTATAAATTAACTAAACATTCGTTCTGTTATTTGTTATGAATCTTTAAAATTTTTAAAATAGAAACCGCTAATAACGTGTTACTTTAAAACTGATATTTTAAAACTGGAAGGATTTGACTTATGAGAACGAGCTTTTAATCCTGATAAGATAAATAAAAACGATTTTTGATTATGTTAAATAACTCCAAACGATACTATTGTGGATATATTAAGAACAGAATATTGTAAAAATAATTTTTTTAAATAAAAGAAACGCTAGTACTAAAATGCAATACTATATTTTAGCTAGGTGATTTCATTTGAGTGAAGTGAAAGCATATGCTGTGTGGAATCAATAAGTATTAATAAAATGTTGTTTAATAAGGACAATGATAAAATAACTTATGTAAAATTTTAAATAAAAATAAAACGCCTAAAATTTTTTCTGACATATTTAAATAGAAAGTGTAAACGCATATCTGAAATCTATCTCACCTGAGTTCGTGGTGATGAATATTGTTAATTTAGAATAAATTATTTAAAGGAGTTGAAATTCTCTCAAACATAATGTCATAATATTATTTTTATAAACAATATTTAAGTTACCACTAGAAATTTATGATGTTTTATAGAAATATTTTCAGTATTACAAATAACTAAAATAACATCATAGAATAAATTTATACTAGTAACTTCTACTTACTTTTTACCACAAAGTCTACATGTACTATACTTGTTTACCTTTAAAATAACATATTAAGTATGAGTTATATTAAAACTCTATTCTTATTCTAGTGTAACGAATGTCAGCATAGATTAAGTTTCGTACGAAGGTTTGACCTTACTATACAGTACATTAAATGTTATTTTAGTTCAGTAACTATTATTTATTTAAATAAAAATAGCAAATATTCTACATGAATAGACTAAAGTCTATTCATTGCAAGATTATAACTGATTTAGTATGTAAAATAAAAATTTTAACAGTATTGTATGCGTATAATTTATATTTAATCATACACATTATACGAATCTTAGTGGTTATTATCTACACTGTAAAATATAAAAACACATTTTCTATTTTTAATATTATAAGTTTTATTACAATTATACATGTTTAATTTTTAGTATCTACTGTTGTATATGAATTCAATTTAAAATCGTACTTAAAAAATAAAATTTTTAAAACACTTTACATGTATTCTTTATACTTTCTATTAAAATAATGAAATGATATTGTTCAGACTACCTTTAAATAAATATCTTCACTATCTTGTAACACTGATTTCACAAGATTTAATTCTTTTTTATTTTTTTTATTCTACAAAAAAAGTTTAATAGAAATATATATATATTTTCTTGATAAGTAGTTTTTAAGTTCGTATATTTCTGTTAGATTTTAATGATATAAAGAAAATAGTATAGAAAAGATTTTATACACACTGAATATTTTTAGAGTTGTATATTTTGAAAATTTACTAAAAATTTTTTTTAATATTGTTAATTAATATTACTACAAAAATTTTCTACTTTTATAGAATTTATAAAGACAATTATCTTTGAAATATTTTAAATAGAATCTAGTTTTCACTTAAAATAATTTCGATACTTTATTTAAAGAAATAATATAAGAAAAAATAATTGTTAATACAAACTTTTTTATTTTAAGATTTTTATTATACAAAGAGCTTTATAAATATCAATACGTTAAGTAATTCAGAATAGTGGATTAATTTATTAATTCTAATATTTGATTCAAGCTAGAAATTTAATAGAATATCTGGTAAATGTATTTAATATTCTAAGAGTGTATTATATTCTCTATCTGGTGTGAATTAATAACACACTGATGGAATACTATCAACGTAGCCACCTAGTTCATTAAAGAGAATTAAGAAATTTTTTAACTTTTAAAAACATCAATGTTATGATTATTAATAAAAATCAAAAGATTAACAAACTTATTAACTTTTTACAATAATTTAAAATATCAGCTTATTGCATGATATAATTAGTATGATAACATTGTTCGTTTACATGAAAATTATTTAAAAAAATTGATTTTCTATTAAAATATTAGTTCAGTTTTTTATTTACAACGTAAAATAGTAGTTAAAAATTTGTTTTATTCTCAAAAGTATTATTGTATAGTTATAATTGTGATAAGTTTTTTAATAAAGTAACATTTAATAGAAAGACATGTAATCATAGAAACGAGGTTTGTATTTAACTCATTATTTAGTAATGAGTAATCTCATATATACAATTCTTTATGCTATTTCTATAAATTTTTCTAAGTGTGAAACTCCTAAAAATGAACTAAAGTCATTATCTTATATTTTTTAAAGAAGATAAAATCAATGTAACTCTTTAATAAGATTATGATTTTTTTGAAAGTTCTTTTATATTTTTGATGATTTAATCGTTCGTAGCACTATCCGCTAAGACTGTTCAACAAATGACTTTAACAAAATGACAAACTACAATATATAACCAAGCTCATTGGTGTGCTAGCATTATAGATGTTTTGAAAATAGCAAATGCTGTATTGTTAATATTAGTTACAATAATAAAATGATTCATAGTTAGTTGTATTGATTTTTCTAACAATTTTATTAATAACTTATTTAAATCAGTTTTTAAATTGAAATAATGAATGGGTTACATTTTTTCTTAAACTTGAGAGATAAAGTTTAAGTACTAACAGAGCTGATTGAGTTACTACTGATATGTATTAACTTTTTTAAAGTTTAATGTAATATTTTAATATTTTATTTTTAAATATTTACTTTATAATAAATTAATAGGAATTTATATTACATTCATTTCTAGTGAATGAATACTTTACTTCAAGTAAGATATTTTTTCTTGCAATATTACTTAATTTCTTGTGTAGATATAAAAGAATTTTCTGGAGATTACTAGTACGATAAAATATATGTGTCAGTATGTTACATGCATTACTTATTATTATTGTTAGAATAGTATTTTTGTTCAAACATTATCCGTGACATGACGAAACTTTTTAAGTTTAAGCATTAATTTATAATGTAATAAAAGAATTATATAATAATATTATCTGAAGTATATTCAAGACATCAGAACAGTAAATATTATTTATATAAAATCTAAGATTTGTGAGATTATATTTTATTATTGATCAATATTGTTAAAATAAGAATGACTGAGAGTTATTAAACCTACCTTCAGAGGTTTATTAATTTTAGTAATTTTAAGTTTAGAGAAATTTTATAAAAAAGCTTTATTTTTTTATTACCATAATCTAATGTACTGGTTTTGAATATACTAATATATTTGTTTCTATCTTTCACATTATACAGTTTTACCTTATTAATTATTAATATCATTATTTTTATAAGATCTATATATCAGCTGTGTATAAAACCTATATTATTTTAAATAATTTTCTATTTTTTAGAATGGACTGATTGTACTGAACCGAAAATAATCTTAGTTTTGAATTTGACACTTTAAAATGTAACATATTAATGTTAATAGATTTTACATGATTTAACAAATCTTAAAAAATAATAAGGCTTCTTAGGATAATCATCTTGGATGATATTTTCTGTTAGATTTAACCAATCCACACTGACTAGAATAAATCCTGATGGATCAAGAGTAATCAGTACTTATAATATTTCAACTTGAGTAACGAGCATCGGTAAAACAACACGAACTTCTATTATTGAGATATAATACTAGGGTAAAAAATTTTGCAATGATATGAATTAAATATTGAGGTTTGAAAATAGCACAGTATGTATTAATAATTAGTATAACACGTATCAGACAGTGTCTGAGAAAATTGATTCAGTGTTATTAATACTAGTATAATAAATTATGTATTTAACCTTAAATCAGAGCTGATAGATATCTTTTTTTGATAAACAATACTTTATTTTTAATTTTAGTAATTTTGTAAAATGCTATATGTTAAAATCAGTTAAACGCTTATGTAAGACGTAACAGAATTTTCTAAATTTTCCATCTTATAAAAGGTATTCTACTTTAACCCTTCAAATCTAACGATAAGATTAGAAAATTTAAGAAGTGTATAAACTAAATTATTAATTACACTTTTAATATACCAAAAATGATATATTACATTTTAAATATATATATTATTTTATAATAATTACTGAGGTTAATATGTTTTTAAAATTAATTAAAAAAATCTTTTGTTATGATTTTTTATGTTTAACAAAATAATGATCGTATTACTGAAATAATTTTATTCACGATAATATTCGTGTACTGAATTGATTTAGTTTTAATATTTTCTTCTAATTTTATGTTTTTATATGTTTATACATCATTAATCAAGATATGGTAAAAATATTATTAATTTATTAGTATAGTTCATACTGTCAAATTTAGTCTAAATATAAATTTAATTTTAATATTGTGTAGAAGCACCTTATTATCTCTTTTTAAGACTGAGTATTTACAAAATGTGCGTTACATCTGTCTGAAAAAATAATCATAAAAATTTTCTCAGCATTTTACTAAAATTATTGCTTCTAATAATAACATTCCTTCATGCAGTTTATTAACACCAATAATAATGTAGAAAATATTCTACTGAACTGAATCAATGGATTATTTTTCTGCAGTAAGTTTGATAAATCATTATTAACAGATAAAATAAATCTATTGTATATTATATAGAATTTCATTTTAGTTATTTATATATAGAATATTGTTGATTCTAATGTTTTGAAAATGCACAGAAAGGTTTTTTATATTAATAAGTATATTATTGATTAAATAAAAAATTCAATATTTATATATTTGATGTAAATTATTTTTATAATTATAATTTCTTAATTAATTTATTAGTTCTATTATTTATTTATAGAATAAAATTTTAATGACTTTTTTGTTTTAAAACAATATATAAGTACATAAAATGTACTATTTTAGTATTAATTTATTAATTATAACTACTAAGATTCAACGATCAGATGAAATTTCTAAAAAATCATTATAATATGAATAATAATGTTTATTAATAATAAGAAATGAAAAGAGTACTTTTAGTAGTGCATATAATATTAGATATTATTCAAATCACAAAAAATTACTGAAACAGTTTCTTCTAATGTGTTAAATAATTATTTCTTTTAGTTTTAAAAATATTGTAATATTACTGGCTATATCTCACTAAAACTTATTATATATAAAAATTAATATTTTATTAGTATAAACTTATAATTTATATTATTAAGACTTTTACGTGATATAATTAAAAATTTAAGTAATTATTTACTGATCTTTGATATTAGGATTACAAACAATTTTATTACTACAGTATTTAAGTGAGTTATATTTTTTACAGGATATTATGATCTGAGTTTTTTCACTAATTAATATATCTATCACAATGATGTGATTTTTATTTAGATGAGATGTAAAATTAGATGATAAAACATAATATTTAAATAACAATATTAAAAATAAAAGATAACTCTATAAATCTTGATTAATAAACATTTATATTAAATTCGTATTAGAAAAATATGAAGTGTAAGTATAAAGGTATTAATAAAAATAGATATAGAATATCATTCTTATAAAATATAAAAATTATACTAATTAGATAATTAGAATTCTTAATAGTTAAAAACTAGTTAACCTTCATTATTATTTTGATTTAAATTATTTTAGAACACAGATATTTTAAAAATATATAATAATATAATTGATTGATTGATTGATTGATTGATTGATTGATTGATTGATTAGTATAAATTGTCAATTAAAAATAATTTTATTGATAATAAGTATTAAATATATTCATTGTAGTTGACTTTTTTCTTAATTTTTTTCAGTATAATCTTTTTAATAGTAATAAATAATTTATATTGATAAATCATGAAAATTTAATCATAAGATAGTCTTTTATTGATTTTAAGTGAATTTTTACTCAGTTTTTCTAAATTACAGTAATTAAAAATAAAATATTTTCATTTTTTTAAAATATTAAAAAAATAATATAAAATGATTTATATGTATAATTTAGATGTTAATCTAAAGTCACTTAAAGCTATGGAGACTAGAATGTATTTCTTTCTTTAATACTGATCATTTAAAAATTATCAAGAAATTTTTTCTGTATATCTACTTTAGATAGATCTTTATAATATTTAATATTTATTTATAATCAGATACTCAATACACTAATAAATTAGGCATATATAACATTTGTCTCTTTAATAAACATAATAAATTCTACATATCTTCTAGATAAAAATTTTATATTGATTTTTTTTAAATAAGTCAGTTATATTTTTGACTTTTTTATAATAAAAAATTATTATTAGACTTAAATGAAAAAATTATTTATTTTTACTTTTTGTTTATTGTTTCTACGAAAAAAAATTTTTTTAAAAATATTAAATATTTTAAAAAATCTTTAGAATGATATCTAGAATTTTTTTCATTTGAAATTTAATGACATTTTAATTTAAAAAAATAAACCATTTTCATTTTAATGTTAATATTAATTAAAATAATAAATAGTTAATGAAATATGGTCAGTCTTTATTCTTAATAATTTAAATTATATCTAAAATAATTATATAAAATATGTTAATAATAATCAAGAATAATTGTTAATTAAAATTATAGGTATATTTTCATATATAGAAAATCATAGTGTAAAGTATACTAGTTTATTTGATATTAGAATTAATTAGTCTTGCAGAATATTTAAAATTTTTAATATAATTATATTATATGTTTTTTAGATAAAATAGGTTTTATAAAAAATAAATTAGTTAAAAATGTAATGTATTTTATGTCATATGATAAATATTAACTCTCAATTATTTATTATATTTTACTTATCTATTTTCAACACTATTTCTAAAAATAGATTGCTGAAATCATTATTTAATATTAGTAATTATGTGATTAATGAATATTACAAGTGAACAATAAAATTGATATTAATTTTCTAAATTGTATAATGAAATTTTAAAGATTAAATTCATAATAAATGATATGATTAGGTTTGAAAAATGTTTATCGTCAGATTCCTGATAAAGACATCATGTTTTAAGAATATTATTATTAATATTAAACTAACTCTTATTTAACTAAATTATCATTTAAGATAGTTTTCTTTTTATTTTTTATAATGTTTTAAATAGTAATGTATGTTAATCATAGTGTCTGAAAATGTATTATAATTTCTATATGTATTATCGTGAGGAATTGTAAAAGGTAATACTTGTATTTTTAGAACTAAACCGCTATCAGGTGATCTAATTATTTCTTCAGTTAATTGATTTAAGTGAATATTACATTATACTCTAGAAGACTCAGTATTCTGAAGGAAACACTAAATTCAATTTCATAAGTAGAGAAAAATAAATAATTATATTATAATATGCATTTGTTTCATGCTAATTCTTCATGAACACCTTAATATAGAAAATGTA
This sequence comes from Candidatus Hartigia pinicola, assembly GCA_020541205.1. GTDB lineage: Bacteria > Pseudomonadota > Gammaproteobacteria > Enterobacterales > Enterobacteriaceae > Hartigia > Hartigia pinicola. The sequence continues at coordinate 50,451 of CP048208.1, forward strand.
TTTATTTATTGTCACTAGACTCATTAGTATACATACTATAGACATATTTATTTTTTAGAAGATGATTATTAAAAATGATCCAGTATTATATAAAAATAAAGTATTTTTAATATTATTATAATCTTATTAGATATGTGTTTAAAAATTTCTTTAAAATAACTAATAGTCTCAATTCATACTTATTGATTAATAAATGTATAATTAAATTAGATTAAATTTTAGTTTAGAGTCATTTTCCAATACATTAACATGATTAGAATATAATTATGCCTCTATAAAATCTTAATTTTGTAATAATAACAATTTAATTTATTGCATGATTTAGTACTATTAATATGATCACATCTAGTTTTTAAAAAAATGAAGATTACACTTAGAATATTGCGTAGTTTTTTAAGTATTTACAAAATGTATATGTTGTATTAGTAATTACATACAAACTACTCGCATTGTATTAAAGAGTGTCAGTGAATCTTGAGTGATATTTTCAGAAATATCACTTAGGTAATATTTAAAATTATTATAATTCATGTATCAAGTTTATTAATGAGTTGATACAAGTTAAACTGGTAGATATATCTCTTGCAATAAATTATTTATTAAATTGTAATAACTAATTAATGGCATTTTACTATCAGGATAGTAAGATAAAAAATTTTAAAGAAACAGTAAAAATACTGACGTGTAACGGAAGAAATTACAAAAAATAAATTCTCAACCTATTTTCTTATCTATTTTAATAGAAGCATTTAAATTTATAACATAAAATTATATTAGACATTAAGAAATATTCAATACTTGACTCTTGTAAGTCAAAGAAGTTTAGTAATAACAGTCTAGTCTATGGACTAATTTCTTAACATCATACTATATTAATTTTTTAAGATATGATTTAGATTTTTATACACAGAACAGAAGAAATAGTCAGTTAAGATGCTCACGTAAGATATGACAATGTATCTTATATTTTTATATTCAATAACTTAATTCTTGGTATAAACATAAAATATGCACATTGAATTACGTGAAATTATCTGAATGATTTAAATCAGTATATAACACATAAAACTTATTAAATTTTTTGTTTGTATAATGACTCTTCGTTTAGATGCATACTAAAGATTTAATATCTAGGAGTTTTTTATTTATATATTTCCTGATTGTTGTATGTATAATATATTTTATATACTTTACATTTTTAGTAGATTTTTTTATTCTATTTTAGAAATTTTTTATTTCAAGTGTATGTTTTTTTATGATTGCACTAGTTTTTATAAAAATCATTATATACAAAAGTTTTAAATAGATTCACAATATTTGAATAATGTTATTGTAACATGATAAACCGATCTTAATAAATAACTATATTCTTACAAAATATAGTAATATTTATTTTAATTAAAATGCATGTTATCTGAAAAATGTTATTAAAAATGTTACCTCATAGGTAATTCTATTAATTACTAATAATTATTATAATAAGTTTACGTGAGTATGTAAATTCACTATAATAATAACCAATAATGAACATTATTGTAAATATGTAGATATTTAAATATTTTCTTGATTAAGCAAGGAGCAATACTTAATTAATTGATAATTAGAATATAAAAAGATATTATACCTTTTGGTGTTTTAGATATATGAATAACTATTTTTGAATATCATTACTCTTGTATTAATAAGAAAATATTTATGCAAAACTGAAGTTAATGTTAAATATAAATTAAAAATTTCTTTTAAACTCATTCAAATTACTACTCTTTTAGAGTACAAGCAGTGTTTTAAAAACATACTTTTCAAATGAAATATATAGTATACTAATAACGACTTTAGTTGAAATTATTTCAATATCGTTATATTTTAAATATAATTAATATTTAATATGATTTTTTTAGAGAAAAAAGTATACTTTAGTTCTTTTTTTACTAATTTCTCTTTTAGAAAACAATGAATCATTTAGATATATATCGTGTAAAAACATTTTTATTGAAATTACAAGAGACTATTTGTCAAAAAATTACTCACCTAGATGGTAAAAAAAAATTTCTTGAGAAAAGATGGGAGCATTCTACAGGTGGTGGGGGTCGTAGCTATATATTAAGTCAGGGTGCAATTTTTGAACAAGCAGGCGTAAATTTTTCGCATATCCAAGGCACTCAACTACCTAGTTCAGCAATAGATAATTGCCCTGAATTAAAAGATTGTTGTTATCAAGCAATGGGTGTTTCATTAGTTATTCACCCTCTTAACCCTTATATACCCACTACTCATGCTAATGTACGGTTTTTTGTTGCTAAGAAAAAAGATCAAAACTCTATTTGGTGGTTTGGCGGAGGTTTTGATTTGACTCCTTATTATGGTTTTGAAGAAGATGTTATTCATTGGCATACTGTCGCCCGTGATTTATGTGCACCTTATGGTTCAGATATTTATACTAAATATAAAAATTGGTGTGATGAATATTTTTTTTTAAAACACCGCAATGAACCACGTGGTGTGGGTGGGTTATTTTATGATTATTTAAATCAGCCTAACTTTGAGTATTGTTTTAATTTTACACAATCTGTTGGGAATGGTTTTTTAGAAGCTTACGTCCCGATCGTTTTAAAACGTAGAAAGTGTACATGGAGTAAAAAAAAGCGTCAATTTCAGCTTTATCGACGCGGTCGATATGTTGAATTTAATTTAGTGTGGGATAGAGGAACTTTATTTGGGTTGCAAAGTGGTGGAAGAACAGAGTCTATTTTGATATCAATGCCACCATTAGTTCGATGGGAGCATGATTATCATCCCAAACCAGGCACTGAAGAAGCTAAACTATACACTAATTTTCTTATAAGTAAAAAAGATTGGCTTAAATAAATGTTTACTATGAGTACACAGTAATGTTAATATATAAATAAAAGATTGAAATGATCAACTATTCATTATATTAAAATCTTTTTGATTAGATCGGATATTAAGAAAAAGAATAATATTCTATTATACTTTTATGTATAAACTGATGATTTGTAATTTCATGAGTGATATTTATATATTTTATATATAAAAAGTATTATTAAAAATATTTTTGTTATTGCTTTAAAGTAATACTCATTTTATTTATTTTTAATAATTTTATAAGATTTTTAGAATGATAAAATATTTTAAGAGTTTATTTTTACTTTGTAAAATTGTAATTATGTTTTAATTTTATAAAAATCAAAGAATTAAAATTCTGAGGTCCATTAATTGATATTTAAAAATAAACTATAAGAAAAAAGTTCATCTTATTTAGATGAGATGAAAATGTATTTTTTTGTGCACTAAATATTATTAATATTTAACATAATTTACACATGAAACTTTTTCACTTATTATTAAGTTTATTTGAGTATAATGCTCATTAAACTTGAAAAGATTATTATACTTGATAAGTACAATAATCTTTTCGTATATTGTTTAAGCAATATCAAAAAACAAATTCATTCTAACTATTTTTTAAACTTATATTACAAAAATATTTTATATATTAGCAATAACACTTTCCATATGCTCATTTTTCAATGAGAATATTTATTGTATTTTAAAATTATAGTAAACTCTTATTCTGTAAGATTATTAAGGTAGTCTTATTTTATCGAATAATAACTTTATTGTTCGTAGGTTTTTTTAGTAAAAGTATGAATAGTAAAATTTAATTGTATGTTAATTTATAGATTAGTTTTAACTTTTTTTTAGTTATACGAATATGTAAAATCTACTAATATTTTTATTGATTATCTTGTTGTTTTTGAATAGAAAGTATCAGTTCTGTAGGTAAAATATATGTATTTTAAATAGGATATATTTATATTATCATGCATTTAGAAAAACTATATATAATATATATTTAATAAAGTAATATTTTGTTTTAATTGGATAGTTTTTATTAAATAAATTTAATTGTGATTAGTGTTGATTCTTTTAATTAGATAATGTATACAGTAGGATAATCTATTCTAGATAAAAATTTATTTATGAAGTAAATAATATATGTAAATAATTTCTGCAATAACAAATTTTATTAATAACTAGTTATCTTTAATATTTAATATTTTTAAAAATACTAAATATTATACAATATTAATTTTATCTATTGTTTAATAAAAATCTTATGATTATAAAATTATATATTTTAAAAATAAAAAATAAATATTTTATATTTTTTGTATTTTATTAAAATATCATTTATAAATAAAATGTTATAGTAACTGAATTTACTATAGTTATTTTACTATTTGATTTTTATGAATGTTTTATTATATAAAATTTATTTATATTATTTTTATAAAAATAAAATGTATATTCTTACTATTGAGAGATGTAAATAAAAATTATTTAACTTTGATTGATGATTAAATAATTATTCGAAAAAACTTTAAATATAACATCTCTAATTTTATTACTAAATAAGGTATTAAGAATTATAAATTATAGAAAAAACATATTAAGATGTATTTAAAGAATTTTTTTACTAAAAATTCAAGTATATTTATTTGATAGATATTAAATTTGATTAGAGAGACAAAATATAACTATTATTTTATTATATAGTAGTGAGTACTCTATTATGATAGATGGAAAATAACAAAAAGAAAGTACACTGAAATAAAAAAATATTAAAATTTTATTTAAAATTGTTGTCAAAGTCATAGTTTTATTTATTTTATTAAATGTCACAGTTTGAACTAGTGCTTATTTATTAAAACATATTTGAATTAATTATGCACTCATTTCATAAAAGATAAAATTAATCAGAAAAAATAAATGTAAAATATTATGAGCATTTTTTTTCTGTATATGTTTTTAAAAACATGTATCATTAAAGTATTTTCTTAGAATTTTATGGTGAAAATATAAGTATAATTTGTAAAAAAATATTATACTAGTAAAATTCTAGACGTAAAAACACTGATGTTTTTATTTTATACAAGTTATAATCATCATATTCATATTATAGTGAAATCATCTTCAATACTTTTATCATATATACAACATTAAAAATTATGTAAATTAGAAAATGAAAATAGCACAATGTAATAAATTTTATACTTTTATATGATCGTTATATCTGTAACATTGTTTATTATATATTAAATTAGAAAAATACCTCTAACGTAAAGGTAACATTATGGCATCAAAATATTAGCTTGCAGTTTAGAAGTCTAAGATATAACATTATGATCTTACATAAAAGTACTTGATAGGTTTTAAAATGTAAGTTAATAAGATTAATTAAAGCTATTTTGATTGCTCTTATGCATGTTGATAATAGTAATATGTACTTTTGGTAATCACACAAAAGTGTAATATAAGTTGTGTTTTAAGATGCTGCATCTTCTTCATCAACATGAAGAGTTTTATTTCCAGCACTAAAATAATAGTAATTACTCATGTCATCTGAAATTTCATAAAATGGCATGGAATATAATTTTCTTATTTAAGATAATCGAACTAGTTCAGCAATGCAATGTTACATTTCCAGAACTACTGCGAAATAAAATTTTATAGATGTCCTGGAATGTTTACATAGTGATAATCTAAAAGCATTAGGGTCATTACTAATAAATTCCATAAAAGTTAATATTAATGTTCGGATTACACTATCACCTTTCACAGTAATACGTTATTCTCTTGAAGAATAAGTTGGTGTAATGTGAAACTATTTTCATGCACCATTTATATCCTACTTTATCAACATATGTGAAATAGTGATAAAAGTAATTAGAGCAATACTTGATTTTAGTTTAACTGCACTAAAATCAAGACTAGTAAAACTATTTTCTGCACTGAATTGGCTATATGTGATTTCAGATTTCAAGAAATGAACTATGAGTTTTTATTTTTCTATGATTGAACACTAATAATATTGTTTACAGTAATCTTGATCTTAATTTCATGAAACAAGCATTAATTACAGTAAAATTTTGATTATATATTTGATAGTTACATAACTTACAGTATTAATAAAACATTAAAATAAAAACGTTAAAGAAGTTACTAATTCTAGACTATATAAAACTAATTCGATTATTACAGGTAAAAATTATTAATTGAAATAATTATACTTTTACAGAGTTTGATTAAATTATTGTGCAATGCATTGATATTATCAACGTTGTTTTTTTAAAAAGGTTTTTCTAAAAAGATATTTTATCTTGGTTTATAAAAATAAATAATTAACTTTATTATTTCGGGGTTATTATAAGAGAATAAATATGTTGTTAGGAGTATACAAGACGATGTAATTAATATTTTGTTGACATCTGAGATGTTTATTTATAACATTTGTAACAATCTACTTATTTCAGCGTCTCTTAAATAATAAATATAATATCGATATTATTTTATAATTATTCATGTGAAAAGATTAAATATATAATAGAGTTATCAAAAGAATTATGTTAACAAAAAGTTGTACTAGATGTAAATTACATTGCAGCAGCTGATAAATATTTGCGTTATAAAATTTTAGTAAGAATTCACAACATATACACAATAAAATTTTTGGCATGTTAAACACATGCAGATTATAGTGATAAAAAATCCAATATTTTACAATAATCTGTATTATACATTTTTATTCAATCATTAAGATGTCGCCATATAATAAGCTTAATATTTTTAATTTGAAAGTAAATATATTGGTTTGTTAAAGGTAAGTGATTGAATTGAAAATAAGTTATCTAATATAAAAACGATAAAATATCGAAGTTTTTGTTGCAGTTTGTGCATTTACTATTAATTTTCTTATTTTTTATAAAAAAATACTGAATACATTCTAATAATTTATGTTAAAATTCCTAACATTTTGACAAATGTTCAAGAGATTATCTATGGACATTATTCCGCTGGAAGAAAGTATTATTTTTCAAGAATCTATAAATTTTCACAATAACTTATCTAATCACCCAACTATTTTAATTTTAGACTCTGGAGTAGGTGGTTTGTCGATTTATCGTGAATGTAAAAAAATTGCTTTAAATGCGCAGTATATCTATACATTTGATAATGAAGCTTTTCCTTATGGTGAAAAAAGCGAAGAATTTATCACTAAAAGAGTTTATAAAATAGTGGATGCAATAAAAAAAAGACATTCATTAACTATTGCGGTGATTGCCTGCAATACAGCAAGCGCAGGTAGTTTATCTATTTTGCGTTCTCATTTTAATTTTCCTATTGTTGGTATTGTTCCTGTAATTCAGTCTGCTATAAAATTAACAAAAAATGGAGTGGTAGGACTATTAGCAACAAAAGCGACAGTGAATCGTAAGTATACTAATGAACTAATTAAACGTTTTTCTATGAATTGCAAAATTCTTTCACTAGGTTCTTCTGACCTCGTGCAACTAGCAGAAAGAAAACTTTATGGTGAAACAATATCGCTAAGGGAGATAGCTCAAGCAGTAAAATCTTGGCTTAAAATGCTAGAACCTCCTGATACAATTATCTTAGGTTGTACTCATTTCCCTCTATTAATAGAGGAGCTTAAAACAGTATTACCTCATAACACAAAGTTTGTTGATTCAGGTATGAAAACAGCAAAAAAAGTAATCAATTTAATTGACAATCAGAAAGATATAATCCTTACTAATAAAAAAAATTTTGCATATTGCCTAACAATGAAACAAAATATGCAAAATTTACATCCAGCACTCTCTGCTGAAGGATTTAGTTCTCTAAAAAAATTGACTATTTAATCTGAGTTGTTATATAAAAATAAAAAAACGATCAACTTACTAAAATATTATATTTATACAATATACATCCATTAACTTACAGTGAATGAATTAAGGATCAGTAACGGTGGTTAGGTATGACCTAATAAATTTACAAACATACATGAAGATATAAAAGAAATGTTAATTTTCTGCTAGAAGAGAAGTTGAGTTTTTTATTACAGCGTTAGTTGTAATCATTAATATAAAAACTTCTAATTGTTGCTAGTCGTTTTGTGATATAATTTATATTAATATTTATTACACATTAATAATTTAAAATTTTTAATAGTTTTTAATTTATTAATTAAAATAAATAAAGTAATTATTAATTCATTGTTGTTAAATACAATATTTGTAAAAATTAGAGAGATGGAATTAAATAAATAAAATCATGTTTAGAGAAAGATATAACATGTAAATGAATATTGAGTGGTAATAAGTAATACTTATTTCTCAAAAACGAAAATAAGAAATTTTTTTAATTAATTCTTATATATAAAAGATAATACATTTTTACTGCTATATATTTAAATTTGAGTTAAATATAATAATAATATATTTTCTTAAAAAATTCAGAAAGATTGTGATACACTGCTATTGCAAATTTTAGAAATAAAACTACTAAAATACTAGAATAAATTTTAATATTATTCATTATTAATCAATACAGTACATATTCGTGATGATCAGAGCATGCGAGTTTTTCATAATTGGTATGCAAAAGTTTTATAACATGCATATGTTATGAAATTTTATGATGTTGCGGTAAAGTCTAACATGAAAGATATGTCACAATGTATCTTTCATGTTAGATTTAATAAAATTTAAGTAAAAGGAAAAAGTTATAGATAAAGAAAAAATGATTTTACAGGTTAAAATGTAATAATTAATTTCCTATGAAAGTAATATACTCACAAATAGTAATCATTACAGTGAAATATTTGAGATGATGTGTATTGTAGGTTAATATATATTATGATATTTTTCAAACTCAAATTACTTTTATTTTTCAACTGCCCCTAAATAAATTAATTTTTCAATATGCGTTAATGACTAAGAAAATATATTATTAATATAGAAAATAATAAAAAATATTTAAATATCTGGCTTACTATTTTTAAAAATGTATCTATTATCTTTTTATTATGCAAAAAATATTAAATAAATTCTAATTAACGTTCAAAACTTTGACGTTTATTAAAATGAGATGAGCGTTTTTTGCAATAAGAATTATGAGTTTAAAATTAGTTGCGCTAAATGATAAAACTGTTTAAGTTTAAGGTTAACTTATCACTGATAGTGATGGACTAATTCTTTTATTAATATTAAATAAATTTGTAGTATTTTCTAAATCAAGATCATTAATGTACAATGAAAATATTAAAGTAGTGATTAAAATATTTCCTGTCGTTCTTTCATATTTACCAAGGTCTTTATTACCGTTTTGATATACATATATATGCAAACAGATGAATACTTGTGTATCATATTAAAATTATACTGCTTATGATACGTAAACATTGACTGTATATTATTAAAATTAAAAGTGTCACATTTAGATTGAAATCATTCAATCTAAATGTACGTGAATTTATATTAATTGTAGTTCATTTACATTATTTAAGAAACAGCTTGATGAGTAAATTATAATATATCAGAGACAAAATTAATATTAACCTTCCTAACATTACAGGATATGAGAGATTATATGCAGTATTGCTTTCCTTTAAAAGGAAAGTTTTATATTTTAGATTTTAAGTTTAATTAGATATATGTAACTTTTTAATTAGATAAGCGCAAAATAATCATTGTATTGATACTTATAACTTCAGTTTTTTTTGACACTCTAAATTTATTCTTTTCTTGGTATTGCAGATACAGCATTCAACGTTTTTTTTATTTCATCTTGATGAAAGAATCACATTAACAAACTAGTTGTATTGTTCAATTTTTTCCTCTACTTATTATTGTAACAATCTGTCTATTAGAAAAATTTACACTTAAGGCGAAGGAGTGTCAGAGATAGTCATGTGGAATATATTCTCGTTAATTTTAGATTTAATGACATTACTTTTATTCTACTATTTTACTTCAAGCATTACCGCTAAACACATAGATACAACAGCAATAATTTTTATTCTTTATCTGGATGATGGATGTATTTTATGTTAAAAAATGCAAGTTTTTATTTTATCACTTTAAGTTGTGATTCCGAAATTACTCGAGGATAAATGATCATAAGTTCATTATCTATTGTCGTCAAAAATGCTTTTCTAATATTAAAATTAATAAAATTAGAAAGTTCATTGCGTAGAGTATCGCGTATAAGATGATACTTCTCCAAGAATTTTTTAACATTAAATGAAATATAATAAATTGCATCAATTTTACACCTAGAATTCCACCATTTATAATTGCAGAAAGTGCTCTTTTATATGTTTAAACATCTTCAGTTAATTAAATTATAATTATAATACATCTCACTGATGTAATTTGTAATTTCTTAATTTTGTATTTTCAATACACTTGAGAAATACAAACAACCATTAGTCCTACTGAATCAGTATTTGTACTTTATGATCTAGAGCCTCTCTAGCTCTAAAAATTCGAGAACGTACAGTGCCTATTGGGCAATCCATAATTTCCGCTATCTCTTCATAACTTAAACCATCAAATTCCCTAAGTTTTATCGTTTTTTTTAAATCATCAGGTAATGATTCTATGGTTCTAAAAACTACTTTTTTTAATTCTTCAGATAACATTAAGTTCTCTGGGTTCGAATTTTCTTTAAAAATATTTGCAGTGTCATAGTTTTCAGTATTACTAGTTTTCAGATTTGAGGAAGGTGGCTGCCTCTCTTGAGAGAGTAAATAATTTTTAGCGGTGTTAACAGTAATTCGGTATAGCCAAGTATAAAATGCACTCTCACCACGAAATGTTGAAATTGCACGATAAGTTTTGATGAAAGTTTCTTGAGCAACATCAGGTATATCCGATTGTGGTACATAACGAGCCAGCAAACTTGTAACTTTATGTTGGTACTTCATCACTAGTAAGTTAAATGCTTGCTGATCGCCATGTTGAATTTTCTCGACTAGTATCTTGTCTGTTAGTTGTTCGCTCATTCCGTGGAAAATCTCCCGAACTAAAGGCGTAAATTTTTTAGTGTGTGCATGTCTCGATTTTTAAAGAATACTTTACTGCGAGAAGTAAAGTATCTGCAGTTAAATTGAATAAATCCAACAGTAAAATTTTACAAAATATATTTACCTCCATTAACATTTTTTAAAGTGTAATGCATTATAAAAAATTTGGAAATTCTACTAAAATAGTATTATTTAGATTGATAGGTTATCATAAAATCTTTAACATATATCAAACATCATACAATTTTTTCTGTATAATATATTATAATATTATTAATAATAATATAATCCGCAATATTATAGAATGATTATGTTGAATATGTTTTCAGTGAAAGTGTTATTATTCATATAAAGATAAGTTGATTACATGTTGTTAAAGACAAATTATTTTAATTAATCAATCAATAATAAGTTTATTTTTTAATAGCAAGATAATACATTAAAAAAATTACAGAATCTTGTGTATTATCTTTTTCTTTATCAACGTATTATGTTAAAAAATTTAATAAACTGATTAATTGTGCTGTATTGGACAAGAATGAAAGACAAGAAAAATTGTCGGTAATAATGAGTAGGTAAAAAATGAATGTACCAATGTTCTTTTTTTGTTCTTATCTAGCAAGAAAAAGTCTATTATCATATTATCAATCTAGTGTTTCACTGATGATCGTATTTTATAATATAAGATCTTCATTGTAGTATTATTAATCTTATATTGAATTAATATTATTTAAGTTATTTATTTGATCCTTAATATTCATCTTATGAAAAATAAATTGCAAGAGGTGAAGGTGTTAATTTAAAATAATATAATGATAATTGTATTACAATAATACACTAAAGAACTTTTAAGCTATTACTTAAAAATATTTCTTTACAGGTGATAAATCATAAAAATTATTCTTTAGATCTTGATAGATTTTATTTGATATAAGTGACGATCTTAAGGTTTTCGAGTGATATAAGTATTATTTAGTCATTTTAAGAATACCAGCGTTTAACCTTATTGACAGGGATAAGTAATTCAATTCTTAAGTATGCAGTGTTAATATAGTATGAATTTTCTATTGTATAAATACTAAATATTTACTCATATATTTTATCTTAACGTTATTTATGAAAAAATTATTGATATAATAAATTTTTAAAATATATAGAGAAATTTATTATCTATCACAATAAACGACAAAGTATTTGAAATTTAATTCAATGTATATTAATTTAAAATATGAACTATAATTAGATGCTATTTTAAAGAAATTTCAGTATCACATATATATTTATTAATTTCATTTGCTTTCTTTTTTATTTTTTTGACGAAAATAAATTAAATCTGCAATAGTTATAACAGTAAAATTATGTGTTTTTGCAAAATTAATAACCTCTGGCGCACGTGCCATCGTACCATCATCATTAGTTAATTCACACAACACTCCGGCTGGTTTAAAACCAGATAGTAAAGCTAAGTCAATACTCGCTTCAGTATGTCCTCGACGAGTTAAGACACCACCCTCTCGCCCACATAGAGGAAATACGTGTCCTGGGTGATGCATATCGGTAGGAACAGCATTGTCAGCAATCGCTGCACGAATAGTGGTGATACGATCTTCTGCAGATACACCCGTTGTAACTCCTTTAGCTGCTTCAATTGTTACAGTAAATGCAGTTTGGTTGTGGCTGGTATTTTTTTTAACCATCATAGGTAATGCAAGCTTCTTCCGAAGATCTTCAGTAATGCATAAACATACAATACCGCTAGTATAACGAATAGTCATTGCCATTTGTTTACTTGTCATTGTTTCAGCTACAAAAATAAGATCACCTTCATTTTCGCGATCCTCATCATCAATAACTAATACACCTTGACCTTGGCGTATAGTTTCAATAGCCTTTTCAACTCGTTCAATTGGACTACCGAATTCAGAAAGTAGCGTTTGATTCATGGAAAAACCTCTTAAGTTATAATTTATTAGTTACCAGAATCAGGCAGTGTTAGAAGTTAAGAAATGTTAACACAAAAACAACTAAAATATATTTTACAAATTCTATCATACATCGAAAATAATTAAGGCAACTACTATATAGAGTAAAGCTATTTCTGTTGATTCCTATAAATAAATTATGACATATAGATAACACCTTGTGTAGGTTAATAAAATCATCATAGATTTATATAGTTTGACATAATTTTTTAGTTAGCAATAGTAAATACGTTAATTCATTAATATAAATGTTTTTATTTAATTATATTTGAATGATAATTTTTACTTCTATATTTAGAGCTGAAGTTCTGATTTTTATTATTTTCAATAAATTACGAAACCTGTGGTTGACACACATATATATCCGTTATATTTTGAATATTATTGTTAGCCAGGAGATAAACTCAGCTCTAAAACATAAGTAATATAGCACTACATATGGTGATAAGCAATTTTCAAAACCAAAAAAATTCAAAGATTGATATTTTTTAAAAATTACTTTTAAAAAATATTAGCAATGAACTTTTAAAATTATATTTACTATATTTCTACACAAACATAAGACCAGAAATATTAGATAGATAGTTTAAATATTGGTATGTATATATCCTTGTATCGTTTATTTTGAGAAAATTACGCATAAAATTTTAAAAATAAGTACACGAATGTTTGAATGAAAATTCAAACTATTGTAGTGACGGTGTATGTTAATTACATAAAGAGTTTATCAATTTAGATAATACCCTGTTCATACAGATCAATATTTTTATAATATTTTAATATTTATTATTACATAACATGATAAGGTACTTACAGAAGATAAAATAATAAATTTATTAATTATTATCATTTATTTAAATTAATCTGATAAATATATGAATATATTATCAGCTAGAAATTATATTTTATCAAACAATAAAATATTTATCGTAATTAAGATATAATTAATACCTTTTAGGTTGAAGTATATTTAAGATCAATATGATTTATGTATTGTATATTTTAACATAATTTAATCAATGATTAATGCAATTCAAAACATGATCATTTATTATATCTTTATAGAAGAGTATAATTAAACAATTTGAGATTATTCTTAAAAATCAAAAAAAATATAGATTACTGTCTTTTATATACAAAATCAGTTAATCTTTCTAAGTAAATGATAGTCATCTTGCGTACTCAAATAAAATATATAAAATCAATATAAATCGAAATTATGAATGTTTTCTATTCTTATTAAATTATGAAGAATAACATAATACTTCTCACAAAATCATCATTAATTAACTGTCATAACCTCTATATTTCAATCTCTATTACGATGAAATCATTTTGATAGTTGCAGCAACTCTAAAAAATTTTTTTTATTAATTTTTTATATATCTGGTAATAAAATTATTTTTAAATAATATATATTGTAATATAATGACTTTAATTATTGTATAGTGAGAAACTAATATTATTTAGTAATATAATATACATAAGTTAAGTTTATGTTTAAGATTATGCTTATTATTCTTTTTAAAATTAATTAATAGAATATTATAACTGTTCATTATATATCATTCAACTCTAAAAATATTATTTATAATATAAATTTATGTTGGTGTTACTCTAAATTTATTTTGAGGTATAATCAATGATTATTGTTACTGGAGGAGCTGGTTTTATTGGTAGTAATATCATCAAAACACTGAATGATATAGGCCGCACAGATATTCTTGTTGTAGATAATCTGAAAGATGGTACTAAATATGTCAATGTTGTTGATCTTGATATTCTAGATTATATTGATAAAGAAGAATTTATTGTCAGAATTATAGCCGGTAGTAATTTTGGTAACATTGATGCTTTATTCCATCAAGGTGCTTGTTCATCTACTATAAATTGGGATGGTAAATATATAATGGATAATAATTATCAATATTCAAAAAAATTATTACATTTTTGTTTAGAACATCAAATTCCTTTTCTTTATGCTTCTTCGGCATCCATCTATGGTATTCGTAACAATAATTTTATTGAAGAACGTGAATTTGAGAAACCATTAAATATTTATAGTTACTCTAAATTTCAATTTGACCAATATGTTCGTAATATTTTACCAAAAACTAATACACAAGTGTGTGGTTTTCGTTATTTTAATGTATACGGACCTCGTGAAAATCATAAAGGTATAATGGCAAGTGTCGCGTATAATATGAACGCACAAATTAATAAAGAAAAAAAACCACAGCTTTTTAAAGGTAGCGAAAATTTTTATCGTGATTTTATTTATATTAGTGATGTTTCTGCTGTTAATTTATGGTTTTGGAAAAAGAGTGTATCTGGTATCTTTAACTGCGGGACAGGTCGATCAGAATCTTTCCAATCCGTAGCGAATGCAGTTGTGAAATTTCATAGTGATAAGAATATATCAGTTAAATATATACCATTTCCAGAAAAACTGAAAAAACATTATCAAACCTTTACGCAAGCAGATATAACAAAATTACGCTCTGTTGGATATCAAGCATCTTTTAAAACAATTTCTGAAGGTATTTCTGAATATATGGAATACCTGAATAAAAAAATGTAATCTAGTATTTATGAAAATATTAGTAATTGGTCCTTCTTGGATAGGTGATATGGTGATGTCACAGAGTCTTTATCGCACATTAAAGACGCAATATTCTGATGTACAAATTGATGTAGTAGCACCACAGTGGTGTTATCCTTTATTGGCAAAAATGCCAGAGGTGAATACTGCGATATTAATGCCATTAGTCCATGGAAAATTTTCCATATCTGAACGTCGAAAAATCGGTATTAGTTTACGTAAAAAAGAGTATAATCAAGCTATAGTTTTACCTAATTCATTTAAATCTGCTTTAGTACCTTTTTTTACTAAGATACAAAAAAGAACAGGGTGGGTTGGTGAAATGCGTTACGGGTTACTCAATGATATTCGTACTTTAGATAAAAATAAATTTCCATTAATGGTTCAGCGTTATGTTGCATTAGCTTATGATAAACATAAAATCTCTTATGCAACTGATATTGCAACGCCTATTCTCTGGCCTAAATTAGTGATTGACAAAAGAGATGTTCTTAAAACTATAAATTTTTTTAATATTAATACGTTACGTCCTATTATCGGTTTTTTTCCAGGTTCTGAATTTGGTCCAGCCAAACGTTGGCCACATTACCACTATGCAGCTATTGCAGAAAAACTAATTAACGAAAAAGGCTATTCAATTTTATTATTTAGCTCGATAAAAGATTATGATGCAGGTAAAAATATTTATCAAAGTTTAACAGAAAATTCAAGAAGGTATTGTATTAATCTTTCAGGGAAAACATCATTAGAACAAGCTATGAATTTAATATCTCATTGTCAAGCTGGAGTCAGTAATGACTCAGGGCTGATGCATATCGCTGCTGCATTAGATAAACCAATTATTGTATTATATGGGCAAAGCAGCCCTTCTTTTACTCCACCTTTATCAGATAAGTCAGAGGTGATTCGCTTAATCAGTGGTTATCATAAGATTCGTAAAGGACATAGTGAAAATGGGTATCATCAAAGTTTAATCGATATTCAACCTCAATTAGTGATGGATGCATTAACTCGTTTACAAATAGGTATTAATTAATGCGTGTATTATTAGTGAAAACATCATCTATGGGTGATGTTATTCACTCTTTGCCTGCATTAACAGATGCTCAAAAAGCATTACCTGGGATTCAGTTTGATTGGGTCGTAGAGGAAAAGTTTTCTCAAATTCCAACTTGGCATAGTGCAGTTAATCAAGTAATTCCTGTAGCTATACGTCGATGGCGAAAGCATTGGTTTACTATACCGATTCGAGCGGAACGATCTGCATTTCGTCAACAACTTAAGGTAAAACAGTATGACGCTATCATTGATGCACAAGGTTTGCTAAAAAGTGCTTTTTTAGTAACTCGACTAACTAATGGTCCTAAGCATGGTTACAATCACCATACTATTCGTGAACCTATTTCCCAACTTTTTTACGATCATTGTTATCATATTTGTAAGCAACAGCACGCGATTGAGCGTATCCGTCAATTGTTTTCTAGTAGTTTGAATTATTCTTATTTAAACCACCAAGTGGACTATGGAATTGCTCAAAATTTTTTGTATTCTTCTTCTAACCATCAGAATACTTATATACTTTTCTTGCATTCAACAACACGTAATGATAAACACTGGCCAGAAGAGTGTTGGCGTATTTTAATAAAATTATTAGCATCAAGTAGTTTAAAAATTAAGCTTCCTTGGGGAGAACAGTATGAATATCAAAGAGCTATACGACTTTCTGATGGTTTTAATTTTGTTGAGGTGTTACCTAAATTAACACTCGAAGAAATAGCACAGCACATTATCCATGCTAAAGTTATTGTATCTGTTGATACTGGACTTAGTCAATTAACAGCAGCATTAAATAAAAATAACCTTACGCTCTTTGGTCCAACAAATCCAGACCTGATTGGTGGGTATGGACAAGGGCAGAACGGAATAAAGTCTGCCGATAACAGAATGGAATCTATCACTCCAAAACATGTGTTTCAACAGTTAAAGAAAATTATAAAAAATATTTAACGATAAAGTTGTTTTCTACCACAACTTAGTTTTTATTGTTAATTTGATGGTGCAATAAATCCAAAACACATGGTTTCTGGTTTTGCATTAGGTTCAGAACGATAAGTTACATTTTCTTTTTCTATTATGAACTGTGGCCAATATTTACGTACATTTTTAAAGTTTTCATGTAAGCAATCATTGTACTTATGTCCTAGCAATAGTGCTCCATACATTTTGATGTCTGTTTGCGTAATATAGCGATTATATACATTAGGTGGAAGATCATTTTCTAACACCCAAGGTTGAATGACATCTGGTCGATCTTTAGCGTAAATAATAAACCATTGATGCAAATTATCTTCACCACCTACATATTTTAGTGGGGTATTATAACGATGATACCAGCGCCGCTCACCTTCAGCAATTAAAGTTTTTACACCAATAAATTTTTGTCCAGCACCATGAACATTCATGATTTGTATAATACAATAACCTGATAAAATAAGAATACTACAAATTATTAAACCTATTAATGATTTTTGTAATGGTTTTTTTGGAATGACTGTTAGAGAACCAATAAGTAATGGTGTGCATACCGGCATAAATGGCTGCAGCCATTCAGTAATACGAGCTCCTTTATGGAAAGAAAACCACGTATAAATTATAGAAAGTGGAAATAAAATTAAAAAGTTAGCCATGCGATTAGCAAGTGGTTTTGGCCAACCTAGCCTTCCACCATGGTAATATAAAATAATAATTGCAATAATTAAAGGATAGAAAACGCTTACTGCAGCCACGGTGGTATGAAAACTAAAACCGGGATTAATCTGTGAGTTCAGCCACTTAAAAGCAGAAAAATTACTAGATATTAACCAAAAAAAATTAGGTAATGTAATTAAAAACCATAATAGGATAGCTATATAAAAAATAGGGTAGCGATAACTTTGACGCACTTGTTTAATAAATAATGTTAATAAAAACACAGAACCTACGAGGGATAATGTAGAATACTTACCCATTGTTGCAAGTCCGGAACATAAAGAAAATAGTAGCCACCATGCCGGATTTTCATATATAGCTCGTAGAAAAAAATATATAGTCCAAGACCATAAAGTAACTAAAATATAATTATCATTATATGGGATACTATCGAAGTTAATAACACCAGATAAATGTAATATTAACATTGCAAACCAAGCTAAATCATAACGCTTACTTAAGTAATATGCCAATTTCCAAACGCCTAACAAGCCCAATGCAATACCAAAAAAATGGATAAAATACCAATATAAGCTATAAGATATTCTTAGATAAATAGCGGGCCACATAAGACATCCTACAAACCAAGGGTTTTTAGGTGACCCCCAGTCTTTATTTCTTCCCCAATTAACAGCTTCAATAGCATCATAAGGGACTGTTGGATCTAAGTAAAAACTTGCAATAATCCACGAAATTGCGTAACTAATTACCCATAAATAAATATAGTTTTTTAATTTTGATTGATTGACTTCTGTCATACTATTTTAAATAATTAAGTAAAATATTTATTATCTAATATAAATATTAATAAGAAATTGAGCGCATTACATAATGCTTTAAGTACTACTCGTTTACATACAAAAATCTTAAATTATTTTCTATGTTTTAAAAATATCGTAGTAATTTATCTACGTGTTATTGTAATTGTTCTGTTTGATAAAATTAAAATAGTTAATGTAAAGATCAAAAATAATTCTACGATAGTATATTAATTAATAATTAAGAGGGATAAATATATAGTTAGATGTTGTTTAAATTTTATTTAAGTGAATATTTTGAAATACTTGCTAGATTTATTGGTCTTTTTGAGGCAAATAAGGTTGCAGAATTTTTAACAAACGTTGTAAAGCACCTTGGTTTTCATGTAAGACAGCAGCCGCATGATGACCGTAATATAAACGATAATTCTCATCAGAAAGAAGACTAATTATAACGTTAGACATTGATTCACTGTCAAACACAGTAATAAGGGCATCGGCTTGTATTAATTTCTCACAAATATCTTTAAAATTAAAAGTACTTGGTCCCATTAAAACAGGTAAAGCGTGTACAGCTGCTTCTAGTGGGTTATGTCCTCCTATTTCAACAAGACTTCCACCAACAAAGGCGAGATCCGCGATTCCATAGAATAGCATTAATTCACCCATTGTATCAGTAATTACTACTTGTATCTCTGCAGAAGGAATAATACCTTCACTACGGCGAAGAAATTTAAAACCCATTTTTTGTGTTAATTTTTCGGCGATGATAAAACGCTCAGGATGCCTTGGAGCTAAGATTAACAATAAATTAGGAAAATTTTCAAGTATTTTTTTATAAGATTTTAAAACAATTTCTTCTTCACCTTCATGTGTACTAGTCGCGATCCAAACTGGACGATGTGGAGCCCACTGATTACGTAAAGTAACGGCGCTAGCAGCAAGCTCAGGAGTGACTGAGATATCAAATTTTAGACTACCAGTAATATTAAGCTGCATCCGTCTCAACCCTAATTGAATGAAACGTTCTCCATCTTCTTGGTGTTGAGCTGCAACCATAGTAATTTTACTTAAAATGTTTTTTACTAAAAAACTTAGTTTTTGATAGTTTTCTGCTGATCGAACAGATAAGCGCGCATTCGCAAGTATAAGTGGTACTTGGCGTTGATGAAGTTGATTAATCATACTTGGCCATAGTTCTGTTTCCATAATAATAACCAGTATAGGATTAATTTTTTTTAAGAAACGACGCATAGAACTGGGAAGATCATAAGGAAGATAAAAATGGTAAACATCATCGCCAAAAGCAGAGGTAACACGTTCAGAGCCAGTGGGAGTCATAGTCGTAACGATAATAGGTAGTGATGGGTAGTGTTGACGCAGTACTCGAACTAAAGGTATGGCGGCAAGTGTTTCACCAACAGAAACTGAATGTAATAAAATTCCACCAGATGTAACTTGATACGTGCAGAGACCGTAACGTTCCCTTAAGCGCTTTCGATATGCAGGTGTTTTACGACTTCTTAGTAACAAGTAAGCCAACGTAGCTGGTTGGATAAGATAAAGCAGTATTTGATATAAACGCAATAACATTCGATCTGATTTAGTGACTAGAAGTAATTATATCTTAACATAAATGATCAACAAAAGTATTTAGATATATATATAAAAATAATATTAAATTATCTTTATATTTATATTATTTATATGCTATCTAAGTAGAATAGAAAATTGTTTTCTACAGATAAGGTAAAGGTAAGTAACTTATATAAGGATATGGTATCCATATTAACTGTAAAAGTTATGTTAAGTTAAATGTAAATGATACACAAGTTATATGGTTATTTTTTTAACTAAAGCACTGAATCTTCAT
The DNA here is from genome assembly GCA_020541205.1 of Candidatus Hartigia pinicola. GTDB lineage: Bacteria > Pseudomonadota > Gammaproteobacteria > Enterobacterales > Enterobacteriaceae > Hartigia > Hartigia pinicola. Next base: position 71,305 of record CP048208.1, read on the forward strand.
TAAAGTTTCATTAGTATTGTCATATTGGTTAATCAATAAATATATTGAGTGTATTTTCAAAAAATTCTTCAATAACATGAATTTTTATTCAATGTTTTTAAATATTTAAAATATAGTAATAGAGAATTTCTGTGATTTTGCAAATTATTATAAAATTAATTCTATGGGAGATCATGTTGAAAAGATACAGAAGCATACAGTATACAAAATAATTTATTAATAAATGATGGATTTATGAGTCAATTGTCGTTTTAGATATTCAGTCATAAAGGATATAATTTATTACAATATTATTAGACTTAACTACTTTTTATAGAGGTTTTCAATTTTAAAGTATACATAAATAGTTATGTTTGAAAAGATTTTGAATAAATGATAAAACATGCGTTATGCGAACAGGTATATGTGTTCAGGATATCAACTATTTAGTACTAGATAATATATTACATTAAATAATCTTGTATATATATTATTATATACATAATAGTTACATGAGTTGTGTCAAGAATAGAAAATTTTTTTGATAATTTTAGATTAAAAATATTTTTTATATATTGAGACTATGTTATAGATATTATTTATTTTAAGTAAAAGATTTTAATATGATTATCTTAATCATGAAAAAACTAAAATTTCATTAACTGAATGTTTTTAATGTGATAGTTAAGTGTGAAATGACTAGATATATATTTTATGATCTGGTAAATTCTTGTTCAATTTTAGAAATGCACATAAGATTATTATAAATATTTATCTGTAGATTTTTAATATACTATTATTTTTTGTTTAGAAAAAATAATAGTATAAGCTGATGTAATATTTTCTATATTTAATAATGCAGTTGGGTTTAATAGTAGCCCTAGATTTTATTACAATCCACTTTAGTGTATCTATCGTGTTCTTACTTTTTTTCCTCGATATGCTCAAAATTATTTAATAATTTTGTGTTTTAATTATAACAATATGATGTTAGCGATATTATTAATATTTTGATTTTTTATTTTGATGTTTATCCTGTATTGAATGATTATTTAATATATTTTATTTATATATCTTAAATATATCAAGCTAGTTTATTTGATTTTAATTAATATTTAGAACACTTATAAACGATATAATTTAAGATAAAACTTTTAACTATTATTTTATAGTAAATAAAAATAATTTTTATTTTACTAAAATACTGAAAATAATTTATTATATTACTGGATCTTTTAAGAATTCGATATGTAGTTATGTTATTTAATTATTACAGGAAGTTATGTTTAATATGTTAACGTGGTGCGATATTATTAGGTATGAAAAAAATAAGGCTTATTTTAAAAATCTTCTTGCTTATGTTGCGAATGAACGTCAAAAGGGGTTGACTATCTTCCCTTCTCAGAAAGATGTATTTAATGCATTTTATTATACTGAGCTTTCAGATGTTAAAGTTGTGATTTTGGGACAAGATCCTTATCATAGTTTAGGCAAAGCACATGGTTTATCTTTTTCTGTTATTCCTGGTGTTAGGTTTCCTCCGTCATTAACGAATATATATCGAGAATTAAAAAAAGATATTGCAGATTTCAAGTATCCTGAACATGGCTGTTTATTAAGTTGGGCTTATCAAGGTGTACTGTTATTAAATACTGTTTTAACAGTTAAAGAAGGTAGTCCTAATTCGCATGCCAATTTAGGTTGGGAAATTTTTACAGATACAGTAATATCAGTTATTAATCAATATCGGACAGGTGTTATTTTTTTATTGTGGGGTTCTTCTGCTCAAAAAAAAGGAAGAAGTATTAATACTAAGTATCATTATATATTAAAAGCTCCTCACCCTTCTCCGTTGTCAGCTTATCGTGGTTTTTTAGGTTGTGGTCATTTTTCAAAAACAAATAATTTATTACAGAAACAAAAACTTATACCTATTGATTGGAATGTTATGGTTTAGAGGTAATTTTTAGATAACGCTAATATTTTATACTTGTTGTTATGTACAATTACATAAAAGTACAAAATAATTCAATAAATGTTTACATATAATATATTATACATAATAAACTATTAAAGTTTTCTAATATTTTATGAGTGTTATTCAGTGTAAGTAGTGAAACATTAAAGAAATTTTGTGCATGACAAAAATTTTAATAGCACTTACCTATATTAAATGCTTTATGCATGAAGTATATATTTTAGCTGTAAAGTTATATGAGTCAAAATATGGAATATATTACATACCAGTGTCATTACTAAACTAATAAAAATAATCAATTCAATTCCATTCATTAGATATTGAAATGTTAGTTGGTTCAAGTATCAGTTTTATTCTTTAAAAAGAACTTTAAATATCAAAATAACTTAAAAGAGTATTGCAATAATCAGGGAAGCATATCCCTGATTATTTTCTATGAACTATAGTTTATTATTTAGATACAATAACCATGGCTGGTCGTAATAAACGACCATTTAAAACATAGCCTTTTTGCATAACATCAATAACTTGATTTTTTTCATAATCAGTCGATTCAATCATTGTCATTGCTTGATGTACTTCTGGATTAAATGGTATATTAGATTTAAAAATCACTTCAATGCCAAAATTTTCTATTACAGATAAAAATGTTTTTAGTGTCAATTCCAATCCTTCTAACATCGCTTTTGAGTTTTCACTTTTATGATTAGCTGCCTCGATAGCACGCTCTAAGTTATCGATAACTGGTAACAATTTTATGGAAAATTTCTCGAGAGAAAATTTATGAGCTTTTTCAATATCTTGCGCGGTTCGGCGACGAACATTTTCAATTTCTGCTTGTGCACGGATCATAGCTTCACGCTCTACTTTCTGAGAAGCAGCTAATTTATCTTCAAGTTCAGTAATGCGAACATTTAAATTTATTACGTTTTCTTCTGGTTTGACTAATTTTTCTTCCAGGTCTTGTTTTAGTTCAGTTTTTTTGACTTTCTTTAGATCAGGGGCTTGCTCATGATTCATATTTTGTTCTTTATTACTCATGAATATCTCCGCGTATTTAGCATTTATCCTATAATGAGAGTATTATGGGGGTATTAAACAGGGATTCAAGTGAGGTGATTGCATGAGAGGACAAAATATGTTTAAGGATAAAAGTATACAGAAAACACATTTTCAAACCATAGGAATAGTAGGACGTCCACGATATCCGTATTCTTTATCTGCTCATGAATTAATCTATACTTGGTTATTGTCTAAAAATTACCATCCTATTATTGATAAACAAGTTGCCAAAGATTTAAAATTACAAAATGCTCATGTAGGAAATCTTATGGAAATAGGTCAGAAAGCTGATCTAGTGATTGTTGTTGGAGGAGATGGTAACATGCTTAGTGCTGCACGTATATTATCTAAATACAATAATAAAGTTATTGGAATTAATCGAGGTAACTTAGGTTTTCTGACGGACCTTGATCCTGATAATGCTTTACAACAGCTGTCTCATGTTCTTAATGGTGAGTATTATGAAGAGAAAAGGTTTTTATTGGAATCAAAAGTCATAAGATCTAATCATAAATCTCGTAAAAGCACTGCACTTAATGAAGTTGTATTACACCCAGGTAAAATTGCACATATGATTGAATTTGAAGTGTATATTGATGAATGTTTTGCTTTTTCTCAACGTTCAGACGGATTAATTATTTCAACACCAACAGGCTCTACAGCTTATTCTCTGTCTGCAGGAGGACCTATACTGATGCCTAACTTAGAATCTATTGTTTTAGTGCCAATGTTTCCACATTCTCTCTCATCACGACCATTAGTCATTAGCAGTAAGAGTAGTATTCGGATGAAGTTTTTACGCAGTAATATTAATTATGAAGTCATCTGCGATAGTCAAATAATGGGACCGGTACAGGATGGTGAAGAAGTGATAGTACGACGTAGTAAAAAAAATCTTAATCTCATACATCCTAAAAATTATAATTATTTTAATATATTAAGCTCAAAGTTAGGTTGGTCTAAAAAAACTTTTTAATTTTTATCTTACTATCAAATACATAAAAATTAGTAAAGATTTTATTCATATAGATGTTTTTTACAGGAAAGTATAGATATTTATTTAATTTACTAGTAATATTTTTGATGATCCGGGTTGTGAATCTGAATTTTATATAATCTAATTAAGAGAATATTCTATTTATTATTTCATTATGTTATTTAAAAATAATTATAATGAATATTATTGGTATCTTTCATTACCTATCAATAGGTGTATTAAGTTACTAAATATCTTAAAATATTAAATTAGCCCTTATTAGATAAATAAGTAACAAATATTAGAGAGATATTCATTTTATATAATATTCGTTATGTTATGTCTCGTCTGAAAAGAAAATTTTAAGTAGAACAGGATCATTTGGAAATATTTTTTAAAAAGAAGGTTGTATATTACAATTGTATAATTAGAAAATACAAAAATTGACAGATAATAGTTAATTTTATTAGAAAAATGTTAAGAATGTAATTGAAGACAATTGCATGAATGGTACTCGTAAAAATGTAAAAATAACTTTTTAATAATTTATGCAGAAATGATTAAAAAGTTATTTTTACATTTTGTGTTTCTAAAAAAATATGTTATTAAATAATAAAAGCATGCTAGAAATTGAAAATTTCTACAATTAACTATAATAATAAATAAGATCATGATTAGACAAGTTTTTTAACATTTCTAATCTTTAGAGCGTTTTTATGTATTAAGTATATATTAATAGATCATGGGGACGAAGATAAAATATTTTTGAAATTTATATATCATATACTAGTGCAAGTATGCGTTATAATAAAATATAATAATTATTTAAATTGAATATCATTTTAAAATCGTAAGTTATTAAATATTTTGTAGATTTTCTTAGAGATTTTCTGAATACACTGCTCAATGTAAACAATTGTAAAAGATATTTTAATATCTACTTTAGTTTTAAAAATCTAGAATTTATTATTGTTTGTTGTATAGAATATTCAATATGATTTTAATCATATTGAATTTGTGCGTTATTAATGATAATAATAGTGAAAAGTACATTAGGTAGATATTAATATCATTCGGTAAATTATTACAATAAATTGACATAATGCTAATAACTGAAGAATTATTGAATATTTACTTAAAATATTGAAATTAAAGATAAAAATAAACTTAATCATTTAGATGTATTGTATACTATGACTAAAAATCAGAATAATAATTTATTGTGTGTTTTTTTTATTAAGTTTTTATATGAAAAATGAAAGGTATTGAAATTCAAAAGTAGTTAGAAGAGTTAAGTGAAATGGTTGTTTGGAAAAATTTACAATTAGCTTATTACAATGTTGCACTACCATAAAATTTTTATTAAAGTATAATATGAAGATATATTATATAAATTTAAAATTAATTATTTTTAATCAGACAACTTGTCGTGTCTACACATTTTATAATCAGGTAAATATAATAAAGATCATTTTAATTAATTATAATATTAATATTTATTAAAATCTTATAAACTTATGAGCGTTAATTTTTTAGAATTCTTGATATTTTTTTAGTATTGTTGTATTAAAATTAAATATACTAATAGATGATTTTTTATTACTTTGTTAACTAACTATATTAAATTTAGTAAAAATATTCTGTTTAGATTGATTTGTATATGTTGTAATAAAACTAAGATTAAAATAAAGACAGTAACTATGTTATAATCAATTTAATGAAATATCCTGAATAAAATAATAATTAATACTTACATTGAAAGTATATGTTTAATATTTTCTAAATTTAAGAAGTGTATATAATATTGGTATTTTATATTTTTATAAAATAAAATATTATTATTAGTAATAATGACATTTTTTAAAAATATACAGTAAGATTTAAATGATATTTATTTATGAAAAAAGTACTTACAATGCAAAATTGAGTTTAATTAAATGAAATATTACTTAATAAATAAAAAATAATTAATACTATTTTTTCCATTTTCTTTATATTTTAAAGTAAACTACTTTAATTTGATTTTATCATCCGTTCAGTGTTAACTTTTATTAAAAATAATTTTCACAAAAGGTATTTGCATATTATTTTTTATGAATTGTCTTATGAAAAACATATTTAGATAGTAGTGATTTTTTATATTCTTGTTATTATGTATTAAAGCATTCTGAGATCAGAAGTAGTGTAAATGCAAAATGAATACATAACCATCTTTCTTATTGAAAGATTAATCAAATGTTTATATTAACTAAAGTTGATAAAATAATAAAAATATCACTTATATTAAATAATATAATTTTTTTTTACTAAAAATCTCATATTTTATTTTATCTTGATCTAAAGTAGTTTTTACAGATTATATTATGACATTGTTATTAGCATTTCATATACTATAACATGCAAACTATTTTATTAAAGTTTTAAACTGATATATTAGATATAACATGTCTATTGGACAAAGATAATCTTTGTTATATATCTTTATAAATATAACACCATACAATCCTGTATAATATGTTTACTAATTATTAAATTAAAGTATAGTATTTTGACTAAATTTTTTAGAAATTTCAATAAATATAGTGTAGTAAATTATCTTGTAAAGTATTATTGCACTAAAATTTCTTTTGTGTTCTAGATTTAAAAAATTATTAGATTATATCTCGGCGTTAGTTTGGTTAGCACATAAAAATTTAGAAAGAATACTGAAGCTTATTGTGAGTTATGTGATAGATTATAGTTAATCTATAAAATTTGTGGGCTTGATGTATTAAATGAGAATTCAAAAACATGTTAATTTTTTAATGTTCGTTAAACAGAAATCTCTCATAATATGAGATTATTATTGATGCTCTTTCTATTGTTATACTAATAGAGTAGTTAAATGCAACTATTGTTTAAGAGAACAATTAAGAATGCCACAAACAGCATTTTAAATCATATTGACAGTTAGGTTTTGAGGAAGTGTTCTGCATTGACATGAAATAAAAAACTAACATTTTATATTAATCGTGATTCGATTATCGGATATAAATTGTAACTACTTTATTGAATTTTATAAGATCTTTGAATATAATATATAGTTTTCACATGCCCCAGTATTTTAAAAGTATCATTTGTATTTTAATAAATTTTTAATACATGTTACGCAACATTTTTTATGTGACAGATATTAAGATGTAATTACTTACATGATTATTAATATATTACAAATAGATAATGATTATTTAAAAAAAATCACATGTTTATTTTTTAGCACATTTCGGTTAAGATGTTTTAATAAAAATAGAACGAATTTACTCATTGTTAATATTTTTATATAAAATTTATTTTCTATTATTTAGTGATTAAATTGAAAATTTTACTATAGTTATATCCTTGAAGGTAATTTTTATTACCAGTAAATAATATTCGCTTTTTTAAAGAGAAAATTATGTTGTTATTGATTTGTCTTTCCTCGTGCAGTTAACTGTCTACATTTAAATTAAATATTGTTGTACTTAAAAATCTTGATCTTTTGATGCAGAAAAATGTATTTACATATTATTGTTGAATAACTTGGAAAGTATTTTCTCATTAGATCGGGTTATCTTAGTATTGCACTAAGCTGAGTTTAAGGATTTTAAGATTTTGTTCTTTTAGAAGCATATAAGCTTTTAATATAAAATCATAAGTAATGATGATTTTTGTGAGGTAATAATTGAGCTCCTCCTGAAGTTTTTTTGATCTAGATGTACAGTTTACTATTTTAATCGTCACTAAAGTGACGATATATATAAAATATGTAATTAGGTTTTTAGGTTGAAAGAGTTTAGTCTTCAAAGAAGTGATATATAATAGTATTTTTTAAAATATTTTCGTGATTTATATATTTTTTTAAAAACATACTTAACTTTACCGATATAAATTTCTTTATTGAAGTATAATAATAATTTTAGTGTTTTTGTTTTTTTAATGTGAAATTTTGACGTATAATACTATTTTACGCTATCTTAAATAGCGTGATTTTAATTTATCTTCATACAATGAATAATATCTTATTATTTTTTCTTGTTATGAAAATTCTATACAAGTTTACCAGATAAAGTTATTTAAGTTAAAAATGCAAATGAGTATCAACTATGATGCTGTGAGATCTAAAAAGATAAATAATTTTATGGTAAATATTTAGTCCTGAATTTTATTAATTAATATAAATTTTATTATATAAAAATGTGCTCTTGGTGAATTTTTATATTTAAACTATTTTGTAGTTTATAATATTAAAACTACATTCTATTACTCTTTTACAATACAATTTCAATATGATTGTTAACATCACTTTTAAAAAAATAAATATAGTTTTATTAATTAAAGAAATCGTAAATTCATTCTCAGATCATTAGTAAAAATTCATTAATAGACGTTATATTTTTACCTTAGTACAATTGTAAAACAAATACAACATTAGATTAATTTTACTTAATGGTGCATTTAACTATTTTTAAAAAACTAGAAAAACAATTAAAGATTAGGATATTATTGCACTTTAAAACTAGTTATATTCATGCATGAATTATTGATATAATTTTAACATAAAAAATAATTGTGATATTTTATAAGTGTTACTCAAACTATATATTTATTATTTTATTTTATTTTATTTTATTTTATTAGATCTAATATTTATTATATCTAAGATCATAAGTGTGAAATTTAATATCGTTAGATCACTCACGGTATAAATTAAATATGTATGTTGTTAATTTTCTGAATAATTCAGTATTGTAAAATAGATTGATCATCTTTGTGAGCACTGCAATCTTTATATAAGATCTTTAACGTGCTAGATTAAGTTAGTGTAATGATAGTAATTTAAATTCTTATAAAAATTTTTCCTATAATGATTATAATTATATGAATAGATTATATTTTATTACTTAAGTGAGCGTTTGAATAGTAGTGAGATTTAACTTATATATAGTGCATGAGTAAAATATTAAGCATGAATGTGAAGTGTTTTTTATTATTCTACCAGATGTTAACCGAGCTATGTGGATTTTGTGCTAATGTTTGTGAAATAATCATGTTATGTACTGATGAATGATGAGAATATTTACAATAATTTAATAACTATCACTAAAATAGAGTATTGTGTATATCTAGATTAGAGTATTTATTATAGTATCATCATCTAATTTAAAAAAACTAGGAGTATCTAAACTTCTGAATTATATTGCAATATTTACAGTATTAAGTAAACATCTTGAATGTAAAAAAACTACATAGAGACAATAATTGATGACTAAGATAGTAAAACGTTAGTTGTTACTCATTACTTCATTTAGTTTCTTACATATCTATTCACGTCAGCTATCAATGGTATATCTGCACAATTCTTTAATAATATTGTTAATTATTGATTTTACGAATTATCGAGATGTGTGACTGACTTTAGTAATTGTCTCTTAAAAGATTAATACAATTACTAAATAGGATTTTTTCGTCTTTACTGAAACTATAAATACTAAAACGTATAGTTTTAATTATAATTTTTTAAATAAATAATATTTAAAACTTTACTATTACTTTTGCAATCTACTTAGTATATTGTTGAGATGAAAAGTAGAGCATAATATGAACAGTTTTATTTGTAATATGCAAGTAAATCTATTTTGAATTATTTTATACTTTATATGTTTCAGTAGTTAATTTATTTAAGTTTTTGTAAGAATTTAAAAATAGCACTGGTAGTACTTAAAAAGTATTTTGAGTACAAATTGTAAATAATATTATTTAACGAATCAATACATTACAGAGTATGTAGATAGTTTTATATACACAATGTTTTGTTTAAATATTTTTATATAAAATGTATTAATTCTGTTTTACGATAGAACTTTACTATCGCAATCAAAAATAGTATTTTGTTAATGCAAATCTACAAGAAAATGTAGTTTACCTTTTATTTAATAATGTTTTAAAAAATATGTTATATTTACAGTTATTAAACTAACTTTAATTTTCTATATAAAATAATACACTAAGTGATAGTACGCTTTTAATCAGCACTTTGATGTGCATATAAAATATGTAAAAAATATAACTATAGAAATATTACTAAATTATTGTTTTAAGATGAGTTCAAAGAACTTCTTTTTTATTACAGTGAATTATAAAATGTAGTATTGAAGTAAAACTGTTAATTAAACGATGTCTCTATGTGTTAGTTAACATAAAATGCTAATTTTATGTTCTAGTTGTGAGACAATGTTGAAAGTTTATAAAATAGTATTAAATCAGTTAACTACATTAGTTATATACCAGCTTCAATCTTTGAAGATATCTTGAATGTATTTAAAGATGTTTCATATCAAGCGCGCAAGGTTAGCTTAGTTGAAACATGTTTTGAGAAAAGTATATTAAATTCTAATTGTCTATTTAAGCTTTCACAACGTATTTATAAACAAGTTAGTTTAGCGTGAAAATAATGTTAATAAAGTTTCGCCTAAAAACATATTTTCACATTATTAATGTTTAGCATGTATATAAGATCATTAGTGAATGCAGTTATAACACATATTTTTTACTGGTATACAAATAGATGTATTATAAATTTAATATTTATTCCTCAATATTTATAGTTACACAGTACATTATGAAAGTTATCATCTAACGTTATTGGTAGATGCAATCAATTATATTTAAGTATCTCATTATAATTATGTAGATAGGTATATGTTATCTAATATTTTATTAGAGATCTAGGTGGTTAATAAACAATAAATTCTCTAAAGTTATATTGTTTATGAAATTGATATGAATTTTTCTGTATTGATATCAGCGAGTACTTATCAGTTATTATACCGGTATAGTAATCAGTAGAAATTACATGCGGATTAGTATAATGATAGGATGTAGGTATTATTATTTAGTAGGAATAATAATATAAATATAAAAGCATATATAATGACTAAATAAAATTTTTAAATCAGAGTTTTTTATTTTATAATAGATTATATGATATATATCATATAACTTTAAATACATAAAGAATTTTTTTTAATATTTATTTTCTAAATATTTTATACTTTTGTCTTTATAAAAGTAACGTAGAAGGTTGTTATATGATACTCATATCAATTATCATTAACATCGAATTTTAAAAGGAATAATGTCATCTATGTATTATAAACTGTTTACGGTTATTATAGTGTTACTCACACTAATGTCTTCTGGTTGTTCAATAATGGAAAGTTTTGTTTATCATCCTGACATTAACCAAGGTAATTATTTAACAGTACAAGATGTTAATAAGATTAAAAAAGGAATGACTCAAAAACAAATTATTTACATTTTAGGTACGCCAATGGTAACTGATATGTTTAGTGGTCAGATTTGGTATTATATTTTTCGACAAGAACTTGGTCATGATCCTGTTAAACAAGAAACTTTAACGCTAAATTTCGACCGTGATGGTATTTTAACTAATATTCATCATCATAAAGATATTATAAGATAAATAATTATATATGTATTATATATTAAATATTGAGTCTTTAAATACTTAATCTAAATACTGTTCAGATCAAATATTAACCAACCTCGCATTATTGAAATAATTATAAAATAAGTTAAAAAATTTTTAACTGTAAAATATTCAAAAGAGTATCCAGTCAACAACGATATTATTTGCTGTTTAATGAGAAAGAATTATTTCATTTATTTATCAAAAATAAATATATATCATTATAATAAATATCTGAAGTTTTATATTACTTCTTGAGTTAACATTTTATTTATATCTTGTTATTTAACATTTTTATTTTAGTAAATACTTAAAATATTTTATTTAAATCATCATTATAAAAAAATACAATAATATTCAGTTTATTGTATGACTTTAAAAGTAGTAATTATTTTTTATATGTTTTACTTTTTTAGATCTTGTACGACGAAGTTCTTTTGGATCAGAAATGAGGGGACGATAAATTTCAATTCGATCACCAGATCGCAATGTGTCACTAAGTTTTGCTATTCGACCATAAATGCCTACATTATTTTTTTCAAGATCAATATCTGATTCCAGTATAAGAATTCCAGAAGCAATAATAGCATCTTTAATGATTGTGCCTGCCATAACTTGTAGTGATAATAAATACTGTTTTTCAGGTATTGCATAAGCGACTTCAATGTTCAAATTAGACACCGTAAATATCCTTAGCTCTTAATGTAAAAGTTTGAACTACATTCTTTGCGAGTATGTCAAATGTTTTGCTAAATGCTGATTCAAGTAATTTGTTAGTAAATTCAAAATTAAGATGAAGCTCAATTTTACAGGTATTTAAACTTAAAGGAATGAAAATCCATTTCCCTATTAATTGTTTAAGACATCCTTCAACCAATTGAATATGAATAGATTTATTATCCTCTAGAATATTTTTAGTGATAAAGGTCTTACTAATACCTGCTATTAATATTTTTACGGAAGCAGTCACATGGTCATAACCATGATGAATAATTTGACTGCCTATACATCCTGGTAAAAAATTGGGGTATGCAATAATATCATTAACAATTTTATACATTTGTTCTGCGCTAAAATAAACTAATAGAGAATATTTAATTTTTAGCATATCACTTCCTATCTAGAAACATTATACATATAATAATAGCATTTCAATTTACTAAATAAAAATAAAATCGATTAAGGATCATCATTACATAATGAGAATATATTCTAGTATAGAAATATATTTTCAAATTAGGGTGTAGTATAATGAGTAAATAATGAGAAAGAAAAAAAATTATCAAATTCATTCTGCAACAATTGCCTTAAATAAACGCGCTCGTTATGAATATTTCATTGAAGAAGAATTAGAAGCGGGTTTATCTTTACAGGGTTGGGAAGTGAAATCGTTACGTTCTGGTAAAGCTAATATTGTTGATAGCTATGTTTTGCTGAGAGATGGTAAAGCATATTTGTTTGGTGCTCATTTTACACCTTTAAATGTTGCATCCTCTCACATAATTTGTGATCCGATACGTAATAGACAGCTTTTACTAAATCAACGAGAACTAGATGCTCTTTACGGTCAAGTTAATCGTGAAGGTTATACTATTATTCCTCTTTCTCTTTATTGGAAACATGCATGGTGTAAAGTCAAAATTGGCGTCGCAAAAGGTAAAAAAGAATACGATAAACGTTTTGATATACAAAATCGCGAATGGCAAAGAGATAAAGAACGCATCATAAAACATTTTAATCGTTAAGTAGTGGATTTTATAATATTCTCTGTTATACTAACTGGAAAAAGTTAGGGGGCTGATTCTGGATTCGACGGAATTTACAAAATTTAAGGTGCATGCCGAGGGGCGGTTTGCCTCGATAAAAGCCGCGAAAAAATAGTTGCAAATAATAAAAACTACGCACTAGCAGCTTAATAACCTGCATAGTAACCTCTCTCCCTAGCCTCCGCTCTTAGGACGGGGATCAAGAAAGGACAAAACTTAAAAGAGATCGCGTAAAAGCCTAGCCTATGGTTAAACGTTAAATTTATCAGGATAGTTTGTTGATGCGTGTCTGTCTGCAATTAACAAATGAATTTAAAGACTAGACTAAGCATGTAGTACCAAGAAGGCTAGAAATTTCGGACGCGGGTTCAAATCCCGCCAGCTCCATAAATTTAGTGAATTAATGATAAAATAAATTTTTAAAAGGACAAGTTATTTTAATTTATTATCTAAAATATAGATAAACTTATAATAATAATATTAATTAAAATACCTTCATTTAATATTTGTTTATCTATAATTATATGTACTTCTATTCTAGAAAATGAATTGACATGATATATTTATACCACTTCCTGCGTATCGTAGGAGCAATTTTATAATAATACATTTTCAGAAATTATTTTTAATGAATTATTCTCTATTGATTTTTGAAAATCTATAAAAACTATAAGAAAGAAAAACTAGATTCTGTAATTAACGTTTAAAATAAAGTTACTTTTAAATATTAGCTAATGATTATATAAATCATAATAGAACTATATCAGTAGAAATACATAAACTTTAATAGTATGGAGATAAATAATACAATAGGTTTTATGATAATAAAATTGTTTTCTTATTAAGTAAGATACTTCTAGTAAATATTTCAAGTGTTACTGATGAAATTTTACTAATCATTAGTAATGATTGTGCTTAAAATACTTAAGCTTTTTAGACTGCATACAAAATAATTGCATTTGTTAAAAGATGTAATATATGTTCATATAAGTTAAACATTTTCAGAAATTTATATTGTGTATTACCTAAAGAATTAATATAGAAATACTGAATAAATTCTATGTTACTCATAGAACGCCATAAGATAATATGTTTAAAAGTTTATTTAATTATATCTAAGTATTTTAAACATAGAAGAAATAATAAAATTTATTTAAATACTAATTTTAGTTTATCGAGTCAATTTTTTGTATAACAATACTGAAGGTAGTTTTTTTAATATTATGAAATCATGATAAATATTTTTTGTTAATATTTGAAAGAATTAATTTCAGTATAAATTAAATAAAATGTCAGGAAGTTCAGGAAATTTTTATGAATTAGCATCATAGAAATTAACATTAAATAAATTGTATGTGAAATTTTATTAAACAAGTAAGTTCTTTAGATGTAAATCAAATTATTCAAATAAAATTAACTAAATAAGTTTAGTATGAAACTATTCATTTTTTAAAGTTTTAAGATATAAAAGATATAAATATTTAAACATTTTGCATGTTTAAATTATGTATATATCTAAAGATAGGGAGCTAATATATCCAGTAAAGCATGACTTATACTATACTAAAGAATCTAAAGTTAGAGTATGAGGATCAATTTTATTTATAATAAATTATATAGAGAGTTTTGAATAGAGGCCTGCGACTTATTGTATATTTTAGAGGTAGGCGATTTATTAAGTTGTCAATCTATATCTTCATTATAAAAACTGTAGTAAGTTACTTACTTTGTATATTCCATGTATTCTATAAAAATCATCTCATACAGTATTTTTGGAGATAAAGCAATAAGTAAATCTTAACTTAGTTAATAAAGTAAATAAAAAATAAACTATACATTCAATGTTATCTACATATTAATATAGAAAATAATATTATTTTTTGCAGTTAAGTTTGTATAAATTTCCTCTGGAATATTTTATGTTATAGACAAAATATCTTACAAGTAAGTGTGAAGAATATTACATAATACAATGATATTATATCATCTATTAAGATATGATAATATTTTATATTATTTATAATAACATAATTAATAATAAATTTCTTTTTATTATAGTTACTCAATTGTATTTGAATAATTTGATCTTGCATTATAAAATTAAAATATAAATATCAATAAGAAAATTAATTGATTAAATATTAATATTTACTTACTTAGCAAGCAGTGATGTAAAATTAATAACTTTAATTTTGATCATGAATATATAATAATATTAATTATATAATAATATAAATTATTTTTTATTTTTTTATAGAAACATTTAAATGATATAAAAAGTTTTATTTTCGTTAGTGGTCAGTTGATAATTTATTAAATTTGTCTAAAATAGACATTATCACTACAAGATCTTTATACAAAAAAATTTTATAATAAAAGTTGTATATTAATATAAATTTATAAAATTAAAATTATATTTTATGAAAATTTTGAGTGAGTTGTGATTTTTTCATTAATATATTTATTGCTAATGAAATATTAGATCTATAAAAAGATTTATAATGTGATTTGATGCATAAAAATTAGAACTATAATATCTAAATTTAAAAAATCAATTAATAACTTTATTATGCGATTTTTATTTCATAAAGATTTTATTAAATATATACAAAATAATTATTACTTTAATGATATTAAAATAACTCGATTTTAATAAGTTTAATATTGACGATAGCATGAATGAATGTAAGTGAATAAAGTAAGTATTCTGATTGAGAAACAGTTTTTAATATTAAATACATTTTCATCAAAATTCACAGATAATGAAAATAATAATTCTTTGCATTATCTGTGGTCATAGTTTGGTACTATTGAAATCTCAGTATAAAATATGAAAAGAATTATGTATTATCTTGTTTGAAAAGTACTTTGTATAGTTAGTATTTATAGTTACGAAATAATTTAAGTTTTTGCAGTTTTTATAATATTACATCTTGTTTTTCTAAAAAATAATATTATTAATTTAGTGTTTGGTTAGTATATTCTATAATATGCGTACATATTTCACGGGTTTTTCTGAGTTTAACTCTAGTATTATCTAAAATAATGATTATGAGTATTTAACTGAACACCTTGGGTATAAAAAATTAATTTTTCAATATATATTAATTTTGTACTAGAGAACGATTATTTTGTAATATACAAATGATTATTGGTTATATTATAAGTTGTATTCTTATGTGTTATATTAAAACATCACCAAATTATTTTTTAAATTTTGATTAAATACGCTTATTTATTATTTTATAACTAGATTTTAAGAGATAAAAATATTAAAATATCCATTTCGTTAGCATTATCTTAATAATTACATGTTATCAAAAACCGTTTTATATTTATATATAAGTAGTATATTAAAATATTATATATAAAGTTTAAAGTGGTATATTTATTTGATAAATAAACATTATCAATCAGTTTGATATTAATTAAATTAATAAAGATTGGCAGCAGTTTTTTAAAATTAAAAAATACTAATTTTTTACACTACATTAATAATAAAATCGTAACTAAAATTAAGATTAGTAATATATATTTTAATATTGTTTATACATTTTAATAATTTTTATAAAATTTTATTGCGTATATACTAAGTGAGAAAGTTATTATACATTGAGTAAAGTAAAAGATAATATTAAATTTTGAGAAATATTTTAAATACTGTTCAATGTTAATGTATTGAAATATTCTTTGAAATAATCTGATGAATTTTTTAGACGATAATGAAAGCTATTTATTAAAATATCCCAAACCATGTAAGTGATTTTATTTTATATTTTATAGTTGCATGCGAAAAATATAACTTAAAATATGGCCAGTATAAAATTTTTTATCTTTATATTAAGTGTATTAAAATTTATCCAGTAAATATAAAATATATATCATATATTTTATACAACTATAGTGTAATGCTGCATATTTTATTTGTTGATATAAGGTGACGGCCTGTGAACTCAATACAAGATATAAAATTTTATATAGCAACAAATAATAACAAAATAATTATCGTTGAATAGTGTTTAGATCGTTTAATAAACTCACTTAAAGCTTACATAGTATACTTTTTATTTCACTATCATTACTTTCTTACTTATTTGAATCACATTTTTAATATATTTATAGAATAGTTTTTCTTGTCTTGTTTAGAAGTTTTTCTCATTATTTAGAGATGTATTATCATATTTTAAATTAAATTTAATATATATAGCTATATAAAATTTAAAGTATTTATATAAATTTTATTAAAAATATCTTAATTATTGTTTAAAAATTTTAGATGATAATGTAGTTGACGAATTTTACAAATTATGATTTTAAAGAATTGCATCTTGAAAATGTTTTTCTCTAAAAAAATAAAATAAGTAATATTACAAAAGTCACTAAAGTGAATTTTATCTCTTAAAATTAGATTGTAATAAGTATGCATTAAGTGTACCAACTTAATTAAGTAAAATAACTTAATTAAGTTGGTTGTTGATAAATGGTATGTAGAATAAAAATATGCCTGTTGTCAAACCTATTAAGGTTATTTGTATAAAAGTTATTTTAATATTGTTTAAGTCTCTTATAAAAGTAAATGTTAACAGAACAATGTACTATATTATATTGGTTACCATGTTCAAAATGCACTTTAATGAGGGAACACGTAACATTTAGAGTCAGTCAATAAATATACCTTGTTTAATATAATTAAAAATAATAACTCGCTTTACCAATTACTGACTTGATAGTCAGAACAGTAATAAACAATTCTGATAACAACGGAGGTAATAATGTTATATAATCCTTTTCAAGATCAAAAAATACAGGAATATGATCAAAAAATTCCTAGTAGAGAATTAATTCTTGAACTTTTATCTAAACGTACAAAACTAGTAAGTCGCGAAGAAATTGCACAATTATTAAATCTCTCTTCTAGAGAAGAGTTGGAAGCATTGAAGCGTCGTTTACGTGCGATGGAAAGAGATAGTCAAGTAGTTTTTACTCGCAGTCGATGCTATACTCTTCCAGAAAATTTAACTCTACTTAAAGGGAAAATCATTGCTCATCGAGAAGGTTATGGTTTTCTTCGTGTTGAATGCAAAAAAGAAGATTATTATCTATCACATGATGAAATGAAACGTGTATTACATGGCGATATAGTTTTAGCGCAATCTTACCATCACACTCGTAAAGGTCGTACTGAAGTACGTATCATTCGTGTGTTAAAGCCACGTAATAATCAAATTGTTGGCCGATATCTTATTAAATCTGGTATAGGCTTTGTAGTACCTCATGATAATCGGTTAAGCTTTAATATTTTTGTTCCAAAAGACCAAGTTAATACTGCTCATATTGATAATATTGTCGTTGTTGAATTGGTAACTCGCCCACGTCGTCATTCTCGAGCAGTAGGGAAAATTATTAAAGTACTTGGTGAAAGTATGAATGCGAGTGTAGCAGTAGATATTGCCCTTCGTACACATGAAATTCCATATTTATGGTCAACTCAAGTTGAAAAACAACTATCTGATTTCAGTGAGTATATACCTGAATCTGCTAAAAAAAACCGAGTTGATTTACGTCATTTGCCTTTAGTCACTATTGATTCTGAGGATGCGCGTGACTTTGATGATGCTGTATATTGCACTACAAAAAAAAATGGTGGTTGGCGCTTATGGGTAGCCATTGCAGACGTGAGCTATTATGTACGTCAGGATACTCCGCTTGATAATGAAGCACGTAGTCGTGGAAATTCAGTTTATTTTCCATTGCAAGTTGTACCGATGCTACCTGAAGTTTTATCAAATGGTTTATGTTCACTCAATCAAGGTGTCGACCGTTTATGTATGGTATGTGAAATGACAGTTTCAGCATCTGGTTATTTATCTTCATATAAATTTTATGAAGCGATTATGACTTCTTATGCAAGGCTGACTTACACTAAAGTATGGAAACTGCTACAAGGAGATTATGAGCTGAGAAAATACTATATATCCTTAGTGCCACATATTGAATCGTTATATAAGCTTTATCAAGTATTAGATGCAGCACGCATTAATCGTGGGGCTATTTCTTTTAAATCAGAAGAAGCAAAATTTATCTTTAACGCTGAAAATCGTATAGAGCGTATTGAGCCAGTAGTGCGCAATGACGCGCATAACCTGATTGAAGAATGTATGATTTTAGCTAATATTGCTGCTGCACGTTTTATTGAAAAAAATAAAGAGCCAGCTTTATATCGTTCGCATGATTTTCCGCAAAAAGATAGTATTATGAATTTACGTGCAGTATTTAATAAACTTGGCTTAATATTACCGGGTGGTACAAATCCTCAACCTAAAGATTATGCGCAGGTCATTCATGAAGTCTCTCAACGTCCTGATCACGAACTGTTACAAACTATGATTTTGCGTTCAATGAAACATGCAGTTTATGATCCTAAAAATCGTGGTCATTTTGGGCTTAGTTTAAAATCTTATGCTCATTTTACTTCTCCAATTCGTCGCTATTCGGATTTAACTTTACATAGGTGTATTAAATATTTATTAGTTAAAAAAAAGGGTTATAATAATAATTGTCAAACACATACTGGTGGTTTTCATACAAATATAGATAATATGGTTAATTTAGGTAAACATTGTTCATTGATTGAGCGACGTTCTGATGAAGCAACACGAGATGTAGTAGATTGGTTGAAATGTGATTTTATGCAAAATCAAGTCGGAAAAGTTTTTACAGGATTGATTACTAGTGTAACAGGTTTTGGTTTTTTTGTGCGTTTGCATAATTTATTTATTGATGGCTTAGTGCACCTTTCAACACTTAATGATGATTGTTATTATTATGACGCGGTTGGGCAACAATTAATTGGTGAGTTATCATGCACAACATATCGACTGTGTGATGAAGTTAAAATTCGTGTTGCAGCTGTGAATATGGATGAGAGAACTCTTGATTTTTCATTAATATCAACATCGCCTAAAGTGAAACATAAAGTCCAACTTTCTATGATGAAATAAAAAAAGAAATCAAGTATGTTGCTAAACCTGCACGTAATACATGTGATGCAATTAAAAAAAAATGTTAAATCAAATGCCGAATTTTACCGTTTAGACAAAAAGTAAAAATATTAATAACAATGTAAACTCAAAGGTTAAAAAATCCAAGATCTACAATAAAACAAAAGTACTGGTGATACTAAAAGTGAAAGATACAGCGAAAATGCTAATCTTATAAGAATAATTTGTTTTGCTTAATAACGAAAGTATTAAGGTGATGCCAGATGATTGATACTTAAAAGCTAGCAAAATCATTTTTAGTATTGTTAACAAACTTAAGTGGCGTGTATTATTTTTTTTAAAAATATAAAAGATATTTATGAGCGAAATCATTTATGGTATTCATGCAGTGAAATCCTTACTTAAACATGATATATCACGACTAAAAAAAGTATATATTTTAAAAGGGTGTAAAAATCGTCGTTTGATGTCAATTGTTAATGTAATTGAGGGTTTTGGAATAGTAGTTCAGATAGTCACGCGCCCATGGTTAGATGCGCAAACAGCAGGAGCTGTACATCAAGGGATTATTGCTAAGATATTACCTTGTCAACAATATCAAGAAGCTATTTTGCCTCATTTACTTAAAAATATAAAATTACCTTTCTTACTTATTCTTGATTGTGTTACTGATCCTTATAATTTAGGTGCCTGTTTGCGTAGTGCTGATGCAGCCGGTGTTCATGCGGTTATTGTACCAAAAGATAAATCTGCAAAACTTAATTCAACCGTTAAAAAAGTAGCATGTGGTGCAGCAGAAAGCGTTCCGCTAATTCGTGTAACTAACTTAGCGAGAACATTACGTTTTTTGAAAGATTATAATATTTGGATTATTGGAACAGAAGAGAAGGCGGATAATACTTTATCCCAAATTCAATTAACAGGACCGGTAGCAGTAGTTATGGGGTCTGAGGGTAAAGGTCTTCGCCGTTTGACGCGTCAACATTGTGATGACCTTATAAAAATCCCAATGTTAGGAAGCTCTTCTTCTTTAAATATTTCTGTTGCAACAGGGATTTGCTTATTTGAAGTGGTACGTCAGCGTGCAATGAATTAATGAACACAAAAATAATTACATAATCATATCTGAAGTGCTTTTAAATTGTCTTTAAATAGAAAATGAATAGATATATTATCGTTATCACTTGTATTTTTTTTAGAGATAGATATAGTGAAGGAATATTTTATCCGAACTCAATAAGTTCCTTGCCTCTACAGACTATAATAAATTCTTATAAGAGGCTGAAAATCCGTAAGGAGCAAAACTACTAATGCGTCATTATGAAATCGTTTTTATGGTTAATCCTGACCAGAGTGAACAAGTTCCAGAAATGATAGATCGTTACAGCTCTACAATTATTGCTGAAAAAGGACATGTGCACCGTTTAGAAGATTGGGGTCGTCGTCAATTAGCTTATCCACTTAATAAACTGCACAAAGCTCACTATGTATTATTTAATGTAGAAGCTCCTAAAACAGCGATTGATAAATTAGAAACTTATTTTCGTTTTAATGATGCTATTGTTCGTAGTATGATAATACGTGTTAAACATGCGATAACAGAAGTTTCTCCAATGATTAAAGTGAAAGACGAACGTCGCAGCAAAGAACTTCCTGATGAATATCATGAAGAAGAAACGAGAGACGCTGAAGATTCATCGTGAATATGTTAACTAATTATTTAGTACTAGCAGGCACTGTTAGAAAGGGATTAATTAGACACACAAGTCCATCAGGTATCCCTCATTGCTACTTTGTTCTTACACATCGCTCAGAACAATTTGAAGGCGGATTCGCTCGGTATGCATGGTGCAGAATGCCTATTGTTGCAAGTGGGAAAATCTTACAATCGTATACTTGCTATATAACGGTCGGCAGTCGAATTACAGTGACTGGTTTTATTAGTACTCATGAAGGACGTAATGGACTGAATAAATTAGTGCTTCATGCCGAGAAGATTGATCTAATAGATTTGGGAGAATAGATAGATGGTACGTTATTTTCGTCGTCGCAAATTTTGCCGTTTTACCGCGGATGGTGTTAAAGAAATTGATTATAAAGATATTGCTATGTTGAAAAATTACATCACTGAAAGTGCTAAAATTGTACCAAGCCGTATCACAGGTACTCGTGCAAAATATCAGCGTCAACTCGCTTGCGCTATTAAACGTGCGAGATATTTGTCTTTATTGCCATACACTGATCGTCATCAGTAATTAGCAGTTAGTATATTCTGTGAATAAAATTTTAAAGGATAATGTAATGCAAGTAATTCTTCTTGATACAATAGCTAGTTTAGGTACGTTAGGCGAACAGGTTCATGTTAAATCAGGCTATGCTCGTAACTATTTAGTGCCGCAGGCTAAAGCTGTAATTGCTACTAAGAAAAATATTAAATTCTTTGCAGCTCGTCAAACCGCACTAGAAACTAAGTTATTAAACATTTTAACACTTGCAAAAGATCGTGCAGAAAAAATTACTGAGATAGGTTCTATTACTCTATCAGCTAAAGCTGGTGATGAAGGTAAATTATTTGGTTCTATCGGTGCTCGTGATATTGCTTCTGCAATTACTGCGGCAGGTATTTCAATTTCTAAAAGTGAAGTACGTTTGCCAAATGGTGTTTTACGCACCATTGGTGATCATGTAATTCGCTGCCAGTTACATAGCGATGTTTTTACCGAACTGAACGTTAGTATTATTTCTGAATAACTAATAATAATTGCACTCTATGGATTGAAAAGTATAAGTGCTAGTATTTTAGATGTTTTGTTCTTACTTAAATTTTTATTTTATACATACTACGTATAATTATATTGATAATATTTGTGAGTGAATTTTATCACAACAATTTACGAATCTAAAAGTTATTTTATCTAGTTTAAATAATTCTAATAACTTCACTTCATTGTGGTGATTTATTTTCAATGTCATTTTAATTTTTTATAATTCGTTTAGTATTTTTTATACTTTTAACATGTTTATTATAAATTTATTATTGTCATAGCAATGATTATCTTGCAATCACTGTACAACTATTTTTATTGTTATGTTTAGTGGTTTTTTTGCTTGTTTTAAAAAGAGTGACTGTTTTATTGTTTTGATGTCTAAGTGTCAAAATGTATTTACTGAAGTATTGAACTTTAGTTGTTCACTATATATTATTGTTACTTAAAATACTATCATATCTCATAAATCTTAACGCTGAGCATATATTTTGTACAATATAAATCAAGTTAATAAACAGTAGCCATTGCATGATAAATAATATCGTAGTTAATAAATAATACTTATTTTGCGTAATCAATCGAGTTATAAAACGATTAATATAATTTTAAAATAGTACTTGTATGAAGTGAAGTGATCATATCAAATTTATTATATATTTTAATTAGTTTTTAAAATATTATGTTTTACAAAATAAAAACTTACTGAGTAAATTTTATTCTAATATTGATTTAGTTTATTTATTGTATTTCCGATGATACTGATACACGAAAGTATTAATCAGTTTTTAAATTGATTGTCTAAGATGTTTTGACATCTTTTATACTTACTACAACCTGGTTTATCTTCTTGAATTAGTCTTGCGGTAAAATTAAAATGCTTTTTAACATATAAATAAGTTTTTATTGCTTTAGTTGACTAAAGTAATGCGTGTTCAATTATCTCGTGAAGTTTTATTAACTAAATTTAGAATAATATTCTATACAATATATTTTAGGAGAAAATATAATATTTTTGACAGACAGTAGAAATAATATTAGGTTTAATATAATTTTACTGCAACTCATAAAGAAAATTTTTAACATTTTTAAGATGAACGTTTAAAATGGTGATAATAATAAATTTAGAATATATTGAAGTTTTCTATTTTTAATGTAAGAGCATAAGTTGAAGTTACGAATATTATTGTTAATCATTAATCGACTATCATGAATATAAATTATTTTTTGAAAATTGATATAAGCGCATGAAGTAATGACTGGCACTTTATTTAGTATTTTAAAATATAATCATTTTATTCATTAGTTTACAATAATAAAATTTTTCAGTTATGAACTTGGTTAAGAAATATTTTTAATATTTAAAAATATTTTTTTAACAATTATAGCGTATACCAATTAGTAAGGGTATCTGTGTTGGATTTTTTGTATTTTTATATATCTTTAAAGTGATTATGAATGAAAATAAGTCTTAGTCATGCTTGAGAAAAAATTATTATATATTATATTCTTCTAATCTTTAGAAAGAGAATTATTCGTAACAAGAAATTCTTTTGAGATAGTTGTGAAAACTTTCAATAAATTTTTGCATTTAAGATAATGACGGGGTGATTTTATGGGTGACGTCGCATTAATAAATTGTCAGTAAGACAATAAAAGACTTGTATATGTTCAGAACATGTTAATGCATATAGTCACTCAAAAGATACATACGTTTAGATTTATGTATTATATACTGAAGATAATCAGTAAGAGTACAATATTAAATGAACTGCATAAAATGAATGAAATTTTTAAATATTTAATTATCTGGATTATCTTCAGTAATAAGAAAATAGTCGCCAGATACTCCATATAGATACGATTTAAATTTTAGTTTTTGTCTTGTAATATCATATAATTATCAATATCAAGAATAGCTTTCTTAATATTTTATTTTTATTTCATTAGATTTTTTACTCTTTAATAACTTTTTAATATAAATGTGCTTAATCTTCTAGTCTAACACTAGATGTGCAACTATAATAGAATCCATCAGTGTTAGTGGAGAAATATTAGCATCATTATGATACATTAATGTATTGAATAATCTACGAATTCTTGTGTGAAAATAGTAAATAACGATAATATGTATCGAACATAATATTATGATATATTTATAGAAGACTTATTTTTATTATTTACTTAATGTATTTATTACGGATACCGTAGTCTAATCTAAAAAATAACAAAAGTTTCTTCCGTTATGAAATAATGTTAAATTTTCTATATGATCATTTTTACTGCATTATTTGGTTCTACGGTGTTATTGAATCATCGTATCGAACATAGGTTCCATATTACTATGTGTGATTATACACCTTAGCTATAAAGTATTATTATATTTGTATGTTATCTAGGATAAAAATATTGAACAGTACCTCGGTTGTTCATTTTTATTACATTATACTTAATCATATAAAGTCAGTGAAGATTTTTATAAATTTTCACTGATAGTAAAAAATAAATATATTTTTCATGTCAATGACGCATAATATTTGTTTATGTGATTAGTGTAATAACTTAGAGATTTAATGGCAGATTAATAAATTGCATCATCGAAATAGTTTTAGTAAGTGTATGAAAAGTTGTACATAAATTTTACAGTTAGCGTATGAAAGAGAAGTTGAATATGTTTTTTCATTAATCGCGATATTTAGAGAAGTTGTTTTGTTTCAGTTTGTTAAAGGTAATTTTTACAATTTGTTTACTTAGTATAAAAACGTATATAGATTATTTATATTAACTTTTAAGTAAAATTTCTATTAATTTTAGCGCTGTTCACTCTTGCATTCAGGCATTCAACACTTACTTGAGTATAGTATGATTTTAAATAAGTTTTAATGGTATTATTTGAAGTTAATTAAAAATATTACAATGATTTATGTTTGTTTATTTTTCTCATTAGTTTTATAAAAAAATACAGAAGCTTGCTAAATTAACTATTATGATTTCAGTTGAAACAAATGGATTCAGTATTTATTTTTAATTAAAAATCTTAATTATCACTAATATGACTGACGTTTTCGATATAAATAACGTGATTTTGGTGAGTTTAGATTATTTAAATTCTTTTCTTTCGATTCGTGACTTTTAAACTTAAAATAGTTTTTTTAAAAATTGTTTACATCTAAAGATTAAAAATGTTCTATCGGAGTAAGATAAGTTCTATAATAAAAAAATCTTTAGAAATATTTTAATAAAATAAATATTGTTTCTAAGGAAATCCCAATACATATTTTTCTTAAATTTCAATTTTAATAAAATATATTTTATATTTCATCACATCTCTAAATGTTGTTATTAAGACAATCGTTAATTAAGACAATCGTTAAATAATGATACGAGAAGGCTATATCATCTATTATACTTTTCACTATTAGAAAAAGAGACGTTAGAAATAGATTATATTTATTTAGAATAAACATTAAAAAGTTAGTTTAGAAGTTTTTTTAGTAATAGATAAAATGAGAATAATATTTATGATCATCAATTCATAAAATATTACAAACATAGATAAAGCTCATAAAATAATATAATCTAGGTAAAATATTTTCAATATAAATAATCATTTACAGTCATACATTAAAATAAATTTCAAATAATTATAATAATAAGACATTTTATTAACAAAAACTGTATTTTAATAGCGTGTAGACTATGATTAATTGTTTTTTGAAAAAAAATAATTGTACGTCAGTAACAAAGATTAAATATTTTAAAATATGTGTATTGCATTTTTGGGAAAATAATTACAATAAGGAAATATAATTAACTCTAGATTTTTAGAGTCACTTACTACATCAAGAATTCTCGCAGACATATACAATCCAATAGAAAACGTCGCTGAACATACAATAAATACTAATGTTTTTTAAAGTATAACTCTTGATTTTGTTAATTTATCATTAATTTTGTACTATTTTTTTAAAAAATACTGTAGAGATGTTACATTCTTATATCGTACCTGAATGCTTGGATGATTTAGTGATTATCTAGAAAGATTTTGGATAGAGAATCTTCTATTGTTCTGAGATAATTTATATAAAATTCAAAATCTTGTGATTTGATATTTATACAGATAATTCAGATTAATGATTTACAAGATATATTTATTACTTCTAGATTCGAAAAAATTTTAAAAACACTTTTTAATATCACTAGTTGTATTACTTAAGTTTATTTTATTAATAACAAGATAATTGTAAATAAAATGCCGCTAATATAATTTTCTAAATTATTAGTAGGAAGAAGTGATAGATGAACTATTAATGCTATATATTTTCTCTGTTGGAAAAAAGAGTTGTAATATAGAATAATTTACTAAAATAGCACTAAAAAGCCATAGAGACTATACGCTATCTTTCTGTATAAAACAACATAGTAATATTAGATTAATATATAGAAGACAGATATTGAAATATCTTTGAATATTATCTATATTTATTACTATTTTTATAGTAAAGAAGTATTTTGTAATAAATTAACACTACTGCATTTAATAAATATGTGAGTGTATCACGTGTCTCCATTAAAAGAATATGAGGACTTAGTATGCATGATCTAAAAATTTTCATTGTATAATTATTGTTTTTTCGGGTATATTTCACATCTACAAAATATTTTTTATTTAAGATGCAGAGTATTAATGTATCTTTTTGTTTATTTTTAGTTTTTGTTTTTGTGTGTGTATGCAGTGAATATTCTATATTTACTATGCTTCTTGTATAATATCGTAATTCTTTTTCACATATTGTCATCTTTTCTATTGGTTTCGACCTTATGCATAATGGTATATGTATTACTGATTATAAAACTGACATTGGTATTTATGCTGTGTTTAATAAAAGCTGAAGCATGATATTTTTGATAATTGCTATGTTAGGATTGATTAAATATTTTAAAGTTTAAAATAGCAAGATATTATTACTGATTTTAGGAAATTGACTGGTAGAGTATAGTGCTAAGTTAATAATTTTGTGAGAATATATATTGTAGTAAATAAAATACATTCAATCTTAACTATGTTAAGATTTGAGTTTTAGTAATTGAACAAGAAAAATTACTTTATTAAAGTAATTTTTAATCAAGATTAATTATTATAGATTTTGATAATTCCGTTTTGCACATTTAAAAATAATGAAGTGTGAAACACTTTCAGTGATCTTTGAGACTCCAATGCTCGAAAGTTTAATGAATTTTAAAGACAAGTTAACTTAAGTTTTAGTCATTAATATTATGTATTAGAAAAATATTAATTTTTGCAGTATCTTAATAAAATATAATATTTCACAGATTACACAATCAATAGTATTGCTGATTCATACAATAGATCTAAAATGACAATTGTAACAAAAATAATGCCTCATATATACTATATAAATCATGTATATTTCTATATTTAAATATATTAGTTTAAAGTATTATCTTTAAAAGTAAAAAATAATATTTATCAAAATTAATACATTTTACTAGTGCTAACATAATGCTAGAAATTTTTTATTTTATATTTCAACCAAAAAGTTCTAGTTTATTTTATTAACAAATAAAATATTCATTTATCATTTTAAAACATAACGTAGTCTATATGGACATATCTATCATTCTGATAATAATAGATAGTTGAGAATACATTATGTTTTTTGATATTCTTCTTTAGTTCGTGTTAGCACAGTTTTTAATATTGTGTAGAAAATTAGTATAAATAGCATTACAGTATTGTTTTTACTTTCAGACAGAAAACTTTCTGTAAATGATTTATTTAAATAGTAAAGTTTAGGAAGAATTAAACGTAAAGTAAATATTTCTGATAGTGTTTAATAAAAAAATATGACAATATACAAAATATTTTATTTTAAAATTAGTGAGTAATTTATAAAAGAAAAATTATCAGTGATATATTTTTATTGAACACTATAACTGAATGGAAGGTCATGAAACGTATATTTATAATAGTTTTAGATTCTCTAGGAATCGGTGGGGCAAGTGATGCGTATAAATTTGATGATGAAGGTTCAAATACATTAGGTCATATTGCGGAAGTTTGTGGACGTTCTGAGGCAAATAAAGGTCGTAAAGGTCCATTAAAGCTGCCTAATTTAATGAACTTAGGTTTAGGTAAAGCGGCAGAAGAGTCTTGTGGTAAATGTCTTGTTAATTTTGATTATAAGACAAAGATTATCGGAGCTTATGCTTACGCAAGTGAGCTTTCTTCTGGAAAAGATACATTATCAGGTCATTGGGAAATGGTAGGGGTCCCAGTTTTATTTAATTGGGACTATTTTATTAATGATACAAATAGTTTCCCCAAAGATTTATTAGATATTATCTTGAAACGTGCAAAGCTTCCAGGTTATTTAGGGAATTGCCACTCATCTGGTGTAGTAATTTTAGATCAATTAGGTGAAGAGCATATAAAAACAGGTAAACCTATTTTGTATACATCTGCTGATTCTGTATTTCAAATAGCGTGTCACGAAGAAAAATATGGTTTAGATAAATTGTATGCTGTGTGTAAAATTACGCGTGAAGAGCTAAGTAAAAGTAATTACAATATTGCTCGTGTTATTGCGCGCCCATTTATTGGTGATCAAGTAGGGAGATTTAAACGCACAGGGAACCGTCATGATTTTTCTGTGAAACCAACAGAAATAACAATCCTTCAAAAATTAGTTGAAGAAAAACAAGGTGAAGTTGTTTCTATCGGTAAAATTACAGACATCTATGCTGATGTAGGTATTACAAAAAAAATAAAAGCAACGGGAATTAATGCTTTATGTGATGCATCTGCTAAAGAGATGAAAATAGCTGGAGATAAAACTATTGTTTTCACAAATTTTGTTGATTTCGATTCGGTTTATGGTCATAGTCGGGATGTTTCAGGTTATGCTGCTGCATTAGAATTATTTGATCGTCGCTTTCCTGAACTCCTGTCTTTAGTAAAAGAAAATGATCTTTTGATCATTACCGCTGATCACGGTTGTGATCCTACTTGGAAAGGTACAGACCATACTCGTGAACATATCCCTATTTTGCTTTATGGTTCTAAAGTAAAACCTGGATCATTAGGCCATCGTGAAACATTTTCAGATATCGGTCAGACTATTGCTAAATATTTTGATTTATCACCTATGAAATATGGTAAATCAATGATTTAATTATTAAAAATATAGTATACATAGAAGTCGATTACTACTTTATTTTTCTCTGCTATATAGTATATTTTTTTTATAGAGTCTTATTAATAGTTACTATTATTATTAGATAGTAATACTCATAATTCATGTTAATAATTTCATATGTATTTTAATCTAACTTATTTATAAAATATCTTATGGAATATTTTTATAAATATTGTTAATGATAAAGATGTTTGTAATATATTAAGTGTTATTAGTGTTTAGAAAAATTATTAAACTTTTTGCATACATAGAAATACCCTGGTGTTTTATGTAACAACAAGCACGGAGTTTGGTGTAATATCTATTTCTTGTGATAACTTAGTGTGTACGACTGTTAGAGTGAAAGTTTAAGTAAGTAAATATTTGTATTGATAATCTGTTCTATTCTGATGTGTATTATTTAGAAATTCTAATATATTTCACTAAAATCTACTGTATTTGTGGTTTTAGTATAGATTAACTAATCTAGTGTCTTTTTTTAACTTGTTGTGTATGAAAACATATTAAGAAGTGAAGAAACTATTTTGTTGAGTCTCAAATTATATTTCATGAAATAATTTAAATTGAAAAAAATAATTTTATTATAACAAATCAGTTATTTAGTCAAAATTTTATTTGACTGTATTTACTCTTTTATTTTAAATTAATAAGATTATCTATACAGATTACTATTTAATGTTTACTGAGTTAATGTACTGAACAGATATAAGAAGTACAGTATAAATAATATTATTTTACTAGAATATTATCCGAACATTGCAGTTATTAGCATTTGTAATAGCTTTGCTATTAAATTACGTAGACTCTAATTTTGTAATTCGTAATAAAGAAAGATATCATTTTTAGTAAATATTTATTATTAATATTTAATTGCTTATTATTGAGTACAAAACAGTAATTTCAGCCGTTTAGTTAAGTAAATAGTTAATAGTTTAATCAAAATCTTTGCTAATAATCGTAGATTATTTTAAATGGTTATTAATTAAGTATGTTAAGTAATAGTCTAGATATTTATTATTATAATGATTATTATCACCAATTTGCATACTTATATTAAGGTTGTTGTCTGCATGCTACATATATCTTTATATAACTTAGTGTTTTAATTTTATTTTATATGTTATCAAGGTGCTTGAATGTAATAAATTTTTAATAGATCTTTATGATCTGAGCTTATTTTTGTGTAATTAATGTCAGTAAATGATAG
Organism: Candidatus Hartigia pinicola; assembly: GCA_020541205.1. Lineage (GTDB taxonomy): Bacteria > Pseudomonadota > Gammaproteobacteria > Enterobacterales > Enterobacteriaceae > Hartigia > Hartigia pinicola. The sequence continues at coordinate 102,766 of CP048208.1, forward strand.
TTAGCGTATTTATTAAATTAAAATTATAGCTATCAGTACTCAATTAATTAAACTTATTTGTAAATTTTATATGATTATTTTATTTTTTAAAATCACATGTTCATCGTTAATTATTATTGATAATTATAAAATTGAAAAAATTTTAAATTACTATATCGAGTGTATCTCATGTCGTTCATAAAATATTAATTTTCTTTTACATTTTTTTTAAAAGTACAAGTTTTTCTGAACACGATTCTGTGCTAATAGTTTAAAATTACTTGATGTGCCATTATGCTTATTCGTCAGTTGTCAATTCATTTTGTTTCTGGTAATTTTTAGATGTAAAATTTTATAAATCTTTTTTATTTTATGTAATTAGCTGAAAGATATTCGTTATTGCATTATTATTTCTTTTTTATAATTTAATTTTTTGATACAATAAATGTTTTACTTTAATCTTTTTAAGATATGAGTACGTATTATCTTCATTGTATTTAACTGAAGATGATATAATACAATGATTTAAATCTATTGAATATAATACTATTTATATTCACTAAATCTTCGATTTATTAGCTTGTGATTAAGTTTTAACCTTTAGTATTAATACAACTTTCCGTGCTTAACAAAATACTTATACAACTATAATAGTTGATAGCAATCTGTATTTTTAATTTTAGAGATCTTTTTAATAATGAATTTCATTATTATGTTAATGGTTTTGTAAAAATTTTTATGAGGTAAAAATGGCTGATTGAAAATTTTATATTACTGTAAAAAATACCATGAAGTATCTCTTACTTACATTTTTAGCTTAAAAGTTAAATATATGACCTGGATGTGTATCATCTATAAAGATGTAATTATGAATTGCATATAGATAGTATGACAAAATCTTTAGAGTGCAACGTTATTCCATAAAAATTGATTTTATTATGATTTTATAACATCTTTCCTTTACACCCTCTTGAACAGATAGAATTGTAAAACACATTTTTAACACTAAATCTAACCAATATTACCTAAAAATTATTATACTTTTTATAAAATTTTATAGAAATCATAATTATATAGTGTAGTTATGTATGAAAAATTTTATTACTAATTAGTAATTAGATATTTAAATTATAATAATATTAAAATCAGCAAGTGAATCTAGTTAATGTAACGTATAACTAGGTAAAGTAAGATTGATTGTAAAGAGCATAAAAATATTTATTGAAACTATCCTAATTTTAGGCATGCAGTTATGGTGGATATGCTAAATAAATCAAATAAACTTTCAAAAGTTTTTTATGCATCATTATGATAGTGATGTATTCGAATATTACATTCTTATTTTTTCTGTTCAAAGTGATTGTTTAAGTTATGATCTTCAGAAAAATTTAAGATGTTAATAGAGTGAGTAATTGCTTAATAACTAATTAGTTTATGATATCTTAACTACTATTATGTAAGTATTATATTGAGTGCATGTAAATTAGTACGTGCTATAATTTGAAATGAAATTAAGAAACTTTAGACAATAGGGCGTAAAACTTTTCATTTATCAAGATAGCATCGGTCTTAAATAAAAATATAATGTAAATACAGAAATTTGATTATTATAGAAACGCAAATTTCAACTGTTACTTTATAATCTATATTACTCATTACTTGAAACTGAATGATCAGTATTACTAGACATTTCGTATATATCGTTTTAAAATATTTAATTCACCAAAGAAAATTAATGATATATATTATTGATAGTCAATTAAATATTGACCAAACATCATTCAGTGTATGAGTTTATGAATTCATTATCTGTTATAATAATATGAGTAATAATTTCAGAGTATATAAATGACTTACCAAGTCAGTAATTTATTCATTGTCACTTACTAATTTATTTTCTATTTTTTTGACTAATTTAATTAAACATCGAGAAGTAATTGAAAGATCTAGTGATTTGAAAATATAAAATTACATTGAGGAAAATTAAATCGAGGTGAGTATAATATGATATTTATAGATCTTTAATATGCGTTATTTTAAATATAATAAATAGATATTAGCTATTTTACCTATGTGTAAAATTATTTATAATGACGAAAATATAGACTTTATCCTTATCAAAAATCATAATAAAATTAAGATAAAATTTAAAATAATTAAAACTTTAATGCAATAATATTTAAACTTACAATATTTTTGTAGCTAAAATATCTTATCAAATAAAACGATATTGGATCAATATGTATCAAAACATGCTGTAATTTATTTGGTTACAATTTATCATTTGTAATTAATAAAATCATAAAATTCATATGATTGATATATCTTACCTTAATAATAGTTTTTAGTATTTTGTCGGCGAGAGAGGATTTGAACCTCCGACCCACTGGTCCCAAACCAGTTGCGCTACCAAGCTGCGCTACTCGCCGAAAATAGTATAAATCGTACTGTGACTAGTTATTTCAGTCAAGATATTTTTATTATATTTAGTGATATATTATATCATTTTATTAGCTAGATGTAATCTTTTATTAATTATCTTTTTAAAAAAAATCAACATTTATAGGTGTTAGTATATAAAAATTTCATCGTAAATTGATGTGGTGATGTTTAATAACAAATCTTTCTAGTTATCACTCTATTATTATAATAGAGAGGTGAAAAACGTTTAATCACAATGCGCGTAGTTAACTAAATATAATTAAATAATTAATACAAACTACTTTATTTTATCTGTACTAATTATCTTAATGAAAAGATATATATTTCTTTAGATAAGTAGAAGTAATATAAACAAAACGTTTCTGACTTATATTATATAACCGTGAGATGAATTTTTAATGCAATAATACGATCGGTTAGTTTAACTTATTGTACTGTTTTGCAATATACTTTTAAAGTAAGTATAAGATTTTTTTATAAAAAAACATTAAAGATAATTATTTACACAAGTTCTATTAATGCTATGAATTACTCATAGAATTAATATAGTTTAAAAATATTTAAATACGTTAATTTCTTTTTATGAAGAAAACATACTTCTCTGTGAGAATGTACAAGATGTTTCTATGTTATTATAGATTCTCAACATTAATTTTCAGTAATATTTGCTTTTCTATAAATGTTTTTTAGAAAGAATAATATATATTATTCTTTCTAAGTATTACAGCTATTAGATACGTAGTTGGTTAGTTTTCTGAAGTGAATTATAAATATTCTTAGATCGGTTTTTGTGCTAAATATATAAATAATATTATTTTGCAATTATTAATAAACTGCAAGTTTTCACACTAAGGATATATCTTATTAAAGGATTATAATACAATTCAATAGTTTTCTGTATTAATTGTGAGATTCAGTGAAAGATTTTAGGTGTATCTAATAATATCAAACAAAATAAGTTATTTTTAAAGAAAGAAAATCATCTAGCAGATTTACTTAGCATAAGTTATGAGCATGTCTTCAGAGTGTATGTAGATAGAATTTATATAGGTGAACCCATGACGAATAATGTTTATTATTACATATTGTAAAATATTTTTGAGATAGCATAGGAAAGTACACTGTATATTCTTGATATTATTTATCTAGCGTTAAGTCTTGAAATCTGCATTTGAATGGATTAATAACGTATTATTAAATGTACAGTAACTATATAAGAAGCATTTCAATATGAATCGTCACTTGATAAATTTAGAATGTATTGTTTTTATGTATAAGAAATTAAAAATCTCTAGGGATTTCTATATTTTTAAGTTTAGAGAGATGATTAAGTTTTTTAAAATGCGTATCACTAGTAGCTAATATAGTTTGTATGATGTACTGATACTGTTGAAATATATTATTAATTTTAAATTCAATGTGATAGTAAAAATTAAAAGTCATCAAACATATATTTAACAATATTACTTAATATATTTTTTATTAATCACCTGTATGTTATTAATATATCCATTCTTTTTTTAGTTTTAATTAAATTATCTTGATAGAATTTTTAAGATAATCTATAAAATTAATATTTTATTTTCTTAGGAATCTGTGAAATATTACAGATATTTACTTAAGTATTCATTAAACGAAAATATAACTAATATATTAGTTATATGCAGGTTAGATTCTGCATAAGATAGTTATGTTTCTGTTTTTTAAAGATCATAACAATATTTTAATATATTGCTATGATGAGAATTCTACACGCTATTACACATTGCGTGTTAGTAATATTAACATGATATATGTCATTAAATTATATTATGTTAGTAGGTTTTGTATGTAGCAAGATTTAAATCTATATGGATATTATTTGTTACTTAAAGTAATAATATTTTTAAGTGATTAGTTTTATCGCATATAGTATTTATTTATATTAAAATAAAAGTATGTGAACGTGATAACTTATATTTTAATTTTTTATGATAGCTCTTTGCTCAGAAAATATAGCGAATGTTTTTTAAATTTTCTATAGTTAAAACACGACAGGTAATTTAACTATGCAGTTATTTTTAGATAGATTATCATTTATAATTTTACTTATAGTCAGGGTAAGTACTTTCACTAGCATAAAGAAACGTCTGATTTAGTTAATGACTAGTGATAAATCTTTTATTTTTTAAAGAATATAAATTACTGACTTTAATTTTCAATTATCAGCTCGATGGGATCCATCAATAAAGGTAATAAGATAACAAGAGCTTTTTATCTTTAAAGTTAGATTTCAATTATATTAGCGACTAATAATGTTACTATATCAAAAGAATACATACAATAAGTATGTTATTATTTAAGCGAATGTATTCATTAATCAACAATTTTACCAGTAAATTATTGCGTATATTGATCAGAAATTTTTTAATGCACTCTAGTAATTGCACGCACTAAAATAACTAATAATTTTTATTAGTCTTAAATCAGTCAAATTAATAAATCTTAATAATGTAATTATGCGCTTATTTTTTAGGTGCCTGCATGAGTTAATCAATTCTATCAAAATCAGAATAAATATTCTACTCATATTTTGAATTCTAGGATCTAGCTAATATATTAATAAATAAGTAATTGTTAAAGTGAAATAGTGAGCAAGGTTTTAAATTAGTTGAGTGAATTTGTTACTCATGTTTGTATTATTTATTGACTTTCGTTAAAGCGCTTTCTGAACATTCTGTATTTTGTGTATAAAGATTTTATAGCAAAAAAGTTTGAGAATGATGTCGACTAGATAAATGTTATAAATTATAATAATCCTTTAATCATTCTCAAGAGAGAAAGAATTTTATTTCTTTATGAAGAAGCGAAATAAGCTTTAAAAACCGATAGATTTACATGTATTACAGATAAAAAGATATAGATTTTGTTTAGTAATAGAAATAATTTACCATGATGCTAGATATTTAGCAAGATTTTCTATGCTTCTACTTTGTTCATAAGTGAGAAATTGTTATTTTTAATTAACAAAGTCAATATGTTTTTTATTTGTTAAAATATTTGAATAGAAATATTACTTGGGATGTTTCAATTAATAAGTTGATTTCTCGACTTTAGTTTAATGCTAAACATATTATAGTTATTGGTTTTAAAAAACCACGAGAATAAAGGAGTTTGTAAATACTATGAAATTTTTGAATGTATAGTCAGTGTTAAAATTATAACTAATCTTAGTTAGTAATTGTTTGACATTCAGTATTACAGATTGGTTGAAAATAAATAATGAGAAATTGATATCATGGAATAGAATGTGCAATATGGGTTACTTAATACTCAATATGAAGTTTTTTAGCTTGTTTTAAGGAAATAAATATAGTAATAATCGAGTTTAAAGTGTTTTTAAAATATTCTAAATATATTTTTTGAATATTGTGAAATAGGTTTAATTAATAAGTGAAAATTTTTTAGTAAGATAAAATGTATTTTAGATGTATCCATAGGAGCCATCAGTAGTACAAGAAGAATGTAAACATAACATTTATTTATTAGGTGAAAACAAGAGAAAATGAGTATAGTATCACTATGTGGTAATTGTGATCTTAATATCTCTATATTTAGTATTTTAACACTAAGATAGCCTGACTAAGATGAGTAATTTTATCGCATTACAATAAAACTTTTAGAAGATTTTAATATTAAAAATTTATATATTAGATGTAAAGATTAGTACACAATACATATAATATAACTTAATTTCATTAGTGTACATCTCATTTTTTCTAGGTGTACAGATTAAATATGTATGAATTTTATCATTAATAAAAACTATTATTTATTTTATTTACATTAAATTAGTAATGTATGTTTCATCATTTTATTTTTATCAAGATAGTGAGAGAAAATTATTTTAAGAAGTATAAATAAAATTGTACTTTGTTAGTTTAACAGACGTCAATAATAAAAATAAAATCATACAAGGACGCAAGATGGAATTATTACTCACTCGGTGCCGATGGGTCAATCGAGACCCTAAATATATCTCTTATCATGATAACGAATGGGGAAGACCTTCTTGGAACAGTCGTAAATTATTTGAAATTCTTTGTTTAGAAGGACAACAAGCTGGCTTGTCTTGGTATGTTATTTTTAAAAAACGCGAAAAATATCGAGAACTGTTTCATGATTTTAAACCAGAAAAAATAGTATGTATGACTTCACAAGATATTAAACGTATAATAAAAAATCCAGGTATTATTCGTCATCGCAGTAAACTAAATTCTATTATTACTAATGCAAAAGTCTATCTTGAAATGGCTAAAAATGGTGAAGATTTTTCTGATTTTGTTTGGGGTTTTGTAAATCATCAACCGATTGTCAATCGATGGGAAACACACTCACAAATTCCTACATGCACTTTAACTTCGGAAGTACTTTTTACAGCACTTAAAAAACGAGGTTTTAAGTTTATAGGTTCAATTACCTGCTATTCTTTTATGCAGGCGATTGGTATGATTAATGACCATTTAATTAGTTGTTTTCAATATGATAAATTACAATAAAAAATATAGAAATATCAAAATAATAGTTATTATATTAGTAATGTTTATATATTTAATCTAAAATTGAAATACGTGATTATGAAATATTAGTTTTATTAATTTATCGCATTTTAACTCTATTACAATGCAGGGTATATTATTTATTTAACTAGTAACATGATTAATATATTGAAAAATAAGATACTTTCAATAAAGTAATAAATTTTCTTAAAATTAAATAAACGTAATTACTACTAACAAATTTAAACAAAGGTATTAAAGTTGGTTAAGAATTCTGTGTAAATATAATGATTACTATTTTTTCGAAAAATACATATATTATTACTAATAAAATTAAAGTAATTGTTTAAGTCAATTGATTTCTTATTATTTTATCATTAAATTATTCACACACTAAATTACTACATGTGTGTGTTGTGTTGAATTCATTGTTGTATATTTTAAAAATTTTTACTATAAAGATAGTATATTTCTATAATCATTTTCAAGAAAGATCAATGTGGTGCAAGATCAATGTGGTGATTTTTATAAATTGAAGAAAGAAACTTGTAGAAATATAGATAAGTCTATTTGGAATTAAAGTTTAATAATTTAAAAATAAAGTACGTGTTATTACTGATTAACAATCACTAATAGTATTTTATTATTATTTACAAGTTCACTGTGAAGAAAATTGATACATTTTATTAGCCTTCTGTGATATAAAAAATTTTAAGAATCATAGTATACACATATGAAATATAGATAAAAATTTTTCTTTGTATAATTTTATTAGCAATAGATGCTCTTATAATAACAAGTATGTTAATAGATTGTTACATTAAAAATTATTAGAACTTTCTAAGAAATAGTATGTACTCTGTATTATTAATGAGGTCATAATACAACAATGAATTATATTTTAGAGAGATATTAAAAAATGATTCATTTAATGTAAATTGTGTTATCTAGAAAGATGTCGATGTTTTTGAGGTATTATAAAATCATTTAAATATTTACTTCAGTTTGTTGATTTAATTTTTATTATCTATATATTGTGCAAGAAAGATTATGAATAAGCTCTATATAAATGTTTAGATTTTTATTATTTTGATTGTCACAGTTATTTGAGCAGAAATATTTTATATTTTTTACAACTTAAATGTCATAAAATTATACATTTTGAATTTCATTTAGTATTTTATTAATAAAATTATAATCAAAAAATCTTTTATTTTATAAATTTTAAAAAAATTTAAAGAGCTTAAGTGATAGATGCAGGATAACATGACTTTTTAATATTCTTAAAACTTCTATTAATCATATAAATATTGTATTTTGCTAAATAATTTGAATGATATCTAGAGAATAATCAAAAGAGATTAAAATATAGATGATTATTAAATTTAGGTATTTAAATTTTGTTAATACTCATGCAACTTTAAGCATAATAAATATAATTTATCTCTAATGATTTATATTGACTGAAGTATATCTATACTGCATGGAATTGATTATTATCTTTTACATTTAATCTTTACTTAAAATCATCATGATACAAGGCACGTTATATATTATTTCAGCGCCAAGTGGTACTGGTAAATCTAGTCTCATCAAAGAGTTGTTCAAAAAAAAATTGTTATATGATATACAAGTTTCAATTTCATATACAACAAGATCTGCTCGACAAGGCGAAGTCAATGGTATACATTATTTTTTTATTTCCAAAACAGATTTTTTAGAAATGGCTGATAACAATGAGTTCTTGGAATATGCTTGTGTTTTTGGAAATTATTATGGTACTTCTCGGATAATGATTGAAAACATACTTAAAAATGGAGTTGATATACTGTTAGATATCGACTGGCAAGGAGCACAACAGATTCGTAAAGTCATGCCTATAGTTTGCAGTATTTTTATACTACCTCCATCAAAAGATGAGCTGTATCTTCGTTTATGTGGTCGTGGTCAAGATAGTAGTATAGTTATTGAAAAACGTATGTCTCAAGCGTTAAGTGAAATTGAACATTACAATGAATACGACCATCTCATCATTAATGATGATTTTAATACTGCATTAAGCGATTTTCAATCTATTCTCCGTTCCGGGCGTTTAAGACTCTGTCGCCAAATACAACAATATGATTCTTTAATTAGAAAATTACTTGCAGACTAGGAAAAGTTTTAGTATTTTTTATTTCTTTTGGAGAAGCACAATTATGGCACGCGTAACTGTTCAAGACGCAGTAGAGAAAATTGGTAATCGCTTTGACCTGATACTAGTTGCAGCTCGCAGGACTCGTCAGTTACAAATAGGTGGTAAAGATCCTTTAGTTTCTACAGAAAATGATAAATATACTGTGATTGCTTTACGTGAAATAGAAGCAGGTTTAATTAATAGTTACATACTAGATGTTTGTGAGCGTCAAGAGCAACAAGATCAAGAAACAGCTGAAATGAGAGCTATTTCTTCTATTGCTGAAACTAGTCGTTAATCACTGATATGGGTTTAGTTTTGTATCTTTTTGAAAATTTAAATCAAATAATTCAGCAGTATCTTTCTAAAGAAAAGATTGAATTACTAAGGAAAGTGTTTTATATCGCACGGGATGCCCACGCAGGTCAAATCCGTTTAAGCGGTGAGCCTTATATTACTCATCCTGTTGCTGTAGCCTGTATGCTTGCTCAAATGCGTTTAGACCATGAAACACTTATGGCTGCTCTACTGCACGATGTAATTGAAGACACTTCAGCAACATTTCAAGATATAGAAAGTCTATTTGGTACTACAGTGGCTGGTCTTGTCGAGGGTGTATCTAAATTAGATAAACTTAATTTCCGTAATCAAAAAGAAGCTCAAGCAGAAAACTTTCAAAAAATGATTATGGCAATGGTAAAAGATATTCGCGTTATTCTGATAAAACTAGCAGATCGTACACATAATATGCGTACTCTAGGCTCATTAAGGCTAGATAAACGTCGTCGCATTGCAAAAGAAACACTAGAAATTTATAGCCCTCTTGCGCATCGGTTAGGTATTCATCACATAAAAACTGAGCTTGAAGAGCTAGGTTTTGAAGCTTTATATCCTAATCGCTATCGCGTTATTAAGGAAGTTGTTAAATCTGCACGAGGAAACCGTAAGGATATAATTAGAACCATTCTCTATGACATTGATAGTCGACTTACTCAGTCCGGAGTATTATGTCGAGTGAATGGTCGAGAAAAACATCTTTATTCTATCTATTGTAAAATGTACCTTAAAGAGCAAAAATTTCATTCTATTATGGATATATATGCTTTTAGAGTGATTGTTCAAGATGTTGATACTTGTTATCGTGTTTTAGGTCAGATGCATAATTTATATAAACCCCGCCCTAGTCGAATTAAAGATTACATCGCTATTCCTAAAGCAAACGGTTATCAATCATTACATACGTCATTAATTGGACCACATGGCGTACCTGTTGAAGTCCAAATTCGTACTGAAGATATGGAACAAATGGCTGAAAGAGGGGTGGCTGCTCATTGGGCGTATAAAAAACAAGGTGAAACTGGCACAACAGCACAAGTTCGAGCGCAACGTTGGATGCAAAGCTTGCTAGAATTGCAAAAGAGTGCAGGAAGTTCTGTTGAATTTATTGAAAACGTTAAATCTGATTTATTTCCTGATGAGATTTATGTTTTTACTCCAGAAGGCCGTATTATTGAGCTTCCTATAGGAGCAACACCTGTTGACTTCGCTTATGCTGTCCATACTAATATTGGTCACTCTTGTATAGGTGCACGTGTTGACCGTCAACCTTATTTATTATCTCAAGTACTCATCAGCGGTCAAACAATCGAAATTATTACAGCTCCATGGGCTAGACCAACAGCAGATTGGCTAAATTTTGTTGTTAGTTCAAAAGCGCGATCTAAAATACGTCAGTTACTAAAAAATCTTACACTTGAAGATTCTATTAATAAAGGGCTTCATTTTTTGAATAATGTGTGTAATGCATGCAATAAATTAACTGATGCGCCGAAAGTGAATCTTGATATTGCATTAGCACGCATAAAATTATATTCAATGAATAATCTATTAGAAGAAGTAGCTCTTGGTAATGCGATTAGCATTGTCGTTGTTTATAATTTACAAAATAACTCAGAAGTAACAATGATGGAAAATGCATTAATTATACAAAACCATAATAATTATTTTATCAAAGGTTCTGATGTGGTTTTTATTACTTTTGTTAAATGTTGTCATTCCATGCCTGGGGATCCGATTGTCGCTCAAATCAATCCAGGAAAAGGACTTATTATTCATAATGAATCTTGTCGTAACATACGTGGTTACCAAAAAGAGCCAGATAAATTTATATCAGTAGAATGGGATAATAATCACAATGCTGACTTTGTTGCAGGAATTCAAGTAGGTATGATTGATGATCAAGGTGCAGTCTCTTATTTAACTACTCTTATTCATGATGCGAACTTTAATATTCAAAGCATGAACATAGAAAAAAAAGATGGTTGTATTTATTGCGCTTTTATTCGTTTCACAACAAAAAATCGAGATCAGTTAATAAATATAATGCATAAAATTCGCATTATTCCAGATGTTGTATATGTTATCCAGCATAATCATTAAAAATAAATTAATGTCATTATCATTGCATATGTAACAATTATTAATTTTAGTAAGTGATCTCGATTTTTTTTGAAGAAATGCATAAAATAAATCTCATAATGTATCTATTTATGATGGATATAGTCGTTAATAGCCTAACGATTTATAAAGTCTATAAAATGTAGCTTGACTAATATATAAAATTTTTATTTATTTTGTTTCTAGAAATAATTACTAACTAAAAATAGTTACCGCTGAATTAGATTGAATAAAGCAATTTTAGATTTATGATTATAAGACATTTCAGTTTTTGAAATAATTTTTTAATGTGTTTTTAAATTACTTTAAAATTTGTCAACCTTGTTTTCTGTAGTCATTTTGAAAGTCTTTCTTTTTAAATGATAGTGCTCGTGAACTACATAATATATAAGAGAATTTATTTTTTATATGGACGTATAATGATAAATTATTATACACTTATGTCCCTTGTAGGAATCGAACCTACAACTAACCCTTAGGAGGGGTTTGTTATTTCCTTTTTAACTAAAGGGACTGAAAAAATATATATATTATAGTATTTGATCTATTATTTCATATCTAATTAAATTTATTTATTATATTAATTTTTTAAAATACATTCTACATAATAATTTTGATTATATTTTTATTCAGTATTTATAATTTAAAACTTTTAAAGGAATTTTCAAAAGAACTTACAAGTAATGATTTAATAAAACTATGCACTTAAATAAATATGATATTATATCTTTAGGATGGTAAATTAATTATAGTATCTTCGGTATGCAATTCGATTATTAATTAATGGGTAATAAAAAGAATATTAAGTATTCATGCTATTCTAGTGTGAGTAAGTGTAATTAAAATGAAAATTGTTTTTTTAGGATAGTTTTTCTTGAGATAAAAAGTATATCTATTGTTAGATTTTATGATTAAAAATAGATATACTTTTTTATTTCGTGATATTATTTCTGATATTTAATAAAGCATGTGACTGATATCAAATGCTAATTTAAATTTTATTTAAGAAATAGTTAACTTGTATTTCAGGTGATATTATATACACTAATTAATTTCTGTGAATTCACTAATCAAGTAATAATCTCAAATTATTATTTATTTTTTGCATTTATATGCCGGTTTTTCATTCAATATCGTATAACATTCTTATATAATTTTAAATTTTTACCTACTTTATTTCTTAAGTTTTTTATATTAGATTTTAATCAATTTTTTATGCATCTATGAGTAATTCCTACTTGATCTCATTAAATTTGCAAAGTATCACTTTGTTCTTATCTATTCGTATTATAAAGGATAATGATCATTATTTAAAACTTTATTAAAAATTTCATGACTTATTCACACTTCATTAGTCGATAGAGATATGGATGTAATTTACCTGCAAACTCTATACTTCCATGCATGCAAAAGACTTATTTTTTTGTTTAAAGAACTTTTATATGTTGTTATTTGGTTTGATTATTTTCAATAAGATTTTATGTAATGAATTATGTATTATTAGTTCTATAAAAAATTTTAATTATTAATTAGTTTTAATATTAATTAATTTCAATATACTCGGAACGAGTTCAATATTATTTTAATTTATTATCTGAAAATAGTAATAATTAGCTGATAATTTAATTCTGTATCTTGTTTAGGTATTTTTATGAATATTTGTACAGTGACATCACTATAGATATATTTATCTTTGTTTATATATCAATATAATTTTAAAGAGAAAATGATTAATTTTTAATGCTGTCTTGTATAATGCATTTAATGTAATGTACACTTTTAATAGTTATGTCAAGTCGCATTTTTAGTTTATACGTATAGATTTCACTTTCATGGTATTGAAAAATGTTTTAATCTCTTTATATTGAGCTATAAAATGCACATAGCCTATTGTATTTTTTTGTTTGATTAACTATAATGTTTGATACTAGCTTACACTAAGTTATCATGCTTAGTTTTATTAAAATTAACTTTCTTAACTAAAAAAATCAATCTTAATTTTTAATATCATGATCTTTTTTTTGAGAATTAAATATTTTTGAATATAGTATTATGCAACATACTTAAAGTAATTTAAATTAAACTTAGAAACATTATGAAAAAATTTATTATGATCTTACATTATAATGAATATTATAGTGTTAGGTTGACTAATCAATATCTTATATATTAAAATTAGTGATCAGTATGTATTATGATATTTCAGGAATTGTTTAAGACTGAATAATGATTTTTTATTCTAGGTGAAACGTTAATAACAGTTCATAAATCTAAAATTTTATGCTATAAAAATGTTATTTAATATGTTTAAAGTATTGCAATTGTTTATTTTTAGTCTAAATTATTTTAACTGAAAACATATTTATATTGTAAAAATATAATTTTGATTTTATTGTATAGAAAATTATAGAAACTCAACCTGCTTTTTTCATGAGAAGCATTAAAAATTAAAGATAAATATAGACCTGAATGTAGCTAATTTTCAGTTATTTTAGTGAACAATACAACAAGTCACTGAAGTGAATAGACCTTCAAAAGGTAACTTCATGTAATAATTTGATCAAATGAAGTTGTACTGTTGTTTTGTGAAATGACAGTAAAATTTATTCCTACGTTATTTAATGTCTCTGCATGGTTATTCACTACTAAAAGTTAGTGACTGTAAATGATTTAAATAAAAAAATAGATACTATGTATTTATTGTACTGGTATTTTTCAAAAAAACCTTTAACAAATGTATATATTCATATTAGTGCAAATAATTCTTCTAGAAAACAGTATTTGTATCTAAATCAAGCTTGATAATTAAATCAGTTAATTAAGTACTAATGATCAATACGAGCTTTATATTATTTAATATAAATATTCTATTGAGTGTTTTTATTGATGAGAATATTTTATGGAGTTTTTATTAGAGTATGATTTACACAAATAGGTTTCTACAATTTTTAATAATATCTTTTACATATAGCCATGAAACATTTTTTAAGTGCTTTGTATATAATATGATATTTTTAATAAGTTATTTAGATTTTTTTAATTAGTTATTAATATAATAAACCATTGAACAGTATCTGTGTTAAACATGTTATTGGTTTTAATAAGTTTATTCGTAACTATTTAATTACTGTTTGATATTTTTTGTTTGTTGTGTTTGAAGTTTGTGCGGTTATTTAACTTTATTTTTACTATAGTGAATTGCATATATTCATTGTCAAAAAGGTATGAATAGCTTAAATTAATAATGCTTCTAATTATCATGAGTAAAACTTAAAGTTTTTAAATTTATTTAAAATCTTTTTTAGTGTAGTTATTTATCTATTTCATAATAAAAAAGTTTAAAATAGTTATTTTAGTTTAAAAATATTGCAATAAATTTAATTTTCTTATTAATTAATAATTATTCATCCTCTTAGAGGATGCGAAACGTATATAAGGTGTATGATATAATCGCTACATATCTAAAAATTATTTTACTGAAATATGCTCTATAGTAATTGTTCTGGACAAAGTAACTATATATTGCTATTGTTAATTTAGAAAGAGTCATTATTAGTAATAAATTTATTTATTCTGGAAAGAAAGTTAAAAAACTGTAATGAGTAAGTTTGTTAATAATTTTAAAAACATTCATAACTTTCTTAATTAGTGCTTTAGATAGAATAAAAACATGGATATATTCATAAAAAATCTTATATAAGTAAGATTTCCAAAATTACCAGACAAATCTTAGTAGTATTAGATTTATTCTATGATAATTACATTAAATTTTTTTAAGATTTCGAATAAAAATGTCTTCATAGTCTTTATTTGATATAAAATATTTTATGTACGATATATCATTAAATGAAATGAATACTAGCCAAATATTGATGATAATGTCTATTATAAAATTATCCTGTGTTTTATAATCATTAAACATAACATACTATGTAGCTGTAAAATAATCCTACATCTTGATAGAATTAAACAAATATTAAATTGTTTAAAAAATTCGTCAAATCTAGAAGCGATGTAAGAAATATTTAAATATTGTCTCAAATTTATTAATTTAGCATTGATTATTTTGTTTTTTTATAGAAAAAATATTAATTAGATTCTAATAAAATAATTTTATATTACTTTTGAAACTCATTAAATATCATTTATATTTATTTAAGTTATTTAAAAACATTTAATTTGATTTTTTAAAAAATAGCTAATTTTATTTTTAATAAATCATAAAAAATGATTATTTATTGAGCTATTTTTTTATTTTGAAACACTTAATTACTATTTGTTACAGAATCTTCGTTTTTGTATCACTTTGAAGGTAGATAAATTTATTTACCAGTGGAACACTGGACGCAGGCATAGACGACACTAATCTATCATGAATGGTTCTAAAAAATTTGATAATTGTTTTTGGCAGTGGAAAGTGTCTGAATAACACCAATGAGGGTAATAATAATGATAAAACGCAATATTCTTGCAATAGTTATGCCAGTTCTGTTAGTTGCAAGTTCAGCAAACGCAACTGAAGCATACAACAAAGATGGCAATAAGTTAGATGTTTACGGTAAAATTGACGTTCGTCACTATTTTACTAATGGTAAAAGTAGTGATAAGATGAAGAGCCAAAGTGGTGATTATTCACGTTTTCATTTAGGTGCTGAAGGTACCACTCAAATCACTGACCAACTTAGTGGTTTTGCTCTTTTCGAGCTAGGAACTAAAACTAGCTATTCTGAAGACGATAGTGAAAATAGGACTCGTTTAGCATATGCTGGTTTAAAATTTTCTGATTTTGGTTCAGTTAATTATGGTCGGAATTACGGTGTAATATACGACACGAACGCATGGACTGATGTTTTCCCACTTTGGGGTGCGGATACCATGGCTCAAACTGATACTTTTATGACTAGCACTAGCAGTAATCTATTAACTTATCGTAATAAAAACGCATTTGGTTATGTTGATGGTCTGAGTTTTGCTCTGCAATATCAAGGTGAAAATACTGGAAATAATGTCTATGATGTTCATGGTACTTTAAAAACAGTCAAAAATAACGGCGATGGTTACGGTCTTTCTACTGCATATGATTTGGGCTGGGGTGTAACATTAGGTGCTGGTTATTCTTACTCTACTCTTACTGAAGTGCAAAAATATGAACCTTCTCTTTCTGGTCAATATGCTACAGCATGGAATATTGGTGGTAAATTTAAAGCTAACAACGTTTATGTAGCAGCTATGTATGGTCAAACTATGAACATGACTCATTACGGCTCAAAAGATGATGTGGCTAATAAAACTGAAAACGTTGAATTCGTTGTTCAATACTTATTTGATTTTGGCCTAAAACCATCGATTGGTTATAATCAATCAAAAGGTAAAGGTTTATCCAATAACCAAGGTCAGCAAGACCTAGTTAAATATGTTTCTCTTGGTTCTTATTACTATTTTAATAAAAATGTTTCTGCAGTTGTGGACTATAAAATCAATTTGCTGAACAACAATAATTTTACTAAAGATAATGGTATTAATACTGATAATGTAGTTGGGTTCGGTCTGGTTTACGAGTTCTAATCATTGATTAAATAATCACTTAGACTAAACTGAAAATCTATTCTAAAAAGCAACGCCTGGGCGTTGCTTTTTAGCTTGTGCATTGTAGAATAAATTGTTTTAATTTTAATTAATATACTGTTTTTATTTATTTTATTTATTTTATTTAGTTGTATATAAAGAGTGAATTTATTGTAATATTCATTATTTTATATTTAATAACTTTTCAAAGGGTAAATTTTATATCTTTAATAAAAACAAGAAAATTTATACTTCCATCATCAATAAAAATATTTTAACAAATGAAACCTTGATTACTCTACAAATAAATAGTGTTTCTCTTCGAGACGTGTAGATACGTGTATGATACGTTCTTTTAACTGCTATAGGTTCTTGTAAGAAGTTATTAAATAGCCTTTCTTTTAGCACTAAGGTTAAAATAGCACTGTATGATTATTATTTTAATTAGAAATGTATGATAAAGAGAGTCTCTTGACTAGATAAAAAGAGATCACATTAACAACTAAGGTCTAAACTAGTTGCATTCTCTATCAAAATACTATTATTTTAGTTATCAGCACATGACAAAATTATTAAGAATATATGAATACCCAATGTGTAAAAGATTATGACAATTAAATAAACAAATCCAAGAAAATACTTAATTTTTATTTATTAAATTACATCAATAACGAATGAAGTAGTAGATAAAAAGTTTTGTATTTGTTAGTTTTCTAAAGCATTTTTCTATGTTACAATTTTTTAAAAGCGAAAGATTATATAAGTGACGTAGTAAAAATAGTTTGTTATTACATAATACCTTTTTATAGTTGAGATAAGAAACGTCATGAATGCCGTGTATATAATATAACATTATGATCTTGGGATGAAAGTATGTAGTTTTAGTCCTTTTGATAAAGATTTCTAAATGTAAATATTGTAAAAAATATTTCAATATCTATCTTTTTTTAATTGATTTAATATGTATTGTTTTTTTAAATACTATTATAAGTAAACTCTTAATATTTCCTGCTCATTAATATATTTAGTTCTAGTTTAATTTTGTGTAATATCTGATATTTAGTGATTTTTCTTTGTATTTAATATTGGGTATTTTTATTGATTTTAGCTATATTTAAATAATTTTCTTTAAACAATTAGTAATATTAACGCTGATAATATTGTATTATCATATTTGAGATAATTATCATAATTTATAATATTTAAGACTCTTATTGCGTAGTTTTATTTATTTTTTAGAGTTTTACTGTGAAATATTAGATTAATCCTGTAAGAAAGAAAAACTATATCAGTATACGTTATTCATTGATTTATATTTTTTTATTATGTGTGATATTGATAATAAGACCAATGATCTTATAGGTAATAATTATATTTAATATAGTAATTACATCATAAATCTAATCTACTAGTTATCATATTAAATAATTAAATTTATTTTTAATATCTTAGTTGAAGAATTTTATTTAATATTTTGTTTAGTATCGTGCGGTATTTTTTAAAATAAATCTCATCTATGCATTTATCTCATAAAAAGTATATTAAATATTTCAATATATAAAAAGATCATTCACTTTCAAGTACAAAATAAAGTAACCTATGAATTTAATTGAATTAATTAAGTTTTATTAGTTTAATTATTTTATTTTATTGCATTAAATAGAGAATATCTGTTAATATCACAGTTGTATCATCTTTATCTTTAAGATAATTTCAAGTATTAAGTGATTTGTATGCAAGATAAAATTTATCAAAATTATATTTTATAATTCATAACACACTAATAAATATAATATTTTTATTGTTACCTATATTTTACAGAATTATATTTGTGTTTGATTGTTTGTAATGCATGATTACGTAAGCTATATTTCTCATTGTTATTGTGATTAACAAGGAATTTTCTAACTAAATACTTTTATACGTTTTAGCATATTAATTCTGTTTTTGAAGAATTTTTATTTTGAAAATTTAAAACATGAATATAAAATAATTTCACTAAAAATTACTAGATAACATATTTTTCAGGAAAAATGTGGGATATAAATATTATATAAAACATTCTTATATACACCACTTCTTGAAATGTATATATTTTCGTTTATTTTGAAGAATATTAATTTAATTGATTAAATAGTTTTTAACTAATTTTAATACTGTTAGTTCTTGTGTTAAGAAGAGACATGATAACAATTATACTTTAAAAGATTTTTTTTATATCTTCTGGACGACTTATGTTTACATTATTTACTTATAATTTATGTAATTTGAAATTTCTCCTTCATTGCATTAAAAACAATAAAAATTAAATAATTGAATAAAATAGTAAGTATGTAAAGAAAATTTTCTTTGTTATTTTAGCATTTATTAAATAATAAATATTATTTTATCTGAAGTAATGCTTATTTTTTGTATCGTTCTATGATTTTCACTAAACTATTTTACTATTATTGTTGATCTTAATATCATGCGTGTTTCTAATTTCAGTTTTGAAGTGCCTAAACAACTAATTGCTCAGTATCCTCAAAAAAAGAGGAGCGCGTGCAAACTATTAAGTATTGACGGTCGAAGTGGGAAAATTACTCATGGTGTATTTACTGATATTTTTGATAAATTGGAATCTGGTGATTTATTAGTGTTGAACAATACTCGGGTTATTCCTGCAAGACTCTTTGGTCGAAAGGTAAGTGGTGGTAAGATTGAGATACTTGTTGAAAGAATACTGAATGAGCGTCGAGTGCTTGCCCACATTAATTCTTCTAAAGTGTTAAAAGAAGGTGCTTCGATAGTATTGAGTAAAGATAAAAGTATTCATGCAGTAGTAATGTCTCGTCATAATGCGCTCTTTGAATTATGCTTTGAGAGTGAACTTGATGTGATTAGTATCCTTAATAAAATTGGCCATATTCCTCTTCCACACTATATCAATCGTCCTGATTATGAGTTAGATAAAGAACTTTATCAGACCGTTTATAGTCACCGTCTCGGTGCTGTTGCTGCACCGACTGCGGGGTTGCATTTTGATCAACCATTACTTAAAGCGCTCTACAAAAAAGGCGTAAAAATGACTTTTGTGACATTACATGTGGGTGCTGGAACTTTTCAACCTGTCCGTGTAGACAGAATTGAAGATCATGTCATGCATTCTGAATATGTAGAAGTATCACAAAATGTCGTTGATGCGGTGTTAGCTTGTAAAGTGCGAGGTAACCGAGTCATTGCGGTTGGTACAACGTCTGTACGCTCTTTAGCAAGTGCAGCAAAATCCAATCAAGAGGTTCTTATTTCTCCTTTTTTTAATAATACTCAGATCTTTATTTATCCAGGGTTTGAAGATCAGATCGTCGATGGATTAATTACTAATTTTCATTTACCAGAATCAACACTCATAATGTTAGTCTCTGCATTTGCAGGATATCAAAATACTATGCAAGCATACAAAGAAGCTATAGCACATAAATATCGTTTTTTTAGTTATGGTGATGCCATGTTTATTACTCGCAATCCAATTGCTCATATAGAAAAAATTGGAGAATAATAATTAAAAATTGTAGCTCGATAGCTAAAATTGATCTGATCATCTGTTAAATTAAGATCAATAGTAGACTATTTTCTGATTTTAGGAAACTAATGTGAAATATGAATTAAAAACTACTGATGGAAAAGCACGTCGTGGTCGTTTAGTTTTTGAGCGTGGTATAGTTGAGACACCAGTATTCATACCAGTAGCTACCTATGGTACAGTTAAAGGAATGACCGCTGAAGAAGTAGAAAAAACTGGTACACAGATTTTGTTAAGCAATACATTTCATTTATCGTTACGTCCAGGACAAGAGATCATAAAGTTGCATGGAGATTTACATAATTTTATAAAGTGGAAAGGTCCAATCCTGACTGATTCAGGTGGTTTTCAAGTATTTAGTTTAAGTAAAATATGTAAAATTAAAGAAGAAGGTGTACATTTTTATAATCCAATTAACGGAACAAAAATTTTTTTTAGTCCTGAGACGTCAATAGACATTCAATACAATCTTGGTTCTGATATTGTGATGATTTTTGACGAATGCATGTCCTATCCTGCTAGCTGGGGTGATGTAAAAAAATCGATGGAATTGTCATTACGATGGGCTTATCGTAGTCGTCAACGTTTTGATGAATTAAACAATAAAAATGCATTATTTGGTATTATTCAAGGTGGTATTTATGAAGACTTACGTGATATTTCTTTTCAGGGTCTTGTAGATATTGGATTTAATGGATATGCTGTAGGTGGTTTGGCAGTTGGTGAACCTAAAAAAGATATGCACCGTATTTTAAAGCATCTTTGTCCTAAAATGCCTACTGAGAAACCGCGCTATTTAATGGGTGTTGGTAAACCAGAGGATTTGATTGAAGGTGTACGTCATGGTATTGATATGTTTGATTGTGTTATGCCAACTCGACATGCTAGAAATGGGTATTTGTTTGTCACGCATGGTGTAGTAAAAATTCGCAATGCAAAGTATAAATCCGATATTTCAAAATTAGATTTAGACTGCGATTGTTATACTTGTCAGAATTATAGCCGAGCATATTTACATCATCTTGATCGTTGTAATGAAATGCTGAGTGCAAGACTGAATACTATTCATAATTTATGTTATTATCAGTGCTTAATGTCGGGTATACGTCAAGCAATTGAAAAAAATACCTTTACAGAATTTGCTCAAAATTTTTATCAAAAAATTGCGAAAGATAATTTTTGTTTTATATAGAATTAATGTAGATTTTGAGTTATTATAATTAATTGAGCATAATAATTCTGATCTTTATAATGTGGGATAAATGTCTTTGTTATATGCATGATTTGAATTATATACTTCATGCTTTTGAAGGTAATTTTTTGATCATTTTTACTTAATTTATTAAGTGATAGTTTATTTTACTTTAAAATTATTATGTATTGGTTATATGTTTATTGAACTTAAATCAGTTCTTTAATTTTAAAATCTCAGCACATACATAAGTACTTCAGATGATTAGTATAGATTAGAACGTATCTGATAATCATTATTTTGATCTTTTTTTAAGGTCTTTAATGTTATAACTCTATCTCTAAAAAAAGTAAGAAAATATTATAAATTACCACCATGTTTTAAGAGTAGTAATTTTAATAACAAATCTTTTACATTCACTTATAGTCAAAATTTTAATATAGTCTATATTGTTTTTTTAATTAAGCAAAAAAAACTCAAGTAACTATCAAACGTGATTTCATTATTATTATTTTACCTAACTCACAGTATAATGAAACTTATTTAATTTTTTATTTTCCCGAAGGGAAATTTCTTGTGCTAAATCGTTATCCTTTGTGGAAGTATCTGATGTTGATTTTTACGATTTGCATCAGTTTTCTTTATGCACTTCCAAATTTATATGGTGAAGATCCATCTATTCAAATTACTGGTGTGCGAGGAACTGTATCTCATGAAAAAACGATGGCTCAAGTTCAAAAAACGTTAGAAAAAGAAAACATAAAAAGTAAATCTATTACTTTAAAGAATGGGATAATATTGGTTCGATTTAATAACACTGATATTCAATTGCGCACCCTTGAAATATTAGTGAACTCATTAGGTAAGCAATATATTGCTGCACTACATCTTGCACCTTCTACTCCTAAATGGCTAGATAAACTTGGCGGAAAGCCTATGAAACTAGGTCTTGATTTGCGTGGTGGCGTTCATTTTTTAATAGAAGTTGATATCAACTCTGTATTGGATAAATTACAAGAACAAAATATAAATAGGTTACGTAACAATTTTCACCAAACAGGAATTTCGTACTGTTTTCTTCGAAAAGGTACTAATAACTATAGTATTGAAATGAATTTTCGTAATGAGTACGAGCGTCGTAAAGCAGAAAAAATACTAACAGATAAATTTCAAGATCTAGTGTTCTCTTATGATAATAATATCATGACTGCCTCTATGACTGATGAGCGTTTACGTGAAATTCATAACTATGCTGTATCTCAAAATATTATTATTATTCGTAATCGCGTAAACCAACTAGGTGTTTCTGAACCTTTGGTACAACGTCAAGGTTTAAAGCGCATTATTGTTGAGTTGCCTGGTATTCAAGATACCGTACGTGCAAAAGATATCTTAGGTGCGACGGCAACTCTTGAATTCCGTTTAGTTAATTCAAATATTGATCTTACTACGACCCAAAATCTTCGTGTTCCGTTTGATTCTGAAATTAAGTATAGCCGTAATGGTGTGCCTTATCTTCTTTATAAGCGTGTTATTTTAACAGGAGATCATATCACTAATTCATCATTTAGTAGTGATGAAAACGGTGCGCCACAAGTAAATGTTAATTTAGATAGTGATAGTGGATTAATGATGTCTAATTTTACTCGAAATAATCAAAATAAATTCATGGCAACATTATTTATTGAATATAAAGATAGTGGCAAAAAAGATACGACTGGTCGTGTAATCTTAGTAAAAGACGAAAAAGTGATTAATATAGCTAGTATTTCTGCAAATTTTGGTAGTCAATTCCGTATTACTGGAATACGTGATCAAAATGAAGCTCGACAGTTATCTTTGTTACTGCGTGCTGGTGCATTAACTGCGCCAATTCAAGTTGTTGGAGAGCGGACTATTGGACCAACACTAGGTATAAAGAATATCGAAAAAGGTTTAAAAAATTGTATTGCGAGTCTGTTAGTATCTGTTTTATTTATGACTATTTATTATCGTAAGTTTGGTTTGATTGCGAGTGCGGCTCTGATAGTAAATTTAGTTATGATCATTGGTATTATGTCTCTGTTACCTGGAGCAACACTGACTATGGCAGGTATTGCGGGTATTGTATTAACTCTTGCTGTTTCAGTCGATGCTAATGTTTTAATCAATGAACGAATTAAAGAAGAACTAAAACATGGTCGTTCTGTTCAAAACTCGATTCATGAAGGATATAAAAATGCGTTTTCAAGTATTATTGACGCAAACTTAACAACATTAATTACTGCTGTAATTCTTTATGCAGTAGGTGCTGGTTCCATTAAAGGATTTGCAATTACAACAACTATAGGTATTGCTACATCTATGTTTACAGCTATTATAGGTACACGTGCGATTGTAAATTTATTATACGGTGGTAAACGTGTTAAAAAATTGTCAATCTAAAAATAATTATGTATTAGAGAATTATACTGTTGAACAATTAAATTATGGCTGTAAAGTTTATAATTTTATGTGTTGGGATAAAGTGGCTTTTTGTATTTCTATTATATTATTAATTACTTCTTTTTCAGTTATTGGAGTCAAGGGCTTTAACTGGGGGTTAGATTTTACAGGTGGTACTATAGTAGAAATTACTTTAAGCCAAACAATAAATTTAGAAAAAATTAGAGCGACTTTTTCAGACTTAAAATACAAAAAACCAGTGATTCAAAATTTTGGTAGTAGTCGCGATATTATAATCCGTTTACCACCAACTCAAGGTGTTTCAGGTGAGCGAATTAGTAAAAATATGATTTCAGTCATAAATCATGATATTGATAATAAGGCAATAGTAAAACGTATTGAATTTGTGGGGCCAACTATTGGGGCTGAGTTAGTACAAACCAGTGCATTGGCATTGTTAGCTGCGCTAATTTGTATTTTGATTTATGTTGGACTGCGTTTTTCATGGCGCTTAGCTTATGGTTCAGTATTAGCGCTGATACATGATGTTATAATTACGTTAGGTGTGTTATCGTTATTATATATTGAGATAGATATGACAATTATAGCATCCTTAATGTCTGTTATTGGTTATTCATTGAACGACAGTATCGTAGTATTTGACCGTATTCGTGAAAACTTCCGTAAGATCCGTTTCGGTACGTCATATGAGATAATAAATATTTCTTTAACTCAAACTTTAAGTCGCACTATTATGACATCAGGAACTGTTTTAGTGGTAGCTCTAATATTATATATATTTGGTGGCTCAATGTTAGAAGGTTTTTCACTAGTTATGTTAATTGGTGTAACCATAGGGACTGTTTCATCTATTTACATTGCTTCTGCGTTAGCATTGAAGATGGGAATAAAACGTAAAGATTTACTTTTGTTAAAAATTGAGAAAGAAGGGATTAATTAAGAATTATTATTGCATTAATTCTCATAATTATATATGAATATTATGCCTAATTAATATAGTACAGATATATGTGTTATAAAGTTATATAAAATAAAGAATAAATAACTCGAGCATAGATTATAAAATATTTATTTTATAATAAAATGCTATTAATTTCTTAAAAAATAGAATTAAGAATACTATTCATTATTCATATTGTGCACTTATAGATAGTAATATTCTTGATTGATATTTGTTTAAATATAAGGAGTGAATAATGAGACAATATAATTATTTAATTATATTTCAACTCTTTATAATTTTAACAGCGTTTGAGCTTTTTATTTTTATAATAATTATATTCAATAAAAATACGTAATTGTATTGTGATTAATAGAAATATTTTAGAAACCTGGAAAATCTTTAGAGATTTTATTAAGAGTTGTGAAGCATAGTGATAAGTATATGTTGTTTTAAAATCAGAGCAGTCTAGAATAAAGGTTAATTGAACAAATCATTTAATGAGTCAAATTTTTTATTCAGAAGTAAAAATTAATATGATATTGATATATATAAAGTATTTTTGTATGGTGGTATTCTATTACAATCTAGTATCAGTGTAAAATATGCTTGTAAAAATTTTTTTAAAAATAGCATTATACATTGATTATATATTCACAACCTTGTAAAGAGAAAATATTAGAAAAAGATAATAGTTTTCTATAGTGAGTCTTAAAATTAGTTAGAAAGATTTTATCAGAACTAGTGTATATACTAGTTTTTCTTATGTGAGAAAGATTGCGTAAAATTATAAAAATAGGAACACATCTCATACAAAAAAGATTATGATAATCATAAAAGCTTTTAACATGAAGCTCAGAGTATTGTGGATACTTAAGGGAAAATTTTACGTCATTTCAGTAACAATAAATAATATCAGGCATAGAAAAGTGTTTTAATGACTTGTGGTCTTTGCATAAAATTATGTATATAAGTGAATAATATATTAGAAAAAAATTTTTCAGGTTAAAATATTTTGGATATATGTATTATATGTTATAAACGATATTTAAAATAGTTATTGTACAATAGGTTTTGTGTTTGTGTTTTTATTTTTTTAGAATAAGGTAGTTAAATGTATAAAAAGTTTCTGAAAAAAATATTGAATATAAAACTTTATGAGGTATCTAAATGTTAATTTTTAGTTTGTAAGTTTAAAATTCTTGTCTTTTTGTTCTATTATGCAGAAATTATAAATAAACATAAATAATGATCGTATTAGTTCTATATTTATTTAGAATAAGAAACAATTTTTATTAAATCATCATGTCGTGATTTGGAAAAGATGCTTCCTTTAAAATTATTAATACTTTAGTAATATATAAATTTAGCAAGTGAAAGAAAGCTAATTGTATTTATTTTCTCTTTCTATATTGTTGATATTTAGAATATATAGCAATTTAGTAAGGAAAGGCTGATATTAAAGGATTAATTCTATGATTGAAAAAGACTATATTTATATGAAACGAGCGCTGACTCTTGCAAAGAAGGGCCGTTTTACTACATCTCCTAATCCAAATGTTGGCTCTGTGATTGTTCGTGATGAAAAAATTGTTGGTGAAGGTTTTCATCAGAAAGCTGGTGAACCTCACGCTGAAGTATATGCACTTCGTATGGCTGGTGAAAAAGCAAAAGGAGCAACTGCTTACGTGACGTTAGAACCTTGTAGTTATTATGGCGCTACACCACCCTGCGCTGAAGCATTAATTAATGCAGGTGTTAGTCGTGTTGTGGTAGCGGTCCAAGATCCAAATCCTCAGGTAGCTGGACGTGGTTTATATATGTTATCAAAAGCCGGAGTAGAAACTGTAACTGGTGTATTAACAGAGCAAGCTGAGTTACTTAACCGTGGTTTTTTTAAACGTATGCGTACAGCATTTCCATACCTCCAATTGAAGCTTGCAGCCTCGCTTGATGGCAAAACAGCATTAAAGTCTGGTGAGAGTAAATGGATTAGCTCTGTGGTATCAAGACAAGATGTACAGATGTTACGTGCACAAGCAAGTGCAATATTAAGCACTAGTAGTACAGTGTTAGCTGATAATCCATCATTAACTATTCGCTGGAATGAGCTCCCTATGAATATTCAGAGTCATTACCCAAAAGAAAATGTGCGTCAACCAATTAGAGTAATATTAGACACTCACAATCGTGTAACAGCTAAGTACAAAGTCACTCAATTATCGGGAAAATGTTGGTTAATTCGTCCAAAACCTGACACTAATAGAATCTGGAAAGGTAATGTTGAGCAAATTGAGATCCCTGCAGATGATGCTGGTATTGATTTAGTGATTTTAATGAAACAATTAGCTGCACGAAATCTTAATAGTATATGGCTGGAAGTGGGACCGAATCTGGCTGGATCTTTGTTAAAACTTGGTTTAGTTGATGAACTTATTGTATATATTGCTCCAAAATTGTTAGGAGATAGCGCAAGAAATTTAGTTAATTTTTCTCCGTTAGAACAATTGTCTGATGCGCTTAAATTTGAATTTATGGATGTGAATAAATTAGGAGATGACTTGCGTGTTAGGCTACGTCCTATATAATATAGCGCAATCTGTGATCATTTTCGAAAACTGAATGACAACGTTCTTAAGAGCGAAAGATAATCACCTTTTTTCTGAAAAACAATTAATACTAAAGGAAGTCCATGGACATCATTAAAGGTATGGTGATAGCATCAAAAGCACGTGTAGCCATTGTAGTTTCTCGATTTAATAATTTTATTAATGACAGTCTACTAAACGGCGCTATTGATACATTAGAACGTATTGGTCAAGTATCGAATGATAATATTACTGTTGTTTGGGTACCCGGTGCCTACGAGTTACCATTAACAGTGAAAATACTGGCGGCAACAAAAAAATATAATGCTATTATTGCATTAGGCACAGTGATTCGTGGTTGTACATCCCATTTCAAGTTTATAGCAAGTGAATGTAGTGCAGGTTTATCTCATATAGGAATTAATAGTGAAGTCCCTATTACTTTTGGTGTTTTAATAACTGAAAATATTGAGCAAGCTTTTGAACGTGCTGGTACCAAAGCAGGTAACAAAGGCTCTGAAGCTGCATTAACTGCATTAGAAATGATTAATATCATTAAAGCTATAAAAGGTTAATTATATTTTGTTATTTAAAGGGAAAAGTTTTATGAATCCTGCTTTTCGTCGTAGTGCTCGAGAGTGTGCTGTCCAAGCTATTTATTCATGGCAATTATCTGATAATAACATTTCTGATGTAGAGGAACAGTTTATTAATGAACAAGATATGTCTAAGGTTGATGTCATTTACTTTCATGCATTATTGTTAGGAGTGGTCGATCATGTAATCACACTTGATCAATTAATGAAACCATTCTTATCTCGTCAAATTGAAGAGTTAGGACAAATAGAGAAAGCAATTTTACGGATTGCGATGTATGAACTTAATTATCGAAAAGATGTACCTTATAAAGTCACTATAAATGAAGGTATTGAACTAGCTAAAGTTTTTGGTTCTTCAGATAGTCATAAATTTATAAATGGAGTGCTTGATAAAGTAGTACCACTCGTTCGTTATAGACATAATAATGCTTAAGATATCTTTGATAAGATGATAATAATAATCAAGTAAGTTTGTTTCTAATTTATTCTTATACTATAATGTTTATTATTTAGTTAATAAATTTATAATAAGATATAGAAGCAAAAAGAATTTACCAAGTTATATATCAAATGGTATTTTGTGAGTTACTGTAATTATGAAAATAATTAACAGGATATGCAGTATGAATATTTATAAGAATTATATTATTTATAATAATATTATAAAAATATAAATTATTAATAATTATAGGATACATGAGTTTTCTAGTATTTATTTTTTCCTGAAATTTTTCTTATTAAATTAACGATAAATTATTGATTATTTAATCATAGCAATTTTTCTAAAATAGAAGAAAATTTTTTATAGTCTCTTTTGTAGTGATACTATGTAGTTTAATTTACATTAATTATAAACTTTATCAATCATTTATTAAAAAGATGAATTCTCATACTATATAGTTACTTAATAATAACATCAGGATATCCTCAGTAGATTAATATATACTGTCTAGATTTATTGAGAAAAAGTTTAAGTATACGCTCTAGCATATATAACAGAAAGTAGCTTGATGTAATAGTGCCATGCTTGCTGAGAGTATAATAAATCTTGTTATATTGTAATATAAATAAAGTATTTTTTACTGATATAGTTAGTGTAACATTTTTATTAATTCAGAAATATTTATGACCATACATGCAGGTTTTAAAAAGGTAAATTATTTATTAAATATATAATTTTAATGCTTGCTTTTTATTTAGTGTATAAATAAAATTATTTCATTGAAAAGGTAAGTATAGTTTTATAATTATTGGTAGTAATTATAAATGAACTTATGAAAAAGTATTTATAATAAGTCATTATAATATTTAAGTAATTTATTTTTCTATATTAATTTTATGCGAGTTTTTGTCTTTTAGATTTAAAATACATCGTACTATTTAAATGATCGTTAAAAGATATATATAAAAATTTTTAAAATATATTTAGAAATGTGGTATTTCTATCTAATAGAACATGGATGAAATTTTTAAGGCATTTTTAGATAAAATGTTATCTGATATTTTAAAATATAGATAGTAACACTAATAAATTAATAAACTATTTTTGTAAAAATGATATAAGTATCAAGTATTCACTATAATAAAAAGAAATGTAATCGCTTTATGTTTAATTATTTTTGTTGGTACTGAATAATAGCATTAATAATACCTTTGCTATCTATACCTAAATCAGACATCAGCTCTTCCTGAGTACCTTGAGATATAAAAAAGTCTGGTAATCCAAGATTTAATATTGGTAGTATTTTTTTTTCATGCATTAAAAATTCATTGACACCACTTCCTGCACCACCTATAATTGCGTTTTCTTCAAGTGTTACTAATAATTGATGATGATTTGCCATTTCAAGAATTAACGCTTCATCTAATGGCTTAACAAAACGCATGTCAACAACAGTTGCATTCAATTGTTTCGCAGCAATTAAAGCATGGTTTAATAATGTTCCGAAGCATAATATCGCAATTTTTTTCCCTTTGAGACGTATAACACCTTTTCCAATGGGTAAAGTTGTTAAGGATTGAAATTTAGATCCTGTGCCTGTACTACGAGGGTATCGAACTGCACTAGGTCCTTTTTTATAATGATAACCCGTATGTAGCATTTGACGACATTCATTTTCATCACTTGGTGTCATGATAATAAATCTTGGGATGCAGCGCAGAAAAGATAAATCAAATGCACCTTGATGAGTCTGACCATCAGCCCCAACAATACCTGCGCGATCAATGGCAAATAACAGAGGAATGCCTTGAATAGCTATATCGTGGATTACTTGGTCATAACCACGCTGTAAAAAAGTTGAATAAATTGCTACAACAGGATTGTAACCACCAATAGCTAACCCTGCAGCGAAAGTGATTGCATGTTGTTCTGCAATAGCCACATCAAAATATTGATCTGGATGCTCTTTGGAAAAACGAACCATTCCTGATCCTTCACGCATTGCTGGTGTGATAGCCATTAATTTTTTATCGTTTTTAGCTTCATCACATAACCAATCGCCAAAAATTCTAGAGAATGTTGGATGAATGTCTTTATTTTTTGGCAAAGTAAAAGTACTTAGATCAAATTTAGGGACTGCATGCCAGCTGATAGGATCTTTTTCGGCAGGCTTATAACCACGACCTTTTTTCGTCATAATATGTAAAAATTGTGGACCTTTAAGATCGCGCATATTTTTTAGTGTGTGTACTAATATGTCTATATCATGACCATCAATAGGACCTATATAATTAAAACCCAATTCCTCAAACATAGTGCTAGGGACAACCATACCTTTAATATGTTCTTCAGTTTTTTTTAATAGTTCTTTGATAGGAGGAATATTAGAGAAAACTTTTTTTCCGCTTTCACGTAATGTTGTATATAATTTACCAGAAAGTAAATGTGCAAGATGCTTATTGAGCGCACCAACATTTTCAGAAATTGACATGGCATTATCATTAAGAACAACTAAGATATCAGGAGCAACATCACCTGTGTGATTCATAGCTTCAAATGCCATACCTCCGGTAATTGCACCATCACCGATAATACAGACTGTTTTACGATTTTTCTTTTCTTTTTTAGCAGCTATCGCCATACCTAAACCAGCACTAATTGATGTTGAGGAATGGCCAACGCTGAGTACATCATACTGACTTTCTGTACGGCAAGGGAAGGGATGTAATCCATTTTTTTGACGAATAGTATCAATTCGATCACGGCGACCTGTTAATATTTTATGGGGATATGCTTGATGCCCAACATCCCATACAAGGTTATCAAAAGGAGTATTATAGATATAATGTAATGCAACAGTAATTTCAATGGCGCCTAGTCCAGAGGCAAAGTGACCGCTAGATCGTGCAACACTGTTTAATAAAAATTGTCTAAGTTCATCACATAGCTTAGGTAGATTTTTTTTTGGTAGAAGACGAAGTGCATCAGGTTTTTCTGCAAGCGCTAGAATTGGGTACTTAGCGATATTAATACTCATTCGGAGTCCCATGATTGTTTATAATGATGAATACACTGCTCTTTTTTGTTAAAATTAGCGCTTGCATTACTTAATATGCCACTTGAAGATGAATTACCTGAATAAATGAGCCACATTGCATATTATTAGTTTTTACGTTGAATAATGAAATTTGCTAGATTTGCTAGTGTTTTCGTATTATATCCTTGAGTTTCAATAGTTTTTAAAGCATCAAGGCTATCATAATACAAGTCATTAGCTTTTTTTTGTGAAGATTTCAGTCCTAACAAAGCAGGATACGTATTTTTTTTATGCTTAATATCAGTTCCTTGTTGTTTACCAGTCAACGCGCTATCACCAATTACATCTAAAATATCGTTCCGAACTTGAAAGGCAAGACCAATAGAATTAGCATATTTATCTAATAAAGGTAATATTGTATATCCTTTTTTACCTGCGGCATATGCGCCAATACGAATAGCGGCACGTATTAGTGCTCCAGTTTTATGTTGATGGATTTGTTTAAGAGATTCGAGATTAATGTCTTTACCTTCAGAATCAAGATCTAATGCTTGTCCACCGCACATTCCAGATAAACCACTAGCACTAGCTAGTTCAGACAACATGGAAATCCTATCTTTATAGGTCACATCTGGCATTGTACCGGATGCGAGTAGTTGAAAAGCTAAAGTTTGTAAAGCGTCACCTGCTAAAATAGCATTACTTTCACCAAATTTGATATGACACGTTGGTTTCCCACGTCGTAGATTATCATTATCCATAGCTGGAAGGTCATCATGAATCAGAGAGTAAGCATGAATACATTCGATAGCTGCGGCAGCAGAATCTAGGTTTTCTAGATTAACTCCCAGCATTTTTCCTACAGTGTAGGTTAAAAATGGACGTAAACGTTTTCCACCAAGTAATGTACTATATCGCATAGCAGCAGATAGAGGTAAATCTGAAAATGGAAGCGCATTTAAAGTATTTAAAATGCATTGGTTAACACGTTCGCATGCATGTTTTTGTTGAGTTATAAAATGATCATGCTGTTGTTTAGGCATAATTTATTCTGTATCTACTGAAAAATCATCAAGTGATTGATTTTCATCATCAATCAGTAAAATTTTTACTCGTTGTTCAGCTTCTTTCAAAACTTTTTGAGCTTGTTTAGCGATTTGAATTCCACGCTCAAACTCATTGAGCGCTTCCTCTAAAGATAGTGAACCTGGTTCAAGGTGAGATACAATTTCTTCAAGTTCTTTAAGTGAACTTTCAAAGCTAGTCGATTGTTTTTTTTTATTTTTTTCTTTACACATGATTAGTTAAATAGAAATATGAAATTATTTTATTATTTAGTTGAAAGGATGTCATTCATTAGCAGACTAACGGCTTCTTGTTATAGAGATAATTTATTAGTATTTTAAATGTTATTAAAATATTTTAAAATATAATAATTTTTATATATTTATTTTAGCTAGAAAATTTAATAGTATGAATATTTTTGAAAAAATATTTCAATAAATTGAATCTGTTTATCTTGAAAAACTAAAAATATACATATTTTCCATACCGTAGATATGGATAAGGTATTTTATATTTTGATTTATATTTAAACATCATTTGTGTACAGGACAATCTTCCCTAAAGATTTTTATTTAATATAACTGTATATTATTATGGTAAACTTTGTAAAGAAAAACTGTTTAAAAAATGAAAGTTTATTACAATAGATGTTAAGTATATGTAGTTAGCACTGTATACGAAATCATTAAAACGATTGCACTATTTGAATCATTAATATAGAGAATGTTTAGCGTATATATAATTCGAAGGTTATGATCTGTATAAAGAAGCTTTTATCACATGATATAGTACATTGAATATTAAAGATTAATCTAATACAATTATAGTTACTATGTAACTTTATTAATATAACATCTCTTCATAACTTTACATTTTATTACAGATAGCTTAAAGCTACTCAATGTAATTTTAAAATTCCTATTATATCAGTAAAATATTTTCAGGCAATGTGTATAATAAAATTGGATTGTATTATTAAGAAATTATAAAATCATGTACTTAATACTTTTAATGTAATTAATAAGCATTAGATCGTGCACAATGCAATTAGTTGAGAAAAAACTTACGAAACATCTAGAAGAACTATGAGATCGGTGTAATATTAGTGCTGTATTTTTACTCTGGTACTAATTCTATTGCTATTGAGTAAAAATATTAAATAGATGTTTAGATGTTTCAGGCAAATAGTGCTAATATCTATATTATCAATAATTTTGTGTTTGTATATATGTTTTTAGAATATATATATTTTATAATATATATAATTTATCATTAATTAAATTATAAAAATTATAATTAAAATCTAAACAATAAAATGATGATTTATTACACTTTCTAATCAGGAATACCCTTAATATACTAAGCTCATTAGGAGTAAAAAAAGTAGTTATTCGTAGTTTTAGCAAGATGTGAGTATTTATTAAATGAGAAATATAATTGAATAAAACTTATAATATACTCAAGAAAGTACTGCATTCTTTTTTGTTCTCACATATCAAATGGGGAGAAGCTTTTATTTAATTTTATTAAATAATACAAAATTAGATATGTAGATAAATATAAAAATAAATATATAAATATATAAAGATATAAAGATAAATTTACTTTAATTTAAAATAACATGCTATTTAAACTCAGAATTAAATTCATATTTATATGTAAAATTAGAATCTAAAATTTAGATATTACAGTATATATAAAATGATATGAGATATTATCTTTTAAATTATGATATTAAGAAATTATTAGATAGTGGATTGAAATTAATAATATATTTATTACTTATATTTAGTAGTTTCAACTCAGGGTTTATAAAAGTATCTTAATGTGTTGTGTTTATTATATATACTATTGTTTATTTGATCTAACTTAGAAAAATATTCAATTAAAATTAATAAAATAATATACTATGTAAATACTTTTTTAATTTACTGAAAGTAAGTATTCTGACTATTTTTGTCAAGTGCTTTATCTGTAAGATACTGAAGATACTTCAAATAATTGATGGTAGTGAAATAACATCATATTAAAATAAATTATTTTTCGTATAGAATCTCAACTATTTAAGTGTTATAATTTTAAGTGATTATTTATACTTAAAGTATTATTAAAATCTTTAATACAGATTCTAATTACAATTTACATCTGATTGATTATTATTCTGATATTTTAGTATTGATATTAAAAATTATTATTTAATAAAAATTTTATAAAATTAGATGATTTAATTTATAAATGGTATCATACTAAAATAATGCTTAAATATTGTAGTATAATTTTAAAAATTTTAATCGTTAAAATAGCTAAAATTAAAATGAATTTGTAAGAAATATATTTTATTTTAGCATTGTAGATAAGTAATAAAAAATTATTTAATATGGGTGTTTTCTAAATAACATGATTTATTCATCATAAAATTTAAGTGCTTGAAAGTATTGTCAACTTATGAGTTAAAATAAAACTATCTTTTCATACTTTACTGGATGAGGAAATATCTTTATCTTTGATAAAACTCTTAACGTTAAATATATTTAGTTGTACTGAGGTGCTTTCTTATTTTTTATATTGCTAAAAGAAAATATATTTATTATATGTGGTGATATGTAATTAGTTAATCAAAAGTGCTTAACTTAAAAAACAATCATGTAATGATATCAAAGTTTGTCATATATGATGTATCTTTTATTGTGTCAGTATAATACATAGGTTAATTCCCTAAAATAAAAAAGAATTTAGTATGCGTATAAACTACATTATTGGTATTTTTGATAAAATTTTAATAAATTGAAAATGCATTATTCATCAGCTAACAATTTCTTTTTCTTTTGAGTAATTAATATGTAGGTTTTTATACACTGGTTTATGTTTTATAAAAAATACTCAAAAATATTAAAAATGTTATGTTGTGACTTATTCAGAAAGAATATAGTATATGACTATTTTCGTCTTTAGAAATAACCATTACGAGACAAAATTTATGATTTAACTGTATTATATCTTTTTAAGATCAAATCAATCTTGACCTTTTATTTATAAAACATAAGGTGGTTTTATCAGAATATCTTATTATCTAATAGAGAATAATTAATAGTTTTACTATGATACAGTGTACTAATATTCTTATATAAGATAAAATTTCAAGGTGTTATTGTTAGCATTGTTAATATAATTCAGGTAAATTAGATTTCTGATATGTATTAATAATATTAAATCTCATTCTTTTTGAATGAGTCCTGTGAAGTGAGATATTATGTAGATAGTTAACAAAACACTAATGAGTTTTATTTTAATTCTTTTATATAAATCTATTCAATATTTTTAGTGTGCTTAGAATAGTGCTTATAGTATACTATTTTAGTGTTATGATAATAAAATATATAAATGAAAATATTTGTTTATTAAATTCATTATGAATTATAAGTTGTAGTATGATGATAGATAATAATATATCTCTTTGTGTTTTTTAGTAAAGTGAAGTGTTTCTAATTAAAGGTGTGACTTTTTATTTACTACATTTATTTTACTAAATATAGTAAATATATTATTATGTGATATTATTTAAATAATGAATACCTGTGTGCAATGCATTTAAAAAATTCTGGTTATAGATTCACTAGTAAGATTTAAATATGCACACTAACTTGTGTATTAAATGATAAAATAAGTTTCTCAAAATAATTAGTCAATTATAATAATAGTTGATTATATTTTTAGATATTGTTATAAAAAATAACAAAACTTAATTCTTCTTCAAGTGTTAAAGAATAATAATAAAATTAAGTAAAAACCGCATGATAAAATTATAAACATTAAGTTAAATTAAATCAGTACATATGTAAATGGGAATTCTCACCATGATTTAGAGTTTTGTTATTTTACTTATATAATTTATTGATTACGTTTATTTTATAGTTAAATCAATATTATATTATTTATCAGGTTTTTTATTAATACAAGCCTGTTTTATTTAATTATCACAAACAAGATTGAACAATGGTTTCCAACTGTTCTCTTACTATTAACTTTCTGTCTACTTTAAGATAAATGCTTTTTTCCTTTTTTATAATAACAAAATCAACAACACCTGGTTGAGATGTGAGCGCTTTTTGTAGCTGAATAATATTAGTATAGTGTTTTGGTAATTCCAAGCGAATACTGGTGAGATAAGAAGGTTGTTTCATGGTTAAGCTAATGATAAACCAAACTATTGTCAAAAATAATCCAGCGATAAATACTGTGTCAGCACTATTTATATCATATAACCACCCTCCTACAAATCCTCCGATTGCAACCCCTAAAAATTGGCTAGTAGAGTAAACTCCCATTGCAGTACCTTTACAACTTGCAGGAGATTCTTTGCTAATAAGAGATGGTAAAATAGCTTCCAGAACATTAAAGGCGATAAAAAATAACTGAAGGCCTAAAAATATTATCCATAAATGACTTTTTGAAAGCCATAAGATGATTTCGCTTAGCGCTAATAAGCTAATGCAAAATAAGAAAACTGCTTTTATTTGACGTTTTTTTTCTGCATAAATAATAAAAGGAAAAGAAGATATTAAGGCGATCACCATAGTAATAAGATAAATTTTCCAATGATCTTTAGCGAAAGCGCCTGCTTCTGTCATAATAAATGGGAGGGCGATAAAGATTGTCATAAGTAAAGTATGTAAATTCAAAATACCAAAGTTGAGTTTTAGAAGTTGAGGGTGTGTAAGTACTGAATTTAAGTTATTTTTAATAAAAGAAGACTCGCGGTTAGTGATTTGTTGATAACTATTTGGCACTATAAATATAGTAATTATAATTGCAGAACCTGTTAAAAATGTAATCCCCCAAAATAGTCCACTTAAACCAACCCATTGAGTTATAATAGGGCCAATTACAAGCGCGATAGAGAAGGTGACACCACAGCCAATCCCTAAAAATGCCATTGCTTTAGTGCGATGTTGCTCTCGAGTTAAGTCAGATAGTAGCGCCATAATAACACCAGAAATAGCTCCTGACCCTTGCAAAGCTCTCCCAATAATAACACCCCAGATCGACTCACTTAATGCAGCCAATACACTACCAAGAATAAAGATGATCAGACCGAATACAATTAATGGTTTTCGTCCTATTTGATCAGATGTTAAACCAAAAGGAATTTGAAAAATAGCTTGACTAAATCCATAAATACCAATAGCTACACCAATTAAAAATTTAGTGGAACCTTGTAATTGCAAACCGTAACTAGTGATAATAGGCAAAATCATGAACATTCCTAGCATACGAAGGAAAAAAATAAAACTTAGACTAAGTGTTGCATTTAATTCAGAGGAGGTCATTTTGTTGTCATTCATGGTAACGCCTTGAATATAGAAAATATCATTCTAACGAGGAACGCAAGGATAGGAAAATAATTTTTTATTATTAATAATAATAGCAGTAAAAAACAATCTAACAAAAGATAAGTATTATTTTAACTAATAAAGCTAAAATTATTTCACAAAAATCACATCAGAGTATTAGTAGATATTGTTGAATCTATTGATATCATTATACTCAAAGATGTTATT
Organism: Candidatus Hartigia pinicola; assembly: GCA_020541205.1. Taxonomy (GTDB): domain Bacteria; phylum Pseudomonadota; class Gammaproteobacteria; order Enterobacterales; family Enterobacteriaceae; genus Hartigia; species Hartigia pinicola. Next base: position 141,351 of record CP048208.1, read on the forward strand.
GTAACGAGAGAGAAGAGAAATAAATTCCTTGACCAAACATGATCATCATTGTGATTTTTAAACCCGGAAGCAGCTATGACAAGCCACACAAAATTTATAGTTTCAGTAATAATTAAATATTTATAACCAGCATATCCATTAATAAACAACATAAATACTGCAATTATAAAAGCTAAAATATACAAGATAATATGTGTTTTTGTGATAAAGATGCCTTTTATAACCGGTAAAATAGGAATATTAGCTTTCTTATAGTCTTGAAAACGAAAAATAGCAATGGCATATGAATGCGGTATTTGCCACAAGCTAAAAATAAATAGTAAAATAAATGCTCCTGAATCAAACTGGTTTGTAACAGCACAGTAACCTATAACCGGTAGAGTTCCGCCAGACAAGCTCCCGATTAGTGTTCCATAAACTGATGTACGCTTCATACACAAGCTGTAAACGACTACATAAATAAAAAAACCAATAATTGCAAGGAGAACAATTAACGCATTAGTTACTATGAAAAGTAGAAGTGTTCCAATGACACCTAATACGGAAGCGTAAATTAGAGTAATTTTTAGGTCAAGAAAGCCTTTTACTAAAGGACGATTCTTAGTCCTTTCCATAATATAATCAATATCACGATCAATGTAGTTATTAAAGACGCAACCAGAAGCTACAATTAGTGATGTACTTAAAACAGTGATAATAAACAGTGAACAATCAATAACATCTTTTGAGGCAAGTAGAAAACCACCTATTAAAGAAATTGCATTTCCAAAAATAATTCCTGGCTTTGTAATTTGCAGATATTGTTTAAACATATTAACAACTCTTTAATTAAGCATCATATTTATGTTTACGTTATGCATAATCCACAAAGAGCCAATGACGATAATACTTATGATGAGTATAGTGAATAGTAATGCAACGAAGTTCCAGTGTTCATTTGATGATATATTTATATGCAAGAAACATATTAAATGCACAAAAATCTGTAGTACACTTAGACTAATAACAATCCAAAAAACAGAATCTTGTGATGCAATATTTTTCATTATTATCCAAAAAGGTATAATCGTAAGAATAACCGAGAGGATAAAGCCAATAATATAAGTCTTGATATTACCATGGCTAGACTTTATATAAATATCTTTTATATGTCTCATTTAAATTGCTCCCAGAAGATAAACAACGGTAAATACACAAATCCATACAATGTCTAAAATGTGCCAAAATAAGCTTAGACAGTGTAATCGAGTTTGGTTTACTTCGGTTAGACCACTGAGAGTAATATGAATCATCATGATAATAATCCAAATTAAACCAGCAATTACGTGGAGACCGTGAGTTCCTACCAATCCAAAGAAGCCAGATAAGAATCCACTATGATCAGGCCCTAAATCTTGTCGAATGAGTTCATGAAATTCATAAATTTCCATCATAACAAATCCAAAACCTAGCAAGAAAGTTAGAAAAAGGTATAAATTTACTGTCGAAATTTTCTCTTTATACATTGCTATCATGGAAAAACCGTAAGTGATACTGCTAAATAACAGTAAGAATGTTTCATATAAAACAAACTGGAGATTAAAAATATTTTTACCAGTAGGGCCTCCAGCAGTGCCTGGAGATAAAACAATATAAGTCGAAAATAAACAGGCAAAGAGAATTAAGTCACTCATGATATAAACCCAAAAACCGATTATCTTAGTATTGTTTTGCGTATGTTCTATTTTTTTAGTGTTATTATTTGTGATAATAGTGTTACTTGACATTGTGCATACCTGCTTTACGTAAATCGTTAAAATGTTTATGTTGTATTTCCTCGATTTTAGTAATAGGCACGTAGCAATTAATATCTTCATTGAAACTTTTTGCAATCCAAGTAATAATGATGCCAGTAAAACTAATGATTGCTAGCCACCACATGTGCCAAATCATTGAGAAGCCTAATAATAAACTGAATCCAGCGATAATTATACCTACGCTTGTATTTTTTTGCATATGAATTTCTTCATATTTAACAGGTTCTTTGTGAGCAATACCTTTTTCTTTCATATTCCACCAAGCATCACGAGTTTGGATCTTCGGCTGTACAGCAAAATTATAAAAAGGTGGTGGAGAAGAGGTTGCCCATTCTAATGTACGTCCATCCCATGGATCACCAGTGACGTCAGTATTTTCATATCGGTCACGAATGCTAAGAATAATTTGAATCACTTGACACATAATACCCATGGCAATAATTACAGTACCGAATGCAGAAATCATTAGCATTGTATTGTAAGTTGGGTCAATGTCTTGACTTAAACGGCGAGTCATACCCATCAAACCAAGAGCATATAATGGCATAAAGGCAAAGAAAAAACCGATAATCCAAAACCAAAAAGCTGCAATTCCCCATTTTTCATTTAATTTGAAACCACAAATTTTCGGAAACCAATAAGTCATTCCTGCGAAGCAACCAAATACTACACCGCCAATAATAACATTATGAAAATGACCAATTAAGAATAAGCTATTATGTAACACAAAGTTAGCACCAGGCACTGCAAGAAGAACACCTGTCATACCACCAACAGAAAAAGTAATGATGAATCCTATGGACCACAACATTGGTGATTTAAGCTCAATATGACCTTGATACATAGTGAATAGCCAGTTAAATATCTTTACCCCTGTTGGGATCGCAATGATCATAGTTGCGATACCAAAGAAAGCGTTAACATTTGCTCCTGACCCCATTGTAAAAAAATGGTGAAGCCAAACGACGAATGACATAACAGTAATAGCGATAGTTGCCCATACTAGTGAAGTGTAACCAAATAGGCTTTTTTTTGAAAAAGTTGCTGTAATTTCAGAGAATATACCAAATACTGGAAGAACAAGAATATATACCTCTGGATGACCCCACGCCCAAATTAAATTAATGTACATCATCATGTTACCACCCATATCATTTGTGAAAAAGTGAGTTCCAAGATAACGGTCTAATGTTAACAGAGCGATTGTGACTGTCAGAATAGGAAATGCGGCGATAATTAAAATATTTGTACAGAAAGCTGTCCAGCTAAATACTGGCATTTTCATCATAGACATACCAGGTGCGCGCATATGGATGATCGTTGAAAAGAAGTTCACTCCTGTTAATAGTGTTCCGACACCAGCTATCTGGATGCTCCAGATCCAATAATCAACCCCAACGCCAGGATTGTACTCTAACCCGGATAATGGTGGATATGCTAACCAACCTGTTTGTGCAAATTCACCTATTCCTAAAGAGATATTAATTAGTACGACACCAACAACAAATAACCAAAAACTCAGTGAGTTTAGAAATGGAAAAGCAACATCACGAGCACCAACTTGCAATGGAACAATGCAGTTCATTAAACCTACAACAAATGGAGTAGCCATGAAGAAGATCATGATAACACCGTGCGCAGTAAATATTTGATCATAGTGATGAGGGTCTAGGAATCCAGGTTTACCAGCAGAGACTAGAGCTTGCTGTCCGCGCATCATAATAGCATCCGTGAAACCACGGAATAGCATAATTATCGCTACAATGATGTACATAATACCAATTTTTTTATGGTCAACAGTTGTTAACCACTCTTTCCACAACCATTTCCATTTATTATAATAACTTATTGCGCCTATTAACGCTAATCCACTGAACATTATTATATAAAGCGTAAACATAATAATAGGTTCATGAAATGGAATAGCATTGAGTGTTAATTTGCCAAACATATTCTTATTGCTCCTTCATTTCTATGACCAGTCTATGTTATATACATAGAATGACCTGTGGATTTTTCTTTTACATTTACAAGGGGTGATTGTTATGATTATTATGGTCAAATTTGAGAACAATATCTTCATAAAGGTTAGGTTTTACAGCAGAGAAATAAGTGACAGGTTCATTAATACTTGGTCGAGCAACTTCGTTAAAAGTTTGTATGGTATCTATACTTTTTAGTGAAGTTTTTACTTTTTTTACCCACTGATCAAAACCTTGTCGATCTAATGTAGCTATTGCATGAAATTTCATATTAGAGAAGCCTTTTCCACTATAACTCGCTGAAAAACCTTTATATGTTCCAGGCTCATTAGCCATTAAATGCAACTTAGTTTGCATGCCTGCCATTGCATAAATCTGACTTCCTAATGATGGAATAAAAAAAGAGTTCATGACTGAATTAGACGTAATTTTAAAGTTAACTGGTACATTGGCAGGAAATGCTATTTCGTTAACTGTTGCAATACCTTCTTCTGGATAGATAAATATCCATTTCCAGTTAGTGGAAATTACCTCAATAGTAACAGGTTTTTGGTTATTAACTAATGGCTTATAAGGGTCGAGCTCATGAGTTGTTTTCCAAGTAATAGTGCCCAAAATAATGATCATAATAATAGGAATAATCCAGCAAATTAACTCAATTGTATTCGAATGATCCCAATTTGGACGGTAGATTGATGATTTATTAGATGCACAAAATTTTATAGGAAAAATAAATGCCATAAAAATTACTGGAATTACAATAATTAGCATTAATCCAACTGTAATAAAAATTAATTCTTTTTGTTTTATGCCAACAGCACCTTTAGGATTGATTAATGCTATATCGCAACCGCTTAATAATACAGCAGTAAGAATTATGGTAATTATTCCAATAATTTTTTTGCAATGTACATATTTCATCTATGACCTCAAATGATAAAAAATTAAATTGTCATTTTATCAGTAATAATATTCTACGGTAAGGTTATCGTAGTATAAATTATTGTAAGAACTTATTAAGTATTTTTTGTCTTACCGAAAAACAATAAATGCTCAATGTATAAATTATAGTCTAGTTTGTAAAATTGACTTTAGGTATTTATAAATGAAGCAATGTTTTCAGAAAAACACAGTATTTTTAATAACCCTATTTTCGAAATTATATGAATAGTATATAGTTACTGAGTTTTGATATTCTATAATTGCGAAAAATAGCATTCAGGTATATTAAATATTATGCGCAATTTTATTTTTATTAATACTTTTTCAAAATATTTTTCATGTGTGAAATTGTTTTGTAAGATAAAATGTATTACAGTGTCTTTTGTTATTGTATTATGTGTTTTAGCTGTATCCAGGTTATATAAATCTTGTATGTTTTTGTATGCTATATATCTGTTGGATGTAAAAAATTTTGTATTATATCATATATTATTTCATGAACAGTGTGATTAATAATATCGTATTCATGATGCTGAAAGTTATATTAAGTTTTGTAATTATTAATGAAAATAGTAAACTTCCTCACATATTATACTGCTGACTTTAACAGATTAAAGTGGTGATTGTTAGTGTTTTTCTTTTTACAGTTTAACGGTAGTAATACATACTTTTTTCTAGAAAATAATAAAGGGCACAAAATACTGACAAATATTAATTTAGAGGATATGAAACGGGAAAATAATACTTCATATAAATCTACTTTTTAATTTATATATTTCACACTATTGAATAATAACAAGAACATTCAATGCATTCATTATTGATGGAAGAAATCATTTTGTAAAATTTGTACATGATAATATAAAACACAAAGGTGATTACATTTTAAAAAGATTGTAATCAGATTATGATATGATTTTACTGAATATGTTCTATATTTAGTATATCTTGATATTGTAATGTTATAATATATTTTATGTATTTAATAATTTCGTTTATTTGTTAATCATGATGAGCTATACAATAACATAATACCACATTAATCATTATAACTAATTTTTATTTTATAATATAAAATTGTACGTAGAGTATATATGTTGACTGTTTTTAACTGTTTAGGCAATATTTTTATTGAAGAAAAATTTTATGAAGTAAATTTTTTACATCATAAAATATGATTATTTATTATGTATTATAAAAATATAAAAATATAAAAATATAAAAATTTGTAAAATTAAAAAAGAATTAAGGAGTTTTATGTTTGCTACTGCATCTCAGAACATGCAATACTGCATTAAACAAAAACTTTATACAGTTTATTCGCCTATTTATCTTGAAGTTATTAATGAAAGTTATCAGCATAATGTAGCGCCTCATTCAGAAAGTCATTTTAAAGTAATTGTAATCAGTGAAAAATTTGAAAAGAAAAGTATGATAAATCGTCATCGTGAAATTTATACCATTTTAGCGAATGAATTAACGAAAGGAGCTATTTATGCATTAGCTCTTCACACATACACTCTTTTGGAGTGGGAAAAAGTCATTAATAAGACATTGCATTCTCCTGAATGCTGTAGTAATAAGGCATATGTAGCTGATTAAAGTATTGATGGTTTTGTTGTGATGATGATATTATAATTAATTTTTCTGAATATTTTTTATTTTTTTAATGAATTATTTTTAGTAATAAAATGTTAAAATTAAGAGAAATTATCATTTTTATTAACTGTGTTAATTTAAATCTTCGGTATGTAATATAATTTTCATTTAATGTATTGAAAGTCTTGGTGATACTATACAAATACTAAGGGATAAAGATTATGCATATAAGTAACATCACTTGATATTGAAAGAAATAGCACTAGAGCTATATAATAGTATAGATTATAAGTGATGAATGGCTAATTTTCTTTAAAGAAAGAGGATATCATTTATGTTGCAAGTCATTGATGTCTGAAATAGGTTATCATGATAACTACTCTTTTCTTACTATTAATCAATGAGATACACGAAAAAGTGTATTGAGTTATCTTTGTAAAAGAAAAATCAATTAATATGGTTTCAATAATGTTTTGGAGCATATATTACAAAAACACTACACCACGTAATATACATAATTATTAGTAAAAATTAATATTTCTAATATATTGAATTATAAGTTGGTAATTTTCGAAGGTGCTTAAAATTGTATTTACTTTATTGAATCTCAATATATGTTATGTTTTATGATTTAATTAAAATATGCATAAATTCTTTGTAGTTGAGGTATTACTGTTTATAGTGAAAGATAAGACTTTAGCCAATAAATTTAGATTTGTTGCATAAATAAAGAAAGAATCGTGAATAGTGACGTCTGAATCAGATTAAAAAAAATGAATCCATCATTATTAAGTGTACTTTGTATTGACAAGGAATACTTTAAACATATAAAAAAAATTTTTATTATCCATTTGAAAAATCTTATTGTTTTTAACTTTTCACGTGCTATTTCTAATGATAGAATAAGCTTGATAAGTTAATATTTCAGTCAAATTTTAAAATAATATTTTTAAATACATTAAAAGATATAGTTTGGAAATTTTCATTTTTTTGTAAAAATAAATAGTATGAACCGTTAAAGTGAATAAAAAAACTTAGTCAGCGTTTTAGTTCAATCGTACTAATGAAGTGATCAACAATAACATATACAAATTATAGAATATGGAATATGAACTAAAATCGATACTTAATTATATAAAGTTGAAATTTTTAACGGTCTGATTAAAATTAATAAAATTAAATTTCTGGTTGTATTTGGATATGTAGTAATATCGAGGTTGTGTATTATCAAGAAAGTGCTTATTGAGCGTTCACAAACAGAGAATAATAAAGTTTCTAAGAAAATTATTTAAATAATAAGCTAAATTTTATGTCGTTAGGAATCTTCTATTCAAAAAAGTAATTCATATAATATTCTTCAAAAAGTGAAGAACGTCTCAAAATGTTATTTGAAGAATCAATCTGCTAATTAATAAAAATATATTAAAATAATGTAATGTTATAAAATAATTACATCATACATGATGTATGACAACTTAGTCTCTTATAAAGAATAACCTCTAAAAAAAAGTGTTCATTTATCTAGAGTGACTAAAAACTAATTACACTGAGTTAATAAAAATACAACAGTCCTAAAAAAAAGACAGTTTTTTCTTGAATCATAGTAATCATACTCTGAGTATAGATATATTATATTAATATGTTTTTTACACTTCCAATTTTATCTATGTTAATACAACTTAGTTGCATGTATATGTATTTATTTTATATATTTTACATAAAAAGTTTGCTGTTATCGATTTATTTATATGCATTATTTAAAGCATATCTTATTTGTGATTATTTAAGTGAACATCGCTTGATCTGATATTACAAATCTATAATTATAGAGATTTATGTTAAACTGTTTTATAACGCTTTGATATATTGTTTTATTATTTATATCCTTTGCGTTGATCTTTAGAAGAATGCTTCAATTCACTCAATAGAAATTTTAAAATAAGAAAATAGTCAAGTAGGTAAAGATAAAAAATTAAAAATATATATTCATGTATGCCATGAGCTTTATTTACAATTAGGATAGACAGTAAAACAAAATGACACGTAAGCATTAGACATGTTTTATAGGAGATTTTGATGCTATATTCTGGCGGTCAGACAAATCTAGAATTAAATCTAGCATTAGTGCCAATGGTAATTGAACGAACTTCTCGTGGTGAACGTGCATATGATATTTATTCACGTTTGTTAAAAGAACACATTATTTTTCTAACTGGTCAGATTGAAGATCACATGGCAAATTTAGTTATTGCTCAAATGCTTTTTTTAGAAGCAGAAAATCCAGAGAAAGATATCCAGCTTTATATCAACGCTCCTGGCGGAGTAATTACTGCAGGTATGTCTATTTATGATACTATGCAATTTATTAAACCTAATGTCAGTACAATCTGTATGGGGCAAGCTTGTTCTATGGGTGCGTTTTTGCTGGCTTCAGGCACAAGAGGTAAACGTTTTTGCTTACCTAATTCTCGTGTTATGATTCATCAACCTTTAGGTGGTTATCACGGTCAAGCAACAGATATTAAAATTCACGCTCAAGAAATTTTAAAAGTAAAATCACGCATGAATGAATTAATGGCGCATCATACAGGTAAATCTATCAAAGAAATTAATCGTGATACTGAGCGTGATTATTTCTTATCGTCAAATGAAGCTAAAGAATATGGTTTAGTAGATCATATTTATACTACTCGTTAAATTGGTTAGTATATTGATACTATATAGTTTAATTCATAATAAAATTTTATTGTTTTGTTTATATTAAATAATAATTAAAATAAACAAGGCAAGATACTTATAAGTGAGGTTAACTGATGACAGAGAATCGCAAAGAAGGGGTAAATAAATTGTTGCATTGCTCCTTCTGCGGGAAAAGTCAGCATGAAGTTCGTAAGTTGATTGCCGGTCCGTCAGTTTATATCTGTGATGAATGCGTTGACTTATGTCTCGATATTGTCCGTGATGAAATCAAGGAGCTACCTTCTCATCGAGAGCATAGTGTAGTACCCACGCCTCATGATATTCGAGATCATCTTGATGATTATGTTATTAGTCAAGAAAAAGCTAAGAAAGTTTTAGCTGTTGCTGTATATAATCATTATAAACGTTTACGTAATACTGATGCAAAAAAAACAAGTGAATGTATTGAGATTGGAAAAAGTAATATTTTATTAATCGGTCCAACAGGTAGTGGAAAAACATTACTTGCTGAAACGCTTGCACGTTGTTTAAATGTACCATTTACTATAGCGGATGCAACAACTTTAACAGAAGCAGGTTATGTAGGTGAAGATGTTGAAAATATTATTCAGAAACTGCTACAAAAATGTGATTACGATATTGAGAAAGTTCAATGTGGCATTATTTACATCGATGAAATTGACAAAATTTCTCGTAAATCAGATAATCCATCAATAACTCGTGATGTTTCAGGGGAAGGCGTACAACAGGCCTTGCTGAAATTAATTGAAGGAACGGTTGCTTCTATCCCGCCACAAGGCGGTCGTAAGCATCCACAACAAGAGTTCTTGCAGGTTGATACTTCAAAAATTTTGTTTATTTGTGGTGGGACTTTTTCGGGACTGCACAAGGTTATTGGTCAACGTTTAAATACACGATCAGGTATAGGGTTTGCCGCTGAAATTAAGGGTGCATCAGAAACCGTAACTGAAAGTTCATTATTAGCAAAGGTAGAACCTGGAGATTTAATTAAATTTGGTTTAATTCCTGAGTTTATAGGTCGTTTACCTATTATTGCAACGCTGACTGAGTTAAGCGAAGAAGTATTAATGCAGATTTTGAAAGAACCGAAAAATGCATTAACTAAACAGTATCAAGCACTATTTAGTCTTGAAGGCGCTGAATTAGAGTTTCATGAGGATGCATTAAAAGCGATTGTAAAAAAAGCTATGGCACGTAAAACTGGTGCTAGAGGTTTACGATCTATAGTAGAAAGTGCATTATTAAATACAATGTATGATCTTCCATCGATAGATAATGTAGAAAAAGTAGTGATTGATGAAAATGTCATTTATGAACAATCTGATCCAGTACTGATCTATAAAAAATTTAATGTTCATACCTAAGATAATAATTAATTCTTAAGGTTTAGCACCTACATAAGTTTTAATACAACATGAGGGGTATCTCTCATGTTGTATTTTTATGTTTAAGTATCCATCGAATGCTGAAAATTTTCCTACATAGTTTTCATTCTAAGTGTAGTTTCTTTGTTCTTAAAATAAAGATTTTAAGTAAGAGTTAAAACGATTAAACTAGCGACAGCTAAACAAAGAGAGAGCATTATGAATCCTGAACATTTTGGACGCATTGAAATACCTGTATTGCCTCTGCGAGATGTAGTGGTATATCCACATATGGTCGTTCCACTTTTTGTTGGACGTGAAAAATCTATTCATAGTCTAGAAGCAGCAATGGAACATGACAAGAAAGTTTTTTTAGTGGCGCAAAAAGAAGCATCGACTGATGAACCTGGTGTTAATGACTTATTTTCTGTTGGTACTGTTTCCTCTGTTATTCAAATGCTTAAGCTTCCTGATGGAACAGTAAAAGTATTAGTAGAAGGATTTAGAAGAGCACGAATTATTAGCTTAACAGATAATGGGGATTATTTCTTAGCGCAAGCGGAATACTTAGCATTAGAATCTACAAAAATTATATCAGAAACTCATGAAACAGAAGTAGCTCCAGGATTTTTAGATGAAAAAGAACAAGAAGTACTATATCGTACTATTGTCAGCCAGTTTGAAAGTTATATTAAACTAAATAAGAAAATCTCACCTGAAGTTTTGACATCATTGCATTCTATTGAGCAGTATCAGCTAGATAATCTAGCTGATACAATCGCTTCTCATATGCCACTAAAACTAACAGATAAACAGCGTGTGTTAGAAATGACAAACATTTCTGAACGTGTTGAATTTTTAATGGCAATGATGGAATCAGAAACTGAATTATTACAAGTTGAAAAACGTATTCGTCATCGTGTTAAAAAGCAGATGGAAAAAAGCCAACGTGAGTACTATTTGAATGAACAGATGAAAGCTATTCAAAAAGAACTTGGTGAGATGGATGACTTGCCGGATGAGCATGAATCGTTAAAACGTAAAATTGCAGAATCAAAAATGCCAAAAGAAGCTCATGAAAAAGCAGAAGCTGAATTACAGAAGTTGAAAATGATGTCATCAATGTCAGCTGAAGCAACTGTTGTGCGTGGTTATATAGACTGGATGGTTCAAGTACCCTGGAATACTCGAAGTAAAGTTAAAAAGAATTTAATAAAAGCACAAGAAGTTCTTGATATAGACCATTATGGCTTAGAGCGTGTCAAAGAGCGTATTTTAGAGTATTTAGCTGTTCAAAGCAGAGTTAGTAAAATTAAAGGGCCAATCTTATGTTTGCTTGGACCTCCTGGGGTAGGTAAGACCTCACTTGGTCAGTCTATTGCAAAAGCAACAGGCCGAAAGTATACTAGGATGGCTTTGGGTGGTGTCCGTGATGAAGCTGAAATTCGTGGTCACCGACGTACATATATTGGCTCCATGCCCGGAAAACTTATCCAGAAGATTGCAAAAGTTGGTGTTAAAAATCCACTGTTTCTTTTAGATGAGATAGATAAAATGTCTTCTGATATGAGAGGAGATCCAGCATCCGCTTTTCTTGAAGTGTTAGATCCAGAGCAAAATATTGCATTTAATGATCATTACCTCGAAGTCGATTACGACCTTTCTGATGTTATGTTTGTAGCAACATCGAACTCAATGAATATCCCAGCAGCTCTACTAGATCGTATGGAAGTTATTCGTCTTTCTGGTTATACGGAAGATGAAAAGCTGAATATTGCACAACAGCATTTACTTTCGAAGCAAATTCAGCGCAATGCTTTAAAAGAAGGTGAGCTAACAATTGATGATAGCGCATTAATTAGCATTATTCGTTACTATACTCGTGAAGCTGGGGTACGTGGTCTTGAGCGTGAAATTTCAAAATTGTGTCGTAAAGCAGTTAAATCTTTATTGATAGATAAAAAACTTAAACATATAGAAATTAATGCGGATAATTTAAAAAAATTTTTAGGGGTGCGTAAGTTTGATTATGGTCAAGCTAATACTGAAAGTCGTGTCGGTCAAGTTACAGGTCTTGCATGGACTGAAGTAGGTGGTGATTTATTAACTATCGAAACTGCTGGTGTACCAGGTAAAGGTAAATTAACTTATACTGGTTCTCTTGGTGAAGTTATGCAAGAATCTATTCAGGCTGCATTGACTGTTGTACGAGCTCGTGCAGAAATATTAGGCATTAATAGTGATTTTTATGAAAAACGCGATATCCATGTTCATGTTCCTGAAGGTGCAACACCAAAAGATGGTCCAAGCGCAGGGATTGCAATGTCAACAGCTTTGGTTTCCTGTTTAACAGGTAACCCTGTTAGATCAGATATAGCAATGACAGGTGAAATTACACTGAGAGGTTTGGTGTTACCTATTGGTGGTTTGAAAGAAAAACTATTAGCTGCTCATCGCGGTGGTATTAAAACAGTATTAATTCCATTTGAAAACAAACGCGATTTAGAAGAAATTCCAGAAGATATTATTACTAATTTGCAAATTCATCCAGTAAAAACAATTGAAGAAGTACTTTCCATAGCTTTACAAAACCCACCTTTTGATATGATAGTTGAGTAAATAAGTCCAAAGAGCATGCTGAATTAAAAAATTGCATAAATATAATACTAGCAGTTACTTTATAAGTTGTTAGTTCTTTATAGTTAATTTCAAAATGATATTAATGGTATTTTAGATATATTCTGTTTTTTATCATGAGAATGAAGAATTAATATCATGATTTCATCATTAATTAGTTTCATAACTGAATTAAGATTATTATCAAAATAATATGGAGATTATAAAAGTGAATAAATCTTAATTGATTAATCTAATAGCGTCAGAAGTAAATATTTCTAAAGTTACAGATGACGTGTTATTGATGTATGTATTTCTTCCGTAAAAAATTCACTAAGTGAAGGTAAATTCGTTTGGATTCAGTGTTTTTATAGTTCGTGAACGTGCTGCTCGTATAGGACGTAATCTAGAAATAGGTGAAAAAATTTTAATTTCTTTGGCAACAATTTCTTTTTTCGTTCAGGAAAAAGTTTAAAAGATGTGGTTAATCGTTAACTCAGTCTTATTTTTAGTTTTTTCACAAAGATTATACTGACTCAATATTTTTAGTAGCTAATATATAAAGGTGCGCATCATAAATATGGTGCGCTTTTCATTAGAAGTAATATTCTAGTATTATTAGAATGCATGCAATAAAAACAGAGAAAGGCTTTTTTTATGATAGGTAATTTATGTACAAAGTCGAAAAGTTATTTTAACATATTTATACTGGTTATTACTATCTTTCCATTCGTTCTGACAGGTATTGCAAGTTATATTATCAGCGGTTCAAGCAATGATGCCGCACAAGTCAATGGACAGACAATTAGTCGGAGCCAATTAGAACAAGCTTTTTCTCAGGAATGCCAATCTTTAAAAGAATATTTGGGTGATAAGTTTTTAGAATTTTCTGAAAATAAGAATAATATGACGTTATTACGTCGTCAAGTATTAGATAAACTAATTAATAGTGAGTTAATTAATCAGTATGCTTATGACTTGCGTTTGTTTGTGAGTGATGAAGAGATAGAAAAAGTCATTTTTTCAATGCCTATCTTTCAGAAAGATCAACATTTTAATTCTAATAAGTATCGTCAAAGATTAAAGCAGTATAATATCAACGCAGCTAATCTCGCAGAACAAGTACGCAATTATTTAGTACGTGAACAATTATCTCAATTATTTACGAAAAGTGATTTTTCTTTACCTTCTGAGCTAAAAGCTTATACTGAATTATTCTTACAAAAACGAGAAATTCGTACTGCAACATTTTTTTTAGAAGATGTTCAAGCTAAACAAGTAGTGACAGAAGAAGATGTAAAAGCTTACTATATTGCTAATCATCGCCACTTTATGTCTCCTGAAAAAGTGCGAGTTAGTTACATTGACATAAATATTAATGCTCTTCCAGAAGTAATAGTGACTGATGAAGAACTAAAGGTTTATTATAAAAATCATCAGAAAAACTATACTACAGTGGAGAAAAAATCTTATAGAATGATTCAAGTATCTTCTAAAGAAGAAGCCAAAGAAATTTCTAATAAATTAAAAAATGGTGCTGATTTTAGAAAATTAGCAACTCAAAAATCAACTGATAAATTTAGTGCCGCTCATGAAGGATTGATTGGTTGGATAGAAGATGAATCAATATTTTCTGAAATCTCTATTGCTAACCTTTCAGAAAAAGGACAGCTGTCAAAGCCGATTAAATTTGGTTCAAATTTTATTATTTTTCGTTTAGATGATATCAAACCAGCTAGTATCAAATCTTTTGATTCTGTGAAAAATAGTATAAAAAACATTTTATCTGAAGAGAAAAAAAATAATCAATTCTATAAATTACAGGAAAATATTAGTAATGAAATAACACATAATAATAAAGATTTAGTTTTTATTGAAAAGGCTTTTGGTTTACAAGTTATTACCACAGATTGGTTTGATAAAAACACACCACCAATTGCATTGAATTTTCAAAAAGTATTAAATGAAATTTTTAGTGAACGTTTAATTAACCAATATGGTTCAACTGGCATTAATTCTGATGTAATAAATGTTGAAGGTAATCGTGCATTTGTTGTTCGTGTAGTTGCATTCAAACCAGCACAGCAGGAATCATTAGAAATAGTTAAATCTAAAGTTGAAAGATTAATTAAACGCCAGAAAGCAATATTAGCATTAAAGTTGCAAGGAAAAAAAATAGTTGAAGCATTAAAAGAAGATCCTGATAAGAAGATGTTAAATACTACTGATGTTCAATTTTCATCACCTGAAATTGTTTCTCGTCTTGCACCTCAAACATTTGTTATTTCAGCTGCAATGGGTATGAAAACACCTCAAGTGGGTCAACCTACTTATATGACAATAATGGATGAAAGAGATAACTTGGTTATTATTCAGCTTGATAGAGTTATTCCAGGAAAAGCGTCTGGAAAAGAGTTAATTAAATTAACTAGAAAGTATCAAGAGATAATAAATACATCAATTAATGAAGCAATGCTATTAACTTTGCGTAATAATGCAAAGATTAAAGTATTTAGACTGGAGTAGTAGATTAACAAGCATTTTATAATGCATATGATAACAATTAGTTTATTAAAATCACTTTTGTATGGTCGTCTTTTTTTTGTTTATAGACAGTTTGTCAGTTATCAATTTAGTGATATGATAAATACATTTATAAAGGATCATTATTATTACATAAATAATAATAAAATAAATTAGGTTTGATAGTGTATAAATTGTTTTCGTAATATCTTATTCTGCATTAAAGATTTTAGTTCATGTACCAAAATAATATAAGTGTAACATTGCTGTTTAATGAAATTAAGGTTCATTGATTTAGTTTCAACAAGAAGTGTTCTAATGAATTTAATGCTATTCAGGATATAAAATAAATAAGATTATTATTGAATATCGTGAAAGGTAATATTGTTAATATGTTAAAAAATATATTGTACGTGCACGTTATTTATTCTTGTATTTTTTGAAAAAAATAATTTTAATTTCTAAGCTTCTTATAAATATATGAAGGAGATTTATTTATTCACGATAGTAATTTATTTAGAGTCTAGTGGGATTTTCTTGCAATATAATTATTTTTATATTTTTCTTAGAATGAAAGTATATTCCTTCTGAAAAGAGGATATATATACTATTGAGTATATTGTTATATATATTATAAATATTTATCAGTGATCTGTATGTAGGATTTATAACAGGATTCTTAAAAGAAGAACTAGATATTATTATTTTAAACTTTAAAAAAGATAAAATATTCAAAAATAACGCAAAACCTACTAAAAGAAGAATTAAAAAATCTGATTAATAAGATTTGTTTAGTGTTAGTTTTAACTAACAAGATCACTCTTTTTGTTATTGATAAAACAAGTATTAAGAAATTGATACGTATTTATAATATGAATCAAATAATTTTGTAGTTACATTATATATTATTATTGATATTAAAGCTTTAGATCATATCATTTTGCTGAACACGGTAGTTTTATAGATAATGAAGCACCTTAATAGTGATGTATTCTTAAAAGTTATTTTTATAGAAAACATTCATGAGCACCTATTAGTTGTAAGAGTAAAATTTCAGGAGAGTTTGCATCATATTTAGAGTGCAAGGTTATGTAACAAGATAGAATTATTTTTATATTATGAAAATAGTGTGGAATATAGAAAAAACTGTGAAAATATTGAAAGATTCAATTTTAATTTCTTAATGTTTGTTTACTACTTTACAATTTTATAGAAAAACATTAAATAGCTGTTCAAATATTCTGATTTTATTATATTATTATAAATAAAGCATTGCTTCTTAGAAGATTTGTATCAATATAAATAAAAATTTAAGTGATAAAATTGATATTTATAAACGATGCATCATAAATTCTATTTAGAATGATATGAGAAAGATTAACAGCTTTAAATACATGAAAAAGCGTTTTAAGATTAGAGTTAAGCATATGCTGGGAACAGAAATTATAAATATATTAGAATTAATTAACTTGAAGGTTATATTAAAAGTGATGTCATGTGGTTGTTATTTTCTATGATACTTGATTACTGGAAAGTGCTCTGTGGTAGTGTATTCATACAGTGATGATTTTTACATTGATGAATTTAACTTTACAGACAATATAGCATAGAGTGGTATTTTTTTAAAAATTAAACTATTACTAATAATAGTATATAGATGTAACTATGTCAAATCTAATGAAGATATAATCTTCTCATGTTCTTAGATTAAGCAGTTTAATTTATGCTGTAATATATAATATAATTAATTAGTTTTACATTGTTTTGAATGAACTATAAATATATTATTTAGTGATTTAATCTTATGTTCTTGATATGAAGGCAAAAATAATCTTACTACTAAAATTACTACTTTATGTAGATTTATATATATTAAACACAATACATGATGTAATTTTATAAAAAGATGATTTTAATATAAAATATTATATGACTAAATATATCATGAAAATTTGGTAGTATATTAATGGTAATGTCTTTATAGCTATATTTTAAAATTTAATGAAAAATCTACATATCAGTATTTAGATATAAATTTTTTATGGTAATGTTCTTTTATTATAAACACGATGCTCAGTGAAATAGTTAATTCAACTAAAAATTATATTCTAAA
This sequence comes from Candidatus Hartigia pinicola, assembly GCA_020541205.1. Taxonomy (GTDB): domain Bacteria; phylum Pseudomonadota; class Gammaproteobacteria; order Enterobacterales; family Enterobacteriaceae; genus Hartigia; species Hartigia pinicola. The sequence continues at coordinate 159,007 of CP048208.1, forward strand.
AAGAATTGTAAAAATTTTTACTATATTATCATAGAATAAATCATGCTTACAGTGAACATTAATTAAGATGAGTAATTTTTTTTAAAGAGCATAAAACTGCATCTTTATTATTCAAATATTGATATAAGCCTTTAAGGCGTAAGTAACAAGCATCGCATTTTTTACAGCCATCACCTTGAATTCCGTTATAGCAAGTTAATGTTTGTTCACGGATTGTTTCTAAATGTCCATAGTAATCAGCGAGAGCCCATATTTCCGCTTTGTTGATCCACATTAATGGTGTTTCAAAACAAATATTTTTTGATAATCCAAGATTAATAGCAAGATTGAGTGAAGTAATAAATTCATTTCTGCAATCAGGGTAACCTGAAAAATCAGTTTCACAAACTCCAGTAATAATAGATTCCGATTGTACTTGATAGGCATAGATGGAGGCAAGAGTGAGGAATAGAATATTTCTACCAGGCACAAAAGTATTTGGCAAATTACTTACTTTATTTTCAGTAAAGTTAGGCACAAGAATATTATCACGTGTCAAGCTACTGAGGGCTAATTCATTTAGCAGTTTAACATCTAAGATTTTGTGTACTGTTGCACCTAGTAAAAAACTTAGTTTTTTGGAAATTTCAATCTCAAGACGATGACGTTGGCCGTAATCAAAGGTGATGCAATGGACTTCGTCATAATCTTGTATAGCTTTGATTAAGCAGGTAGTTGAGTCTTGTCCGCCACTGAAAATAACAATAGCACGTTTCATAACTATCACTTGTATTTTATTTAAATTTTACATTTATTATTTTAGAATTATTAATATTAGCGATTAAAATTAAAAATTAATAGAAAATTATTCGGTTTTATTATGTTTTAATAAATTATTTTATGTAGTGAAGATTTTAACTTAAAAATAAAACTTTAAATAGAGTTTGTTAATCATATATTATGATTAGTATAGGTAGGTGTAAAATTAGAATTTTAGATAAGTCAGATTGAGAAATAAGACACAGTATTATGATAATAAATCTTATAAAAGTTATGTTATTCTCCTAGAGATTGAATCTCTCAATTCACAATAGAAGAGTGTGATTGCTTGATGTGACATGCATTAAAATACATACAATTTTATTCTTTCTTTTGTGAAATTTTATTTATAGTATTTACGGCATACAGTATGTAATATCTAGATTTAAAAGCACAATGAGATATGTAATTATATTCTTTATTTTTAATAATATGTCTTTTTAAAGATAACTGCAATGATCATAAATGTACTCAAAATTATTTATATTATTTACTGATTAAATATTTACTATTTATTTTGCATCAATTAATGTAATTATGCAACTTTATTACTTAAATATCAAATTTTGTATAATATATATAATGTAACTTTAAATATTATGAGTATATAAAATAGAATGATTAAAAATATTACTTAATGTATCTATTAAGTAATATTTTACAATTTTGCTGATTTTTTTAGTGAATAGCTACCTTTATTTTAGTAAAATTGTTTTGAAACATTATTGTTATTGTGATTTTTTTTAAAGATTATTAGAATTACTGTTAATGCTATTTATTAATCAACTATTATGATAAGTTAGTTAATTTTTTTATTTTACTGTATTCTATAAAGTTCTATTGACTATCTATTGGTTAGAGTTATAGATAAAAATTTTGTTGTTGAGTATTTACTAGTTCTTATTTAAAATCGTTTTTAAAAGTAATGATTTAATACATCTTGTTAGATTGTAATAGCATCTCATAATATTTTTAATAATATTTTAGTAATTCTACCCTTATATCTAAGTATCACATAGACACTTGCTTAGCAAGTGTCTATGTATGTTACAATTGTAAGTTGTAAGAAAAGATAATATCTAAAATAAAAATTGTCTTGTTACAGTAAATATTTAAATATAACTAGTTTATTTTTTTCGATAGAATCGAAAATTTAATAGTATTTTAATGGTTCTTAAAATACTTCACGTGTTAAAAATATAGATATCAGTTTAGAAAATTCCATTTTGATGAAATTGATAATTTTTTAGTAGGTAAAAGAAGGTATAATGGTAAAATACGCGATCTAATATATGTCATTACGTTTGATGATAAACAAAAAAATTTTATAGAGAGATAAGCATGCTGTGATAGTTGTCTAGCCTGTATAAAAGAATTAATTTTATGCACGCGTTATTTTTAGTATAGGAGTTCTAGAAGTTAATATGTCAACATGGTGTATATTATATTTTCTTGAAATTATTAAAAGTACAAAATGAAATATACTTAATATTTTAATATCAACCTACGTATTAGATTGATGAAATTTCATTAGGCTAAATAAACATTTCGAAAATATGTAAAAGTAAAGAAAGATTTTTAAAAGATTAATCTGATAGTTTATCAGTTTTGTATTTATTATTTTTTATTGTATAGAAAAGTGTTTAATAGATTGTACAAGCTGGTAGTAGAATTGTTCTAAGAAATATATATTTAACAATGTTAAGAAATGTCATTTATATTTGATATATAGAATAAATTTTCTTTGTTTACCTAATACTAAGAGTTGTGCTTACGTTATTTTAAACAGATTAAAAAAGTAATTATTTTTAATGACTTTATGATAGTTTTGCAGTATAAATTATTATGAATATTAATATGTATTAAAAAATTAAAATGTTTTATGAATTTTGATTTTAACATAATATTACTTAATTCTTTTAGGTATAGTCAATGCATGACAGTTATATCTTTACTTATTTTATAATATATTTTATTAGTTCATCATTACATTATTAAAAGTTTATAACATGAAAATGATAAGTCCTTTCTCCGTAATACCCTTAATCTAATTAATCTGCACGAGTCTTAATAAGATAAAATTATTGTAATACGATATTCTTCTCAGAAAAGTGGTGATTTTAAATTGATAATGTTTATTTTTTTAAGTATAAAATTTTTATTATTTTAATAATTAAATAGCATTATAATATATTCATCATAATGATTTTTCTAATTTTGACCACTTGCGTGATATTCAATATTATTAAATATAATCACTTAACTTATAATTTATTTTTACTGTATTTAGTAGTGCATAGTAGTTAGAACATCACATTTCATCACTGAGAAATATAAAAATAATAAGTTCAAAGATTGAATATGTAATAATAAAAAAGCTACTGTGCTACACAGTAGTGCAGTATATTTTTATTATTAGCAAATATTTACAGTTATATAAATTTTTAAATGTTAGAAAATTGGTATTCGCTGCCTTATTTAAACTTTAATACAGTGTTACTGCATAAGATAATTATTATTAATATAAGTTATTAACTGGTCTTCTAATAAATCAATCAAAATTCACCTTATAGCTCTTCACTAATTGTTATTCTTTTAGCTACAGTGGTTGGAAATATTATTTGAAAATAAAATTTTAAAAACAATTAGCGCAGAATGATTAAGAGACTTACACAGATCCCATATATAAGTATATATTTTATTTTTCCTAAAAATATAACAATGTCTGAGAATTATGCATCAACTTTCTATTAAAAAATAAAAACTTACATGAAGGGTATAATATATAGTAAGAGAAAATTATTATTTTTAATAATATTGTCTGCAGTTGATGATTAGAACAAATGTATTATTTTGCACAATTTTAAATCTATTAGTACGAAAATAAGCTCTTAATTATTAATGTATATTATTTATTTTTATTGATGCAACTAGATTTTTTATTTCTGAATAGGTTGGTAATAGATTAAAGGTTGATACAAGATTGACTCAATATATTAATAGTTAATATAAATATATTTACTATGATGACAAAAAATAAAATAAGCCATTTTGCGTAGTAAATAATATAAGAAAATATTTAATAGTTAATATTAAATGGTAGTATTCGTTATGTATTGTATAGCTATTTATTGTTCTGGAAGTAAATAATTTACTATTTATGAGTTACTTGATAAAAAAGTATTTTTTAAAGAATATATGATAAATTATGTACTGTATAGAAGATAATTAATAATATATTATTATAAACTATTATAGTATAATTTAATTTAGTAATTAACTTATATTTTACATATAATGTTTATTATATTTAGAATAATTATAATATACAATAATCGGGTTAATAATAGTAATTTTTAAAAATGACGTTGTAGTTATTAACTTTTTCTTATGAATCATAAAGTTCAGTGGTTTTAAATGCTTTAGATAAGAATTTTATGTTTTTATACAATTATAGTTCGTATTTATATAGTTGAATTGCTACGTAAAATGTATGTTCTGTAGTATGTTTTTAGTTTTATATAGATTTACCGCCTAAAAAACTGTAAACAGATTCAAACATATTAATATATATTTCAAAACACTAGTATTGTCTTATTTTTAGTAACACTGATGATGTATCTTGATCTATTTAAATATTTTTTCTGATGTTGTAGATGTATTTAAAATACATACAAGCAATGACAATAAGTATATTTGCTATGATTAATCTTATGAGAAATTAAATGCTATTAAAGAATATGAAAGATTTTTTTCATTCATAATAGTTGACTGAAAAAAATAATATAAACATGAGTATATAAATTATTAAACCAAATATGATTTAATCGAATATAATATTATATAGTAGTATAAACAACACTCTAAACTGATCTTTAGCATTATGTTATAATTAATCTGAATAATAATAGAAGTCAGAGTAATATTTATATTTTCATATAAAGGTTTATTAAAAATTTATAAAGCCTTACTCATGATGGTTTTTATCTAATAAAGTAGGAAAATATTATTTTCGATGTGTGATGTGCAGTTGAATGTTGCTTTTAGCTGTTACTTTTAGAGATGTTATGGTTAATACTGATTAGACTATTACTGATATAAATTTATTATTGTAATCATAAGTGCAGAATATAATTGAAAGCTTTATCTAAGTTATTATGCGATAAAATTATGACTGAGTTTTTAGTGTTTATTAATTTAGTTCATTAAGTAATAGCTACGATTTTATTTTTATGTTTTTTAATTTATATAATTTAAATTATAACTTGTTTTCATATCATATCATTTCTTAATATAACTTATGGCTATTTTTTAGTATTGTATTCTTTGTGTTAGTTATAGTAGGTTGTAAAAAATTTTTAATAAATAGATGGTTAAGATACTTTTTATATAATAAGTATCGAGGTATTGTAATTTATATTATTTTTAATAAAAATAAACTCAATAATCATCACAATCTATTAATTACTCATAACCTCTTCATTTTATTAAAATCATAAATAAAATAAATTTAAAATTACATCTAAGGTATCACGCCATAGCTAAGGTTTATTTTGTATTATTTTCTGTTGTCTGTATGTAGTATTAGAACTATATTGCTTTGTAAAAATAAGTTTTTTTATTAGTAAATGGTTATTTCATTTTTTTACAAGTAATATCACTCTGTATTATTTGACTGTTTTGTATCTTTTAATTAATCTATATCAGGTGAATTCAATACTAGCAGTCTATTGATATATTGACTGGATGATAGCGTGGGGAATGCACATGTTTATATATGACAGATTAATCTAATCAGAAAAAGTTTTAAGTTGTTTAAAGTTTTATGATTAAACTTAGTAGTTTAGTTTTTTTTTGAGAATTTTATGATAATATGCTTATATATTATATAAGCATAACAAAAATGTTTTATGCTAATTTTCTTATCATGTGAAATTTTGCAGACTAATCTTAATTTTCTATAGATTTTCACACTATATTGATATAGTCTATGAATAAAAGAGTTATAGATAAGTATATATAAATTATTTTTTTAAACTGAGAATTTAATACTTTAATTAAAGTATTTTGATTCTTTTATTAGATTTTATCATAATTTTACACAAGATTTTTACGATTTTTCATAAAAAGTGATTATCTAGATTTCTTGACTGGAATATCAACAAACACTGCAATTAACTGAAATTGAATTTCTGAAAAATCTAATATTAATTTTATTACTATTATCTCTTTTGTTGAAAAGTTAACACCTACGTAAATAGACTATTTTGATTAAAATGAAATAAAATTTTTTTCGTTTAATATTATAAAACTTTTATAATTATAGTGGGTTTTATTGATGTTATAGATGTAGTTACATTTATATAATACAAGTGCAATTAAAAGCATGCATTACTGCACAACATGAGACTTCGTAGATTTTTAATAATTTACATATTTTTTATTATGTTCAAGATGTAATCATTATAATAGTTCATCCCTAGTATAAGATATAACGCATTTCTATAATTAAAGTTATTGATACTATTTTAGTTAAGAAGAGTGTAGGTAAAAAGTATTAGTATAAAAAAGATTCTTATTTTATCTTAATGTTAATTATAGAAGCTAAATTAAACTTTACTAAAAAGGATTCATTTTAAACAGATGTAAGATAATTGGTGATAATATATCAATAAATATACGCAGATTCTTTCGTACAACTGAAAAGAACATTGCCTATCTAAGATAGGAATAAAGATCAGAGTTTATTGAATGAGTTTTTATTACTTGGATTGCACAATATTTATATAAGCAAGGTGCAAATCTTATAAGAGAAATTGAATGTTATACTATCAGAATGTCGTGGAAATCTATCGTTTTTAAAGATTTTTTTTGATTTATTTCAATTTGTTAAGATTTTAAATTTATAGTAAAAAATTTTTGAGATATAATTTTTATACAAAATTATTGCCGTTAACTTAATGTGTAATATTACAAAAAATATATTCGTATATTTTAGTGTGTTTATTAAATCTTATAATAGCGCTAGCAAAAAAACATTATCTCTTTAATAGAGATTAATAACTTGATAGTGGAGTTCAAAGTTAATTCAGTTGTTGCAAATAAAACTAAATTCATTTTAAACGTTATAGAATATAGTTGGAAAATAGTATCAGAAAGAATTAAAATAGCACCACCATGCTAGCCATCAATCATGCGTAAAATTGTTAAAAATAAAGATATATCTTATAAAAATATTATGACATAAAATAAATAGTTTTTAGCATTAAATAACATTATTCATTACAAATGAATATTTATTACTTCTTTATTTAAAGATAATACATATTAGAATATAGGGCAGAAAGGAAGCTTAAATAGTTTTTTTGATTATAGAAAATCACTTAATACATAAATAATTTATTATAAATGATGATGTATATAACTATAATATTTTTTGACAGTACTCATCATATCCTCAGGTTGAATTTTTGAAAATAGTGACATGCGATACAATTTATATGTTTTAGTTTCTTCCTATGTATTAATTATCAATTTTATATTTTGTTAGATAAAAATATGCTTCTGAACATTAAAGAGATGTGAGCAGTATTTTGAATACCTAGATTGAGTTTATAAATTAGTATTTATGATGTTCATTGTGAACAAAATACTAAATAGTTTTTTATAAAGGTATTACAAGTAGATTAATGTATAGTGTGATGTAATGTTATAATATCATTGTTATATGTATTGTTTATTAATTTATATTCAGTTTTAATGGTATGACTAAAAAATTTTTGTAATAGAATTATATTATGTCTTATTTTATAATTCATAAAAATAAATTTTATTAAATTACATTCCTAAGTAAAAATAAGATGTATATTCAAGTTTTAATTTTAGATCAATCAGAGAATATTAATGCATTTTAAAAGATATGATATGTATAAATTATATTCGATAACTAATGCATGATTATTGAATATAACTAAAATTTTATTAATAATCTTTAATGAAATATGAAGTTATAAAATCAATAAGTTAACAGACATGTTAACAATAAAGATTCTCTACAGTGATCAATAGATATTAGATGTATACTAATCGTAAAAATATAATTTTATTGATTTAATTTTACAGGGAAAATTTAATTGATATAATATACACATTAAAATATTTTAGTGAGTATATTAATAATGTATAAAGAAGAAGTATCCTATTCTTCTTATATATGTATTATATTTTAATTTTCTTATATTGTGAGTTTTAGATAGATGTTGATATATGCTTGTTACATATTCTCCTTGAATTTCTTTATTAGAATTATTGTATATCGCACCTAAACGTATATTTAATGTATTTAAAAATAGAGCAACATTAGTTATTGAATGAAGAAAATAACATCTATTAGTACATTAAGTCATCATATAAAATTAGTGAGAGTTTTTTTTCAGGATCACCGATATATCTTGGTTGAGGTTGAAACTCATCACTGAATAAGCTTTTTTCTGGAATATAACCGTTATAATGAAGTCCTGCTAGATCAGACCATGAATAGATAAAATCTATCATACTATAAGGTCTGTTAATTTTATTATTTAAGTTGAAGTGATGGCTATTCAGCCAGCTGGGTGATTGCCAAACAAAAAAAGGAATATTATACATTACGCGTGTCGGATTATCTTCACTGCGACCTAAAGTTTCATGAGGTGGTGAGTCAAAGACATTTTCACCGTGATCAGAAAAAAAAACTAAGAAGCCATTTTCTTTTGATAAATGAAAGCTATTAATTAGTATTGAAATAATATAGTCATTATAATGTTGAGCATTATCATACGCATTATAGTCTTTGACTTGATTATTATTTAAGTTACTTGGCACCTGGCTATCTTTAACTTTAAAAATAGCTTTATTTTTAGGGTAACGAAATTCATACCGCATATGAGTACCAAGTAAGTGTATCACAATAAATTTTTTCTCGGCAGGATCAGAGAGAGCCTCTTTAAATGGAGCAAAAACAACGTCATCGTAAATACGAGAGCTTTGTGCCATATTGTTATTTAAATAATATATTTTATCTGTTTGTTGGGAAAATGCGGTTAATAGCGTATTTCTTTCAGTTATTGTTTGTTGATTAGTAATCCAAAATGTTTTAAATCCAGCTTGTTTCATCATATTCATAATAGAAAAATGTGAATCAAAAATATCGGGATTGTCTTTAGAAGAAAATGTGAGAATTTGCTGCAGTGCTTCAATAGTATAAGGACGAGAAGTGATTACATTATTAAAAACTGCAAAATTATTTGGATAGTTTCGTTTAATTTTCTGAAGTTTAGGCGTTGTTGGACGCTTATAGCCATATAAACTCATTCTATCTCGACTAGTGGATTCACCAATAACTAGCACAAATGTTCTTGTCTTGTTTCCATTAGTATCAATTAAATTTTTTAATGGTAGGATTTTATTATTATCATAAATTAGTGTTTCTATATGCGCTAATTGATGTTTGTATAAAAAATAACTACTTATAAATTGCCAAGGAGCAGAATAAGCTAGCTTACTATTTAAATAAGAGATGATATCTATCAAAGATTTATTTTGTTGAATACTCTTTTTATAATAAGGAATGCCAAATAGTAGTATGAATATTAAAAGTGAAATCATTAAGCGCTTTGATATAGGGAGTGTTACTGGTTTTATAAATGTCCATAAAAACATACCTACGAGAGTATAAAGCAAGACTACAACTATGACTTTGCAGCTTAGATACTGCTTGAGAAATTCATTTGCTTCATTTGTGTTAGTTTCAAATATAATAAACATGACACTTTGTGATATTTGTTGTCCATATACAACAAAATAAGCTAAAGCAATAACAGATGAAAACCAAAGAATAATACCAATAATTCCAGCAACTAATTTAGTTCTTCTAGGAAAAAATAAGGTAGGTACTAGCCAAAGTACGCTGTATAACAATGAATCTCTTAATCCGATATAATTACTTCTCCCTGTTATAACAATATAGATTTGTAGTAATGAGGAAAAATATTCAAAGTAGATTAGTAACCAAAGCAATCTTGAGCAGTTAATTTTTTTTACTTTATTAGAATGAAGCATAATTTATTGAACTCGCATTCTTAAGGTGTATTTAGAAATAAGAAAAAATGTGAAAATCATTTTTTTAGATATGATTGTTAAAATTAAGTTCAATAAATTAATTTTCCTATTAATTCATACTTAACTAATATTTAACTGGTTAGTTTTTGAATAATTCTAAGATAAATATTATATAAATTAATACAATGTTATACAAAAAATTATTATCGTAAACATTAAAGATATGGTGAGAAATATTAATATTCAATATGTAACAAAATAATTAAGAGTCAAATGGATCTAAGGATAAAATATTAGATGATACTTTGACTGTTTTTCTGATATGATTTTATTAATTGCATAAATATTATTGATACTTATTGCTGCAGATACTGATATGATCATTAATATTATCTAATGAGGTTATGTAGATTATATTAATGTTCACTTAAATATTTTACTGATTAGTGAAAAATCTCTTGATTTTATAATATTTTTAGATATTTATGTTTTTTTTACTTTGGGGTGATTTAATCTTCTTATTTTTTATTCTCTATTCTGATTTAATTCATTCAACATTTTTGTTGCGTTTTTTAGACATCAGTCGATGGTTTCCTTAAAAATATTTATAAAAACTTTCATTAAGTTTATTTGTATTAGCGCTAAGATAATTTAGCAGCGTTATCATTATGATTATTTCATAAATACTAGCTATTTTATTATTCTCTTTTTACACATATGATGATTGAATTTTATTTAATTCATTTAAAGATTGCGCTATTATATTAGTATAGATAAATATCTTAATACTGACTGATACTATATTTCTCTGTGATTATGTAGAGTTTATAGCTCATATTTACGCTTTATCTGACTATTATGTACTGTAAGTTTACTTTTATATTATTACGATTTAGTCATTTAATTTGAGATAAAATATGAGTATCACTATGCCTTTCAATGATTATGACTATAATATGTTTTAGATATATAGATTGTAAAAGATAATATTTAGTAGTTTTTTGTGTAGTGAATGTTTGATGACAGTCTCTGTATTTTAAATTGACTGGTAATAGATAAATTTCTCTATTCTAAATAATTTTGTTTTATGTTAATACATTGCATGATTATTACCAATGTTATGCAATACATTTATGATATGCGTCTCCTCTTAAAGATTAAAAAATGTTGTGAAGAGATTTTTTTAGAATTGTCGTTGTAATAAGTCAAAAGTAATCAATAAGTAATTTAATTATTTAGATGTGTTTAATTGTCTTTAAAAGTTTATTAACTATATGTAAAAGAGTTTTAAATTGATTAAGAATAATTTCTGCAGTAACAACTGATATTGATTTTTAGCTTTACTATTTTCTTGATTTTTTTTAAAAAAATTAAAGTCTACTTCTGCATTTTTATATGAAGTATGTCATAGGATGGTATGGAGTTATTTAAAATCATTAAAAATTCATCATAATTAGTTGTTTACTTTATATCATGATCTTAGTGTGACAGATAAAATTATTACAGTTTAAATTTAGAATTTATAACATACACAGTTATTATATTTTAAGATTTAAAGAGTGAGATGGTTCTTTATTCTCAATATTATATACTAACGATAGTTAGTAGAGTTATATTAAAATAATATATAGTACACATATTAAGTCATATTAAATTATTAGAATGATTTATTTCTGATTTGCAGGGATATATATTTTAATGTATTTGTTTTTTAAAACTAATAATTTAATTTTGTTTTTACTGATTCAAAAAAAGATTACTTGATTTTGGTTTGATGCATCCATTCTCACACATCGTAGATCATCAGCTAAGGTTAGCAATACATGTTTATATATTTACCAGATTGGAAGAAGGTAAATTAAAAGCTAATGACTTACGTAAAGAAACATGTGTTTGGTTTTATTGAATTATTAAAGTGTTAAACATACAGATATCTAAGTGGACAGTTTAAAGGATGAGTTTAATATATTAAACTATATTGTATAAAATAAACTATGTTGTTACAAAAAACTAATTGCTCTCTGGAATAATGTAAGCTTATTAATTTTTTTGAAATACTGAAAATGATTATCTATTATATTTTTAAATAAAATAGCTATGTTTACTTTATCTTGTATTTTAAAAGATACATATTACGTTTTATTTTTTATAATACATTATAATAACTTCAAATAAAAAAGTATATTTTTTTGAACTGCGACGTCTGGTTAAGCAAGGTGAATGCAGTACTAAAGTATTTTTAATGGGATTGTTTTTTTGAGAGAAGCGCTTTTCCTTAAAACGATTGAAAATATACAACATTGCATATGTATACTGGCATCTATTAAGATTATCTGTATTTTAAATTATAAGAAATAACAATTTAATACATTGAAATATTTTTCGTTTACTGTTGTCAATGTATGTTTTCTATTGTGACTGAATAGATAAAATAATGATGTTTAAAAAGATTCTGAGTATTTTTTTAGGAGATTTTATTTGTGAATTTTGTTAAAACTTGAAGAAATTTAATTAGATAAATGTTGTATTTTTTTTCTCCGTCGAATCTTAAAAAAAGTACGTAGTATTTTTGAGCAAGAATTTTCTAATACACCGCTTTTTACTTTAATATAATGATTCAATCCAGGGCGATTTATAATATTAATAAATGAACCACAAGCTCCGGTTTTAAAGTCTTTTGCACCGTATACTAATCGACATATTCTGCTATGAATTATTGCTCCTGCACACATAATACAAGGCTCTAAAGTAACATATAGAGTAGTATGTAGAAAACGGTAGTTTTTTAAAACAACACCTGCTTTTTGTAAAGCTATAATTTCAGCATGAGCGGTGGGATCGTGATTTTTAATTGAACAATTCCATCCAGATGCTATTAATTGGTTGTTGTTAACAAGTAATGCCCCAACTGGGATTTCGCCAGAATCTTGAGCACGCCGTGCTAATTCTAAAGATTGCGTCATCCAATATAGATCAAATTTTTCTTGTATCACATTTACCTCTAACTATATAATTTTACATGGACTATCACTCAATATCAGTGTGAGTGCAATCTTAATTTGTACTTAAATAATTCCGCTATGTTTGATAAAAATATTACGCGTACAAATTAACAGTAGGATATATATAAATATCTATCATGAAAATTTAAAAGAAAGATTTTGTAAAATAGTTCATGTAATATTATGTTTCAACGTAATTGTTTCATACATTTTATTTTGTAAAATATATTTAAAGACCGGAGAAAAATCAAAAATGCTTTTAATATATTACATTGTTTATTATAAAAAATTTAATATATATCTTTATTAGTATACTTTATAAAATATTTATACTATTTTATATTCTCACAAGTAATTTTTAGTAAAATATGTTTTAAATATTTTCCTATAAAAGTAGTATTTATTACTGTTCAAACATTAGAATAAGAACGTTTGAAATAGAGTTAAAACTTTTGTAAAACGCGATAAATATCATGAACGCTCTGTGTATTATCAATAGTAAAATGCGAATAACATGTTCGTGAATATAGAGGGACAAAACGTATAAAAAAGAATCGTATCTATAATAACTATAATGTTCGTAAAAATTTCCGGAATTAAATAATAGATTATAGTATATGTTGCAGTATAACTTGATTAATTTGTAGTGAATACGGTAGTGTAATATATAGAAAAATCCTAATACTTTTAGACTGAACAAGAAATTAATCTGTATAAAGCATTATAAAATAATAGGTTATATATAGAACATGATTCTAGAATGATATGTGTTTGGCAGTGTTTGTATAATCATTGTTAGCACGAGTTATTATACGTTTTATATTAATCACTGAACTTTAAGAGATAAATCATTATAGTTATGTTAGATTGAATAAAAAATATAATTAATATATATAGCATTTCGCTAAAGTCTATCAATATCTATTTTAGTTTATTGATTGAATATTTAATTTTTCTGTTGCTTAGGAAAAGATGTGATAGAGATTTAAAATAGGTGTAATTGTTAAGGTAGCAATATAACTTGACAGATAAGTGACAATCAATTAATGTATATCAAACAAATATAAACATAAAGTTTTCGGTGTGTTAAATAAAGTGTTAACTATAATGTAAAGTATTTTCTTAAGTTGACTACAATAGTCTTCATGTGCGTAGGGAGCGCTTTGTGTTAAATATATAGCACACAATCTTACTATTTTGAATTTTGTAAACTTTTATAAATCTTATTAGAATAATACATAAAGTCAGCGTAGTCTTAGTAACCAAAGTAAAATAAAACACGTATTATAAAATATGCTTAAGTAATATGAAAAATACAGTTTTACAATCTCATGGCGTTAAGACACGGTTATACAATTAATTTTATATCAAAAGATTATTTATTTTAATGGAGTTATATTTGAAACCAATATAACTTAGTCAGTTTAAATATTTAAGATTTGAAAATTTTGAATATGTTATTATCATCACTGTCATGTGTAAATATTAGTACCATCAATATTTTTATTTATCTAGAGGATATGTTATAATGATGGTATGATTTTAAATATAATGTTATTTTATATAATAATTCAGTATGTATACCTTATAGAAGTATAAATAAAGCATATATTTTAATGTTTTAAGATATAAATTTGTAATTATAGATAAATATTTAATTACAATAACTAATTTTAATTAAAAAATAAAAATTGTTTATTTGACTGATGAAATATGACAATTAAGTGATAGTATTTATTATTTTTTATATAATATAATATAATATTATATAACAATAAATATTACTTTAATATTCATTCAATAATATTATATAAATATAATTTAAGTTAATTTTTAATAATATTTAAAAATTCAATTCATGAGATGTCTGTAATTAAAAAATTATTTTTATATAATAAATAAAAATTAATTTCATTTAGAGTTCGTATATTTCACTATAATAATTTTTCTGTACTAAAAATTAGTATAATAATTAAAATTATTTAATAAGTAATTATTTTAAAAAATAATCAAAGAATGTCATAAACTAAAATATAAAATGTATTATTATAAAAATAAGTTAATTTAATATGAAATTCTTTCACTTAAAAAGTAATTACAGGGAGTGTTATTAACTATTTTATCTATTCATAGATAAAATAATACTTTTACTCCTCTAAAGAGATGAACTGAATATATATAAATGAAAATATAAAAAATAATGAACTTGATCTTAGTAATTAAATTTAAAAAAATGCATACTAAATTTTTTCATAAACATATTATATGTTGTAATTAACTTACATAACAATAAGTTATATTTAATAAACCATAAAATCAGTTATGAAATATCTTTCTAGTAATTTACTGTTTTTGATAAAATGTAAAGTAAATGAAAGATAAGTATTTGATCATTTTATATTTACTAACTATCGATTTCGTTATACTGCATCTAAACTATTTTTATTGAAATCATAATATCTTATGAGGTATTAAAATAATCAAATATTTTCATAATCTCGGTTTAATAATTTGTAGAAGAAATCAATAGTATATAAAAGTATTACTGCTATTATTTTCTCAAAAATATTAATGTTATAAACATAAAAATCTTAAAAAGATATTTTTATAATTTTGTAATGATAACAAAGAATTAATATTTATTTTATCTCAATTCTGTATTCAAGGTTAAACGTTTTTACTTTATTGCATCATGTTTGATTTTATTTGATAATTACATAAGTTCTTATACTTTACAGAAAGTAATACTTGAATTACATGATTATTGACTGACTGTATAATGCATTTCATTAGAGTATTTTACTTCATTTATAAAGACTTTTATCTTACAAGAGTGATATGCTCTTTATATGACACTTTAATTATTTATTGGAATCCATAATTTTGCATGGATTATACTTGTAATAAATATTAAAATATTTTATCTTGATTTTCATGATTAACTGTTGTAATAAGTAGAATGATATAAAATTTTAAAATTTATTGATATTTTATGAAGAAATGCTGCCGAACAGTAGAAGCTTTTTTATTTTCAAAGAAAGGTTATAAGGTATAATGCAAACTTTCAATGATCACTGTTGAAACAGCATAATTTCGTTCGTCTGTGATCGAAACATAAAAATTCGTAGCTTTGATATATTTAGCAAGTTTTTTTGCTTCACCTGTTAAATTAAGAATTGGCTTTCCTAATTTATCATTACTTACTTCAAATTGATTAAAAGCCAATCCTTTGCTTATTCCTTTACCTAAAGCTTTAGCTGCAGCTTCCTTAACTGCTAATCTTTTAGCAAGAAAATGCGCAGGCTTGGGTTGTTTTTGAAATTGTTTAAACTCATTTTGAGTTAATATGCGCTTAGCTAAGTTATTTGTAGAGCGTTTTAGTGATCTTTCGATTCGAGAAATTTCAACAATATCTGTACCGAGACCGATAATAGCCATTAATAACGTGCTTCTTTAAGTAGTATTTTCATATCTGACACTGCTGTAGATAAGCCACTAAATAGTGCTCTTCCAATGATCGCATGTCCGATGTTTAACTCATAAATTTCGGGTAATAACGCGATGTGTTTTACATTATGGTAGGTTAGACCATGTCCTGCATTGACTTGTAAGCCTTTATTTGCAGCATAAGTAACGCTATTACGAATGCGATATAACTCATTTTTTTTCTCTTGTTCGGTTTTTGCGTCTGCATAAGTACCGGTATGAATCTCGACACAATGCGCACCTGTTGCGTGTGCAGCGTCAATTTGAGCATGATCAGCATTAATGAATAATGAAACTTGAATCCCTTCTGTTGATAAACAATTCACTACTTCAGTAAGTGTTTCATATTGATTTTTAACATCAAGTCCCCCTTCTGTTGTAACTTCTTCACGATTTTCAGGTACTAAGCAACATAATGCAGGTTTCAAATGGCATGCAATTTTAATCATTTCTTCAGTCGCTGCTATTTCAAGATTCATGTGTGTTTGTATAGTACATTTTAACACCTCAAGATCGCTATCTGTAATATGGCGACGATCTTCACGTAAATGCACAGTAATACCGTCAGCGCCGGCTTGCTCTGCAATAAATGCTGCTTGTACAGGATTGGGATACTGAGTACCTCTGGCATTTCTTATTGTCGCAATATGATCAATATTAACGCCTAAAAAAAGTTCAGTCATATTTATTCCTCAGAAATATTATAAACATAAGCATATTTTATACTTTCTATTCTACTACAGTGGAAAACTTTATAGGAATAAATTTTTATAAATGCGAGAATGAATCAAAGTTTTATATTAATTTTTAGGTATATTATATAAGTTTAAAAAATGATTTTTAACACAATACAAGATATTAGAATTTTATTAAGATTATTTTAAAAAAATATCAATGAATATGACATTTAATGTTATTGGAGAACGTGGAGTGACCAAGTAAACAAAATTTTATAATTTTAAGTGTGTCACCGCTGTAAATGTTTTTTAAAGTGTTTCAAGTAATATTATCTGCATATTGCTTTTTAGACAAAATTATTTTAATAACGTATATCAAGAAATACTTACATATATTAAACATTTTTTAATGACTCAGAGTAATACCTTATTAGGAAGTTAATTTGGATAAGGTGTATTACTGCATTGCAGTATATCTGCAAAAAATTTTTAATTAAATATAATCACAGTGATTTTTTAAAAAGAGTCATTATCATTATTATGTAAAATATTATAACATTAGATAGAAATAATACTGATAAAACATTATTAGATAATATTTATATAATATACTAGAGAAGAAATTATAACACTTCTATGTCGTTAACGTCATAAGTTTAAGGAGAGCTTTTACGCGGTTAGAGGTTGACAATGTCTTGTTTTATCTAGAAAATATTTTCGATATTCAGAAAACTGTAATAGTCAATAATTGATGAGAGCTTTATGACTGTGGCATTTATGTTTTCTTGTCATGTAAACTCATTGAATAAGATCTTATGCTACAAATAGTATTTTTGGTCTAACATATTTACTTTTCTTATATAATTGATGTAATGATACAGAAATAAAATATTATTACTTTAAGTGATGAGTTATAATATTATTAATGTAGTGAACAACTATAAAATTTATCTTAAGAAGTAAAGCATTATTGAACAGTGGAAATAGTTATAAGCTGGTATTGAAGAAAAACATTATTATGCTATAATTTATTTTATATCTTCGATATTTGAAATTAACGAATGGTTTTTATTTTTTATGTATTCAAAAAAATAGCGTTAACTATAAAAGTATTAATGAGAAGTGGACACAAAAAAAACTGCAGAGAACATTTTTAACAAGGCACTACTATTCCACTGCGTTGTGTAATTTTAGTTTCTTTTCACTTCTTTATTTTTGTTTTTTATGGAATTATTAACAGTACTTAAAATTTATGGTAGTTATTAGTGATCATTTAAGTATAGGTAAATGATTTGAGTTCTTTTAGTTTGTAAAATAGCTTCTTAATTCACTTGATAAAAATATCTTTCGATCTATTGTTCTTAAAATAGAGTAACTCACTAGGTTATTTTCTATTTAAATAAATGGATAAATAAAAATTCTAATTCTAGAATTTAGTTGGTTTTAATTTATCTTAGGTGAAATTAATGATATTAATCTAATGGTATATCACTGTATAGGCTAAAGTCATGGAATATTATTTTGTATGAGCGGAATTTTATGTAAAATATAAAAATTAGTAATTTTTTAATAATTTATAGCATTTGGTAGTGTAGTAAATCTATATAAAATATTGATTTTTTAAACAATTTAAAAGAAGATATTACATTGAAAATCAATAATATAAGAAATTTCTCTGTTATTGCTCACGTTAATCATGGTAAATCCACTTTATCTGACAGAATTATCCAGATTTGTGGTGGTTTAACAGATAGAGAAATGGCAGATCAGGTTTTAGATTCTATGGATTTAGAACGTGAGCGTGGAATTACTATTAAAGCACAGAGTGTAACTCTTAATTATCATGCAGTGAATGGTGAAATTTATCAGCTAAATTTTATTGATACCCCAGGTCACGTTGATTTTAGTTATGAAGTTTCACGATCTTTAGCTGCTTGTGAAGGAGCCTTATTAGTTGTTGATGCGGGGAAAGGCGTTGAAGCACAAACACTGGCGAATTGTTATACTGCGATTGAAATGAATTTAGAAGTTGTTCCTGTACTGAATAAAATTGATTTACCTTCCGCTGATCCTGATCGTGTTTCGGATGAAATAGAGGATATAATCGGTATTCATGCGAGTGATGCAGTATGTTGCTCTGCAAAAATAGGTATTGGTATTCAAGAAGTTATTGAAAGATTAATTCAAAAAATACCCTGTCCAAAAGGAAATGCAAATTCTCCTTTGCAAGCTTTAATTATTGACTCTTGGTTTGATAACTATCTAGGTGTTGTATCACTTGTTCGCATTAAAAATGGAACTCTACGTAAAGGTGATAAGCTGAAAGTGATGAGCACTGATCAAACGTATACTACTGACCGTTTAGGTGTTTTTACGCCAAAACAAATTGATCGTGACATCTTACATTGTGGTGAGGTTGGTTGGTTGGTCTGTTCGATTAAAGATATTACTGGTGCACCAGTAGGTGATACATTAACAGGTGCTAATAATCCAACAGATAAAGCGTTACCGGGATGTAAAAAAGTTAAACCACAAGTTTATGCAGGTTTATTTCCTATTAATTCAGATGATTATGAATCCTTTCGAGATGCGCTTGGTAAACTAAGTTTAAATGACTCGTCACTTTTTTATGAACCAGAAACATCAAGTTCACTCGGTTTAGGTTTTCGTTGTGGCTTTCTTGGCTTACTACACATGGAAATTATTCAAGAACGTTTAGAACGTGAATATAACTTAAACCTGATTACTACAGCTCCTACAGTGGTTTATGAAGTACAACAAATAAATAGTGAAATTATATTTGTTGATTGCCCTACAAAACTTCCATCATTAAATAATATTAAAGAGTTGCGTGAACCAATTGCTGAATGTCATATCTTGGTTCCAAAAGAATATTTAGGCAATGTTATTACACTTTGCATTGAAAAACGCGGGATTCAGAAAAATATACTTTATCATGGTAATCAAGTATCACTAACTTATGAGATTCCAATGTCAGAAGTTGTTTTAGATTTATTTGATCGATTAAAATCAACATCTCGTGGTTACGCTTCGTTAGATTATATGTTTAAGTGTTTTCAAATTTCAGATATGGTTAGAGTTGATGTAATGATTAACGGTGAGCATATTGATGCGTTATCTTTGATTACTCATCGAGAAAAATCACAGTATCGTGGTCGTGACTTAGTTGAAAAAATGAAAACATTAATTCCTCGACAGCAATTTGATATTGCAATTCAAGCAGTGATAGGAAACCATATTATTGCTCGTTCTACAATTAAGCAGTTGCGTAAAAATGTACTTGCTAAATGTTACGGCGGTGATGTTAGCCGTAAAAAGAAACTCTTGCAGAAACAAAAAGATGGTAAGAAGCGAATGAAACAGGTAGGTAATGTTGAGTTACCACAAGAAGCATTTTTAGCTCTTTTACATGTTGGTAAAAACTAGTGAAATTATAAGGAATCTCAATGGCGAATACTTTTGCCTTAATTTTAACCCTTAGTACATTTATAACAGGGGTTATTTGGTGTTTGGACCGTTTTAAGTTTTCGCCTAAACGGAAGAGAAATCTAAAAAAAATTAAGGAAAAAAATCAATATTCGCTAATTTTGTATAAAACAAAAAATGTTGTACGTCGCCCATTATGGGTTGAAATCGGATCTTCAATGTTTCCTGTATTAGCTGTTGTGTTCGTAGTGCGTTCATTTATTTATGAACCTTTTCAAATTCCATCTGGGTCTATGATGCCAACATTGTTAGTTGGTGATTTCATATTAGTTGAAAAATTTTCATATGCTTTGAAAAATCCGATAACACATACTACTTTTATTAAAACAGGTAAACCTTCTCGTGGTGATATCGCAGTATTTAAATATCCTAAAAATCCGAATGTTGATTTTGTAAAACGTATTATTGGTTTACCGGGCGACAAAATTGTTTATAATCCAGATTTGAAAGAATTAATTATTTATCCTAATTGTTCAGATAATAATTGTACACAGCACTTACCAATTATCTATACTGAACTTTTACCAAGTAAATGGACAATGTTCTTTAATCAAGACTCTTTTAGTGAAAATCAAATTAGTAACTATGAAGTTCCTATTGATCAAGAAATTCCTAGTAATGCGTTACGTCAGTATGAAAAAAGTGAAAAACTTGATATAGTGGAGCATCAGATCTTAATTATTCGTCAGGCATTCACTGAATCGCTTTATGTTCAATCAAATATGCCAACTAATGAATGGATTGTACCTGACAAACATTTTTTTATGATGGGCGATGGAAGAGATAATAGCTCAGATAGTCGTATGTGGGGATTTGTTCCTGAAAAGAATATAGTGGGTCGCGTTGTATTTATTTGGTTAAGTTTAGAGAAACAAGAGAAAAAATGGCCGACTGGAATACGATTTACTCGTATTGGCCCATTAGTTTAATCATTGTATTGTATATCTCTTGATTATTGTAGTTTGATTCTAGAAAATAGCAAAGATAAGTAAGTATGAAAAGCATGGATGTATTACATTACTCAAATAGTCGTTAGACTATACTGAATAGTTTATATAATTTTTAGCATAGTTAGTTTTTTGGATTGTATATGACAAACATGATAAAAAATATTATTTATTTTATATTATTAAATATATTTAATTTATATCAATTAGTTTGTAAAGGATTTAAAATTTTTACCAATCAACTAATTTTTGTTTTTTAGATGAATTCTTTGCATCAAGTACAGTTGAATAACATTAAGGAGTTAGTGCAAACGTCACAGTTTTGTATTTTACAGGTCTGTTATTTGCGCTTCTTGTAAATTAGAAAAAATAGTTTGGCTCACATGAATCCTTATTTACTTAAAAAAGTACAACGTAAAATTGGCTATGATTTTAATCAATATGAGTTATTGATTAAGGCTCTTACACACCGTAGCGCAAGCAGCCAACATAATGAACGTTTAGAATTTCTAGGGGATGCTATTTTAAATTTTGTAATTGCAAATGACTTATATTACCGATTTCCTACAGCGGATGAAGGAGATCTTAGTCGTATGAGAGCCACTCTTGTGCGTGGAAATACGTTGGTAGAACTTGCTCGTGAATTTGAACTTGGTGAATCTTTATATTTAGGGCCAGGAGAATTTAAAAGTGGTGGTTTCCGTCGTGAATCTATACTCGCTAATACAGTAGAAGCATTGATTGGTAGCATTTTTCTTGATAGTAATATTCAAGTCATAGAAAAAATTATTCTTGATTGGTATCATACTAGGTTGGATAATATTAGTCTGAGTAACAAGCAAAAAGATCCAAAGACAAGATTACAAGAATATTTACAAGGGAAGCATATACCTTTACCTAACTACATAATAGTACAGGTTCGCGGTGAAGCTCATGATCAAGAATTTACGATTCACTGCGAGATTAGTGGTATAGATCAATTAATTGATGGTGTAGGTTCAAGTCGCCGTAAAGCTGAACAAGCCTCAGCAGAGCAAGCATTAAAAATTCTGGAGATTGAATGAGTCAAAAACAACCCCATTGTGGTTTTGTGGCTATTGTTGGTCGACCAAATGTGGGTAAATCAACCTTGCTAAACCAAATATTGAAGAAGAAAATATCAATTACGTCTAAAAAGCCTCAAACAACTCGTCATTGTATTATAGGGATTCATACTGAAGATGAATACCAAATTATTTATATTGATACTCCAGGACTACAGATTAAAGAAAGATGGGCTATAAATTTTTTGATGAATAAAGTAGGATTTAGCTTTATTAATGATGTAGAGTTAGTTATTTTTGTTGTTGAAGGTGTAAGGTGGAATGATGATGATCAAATTGTTCTTAATACAGTAAAAAGTTTTCATTGTCCTGTAATTTTAGCAATTAATAAAATTGATAATATTTCTGATAAAACTGTTCTTTTACCTTATATTAGTTTTCTAAACAAAAAAATGAATTTTTTTAATATCCTTCTAATGAGCGCAGAAAAATATAAAGGTATTGATATGATTAGCAAAATAGTTAGACGGCATATTCCAGAAGCTAATCATTATTTTCCCAATAATTATACCACTGATCATTCACAACGTTTTATGGCATCAGAAATTATTCGTGAAAAGCTAATGCGTTTTTTAGGTGATGAACTACCTTATTGTGTAGTAGTTAAAATTAAACAGTTAAAAATGATAAAGCAAGGTATTTTTTATATTAATGCTTTAATTTTAGTTAAACGTGCAAGTCAAAAAAAAATAATAATAGGTAATAAAGGCACAAAACTTAAAAAAATTGGAACAGAAGCACGTATTGATATAGAAATATTATTTGATGCCAAAGTATATCTTGCACTTTGGGTTAAGGTTACATCTGGGTGGGTAGATGACGAAGCAACATCACCTGACTTAGATTATATTAATAATTTAAAATAATAAGTAAAATAATAATTTATTAAAATGTTAGTGTTTTACTTCAATTTTAGCCTTATACTAAGAAGTTTAAGTAAAGGCAATATTATTTTTTAGAAAAATTATTTCAAGATCATATTATGACAAAACGTAAATTTAATTTTATACTTTATTAAATTAATTTAAATAGTTCAGGATAGCACTTTGTGTCTTAATATGTTTTACGTATATTATTAATGGTATATAAATGGTTCTTTGTTATTTTAAGTGATTATATTATTTTACTTCTTTCTTTGTTAATTAAAAAATGCTGTAAAAAGCTTGATTAATTTTAAATGAGTTTTATCATATAATTTCAGTGAATACTTTTAATTATTATAAATTACTTAGTATCTGTTTTAAATATAATTTTATATTAAAATAATAAACCATTACAGGACTGACAGTGCTTGCAAATAGTACAGAAGATTAAACTATTTTCCATTAGAGAAAAATGTTAATACTTCTGAAGAGTTAATGTATGTACGGTATTTTGTGTACTATTATGTATCCTCATGAGTTTTTCTAGTGGGAAAAAGTACTATAGTCATGTTTTAAAAAAGTAGAATATCTGATATTTATGTAGATGCTAGAAATATTTACAGACAGAAATAGTCTTCAATGTGTTTATTGTATATTAAAGTTATGTTCTGTTTTTGAATCAGATTAAAAACATCTTAGTATGAGGTGGTAAATCTTGCTAAATATAATACAATTTATTTTATACAATTGTAGTATAAACATACATTATGTTACGCAAAAAGTACTTTAATAGTTTATATTTTATATAAAAATTAATTTGATAAATAATGTCTATATTATCAATATAATATTGATATGTAGAAAATTTTCAAATATTATTTTTTATATATTAAAAAATTTCAAAATAGTAAAGCATAAGAAACTGACGTATTGTAGTGTGATGCTTTAGCATGTGTTTGTCAAATATACATATGACAAACAAGAATAAAATTAAAAAATTTAGAAGGATTATGTAAGATACTGACACATCTAATTTTAGTGTATCAACTGAATATCTATTATTTGACAGTTATTTAGAAAAGCTAATTAATTACCTCTTATGACTTAAACAGTTTTCTATTATTGTAATCTTATCATTATGTTAATGATAAGATTACAATAATATCTTTTTTTTGATAAAATGAAAACGTAAATTTAATATTTACTACAATTTAACCAAGTATAGTTGGTTAAAGTATATTTTAGTTTGTAAATAGAATTTCATGAAGTGTAAAAATAAATGTTGATTTTTAGTATATAAAAGTATTCTTTTAAAAGAAGTCAAGAAATTTCAATCACGTACCTGTAAAAAATTTAAAAGAATTAATTATTTTATTAGTCTCACAAAATACTAAAAAACGTTTACTGACTGATATTTTGAACATTAACTCTAAGCATAAATTTGATGTATTCTTATTTTCACTATCGTTTTTTTCATTATATTAATTTAGTTTAAAAACTCAGATGGAATTAAAACGATTTTATAAAAGTATAGCTAGTATACATATATATTTCAAACCTGTTTATCGTTCTGCTAGAATACAATGTCTTATAACACAATTCTAATGGAATTTAAATTAGTTAAGTATTATTCTTTAATATCTAGGTTATTCAGAGAGTTGTGTAGTTATATTAATTAAAAAGTATGTGAATTATTTAGTCGATCTATTGATAAGTTTATATCCTAAAGCATGATAAGTAAAACTTACTAGTAGTAAATTTTAAAATGTATTTGTAAAGATGGTCACATAATATGTTTTTTAGAAAGAATAAAATAATATTTTAAGTGTTATCCTTGATGTTGTTATCATTAAAATAAGATACAAGGAAAAATTTTAATAAATAAAGTAGAACGATGCAAAACTACATTTTATCTTCAAATGTATGGTAGAATTGAGTGATAAGCTTATTGTATTTTATTTATTGTTACTAGCAGCGTTAGTGTAGATTGTGGAGTAAATTAAATTTAGATAATCATTATGGTTATTTATTTACTTATATTAAATAAATGATTATATCACTCATAGTAATTAGATCAAGATAATTAGTAAAAAATATATACCGTAATTTATTAAATATACACTAGGAGTATTGAGGGATAATGTAGCATATAAAAAACGTTCTGAATAATATTATTATGTGCTATTATGTTAAAGTAAAGTTTAAAAATGCTAGTACATGAAGTCAAGAGATAATTACTGTAATAGCCAAGCTTTCCTGTCATTTAATCACTTATATTAATACTCAATTAAAACTAAGTTATCAGTCTTACTTAATGTGTATCAAACGCACTGTGCTTATGACTAGTCATAGTTTAATTAGTTGATTATATTAATTTTTATCATTTTTCTATTTTTTTAATGATAGATAAAAAACACTGGATTACAATGTGAATAATCTGATATCCTAAAATATAGGGTTAGATCCATTTTTAACAAAAAGATTATTTAGTAATGTAAGAGGTGAATCTGCAGTGTTATACATTATTTAATGTCGCAAAATTTTTGATTTATATCCTGGAATCTTATAATTAGTACTAGTTTTCTTAATTATAATGCATTAACGATCATTAAAGTAAGATTGATATTCTGATCAATTTTAACAAAAATTTTTCTCATTATATTTGAGTATTCTTTCTAGAAGGTTGTGCTCTATTTTTGATAAAATGATTTCACACTAATAAATTATATCAGCTATTTTTGTTTAAAATACAACTCAGGGAGAATATATCAGTAAATAATGACTATTTCGAATACACGAAAGTTAATATAAAAATTTAGATATCTCTATTATGTACTAGTATTTATATTTTCATTACTGAGAAATACGGTTTTAATTTTATTAAACTATATATTGATTCATCTTACTACTGTAGGCTGTTCTTTGAACTGTAAAAGATATAAATGATTATATTTCAAAGTATTAGATGAAATTTTTGAAGAAAATATTCAATAATATGAAAACTAAACTCATCTCTAGGTACGGATATAAATGAATTTTCATTCATATATAATATATAAAAATATAGCGTATAAAATCATGAATATTTAATAAAAAATTATTATTTTCAAAAATTCAAATATATTTCAGTTGATTTCATATTGCTCACAATAATTAATTTTTATGTAGATGATCAATAGAAATAACTCAAGAAAAATTTATTAAATCAATAATTTATAGTGTAGTACTTAATTTTATATTATCATTCATTTTAAAATTATAAGTATATACGTTTTATTACTAATCATGTGAGCTTAATAGTCAATAATCAATAGTTTTAGATATGTGATGTCGATCAGTTATGTTTTTTTAAATTATCTTCTATTTTTTAAATAACAGAAGTTTTATTAACTGTTTTTTATTTTAAATATCATTTATCATAAGTACATAATATTTTCTTGTAAAATGGGTTCATGAGGTAGTAAATTAATTTCTGAACTACATTAATATACATTCTTTGAAATTTATTTTTATATCATAATTTATAATTTTATTATGATGATATATAAATTTTTATTTCAAGATTTCTTATATGAGTTGGCTAAAATAAAATTTTTAAATCTAATTATTAGTTTTATGTAAATTTTAAATTTACTAACTCTAAAGAATGAGTAATTAATTATAGATTAACCTTTATGATAACTAAAAAAAATTTCTAAATTTATTTAGATTGCAGATGTTTACAAGGTTTTTTGTTCAACTGATATGTTTTACTTATTTTCGAGTATGTACTTATAGAAATAATTTTATGAAAAGTTATAGAAACTTTCAGTTAGTTACTATAAGTAAACTGCAAGAAAAAAATAGTTGTATATATTTATTATTAATAAAAATAGTTGATTTTTCTATTTGAATTTTATTTTTTTACCATTTCATGAGGAAAATGAATAGTAGTTGTATATATATGATATATAGTTAGTTGTTATTGACAAAATACAATTTATTATCTTCAAACGATAGATTTTAATAATATAATATGTAAATTAACATATTTTCAGTAAAAAATAAGTTATTGCATTTTATTTTTAATAAGTTATTTAATGATACATTATTATTAATTAAAAATTCACTTTTCTAGGAATATATCAGTATGTTATTATTTTTGTACAATAGAGTTTTGTTCTTAATATTAATATAATTAATATGATTTTCATGTACTTAAAAGATTATACACTTGATGTTGATTAAATATATTAGCATTATATCATTTTTTTTAATAAAGGTCTTAGACAAAGGAGAATTATTTGCGTACCTAGTTTTAAAAGTTATTTTTTAGTAAGATTTTATTATAATAGTGAGCATTGTAATATATTTATAAATCTCTAAAATTTTAAACGAAATATAATACATTACTTTTAATATAAATACTATTTTTTAGTATTCCTTATACTATTAGCAATAGAAATTATTTACAAATATTTAAATCAGGAAAAATATTTTCTTCTGGTTAGTATTGCCAAAATATTAAGATTCTGTAGGTAAAATAGTTTTAGTATTTGTTATAACAAGATCTGAGTATTATAAGTGTTTTTGCAATCAACTTAGTATTAAAAAATTACCATTATACATTTAATATGATGGAGTGTGATTAACTGAAGGAAAAATTAAAGATTTTTTTAGTTGATTCTGTTCTACTGATCTAGTGAAGTGTATGTAACAATTTATGCCAACTAAAATAATACCGTTCATGGAAGAAAATACATATAACGCAAAAATCACAACAATAATCTTTTTTATTTTTTTATAGTGTAATTTAAAAACATATAAAAAGTATAGCGTAATGCTTATTATAAATAAATTGAATATTATTGTATATATTAATGACATTAGTAATGGGTCAACATGTTTCTATTTTATGTAGTATAATATTTTAATATAAAAGTTTCTTCTAAGAGTTTTCATAAAAATTTTTTCATGTTTCCTGAATATTTTTCTATAATGATGATTTTTTAATTTTCGCATGTCTATTGCAAGATTGTAATCTTATTCACTATATAATAATCACCGTATCAATTGATGTTTAACTGTTTGTATATATATTAGATTCTTTACTGCATTAGGTGATTTTGTATTTTTTAATAAAATGTTTATACGTCGTATATAATTTATTATAAAGAAATGTTGAGTCTATTATTCAAATGTAATTATTTTATGCATTTTATCATTACGACATATTGTTACCGTAGAATGTTTTTCTGGACATTTTTCTATATATTAAATACGTATTATAAATAAGCTGAAAATACATATGTCTTCATAAAGTAATGGTAAAGAAAAGTGGTTGTACTCTTGCATATTCTTAAAATCAATTACTAATATTAGTTACTCTTAGTATTTTCTTAAAAAATGCTAGATATTGCTATTGAACACATTACAAATATAGTGAAGACTTTTAAAGTAAATATTAAAAAGTATAGTTAATAGAATTTGTGTTAAGATGATCTTTAGAATTTCATAAAAATTTGTGTGATTATTAATGAAAATAAGTTTTTAGTACTAAGTTTTAACTAAATAAAATACTACAACGTCAAGTTAATAGTAGTTTATTTTTACCTTTAAAATAATATTATAATTAATATAATGTTGTATACTATTAATAAATTTTAATTGATATTTTAGCATTTAAAAGATGAATTCCTATAGTATTTTAAAAAAAAGTGTTTTATATCTTCAAATTATTATACGAAGAATACATTATTCAATTTTAATTATTTAATTTTACATGCATAGTTCAAGAACTAAAACTTGTTAATGTTCTGCTATGTTAATGTTTCTTTCATTGTTTTATTGTTTATTTGTATTTTATGAATATGAGAGACACATGCATAGCTGTTTTGTAATTTTATCAGATGTTTGGATAAATAGATGATCTTAATGAATGTTAATGTGTTTTATGTCGTCAGAATTATTATAAAATTTCAAATTTCTTTTAAGATATTAATAAGTTTTAATTAGAATCGCGCTTTTAATAGCTTCACTAACTAAAATTATGATATTAATATCGCTTAATCTCCCTGAAATGAAGTATGATGAAGAGTTTATTTTAAACGTGTATATCTCTATCAGAGTTATCAAGGCTAAAAATATGGTGGTGAATGCTAATCTTGTATTTTAATTTAAATAATTTTTTATCAGATAAGCTAGAGTCGTTATTCAAATAATAATGAAAGATGATGAAATATGTCCCAATAATTTTGGGATAAATAAAAATGACATTATTATAACTTCACGAAGATAATGTTTTATTAAAGACAAAGTTAATATTTTCACTAAAAAAGATAATGCAAAGATTATATTATTAGTTAATTCACTTAAAATACAGTAAATATAAAAGATTATTGAGTATTTATTTGCATAATAAAACATAATAACTTCTAGATTAAACAATTGAAGATAAATATTAAAATATTGGTTACTAATTTTTTATTTAGTTGTGTTTTTAGCTTTTTAAATATGTCATTGATAGCTACACACTGTAGATCATATTAAAAGTATGTCATACATTATGTTTTATAACCTGAATGATTTTAAGAGTATACAATACATATATTCTCAAATTTTGCATGCCTATAATCGTTGCCTTATAATAAAAGATTTACGTATATAAGTAATATTTTATATAAATCACAATAATCTAAGAAAATTCTTCTGTCCATGGTATGAGCAGTGGTTATCGAAATGATATGCGATAGACTTTTAATCACTATCTACAGATAGTGTTTAAGACGAGAAATTTTATATATGAATCATAGTGTGTTGAAGTAGGGTATGATTTTACTTATAGTATTTTCTAATTAATAATTATGATAGTGATGTGAATTTTGTGATTAATCTTAATATAAATTGTATGAATTAATTTTTAAAAGCTATTTAAAAAAACCTAGAGTGATTTGTAATAATTTTAAAATTTAATATAGTCTGTATACGTATTTTTCTGGAACATAGCTTCGGAGAAGAATAGGAAAGGAAATGAATTATAAAATATATAGTAGTGAAAATTTTATACATTAATTTCATGGTTAGTATGTAGTCTTCAAATATTGCAAATAGGTATTTATTTATTCACAATATGTTATTGATCTTACGATTGTAAGTCGATATATCATATCGATAGATATATATAAAAAGAATTACGTTAATAACAAATGTTAAATAGGTTTTAGAGATTTTTTTATTTTCTTGAAAAAAGTCAATAAATCTTGAGAAATATTTGAAATAAAAATTAAATAATAAAGTAGATTATTAAAATCTCTAGTTTTAGAGAAAAGATAAAACCTTTATATAATATTTTTTGATCGTAAAATCACAACATGTATCTTACATTTACTTAACGACATAACTATTGCTATGATATATTTTATTAATGTATTTAGGATACTTTAGAGAGTTTTTAGTTATCTTGCAAAAAAAATAATATAAACATGTTCTAAGCGTATAGACACGTTAATAGTTATTTTCAAAATACAAATTATATACGTACATTCTTACAATGCTTACATCGCTAATTATTGATTTATAAAATATGGACAGGAAAACTTTATAGCTTTGATCTTAGAAAGATATCAATAAGCATTGCATTATTTGTAACTAGATATTTTAAAATATAATTATATTTTATTTAGGCGCGGTACATTATTAGATCACTGGAAATTATAACCGGATAATAAGGTGCTAATATTTTTGTAGAGAGTATTAAACCTTATTTACTAGTAATAATTTATGGTGAGGGGAATAAAAACTCAAAAGACCAACATATACAGTGAGTTTTATTTTGAGGACCGTTGTCGTAAGCAGTATACAATTAATTTTATTGTCGTTGATCATTATGATAAATTAGAAAACGTAGTTTACATGAACTAAATTTAAGTAATGATAATGATTATGTATTTATCGATGACTACTTTGGTCGTAATGTTTTATATTTATTATGCTAGGTGAATATATAAATATATTTACTTCGGGATTACATTAAAGTTACAACAATAAACTCAGAATATTTGTATTCATTGAGAAAATCTTGAAATATTTTTATAAAACTTTACAGTTTTTAGTGAAAAACTTGGAATGAAAATATAACAGTTCGATCAAGATGACGGAAAAATCTTAGTGGTTATTTAATTCTCTGTATTAATCACTATTCAACACCGAAAGATTAGTGTGATAGAAAATTAGTGTGCTTTAGGTAGTTTATTATTTATTTGATTAATAGTTCAATAAATAACTTACGATCCATTCTTATTGAAGAATGTTGATAATAATATATTTATTTTTTATAAAATATTTAACAAACCAATGTTTTAATTTTTATGAAGAGGTGTATGAAATTTTAACTTGAAAAATATACAACAATTTAACACCATGGGAATAATATTATTTTTAGTATGCTGTGTTCACTGAAATTAACTAAGAGTGTATTAAATGATTGAGTGCTGATTAGAGTATAGAGCACTATATAAAATATTTGATATATATTGTTTAAGGGTATCTATATGTCAGTCTTCTACCTAAAAAGTCTTATGTTTATTAAAATTTTATTGCCTAAGATTACTGGCTATGGTAAATTTTTATTTAAAATATATATAATAATTATGTATAACATATTTTGAATAATATTTTTATAAATAAAGAGATAACAATTAGTTTTAAAAATAAATACAATTACACAAATAATATTTATAAAAAATTAAAAATAGATTAAAAAACAATATTTCCTAAAATAAGCTTTGATAGATAATTATTCGCATAAATTTACGATCAGTTAAATAAAAATATAAGTAGAACAAGTTATGTATAACATTGTACTATTTAGAATATTTACATTTAAGAATGTTTCAGACAAAGGTCGAATATATTATTTAATATCTTGGTTGTAAGTTTATGAAGTCAAAATTTTTTGTGTGATCATATTGAAAAATTTTTTCTTAATGTATATTATTTAATATGCATACTATAAAAATAAGAATGAAAATTTATTGGTGCTTATAAAAAATCAATAGTGTATTTGTGTTATTACATGATCTATGGATACTGCTAATATTTTTTAAAAAATTAATGTAATTTTAGTGTATTCCATACCCCCATGCTATGGTTTTTATTCCGTGAAAAAAATTGGAATCATCTTTAATGACTTGTTTTAAATAAAATACAGAAATATGAGAGGTGTAGTTGATTATAAATGAGTAGTAGGTAAATTTTAAAACCATTCTTAATCTTCTAAATTCTATATATTTAATATCAATAATTAAAATGGGTGAAGTATCCAGTTAAAACAGGCTTTATGATGGTGAGTATATAATTGAATACATGCAATTGAAGATGTATGAAATATTAGAGGTGTTTCATCTGGACAAAGTGTCAAGAATAAATAGTGAATTAGTGGTAAATGTGATATAATCAATACTGAATTAGTACCCATAATAGTTAAATTTAATATGTGATTAGCAGCAGATTTTGCGTTTCCAGTAGGTGTTAATATATCCATCACTTCAACTTTTGCTGGAATATAAAGATTTTCGAGGATTACTTGTAAGGTTTGCTGTGCACGCAGATAAGGGCTAACAAGTATTTTTTCAACTGTAGATATTTGTTGTTGTAGTTTCTTGATTACTAAGATTGCATCATTTTTCCCTTTTTTTGTTAACACTCTTTCCATATCGTTATTAGCTCTCAATACAGCATCACCATGACGCATAATATAAATTTTCATAATTTATCCTTAAAATTTTTTAAATACTATTATATTATTATTTTTGTTAAAATTATATCTTTTAACTTGTTTAATGATTAAATCTTTTCAATTTTAAAATAATAACAGTATCTTTTAAAGAGGTTGTTGTTTTTTATAGAAGCATGCAATCATAATTTCCTTTTGTCTTAAAATATTTTCTACTATAAAAGATAGATTATTAACAACTTATTTAATTTTTTAAACGTAATGATTTATATTATTTTATCTAAATTAATAACGTGTAAAATAATAATACAATATTAATTAAAATATATTTTAGTAAATTGAACTATTATTATATAATAGCTAAATATAGAGTAACCCTTAAAAATGTGATATATTAAGTATTCTAGCTTTACTTTATATTCTGAAAATTAGTTTTTAGTAGAATAAGATTCTCTAAAATATTTCTAATAAAACTGCTGTATAAGTGATTTTAAAATTCTTAGAAAGAAAAATCTTAGTTAGTTGTATGTTAATATAAGCGTAATGTTAATATTATCTTTCAGCATGTTGACGCGTAAACAATTGAAAATGCAGCTATGACTTATGAAAAAATATATAGTAGTAGTAAAAATGTTTTTAGCATCACATTATATACTAGTTATAGATATTAAAATATTATCTATGCAACTGCAGTTATAATAAGGACTATTAAAAAAAAGAAAAAACAAAAATGTTTAATTGCTTTCGTTTTTAAAAATTATTTTTGTGTGAAATATATATTAGTTTATTATAGTTATATAAATAAATATTTTTCTAGGACGTGTCATATATTAAGTTCGTTTCAAATAGCATAATGTAGCGAACTTTAATACTATAAATATGACTCCTCAATATTAGATCAGAAAAACTGAGTTAAGTTAATTAAAATATAGCTTACTATAGCAAATGTATGAGAAGTGCTTGAAGTTTTCTTTTTGTTTATTAAAATAGCGCTTATTATTTTTCTATAATGTATAGAATAATGTTGAATAAGCTTTTAAATGTATTGAGACAATATTTTAATAAAAAATTAACATGGATTTAACACCGTATATCTTTGAGTTAAATATTGATGTAATATACTTTTTTTCTTAATGAATTAACAGCAGGTTTCTGTCATTTATTTAGTTTCATTAAAAACAGTTACTGTAATTTTTCTTTTTAATATATAATCGATATACTATAAAAAAATAAAAATTGTTCAAGTTTAAAGTGTGAATTATTATCCACTGTGATATTTCAGTTTTTTAAACTCTGATGGTTGTATGAATATTTTTCATAGCAAGTGTCATAATAAATCATGAAGATCAGATCAAGATAGTTAAGTTAAAATTATTTTTTATGTTAAAGTGTTGTATTGTATTAGGACACTTCTTAAAAAAAGTAAAAAGCAAGTTATTAATTTTTTATTTTTTTATTTAAAAGTATACCTATAAAATATCAGAAATACTATAATCTGAATAGAATTTTATAATTAAGTAGTTTTATTGAGTGCTCCGTGAGTTACCTGAAGTAAGCATGCTCATTCTTTTGTTATTATGAATATTGTTACGTAATGTAATATTTTTACTTAAAGTAAAACTGAATATTATCTTAATTAAGAAGTGGAGCGAGTTTAGATAGTTTAGTTATTTCTAGATAATTATTAATTAGCTCATGATAGTGAACATAATCATGATGAACATTAAAGATTATTAAATGATTTGTTATTGATACTCTCCAGTAAAAAAACTTTAGCCTGGAGACTAAAATATAGTATCATTTTCTGTTATTTTAAATAAATTTTAAAATTCTATATGATGGTTAATATAAATTGCATATTTAAGTGCATCTATTGATCATAGGAGATCTGGTTTATTTAAAAAATATACTAAAATAATATCATCCATTATCATACGCGATGACTGGTAAATGCGAAGACTTTATAGATTTTAAAAATTTATTTAGTCATTTTTATCTTGTAAGTGCTACATTATTTTTTTAATGATAGGTTTATGAGCATACTCAGGTTCAATGGATTTTGTATTTTATTAAAATATTTTGTAGAAATATTTCATTTCTGAATGAATGTTTTTTACATAGGGGGGGAACCAGCTTATTATTAATAGAAATTCATCTAACTAGCTCATATAAATAGAAAAATTTTTATTTACGTCTGAATCTATTATTTTAGTCAATAGATGTTAAATATTTATAATATAGCTAATTTTTCTACACATACCTCTATTTTATAAAGTAACTTATTGCTAAGTTAAAATAATTATTTATTAATATCTCAATATTATAAATTAAAAATTATTTCCTTAATGATTGGAATAAGGTATTTTTTATTACTACATAATATTTGAAATAACTATTTCATGCTAATTATTAATAATAAAATCGATTTAAAACAATCTTAGTTAACTACTTTAAAATCTTTTTGGATTAATATGTATCTCAAATCTAATCAAGTTTGGAAACTTTAATGCTGACTGAAAGTGATTCAGTTAAAAATTTTAAAAAATTACCCATAACGTAAAAATATCAAAACGATATTAAAAATTATTTTAATAATACAACTTTTAAATATATAAGAAATATATCGTATAAAGTAGTAGTATTTTAAACAATACGTACCCTTACTTTTTTTATTTCTGTTAATTACAAAATAAACATTATTTAATTATTTTAATAGCGTTTATTTTCATAATTTTAGTTAAGGTTACTAATATTTATTGCTAATTTTATACTTTTCCTTATCTACTATCTATCTTTATAGAATATTAGTACTAAGTAGCAGTTAAACCTCGTATTATGTAAAACTCATATTGATTAACACAATAAAAGTGCACATCTTGATCCCGAACGGACTTGTTCAGCCTATAAGTGTAAGCTAAAGTGTTAGCTGTAATTTTTTTGATTATATTATAAACTAAGAGGTAATAAATGAAACGTGCAGTTATCACTGGCCTGGGTATTATTTCTAGTATAGGTAACAGTCAGGAAGAAGTAATAACTTCTCTTAGGGAAGGTCGTTCTGGTATCACTTTCTCAGAGGAATTTAAAAAAGCAGGTTTGCGTAGTCACGTTTGGGGTAATATAGTAATAAATACTAGCAATCAGATTGATCGTAAAATACGTCGTTTTATGAGTGATTGTTCAGTTTACGCTTATCTCTCTATGAAACAGGCAATTAGTGATTCAAATTTAACAGATGAGCACATTTCTAATCTGCGTACTGGTTTAGTTGTAGGTTCTGGTGGAGGTTCTCCACGTAATCAAGTAGCAGGTTCTGATGGTATGCGCGAAAAAGGCCTGCGTGGCGTAGGTCCTTATATGGTTACTCGTGCGATGGCATCAGGTATTTCTGCTTGCTTAGCAGCGCCATTTAAAATTAAAGGTGTTAACTATTCAATTAGTTCTGCATGTTCAACCTCTGCACACTGCATTGGTCATGCTGTAGAATTAATTCAATTAGATAAACAAGATCTTGTATTTGCAGGTGGTGGTGAAGAACTCAGTTGGGAGATGAGCTGTGAGTTTGATGCTATGGGTGCATTATCAACAAAGTATAATAATATACCTACTAAAGCATCAAGAACCTATGATAATGACCGTGATGGTTTTGTGATTTCGGGTGGTGGAGGTATTGTTGTTGTTGAAGAGCTCAAGCATGCATTAGCTCGTGGTGCACATATTTATGCAGAAGTTATTGGTTATGGTGCAACATCTGATGGTGCAGATATGGTTATACCCTCAGGTGAGGGAGCTGTTCGTTGTATGAAAATGGCGATGCAGGGTATTAATGATAAAATTGATTATATTAATGCACATGGGACTTCTACGCCTATAGGTGATACAAAAGAGTTACAAGCTATTCAATTACTTTTTGAGAATGACTTACCCGCTATTTCTTCAACAAAATCAATGAGTGGCCATTCATTAGGTGCGGCAGGTGTTCAAGAGGTTATTTATAGCTTACTAATGTTAGAGCACGGTTTTATTGCACCTAGTATTAATGTTGAAAATTTGGATGAAAAAGCTGTAGGGTTGAATATTGTGACAAAAACAACTGAGCAAGTATTGAAAACTGTTATGTCAAATAGCTTTGGTTTTGGCGGTACTAATGCAACATTAGTGATGAGTAAATATAAAAATTAATTTACAATATTATTGCTAATAAAAAATAGTAACCTTGATTAAAGTAGCACCCAATAATTAGATATTCAGTTATTGGGTTGTTTTATACTTAATAAAGTTAATGGTGAACATTTATCATATTGAACGCTAAAATAAAAATCTTTCAGGAAGTGATATTAAAAATATTAGATATGTTCGTAGTGCATTTTTTCTTAATTTAAAGTTGATTCTCTTTATCGAATAAAGGGTTTATTTAATTATCTTATTTAAAGGTAATAATTTATTTATTATAAAATCATGCAAAAAATTACAATTTACTCTATGGAGTTATTAGGTTACGTTCATAGCACAAGTTTTTCTTATATTTGTCTTATCATGAAATTAATATAATATGCTAGCACTAAACTTAGATGTTTTTAGAAAAATGATATTTTATATTATACTATTAAATGATTACATTCAATATAACTTCTAGAATATGATTCTACTTTCCTTTAGATGCTCCTCTCTAAATTATTCTTCGAATATCTGAAAATCTATTAAAGACTTTTAACAATCATCTCGAATCTGATTGAAATAAATTAATTTAATAAGTTTGATTGTATCGTCTATTGTTAGACGTTTAGTAAAACATTAACATCTTTTAATGCAAAATAAATTTTAGTATGACTATCATTGACTAAAAAGATCTTATAAATTATTTAGCTTTGTTACAATCAATCTATTTATATCATCAAACTTTATCTTGATGGCTCATATTAGGACTGATTATTAAATAACAATAAATTTATAAATCTTTGTCAGACTAAATATAACGTTTGATACTGATGTATATTTTATACTGCAATAATTTTACCTATTATTTTATATCCGTTATACAAATTTAAAAGATAAATCATCATAGATAATTTGAATAATATTCAATAATTATAAATAATATTATAACAGTGTTATTAATAAAATAGTGTTGTCAAATATATGTTTGATTATAAAAAACACGTAGTAATATATAAAATAATATTTATTTTCGTTGAAAAATTGAATTTTAGTAAATATAATTGTTTTTGTAGGAATAAAAAAATTAATCTTGAAAAGAATTTTTAATAAGGAAAAATAAGAAAGTAATCTATTTAATACTTTAAAATTAGTATCATCCACCCTTGAAAAGTTTTTTCGTTATTTAGATAACTTAAAATTTAAACGTATATATTCAATATGTTTTACTGTGAGTATGAGTATTAAAAATTTTATGTAAGATATCGAGACAACTTTGAAAGCAGTAAACATTATCAGCTCAATTAGTATCATAGGTTATCAGTGCAAATATGATAATAATTATGGTGAGGCTGCAGATTAAAAGATTTTAAAAAATTTTAATTTTACTAAAATAACTCAGTATCATGACTTGTTGTTTATGAATTTTCTAAGAAAATATTTCAAGCATGCTTATTATAAAATATATAAATTAATTTTTGTTGTATCATTGTATTGATATATTAAAGTTTAGAAATTCTGAACTTATTTCAGCTGTATTAATTAATTATTACGTCAACATAAGTCAATAAAAGTATTAACTTAATCATTAATGTAATTATAATCTATTTAGTGCTAAAATTATTACATTCTCAGATATAATTTTCTACACGTAGAAAGTTAACTGGGTATGAAAATATAAATTGATGTTTATATATAATTGCATTACATTACTGTATGTTAAATTTATTATGTTTTTATTCATCTGTGTCTTACTGAAGACGCTAGGTTATTGTATTTAGAAAATATTAAGTAAATTATCATCGTCTTTGTTTTTCTTGTAAAGACGCTATTATAATATTTTAACACACATTACATTAAATAGATTTTTTTTGGAAGATGCACGTTAAAAATTCATTAAATAGTAATAATTTTTACTAAAGTTCAAGATAGGTTTTTAAAGAGTTTTTGAATTATGTTTGGAATTCGTCAAATCTTGTTGCAAAAGTTGAAATTTTAATATAGAAAGAACCTATAATTATAGAATAAAATCTCAAGTGTCACAAGATAAGTGATATATATCATGCTTGCTAAATTCATTACTTGATATATTATTCAGTGTAACTTAAAGAATTTTAAGTAACAGTTATTCTTTTTAATTAATTATCGACACTTATTATTATGTTAATGATAATTAGTTATATTTCAACAATAATTTTATTAAAAGTATGTTATTATTTTTTTGTATATTTCAAAATAATTTTTCCTAATTTTTTAGGACCATAATAGAGAGTATGAATTTTATAATTTAGTAATAATTTGTTACATAAATGATAAACTCTTGATATTAGTTTTTTATATGTAAAATATTTAAAGAAAATCAAGAATGATTATTGAGATATTTTGAGATTAAATAATATGATATTAAATTTGCTTAAGTCATATCGTTCTGATAATTGAGAAATAATTTTTAAGAAGTATTCTAGAGTAACTTCTTTTTTTCTTTAAATAGAAAAATTCAGTTACTGATTGATAATCATAAGCATGATAATAAAAATTATAATCAGAGATAATTTTAATTATAAAGTAGTATATTAGTATAAATTTATAATAAAGCTACTGATTTAATGATTCCTTACTGAGTTATAATTGAAATATATTCATATTCTGTATTACAAGAATTTAAGTCGAATTGAGTTTTAATGAGGAAACATTTTTAATATAGTATCTGAATGTTCAAAAGTGTTAATTTTAAATAAATTACAGGTATATATGCTTATTAATGAATATTTTCTCGATAAATGTAGTGATACACAATTTGTGTATGCAAGGGAAATTTTATCTTAATAAACGCGTCGATATTATTAATATTAATACAGTACAATGCATTAATATTATTTAAAAACTCCATTCACTATGATGATAAATAAGTTTATTTATTAGATTTATAGAAAAGTATTTAAATGAAGGTGAATGCAGTAGGTTAGTCTAAAGGATAATATTTCATAATTTGTATGTTACTTAAAAACAATTAAAATACGAATTAAATATAATAAAACAATCTCTAGACAATAATGCTATTATTTTTAATTTTAACGTTTTTTTAGCTTAATTATATCCTCGTAGTAGGAACTAAGATTTTATAATTTTATATACTTTTAATTTTTTTAAAATTAATTAAAGTGAGATATATAAATCTAATACAATCATTTTTATTTTATTTATTTATAAAAAGTCTTCTGAACTTAGAAAATGTATAATAATAAGTGTTATAATATATTGTGGTATAGTAATTTTTTTTAAAAATACATACTGAATTCTGAATGATTCTTAAAAGAGAATGTAGATTTATATATTGAAAAACTTTTAGTTATAGTAGGATAAGATGAAATTGTTTGTCTAAACCATTTTTATTCTCAGGGTGCAGTATCTAAATATTAAAGTGTAAACAAGTTTAAAATTGTATATTCAGGTGAATTCAGTTATGAAAATTTTATTTATTCTAAGAATAAGCAGTATCTTAATTTCATGCATACATATTTTTCTGGACTAGAGTTGATATTGCTAACTTAGCGAAGATTATTTTATTTATATTGGTAATATACCACTAGAAACAGTATATGATATAAACATATCTGACTATCTTAATAGCTAATTCTTTGAAGACAAGTATTATTCTTTAGAACTTTATTATTGTATTAATTTTAATCAATTGATCATTAATGGAACAGTTTATTTGGAATTAGTAAATGGAAAATTGTTCACTAATTATAGTATTTAATATTATACAATGAGTGTGTATTATTTACAATGAAATCGTTGATTGGTAGAGTTTAATAATATCAACTATATCTTAATATATAACAGTCACTTGTGTAACTGTTATTATTTATCTAGAAAATTGTCAGAATATAAGATTTGGTCTGAATATTTTTATTGCAATGTTAGTAAAGAATATAATTTTATTAGAATCTAACTTTAAAAATCTTGCTGAAACTGATTGTGTTTTTACACTACTGAATAATAATTAAAGTTACAATATATTGAGTATAACTATTTTGTCCACCATATTACAAAAGTAGTTATTATAAATTTAATAATTTTATCAATAGTGTATCGTTTTAGTTGTAGAGGAAGATACTCTTTACCAAAAGCATTTAGATACCAATTAATGATAGATTATTAATAAGTAGTACAAGGAGAGCGAAAGAGAAAAATAGCTCGTTTGGAATTATTTTATATATCTTATAAAAATAACAAAATCTACTAATACTGATATAATGAAAAAATGTTTTAAAAGTAAATTTTTTAAGCATTCACATTTTATAAATCTTTAAGAAATGTGAATGTTTATAAATTGCATTGTGTATTTTGAATTTTTTAATAGATCTTACGTTATATTGGCCAATGTCTTTTTAGTGATTTTTTTGAAAAAAGTATTGTGTGTAACAATGCAAAAGTATTGTAATACACTATTTGAGAAGTAGAAATCAATTTATTGTAGTAAAGATATAAAACGTGATTAATAAAATTCATATTAGATTTTAGAACGTTAATAATGCTTTAATACATTGTTGATATATAAAGTGTTTATAGCATTAATAAAAGTCAGTACAATTTCTAAAAATTATGAGTGAAGTCAAAAATTTTCAAAATTTAATAATATTTTACTATAAGAACGCTGTATCGGTTAATTTGATCAGTTTTCCGTAATAATAGGAAAATATATAAATAAACAGTCTCTGTATGACTGTTTATATCAAAATACCTGCACTGCTATAAGATATCTTTATTAGATAGCGTTGAGATGATTAAAAATTTTTTATTTTTGATATGTTCTATAGCACATTCAATTATTGAGATCAGAAAATTTACTGCATATATATTCATGTAAGATCTTTTAAGTATGTTAACTCGTTGAACGTTGCTTTCGTTGTCCTGAACATTTGACTATATAAAAAAACGATGAAAGTTATTTAAATACCTATCTTTTATTAATTTAACTTTTTTCTTTTTTTATCTAAAAAGAGAACATGTTATTGGGGTAAAATTAATAAAATATAATGATATGTTAAAATAACTTTGATGTTTCAAAAAGTGAAAGATAAATATTTTAATAAAAATCAGAATCCGTTAAATATTTGATATTTATTAGAAAGTTTCTAGTGAACCACTATCTAAATAGATCAAGAAAAGGAAACTAATCAATAAGTCAATGATTGATATAAAGAATTATTGAAAATAAAATAGCCGACACAAGATGTGTATCTTATGTCGGCAGATTAAAAAAGTAAAAGTTCTAATTATAAAGTAGCTGCATTTTTTGTGAGGAATTTAGCAATACCTTGAGGAGAGGCATTAATAGCTTCTTTACCTTTTTCCCACTGAGCAGGACAAACATCACCATACTCTTCGTAAAATTGTAGCGCGTCTACCATCCTCAACATTTCATCGATATTACGACCCAGTGGTAAGTCATTAACAACTTGGTGACGAATAATGCCGGTCTTATCAATGAGGAAAGAAGCGCGCAGAGCAACACCTAGTTCTGGGTGTTCGATACCATAAGATTTAATAATTTCACGTTTAATATCAGCAACCATTGGATATTGAACTACACTAATACCACCGTGATCTATCGGAGTGTTACGCCATGCATTGTGAACAAATTGCGAGTCAAGAGAGACGCCTACAATTTTAACATTGCGTTTTTTAAATTCTTTATAACGATGATTAAACGCGATTAATTCTGAAGGACATACAAAAGTGAAATTCATCGGCCAGAAAAAAATTACACCTGGTTGACCGTGTAAATAGTTTTTGAAATTAAAATTATCAACAATTTCACCGTTACTTAAAACAGCAGAGGCAGTAAAGTCAGGCGCGTGACGCGTTACTAGAACCATGATTAATTCCTATAAGTTTAAAATAAAAATACGAAAATTGACAATGTGATGCTTCTCATATTGAGAGTTAGATAAGAGTTCTTACTGTAATGATTCGACTTATGTATTGATTAAATACTATATGCGTCTTAATATTGTAAGATTATATATTATAGCATGCTAGAAACTAATAAAACACTTTATCTAATGGTTAGAGATATAAATATCATCATAGCTATAGTATTTTGTGTATGAATTTTAAGTATATGATTGATCCACGTTAATTAATATACTTTATCTTTCATATAATAGAAAGATTAATGATGTTTTATATTATATATTAAAAAAATAACTTATAATTGATAATGTGTCTATAATTCAACTGATGTTAAAGTTTATTTAAATTTTGTCAAAGTTAATTATTTCTATGCAGCATTCTGAAAACAAAAAAAATTTTATAATAGTGACATAGGTAAAATATTTCAAGAAATCTTCATTTCTGTTTTCTAGAAAAATAAGAGCGTATATATGCCGATATATATGTATATTAGGTAATTTTATATTTTTATGCTCTGTAAATATTAGATAATGTTATTTTGAGTAACTTTTTAAGAAGAGTATTTAATATTATTAATCTTAAACTTTATAAGATAAGTAATAAAAAGATTGTTAAGTTTGTGAAAATAATAGTGAAAATAAAATGACATTCCATTCAGGGTTTATTTTAGAAAGTTTACAAGTAGTT
Source organism: Candidatus Hartigia pinicola (assembly GCA_020541205.1). Taxonomy (GTDB): domain Bacteria; phylum Pseudomonadota; class Gammaproteobacteria; order Enterobacterales; family Enterobacteriaceae; genus Hartigia; species Hartigia pinicola. The sequence continues at coordinate 202,965 of CP048208.1, forward strand.
TGTAATTATTTATCTGTAAAGTTTGAGAATATAAATATGTACCCTAAAATACTAATATTAATCAAATATTTACAATATTCATTTGCTCTCTAGCGTTGATTACTTTATTAGTGAAAATATTTCAGAATATAGAAATATAATGAGAAGTTTTTTAAATACTAATCTGTAGTTTATATATCTGCATTTATTGCTTGGATATTATTAAAAAAGATTTTTAATAAGATACAAGATAAATAAACGCATCTGAGAATAAGCTATATGCTTATCAATATAAACGTATCTAAAAAAATAGTTTATCACATACCATGTATCTTAGTATGTTTTATTGTTTTTTATGGGTCATAAAACAATAACAATAGTTACTGAGATATATAAACTATGGAGTTATGTTATAATTTATAACGCATATTGAACCGCTACTTATAAGTAGTATTATTGATCAATAATTTAGTAAAGAGTTATTTAATAAAATCTAAAATAATATTTCAGTATATTAAATTTTGGATAATTATTATTAAGTATTAGATATAGTCAATAACTATATTGATATGAGAAGTCATAGCATGGGATTGATAAAATGTTTTATTAGCAAGGAATATTATACAAAACTGTAAAGATTAGAGATTTTAATAGTGTAGACGAAAAAAATCAGAACATATTTCATTGTTATACTTTAAGTAAACGAACAATAATCTTTTTATTGATATTATGATCCATGTTCAGTAGATCACAATTGATATAGATGAATATTTTTAAAGATAATTAATAATTTTATCTAATTAATTTTATCAATGATATTGAGATATTTAGTTTTAAAATTTTGTTAAGGTGATATTTATTGATCTTTTGTATTTTAATTTCTCTTTTTTTGAATGATATATCATATAATATTCATAATATCAAGAAATATTGCTGTTCGAGTCTTCTTTTTTGTTAACCTTATGTAGATATTCAACATATAGCTGATGTATATTTAGCTGACTATCCTTTTTAGATATAGCTTTTAAGTTATTATGACTTATGTAGAAATAAGTAACTAAATCAATATGATCATTCTAAAATTATAGATCTAACTCTTGAGAAATTTGGTTGGTTATTGTGAATAATAATCAAATAAAATTGAAATTCTTTTCTCAAGTATATTGAAGATAAAGAATCAATGTGTGCTTATTTTATCTTTTTAATGTAGTGTTGATTATAGTTTTTATATGCAGGTATAAAAATTTTTCTAATAAATAGCATTTTATTTATTTTATGATTATTTTTAAATTTTATTACGTAGATTATATGATATCTTGTGTATTACTGTAAATAAATTTAATATTACTGCATTTAAACATATGCACTTGGTAATAGAATAATTTTTTGTAATTTAGATTTTGATAATCATATTTAAGTTTTGAATACTATAGAGACTATACTAAACAATTTAATAGTATCTCAGTAACGAAAGGAATATTTGATATTATCATGTGACACGTCATTGAATTTTAATTATATGTAACTGTGTTCTAATTGTATATAGTAAATTAATTGAGTTAAGAATAGCTACACTTATAGTGTACAGTATTAGAAGTATGTTTTAACATTAATTGTAATGAGTTAAGGAAGAAATAAAAATTTAAAATGTTTTTTAGTCATTTGTTAAGAAACTAATTTTATTATTTAGGTTTATGATAAGTTATTTTATAAATATATTTATTTTGATGGAAACGTTTTTATTTTATAATAATGACATTACTCAATGAAAATACAATATTAATATATAAAAAGATTATCTTTTTAGTTTTAGTTGTACATTATATTTTAATATATTGTTTTTTGATAAATATGTAATCATATTGTTACAGTCGTGCAATATCATTAGGAATAATCTGTCGTTATTGCGCTATCTTATTTATATTATGACATATTGTGTATTAGGTAAAATGTTTTAAGTTTAACATATTAATTAGTATAACTCTTAAATGAGTTCATATTTTTTACGTATTAATTAGTTTTTTTTATTTTTAATATTAAACATTTATAATATCTAATATCTAATAAAATTTATATTCTTACTATATCACTAACTTAGTTTTTAGTTTTTTAAAGTGATTTACACGTATTTCTACTCTTTTATGATAAAACATACATGAGTATTTGAAACGAATATTTTATTTTATTGTTAAGTTAATTTTGAAAGATTAGGCAGATTGTATTCTATGCAATTATTACAGAAGAGCAAAAATTATTTAATAAAAAATTATAAATTTATAACGTGTATTAATATATCTAGAAATATAATAATCTTCTAAAAACATTAAAACAAGCGTTACTTTAGTCATTATTTTGAATTATTTTGGCAGAAAATATCAGGAAATTATACAGATAACTTAAGCATTCAATTTAATACAACAAGTATATCGTGTAAGGAAAATTTATTGTTTGATAAAATTACAGAAAGTTTTCTTTGAAGTGATTTAATAGTGTTAATATTTTATTAATATGAAAAGTTAATAACTGAAATGTTATTTTAAATATATAAAACAATTAAGTGAAGTGATTTGTTGATACTGTAAAATTTGTGAGAATTATAAATATTTTATCTAATATTATTCATTTATCTATATTTTATAGAAATTAAAAAACTTATTTATTAATTTAATGATATATTTTAATAAATGATAAATTTTTTATAATATGACAATATTTTATATAAAATATACATTATTTTTAATTTTATATTAAAAATTACTTTTCTAAGAATATTTTATTTTAGAATCATAATTTTAACCTATGATATTAATATTTTATATACTATATTTATATAGTTTAACTTTAGTGTATTAATCAATACTTATATTTATAAAACATAATTGTATATTTAAAAAGTTACTATAACTGAGCTTAGTAATATTTTTCTATTTATTAGATTATCATTATCTTCAATAAACATTATGAATCTCTTGATTTTTAGTACTACCTGAATATTTATATTCTTATTCTAATATAGAAAATTTTATGTTAAGTATATATATAATAACTATAATTGATAATATTTAGTTCCTAATGTATTTTTTCTTTAGAGAGACGATAGTATTTTCTACTACTAACATTTGTTAAGTAATAGAAAATTTTTATAATGATAATCACGCTATGACTTTCAATAGTATTTATCAAGAAAGAATCAATGCTGTTTGATTTATTTAATACTCCGTCTATGTTAAATATCTACTTTTGTGTATTAATACAATCCTTCAGCATCTTAGGCTAAAGAGATCAGAGAGATCAATGTTAAGATAAAAAATTCATATATATTTTATTATTTTTTTTGATGTTTCTAGAGGTTGAAAGAAATAGCTGATACTAAATAGTTTTTAACTATTATACGTAGAATATACCTTAATATTTAGTATAAATAATAGTATTTTCATGCATAATGTTATCGTTTTTTAGTCGTTTAATATAAATTACAATATAACATTTATCTTTTTAAGTTAAAAAAATTTTTTTCACGATACTTTAATTATTAATTTAGATTAAATTTTTCTTTTTTGTATTGAGTATATCTAAGAAAGTGTTTTTTCTATAGTTTAGATACATTTATTTAAATTTTTACATTATCATATTTTTGTAAAAAGAACAGTAATCATATTAATGTTCTGATAGATTTAGCTTAACGTATCATATATATAGTATTATGATTTTTAGAAATTTATATTACTTATTAAGTATTATATTTAATAATATAAAATAAAAAGCTAATAAGAGAATATAGATTTAATATTTTATTTTCATGGCAGTTATTAATTTTTAAAATGTAGTCTAGAAGTTACTTTATAAAAGTATGAATAACTTACCTTGCATTCTATCATATGAATAAGCAATGTGCAATTAACACTGCTAATTACAATCTAGTTATATATAGTTAAGAGTAAAAAATGCTATACATTTACTGTTTTAGTCATTTTAGAGAGCTATCTAAAAGTGAGAAGACTAAATTACTAATTAGTTGTTAATTATCATTATCTCTGTAAGTAAGTTATGTACTAAAATAAGAATTATTCCTTAGGTTAATAATTATCTGTTGTTGATTAGTGTTCTAATATTTTCATAGTATACATTTTGCCTGTTGATTAATTTGTTCCTGTATAGAGTAATGAAATATTGAAATTATTTTTTTACTGTAGTAGAGATCATCAATCAAGTAATGTTATTTTGATTGACAGTGAATCCAAAAACTATTCACCACCAGTAACTACTCAATTTTACTCTAAAGCATGAAATGATAATAAATACATTATTGGTTGAGCTTACTTTTATTTAATTGATCTTTTAGTGGAAGTATCTTATTTAACTTTATCTGACGACGTTTTATTGGAAATAAGCCTTGAGGAAAAAAAATCATTATAAGAACCATTAGCACACCTAGTATTAGCATACTATATCCATTAAGATCGCGTATCATTTCTCTTGATATTACTAATACAGTAGCAGATATAATTACTGATGTTTGCGAGCCCTTCATACCACCAAGAACAACAATAGCTAATATGAATGCTGATTCAGAAAAGGTAAAATATTCTGGATTAATACAACCTTGATGAGATGCAAATAACATTCCTGCAAAACCTGCAATAACTGAGCTAATGATAAAGGCAGTTAATTTAATACGTATTGGTGATAAACCAAGAGAGCGACAAGCGATTTCATCCTCTCTTAGAGCTTCCCATGCACGACCCAATGGCATATGTAATAGCCGATTAATAATAAATACAGTTAATATTACAAGTAGAAAAGTCATAAAATAAACAAAAATAATTTTATGATTTTGGTTGTAATTTATATTAAAAAAATGATGAAAAGTATCCCACCCTGTTTTCTCTGTATACCCAAAATCTAATCCAAAAAATGTAGGTGTGGGTAATTGATTAATTCCATTTGACCCATTTGTGATATTTGTATTATTAAGTAGTAGAATGCGCACAATTTCACCGAAGCCTAATGTTACAATGGCTAAGTAGTCACCTCGTAGTCGAAGAACTAGTAAACCCAAAAGACATCCTGCAAGTCCGGCAGTGAATCCTACTATTGGAAAACTTTCCCAAAAACTAAATCCATAATAATGATTTAACAATGCAAAAGTATAAGCACCAATAGCATAAAAACCGGCATATCCTAATACTAATAATCCTGATAGTCCGACCACTACGTTTAAACCAAGTCCGAGCATTATATAAATCAACGTGAGTGTTATTATGTCTAAGCTACTAGGAGAAACTATGAATGGAAAAAGAATTGCAAAAATAATAACTAAAATTGTTAGTTCTTTGATTTTAAAGGTTGATCTATCAAAAAGAGGTGTTATCCAAAATTTTTTTCGTGCATTATTCCATATATAAAAAAGTAATGGGTTCACTAGTTGAAAAATAAATACAACTACTACACCTAAAAAAATTAAATTCCATCGAACAGCATCGGCACTGGAGACGATTAATTTTGTATCATCTGATCTTAATTGTAACCCCATGATAAAGATTACAAGAATAAAATAAACAATAGAGGTAATAATAGCATTAATCCAATGTTTTTTTCTCATACTTTTTCAACCTCCTGACGTCCAAAAATACCAGTTGGCATGATCGATAACATGCCTATTAATACACAAAATGATACGACATCTTTATATTCTTCGCTTAAGTAAGCGGATGTCATAGCTTCAGTAACACCTAAAATTAATCCACCTAACATTGCACCTGGTATGCTGCCAATTCCCCCAAGTACTGCTGCAGTGAAAGCTTTCATTCCTGCCATAAAACCAATATAAGGGTTAATAACGTTATAAAATTGTCCTAGTAAGACAGCTGCAACTGCTGCCATTGTTGCACCAATTATAAAACTTAATGAGATTATACGGTCTGTATTAATACCAAGCAAATTCACCATCTTTAAATTTTCTGCACAGGCACGACAAGCTCTTCCTATTTTTGAATAGCGAATAAATAGTGTTAATACCAACATAGAAAGAAAAGTGACGACCCAAATCGTTAGCTGAATTTTAGTGATTGTAGCTTTAAAACCATCACTTTCACCGAGAATCCATTGACCAGTTATCAAATTTTCCAATCTCAGATCACTGCATCCTTGTAAAAGGCTGACATAATTCTGCAGGAAAATTGATACCCCGATTGCTGAAATTAGAGCAATTAATTTTTTAGATTGACGCACTGGTCGATAAGCAATACGTTCGATACTCCAGCCATAAAAACTAGCAACTACAATTGAAGATATTAAGGCTGCAGTGATAAGGATCCACGTCACATCAACACCTAGCATCATTAATCCAGCAATCACAATAAAAGAGATATAGCTACCAATCATATACACTTCACCGTGTGCAAAGTTAATCATACCAAGAATGCCATACACCATACTATAACCAATGGCAATTAATGCATAAGTGCTACCTAAAGTGAAACCATCAATCACATGTTGAATAAAATAAAGCATTTGATTTGACATATAACTATCCTTTTATGCTACAGTCTTTTAATACAAAAAACTTCCTAGAAGAACTAAGTTTACTATAGATTTATTTCATCACTTCAATAATGACGACTATTTCACGGAATAATGTATTATATCCATGATATTAGAATACATTAAATTCAAAACCTGTAGGGTGGTTATGAGGTTCCAAAGTTAATATTTTTATAATCGCGCTTACTAAACGAGATTAAATTTAGATAAATTTTCAGCCCCAATGCGTCTGTATACTTTATAACTTTTATCAATCCCTACTTTATGGCATAAAGAGTTTAAATAAAAAAATCTTTTGGATGACATTTTTATTCTCGTAACTAGGTCGTGATGTTATTTTTATCTTCCTAACATATCAGAAAATGCGTACTTACCATTAATATTTACTATCACAGTGTTATTGTATAATTGCTGGTTTAAGAAGATGAATATTGAAATTAAGTTATATCTCTGCATACAACATGTGACTATTTTGGATAATAACCTTTGAAGCATATAAAATCGATATTTTATTTTTTAAGATTAACTCAGATTTGATAGAAGTTTTATTACCTATAATTACTTTTTACATATTATTTCCTTACACTTTCTTTTATTTAACTTTGTATGTGTTGAACGTAACAACCTTGAATTATTACTACAGTTTATCATGTATTACACTACCACGTTTCGGTTGAATTTTTTTTGATAATATAATTTTATTATACTAGATGTTAAACCTGGGTAAACGTTTGTGGTGTGGCATAGCTACTCATTCATGACGTTTAGTTAAAATCATATTCGTTGTTACTAGTCGTATGTTTACGATAATATTTTCATTAATCAATTTTAAAGGTATTTAATTAGACAGTTAATATTATTATTAGTTATTTTATTAGAAATTATGATGACTTTGTGGGTAAAATAGTGTGATCATATTTAACTAAAATAACTGTACACTATTTTCTATCTTCTTTAAAAGATAAGATGTGAAATGATATGATATTTATGCATGCTTTTCATATTCTATAGCAAGTAACGCAGCTTGATTATAGTATTAAAACTATTGTAATTTTAATTTTTATATTTATTTTAATAAAACTAATACGACCGAACTATATATTACTAATAATATCTTATTTATTTTTTAATTTTTTTTAATTTTATTGTTCTCTTTAATAGCTCTGAATGCACATATTCGCTTTGTAGTAAATTATTATATTTATTAGTGATAACACTCAATATTGTATTCTGTATTTAATAATGTTATACATCCATAATATTAAACAACATAAATATGGTGAATAGAAAATTAATATGTTAGATTATTATACAATAAGCAGAATAATAAACTAAGTGTGATTCAATATTGTTTGACGCAATACTAATTGTATGTTTTAATTATATTTAAATGAATATAAGTGATAAAGGAAAACGAAGTTATATAGAAACTTTCTTTCTAAAATACAAATACTAATTATAGATTACTGCGTATATCAGGGTAATTAAAAATAAAAGATGAAATAGATAAAGCATCTTAATTTTATTGTTATTTTTAAATAAATCTTGTTAATTAATCATGCCTTAAATTAAAAAAAACTAGATAAAATACAATGAAAATAGATTATAAAGCGGAAAAGTTTATGAGAAAATTTCTGAAACAGATTTTAATAATTTGTTCATTTTCGTCATAAAATACATATCAATAACCATGAAGAAATGTTAATTAATTTGATAGTACGTTATCTCAAATATCCTTAAGATGATTCTTCTATTTTTATAAATAAAAAGTATCACTAAAACTTTTAAAATAAATATTAGGATTTTTAGTTTATAAAATGTTTAGAAAAAAATATAATGCATTTATTTATTACATATTGTGAATTTTACTTAATATAAGATATATACAATACAGAAAAATAGAAAAAGAACTTGAAGTGCATACAATGTAAATAGAATCAATAAATCTCTATTATTAGATAAGATTATTATTGTATTTAATATATTTTTCATTATAAGATTAAGATAATTAGAATAGTGCTGTTAGATTGAATATAAAGTCTTAGAAAAACATGTTTACAATTGATAAAATTTATCAATCACACTAAGTGATTTAATATGCACTTTATGTACATCTATTTTAAAATTTATGACGTAAAGGATTTCAATTTTGTGTAGATTATTTTTAATCAGTAGATTGTATATTTCAGAAAATATGTCGTATGTATTTAAGATACAAAAGGATAAATCTTTATATACATACAATATTTTATTTTACGTATCTGGATGTATCTATTTTAATAGATATATTATAATTAATGTCGCTAATCCTTGTGTGATATAAAAATAATTTTATTTGCTTTTTTCCATTGCTACGCGCAATTTTTTCATAGCATTTTTTTCAAGTTGTCGAATTCGTTCAGCAGAAACTTTGTACTTATCTGCTAACGCTTGGAGCGTAGTTTTACTGTTCTCATCAAGCCAACGCGAACGAATGATATCTTGACTACGATGATCAAGAGAATTCAGAGCGTTTGTAAGACGATCTGTTGCATAATTTTCCCAGTTATTTTCTTCAATAAAATCTGCAAAATCAGACGACTTATCTTGTAAAAATAACACTGGAGAAACCGATTGGCTGAACTCATTAGAATCATCATTATCAGATATATCAAATGCCATATCCTGAGCAGCCATTCGTGATTCCATTTCACGTACATCTTTTGTGCTTACTCCTAACTCTCGAGCAACTATATCTACTTCATCTTGATTAAACCATCCAAGACGTTTTTTATTTTTTCTTAGATTAAAAAATAATTTACGTTGAGATTTGGTTGTGGCAACTTTAACAATGCGCCAATTACGTAAAACATATTCATGAATTTCAGCTTTAATCCAATGAACAGCAAAAGAAACTAAACGGACATCAACTTCAGCTTTAAAACGGCGCACGGCTTTCATTAACCCAATATTACCTTCTTGAATTAAGTCAGCTTGCGGTAGGCCATAACCAGCATAGCTGCGAGCTACATGAATCACAAAACGTAAATGCGATAGAATAAGAAACTTTGCTGCATCTAAATCACTGTTGTAATGCAGGCGTTCAGCAAGTTTTTTTTCTTCTTCAGCAGTAAGGATAGGATAAGAATTTGCAATTTGTATATAAGCTTCAATACTTCCTTTCGGAACAAATACTAATGATTGTATAGTTTTAGTCATTAAAATCCTCTTTGGAAATAACAGAAAAGAAATTAATTTGATAGTAATACATAAATGTGATTAGTATGACTATATTAATTTTAATAGATTTAATCAATTAAACTTGTACAGTTCAGAATAGGTCAATCTCGGATATATTGTATATATAAAAATTTTCATGATATGTATCTTGAATAAGAATATACATTGTATTTCTGATGCATTTAGATGTGATTCAAGGGTAAACGTCACACGAGTCTTGAGTGTTAATAATTTATACTGCAATTTCAATAATTATAGCAGAAATTAAAATTACCAGCAATGACTCTTTTCATATCAGCGTGTTAATATAGTATTTCGTATCAAAAATATGGGCTACGGTGTTATAGTATCAGATAACTTCTAAAGCAATAACTCTCATAATAGCAGTGAGATCACTGTATAAAACATCTTTATAAGTAGAGCGTTATTATAGAAATTCTCGTATAATTAAACCATGTTTCATCGATTGGATTTATAACTATAATTGTTTTTCGTGCAAAGATATTTAAATGTACACTATTACTGATAATTAGAAATAGTTAGATTATCATCAAGACAGTAATATCATATGATGTTCTCAATTAATTAGGTTAACGTGTCGTTAAGCAAAAGAACTAATCATCATGCATGTGTATTGCTTTCATGCCATTATGTTTTCTTATTTAATAGTCCACAGTAGATATGAGATCCAAGTTTTGGAAATTAATTTCTTAGGCAATATTCGTTACTTCAGGTAATAGGTTTTAATAATATACCTAATTCGTACTAAATTTTAACTAAACACGCAACTCGCTTATAGCTTGATCTAGAGATACATAATTCATATAACCTAGGCTACATTTAGTGTTTGCAGCTAAGTGACTATATTTTATTCTCCTTACTTGCCTAAGGCTTAATCTAGATAATAGTTGGTTGTGGGGTTAGATATTATTGCTGTCTTTCTTGAGAAATATTCCATAAGATATAAAAGACTTGAAAAAATCAGTGAAGTTGCAATAAGGACTATAGTTAAGAAGATAACTAAAGAGCGTTTAAATATATCGATCAATCTATTTAGTTCATCATAACATAATTGTTTACGTTATTGAATTTTAAATGCATTACTTTGTATTTGTATGTAGTGGTTAAGTGTATCTTTATGATCATTTTTAATCATGTTACTTTCTGATAATCTTTTTTTAATTCAGAGAGCTCGAGGTGTGTCGTTGTATCATTAGGAAAAACAACATGAGCAGCCATTAACATAATCATAAAAGATAGTAATTGTTTTGAAATAACCCAAGGCTTCAGCTTTAGAGATAACTATTAATATTTAAAAATAGCTCATTAGTTAAGTGGTATAATTAGTTTACTGATAACTTATGAATAATGCTGACGTGTTTTTTATTATACGATCATAGGAAATTAAAAAATATTTTTACTGTTATCAAATAAACAAAATTTTTTTAAAACTCGAAAAAAATTTTTTACGAGTATTGTGGAAATTATATTTAAATAATCAGCTGTATTTTTACATTATCATACTATTATTTTAAGTGTCTATCTAAAAAAATAACGTAGATTTTCTAAATACTTGTAGTATAACCTATGAAATACAGATCTTATGTATAATTATTTAATAGAAAAAACATATTTAGATAATTTTCTTTTTTTCTATTATTTAATTATCTATTAACAATACTATTCTATGATCTAGAAATAGTATCTTAATTTTAGAAATATGATCAACTGTTCTTAATAACTTTTATCAATTTATTAAAATTAAGTATTAAATGAGCTCTTTTGTACAAGCAGAATTTCAAAATAGTTATGCAATTTAAATAAATGTACATCTGTAGATTTTTTATCTAGAGTAATTTTTTTTGATAAAAATACTAAATGACTTAGTTCTAGAAAAAATTTATTCTATTTTGTATTATTTAGTTGAATTTATTTTATAAAAGTTAGACTGATATTTTCTATAACATAAAACACTTTATCTAACTGATAGTAATTTATTTTTATATTTACCTTGAATTTTAAAAGAATTTAATAATGATGTCATTATATTTAATTTTTATTATATGAAAACATGGTGATGTTTAGAGCTAAATAGATATTGCTTTTTTTGAACCGATTAAATTAGATCAATATAACAAAATTAAGAGTATTCTTCATCTTTTATATAAAAATAGAAATTTAGTTATAGTTTTTCTCAACACATTATTTTATTAACAGAAATGGCATGAATTATATATAACATTTTTAAATATCATATTTTATTTCTGATTAAAGATATTTGAGATTAGTGTATTGATAACTACAATATATCTTTAATATACTTCACTTTTTATATAAACGAATATCGTTTTTAATAACTCATTATTTATTCACGCTGGATCACTGATTATATTTTGTAATAAAGTTTAATATATAGTGTTTTAATATTTTTTAGATTTCTACAACAGTTTCTTGATTCAGTGAAATTATTAATAATTTACGGTTGATTTGAAAAAAAGAAAATTATTAATTATTTTGTAAATAACTAGTTATAAAAATTACGCCTGTATTTAACCAAGGTTTAAGTAAGTGCTTTTAAATTAATACAATTTTTTATTATTTAGGTTATTTTATTTAATGTGTTAAAGTATCCATTTTTGCTTATTTAAGATTTTATTTTGCCATTTCATTCTATCTACTATGGCAGATTGTTTTTATTTTTTACTTAATCTTCAGAAGTATTCATGTTGTTTACTGCTAATGCTCTATAGATTTTTTATATATAATTTTGTTTTTTCTTTTAAAAAATATATTATTTTTTAATTCTTTTACTGCTCTTATTATACGTTTTCTTTTTAATCGAAGTTAATCTGACTGTTATTACCTTTAAATTTATTGTGTTCATATTCTATTTGCACTATCAATTTTCAATTGATACTTTTATTTAGTTCTATTTTTAATATTGATTTTTAAAGATTTAACAGTGATTGAATTTCCTGATTTATTGAATTTTTTCTTTTCCAGTGTCTGATTGTTTATTATTTAACTTGTTATTTGTAAGTCGTTAAGTAGTGTTTTCATTTTAACAACCTAAACTTAAATTATATTTATCATAGTTCAAGTTAGTATGCATTAGGTTTATGAGAATAATAAAAAGATAATTTATGTACGATTATGCGTATTCTTTAACTAAAATAAATTTGGTATTGTCTTGCATGAAACTTATATTATTTTTCTTGTAAATTATAATGCAATGAGATAGAGTTTACTGTATTTTAGTATAGGAATATATATCTTAAAAATGATATTTATGTAATCTAATTTTGAAGTGAAAATATAAACTGACACATTAGTTTAAATATAGAAAATAGTTCTAGCATAGTTGATTGCAAAATAGAGTTGATTTTTCGTGACACTAAAAGTCTAGTTCCTAAGGATAATGACATTATCAACATCTGATTGCATCAGCTAATGACTATTGTGATAGATTCTAGTTTTTAAATTTTTATCTAAATAACAAAGAGTGATTTTGTTAATTATATATCGTTTTTTTGATAACATATTCTTTATTGTACTAAACAAAAATCTCAGTTATGCTCTAAAAAATAAAGGATAGTGACATGTTTCTAGATAATAAATCGTACGTACATAGCAGTACTAAGTAAGATAGTAAATAATTTTGATGTGTTTTATTGGCTTGCATTGTATAAAGAATGACTTAATAAGATAATGTATTAACCATATTTCATTCAAATTTTTTGAAAAGCTAATTATTTTTATGTGTTTATTAGAATTACAAAAAAATATATAGAATGGACATTCATCTAAAATATTTTAACATATTACATTATTATTGCTCATGAATCATTTGTACTAAAGAGTATCTATGAATGATTGTTTTTTAATTTTAGAAAATATTTTTCAAGAATAAAATCAAGTTTGTTAAATTAGACGTTAAAAATATGATTAGCAAATTTTATATTGCGGTGATCAAAGTTTTAGGATTACTTCAATAATTATTGATGTGTATAGAGTTAAGTATATAAACATATTTTAAAAACATCTACAATACAGGTCAAAACTTTCGTATGAATATAAAATCTCTGTAGAAACTAAAAGTTCATTCATAACATTAAAGTGAGAATATGGAATATTAAATAGCAAATAGGTTATTTGAGTAAAAAGTTTCACCAGTAATTAACTTATAAAAACACTTTTATGTGTACGTTTTATGTCTGCGATGTCTTCCAACCAATGTGTTAGAAAACATATTTTCAGATAATTTGTATTATATAGTAGTGCTAATCATTAATTATAAAAATATAATTCATACACTGGATATTTTAAAAATTATACCCTCACGTTAATATTTCTAGAAAATAGCATGGTATGTAGAAACTATCACTGGATGTAAAAGTTTCAAGAGATGTTTCAGGTATTTATTTTACAAATATTAGTTTAACTAAAAGTTATTGATTTTCTATTGGTCAAGATCATAGAAACTAGATCTGACACGTATTAAGTCTTATGAAAACAAATAAAATATTTTTCTTTTATACAAAAGAGTGATGTCAATGTGTTTTAATCAGCATTTTACTCATAGGGTTTTATGTATAAGTATATAAATAATGTGTTGCATGATTTCATGACTGAAAATGAGCTGCATAGTAAAAGCGTTTGATGATACTGTATTGTGTGTAAAATATCTTATACATATTCGGATTATTTTTTGCTTATTTATAACAAGCAGAGACTTCACAAATCAAACGTTATCGTTAATGTGATTTTGATTAAGAGAATAACAATACGTATTTTCTAATATTATTATAATGCTAAGACATATAATTAATAAAATAGAATGATTTACAAATTGATTATAATATTATAAAATATATGTTATATTTCAGTAAGAAATGAATCTTGCATTTATACTAGAAATAACATAATTTGAGTTTGTTAAATATTATTAATAACGATAAAGGTTTATTATACTCAGTATTTTTAATGTAATTGATATTATAATAATATTATTATAATTATTTTATTTACGTACATTTATCAGGCTATATTTATACATCGTTACAACTAATTTTAGAAATCTTCTCTGATGATTTTTATCGTACATGGTTAATTCCTTTAATTAAATAATCATTTTGTTTATTGTATTTTATTTATATTATTATATTTTTTGAGAATGTAATGTCGATTGATTGTTTTAAAAAGATACTAAATGTATACTTTTTAGTAGTTGTTGGTATGTTAATACAATTAAAATATTATCCAATGAATATTTTTTCTATAAGGTTTAAAATTACCATCTATTCTCTTGATGCATAACTTTTAATATATATCTTTGTGTAACTTGTGTATTCCGTTACTTGTTAGCTTTTCATCATTTTCCTAATTGTTGTAGTGATAATTTAGAGTCAATTTAAAACTTTAGAATAATAATTCTGGTTTAGTTTATAATGAGCATTAGAATAGTATGGTAACAGGTGATTCATTTGATAAATTTACTCACGATGACACATTTACAATTATTATCATGCTATTTCTATTGGTTATCTTTAATTGTATTAAGCTAACTGTAAATGTTTAAATTCCGTAAAAATTATTGTACAATTCACTGAATTATTTTGGGAATAGTTTATTGTCAGTATAATCTGAGTATAATTAGATTATTGTGAAATTTTATAAAATTCTTAAAAATGTTGTATTTTAATAGGTTTTTATTTTTATTGTAATTATAGCTATATAGTAAATTCTACAATATTCATTGATTAATATAAAATAAGTCAAAACTAATGATTGAATAATAAGATATAGATAAACCTATACCTATAAAGCATTATATAAACAGTGAGTTTTGCCTGATTTAGTGGTAATAGTTTATCTACATTTGATTTATAAAAAAATACATAATGTATGCTTATTGATATGCAAATTAGAAACAATGGAAAGACTTCGGCATTACTATTATCTCTATATGTAAAGTAGATATGCTACTGCATTTTTATAAAAATTATAATTATAAAGACTACTACTAATATAAAAAGTAGTTGCAACTTATTCATAAATTCTACTTAATTATTTTATTTTATACAAACGGCAGTGAATGTTTTAACTTAATTATTTATATAATAGATTTTGAAATGTCGTAAAAGATTGCAAAGATTATTAAGTAAATTACAGAGGATTACATAAGTAAAATTCTTAACTCTTGTTAAACAACTTAATTTAGTATATTGTACACTACTAAAATATCAGTAATAATATAGAGAATTATCATACTATATAAAGATTTATGAATGAAGTCCAAGACATTATTATTTAATTTTTAATTATCGACACTCTGTGTAAGTGATAGTTGAAAGCACTTATCAGTCATGAAGCTTGATGTTACAGGTTTATCTTAGCTGCTTAATATTAATGATAGTGTTTTTAGTAGTATTATTTTTTAATTTATATTACTAAAAACTTAAAATAATTATTTTGATACTACCAGTGTATCAATAACGTTATTTTTAAAAGATTCAGTTGTAATAAAATGTCAGCAGAAAAGTATAGATACCTAGCGCTATTGTTATAATAAATTGATATCATTATAAGAATGATGAGTAGATTGTTTATTTTGTTTGTGCTGAACGGATATATAGTTTTTCAAACTGTGATGAGATTTTTTCACTGGTTAATTTATTCTTTTTAAATCTAATATAATTAAAAGAACAGAAGGTTACGTATTAAAAGATAATGCAATACAAGTAAAATTATATCAGATTAAGGTTAGAGATTCATAAAGTGTATTTTACAACGTATGTAAAATTTTAAATAACATCACGCTGTTTTTGAAGATATAATACGATACCAGTTTCAGCAGTATTAATAGACTTATATATTATGTTATGTTATATTAACAGCTATTTTATAGTCATTTTTTAATATTTTATAACAATAATAAATGTTCTATAATTGAAAAGCTATTTTGATTAAAAGTCTTTGCATATTACAATATATGCTTGTATTAACAGTTTATCAAAAAGGAGGTTAGTATTGAAGATTACTATTTTAGCTTGATTTCTATCACTACTTCTTGTAAAATCTGCAATTTATATAGCTGAAAAGATAATTATGCACTGTAATGCAATCAGAGAATTGTAAAGAGTTAGCTAAGATAGTTTTGATGTCATTTTCATAGTAAATATATTTTAGAAAATAAGTTAAATTAATTAAATATAATGCTAAAGACTGTTTGATAAAATATACTTTAAAAAGTAAAAATATAAATTAAAATAATTATTTGCAATTCTTAAATATAATCTAAGGATAGATTGATTGTTATGCAAGAAATGTACATGATCTAATGAATGCTTTTAAGGTATCAGTAATATTAAAAGATAACTTTAATGTCTATTATATGCATAGAATATATACCGATGTATAACTAGTATCACTAATAGTTATATTTAGCATGGCTATTTATCGGACTAGTTTTTACTAGAAAATACACCTCATTTAGGCAATGAGATTGAATTATTATTTTATAATAATATTTAAACATGGAATTAATTATTCTTTTACAAAAAATTACTCTAGTATTAATTTGCAATTAAAGTGTACAGATATTATGTTAATAATATGTAATATTCTTTACTTATCTAAAATTATTTAACGTATTTATCTGTATCATTCTCTTATAATCAATTACTATAAATTATGAGAGGTTATTTTATATCGTGTGATAATTGTTTTTAAACAATAGTTGATTGAAGTGACATTGTATAGTTTTTTGAGTTAGCTGTGGTTTATTTGTATTAAAAATAAAATATTTAGATTTAAAAACATTTTTTGAATACTTATCCAAATACCTTGGAGATACTTTTTATGATAAATACAAATGTTTTTCATAACTAATTGTATTTAATTATTATTAAAATTTAAAAAATAAAATATTAAATTACATTTAAAGAACTATACATATTGATTAATAAATATTAAGTATAATGATATAGGAAAATTTGATCTTTGCTAACTTTTTGAAATGTTATCGATACAAGGATAATGTAAAGTATATTAATAATAACGAATACTGATTGATATTAAATGCAAAAATTTACGTGTAATTTCTCGTGAAGCTAGTTTCAAACAACTAGAAAATTCTCATGAAATTATTATTGATAGATGTTAATACATGGGTGTATATGTATGTTGCAATGCAATTTATAGTTTTGTTATTTTTTACGTATTAGATAACGATAAAATTCTTTTTCTTTTTTAATTTCTAGGAGCTCATGATGCATAAATCGACAAAAACTGGGTATATCTCGTACTGTAGCAGGGTCATCTGCAATAATTAATAATGTCTGACCAGTATCCATGCTACGAATTGTTTTGCGAACTAACATAATAGGATCAGGACAACGTAATCCAATTATATGCAAGGTTTTATTTACATTTACAAATAAATGAGACATCACAATTCTTCTAAAAAATAAATACATTTGTAATGATAAGATAAAATCCTTATTTAATAAATAATTTTATTTTTTTAATAAGTACACTTACTGTAATAATAGTATTTATACATTTATAATAATCATGATAATTTTAAAAAAATTATTTTATCTTTTTTAAAGTTTTACGTAAAATTAATAGAATTTATAACTAAATAGTTATAAGCGTTCTGCATTTCAGTCATCTCTTTGCAATTAATATATAAAGAGTGTCAGAGGATTTAAAAAATTTGTCTATTAACTTCATTAGAAGTTGAAGTAGTTTCTTTTTTTTCAGTATAAGATACATTTTAAGATTAGTACACTTATGTGGTAAACACTTCTCTTTACTGAGAGTCAGTTGCTTAACTAAAAATTAACATTGATATTTAATAATATAATTTTTTTACTATATAAGTGTTTGTGTTATGCAGTCACAATAAAATGATTTTTATTTCCAATATTTTTGGAAAATCTATTCTTACCTATGTGTTTATGAACATTCTAATAATAGTATTATAAGAAAATATTACATGCTAAAGTCACACATCAAGATTACCTAATCTTAAACTAATGTGGGATTTATTTTAATATATTTTTTCTGTATATGTTTGAGAACAAGAAAAGGCTATATATTAATATCAGTCCAAATATTTTAATAAATTCAAACGTATAGTAAGAAAAGATATGAAGATAGTGTTAAATAACGAAAATATATTGAGTGTTTTATATTTCTGTATATTTGTAAAAATAGTTTTCGATAGAAGATACTAGCGAGAGGCTTCTTAGAAAGAATATAATATATTATTATTTTAAAGCCTGAAAAACAGAAATCGCTGAAGTAAATCAAGTTTTCTGGAGTAAATTTTAAAAATACTTATTTAGGTTTTTATTAGCAGTAGCCACAGAACATAAAGAATACTTTTATTATTGATATAAAAGATATTAAAATATAAATAGTTCTAGTTAACATTTTATCATATGAGTAAAAAGTTTTTAGCGTATTAAGAGATATATCATTCCATCTTTTTAAGATTATATTATACTATTGTAGTCAATACTAGTAATGTTGCGGACAAAAGATGTCTTACTAAGACATACAGTCTGTATAAAAGAATTTTTGTGTAAAAGTATATTGAATTAATTCAGACCATAAGCGAATAACATTCGTGAATAGTCTTGTATTACAGACGCCATACTTAATTATTAAAATAGAAAAATACAATGAACGTTATATATTTAATGTCATACTGAAACATAATTTGTAAAAGTTTATGGAATTATAGTATAATATCGGTCAATATAAAAAATTTAAGACGTTTTTAAAGACTCTTCTTTTAGAAAAAAAGAATATAATACTTATGAGGTGAAGTGACAATTTAATTCAATCTGTTGTAGATGTTCATCTTTAGAATAACAACTTATTAAAAGCAGCGTTATTTGTTTTATATTTTAAAATCTTTATGATATGACGTCTTGAGTTCAGTTCTCACTGTGTGAAGATTATCTATGATAGTGACGCGTATATTATTAGTTTATGTACTTTTAGAATAAAGATAAAAGTCTTCTTATTCAATAAAAACGTTTCTCTATTCTTTGGAGATTAGTTGAGCTACTAAATATAATGATAAAAAATAAATGCCAAGAAAGCAAATAGATCAATAGATAACTATAGCCAATATGTTTAAAAAAAATGATTAAGAATCAGCTAAGTTAATCTGATTTTCTTGATCTTTTTTTTGACTAAGTTATGCTCAAAAGTTTTTTCATTTAATACTGTCATTAATTAAATATTTTTATGGACAAAATGGCTTTAAGTGAATAAAAAAGAAATTTTTATTGACTTTAGTTGTGAATGTAATACTATTAGTATTTGTTAATTAATAGTTAAATGAATCTTAAAATATTAAGATTGAGTTTAAAGTTATAAAGTAGGTCGTAATAATAAAATGTAGAGCTACATAATATTTTAGGTTATTATTTGTTTTTTCTATACAGACAGTCAACCAAAAAGTATTACGCTGACACTATAGTGATTTATAGTTTAGAAAAATTTTAATACACTTTCATGAATGATGAAAGTCATTCGTATATTTCGGCTTTTTATTAACACTTTTAGTATTTGATTAAAATCGATAAAATATTATTAAATATATTGTTCATTATGTGTTTCATACAGATTTTAGTATTGTATTCAGAAAAATTAAACGCTAGGAGTATTAATATGCGCACTAATATAAAATTTTTACAGATTATAATAAAAATCAAAAAATAACTTCTTTGAAATGAAGAATAAAAATAAGTTCCTTTTCTAAGAAAAGGTTTTTTCGCTTTTAACCAGTGAATATATGTCTATATTTCAAAAATAATAATGACAAATTTTATTTATTGAAATCAAGTAGATTAATTGTTATTTGTAATTATTTTTATATTTAAAACAATGCAGAAAAATTATCAATTTATTAAAATATACTCAACATTTATTTTCTATATCTTAAGATTGTAATATATCAGTTGTGATAATTACAGTATAAATGTATTTTTATTATACGAATTTGATAAATTGAAGATTTATATTATTTACTTTAATCAGATAAGAATATATTTTGTTTAAATTACTATTTATATAAAGGTTATAAGTGTCGAGTATATCATGAGCATTAATATTAGATATGAAGATCTAAAAATGAAGTCTACACTTATAGTTTAGTGTTCTTGCGTTATTTTCAAGTGGTGTATTTATCCTTTGTAAAATATAATTAAGACGGTTGATGTGTTAGTATCACGAGCTAATCGCAGAATTTAGTTACTGTAAAACGGAATTCTATAGATAATATTACGTTAACTAAAATTTTGCTATTTAAGCATTCAGCCTTTTAAAGTTAAGAATCGGTGTTTTTGATCCCTGTTTACTTTTAGTAGTAAAATTAGTATAAACCCGCTAAAATCAGAGTTATCTTAGCTTATATAAAGTTTAATTTTTTACCATAAGAGTGGTTTCTTAAGTAAGATTTTAGATCTTTCGGAAAACCAACATTATCTGAAAGCAAGCAATGTGTTTCCGCTAATTTCAATAGAAAAATAAAGTGTATTATAATAGCCTACGTACAGGCGCTTAATGACTGTGATATTGAATATAAATAAGCATGTATGGGAATAGAATTTTTGTTATTTATAAAAGTTATGTACTTAATGATCAATTCCGGCGCTAATTCAACACGATTTATGATATCAGTAAGTAGTTGAAGTGTTGAAAGCATTTTTTAAATATTGGGTGTAAACAAAGATAAGAGCTAACAGAACTATGTTCGAACAACGCGTAAATTCTGATGTATTAACTATTTCTACTGTAAATTCACAAGACCAAGTCACACAAAAACCGTTGTGTGATTCAGTAAAGAAAGCACTGAAACATTATTTCGCTCAGTTACATAATCAAAATATTAACAATTTATATGCGTTAGTACTGGCTGAAGTAGAACAACCTTTGTTAAATATGGTTATGCAATATACTCGCGGAAACCAGACTCGCGCAGCTCTAATGATGGGTATCAATCGTGGTACTTTGCGTAAGAAACTGAAAAAATATTGCATGAACTAAATTTTATCAGATATTGTTATTTATAAAAGAATTTGCTATTTCACACAGTAGGCTGTTTTGTTGATATCATTATATTAATATGTGATAATACAGATCTATTTAAACAATTGCGCTATCAGCTTCTGAGATAAATAGCAATATCACTACAGATTTTATAAATAAATATATTTATATTTTTTTTGTGAATTTTATTGAGATATATATTAAGTGCTGATATTTTTATTGCAATAAGCAAGTTAACAAGGTGCTTAAAAATAAGATAGAGAGTATTGTTAAAACTAAAAACATTTAAATATTAAATTACTTTATATTATAAAGTTAATTTTTAAATATTTTTTTAGCGTTCTTGATGAAGCATATTGTTGTAAACAATCTAATCTTTTTGAATGCATATATTATTAGTTAGGTATTAGCTTTCTCTCTTTAATTTTTGTCACCTATTACATGAAGATTACATTTTTATATTTTTATTATAAGAATCGCTTTAAGTAGAAATAAAAAATATATATTTTATAATCTATTATTTGGAATTAGCATTAAGTCTATAGCTTCTTTTCTATTTGTTAATCATTTTATAGTTTTCATAAAATAATTTTTATTTATTTTTAATACTGTTTTTTAAAAAGTAATAGTAAAAAAGTAAAGTATGATATTGACTAGTCAGTTCCTGCAGATAAATTTTAATTGATATAAAAACTTATTATCTTTGGTGTTTAATATTTTTAATTAGATTGTGATTTTAATGTTTTTTTGACTGGTCATGAGAGAGAAACTTTAGAATATCTTTATGATTATTTTTACAAGTCATTATTTTATATATTTTTTCAGACGAAGAAAAATTTATAGTTATTGTATGAGTTAAGACATGTCGCAATTAATGGAACTTTTGTTACTTAGCTAATTGTAATCGTCCTTTTTTGTCACTGTATCATACGTAAGGTATCTCTAGTGCTATTATATATTCAAAAAAGTATGTACTGATAAGGTATTTTTAGTAATTTTAAGAAAAGGTGTTATATATTCATCATCACTATTTAAAACGTAGAAACTAATCAAAAACAAATCTAAGTTTTCTAAAGAGAATATATAAAGTTTAGATGCGTCTAAAATGCTATAAATTACTGTAGTAATGATACAGTTGAAAGTATTAAAAATCCGCAGGTGACTTATAAAAGTTTAAATACCTTTCAAAAAGGGGTGCATAATTTAATAACAGTTTTCGCGGTAGATTGTTGAAATATTATCTCAATACAATTGTAGTTATGCCGGCATCTTTAAAGAAAGAGATATGATTTAATAATTCTTAGTCTGTGCAAAAACCACTGGTTTATATGACAATATATTGGTGAATAATGCTGATATATATAAAACATTTTTGAATAGTGTAATACTCTAAACTAGATATAATTCTTAAGGTGTCTAGACATAATACATTTTATATGTGCAATATGATTCTAAAAGCTTTTTCGTTTTAATGAGTATCGTATTGATAGAAAAATAATTAAAATTTAAAATAAGATCAATGATATTCAAATGTACGATTTTAGTATATATTACAGTAGCACTGATTACCTAATTGTTGAATAGAGAATATGAAATTTTTATAAGAGTAATTTCTTAATAATCACGTTATATCATAAAAAATATTCAATATATTCATTAGGATATATGTTATTTAAATAATTCATATGTTATACCTGTCATAAAATAGGTGATGTGGTTTATTTTTGCTATATAATTTGTTTATTTAGTTATTTACAGGTTTGTAACAATTATTATATTACTCAGTATTATAAAGGTTACTGATTAAATAGTGATTTCCTAATTTTTATAGTAAAAAGATATTTTGTTGTTATACGTTTTGTATTAAGGAATTATAATAGTGAATAAAGTAAAAACTCGACAAACAAATTTCATCCGTCAGATCATAGATAAAGATCTATCGAGTGGAAAACATACTTCCGTGAAAACACGATTTCCACCTGAACCTAATGGTTACTTACATATTGGTCATGCCAAATCACTTTGCTTAAATTTTGGTATTGCGCAGGACTATCAGGGACAGTGCAATTTACGGTTTGATGACACTAATCCCATAAAAGAAAATATTGAATATGTAAAATCAATTCAATACGATGTGCATTGGTTAAATTTTCAATGGAGCGGTAAGGTTCATTACTCTTCAGATTATTTTGATGTGATTTATCAATACGCTATAGAATTGATTAAAAAAGGCTTGGCTTATGTTGATGAACTGAGCGCTGAGAAAATTCGCGAATATCGTGGAACACTAAAAGAACCCGGTAAGAATAGCCCTTATCGTAATCGTGATATCGAAGAAAATTTAGTACTTTTTGAAAAAATGCGAGCTGGTGGTTTTAAGGAAGGTAAAGCTTGTTTACGTGCTAAAATTGATATGGCATCACCTTTTATTGTAATGCGTGACCCTATTTTTTATCGTATTAAATTTGCAGAGCATCATCAATCTGGAAATAAATGGTGTATTTACCCAATGTATGATTTTACACATTCTATTTCTGATGCGTTAGAAGGTATTACGCATTCATTGTGTACGTTGGAGTTTCAAGATAACCGTCGTTTATATGACTGGGTTCTAGACAATATTAGCATTGATTGTCATCCTCGTCAGTATGAATTTTCACGTTTAAATCTTGAATATACTATCATGTCTAAGCGTAAGTTAAATCAAATAGTGTTTGAGAAATTAGTTGATGGTTGGGACGATCCACGTATGTTAACTATTTCAGGTTTACGTCGTCGTGGTTATACAGCTGCATCTATTCGTGAATTTTGTAAGCGTATTGGTGTAACTAAGCAAAATAATAATGTTGAAATGGCGTTATTAGAGTCTTGTATTCGTGACGATCTGAATGAGAATGCACCGCGCGCAATGGCGGTAATGAATCCAATTCGTTTAGTCATTAACAATATGTCGACAAGTGAAGAAATTTTAGCAATTCCTAATCATCCAAATAAACTGAAGATGGGTGTACGTCAAGTACCATTTAGCCGTGAGTTGTATATTGATCGTGCTGATTTTCGTGAAACAGCAAAAGATCAATATAAACGTTTAGTTCTAGGTCAAGAAGTGCGTCTACGTTCTTCGTACATTATTAAAGCTGAATATCTTGAGAAAGATAAAAAAGGTAATATTACGACTATACATTGCACTTATGATCCATTGACACGTAATAAAGATCCTAGGGATGGTCGAAAAATAAAAGGAGTTATTCATTGGGTGAGTATCGCACATGCGCTACCAGCAGAATTTCGTCTTTATGATCGATTATTTACTGTGCCAAATCCTGGAGAAATAGAGAATTTTTTGTCTGTGATTAACCCTGAATCATTGGTTATTTGTCATGGTTTCGTAGAGCCTAGCCTGCGTACAGCAAAAACAGATACACCGTATCAGTTTGAGCGTATAGGTTATTTTTGTCTGGATAAGAGTTTCAACAGTAAAGGTAAATTAGTATTTAATCGCACTGTTGGGTTACGTGATGTATGGGCTAAGATTTAAAATTAATCATTCTCTATTATTCCTGCGGTAGCATACTTTTGATGACGTTAATTGATCTAAATAATAACCATTGTAGATTATTTAAACTTGATGAATTAACGGTTAGCTTGCAATTCGGATTATTTTATAAATAATTTCAGTAATTATGTTTTATAAAATCTTGAATTATGAATCTATCTTTTGATATAATTAGTAAGTGTTAATGATTATAGTATCATTAACAGTAGTTATTTTTTTGTTTGGATCACAGGTGATTCAGGTTAAAAATTTATTTTTAGTTTTTTCTGTAGAAGTACAGTATATGTGTATAAGTAAGACTTCTATCTAATATAGTATATTCTAAGTAATTATCATCCAATATGTCAAGTATAATTCTGTAAGCGCTCAATCATTATCTAATATTTTTGCAATTTATTTAAGTAGATAAATAATTGTAGGAGATCAGTATTATTGCAAAGTAGTATTTATAAAACTGACAAAGAGTAGATTTTTATTACTACTTATTTCAATAAATTAAAATAAGATTGATTGTTTGATATGTTGCAAAAATAATATTAATTATTAGTGATATTTACTTGGTAGTTAAATGAATTGTATTAATATTAGTCATTAATTTTACTATTGGTTGAGAAATAATCTATATCTTTTTTTAAAATATCTCTTTATAATAACTAATTTTTAGTATTAAGTGCTAATGCATATAATTTATGTAATAATACTTAACATGTATTATTACAAGTATTTTTTGATCTTGCAAATGTAAATTACGCTTTTCAATACTTGTAATTTTTCGATATAACTTAGAGTTTTTGTGTATTAAGGTTATTTTATATTAAATTAATATTTTATATCAATATACCTAACACTTAATACTTCATGTATGTGTCAATAGACATAACTTTAGGTGTTGTTAAGATTTTACTTATCTCTCAATAAAACATTGTGATTATCACTAAAAAAAATAGATACAATCATTTGTGAAACTCAGTTAATATTCCTCAATGATGATGCAATTAACTTCAAACTCAACGTTGTTTTATATAGGCATGAATAAGACTCTCTGTTTGATATTTTACTCAGTTTATTAAGTTAATCATATTATAAAGTTTATTTTTGTCAGTCAGTGCTGTTTATAATAAATAGTATTTTATGTACTCAACTATCATTCTTATTATATCATGTTTAATTCTTTAGTTAATTTTATCATCATACTATGATTGAGTTAATATTCTTATGTTTAGTATCTTAATGCAATGTTATAATAGACAATACATATATATTGTTGATAAGTACAGTAGAACAGTGTTTTAAGTTGTTCACTACTTACCGTGAAACTTACAAGTTTAAATACTATTAAAAATTTGATATAATTTTTATATGTTGTGAGAGGTGTGGTAAGTATATTGTATGATTGATTATATTAAATTTTAATGAATAATTTTAACTATCAAAAGTGCTAAACTAGATTGATGTAGATCTTAAATCGCTATGAAATACTTAAATTTATTGCAATTAAGTTATTTATTGAATATTTGTATTAATTGTAGTGATTATGCTTTTTATTTAATTTTTAAAATATAATCAAAGTTATATTTTAATTAATTTATAATATCTTCGTTTATAATTTGTAATTTTTTTTAAAAAAGTTGTTATTATTTATCGTTTGAAATAATGTTATGAAGATAATATGACAAAAAAGCAAAAATTATGTGCAGTGAGTATAGTTTATTTCAAGAGTCTTGGTGTGTTAGTGCTCGTAGCAAGACTATAATTCATCGGTATCTTAAAAAAAGAATTTTTATTTTATTGTAAAACTTCTTAAAGAAGATAAATACGACTTTATGTAATAGTACTATTTGATGAATTCAAATTATTAGCGCATAGCCTCGATGAATATATCAATTTTGTTAAATATAGAAAGAAAATGAATAACTTGGCTATTTATTAACCTAAGACTGTGTTTAAAAAATTTTACGTTGTTATTGGATGCAAAATACAGAACGTAATCGACAACTGTACAGATAGTGATTTTTGTTTATAATTTTAAGATAGATTGATGGGACGGATTGTTAATCTTTCTAACTAAGTGCGTGGGTATATGTTAGATCCAAATTCAGTACTATTCATTTATGTTTTTAGTATTATATAAAATATATCATGAATATTTACATTGTATTTGGTATTGCAATAAATTCTAAAAAAATAAAAATGACGATCTAAATCGAGTTTGATAACGAAATAAGGTTCATTAGGCTTTTATAGATAGAATAGTGAATGCACAAAAGATTTATGCATACTCATCTTTGGTGTTATTTTATATTAGTCTCTCAGTGAGAGTGTTATTTTTTAAAATAATTATCAATTATCTTATTATCATATTTTTTGTTATTCGTATAGTATAAATAAAAATTATTATCGAAAAGATGTTGAATAGGTTTTAATTATTTTTTAACTTTACATTAATATATATACTAAAGATTCAATCTATTTTGTAACTGGTATTTCTATCATCTAATATACCATTGCCAATTCTATGAAATAGAATTGTATTTTTAGGATGCAGAACTGTTAAATAATTTTTAATAAAAAATCGTTAAATATAAAAATTTAACGTACCAGCTTTCTATTACTGAATGGTTTAATACGTGGAATAATGAATATGCTCATGTATGTTACTCTAAAATATAAATAGACTCCATTAAGTAATAAATTCAGATTTTTATAAAATAATATATTGATAAAATATTTTATTGTTATTCGATTTGAGTGTATTAGTATCAATAATGTGAAATTATTGTTTTTTGTAATTTATTTTCACTTATAACGTTAAATATTAGGTATTAATTTGATTATTGATGAGTACATATTACTTATTGAGATAAGTAATATTACTTGATGGTATTATTATTGATGATATTTTAATAAATAATTCATCTCTTACGTTTTTTTTGATATTTTTATATGAACACTGATTTTTATCGAGTGGTAATAGCTCATTTATAGTGAGTATAAAAAATTTTTATTTAAAATATAGTTAGTTTTTTGTAATTATTAAGTTTAAGAGATATATAATAATTGCGTATTATTTTCTTATCTGAAATCTAGTACAATTATCTTCGATTTAAATGATATTTCAATACTTAAAAGAATTTTTACAGTACTCAGGAAATAAAGCTGAGTTGTACTAAAAAATATCATATATTAATATATATTTGAGTAGTTATTGTATTTTATGTGTAACAATCTATATTGTAAACATGATAAGTATATATGAAACAGTTAGTTATTACGCTAATCTTCCTGTCTATTATGAAGTTAAGATTATATAAAGTGTCTTATTAATTATGAGAAAGTTAGAGGCACTAAACTAATAATTTATGAGGTCATGACATTTTAAGTTAATAGATTGCATTTTTCTAGATAACATTTATACTTTTTATAAAATTTTTATATATTTATTTTCTTTGAAAAAAAATTTATCTAGGAGTTTATTTTAAAGTTTTTATAAGTAATAGAACTAGAGAGTTAGAATATTATTTTGTACAGAAGTATTAATATTACTTATTCCTGATGGATAAAATACTTTAAATAAAATTTTAAAAATAAATATTCAACGTTGATTTTTAATGTATTTGATATGCAAGATATTTTCTCGTGGCTATTTAGCCAAAAGGCTCAATTAATTAATTATATTATTTATGGTTGTAGTGAATAAAGATATTAAAAAATTTTATTACTATACTATAAATAACATAAAACTCATAAATCATGAGTTATTGAAAATTCTATTGTCTATGCTCAATTAAATATTGAAAGATTAAATCTTTTTTAAGATAAAGTATTTTATTTTTTTACTAAGTTTAGTAAAATTTAATAAAAACTGGATGTAATATTTATTAATAAAAATTATTAATAATGTAATGGTTTAATTGTAATGCTAGATAAAGTAATTATATCTAGATTTAGAAAAGTCTAGCCAAATTTTTAGTGAAAACATAATAATATTTAAAATATGTGTAGTTTTTTTTAATTATTACATACTTGTTATTTTTAATACTAAGCATGATGAACAGTATATAATACTTCGTATAATCATAACTAGATAACTAGTTAATCTTGATTACGCTATTATTATTATAAATTGTCTGTAGGTGCACTGATTTTTTAATTTTTTATAACCAGTTTATTAGTAATAAAATGAAGATACTTTTCAATATTTTTCAGTTTGACTTTAATGAAATTTAGAATATTATATAATAATGAAATTAAATAAAATTTCTATAGATATTGTGAGTATAGTTTTCAGTATGACTCTACTCACTACTTAAGAATGAATGATCATATAATTAAAATATGTTACTAGTTTATTTAAATAACAATTTATTAGCATCTCATATAATATTTTCTTCTGTGAGATAAAATTAATTCTTTAAATAAGAAAGTGCTAATATTAGATATTTTTTATTATTTTATTTTTATCTTGAAATTAGTGACAATTTCAAAAATTGACTAAAGTATATTATATTTATAGTAGATTTAAATTTTGTATAACTTTTACAGTTTACATCTAATACATATAATATTAGAATCTGAATAATAAGTTTGGTTAATTCTCTTATCATAATGTTTAGTTTGATAAATTAATAATTGATATACTTTATTATAGAAATGAAAATGACATAATTTTATGTATATCTCTGAACGTAGAGATGAAAACAAAGAATATAAAAATAAATATAATAATATGCTTTAATGTATTCAGAAACTATTACAATACAAATAAAGTGTTATTGATATAAAATACACGATTAAAAATAAGCACAGATACTTTGTATTGTAGTCTTCTATATTTTCTTATGTAACTAAGATCAAATACAGTGGTATTTAAAAAAAAGAGCAATTAAGAAATTAGTAAGTTTTTATAAAATATATAATAAACTAGTAAATTATTGTGAAAAATTATCCTCTCTCAGAGGTTTAGTAGTTTATAAGAACTAATATGTATGTCATAAATCACAATATTTAAATATAAAATTCATTGAATTATCTAAGAATGTGTTGAGGTTATTTCTTTTAGGACATTTAAAACTGTATAAATATCTTGAATAAAATTCACTATTAACAGTATGATATAATCATCAATGATAGTTGATGCACAATGCAATGAAAGAAATAAAAATAATTATTGTGCTAACAATGAAGAAATATATTACAAATAGTAAAACTATTTAGACTTAAGTAATACTGTCTAGCACTACAACTGAGTAAATGTTATATAGATTAGTGTGATGTCTATATACTTTAAAATTGTCATTTATACTAATATCAAATATAGTTCTTTTAAGAGCTTATTTAGTGTTTTTGTGTTATAATAAGATAAATAAATGATAAATATATAAAGAGAAAGTAGGTATTCAAATATTCTTTTTTGTTTGTCTGTATTTTGATATTATTTACTTAGTATCATATATGATTAATAATTTAATATTTAAAGATGACATTAAATAATAGAGCGTATAGAATAGTTATTCATGATCTAGGAAAATGTATTTAATGGAATTTAATACTGTATTTTAAAGAGAGAGAGAGTTTAGATGATTCGTGGAAATGTTTTTACTAGCATATAAAATAATAATAAAGATCAATTTTGTCTGTTCAGTAGGTTATAAAATGTGGTAAATATTAAATATTCTAATATTTCGATACCGATTCTCATCATTCTATGTTTGATTTTGTTATACATAGCATAATTTTACTTCTTAGTTATAGCATTATCAAGTATTATTAAACGATCATTAGTATAAGAATACTCATTTCAGTTATTGATTAATGAGATAGTGGAAGGTTTTACTTAGTTTTTTTCGATAACATTAGTTGATTTTACTCGTTTGTAATAGAGATTGTTTTAGCGTATAGAGTGTAGTTGAGATGTTATTGTATAATTGCTGTATTTCGTGTCGGTTTTTTGTTAAATACTATATAACTTTTAATTACTTTAGGTTGCTTCTTAATACTATACTATTTATTAGATTAGCTTATATTATTTCAATACATTATTGACATATATATTTAATATTATTCTTTTATCATGTACGTTTAAGCATGGTACCTTATGTAGAGATTGTTTCAGTAAATTACGTTGATGATCAATACTACAATTAGTGAATACAATAGATCTGGATGAATGAGTTAGTTATTATACATGATAATAAGATACATACTGCTAATTTATTATGAATTATCTATCTCTTAGAGATAAGATCTTATTAATTTTTCAGCGTGATCATTAAATTCATTATCTCAAAATAAAAAGTGAATAGTATTAATATTAGTTATAAACTATATCAAAAATTACATTCTTATAATTTTTATATTTAATAATATCAGGTATTTTCTATAACATAGCAAGTTCAATGTACATTAGATATATTTGTATGACTATATTTGTATCAAAGTGGTTTTTATCCAGAAATTTCCTCGTTATTTTTTTAGTAAGAGCATGTAGTATGTTATGATTTCAAACACTTGAACAGAACTATTACTAGCAATGAAATTAAGTATAATGAAGCAGTATTCTAAAATATAGTTGGTGATTTCTATTTTAATATTTATGAAAGTTTAAAATAATTTTCGTAATCATAGATACACAAAGTATTAAGCAAATAAGTATACCTCATGCAAATAGTATAATATCAGTAAAAATATTTTAGTTTAAAATAAGATATTGTTATAATAGTCGAAGGTTAATAGATATAATGATAGTAATGATTAAAGATGTCACAGAACATGTGATTAGATATCTTTAACTTATTTAAGATATATTAAGTATTTAAAATTTTTTTCAATGTAGAAAAGCATGAATATTTATTTGAATCAATACTTGTATTTGTCTATTCTTACGTTTATTGTTTATATTTTAAAAAAAAAGACTGAAAAAGTTCTCCTTGTTATTGTAATGCAATGTAATTGATAATAATCTGAAATTTAGATACATTTTAAGATTTTATGAATAATATTAGCACTCATATCAAGATACAAATATTTGTGCTAGCTCAAAGATTGAGCATGTTAAATGGTTTGAGTATTTCGTAAAACTTATATACTAAAATAGAGTGATTTTTTTTAAAATATCTGCATTTACTGTTTTTAGTTGTATGTAATATAAAATATTTTTGAGTGTTGCTTAATAAGTTTTTATTGCTCTAATAATTTTTATTAAGTATAATAGATTTTCTTTTTAAGAAAAATTAGATTTATGGGGCTCTATTGGTTCTCTTGGAATGCTAATTTGTTAACTTGGTCAGATTCGGAAGGAAGCAGCCATAGCAAGGGATGCGTATGCCGAGATGAACTGATAGCGCTTCCGCCCGTATTGTTTTCTACTCTTATCTTTTTTCATTATTTTTCTGATAGATTTTATACAAGTGTCTATATAAAAAGGATTTAGGAAATTTATTTACATTTTATTGCATTTTATATAGTTTAATTTTTTTCTATTTGAAAGCATTAGAATAAGAATGAGTAGTAACACATATCTTCTATTGACCATATGTTTTATTAACTTAAAAAGTTAAATATAATAAATTAAAAAAATAAAAGTATACTGGAAAAATAAATTTACCTAAGATTTACTATATAATAATATATACATATTAAGCCGATAAAATAAACTATCGGCTATCAGTCTTTTTTCTGAGCAAATAAATTCGTAGTTATCTAACAAATTTCCAAACTGACGCAGGGATTTTGTCATACAATTTATTCATTGTTAGTTCTGCAAGACGATGGTCAGCAGCCGAGTAAAATAACCCTAACTCGTCTTCAGAAAGTTTATATTTATTTTTCTCGATAACACGTTCAAGTGTGTCAATTTTTGTGCATTTTCTCAAACGCATCAAATAATCAATTTTAGTCATAATACCTTTTCTTTTATTGGAAATGAAAAAACATTCTATAAATGCTATTTTATAGTTAATTTCATCATGAATAGTATTTTTTTATGTTTTATGGGCAGGGCATGTGAAATTATAATCAAATACAGTAATAATATTGTATTCATCCTTTGATAATCAATTATTTGATGTAAGATTATAACTATGTTATAAAATAAAGCACAAGTGTTATAAAAATACTCTAAAGTGAATAATATTATGAGATGTAGATAGTATTTTATATTGCCCGAAAACAGTTATAATATATTCTATACATTTATTATCTCGAGAATATTGACATTAAATTAAACTAATTCATTTAATGCGTATTAATTCTTTGTAAACTAAACATCGCTTCTCGATTTAAACTGTTAACATATTTTCATTTAAATATGTCATAAGGTTAGGTTAAATATTTTTCATGATTACCTCCGAAGGAGAAAATAACTTTTGCTATATTGATTTGTATATAAAACCACTCAAATGCGCACTAGATAAATTGTATTTTAATTAACAAAAATATCAGATAATCAATACGTGTAATTTTAAAACAGTATATAATTATGTAATTAATGTTCAAATCTTGTTTTTTATTTTTTAACATTCAGTAATTTTTCTTATAACTATAATGTCTCATTTGATTCGCCATGCTTCAAAATGATATGGAAGTGTAGAATTCAATTAAGTATTACCACCTCAACGATCGAGTCTTATATTTATAATACAGATTATTTGAAAATATTGTATTCTTATAATTTTATCTAATAACACATTTTTATACAGGAAAGTATTTTTATGCAGGCTTAAAAGCTATCAAGATCATGGTTTTATCTGTAAGACTTTTGTTTATGTTGTAATTAAATGATTTAAACTATGTATTTTCGTTATGATGTATCTTTTTTATAATGTCTAAAATCTTTTATCTGTATTAAAATATTTTTATTAATATATCTATATTTATAAAATTTTCATACTAATGATTTTGAACGTCAGATGAGCGTCCAAAGAATGCTGATATACGCGTCGTAAAATAACATTTAGCTAGTTAACATATTTTATGGCAATGCTATCTTCAGATATATAGCAAATTCATGCAATGCTTTGTACACAAGGACTTCTAAAATGCATTATTTTTAATTTTTGCTCAATAAGAATTGAACTTATTGAAATATTTAAACCTTAAGATTGCAATTTTAATTGTCGTATATCATTTTGATAAAAATGTAATAATCATTATCTTTAAAAAAGATTTTATAGTTTTTAAGGCTAATGAATATATTAATAATATAATATATCCAATCAAAATAAAAGTAAGTAAATGTTAATTAGACAAACTCTAATTTTAGGTAATTAATAAAAATTCATGGAATCACCATTTAAAGTCAATCAATATTGCATATTGTTGATAGAATATTGATAATGTGAATTTATTTAATGACACTTTACTTCACGAGAAATTATGCCGTATTGTCAGGTGGGAGATCATTGAGATAATGATCACTCATTCCCTTCTGTAATTTTTTGAATATGTATCAAATATTATTGTGGTGTTAAATGTTATTTTTGAAAAATTTTTATAAAATTATAAAAATTGATAGATACAGCAGTAATATCTTTGATACATTAGAAAATTATTAAATTTTTCGACTTGTGACGCAGTTAGTTCAGAAGGCAATGTACTGATTCAATAAACATTGTTACTGTAATCATAGTACAATGCTTTGTACTTTTAATTTCTTAATAAATATTTGTAAATTATCTTAATGTTATTTAGGGTTGATATATGTACTCCACTTATTCAGTTTTTTATGGGTTCTAATGGAGATCTGATGTACGCCTTTATAATATTCCAGCTCAGTAATAGACGTTAAATTATTATAATACGAATAGTCATGAACAATTCAAGAGTCTTAATAATAACATATAAATTTATAGATGCATAAATTTATTTTTTAGAGTACTAATCGTAAAGAATGATACGTATAGATTTTATACTAATTCTTGTAATGCATTAATGCATACAACTAAAATTGATTTTACTTAGTTTACTCAAAATTAATGCTGAGGTTTTTCTAAAAAGATAAAGGTTTTTAATTGTAGTAGTATTTTATTTTCTCCGAAAAAATTTATACTTTATTATTCAATTACATAAATTAATTAGTTAATGTAATATATGAGCTCAATGTAATGTTTTATGATATAACATATTCTCTTAGAAATATATCTAATGTTAGTTTATGTATTTTGAAGTGATTATTATATAACAGTTTCTGAGAAAGTGAGACTTTAAGAAATTATACGCACTAAATTGAGTATTATGAAGATTTTTTCTTAACAGTGAAATGCTTATAGTAATGATCTTTATATGTTATATATTGATAATATGTCATTTTAATATTTTTAAAAATACTTTTAATTTCGTTAAATTTTTTACATTGCATTGATCTATTGTATTACTACCATAGTGATAGTAATGTAAATGTAAACTATATGTGTTTGAATTTGTATTACATATATCTAGTGAAGCATTTTCAGAAATTTTATTGCGTTTTTTTTAAAAAGCTTTAGATAATTCATTTTATTGTTTTTACTTGTTTTGAGTCATTTGTGAATGTAGTTATTTTCTAGCATTTTTTAATGTGACTGAGATTTTTATATAATTAAAATCTGATATTAATTTTAACATGATTATATCTTTCATTGAGGTAAATGATTATCTTCATAGCTTCATTCTGTATTATAATATAAAATTATGGCTGTCAATTATTTAATGTTATTAAGGAAATTTCTTATGATTTATTCATGGAATAAAAATAGCGGCGGTATAGAAAGTAAAAGAAGCATATTACTTATATATAAAAAATTAGTAAAATTCTATATACTTTTGGTTTTTTATACTTAAAAATTCTATTTAATCTTAATGTTTAGCTATCATAATAGTTAATGAATAAAAGATTTCGTGATACAAGAGTTTCATTTTTAATTTTTTTAAATTATTTAACTAGCTATTCTTCTTAACTAATAGTAATAAAAAAATTTTAAATATTTTCAAAAAGATTTTACTTCTTATTAAGAAATTCATTGTAGAATATAAACTAGATTTGTTAAATTGCAGTATTGTCAGAGAATCTAAGATGATGATCTAAAGTGTATTAATAGATTAATATCTTTCAATTCAGACGAATATCAAGTAAAATCATACGCTTGAAATCAACGTGAAATTATATTCACGATAACTTGTTGTTATTATAACTATGAATCCATATATAACTAATTGGATGTCTTAAAAAAAGAAAATTTATGTAATAGTTTTTAACTGCTTCAAGGCGGTATGGTTTTAGCATTAGAGGAAATGAACATGTTTGTTAATGTAATTCTGACAAGTTTTTATTGAAAATAGGATTACTGACAAACTACTATATTATTTTGAACATAACATTTCTGCTATTAACTTAATTGGTGAATATTGCTTTAAAATATATGTCGAGCATTGCTGTTTTTATTAAATATAATGATATTTTACAGTAAAATATGATCACTAAAGAGATGTTAGTAACTCAGTTGAATTAATTAATTTCTTACGTTAAAATTTCTCCCGAAATTTAGGTAAGAAGGTTAAGTGAATGATCATACAATCACAAGTCATTATTAAACATGTACTTAATAAGATTAATAATTTTAAAAAAATTTTAGTTGGATTTAGTGGGGGTATTGATTCAACAGTATTATTACATGT
The DNA here is from genome assembly GCA_020541205.1 of Candidatus Hartigia pinicola. Lineage (GTDB taxonomy): Bacteria > Pseudomonadota > Gammaproteobacteria > Enterobacterales > Enterobacteriaceae > Hartigia > Hartigia pinicola. The sequence continues at coordinate 239,983 of CP048208.1, forward strand.
TCTTTGCCATATAAAAAATTACTATCGTCCATTCATGAAGATTCGTGCAATTCATATTCATCATGGTTTAAATGTTAAAGCAAGTGCATGGGAAGCTCATTGCAAAATATTATGTCAACAATGGAATATTCCTTTAGTATGTCATTATATTACAGTTGATTCGTCTAATAATGGTATTGAGTCCTCTGCTCGCGAAGCTCGTTATCAAAGTTATCGTAATGAGCTTCATGATGATGAAATTATTTTAACAGCTCAACATCTTGATGATCAGGCTGAAACATTTATTTTAGCATTAAAGCGTGGAAGTGGACCTGCAGGTCTTTCTTCCATGCCTGAATTGTTAAGGTTTAATACAACCGACAGGCAAAGTTGGTTATTGCGTCCGTTATTAGAAATCGTGCGGTCTAATTTAGAAATATATGCTAATGAGAATAAATTAAGTTGGATAGAAGATGATAGTAACAAGGATGTTCGTTATGATCGTAATTTTCTAAGATTACATGTTATTCCTATACTTTCTAAACGCTGGCCTTATTTTTCAGTGGCGGTTTCACGTAGTGCATTACTATGTGCAGATCAGGAGTCATTGCTCGATGAGTTACTTGCAGATGCTTTACACAATATTATAGGCGACCAAGGTGAGTTATTTATCAATGGTCTGCTAGATTGTTCTAGTGCGAAACGCAACGCTTTATTACGTCGTTGGATTGCGTTACACCAAGTATCTATGCCCTCTCTGAATACATTGAAACGCATTTGGCAGGAAGTAGCTCTTGCGCGTCAAGATGCACAACCTATTTGCCAATTAGGACATGTTGATATTCGACGATCTCAGGGAAAGTTATGGATTGTTCGACGAATTAAAAATTTGCTTGGGCAAAAAATTCAATGGGAATATCCAAAGCCACTCATCTTACCTGAGGAATTAGGTTTGTTAAAGGTGATGCAAGGTGAAGGAAATATTAGACCGCCATTGCCGACAGAAAAAGTTACTGTTCTCTTTGGTGTTCAAGGTGCGTTGAAAATTGTTGGTCGACGACATTCAAGAAATAGCAAAAAAATTTGGCAAGAATTGGGTGTTTCTCCTTGGATGCGAAGGAGAATTCCTCTTATCTATTATAATAATCAGTTAATTACTGCTGTTGGTTATTTTATTACTTCTGAGGGGAAAGTTGTAAATAATACGTCTGGTGTTGCTTATTATTGGCTTTAATATAATGCATACAAGAAGCATTATTATATAATTTTAAACTCGTATAAAAGATGTAAAAATTTTAATAATACATGAAGATTGCGTAAGGGTTATCGATAAGAATAGCATTGATTGAGGAATATTAAATATATTAATTTACTATAATGGCAACTGTTTTATCCTCTTGTTTATTTTCAAGAGCTTAGTCAACATTTTTTAAACATCATGACTTCATGAATCTTATTAAAATAAGAATAGCCTGAAGGAGAAGACTAACTCTAGAAGTATGTAAATAGATTGAATTATTGTTTTTTACAATTACAATCATACTTGCTTTTAAAAGTGATGCATATAAGACATTTTTATATTACTACATGTCAAAGAATAACTGTTCTTTAGATTTGTTTATGAAATATTTTTAAAAAAATAGTATTTAAAATTTAGTTGGATAAGTGTATTTTAGAAATAACTTGAATCTTAAGATAACTTTCTTAATTGTTTAATATAAAAAGATGTTAATTATGATGCATGTGGTTTTTAAATAACATGTTATAGGATTTTTCTCAATCAAACGATAGATCAAAGGTAAATACTAAAAAAATTTATTTCATTCTATTATAGTTAAAAAAACACGTATTTTAGAAATAAAATAATTTATTTTCTTAAGTTTAAAAATATTTTTATCTATACCAGAGTCTGTGAATAAATCATTTTATGTAGGTAAATATTTTTAGATAAATTTTATTATATAAAGAGTGTTACTATTCAAATGGTAACATATAATAAAATTAATATTTAACTCTGACTCTCAAAAATTAGGTTGTTACATATATATTGCATTTACTAAAATAATCTTAATTAATTTATAAAAAATTAAAGCAGTATGTACATCGCGTATTTAGTTTCTTAATCTAATATTAAGTATGTCGTTTTATAAAAATATTAAATATTTAGATTTCTTATAAAAAATAAGAATCTTTTGAATATTTTCGTTATAAAGTTTAATATAAAGTTTGAATGAGTATTCACAACTAGTATAAAAGTATTTATAAGTATTATAATGGATAGGTTGATTTTGATTATTTTATATTTCTTACTAAAACATTATATTATAACTGTTCTAATAAACGTCTTCCGTTTAGTATAATGATAATAAAGTTATTTTTTAAAAGTTAATCAATGATTATTAAATAATATATTATTACCTTATCAGTTTTTATACATTGTATTTAATCTTTACAACTCTCACTGTAGTTTTATTGACACTCCTTAGTATTTTTCTATTAAATAAAATTTAAGTTATATTGGATTTTAATATTTATAAAAAGAGAAGTAATATATATTTACTACGTTATTTTGCTTTTATGTTAATTGAAAATTAATAATATTAATTTATTACTATTGAAATAAAATTTAATTTTGACTAAATTTAATAAAGTAGTATTCTATAAAATATTAGAAATATTCCTATATTGAATATTATATAATAGTTTTAAATATAATATTTAATGAATTTTGTGTAAAACTTAAAAAAGTTGTACCTAATTAGGTTTGTTTAGATTCTGAATAGTTTATATTGAAATTGCAGTCTCTTATATGATTAGGATTTTTACTTAAGAAACGTATGTTTGATTTCAAATTAATTTGAACGGGAAGATTAATATTTTAATATATATTATATTAAATAAATATTTGTAATCAGAAATAAAACTAAGTAATTATTGTATAAAATTTATTTATATAGTCTTAAAAGTATCATATATTTGATTCGTTTAAGAAATTTAAAATAATTAGATAACTATGATATATAACAATTATTAAAGTTTTATTAAAAATTTTATTTAGAAAAAGTTTCTGATGCTAATTGTGTTTTTATTTAAGACATTTAGACGGTTGTAATCATGCTGATATTAAAAATTTTTAATTAATCTAATTTCACGAATTAAGTTTTATTTACATGCAATAAATAGACGATTAATTTTATCAGATAGTAATATAATTTGTAAAAGTAAATTAAAGTATAGAATAATTTTATTAAACTATTTTCTAAGAGTAGATTATAAGTAAAAATTTTATATAATTTTTATTTCGTATTATAAATTTTTATATTTTTATATGTAATATATATTATAACCGTATTTAATGCTATTCTGTAAATTATAAAATTGATATATTTTAAATTATACTGAAATTTAGTTATTAACATTATATAAAATTAATAAAATAATATGTATCATAATAGAAATATAGTATTTTATTAAGTTTATACAATAATATTTTATCTTAATAAAAATAATTCTTATACAATAAGTGTTATTATTTCATATAATCAATTTATTTAAATAAATTTTAGAATATTTATAATGAAGATTAATTATAATATCTTTAATAAGATTTTATTTATATCTATTAGTTTTAAAAAACTAAAAATTTATTCTTGTTCTTTAGAGAAGATATTTATTAAACATATCTCTGATTCCGATAATAGTTAATATGAACATTCTTTATACAATAAGAAATAACTCTTTAAATAGTAACATATGATATTTAGTAGAATATTCTATTGAAATATAAAAATAACTTGTTTATTATTTTCATAATTATGTGATTATACTACAGGTTAATATATTTAATTTCTAAATTTAATATCTAAAGATATTTTTGATAATAATAGGGATATGTTATATAAATGATTAAGTGTTATTATTTTTTATTTATTAACTTTCAATATGCTATTAAGATTCTTAAGGTCTTTATGATGAACGGTTGACTTAGCATGCATTATTTTTTAGTTTTTGGTATATTAAGTTACCTTGGAATCTCTTATCATGAGTCATAGTTTAATGATTTTCTTAAAATACATATATTATTATAAAATATTAATGCACCTCAGTTCATTATGATGTGATTACGTGTTAAATGTTTAATTAATAAGAAAAATGTCTTACAAGAGTTGATTTAATATGGTTTTTGTATAAGATTACAATAATAAATTATAAATAAATAAATTGAGGGAATATATTTTACATATCTATTACTATTTTCGATATTTTCCGTGTAAGTAATTAAAAGTATGAAATTAATTGTATTTTTCTATCTTAACTATTACTGCTTATACATTAATCTTACTACATACTATCGATAAATATTATTAATATAACCAGCATTTGGTAAAAGACTATTTATTGATATAGGTAAATCATCAGGACTATATTCGCTATACTGAGTTATACAATTTTATTTTAAGTTATTGCACTTTTTTGCTGTTCGAAAGTATAATGATACCACAGAATATACTTCAATTTTGTGTGTATTTAATATGATTCTAATAAATGAGCTCATTATAGCAGTTTTGTAAGATTGTATCTTAAATTAATAATGTTTACTATGAGACAACCGTTAACTTTAGTACTATATTATTTACTAAGTGTTATTCAAAAAAATCTTATGCTTTATTTCAGACCAGAAAATTGCGTAGATAACTGTTCTACATTAATTTTATAAAATAAATTTCTAAATAGAATATTGCAATAATCAGGAGTGGATATTATTTACAAACCTAGTAATTAATAATCTCTGTAGATTATTAATTTTTAATGGTTTTAGATGAATTAGATTATGTTAAAATTTTTAATTGTCGTAAGAGAGTATATATATTGGTCAGTGATATTATTGTCGATACTTAGCTGCCCATAACTGATATAGATTAATAATTGTAATTATTAATAACGAAAAGTAGATGTCTTTATTTAAGCTTAATGTAATACAGTAGATGAATTTTAAGTCGTTTTAATATAGTGTATTAGATAATATATAAAATATTTTTTAAATTATTATTAATTTTCATATTTATATTTAGAGTTTTTATGAATTTTATATAAAATGTTTATATAACTTATAACATTTTCTATATACTCTATTTTTTAGAAGTATATTAAAATTCAGAAAATTTTTGACGTATATTTACTCAACATATTGTTTTATAATACATTTTAAAGTACTGTAACAGCTTAATTAGTAGTAATTATACAGCTGTAATAATTATGTAAAAATTTATAGACATCACGATTTTTCAGCGTCATGAATAATGGTAAATAAGAACATTAAAAATATCAGACTTATTTTATGATACATTTATGTATAAAAATTATTTTGTCTTATTTAAAATGATTTATTCGCAAGTTGTATCTATAACTTTATGTTAATATAATTATAGTTTTTAGTTAATAGCTGTTCATTATCTTCATGATATCCCTAATATATTTTGATAGTGATGTGAGTTTATCTGTTATGGTAAAGTTTAATATTGTCATGTTTTAGCCTATTAATTTTTTAATAAAATTACAGTACATACATATCTTTTCTGATAAACACTATAAGTATTTCTGAACATATAAAATTTGTGAAATTATACTTAAAAATTATATTTTTGTGAAGCTTATATCATTCAATAGTGTTTACTAAAAATAATCATAGAATATGTTATACGAATATAATAAATTACTGATTTTTTAGCTGAATTTAATATTGTTATACATTACTTTCTGAACAGAAATCTAGTTGATAATTTTCATTGTCACAAAAAAGTGTGTAAAAATATATTTTGAATTTTATATTGAAGTTTTTCATAAAGAGATATATAGAATTTTTTGTGTAGAGTGGTTAGTTGCATGTAGGTACATGATTTTATTATTCAACCTAGTTGATAATATTTTTAAAATATTTGATTTTTTTGCGGACGTTTACTTGTTTTTATTAAAATCCAGCAATTGCACAAAAAGTTAATATTGATTATTAGTATTATTATCTTCTCTTGTCATATGTAATTTTTTTTAAAAAAATATTTAATGAATTTTTAATCGCGCATGCTTTTAATTTTTTAATATCATTAGTAATGTTTACATTATTTTTGTTTTTATTAATTTTTATGGAGAGTGTTACACATAGAACATCAGTTAGTTAAAAGTATGCATAAGTAACAATCAGATGCTTTTAGTTTTTAAAGTGTTGCTAAGTTTATTTATATGCAGTAGTAGAAATAGTTGATAACTCATTGATTTATATTTATATTATAAAGAGCGTAATTTTGGTATCTTTAGATAATTTACATTTTTACATCTAAGACAGAAAAATGAAAATCTATAGACAAGCTAAATTTTACTTATCATATGATGAGGTTGTTGTACAAATAATAAGCTATTCTTTACTGAGAGAATGCATTGTAAGTAAAATAAGATACTTAATAAGTAACTGTTAAGGTATTTTCCAGGTTTAATTATAACTGGTATGTAAAATTTATTATAAATTTAGATATTAATATTAAAGCTCGTTCATATATTTTAAATTTTCGTAGTGAAAAACTTACAAACCACTAGTTAAAGAATAAAAATGGTGATTTTATGTTATAAACTGATCGTACAAAAATTTATTTTTTAAAACTACAAGGTGTGTTATACGCGTTTTATGTTATTAATTTTCTATTGCTAATAGTCTTAGTCACTAACTGCGCTGTTATTTTGAATAACAATGATTACATAATTAATTTTCTTTTTTTATACTGAAATATTGATCCAGAATGAGTGTTTTTTATTAAAGATGATAATATATCAATATAGTGCGGTGCTTCATGTAGATTAATTAGGTACTAACTATGCAAGTCTCGTACTTGAGAGCATATATTTATACATTGTTGTAAGGAAAAATATTAGAGGTAGTAGTTAGTCACTACCAACTCATTGATTAATAAAATGATCATAATTTATATAGATATTAATGTATTGCTTGGATGATTATTTATAATAAGGTATATATTGAATATAGTTAATGATATTCATTATGATTGTGTAGAAGTATTTTAAAATTTACGTAACTATTCTGATAATCCAGTTTTCTGTATTCTGTTGAGTAAAGTTACCAATATTTTTTTACACACTCTAAAATTATGAAAAATATTCAGTATTTCTTAGGCAAGGTTCTATAATCTATTTATCGAATTCAGTAAATATTAACCTACCATTTAGTAAACAATAAATTTGATATTAAAATTTACATTTTGTGTATTTTGAACAGTAAAAATGAATATTGATAACTTTAAATACCTATTGCATAAATAACAAGTTGCATAAAAAGTTTCAAATTATTCACTATTATTTTATATAATTTTAATTATAAGATATTTCCTAAATTATTTACAGTCTTTATCAAACTATTTATTTTATAAGATTTGCTAAATTCTCAACTATATGAATGTTCATGAAAAGATTTATTGAAATATGAATTTACAAGATCTATTATATAATATATAACTTGTTAATAAATAATATAAATAGATATATTAAAATATTGTAATAAAACAAATTTTATACAAGGTTTAGTATAAAATTAACGTCAGTTTTTGAAATATTAAAAAATTTATCTTATAATTAAAAATTATTTATTCTGTGTGTGATTATACTAAGTTAGTCGTTAATATACTAAATAGCTGAACCAGGAAAAGCAAGATGCTAAAGCGTGAAATGAACATTGCAGATTATGACCCAAAACTGTGGGAAGCGATGGAGCAAGAAGTTCTTCGTCAAGAAGAACATATTGAGTTAATTGCTTCTGAAAATTATACTAGTCCACGAGTGATGCTAGCTCAGGGGTCTCAGCTAACTAATAAGTATGCTGAAGGTTATCCAAGTAAACGTTATTACGGCGGTTGTAGATATATTGACATTATTGAGCAATTAGCAATAGATCGTGCAAAGGAACTGTTTAGTGCTGATTACGCTAATGTGCAACCGCATTCAGGTTCACAGGCGAATGCGGCTGTGTATATGGCGTTATTGAAACCAGGTGATACTGTGTTAGGGATGAATTTAGCGCACGGCGGACATTTAACTCATGGCTCGCCTGTTAATTTTTCTGGAAAGTTATATAACATAGTTTCTTACGGCATTAATGAAAAAGGAAAAATTGACTACAATAATATTCAAGAACAAGCTCTGAAGCATAAACCTAAAATGATTATTGGTGGTTTCTCTGCATATTCAGGTATTGTTGATTGGGAAATTATGCGTGCAATTGCTGACAGCATTGGAGCTTATTTCTTTGTGGATATGGCTCATGTTGCTGGTCTCATTGCGGCGGGTGTTTATCCTAATCCACTTTTATATGCTCATATTGTAACAACTACAACCCATAAAACATTAGCAGGTCCACGTGGCGGTTTGATTCTTGCAAAAGGAGGTAGTGAAACGCTATATAAAAAAATAAATGCAGCAGTATTCCCAGGTTTTCAAGGCGGTCCTTTAATGCATGTTATTGCTGGTAAAGCGGTTGCACTTAAAGAGGCTATGGAGCCTGAATTTAAAGTTTATCAAAAACAAGTAGTTAAAAATTCAAAGGCAATGGTAAAGATTTTTCAAAATCGTAGTTATCAAGTGGTTTCTGGCGGTACTGAAAACCATTTATTTTTAGTTGATCTTGTTGATAAAAATATCACAGGTCAAGATGCGGATTCTGCACTTGGTCGTGCAAATATCACTGTAAATAAAAATAGCGTTCCAAATGATCCAAAAAGTGCGTTTATTACCTCAGGTATTCGAGTTGGTACCCCGGCGATTACACGTCGTGGTTTAAACGAATGTGATGTACAAGAATTAGCAAATTGGATGTGTGATATTCTTGATGACATTGATAATGAAAAACTTATTGAGCGTATTAAAGAAAAAATATTAAACATTTGTAAAAAATACCCAGTTTATGCATAAATATATTGATTTATATTTATAATAAATAATGTTGTTAACATTGATAGCTAATCAAAATGTAATATAATAAGATTATTTTCTAAAACTCGCGTTCTATAATTAGTGGAGGCGAGTTTTTATTAAAATACATATCAGTATGATAGAGTATTATCTTTTTTATAGTGTTTTATTATTTTCAATTACTTTTAATACAAAAAATACGCACTTGAAAATAATAAAATTGCATTGATATTATATTAATTTCCTATATTTTAATACAGATTTTATTACACGATTTATACATGCTCGTATTACTGAATTAAAGTCCTGAGAGTATGCATCGAAAGATTTTATAAACTATTTTTCATGAAAATATTAACCCCTACTTTTTTGTTTGCAGTTATTTCTTTATATGAATACAGTAAAATTATTTTTCTTCGATTATGATTCTGAAAGATATTAAGTGCTCGTTGATAATATTATTAGTGCAATTACCTTGTAATAAATAACTTTATTAGTACAACTTTATTGTATAGGCTTATTATTTTCTTATATTTTTAATATAAATGTTAGTTATTTTACTGTTGATTACTTACTGTACTTAGTTTTTAATGGATGTAGATAAAAAATTCAAGAATTGTTCATAAGTGTTTAAGATTTTCATGACATTATATGATTTAAATATAGTCAAAATAAGATATTAAATTTTTAATTATTAAAAATTAGATAGAATATAAACAATTAATTAACTCAAGACTTTCAGGTGTTAATATGAGCTCTGTACATTAATAAAATATTTAATAAGTCTTTGATAACACTAATTTTATATAGTTTATGAAGGATTATTTTAGAGTTTTACAAAATTTATGCATATTAAGCAAAAATCAATGTGTAATTATTAGAGAATATGCTGTTAATAAATTGAGTACATTAATAGCCTTTCATACCTCTTATAAGATTAATAGTGAGAAAAGAATGTTCGATAAAATTTCCTAGTTATTTATTATCTATATTCCTATAATTTTTTTCAGATAAGTTTGTGCGTATATCTTTCATACACACTGAGACTAGAAAAGTATATTTTACAGACAACAGGTCAGAGTTTTGTACCTTAATTTTTTAAGTGAAATTATTGATATTATAAAAATACATAGTAGATATGATATTGATTTATGCTGTGTACTTTTAGTAAACCTTCTTTTTTGAAAATAAACAAAAAGTATATATTATTTTCATGAATACTGTTATAAAAAATAAATTTACTAATGTGCTTAGTGTCTATTATATAAATATTTTAGTAAATAGTATTATGGATACATGTATTGTATAAGTGCTGTATTTTTCTGTTAATAAGTAGTATATTTTTTTTGATAAAAATTTTATAATATTATGAGGTAACTTAGTGCTTCTGATAAGCACCTGTTAGTGGATTTTATGTGTCAGATAGTATAATATGTATGGCGATTATATGTAATCGGTTTAAAAATTTTTTCAGAATCGTATTAAGAATATAATAATTTTATATCACTAATTGAAATAAGAAATATTTTAAGAAGTTAAATTATATTGCTCAGTAAGTAATGATATATATCTTTCTAAAAATTGATATTTATGAGATTTTCATGATTTTTTTGTAAAAATAGATTAAAAATAAGAAATTCTACTAAAATTTTTTTCAGAAAAATACATGATATCATAATATAAAAATTGAAAATGAAAAATGGTTTACAGCAGAAAATAAGTTTCGTAAAGCTAATATTTTAAATTTATTGGTGTTATTTCTCATAAGAAATAGTTAGTAATAGAAAGATGCGTCATATAGATTAATGTGAATAGTGTCAATGATTTAAAGCATACTTCTGTGTTAAAAATTTTCAGATATGAAATGGTAAGTGATATAATCAATACTGTAATTTTTTACTTTTATATTAATATATTTATAAGAAATAAGATGAGGAATATAAATATTTTATAGTTTTTTAGCTTATAAAAATTGACTTGCATATATACATGTGAAAATGTGTTAGTAAATAATATTTATTTATACTAATTATAATGTATAAAGTAAAAAATATAATACTTTTGTCTGATTTAAAGTGGTGATTTTAAAAAGTACATTTCATTTACTGGTAATTTATCATTAATATAAAAGAATTATGAAAGAATATTTATATGATTTCTTTCTATTGATTAAACGAGTGTTAATTATTTATTTATTATATAATGACAATTAACGTGTTTTTAAAAATTTAAGGAATATGGCAATTTATACTCAGTGGGATTTTTAAATGTAATAAACTCTTTAAGTTTGTCTGTTGTTATCATTGCTATGATGATGATAAATAATGACATAACCGTTAAATAACATTGAATAATTTTAAATTATTTTGTTGATTTTTTATCAAGAAAATCGGTTATTAAAACAGATTTTTATATTTATCTTAAAAAGATAATACTATTAAAATATTACTTTTTAGTTGAGTAAAACGTACTTTTAGTAGAGAGTAGCATTGTTTTATAAGAATTTTATTAACCCTAAAATCACTTTAAAAATGCTAAAGATAATACCTGCTTATGGATTCCAGTTAATTACAAAAAAAGATAGACGCTCCTTTCTAGAGCTGTGAGATTGAAACTTTAAAATGATAGCTTAAGTTTCATTATTATAATGATCCCTGTTATTACCATGGAATGTATGGTGTAAAATATCGAATATCTCAGCTATCTATTAAAAAATCATTATGATAAGTTATTTTTATATAAAATATTATTATTATTATGAATATATAGTATATTTATAAGAAAACTCTTATAGCACTTAGGCTGGTGTCTCTCATTCTAAAAAATAAGCTTGTATTTTAGAAATATTTTCTGATCGTAATTACTATAAATATATATATTATAGTAATTTTATCATAATATCAATATATTCACCTTATTCTTGTCCTGAATGATAGGTGCAGTAGATTGTAATAAGCCAAGTTGTATTGTTGGGTGATTAAACAAGAATGATTATAGATAAAGTACCAATCATTTATTATCTATAATTCTTTATTTATTAGTGTGAAGATGTAGTATAATTATTTAATGAATGAGTTATAATGAAATAATGTTAACTTTATATATGTATATATAATAACGGTTAATGTGAAGTGTATCTTATTATAAATCAGTAACTAATTAATTTACTTTAATAGCAGTATTTATTTATTTTGGTTGATTATGATGCTTCTTTATGTCTAAATTACTATGCAATTTCAAATACATTGATATATATTTTCCAAAAGGATATTTGAGACATGCGTTAAATGTTTATTATAGCTTAATTTTAAAGAATTTTTTTTAATACAAAATTGAAGCGAGAATATTATGAGTGATTTTATTATATCAGATAATATTGAATGAGACATAAACAATATATATTTGTAAGTTCAATAACAATGATAGTACTAAAAATTTTATTTATTATTTATTCTCTATATTAATAGCTACTTGGAATGAAGCAGTGACTTTGATCAAAAAAAATGTCTTGAGTAAAATGTGATTCATTTTTAATCAACGCTAAATATAAATAATTTAGTTCCTGATAGTTAATAAAAATATTAGAATAATCAAATTAAACTATATATTAATTATTTTATTGTAGATCTAAAATTTAGATTGTTGTAGTTTGTTTTTAACATAATTGTAAGTTTAATAATTAGAGATTCTTCATTACTTTTCGTGCAAATAATGAAACAATTAATCTGTATTATCTTTTTTCTAACAAATTATTAGGTACAGTTAATAGCAATGTTATTAGATAATTAAGTATAGTCTCAGAAACAATTAGTAATAAGATGTATTTTTAGAACTTTTATTAGCGAAAGCATTTGTATTTTAATGAATGCAACATTGAAAAGAGACGTTTCAAAAAATAGAAATCGTCCTACTGAAGATAGAGTTAAATATATAGATAATGAGAGTTACTTAGTAATGCTAAAATATTAATACAAATTCGTAATGCTTGATTAAAAAATATTAAGAATATAGATATTGCTTAAAATATTATGATGTAGCCGAAATTTTCTTGTATTCAAATAACGCATCACCGTAAATAATGATGTTATATTATATTTGCATTACAGTAATGATTAAGTGATTTATCACAGATAAAAATGATTTTCTGGTTTTTATTCTGTACAAAATTCATAGTATCTACAAAACATTTGTAAGTGAATATATTTATATGGATAAAAGATTTACATATAAATATATTATATATTAAAGATTTTATTAAAATAGCAAAATGCAATAAAATTAATATTTTTTACTATGCTCTTATAATCTTGATATCTTTGAAGATATAGTAGCTGAATAGAAAAGATTTATGAATCGAGAAAAGTATGATAGGTATTTTCAGTACTTAGTTTGTGGATATAAAGTTTATTATTCGATGTTGTATAGAAAATATTAAATAGAGCTTTAAGAAAAAACTTTAGTTGATTTCAATTAAATGTACTGAAATCTATAAATGTTTCATTTTATTACATTTACTAAAATAATGGTTATATTATGTGAAAAATATAGATGTGTTTTTAGTGTGTGTAAAGATACTGATATGTATACAGATTTTTAAACTGCCTCTAATTTTCATTAATTAATCAGGTGAATAGATTAGTATAAAGACAGTAAGAATAGATTCAATCTTTTGTGTATTATAGGTACTTTTTATCATAATAAAGAATTCTTAATGTTTTTTGTAAATTGTGTATGATGTATTTATGGATTATTATAGTTTGGTGCACATTTAATTCACGTGAAGTTTTATTAATATTAAAAATCTAAAGTAAGTAATTAAAAGATATTAGTGCGTTATTTAAAACTGATTATTCGTAGGGGTGATATTATTTGAGTAGACTGAAAAATGTGAAATATTAATTTTAATATGTGCAAAAGTGATAAAAATATATTAAAATGATTATTTTTTATAATATAAATCAGATAATTAGGATAAAATTAGTTTTAAAATATTTACAATTTAATAACATATAACTTCAAGAAAATAAAAAGCCTTATTAATAAAACTGCTATCATTATTAATGATACTGTTTTATGGTATGTTTCTGATTTAAAACTATCGAAATAATAAAAAAGTTAAATAACAAAAAAGTTGAAAAATGTTTTCAAAAAAACAAGTTTATTTTTTATTTGAGAATATTACATATGTTAATTTATTATTTTCTACTGTATCAATATAGAAAAGTGAGGAAGGTGTTCTAGACATATTTAACTGTCGTTACGTAATATTTTATATGTAATTTTTTATAAAGTGACGAGCGTAACAATTGTTCCACTTGTTTAAAAAATTGTATAAAATAACCGTAATTAATGAAGAAATTACGTTATCTATTTACGTATAGATAAACTATATTTATTTCCTATCGATAAAACGGTAAACATTCTTGGCAATTCAAAATTTAAGAAATATCGCCATCATTGCTCATGTTGATCATGGTAAGACAACACTGGTGGGGAAATTATTACAGCAATCGGGCATGTTCGGTACGCGTGAAACTATTGATGAGCGTGTTATGGACTCTAATATCCTAGAGAAAGAGCGGGGTATTACTATACTTGCTAAAAATACTGCTATTCAATGGAATGGATATCATATTAATATTGTAGATACTCCGGGTCACGCTGATTTTAGTGGTGAGGTTGAACGCGTGATGTCAATGGTTGACTGTGTTTTACTTCTAGTTGATGCAACTGATGGCCCTATGCCTCAAACACGTTTTGTTACCCAGAAAGCTTTTGATAATAAATTAAAACCTATCGTTGTAATCAATAAAATTGATCGCTCTGATGCACGTCCTGATTGGGTACTTGATCAAGTATTTGATTTGTTTGTTAACTTAGGGGCAACAGATGAACAACTTGATTTTCCTATTGTTTATACATCTGCATTAAAAGGTATTGCAGGTAATTTATATACCGACATGGCTGAAGATATGACTCCACTTTTTGAAGCTATCGTCAAATATGTTGAGTCACCAAGAGTGGATCTGACAGGTTTTTTTCAGATGCAAGTTTCACAATTAGACTATAATCGCTACTTAGGTGTTATTGTGATTGGTCGTATTAAACGTGGTATTGTAAAGCCAAATCAACAAGTAACGGTGATTAATAAAGAAGGTAAAACTCGTAATGGTAAAATTGGTAAAGTTCTAACTCATTTAGGGTTAGACCGTATTGATTCTAAACAAGCAGAAGCGGGTAATATTGTTGCACTAACTGGTTTAGGTGAACTAAATATTTCTGATACTATTTGTAATATTGATAATGTTGAAGCTCTTCCAGTACTAGCAGTTGATGAGCCAACAGTTAGTATGCTTTATTGTGTTAACACATCACCTTTTTGTGGTCGCGAAGGTAAATATCTTACTTCGCGTCAGATCCTTGATCGTCTCAACAAAGAGCAAGTTCATAATGTAGCACTGCGTGTCGAAGAAACTCAAGATCCAGATTCATTTCGTGTTTCTGGTCGTGGTGAGTTGCACTTATCTATCTTGATTGAAAATATGCGTCGTGAAGGTTTTGAATTAGCAGTTTCTCGTCCAAAAGTTATTTTTCGTGAAGTTAATGGTCGTAAACAAGAACCGTTCGAGCAAGTGACTGTAGATATTGAAGAACATCATCAAGGTGATGTTATGAAAGCGTTGGGTGAGCGTAAAAGTGATTTGCTTGACATGATGCCAGATGGTAAAGGTCGTGTACGTCTTAACTATTTGATTCCTAGTCGTGGTTTGATTGGATTTCGTACTGATTTTTTGACAATTACTTCAGGTACTGGTTTATTGCATTCAACATTCAGTCATTATGACAATGTTCGTTCAGGTGACATTGGTGGTCGTAAAAATGGTGTTTTAATCTCAAATCGTCAAGGTAAAGCAGTAGCTTATGCATTGTACGCACTGCAAGATCGTGGTAAACTATTTTT
Source organism: Candidatus Hartigia pinicola (assembly GCA_020541205.1). Lineage (GTDB taxonomy): Bacteria > Pseudomonadota > Gammaproteobacteria > Enterobacterales > Enterobacteriaceae > Hartigia > Hartigia pinicola. The sequence continues at coordinate 255,890 of CP048208.1, forward strand.
AGGGCATGGAGCGGAAGTTTACGAAGGTCAAGTGATTGGTATACACTCACGCTCAAATGATTTGACAGTGAACTGCTTAACGGGTAAGAAGCTGACGAATATGCGTGCATCAGGTACTGACGAGGCAACAACTCTATCACCACCAGTTAAAATCACTCTGGAACAAGCTCTTGAGTTTATTGATGATGATGAGTTAGTTGAAGTGACTCCCCGGTCAATCCGTCTGCGCAAACGTTATCTGACTGAGCATGACCGTCGTCGTGCGAATCGTGTTAAAAATAATGTATTTGAGTAATTAAGATTATAAAATTTCTACTGAATTAATAATATATTATCTTATTTTCAGTGGTTTTATTAAGTAGATCATAGTAGTGTGATAAAAGAAGTAGATTGAGGAATCTAATCTCACACAGGTTAAATATATTTAACTAATGCGTAGATTATGTAATACAATATAGTCTTTTGAAAATGCTTCAAAAATAATGATGATATTATTTTCATCTGTTAGATTGTAAGGATATATTCTTGTATAATGCGGTTTATCTAAGAAAGATCGATAATATCTTATTTTTATTTAGATATATGCATCATGTTATAATTACTTTTAGCTGCTTTATATATCGATATAATTTTCTTTTTATCGTTGATAGTAATGCAGAGATGATAACTTTTACTTACTATTTAGTGGTATCGTAAGAAATAAACTGCATAGTTTATTTTTAATAATGTTGTTTATAGTATTAGATTTTTAGTTATTTTATATTGATTTATGTGGAAAATCAATATGCTTTAAGAGCAGACCTTAATAAGGTTTCATACTAGACTAACTTAGTATTTCTGCATCATATTATAAGGATGGACAGCATATTTATTGCATATATTATCAAAGTGATAATAGCATAAGAAACAATAGTTGTGAAGATAGTTTTAAGATTGATATTGATTAATAATAATCATGATATTTTACAATAAAAAGATACTTATCATTCTTCAAACGTAATTGTTTTAATTGTATAATTGTAATGAGATAATTCATAGAGCAGTGAGTATAGTGTTTTTTTAAAAAATAATTTTTTACTCAAAAGTATAAAATTTTCACATATTAAAAGCTCATGTTTATGAAGTGTGGATTGTATTGAGACATATCTCATTGTATTATTTTTATTGGTTGATATATGCTCCTCAGTGATTTTTAAAATTAGAGTATACTCGTGCATTTTGATTGTAAACTTTTGAACATACGTTTAAAATCCTGTTTATAGTCTGTTAGATTAAAGAGTTAAAAAATAGTGTAAAATCTGTATTAGTATACATCATACTTTATTTTTTAATCATTGATACGAAATATATTACTAAATAAGGATATAGCTTATAAATAGTTGATGATGTAATAAAAAGTTTTGAGTATCACATGAGAGAGCAGTGCCTATGTAAGATTTATTTTAATACACTATTTTCACAAAGCGTCATTTTATAAATAATGACATATCCTAGATGATGATTCATTTTAAAAAGTATTATTATAATATATGAAGAATTTGTTAGAAGATAGCAGAAATCAAAGTGAACTTTTAAGATAATATGTTGTATTGAACATCATCGGTGAGAGTGTAGAACGCAATACCATCTATAGTTTTATGAACGCTTACATGTACTAAGTTGTCGAACATGTATGATCTTGTGAGAAATATTATCAGATTTTAAACGATAAAGATCGTGAAAGTTATTGTAATAACTTCTTTTAAGAAGATACATAGTATTAAGTGACAATGTGGCGGAACGGACGGGACTCGAACCCGCGACCCCCTGCGTGACAGGCAGGTATTCTAACCAACTGAACTACCGCTCCGAATATTTTCTTTCAGAGAAATTTATAGTATAATCTCTTGCAGAGATAGTCAATTCTTTTCTTATAAAATCGCGAAGTTGAACAGTCTTTAGTTTAAATCGAAAAATACTACTATATTATATTTTTGTCCTTGAATACTGTCGCCAAAGACATCTCTTACCATTTTTTTGATTAATAGTATCAAGTTTCTCTTCATGATCTGCCAATTCCTGATCAGTTGTGTAAATCACTTTAAGACCATTGCTTGGGCGTTCTATAAATTTTACTTCTTCAAAAAAATTCTGATTTAAAGAACTATCATGTTTAGAAAAAGCTAAGGATGTCTGTCCTCCTGTCATAGCCAAGTATACAGCGGATAATAGTTCGGCATCGAATAAAGCGCTATGTAAAGTTCGTTTTGTGTGATCAATTAGATAGCGGTCACATAAGGCATCTAAGTTATTTCTTTTTCCTGGGAAAAGCTGCCGAGCCATTACCAAGCTATCCGTAATTTGACAAAACTTAGCTATTGGCAGAATATTTCTATGAAGTTTTCGTAATTCATAATCGATAAAACCAATATCAAATGGTGCATTATGGATGATTAACTCAGTTCCATGAATAAACTCAATAAACTTATCAGCAATATCAGAAAATGTAGGCTTGTCTTGTAAAAATTTATCACTAATACCATGAATTTTAAATGCCTCAGCATCGACTGGACGATCAGGTTTAAGATAAACATGGAAATTTTGACCAGTGAGTTTACGGTTAATTATTTCAACAGCACCAATTTCAATAATATTATGTCCTTCATAATGGACGTCTAGTTTATTTATACCGGTAGTTTCAGTATCAAGGACAATTTGTTTTTTTATCATAGTACTCATCATAGATTTTGTGTCACACTAGATATAAATGAATACAATAGAGTTTAACAGAAATGAGAAAGCAAGTGGAAATATTTACTGATGGTTCTTGTTTAGGAAATCCTGGAGCAGGTGGTTACGGTATCCTTATTCGTTACAAACATCATGAAAAAATACTTAGTAATGGTTTTTTTTTGACAACAAATAATCGAATGGAGCTTCTTGCAACGATTATTGCACTAGAATCATTAAAAAGACCATGTGATATTATATTAACTACTGATAGTCAATATGTCTGCCAAGGAATTACCAAATGGATCCATAAATGGAAACAAAAACAGTGGCGTAAGTCGGACAAATCTCTTGTTATTAATGTAGATCTTTGGAAACGTCTTGATGAAGTCATTACTTCTCATTCTATTGATTGGCGTTGGGTAAAAGGTCACACAGGGCACTCTGAGAATACAAAATGTGATACACTAGCTCATCAAGCTGCTGAATTTCCTACTAAAAAAGATCTTGGTTATCAGGAAACTTAAATTTGAATTAAATTTAATTCATAAAGATTTTTACATGGTAATTAATACTCGTATAATAAACTGATCATTTCGATAGTAGAGTATTATATATTTAACTAAATAAATTTAATTAAATATTTTTATAAATACAAAGATGATTTCAATAGAGTTGTTTTTTCTAAAGGACGAGAGAGTTTTTTAAAATGTTATAGGTTTTATAGATTAAAATTAGTAATAATGAATCAGTTATTTTAAATTAATACCGGTGTAATTTTATGAAAAACTTCATAAGATTATTATTGTATGTCAATATTTCAGATGTTACATTTTTTATATAAACTTAATACAGTGTCATATACTTATCTATTGATTGTTCAGTATTCATATGTTTAACCTTAATTCATTGGAAATCAGAATGTTAACCATTAAGGTCAAAAAATATTTAATAAGGTTAACAATATTGTTCTTTAAAATTAATATAGACTAATTTATAAGGATATGAAGTTTTTATTATAAATAAATATTAGTTTTATTCAACTAGATTGAATAAAAGTGTAGAGGTGAGCATGGATTTAATACGAATACCTGTATTAAATGATAACTATATTTGGCTTATATCTAATAATTATCGACAATGTGTCATTATTGATCCTACGGAATCAGAACTGATTTTAAAAATTATTATACAAAAAAAGTTTATTCCTAAAGCTATTTTACTCACTCATCATCATAATGATCATACCGGTGGTGTTATGGGTATTTTAAGTGTGTTTAGAAACTTACCTATATTTGGGCCTGAAGAAACGCGAACTAAAGGTGCTACACAGATAGTAGAGGATGGCGATGGTGTTAAAATAGAAAATTTTTATTTTGATATCATAGGATTACCCGGTCATACTCTAGGTCATGTTGGTTTTTATCGATCTCCTTATTTATTTTGTGGTGATACATTATTTTCTGGGGGTTGTGGACGAATATTTGAGGGAACACCGGAGCAAATGTATTATTCTATTCAAAAAATCTCTGCTCTTCCTGATAACACATTAATTTGTTGTGCGCATGAGTATACGCAATCAAATCTTAACTTTGCACATTATATTTGGCCTGAAAATATAACTATTTGTCAATATTTGAATGAAGTTTCAATTAAACGTAGTAAAAATCAACCCACAGTGCCATCGACACTTAAAATAGAACGAAAAATTAATCTATTCTTACAGTGTAATAATCGTATTCTGAAAAAAAAATTAAAGATCAATTCACTCAACACATCTCCTAAGACAGTGTTTATTATGTTACGTCAATTCAAAAATCAATATTAACTCTTTTCTTGTTGTCTTATTTTAGTGAGTCGATAATTATTAGTATTATTTTTTGACTGGATGCTACATTTTTTTAAAAAAATTAACTAGGATGACTGACTGGTGTACTATAAGTATAACAACCTTTGTTGTACTTACTCACCTAAGAAATATATAAACTTGACAAGTGAAAATAATCTTGGTTTGATATATCAAGAATTATAAATAGATTTGATAATTATATCATTAACAAAGAGATAATGAATTATTATAAAAAAACTTTTTATGATCTAAGATTAGAATATACCTCTTAGAGGTATTTAAATGATGTAAAATAAAAAAATAATTTTTGAGACAGTTATTTAATTTAAAAGCAACTGTATTACACAAATAAAAAGACAATGTTATGGAAGTTTTTATATCAAAAATATTCTCATCTAGAATAGATTCCATTCAGTATTTTATGCATAATTGAAAGATAAACAATGATAGATAGATAAACTACATAGGCATTGAAATATTTATTGCTATTATTATATATAACAATATTTCAGCTTATGTAGTCTATTTTCAATCATTGAATACTTAAAAATAATTTTATTAATTAATTCAATTATGTGATATACACGATTCGTAATATTTGATTTATGTCATTTTTATTTGCTAATACAGTGATTAAGATTTAGATATCAATGATTTTTATCGAGGCTAGAATAAGTATTGAGTCACTTGTTCTGTATATGATATTGCTCATTTCTATTGTAATTATATAGAGAAAACTTAAGTGTTTGTTTTTATTTATTTATTAATGACAACGTTTGTAACTACATTATAACTTTTTAAAAATATTGTTGCTTATTCTTCATGATTTATACATCAAAAGTCACAAAAATAATATTGACAAGATTTAATAATAAGTGAGGAAAAAAGATCTTTTTGACTATATTTAATATCCCATTCAATAGGTTTAGCATTGTTTTAATATTTTTCTTTTAAAAGTTTTCAAGAGTCATATACAATATTTTACTGAGAAAATCATTTGGTATTAATAAAATTGCAACCGTTTTTTAGGATAAATAGTAGTGTATAGAATACTTTTATATATTGATTACTAAGAAATAAGTGTGTTTTATTTTTTAGGTAAAACAAGTATTGTAACTTAATTGAGTAATAAATCTTTATTCAGGTGTAATATTGCACTCAGAATTATTATCATGTCTAATAAAAAGATGATATAGTGAATGATATAGTAATTATTTTTTAAATTATGTTATAAATTTATATCTCTTATTTTTGGTAATAAATATTTTAAGTTTATTAAAGTGTTTTAAAAGATGATATTTGTTCAAATAAATACAGTGTTATTTTATAACTGTCAATTATTAAATTCAATTACCTTTAGAGTGTTTGTTTAATTTTTAATAGATTTTTACCATAAGAACTGAGAAATTATCTAAATGTGCTCTTATTTTAATTATAATATTAGTCTATAGTTTGTGATTGTCTGTTGTACCGATATGTAGAAAATTATTGATAGATTTTGTTAATTTTAGTATATATACTTGGAATAATTTTACGAATTAAATTAAAATTATCTTTTTTAGATCTACTTTAAGATAAAATTAAAATCTTTTAACACACTAAAATAACTGTTCAATTATTTAATGAAACATTGCTTAATTAAATCTAATATTTTAATTTTAAGGAAATAAACTATCTAAATTACAATTGTTCTTTTTATTTTAATCTGCCTTGAAGAGAGGTAGAAGTAATAGTGGCATTCATTTTTTCCCTAAGAAAAATGATAAGTAAATTATAAAATTCTTGTTTTTGATTATTTTTAAAACATGAAGAAAATTTTATGCTATAATTAATATTAATTTCAAGTTTAATGATATAGATAAGCAATCTTACTTATTAAGTTAAAAATTAATTAATGACTACACTTCAAGAGTAATTTCGATATTATTTCATTTTCGTTTACAATAAATTCTTTATCTAACTCAGCAAATAACGTCTAATATTTTATATGTTTTTATCATTATTAATCTGCTAGAATGCAAATTCTAGTTTTTTTAAATATGATCAATGTTTTGAGATAAGATATCTTAGAACATTAATAATACGCCTACTTTTTTAGTCGTGTAGTAATTTAGTTTATCAATTTACAATACATTTCTTACGTACATATAAGATTTATGCACTTATGCGTCATGGATCTTGCGATTTTGCAATACACGTAGCTACTTATCAGTTAATAAGCACTGATAGTTGTAGAAATAAATAAATTTAATAATATTTTAGCCTCAGTGAGTTATAATAAATTATTATAAGATACACGTTAATTTTTTCTATGATATGCAAAATATATAATTTACTCTTTATGCATTTATTTAGTTTATGCAATTTTTGTAAAGTAGCGTTGTTATCACATTATAAAAGATGTCTATAGTAATTATGTTTTATTTTATCTAAAAGATCACGCCTATTGTATTATTAAATTTTATATACAAATTAAGTAAGGTCTTATGGTAACATTCAACATTACAACACTTTGCAATATTAGTTAGACAATCAAGTAGGAGGCTACATTTTATATATTTCTGGTGATTGTAGTAGAATATAATTCGAAGAAATCTTGATTTTTGTGAGTAAAATTTATACTGTTATTATAGTAAAGCGTTTTGCAATATTTTATTCTACTGATAGTAAGAAAAGGTATATTCGTAAGATTATTAAGTATTGTATTGCTTTGTGTGTAATAATTTCAGATCTTTTGAAGTTTATATGCAGAATCAATGAAGACATGATCAAGATATTGATAATGAAACTTTATGCAAGCTCTATTTAATAGTTTACAAGATACCAGTTTCTAAGTGAGCAGTGTGAGCATTTAATGTAAAATAAGAAATGTTATACAATTTCTTTTGTGATTTTATTTGATGAAATGTATTTTTAAGGATTTCTGTACTTTACGTAAAAGTACTAATATTAATTGAGATATAATGTCTAGCTAAAATCTGATATTGGTTGTTAACCTTATTACGTTTTTTGTTATCTCAAGCCTTGTGTAATAAAATGATTTTAAATATGAAGATTCCATGCAACATTATCTCATATCAGTTTTGAATGTAATTAAAGAAATATATCATTATTTTATCTTTTTATTCATATCTTCGTTGTGAAGATGCGTCAGGAAGTGACACAATTAAGCTCAATAATGTATAATAGTATTAAGTGTAATTTTTAGATTTTAGGAGTTTATAAGTACATTGATGTTCAATATCGATTATTGACAATAGTTCATTAATCTGAGATCTAGTTATAGATAGTAGTTTTATTTTTAAGATTTTGAAGCTATTTCATTTTTTAATTGACGATAGTAAATATAAACTTTTTATCTTAAAAGAAAATTTTGATTTTAGTAAGATTGATCAAAACATAAATTAACTTTTATCGAATTATTTTTTTTAGTTATTTTTGGGAAACATGTAAAAATTTGATTAGATACTCTAAAAATAAATTTAATATTATTACTTATTAATATAAAATAAGAGTTGCTTTGTAAAAGCAAAGATAGCTATTTCAAATACAGTGAATATTGTAAAGATTTTTAGTTGTATTAGCGATTATTTATTGTAATATGCATTTATACTAAAATAGTTTTTTGAATTTTTTATTTGAATGCTATATAAAATATGTACCTAGCATTTCTGTATTTTAATAAATCTTACAATACTATCTAAAAATACACAATATATTGTATCGAACTGTATACTGAATGAGGTGAAAAATATTTATTTATAAGAAGAAAAGGATATGATTTGTTAAAATATTTTTTTAATTCATGGTGTTATATAGAATATGTTTTATGATTTTGAATATCATATAGTAATAATTACATGTAAAAAAAGATAATCTATAGGTTATTATATTTGCTAGAGTATAGATTGTTTATTGATATCATACGATACTTACTTGCAGCTATAGTCATTTAGTTAATCCTATTCATCAAAAGACTAGGACGTGCTTTATATTATCGTTTTTTTGTAAAATAGTATGAGTGTATCTTAGATTCTTTTAAAAGGCGATCATTGATTTATTTTTTGATGAAGAAAAGAAAGTATTACGGATTATTCAAATAAATTTAAGTGCAGTGTGCGTATGATTTCTTCGGCGTTATATCCTGGCACTAGTAGACAAATATTATGGCTGCTAGCACCGTAACTAATCATTCTGATTTTGAACGATTCTAAGGCGCTAAAGATTATTTTACCTAATCCATTCGTCTTTGATAATTCATTACCGATAATAGTGACTAAGGCTAGATTTTCTTCTACTTCAACGCGGCAAAAAGCTGATAATTCAGTAATTAGCATATTTGTTAATAAGTTTTCATTAATACCTTTTAATCCGGTTGTATCTAATGCGAGTGCAATACTAAACTCTGATGTAGTTATTAGAGAAATAGAAATATTATGATGCAATAAAGTTGTAAATACTTTAGTTAAATAATCATGAGCGTGTAGTATTTTTAAGTTATGAAAAGTCAAAAGTATTTGCTTGCGACGTAAAGCTAATGCACTAAATTTTGTTGAATGAACAGTTCTAGAACAAACTAATGTACCTCCTAATTCAGGTTGCTTGCTAGATCTAACAAAGACAGGAATGCCCGAACGTACTGCTGGCAGTAATGTATCAGGGTGAAGAATATTTGCACCAAATGTAGCCATTTCTGTAGCTTCATCGAAAGTAATTTCGTTGATACGTTTAGCTGTTGAAACAATCCGAGGATCTGTCGTATAAATACCTGGTACGTCTGTCCAGATATCAACACGTGATATATCAAGCACTTCCGCTAGGAGTGCTGCGGTGTAATCACTACTACCACGACCAAGTGTGGTTGTACGATTTTTATTATCTTGTCCAATAAAACCTTGTGTTATTACCAAAGTATTTTTCAAATAAGGTTTTAATCGTAGCTGAGCAGACTCTTTTAATTGTAGCAAGTCTGGTTCGGCATATCCAAAAGTTGCGTTAGTCTTCATTACATGACGTACATCAAACCATTTTGCATGGACTCCGTATTGACGTAGCACTTCGACGAACAGTAACGTTGACATTAATTCACCGTGGCTGATTATTTCATCTGTTAAAGCATCAGAAGTAGAAAGTGATGCAGCATTTGCTAAATGTGCGATATTAGTTAATAAACAATTTATTTTCTTGCGAATAATTTTTGAAAATTGTATTTTATTAATAATAGCATATTGAATATCTTGTACTTGTTGTAGTAGTGTATGAATTTTATTCATATCACAGCCTTGAGCAAGTTCAGTCAATAAATTAGTAATGCCCGCAGAGGCTGATAGAACTACTAGACGGACGTAACGATTTGAAAAAATAAGGCTGGCACTTTTATTCATTGATTCATAAGTATCAACGCTGGTACCACCAAATTTCGCAATAATAAATGAATTATTTTTTATTAAAGGTGTTACTGAATTCATGACATTCATCCATTTTATAAAATATTTGATATAAAATATTAAGTTCGATATGTATTTTAAATAACTAATATATAAAAAGTAGTAATGCTCATAATGTCAAATTTATTATTATGTTTCTAGAGAACTTCAGAAATATATTTAGAGTTTTTTAACTATGATTGTTATTTATCTGGTTATTACAATCAAAACCTATCGTAGTTACACACGTCAGTTGAGAAATATTGAATAAACTTTTTTTGATCAACTGAAATCTTCTATCTTAAGATATCAATCTGTATGATTTCTTGTGTATATTGTGATGTCTTTTGAAAGATATTTGAGAATGAAAGATGTATTTTTAATTATTTTCCTAAAAAAGTATTTTATATAATCACGTTAAACTATTTAGAATAGAAGTTATTATAAATAGAATCACACTACTGCAGTAGTGTATTAATATTTAGTTTATGAGATTAAACGTGAAAGTAGTCGAAATATTAACACGACTTTTCTAATGATATATTTATAAAACATAGTTTTAAGAATGGGCATATCTATTTTTAGAAATATCATAATATGAGCAATATTTTTTTAGGATGAAATGCATGTTTTGTATTCATAATACTGTATCTTTACTTGTGTATTTAAAATTAACATGCGTGATCTCATAAAGAGAAAGGAGAATTAGATGACTGCATCCTTAATAACAGTCACTGAATGCATACGTCCTCTATTAGATTTTGATAGTTACATAGGTAATATATTTCGATAATATATATTATATGCTGGTTTTTTCATTGAAAAACAAAATGAAATTTACATATATTTTCAGACAATCCTCAGTCGCTATATTATTTAATATATATTCAATTAGTAAAAATATTATAGAATATGAAATAATTCTTATAGGTATGAAAATATTTAAATTTAGTGTATAAATTGAGTATTTGTTATTTTACTATTATGTATAAAAATGCTGAATTGAATGAATTTTAAGAGGTTTGTTATATGGTTCAATATAGCATTTTGATTAAAGGAAATGAAGTCAAGAAAATTAGAATTTATACGAGATTCTTTTTGAAACACTAACTTTTCTTGTTATTCATTTTAAAAGTGAGATTGAGTGAATAATTATAAAATATTGCCATCTAATATTATTTTATTTAATAAAATTAAATCAACTTAAATAACATGTTAATAGCTACTTTAGATGCTGACTAAAGAAATTATTTTACTGGAAAAATAGTCTATAGTATAAAATTTATAGAAGCATGAAATTGTATATTTTACTGAAGATAAAATCTGGATACAGTAATAACGAGAGATTTAAAGTTAATCAGCATATACTTAAAAATAATTTAATTTCTGTCTAGGAGTTCAGTGCTAGATTTTAGCTCACTAATTAATAATAACATAATTCAGGTGATAAGCGTGCTTTTGTATGCCTTGCTCTCATTAGAAACTTTTAATTTAATTAATATAATAAATGAGTATTTTATTTAAAAATTCTTAGATTCTGTATTTTTTACTTTGTAAAATTATTCATAGTTATTTTATCCTATGTACTAAAATCTTTTAAGAGTATATCCACAAAATTATTATGTCAAATTTATATTGAAAGAATCTAAAAAGTTTATATACCGTAGTGCTACTATTAGTAGTGCACGCTGATAGTGTAATAACAAGGTAATTTACAATGTTCAATATAACTACAAATGCAGAGTGTAAATTTTCCCACGCTCTTTGTGTCGCGCCACTAAAACAGACACATAAAATCAACCTGTTAGATTTAGATTATCAAAAGATGCGTAAATTTTTTATACAAATAGGAGAAAATCCATTTAGAGCTGATCAAGTCATGCAATGGATTTATCACTACTATTATGACGATTTTGATAAAATGACAAACATTAATAAAGCACTGAAAAAGAAATTACAATTGGTTGCTGAAATCCGCGCACCAGAAGTTATTGAAGAAAAAAAATCTATTGATGGAACTATTAAATGGTCAATAAATGTTGGAAATCAGGCGGTTGAAATGGTGTATATTCCAGAAAATAACCGCGCTACTCTGTGTGTTTCTTCTCAAGTAGGGTGTGCGTTAGAATGTAGATTTTGTTCTACAGCACAACAAGGTTTTAACCGTAACTTACGTGTATCTGAAATTATTGGACAAGTTTGGCGTGCAGCAAAAATTATTGATTCTTTGAAATCCAGTTGTTATCGTTCTATTACTAATATTGTAATGATGGGTATGGGTGAGCCATTATTGAACTTAAATAACATTATTCCAGCTATGGAAATAATGATGGATAATTTTGGTTTTAGGTTGTCTAAGCGCAGAGTTACTTTATCAACCTCAGGTGTTGTACCTGCATTAGATAAATTAGCTGATATGATTGATGTGGCGTTAGCTATTTCATTACATGCACCAACAAATGATATACGTGACAATATTGTTCCAATTAATAAAAAATACAATATTGAAAGTTTACTTAGCAGCGTAAGGCGTTATTTGTCTAAATCAAATGCTAACGGTGGACGTGTTAGTATTGAATATGTAATGCTTGATCATATCAATGATAGCATTGAACAAGCTCATCAATTAGCTAATTGTTTAAAAGATACACCGAGTAAAATTAATTTAATTCCATGGAATTCATTTCCTAGCGCATCTTATATCTGTAGTTCACATAATCGTATTAACCGTTTTTCTAAGGTGTTGATGGATTATGGGTTTACTACGATGATTCGTAAAACGCGTGGAAACGATATTGATGCGGCTTGTGGACAGCTTGTAGGTACAGTAATTGATAGAACGAAGCGAATAATAACAAAACATATGGATGGGAACCTTATCTAATTAAACACAATTTAACATATAATTTTATTGATAAAATTATTTTAATTAGTATTTTGAATTATTTCACGAATAAGTCATAATATTTTATTAACCTAAAATTTTTATCGTGAATTATATTAATGAAATTATTCAGTGAGTAAAATTACAAACAAAACTCAAAATGAGATTTATATTATATTAATTAGCACATAGTATCATTTTAAACTCGAGATGTTTATGAACATAATTCAAAAAATCTGACAAGATATTTTTATTTTCAGTACATATAGTAAAAAGAATAATAACATTTGATGCTATAAAGTGTTAAATTTCTTTTTATATATTTTTATGTGTTTATTATACTTGTCTTGTTGATGTTTTCTGAAAATGTATTAAATTTTGATGATAAACTTATGTTGCAGAAAAACTTTAATAGTTTTATGTAAAATGATTTTCTTAAAAAAGAATACAAAATGTGATTATGAATTAATAAAATGAATATAAATAATGATTGTTATTTTAATTGCAATGATAAGTGTTTAGTAGCAATAAAATCATTAATTATAAGAAATAAATAAGTTAGCATCATCCATAAAATAACTTCATTCACTTGTAATAAGATATAAGTAAAAATCAAGTAAAACAATTTATTACTTCAGTAAATAGTGTGGTATCTAAAATTATCAATCTTTATCTAATTATTAAATAACAATTTAGTATATTTCTTTTTAGTGACAGAAATGAAATCATAGATTAATGCATCACACTGCAGTTTAAAATTTTTATTGCTTAATATGTTTACTAATATATATTATGATGATGAATCATATTTAATTAAATGAAAATAATTAAGATGATTATCTATCATCTTCATATATTTTTATAAAAAATTTTCATGTGAATATTGTCTGAAGTATGTTATAAAAATAAAAGGATTGAGTAATATTAATAATTATAGAGATAAATTAAAATTTAAAGTACATTCTTATGTGTCTTAAATATTTTTGAGTTGTATATTAATATGAAATTGAGTCATGCATCAATAACAGAAAAATATAAAATATACTTTTGTTTTTTTATTATAATTAATATTATTGTAGTTTACGGTTTAAACGTCTAGGTGTATACTTAAAATAATATAGCTTATACTTGAATAGGTATGAAATGATATCTTTGTAGTAATACGATTTAAGTAAATAGATGTCAAAGTTCTAATTTATAATATGCTATACTTAAATCGAAGTGTGAGAAATATAATTACATAATAATTTTTTAAAAAAAGATAGAGATATCTAGAGAATTGAATTAAAATGTATAAAGTATCCTTTATAAAAAGACGTAAATCTACCCAAATTCATGTAGGTAGCGTGCCTATCGGCGGTACGGCACCGATTTCTGTTCAATCGATGACCAATACTTGCACCACTGATATTGATGCTACAGTTCGTCAAATAAAATTATTAGAGCGTCTTGGTGTTGATATTGTCCGTATTTCAATTCCATCAATGGATGCAGCTGAAGCTTTTAAACTTATCAAACAACAAGTTGATGTGCCTTTAGTAGCGGATATTCATTTTGATTACCGTATCGCACTGAAAGTAGCTAAATATGGAGTTAATTGTTTACGTATTAACCCGGGTAATATTGGTAGTAAAGAGCGTGTTCGCCAAGTAGTTGATTGTGCAAAGTATTACAATATTCCAATCCGTATTGGTGTTAATAGTGGTTCATTAGAAAAAGATATTCAAGAAAAGTACGGTAAACCTACACCTGCAGCACTAGTTGAATCTGCGATGCGTCATGTTAATATTTTAGATAAATTAAATTTTAATTCTTTTAAAGTGAGTGTTAAATCTTCTAATGTTTTACTTGCCGTAGATTCTTATCGGTTACTTTCAAAGAAAATTGATCAACCGTTACACCTTGGTATTACTGAGGCAGGTGGAGTACGTTCAGGTTCGGTTAAATCAGCAATCGGTCTTGGTATATTATTGTCTGAAGGTATTGGTGATACACTACGTGTTTCATTGGCCGCAGATCCCGTTGAAGATGTCAAAGTTGGATTTGATATTCTCAAGTCATTACATATTCGTTCTCGTGGGATTAATTTTATTGCGTGCCCTACTTGTTCACGTCAAGAGTTTGATGTCATTAGTACAGTGCATGCATTAGAAAAACGCTTAGAAGATATTATTATGCCAATGGATGTCTCGATTATCGGTTGTGTAGTAAATGGACTCGGTGAAGCGAAAGTTTCCACATTAGGTGTTGCTGGCGCAAGAAATAAAAGTAGTTTTTATGAAGATGGTATGCGTCAAAAAGAACGTATAGATAATAATAACATTATTGATCAGCTTGAAGCAAAGATTCGTGCAAAAGTAATGATCTTAGATCAAAATAATTATACCGAAGCTAATCAAATCGAAACATAAATATTAATTACTCTATATAAAGTCAGTTTAGTTTTTGCTATTTTTAATGTTTATAATATTATTTTTTAAAAAATATTTAAAATAATAAGAATAAAATAACTGAGTATGTTCTATTTTTTTAAATTCTAGTGAGTATTTTATTTAATAAAAATATCATACAAATTAGTTTGAATTATCGGAAAGTGTTTATTTAAAGATTTTGTGCTGTTTTGCTATATTTGCAACTGTTCCTAAATAAATCAAGATATGTTCAACGTTACATATTTGTATTAAGTGGATAATAAGATCCATATTAAAAAATATTGTATTAATATAACTATTTTACCTGTTAATAAATTTTTACATACGAAAAGTTATTTATTTTATATCTATAAAATAGATTAAGTGGTCAAAAATTTTTATAAAAAATGATAGCTTTGCCAATGTTATTCGTATGATTTGTATTTTTAATACAAAGATCATGATAGTTGTCCGGTTTTGTTAACTGTTGTTGATATAAGCTTTAGAACTATATTTGTAATACTGTCTTTATTGGGTACTATTTATATCTCTAGTAGCTATACATAATACTTTTCTAAGAGAATTATTCTAGAGTATGCTAACTCTCAAAACATGTAAAAGTATTTTAGAAGCGAATAAAATATCTC
This sequence comes from Candidatus Hartigia pinicola, assembly GCA_020541205.1. Lineage (GTDB taxonomy): Bacteria > Pseudomonadota > Gammaproteobacteria > Enterobacterales > Enterobacteriaceae > Hartigia > Hartigia pinicola. The sequence goes on from CP048208.1 coordinate 271,816, forward strand.
ATCAATATTGACTTCTGCGATATGTTGTTTTCTTCTTTTTTCAGAAGAAATGCGTATTTTGTTAAAAGATGTTTCAATTAATTCAAGCTATAGGTTTTGAATATTCTCATAAGAAATATCACAAATATGTTTAAAAAATTTAAATAGGCTTATATTTTGATGAGTTAAGTCATCGTACTATATATACTTCAAATATAGGGAATCTTGTTTTCAGGATCATAAGAATACAATAATATTATGGGCGATACACTTTGACGTTACTAAAACCTTGCTCTTGTAAAGAGAGGGCTTGTAAATGACTCATGACACCACGATCACAGTATAACAGATATGTTTTCTCTTTTGGTAACTTATGAAATTTGGTACTCAACTGATAAAACGGAATATATTTTATTTCAACACCATCAATTAATAATGGTTTAGTTTCATGATCATTGGGTGAACGAATATCAAGAATAATTTCATTTTTAGTCAAGCACTTTTTAACCATTTTAATTTCAATAACTTTGTTACGACTTTCTTGAATTATTCGGTGAACATTAATATGTTTAGATTGTGTAATGACTTCATCTAAAATACTAAAATTAAAATTCGCTTCTGCTTTTTCAATTTTAGCTTTACTTGATTTCACTGTTGGATTTTTTGAAATAACGCCACAGTATTCCGGTATGATTTTAGCGAAGTGTTCTGTCCCAATTTGTCGAGCTAATTTAATAATATGTTCTTTATCATGTGAAATCAGAGGTCGTAATACTAGTATATCGTATGCATTATTGATTAAATTTAAATTCGTTAGCGTTTGGCTTGAAACTTGCCCTAATGCTTCGCCGGTAACAATCGCTTGAATGCCATAATGTTTCGCTACTTTAGATGCTGCACGAACCATCATTCTTTTTAATACGATCCCCATTTGACTATCGTCAATTTTAGCAAGGATCTCACCGATAACAGGCTCAAAATTAATAGTAACAAAGTGTACTTTATGTGAGCTACTAAAGCGGTTCCACAGATAGTACGCGATTTTCTTAACGCCAATTTCATGCGCTTCACCACCTAGATTAAAAAAACAATAGTGAACACGACAACCGCGACGCATCAACATATAACTAGAAACCCCTGAATCAAAACCACCAGAAATAAGTGATAATACATCTTCTTGAGTGCCAATTGGAAATCCTTTAATGCCTTCATATCGAGCTTTAACAAGAATTAAGTTTTTATTTTCAATCTTTAAATTTACTGTAATATCTGGATTTGTTAAATTTACCTTTGAAGATAAAATTGCTTGGTTTAGTTTACCACCAATGTAACATTCTGCTTCACTCGAGGTAAAAGTATGTTTACCTCTACGCTTTACACGTACACAGAAGGTTTTATTTTCTAAGGAATGAATATAAGATTGATGTACTATTTCATAAATATGATGCAAACTAGTAAATGATGTTTCTTCTACTTCGAGAATATGATGTATGCCTGGTATACAAGATAATCTGTCACAAATTTCGTTGTGTTTGATTTTTTCTTTAACACGAACTGTAATTTTATCCCAATGACGGACAACCACGATATCTTGATGAAGTACTGAGAGAATATGACGGATATTACTTGCAAGAATTTTAATGAAATGAATCCTAACAGTTTGGCTTTTAATTGTAATTTCTGGAAATAATTTAATGATAAATTTCATAATAATATTATGGTATATGTTATAAAAAGTAAAGTAATATATTTTAAACATTATAAACTTAAAAGTTACTAATTTTTAATAAAAGACGTATGATAGCAATGGGTGTATATATTGGCTGTAAAAGTTTAGTCAGTATTGTGTGTTTCGTAATTATAAAAGAATAAATATTAGTGTCATATATTAATATTTAATATTTAAATACTACCGATACTTCTACTATATTTAGTGATATTTGTCGTTATCTTTATTTATATGAGAGGATTTAACGTTTAAAATCATATTAAATTATAGATTTAATTAATGTTTTACTCTTTTTAAGGAGTGCACATAGTATCTAAAATATATTTTCTGACAATATATTAATTATATTATCAATATTGCTAAATGCATGTTATACGATTTCTAGTCATTTTATTCAAACTGAAAATTGTTAGTCTGCTATTGCTTTTTTTGTGAAGATTTTAGTCTTAACTTCATATTTTATATGGTAAATCTTGAGTTGTTACAAAGATGCTGTGTATTATGCTGAAATTTGTTATCTGCATTATAACTGTTTAGGCATTGTATTTATGTTCTTTCTGTTTATTGAATTACAAATTACACAAGTTATGTTGACATGTAGACACATACTAAAATCAATTTTATTAACTAGATTTTTTTAATATTCTTCCTAGAAGATTGAGCTATTTTACAACATGTGTTTTTAAGAATATTTAAATATTTATATATGGTATTTTGATTAAATAGTCTTAGGTAAGTAGATAATGCTCAGAAAATAAATAGAGATGTAAAAATATTGTGTATTATTGCTTTATAATTGGTAAATATTCTTAATTGTTAAGAAACAAAGAGATACTTTGTTAAAATATTTTTTTGACTGATTATATTATTGTAAAATTTTATTATTTTTATGAAAAATATAAAATAATTCTCTTCATGAAAGTCTCTGAATAAATGATCAAAAGTTATCTTAGATAATGTGTATTGTAAATACCAATATAATAATATTGCATTAGCATTGATATTATATATTTTATTATGATGTTATCTATATAATCGTTCTTTTTATACGTCACTCCAATTATTTTGTGTATAGAGAATAATAATGTTATTATTGATCTATCGAATTCAATGATCTTTAAATTTTATAATTTCATCTCTTCGATTCTAAAAACAATAGAGATATAATGTGGCAAAAAATATTCAGGCTGTTCGTGGGATGAACGACTATCTTCCAGCAGATACTCGAGTTTGGCAAAAAATCGAAACAGTACTAAAAAACATTTTAAAAAATTACAGTTTTAGTGAAATGCGTACTCCGATTGTAGAGAATACGTTATTATTTAGGCGTGCGATTGGCGAGGTGACTGATATTGTTGAAAAAGAAATGTATACTTTTATTGATCGTCAAAAAAGTCAAAGGGACTTAATTAGTCTCAGTTTGCGTCCTGAAAACACTGCTGGATTTGTGCGCGCAGGAATTGAACATGGTTTACTGTATAATCAAGAACAGCGTTTATGGTACTTAGGACAAATGTTTCGTCATGAGCGTCCACAGCATGGTCGTTATCGTCAATTTTATCAACTAGGTGCTGAAGTGTTTGGTCTTTCTGGACCGGATATCGATGCAGAGATGATTATAATGACTGCGCGATGGTGGCGTGTTTTAGGCATTAGTGAGTACGTGTCTCTGGAGATAAACTCATTGGCCTCATTAGAGGCGCGATCATGTTATCGTAAAGCATTAATCGCTTATTTTGAACAGAACAAAGATAAGTTAAATGATGATTGTAAACGTCGCATGTATACAAATCCAATGCGTATTCTTGATTCAAAAAACCGAGATATCCAGATATTATTAAATAATGCCCCTAAGTTATCCGAATACTTAGATGACGAATCATATGATCACTTTCATGGTTTATGTAAACTTTTAGACGCTTCAGGAATTAAATATCGTATTAACCAACATTTAGTACGAGGTTTAGATTACTATAATCGTACTGTATTTGAGTGGATTACTACCTATTTTAGTTCACAAGGTACGGTCTGTGCTGGGGGGCGTTATGATGGTTTAGTTGAAAAACTTGGTGGTAAAGCAACTCCTGCAGTTGGTTTTGCAATGGGTATGGAACGTGTTGTGTGTCTAGTTAAAGAGCTTAACCCGAATTTCATTTCTGACACATCAATTACCGATATTTATTTAGCTACTTGTGGTGAAAACGCTCAAAACTTAGGGATTTTGTTAGCAGAACAAATTCGTGATCTATTACCTATGTTACGTTTAATGACTAATCATGGCGGTGGGAGTTTAAAAAAACAATTGACGCGTGCCGATAAACATGGTGCAAAAGTTGTATTAATTCTCAGTGAAGAAGATAGTTTTCATGAACGAATTAGTATAAAAGATTTACGTACTGGTAATCAAGAAAAAATATCACAGAAATCTTTAGCTAAAAATTTATCTAAATTGTTGATTTCAGGAGGTTTAAGTGGAATTTTATAGAAATACAAATGATTTCGTTAATACAGTCAAGTATTTTTTTATGCATTATGCAGTTTCGATGATTATCGGACTTGTAATGCTTATTTTAGCTGCTTTTGGTTGGTTTTACTGGGAGTCCCAGAAAACTAATATGTTACAAACAAGCGCTCAAAAATTTAAAATCGCAAGTACTAAATTTCATTTAAATTCATTTCAAGGTATTGAATTTGCTCGGAATTTTTTTAGAGAGACTACTAATATTTATGGTGCAATCATTGGCTTAAAGTTAGCACAGTTTTTTGTAGAGAATGGGGATTTAGTTAATGCAGAAAAAACATTAATAGATGTTTTTCCTAAAGTAAAATCTGAAAATATAGTCGATTTAATTAACATACGTCTTGCAAGAATACAACTTGCAAAAGGACAGCCTCATATAGCATTATCCTCTTTGAAAAACATAAAATCAACACCATGGCAAGCAGTGGTACAAAATTTACGTGGAGATATATTACTTTATAATGGCGAGAATATAGACGCAAAATCTGCATATACTCAAAGTCTAGAAATTACAGGTAGTCCACCCCTGAAAAGCCTTCTAATCCTTAAACTAAATAATTTATCTATATCCTAAAGAATCGGATTAATATTTTTTTGTGAATGAACAGCATTTAAGGTGAATGTAATAATTATTTAAATTCAGTGGTTTAATAAAAATGTTAAAAGCGAGACAGCTTAAAGTATGACAAGTATAATGTATAATAAAAAAGGAAACTATAAACATGCAGTTTCGGATAATACTTTTAATTAGCTTAGTCATGTCAGTTTCACTTCTTAGTTGTTCCAGCGAAACTGGTACAATCGTTACAGCTCCACTGCCGCAGGTTGACAGTCAATTCACCCCGACTGTTGTGTGGAATAAATCAGTTGGTGATGGTGTTAAGCAATTCTATTCTGATTTATCTCCTGCGTGGGATGGAGATATAATTTATACTGCTAATCGTAAAGGGTTAATTAAAGCATTTGAATTAAATAATGGTAAGACAGTTTGGTCAGTAGATCTTTCTAAACGTGCTGATTTTTTTTCAAAAAATTTATCTGCATTGTTATCAGGTGGGTTAACTGTTTTTGGTGATCATATATATATAGGGAGTGAACGTGGAACAGTTATTGCACTAAATAAAAAAGACGGATCGCTTATTTGGAATATAGAAGTTTCAGGAGAAGCAATTGCTCGTCCTGTTGCTAGCAACGATATTGTAATTATTCACACAGGTAATGGTTTTCTACATGCACTTGATAAAAGTAGTGGTAAAATAAAATGGACAGTTAATCTCGAGACGCCATTATTTTCTATACGTGGTGAATCAGCACCAAGTCTTGCTTATGGTGCTGCTTTTGTTGGAAGTGATAATGGGCGTGTAAGCGCTATCTTATTATCACAAGGCCAATTAATTTGGCAACAGAGGATTTCTCAAATTACTAGTGCAGCAGCAGTAAAACGCTTACATGATGTTGATATTACACCTATTATTGATGGTGATACAGTTTATGCTATTACGTATAACGGTATCCTATCTTCCCTAGATATGCGTTCAGGTGAAGTGAAATGGAAACGTGATTTAGGTTCAGGTTCAGTTAATAGTATAATTTTGTCAGGAGAAGATTTATATCTTGTTGATCAAAATGATTGTGTATTATCCATTCGTAAAATCGATGGTACCACACAGTGGATTCAAAAAAAATTACTTAATCGTGGTTTGAGCTCACTTGTGATGTATAATGGCTATATTGTGGTGGGAGATCAAGAAGGTTATTTACACTGGCTATCTACTAGTACAGGTAGCTTTATTGCACAAAAAAAACTCAGTAGTTCAGGATTAAAAAGTCGCCCAGTAGTTGCTGGTGATAAGTTAATCGTGCAAGCGAAAAATGGTACAGTTTATTTATTGATGAGTTAATTGTACAATAATTGGGAATTTATGATAATAATGTATACTTATATCATTTTTATTTTTAAGTGGTGTTTTCTTAAATGTAAAATATTTGTAATTAATGAAAGTGATGAGGCGTCAAATAATGATACCTGTTGTAGCACTGGTTGGACGTCCAAACGTAGGAAAGTCTACGTTATTTAATCAATTAACACGTACCCGTGATGCACTTGTGGCAGATGTTTCTGGTTTGACGCGTGATCGTCAATATGGCCGCGCTGAAGTGGAAGGACATGAGTTTATTATTATCGATACAGGTGGTATTGATGATGATACCACCAAAGGAATCAAACTACATATAGTTGCACAATCATTACAAGCTATTAAAGAAGCGGATGTTGTACTTTTTATAGTTGATGCGCGCACAGGATTAATGCATGATGATAAAATTATTGCAAAATATTTACGTAGTCGTGGTATAAAAACTTCTCTTGTTGTGAATAAAATAGATGGTGTTGATATAAATACTGTTATTGGTGATTTTTATTCACTTGGTTTAGGTAAAATTCATTTAGTTTCTGCCTCACATCGTCGTGGTGTTACTCAGTTTATTAAAGATTTTTTAAAACCTTTCATTATAACGGAATGTCAAGAAGTGACATTAACAGAAGAACAAAATACTACTGCTTATTGGACCTTGCAAAAAGCTAAAAATATACCTGAAGAAGATTATAATTTTGATTTTGCGCAGTTGCCAATTAAATTAGCTATTGTTGGGCGTCCTAACGTTGGTAAATCAACTTTAATTAATTGTCTTCTAGGTGAAGACCGCATGATAGTTTTTAACATGCCAGGAACAACACGTGATAGCATTTATATACCCATGGAGCGTGACGATCGTAAATACATCTTAATTGATACGGCTGGAGTTCGTAAACGTAAGAACGTCACAGAAATTGTTGATAAATTTTCTATCAGTAAAACATTGCAAGCAATTGAAGATGCGAATGTGGTTTTGTTTGTTATTGACGCTCGCGAAATTCTTTCCGATCAGGATTTATCAATGTTAAGTTTTATTATCAATATGGGTCGTTCATTAGTTCTTGTTGTTAATAAATCAGATGGCGTGCCGTTAGAAGACCGTAAGCGCATTAAAGATATGATAGAATTTCGCCTTAAGTTCTTTAATTTTACACGCATTCATTTTATTTCTGCTTTTTATGCTAGTGGTATTAGTGGGTTATTTAAATCAGTAGAAGAAGCTTATAAATCCGCAACACGACACGTTAGTACTTCGTTGTTAACACGTATCATGAAAATGGCGGAAAATGAATATCAACCACCACGACTGCGTGGCCGTCGTATAAAGATGAAATACGCGCATGCTGGGGGGTACAATCCTCCAGTGGTAATTATTCATGGCAATCAAGTGTCCGAATTATCGGATAGTTATAAACGTTATTTAATGAGTTATTTTCGTCGATTTTTAGAAGTTGTGGGAACACCAATCAAGATTCATTTTAAAGAGGGTAAGAATCCTTACGCAAAGAAAAAAAATCAGTTAACGGTAGCTCAGGTTCGTAAGCGTAAACGTCTGATGCAATATTTAAAAAAATAATAATGATATACAGTCTTTCGTATGAAGACACACGTAGAATTTTATCAACTTCTATATAATACTGTAACGAAAATACTATTGTGAAAATTGTAAATAATTATTCATTCTTAATTTAAGTAAAATTAAATCTTAAGACACTAAACAAGTCGAAATAATTTTTATTATTTAGATTAGAAAAGATTGTCATGTAAACCAAAAATTTTACACTTCTAAATAAATAAATTAATAAAAATTATCTTTATTTAAGATAAATATTTAATATGAATATATCTAACTTAGAACTGTTTTTAAGAGTTATTTGACGTTATTGATAAATGTAGCGTAGTATAATGATAGCATTAAGATAAATAAGAAGTGCACTGAAGTAAAATAAAAAAGATTTAGTCTAAATTGAACCAAATATTCTCAAGGATTTTCTGAATAAGAGAGGCAGTAATTAAAGAATATTATTATTGATCACATCAGTTAATAGTAATTGGATTTTCGTCATGAGTACATTAGGTTAATATTATAAAAACTAATATTTTAACTCATCACGCGTTGTAGTTTTAGTATTGTATTCCAGTACTGATAATTACCATGGAAAATACACATTCATCATGTAAGGTCTGTCGCAAATAGATTTATTTTTGTTATAGATATGCTATGCTTATTTTAAAAGATATGACTCTAAGAATCTAAAATCAAAAGTAGTATTATCTAGATTCAGTATTCTTTTAGTGCAATGCTTGCATGATTCAATATACTGCATACTATATTGTTAGGGCGCAGTATATTTCAATTTGATTGCGGAGTCGAATAACTTAATCGATTTTTATTAAAATATGTTATTTAATATAAGATATTATTTCCTAAAATTTTTTCTCATTAAGAGCAGTATGTATTTCTATATAACACTTTGAAAATTGTCAGAAGTAGAGTCTATCCTGATAAAAATAATCTTCAGAAAAAATCATTTTTAGATGCATGTGAACAGCGCTAAAAAACTACATAAATTTACTTTAACATTGATGTATATGCTATACATAAAAATGTGTTTTTTCATAAAAAAATACAATACAAACAGAAGAGTCATAATATCAAGCAACATCATCCAAAGAGACACTAAAAATTTCCCATACTATCTGTAATTGTATTTTTGATAAGTAATTGTAAAAAATAAGAAGATACTATAAGGATAGTATCCTAAATCACAATATTTGAAGAAGTTGATAATATATTCAAGAGTAATGGTTGTATAAGTGAAAATTTTAGATGCTATGTATTATATTTTGGAAAATTATTAAGATAACTCATGGCAGTCAATATATACTTAAATATTTTTTAGGTTTGAAATTTTAGTATCTCTTATTTTGCTATTAAATAGAAAAATATTGAAGAGATTTTAAGTAGATTATGAAGAAGTTCTTGTAATTTAAGATCTTATCACATAAAATATATTTAAATACAACACAGTAAACAATAGAAAATACTTAATTAGATAAAGATTAGGATAAAAACGTTAAAATAATTCATAATATTAGATATTATATTTAATAAAAAACAAAAAATTATTTATTATATATAATATATGATACAATATGAACTGTAAATTTATATCATCATTTTTTAATGAGAGATTAAAATTTAGTGAGAACTAAATTTTTTTAGTTATGTGTTAGCATGAAATATATTATGCAATAATACACACAAATTGATATATATTTTGAGTATTGTTATTTATTTTGTCAGATATTGGGTAAACATGTTATGAAATTCGTAAAATCATCACCTCAATTTATTTAAATACAGAGGTATTAAATGGCAATTGTTTCCATGCGCGATATGTTACAAGCTGGCGTGCATTTTGGTCACCAAACTCGTTATTGGAACCCGAAAATGAAACCGTTTATTTTTGGTGCTCGTAACAAAGTGCATATCATCAATTTGGAAAAAACTGTTCCAAAGTTTAATAACGCTCTGGTTGAATTAGCGAAAATTTCTTCTCATAAAGGTAAGATTCTATTTGTTGGCACTAAACGTGCAGCCAGTGAAGCTATTCAAGAATCTGCTAATAGTTGTGAACAATATTTCGTTAATCATCGTTGGTTGGGCGGTATGCTCACTAATTGGAAAACAGTGCGTCAGTCAATTAAACGTCTAAAAGACCTAGAGATTCAATCTCTAGATGGTACTTTTAATAAATTAACTAAAAAAGAAGCGCTGATGCGGACTCGTGAACTTAGTAAATTAGAAAATAGTTTAGGCGGTATTAAAAATATGGGAGGTTTGCCTGATGCTCTTTTTGTGATCGATGCAGAGCATGAATATATTGCTATAAAAGAAGCAAATAACTTAGGTATTCCCGTGTTTGCTATTGTTGACACTAATTCTAATCCAGATGGTATTAACTATGTTATTCCTGGTAACGACGACGCAATTCGTGCAATTAAATTATATCTACATGCTGTAGAAACTAGTATTATTGAAGGTCGTTCTCAGAATTTTTCTATGCAAACAGAAGCGCATTTCGCAATAAATGAATAATAAAGATTTTTTGATAAAAGTTCTTATGCACTGTAATTTATTCTTATATATAACATCATTAAAATGTTACAGACGTGATATAATAAATATCCAAAAAGGATAGTAAAGTATGTGATTTCGGTAGCTGAATCTAGTTTAAACATACAACTAATACAATTAAGTATTATAGTATAATGTTAGTGAAAATGGTTTTTTATCTAAATGAGACTTATTTTGTGGAGATTTTTCATGCGAGGCATATTGAGGAATGAATCACATGTCTAGATTTACTGTTGCACTAATAAAAGAATTGCGCGAACGTACCGGAACAGGGATGATGGAATGCAAAAAAGCACTAGTTGAAGCTAGTGGTGATATTGAGATAGCAATTGACAATATGCGCAAATCAGGTCAGGCTAAAGCTGCCAAGAAAGCATGTCGTGTTGCTGCTGAAGGTATTATTTTAGCAGAAGTTTTTTCTGATGGTCAAAGTGGTATTTTAATCGAGTTAAACAGTGAGACTGATTTTGTTGCTAAGGATGCTAGTTTTTTAGCATTTGGTAGAAAAGTGATGGCGTCTACTATCGCTGATAAAAATACAGATATTAGAATAATTAAAACGAAATTTGAAGATGCTCGTACTACTTTGATTGCTAAGGTTGGTGAAAATATTAATATTCGTCGTGTAGCCATTCTAGATGGCGTACAAGTTGGTAGTTATGTGCATGGTGCTCGTATTGGTGTTCTGATAGCAGCTGAAGGTGCGGATGAAGAACTACTAAAACATATTGCCATGCATATTGCCGCAAGTAAACCTGAATACATTACGCCAGATGATGTACCGGAATCCGTTGTTTCTCATGAGCGTCAAATTCAATTAGATATTGCTATGCAGTCTGGAAAGCTTCCTAAAATTGCTGAAAAAATGGTTACTGGTCGTATGAAGAAATTTACCAGCGAAATTTCTTTGACTGGTCAGCCTTTTATTATGGATCCAAGCAAATCTATTGGCGATCTGTTAAAAGAAAAAAAATCGAAAATTATTAATTTTATTCGTTTTGAAGTAGGTGAGGGTATTGAAAAGATTAAAATTGATTTTGCAAAAGAAGTTTCTGCAATAAGTAAATAAGTTTTTTAATTTGAAGAGCCGCCAGATTAGCGGCTCTGTTGTGCATATGTCATTTTTAATCTTTTCTTGACAGAAAATGAAATTTTAATTTACTAATTAACGTTATTTAAAATCATATAGTTATTCTAGAATATAGTATAACATATACTTATTGTTTTTAGTGGATTAAATTGTTTTGTATATATTGTTTACTGTGATATTTAAGTGATGCAGTAACAAAAAATAGATTATATTGAGTTTTGTAGGGTTTTTGCTCTTTGCGTGTGCATGAATTTAGTGAAATTATTTTGATAGGATCAAATACGATGACAATTAATAAAAAACCTGTTTATCAGCGTATTATGCTAAAGCTTAGTGGAGAAACATTGCAAGGTTCAGAAAATTTTGGCATTAATCCTAGTGTTTTAGAGTATGTGGTTCAGGAAATTAAAGTACTTATAGAACTAGGTATACAAGTCAGTGTAGTTATTGGCGGAGGTAATTTGTTTCGTGGTGCTAGTTTAGCAAAATCTGGCATGAACAGAGTGGTGGGCGATCAGATGGGAATGCTAGCAACTGTGATTAACGGATTAGCTATACGTGACGCATTGCATCATGCTTATTTGAATGCAAGATTGATGTCTGCTATTCCACTCAACGGAATATGTGATACTTATAGCTGGTCTGAAGCTATTAATTCACTCTCTCATGGTTGTATTGTTATATTTTCTGCAGGGACAGGGAATCCATGTTTTACAACAGATTCTACTGCATGTTTACGTGCCATTGAGATTGAAGCTGATATTGTATTGAAAGCAACAAAAGTGGATGGTGTTTATTCAGAAGATCCAGTAAAAGACCATGATGCTGTATTGTATAAAAGAATGAATTATCGAGCAGTTCTTGAAGGTGAATTAAAAATCATGGATTTGACAGCATTTACGTTAGCACGTGATTATAATTTGCCTATCTGTGTTTTTAATATAAACAAGCCGGGAGCGTTACGGCGTGTTGTAATAGGCGAAAATGAAGGTACGTTAATTTCTGACAATTAATCATCATCACGACATAATTTATATTGAACTTTACTATCTAACAGAATTGTAAAAAATTTAAAAAAATTTGTATTCTGGTTTTTTTAATAATCAGGGATGTAAGATGAAAAATGTAATTAATAACATTCATAAAGATGCTCAATTTCGTATGGAAAAAAGCGTTGAAGTATTAAAAAATCAAATTAGTAAAATGCGTACAGGGCGTGCGTCACCGAGTTTACTTGATGGGATTATGGTAAATTACTATGGTTCAGAAATACCTTTACGTCAACTAGCAAATGTGACCATTTCAGATGTTCGAACATTAGCCATTTCTATTTTTGATCGTTCAATGTCTCTAGCGATTGAGAAAGCAATTATGTCATCTTCTTTAGGATTACACCCCTCATCTACTGGTACTGTTATTCATGTTCCACTTCCTCCGTTAACTGAAGAGCGTCGTAAAGAATTAATTAAAATTGTGCGTGCAGAAGTTGAGCAAACCCGTATCTCTATTCGTAATGTGCGACGTGACGCTAATGATAAAGTAAAAATATTACTAAAAGACAAAATAATAAATGAAGATGATGAGCATCAATCTCAACATGATGTTCAAAAAATAACAGATATCTTTATTCAGAAAATTGATCAGGCGTTAGAGAAAAAAGAAATGGAGCTAATGGATTTTTAATTGATACAGTGAATCAAGCTATATCAATAATAATTTATGGTAGTTTTATACTTAAAATTATTAAAACTGACTTAAGATAATTCAAATTTAAATTTTATACAGGCCAGAAAGAAAGTAATTTGCTTCTTCAATGTATAAAACTTTCATTATTATGATTATATATTCATATCTAATAAAAATTCTTTCCTATAACTCAAGCTTGTTATATCCTCAGTCTTGAATACATACTGAGAATCTGATAATAATGAAACATCTTACTATTTTGGGATCAACAGGTTCAATTGGTAAAAGTACATTGTCTGTTGTAAGAAACAATCTTAATAAATTTCAAATTGTTGCATTAGTCGCAGGACAGAATATTCATGAATTATCACGTCAATGTATTGAATTTAAACCGCGATATGCTTCTATGATTAAAGAGTCATCAGCACAAGCACTACGTATTATTTTATCTGAAAATCAGTGCAAAACAGAAGTTCTTTCTGGGCGAGATTCCGCAATACAACTTGCTGGATTAGATGATTCTGACCAAGTAATATCTGCTATTACTGGTATTGAGGGTCTTCTTCCTACATTAGCAGCTATTCATAAGGGTAAAAAAATTTTATTAGCAAATAAAGAATCATTAATTGCAAGTGGTCGACTATTTTTTAATGCTATCCGTAAGCATGGTGCAACAGTGTTGCCAATTGATAGTGAACATAATGCGATTTTTCAAAGCTTACCTAACATAATTCAATCAAATCTTGGTTTTGCTGATTTATCCGCTTCAGGTGTTTCTAGTATTATTTTAACAGGTTCAGGAGGCCCTTTTAGAGATCCACCATTATCTTATTTGGATCATGTTGTACCTGATGATGCTTGCAATCATCCTAATTGGTCTATGGGTCGTAAAATTTCCGTAGATTCTGCGACAATGATGAATAAAGGATTAGAATATATTGAGGCATGTTATTTTTTTAATGCAGAGAAAGCACAAATTGAAGTTGTTATTCATCCTCAATCTGTGATTCATTCTATGGTGCGTTATCGAGATGGTAGCGTGATTGCTCAATTAGGTATGCCTGATATGTGTACGCCGATTTCTTATAGTATGGCTTATCCAGAGCGTATTTTTTCGGGAGTTGAACCCCTCGATTTTACAAAAATTTCGTCATTAACATTTATGCAACCAGATTATCAACGTTATCCTTGTTTAAAGTTAGCTATTGATACATGCCATAAAGGGCAAGCATCAACGACAATACTCAATGGTGCAAATGAAATTTCGGTGACTGCATTTCTTGATGGCAAAATTCGTTTCACGGATATTGCAAAAATTAACTTAATGACATTAGAAAAATTATGTTTATCTGAACCTATTTCAATTGATGAGGTTTTAGAAATCGATCGTCATGCTCGTTGTGAAGCTATACAAATCATTAAAAAGAACCTTTCAGGTTAGTATGTAATATATTTTATTTTTACTAAGTGAAAACTTTTAATATACTAAACATATAAAATAGAAAATTATTTCAGTATTGAGCGGAGAAGTAAAAGTATATTGCATTAGAAAACAAAATAATAGATCTTATTTTGTGTTGCACTCTTAACGCTTTGTACTCAAGGGGTAGGCTCTGATGAACTCTAGTAATAAAAGTTTCTCCCATTCAATAGGTCCACAACATGTTGCTATTATTATGGATGGTAATGGACGTTGGGCAAAACAGAGAGGTAAAATTAGGATTACTGGACATAAGGCTGGTATTGATTCTGTACGTATTGCAGTTCGTTTTGCAGTAAAAACTAAAATTAGTTCGCTTACGCTGTATGCATTTAGTAGTGAGAACTGGAGAAGACCAGAAAAAGAGGTGAAATTCCTTATGGAGTTATTTGTTTTTCTTTTAGATAATGAAGTTAAGAATTTGCATAAAAATAATATAAAATTACTTATTATCGGTGATGTTAGCAGGTTTAGTGAGCGTCTTCAAAAACAAATTCAAAAATCGCAAGAATTAACTGAAAACAATACAGGATTACGGTTGAACATTGCAGCAAACTACGGTGGTCGTTGGGATATAACTAATAGCATGAAACAAATTTTTGAATTAATAAAAATTGGTCAACTTTCTTTTGATGACATTAATGAAGAAACAATAAATAATTATATTTGCATGCATAGTCAAAAAAATGTTGATTTAGTCATTAGAACTGGCGGTGAGCACCGAATTAGTAATTTTCTATTATGGCAAGTTGCTTATGCGGAATTGTATTTTACCAATATATTATGGCCAGATTTTAATGAAGTAGTATTTCAAAATGCGATCGATGCCTTTAATCAACGTGAGAGACGTTATGGTGGGGTTGAATCAAATTTCTGACTTGTTCACTAAAGGGGTAAGTAGTGCTGAAGTATCGTTTAATTACTGTGAGCATTCTAATTCCACTAGTTATTGCAGGACTTTTTTTACTCTCTCCTACAGCTTTAGGTTATGTTATAATTATAGTATGTGCTATGGGGGCTTGGGAATGGGCTCAATGTGCAGGTTGGATCTCTCAAACTAAACGTGTCAGCGTTGCTGTTTTGTTTACTATTATATTATTAGCTATACAATTTTCTTTTTCGGATATAACACTATTGTCTAGTGAACCTATTATTTTATATGGACTTTGGGCTGGGCTTATTTGGTGGGTGATTGCTATCTTATTAGTTGTAACGTTTCCTGTATCTGCAATTGCTTGGGGCGCATCTGCGATGGTGGGAATATTATTTGGTATACTGACTATTATTCCTTTCTATTGTGGTATTATGGTACTAAGAACTCTTTGTTACCAACGCGATACTTTTTTTGGATCGTGGTGCTTGTTGTATGTTATGTTGTTAGTATGGGGAGCAGATACAGGTGCTTATTTTTTTGGTCGGAAAATAGGACGTCATAAAATGGCTCCAAGACTTTCACCAGGTAAAACATGGGAAGGTTTAATCGGTGGTTTAATAACTTCGGGTATTATGGCATGGTTATTTTATTTATTTGCGCCAATTTCTGTTATGCCTAATTATTTATTAGTGACATCAATTATTGTTGTTGTAGTATCTGTATTTGGTGATTTGACAGAAAGCATGTTTAAAAGACAATCAGGCATGAAAGATAGTAGTCATTTAATTCCTGGGCATGGTGGAATTCTTGATAGAATTGATAGTTTAACAGCAGCAATACCAGTATTTGCTGGCTTGCATTTATTATTTTTTAATGGTGTTGATCTCTAAGGTAAGATATGAGGTTGTTCTGGCGTTTAGCTGAATTTATTATTACTATTAGTCGTTTAATAACCATTTATGAATATGGGAATTTTTTGGTTGCGTGTTTTTGTGGTGTTTATATTGAGTGCTTTCAATTGGCTTTGGTAAAACGTTGTGGAATAAGTTTGATAAACAAGGCACGGAGTTTGTGATTGCAATGTTCCCATTAGGTGGATATGTAAAAATACTGGATGAGCATGTTGATAAAATTACTTCTAATTATCGCCATTGTACATTTAATAATAAAAGTATTATTCAGAAAGCTGCTATTATTAGCACCGGGCCCATTGCAAACTTCTTACTAGGAATTTCTGTTTATTGGATTGTCTTTATCATAAATATTCCATCTGTACGTTTTATTATTGAAGATATAAAACTTGATACGGTGGCTGCAATAGCAAATATTTTTCCTGGTATGGAACTAAAATCAATTGATGGCATCAAAACGCCTGACTGGAATTCAGTTCGTTTAATATTGATGAGTAAAATTGCTGAGTCTAAATTAATTCTGTCATTATCACTCAAAGGGTCTGATAAGTTAATTACGAAAATTATTAATTTAACTACATGGAAATTTAACCCAAACACTCAAGGCCTTCTTTTATCTATTGGGATAGTCCCTGTTTCATCGAAAATAAGTTCAGTGATTTCAAAAGTTTTACCTGGTCTATCGGGTGAAAGATCCGGTTTACAATCCGGAGATAAAATTATTAGCATTAACAGGGGAAAACTCAATGTCTGGACTCCTATAATATGGTTGATTCATAGTAGCCCAAATAAATTATTACAATTAGATGTTGAAAGAAATAAGCAGTTAATTTCTCTTACATTAATACCTGATAGTAAAAATGAGAAAAGTGGTGAGACAATTGGCTTTGCAGGTATTCAATTTTTACTAATGCCCTTAAAAGATCAATACAAAATAGTAGAACAATATGATCTGTGTGACGCGTTTCTTCAAGCTAGAGATAAAACTTATCAGTTAATAAAATTAACTTTAAATATAATAAGTAAATTAATTATTGGGGATTTTAAACTTAGCAATTGGAGTGGCCCAGTTTCTCTTGCAAAAAGTGCAATAAGGTTTGCGGAATCAAATATAATACATTATTTAATGTTTATCACACTAATTAGTGTCAACTTAAGCGTGGTAAATTTATTGCCATTGCCTCTATTAGATGGAGGTCGTTTGCTCTTTTTATTAATTAAAAAAAATTAAAAAGTGTAGCATCCGAAAAGATACAGAATATTAGTTACAAAATAAGTTTAATGATATGAATGTTATTAATGGGATTTGTGTTTTTTAATAATTATTCTCGCTTCTAGTAAGTATATTGAAGACTAGTAAAGGATACTCTATAACGATGACGATGAAAAAGTTGCTTATCGTATCTCTGCTGCTTAGTAGCAGCACGACTGCATATGGTGCAAATCAATTCATACTTAAAGATATTCGTTTTGAAGGCTTACAACGTGTTTCCGTTGACGCAGTATTATTAAACATGCCAGTAAGAGTCGGTGATGTAGTTAATAATAAAGATATTAGTCGTTCGATACGTGCTCTTTTTTCTACGGGTAACTTCGAAGATTTAAAAGTTTTGCGTGCTGGAAATACATTAATCTTTCAGGTGAAAGAACGTCCTACCATCACGAGCATTATTTTTATAGGCAATAAATCTATTCAAGATAATGTACTAAAACAAAACTTAGAAGCATCAAATATTCGTGTTGGCGAAAGCCTTGACCGCACTAAAATATCAAATATTGAAAAAGGTTTAGAAGATTTTTACTATAGTCTTGGTAAATACAATGCAACAGTTAAAGTGATTGTTGCACCACTACCTCGTAATCGAGTTGATATAAAGTTTATGTTTTCTGAAGGTATTTCTGCAAAAATTCAGCAAATTAATGTGATAGGTAATAAACATTATACAACAGCAGAACTTGTCAATCAATTTCAGTTACGTGATTATGTTCCATGGTGGAACTTTGCCGAGGATTACAAATACCAAAAACAAAAATTAGTAAATGATTTAAATACTCTTCGTACTTTCTATTTTGATCGTGGTTACGCTCTTTTTAAGATAAACTCTACTCAAGTGAGCTTGACACCGGATAAAAAAAATATTTATATTACGATTAATATCACAGAAGGTGATCAATATAAGATTTTTTGTGTTGATATTAATAGTAATACCACGCACTATCTAACCGAAATTCAAAAATTGATTACGATTATACCAGGCATGCCGTATAACGGCACACAAGTGACGATTATGGAAAATAAAATTAAGGATTTTCTTGGTCGTTACGGCTACGCTTACCCAAGTGTCATAACTGAACTAGAAGTCAATGATAAAAATAAAACTCTAAAGTTACATATTAATATATATACAGGTAATCGTTTCTATGTTCGTAAGATTAATTTCGAAGGTAACGATATTAGTAAAGATAATATTCTGCGTCGTGAAATGCGTCAAATGGAAGGTGCATGGCTTAGTAATGACCTTGTAGATTTAGGTAAAGAACGTCTTAACCGTACTAGTTTTTTTGAGACGGTCGATGTTAAAACTCAGCGTATACCTGGTAGTTTAGATCAGGTAGATGTACTTTATAAAATTAAAGAACGTAATACAGGTTCAATGAATTTTGGTGTGGGTTTTGGTACTGAAAGTGGCATCAGTTTTCAAGTGGGTGTCACACAAGATAACTGGCTTGGAACTGGTAATGCCTTTGGAATTAATGCAAGTAAGAATGATTACTCAACTAATGTTGAGATGTCATTTACTGATCCATACTTTACTGTGAATGCTGTGAGTTTAGGTGGTCGTATTTTTTATAACGACTTTCGTGCAAAAGATGCTGACCTATCCACTTATACTAATAAAACTTATGGTTTAGATAGTTTTTTAAGCTTCCCATTCAATGAAAATAATTCATTTCGTATTGGCTCGGGGTATATTCATAATTCTCTGTCTGATATGCAACCACAAGTAGCGATATGGGATTATCTTAATTCTATGGGAGATAGACCGTCTATTAGTAATGATGGTCGTAATAATGAGAAGTTTGATGCTAATGATTTTACTCCAAACTTAAGTTGGACTTACAACTCATTAGATCGTAATTTCTTTCCAACCTCTGGCAATAAAACTAGCATTTCAGGAAAAATTACTTTTCCAGGTTCGAGTAACGAATACTATAAACTTCATTTTGATACTGCTCAGTATTATTCAATTAATAAAGCTAGCACTTGGATTATACTTTTTCGTGCACAAGCAGGTTTTGGTGATGGAATAGGTGTTAAGCGTCTTCCATTTTATGAAAATTTTTATGCTGGTGGTTCTAGTACACTACGTGGTTTTCGTTCAAACAATATTGGTCCAAAAGCAGTGTATCTTAATAATGTAAATGGAAAAATTGCACCTAATCTGAAAAGTCTAGCAAGTGATGCTGTGGGTGGTAATGCAATGTATACAGCTTCATTTGAACTAATTATACCAACACCATTTGTTGATGAAAAATACTTGAATATAGTACGCACTTCTATGTTTATTGATGCTGGAACTGTATGGGATACTAACTGGAGTAGTATTAATAAAGAATGGCGTCAAGGTATTCCTAATTATGGTAAAGCGACTAATATCCGTATATCTTCAGGTATTTCTTTAGAATGGATGTCTCCCCTTGGACCTTTAGTTTTTTCTTATGCGCAACCTATTAAGAATTATGCAGGTGATAAATCAGAGCAATTCCAGTTTAATATTGGTAAGATATGGTAATCTAAATCATGTTGTCTAAGATAAAGTTGTTATTTTTAATGTAATAAGTAATTCAAATTTAAATCATAAATATAATTTAAGGAGTTTCGTGTGAAAAAAATTTTATGTAAAGCGTGTGCGACGTTAGCCTTGAGTCTGTCTGCAGGAGTTTATGCAGATAAAATTGCTGTTGTGAATATTGCTGAAATTTTTCAAAATATGCCGGCTCGTGAAATGGTAACAAAGCAAATTGAAAGTGAGTTTAAAGGTCGTGCTACCGAGTTACAAAATTTAGAAAAAAAATTACAGTTATGCGTAGAAAAATTGCGTCGTAATTCTACAACTATGAAGCAAAGTGAACGTGAAAAATTAGAGAAAGAATTGCTTACTAAACGTGATCAATTTGCAGAAAAAGCTCAGAAATTTGAAGAAGACAATCATCGTCGACAAACAGAAGAACGAAACAAGATTCTTAAACCTATTCAAGATTCTATTAAATCTATTGCAAACAAAGAATCTTATGATGTTGTTATTGATGCAAATGCAGTTGCTTATGCAAAAAATAGTATTGACATAACAAAACAGGTTCAAAAACAGGTTAAATAATAGATGTTCTCAATTCGATTAGCTGATTTAGCTCAGCAGTTGAATGCGCAGTTACATGGTGATGGCAATACTGTCATCACCAGTATTGCTCCAATGTATTCAGCAAATAATCAACAAGTTACATTCTTATCTGATAGTCGTTATAGAAAAAAATTAGTAGAGTGTCAGGCTGCAGCGGTAATATTGACTGCGAAAGATCTTAACGCTTGTCAGGTTTCTGCACTTGTCGTAGACAACCCTTACCTTACTTATGCTCGATTAGCTCAGATCATGGATACTACACCTATGCCTGCTGAAAATATTCATGTATCAGCTGTTATTGATGATAACACTAAAATTGGTAAGTATGTTTGTATCGGTGCCAATGCAGTTATTGAAAGTGGTGTTGTACTGGGTGATAAGGTCGCTATTGGTGCTGGTTGTTTTATTGGAAAAAATACACGTATTGGTGCAGGTAGTTGCTTATGGGCAAATGTCAGTGTCTACCATAATATTGAAATTGGTGAACAATGTTTAATTCAATCAGGGGCTGTAATTGGTTCTGATGGTTTTGGTTATGCTAATGATTGTGAAAATTGGATCAAAATACCTCAACTTGGTACTGTCATTATTGGTGATCGTGTTGCAATTGGTGCGTGTACTACGATTGCTCGAGGAGCGTTAGATAATACAATAATTGGGAATGGTGTTATTATTGATAATCAATGTCAGATTGCACACAATGTTAGCATCGGTGATCATACTGCTATTGCTGGTGGTGTTATTATGGCGGGCAGTTTAAAAATTGGTCACGATTGTATGATTGGTGGTGCAAGTGTTCTTAACGGTCACATGGAAATCTGTGACAAGGTGACTATAACTGGAATGGGAATGGTTATGAGACCCATTATTGAACCAGGTATATACTCTTCTGGTATTCCTTTGCAGCCTAATAAAGTTTGGCGTAAAACGGCAGCTTTAGTTTTGAATATTAATAATATGCGTAAACGATTAAAAGCTGTTGAACGTCAATTAGATAAGGAAACTAAAAAAAGACAGTAATACTTTTGTAGTTCAGGTTAAAATAATTTTCTGAATTACGTTTTTCGACCTAATTAGTAATTAAATTTAGAAATGATAGCGGGTCGATTAGTTCATTAAAATGTGTCAATAGACAGGAAGAGTATTTCGATGAGTGATAATCATACTCTGAATATAGAAGAAATTTTAGAACTGCTCCCACACCGTTCTCCGTTCCTTTTAGTTGACCGTGTATTGGATTTTACAGAAGGTAAATCCTTGCGTGCAGTGAAGAATATTTCATTCAATGAACTATTTTTCCAAGGCCATTTTCCAGGTAAACCAGTTTTCCCAGGTGTTCTTATTCTGGAAGCAATGGCTCAAGCAACTGGTATACTTGCGTTTAAAAGCGCTGGTAAATTAGAGCCTGATGAATTGTATTATTTTGCAGCGATTGATAATGCTCGTTTTAAACGTCCTGTTTTACCTGGGGATCAAATGATCCTAGAAGTAGAATTTATTAAAGAACGTCGTGGCGTTGCGCGCTTTAAGGGGATAGCAAAAGTTGATGGAGAAGTGGCCTGCGAAGCAGAAATGATGTGCGCCCGTCGCCGTGAGGTCTGATATGATTCATAAAACAGCTTGTATTCATCCTTCATCTATTATTGATGATAGAGCTATTATTGCTGCTAATGTTCGTATTGGCCCTTTTTGTTATATTGGTTCTAACGTTACAATTGGCGAAGGTACTGAGCTACAATCTCATGTTGTTATTAATGGATATACAAATATTGGTTGTGACAATGTTATATTTCAGTTTGCTTCTATCGGTGAAATCAACCAAGATCTTAAATATCAGGGCGAGCTAACTCGTGTAGATATTGGTGATAGGAATCGTATTAGAGAAAGTGTAACTATTCATCGTGGCACTTCTCAAGGCGGAAGCCTGACAAAAGTAGGCGATGATAATCTTTTAATGGTGAATGTTCATGTTGCTCACGATTGTGTTATTGGTAATCGTTGTGTGATTGCCAATCATGGTACTTTAGGTGGGCATGTAACTCTCGGTGATTTTACCACGATTGGTGGTATGACTGCTGTTCATCAATTTTGTCAAATTGGTGCACATGTTATGGTTGGTGGTTGTTCTGGCGTGGCACAAGATGTGCCACCGTATGTAATGGCACAAGGTAACCACGCAATACCTTATGGATTGAATATTGAAGGTTTAAAACGTCGTGGTTTTGATAAACAGTCTTTAAATGCTATTCGTAATGCTTATAAAACACTTTACCGTTCAGGTAAGCCATTAGAAGAAGCACGTAATGAAATTACTATTCTTGCGAAAGCTAATCCGCATGTGAAAGTGTTTAGTGATTTTCTTGATATTTCTTCAGAGTCGAACCGTGGTATTATTCGTCAATCTGTTTTGATGCGGTATTAATAAGATAAAGATTTCTATTAAGGAATGAATTATGGTAAATAATGATCGCACACTTACTATTGGAATAGTTGCTGGTGAAATTTCTGGTGATATACTTGGTTCAGCACTGATTCGAGAGCTAAAAAAACAAGTGCCTGATGCGCGGTTTGTTGGAATTGCAGGTCCTTTAATGCAAGCAGAAGGATGTGAGGCTTGGTATCCAATGGAAGAGTTAGCAGTTATGGGTATTGTTGAGGTATTAGGCAGGCTTCCTCGATTATTTGTGATTCGAAAAGAGCTTATTAAACGCCTTATACAATTACAACCCGATATTTTTATTGGCATCGATTCTCCTGATTTTAATATTATGTTAGAAAAGCGATTGAAATCAAATGGTATTAAAACTATTCATTATGTTAGCCCTTCAGTTTGGGCATGGCGACAAAAACGTGTATTTAAAATTGAACAAGCCACTAATTTAGTACTTGCCTTTTTACCTTTTGAAAAAGCTTTTTACGATCGTTTTAATATACCTTGTCGTTTTATTGGGCATACAATGGCAGATGCAATTCCTTTACAAGTTGATAAATTATCGATAAGGCCAAGTCTTGGTATTTCTAAAAATATAAAGTGCTTAGCTATCTTGCCAGGAAGCCGACATTCTGAGGTGGAAATGTTAAGCGCTGATTTTTTGAAAACTGCCAAAATATTAAATAAGCGATTTGTTGATCTCTATATTATAGTCCCTCTTGTAAATCAAGAACGACGAGAACAATTTGAGATAATTCAAAAGAAAATTGCTCCAGAACTGACTGTGCATCTATTAGATGGTCAGGCTAGAAATGCTATGATGGCAGCTGATGCGACATTATTAGCTTCAGGAACTTCAGCACTTGAATGTATGCTTACAAAATGTCCAATGGTTGTGGGTTATCGAGTAAACCCAGTGACATTTTGGCTCGCTAAGCGTTTCGTGAAAATCCCTTACGTTTCATTACCAAATCTATTAGCAGAAAAAGAAATTGTTAAAGAATTACTTCAAAAAGCATGTCAACCTGAACAGCTTGCCGATCAATTAATGCCACTTTTAGAAGGTGGTGAACGCATTGATCAACTGAAAAAAATATTTCTACAACTTCATCAACTAATCCGATGTAATGCAGATACACAAGCTGCTGATGCTGTCTTGAATTTAATTAGAAATTAATAGATTTATATATTTTCTAGTTTAATTTATTTTCTTAAGTAGATCTAATAAGGTAGTGCGCTAGATTAGAATTTATGATCGTAGATGTAGCATCAGAAGATTGTAAAAATTCATTATTAAATTAGAAGATGTTAAAAGCTAATAAAAAAACGTGAAGAGTTGTTTTCGAATAATTAAGAAATCTTCGATCTTGTTGTATGTGGTATAATTTAACCAAAAAGATTGAATAGTATGATGATTGCATCTTCAAAGAAGTTGTTAATATAGTTTAAATGATAACAAAATTAATTATTGCATTTGATTTTATTAGTAAACGAAAATTACTCTTTAGTTGTCTCTATGATATTTTAAGGAATTAATAAATTTAATAGTATAACACAAGACATCAGCCTTACATTACTTTTAATAAATTTTTTATAAATAGAGACATCTTTACATTCAATGAAATTTATTTTAAATAAAATGTTATAGAATCAAATTATTAAATACTTATCATTTTAAAATTTTTTGTAATTTTGTGCAAGACATTTTCAGAGTAAGAGTTTTACTACTGTATTGAGCATGAAAAAAGATCGAGTATAAATTTAATGGCTACACCTAGTTTTATTCACTTACATGTTCATAGTGACTATTCCATGATTGATGGCCTCACTAAAATAACATGCTTAGTTCAAAAAGTGGCTGCTATGCGAATGCCTGCATTTGCCATCACAGATTTTACCAATCTATGTGGGGTAGTAAAATTTTATACTGCTGCTTATAGCGCAGGTATTAAACCAATTATTGGCGCCGATTTCTTTGTTGAAAGTGAATTGCTCGGTAATACAATTTCTCATTTAACAGTGCTGGCTTATAATAATAAAGGTTATCAAAATCTTAGTTTATTAATCTCTAAAGCTTATCAAAAAGGTTATAGTGCAATTGGCCCCACTATTCATCGTGATTGGTTAGTGAAATACAAAACAGGTTTAATTTTACTTTCTGGTGGTCGTCATGGTGATGTTGGTCAGCTTCTGTTACGTGGTAATAAAGCATTAGTTGATTCTTGTTTGAGATTCTATGAAACACATTTTTCTAACTGTTATTATTTGGAGTTGGTTCGAACTGGTCGTCTTCAAGAAGAAAGTTATTTACATGAAGCAGTAAAACTTGCTATACGAAGAGGCTTGCCAGTTGTTGCAACGAATGACGTACGTTTTATTAAAAGCAGTGATTTTGAAGCTCATGAGATTCGTGTAGCAATTCACGATGGTTTTACATTATCAGACTCGAAACGACCTAATAATTATAGCGCTCAACAGTACTTACGAACTGAAGAAGAGATGTGTAAATTATTTTTTGATATCCCAGAAGCTTTAGAAAACAGTGTAGAGATTGCTAAGCGTTGTAATGTGACAATACGTTTTGGTGAGTATTTTCTTCCACAATTCCCAACTGGTGATATGGCAATTGAAGATTTTTTAGTAATGCGATCAAAAGAAGGCTTGGAAAAACGTTTAGCATTTTTGTTTCCTGACAAAAAAGTGAAAATAAAAAAGCGTTTTAAGTATGATGAACGTTTAAATATTGAGCTTAACGTTATTAATAAAATGGGTTTTCCTGGATATTTCTTAGTAGTTATGGAATTTATTCAGTGGTCAAAAGATCATGGTATTCCCGTAGGGCCAGGTAGAGGTTCAGGTGCAGGTTCTCTTGTGGCTTATGCATTGAAAATTACTGATTTAGATCCTTTAGAATTTGACTTACTCTTTGAACGGTTTTTAAATCCTGAACGTGTTTCTATGCCAGACTTTGATGTTGATTTTTGCATGGAAAAGCGTGATCAAGTTATTGATCATGTCGCTGAAATGTATGGACGTGATGCAGTATCTCAGATTATCACTTTTGGTACAATGACTGCAAAGGCAGTGATTCGTGATGTTGGTCGTGTTCTTGGTCATCCATATAGTTTTGTTGATCGGATCTCTAAACTAATTCCTGTTGATCTTGGCATAACTCTTGAAAAAGCTATAGAATCTGAGCCGAAGTTAACAGAGCTCTATAAATCTAATGAAGAAGTGAAATTATTAATTGATATGGCTCGTCAATTAGAGGGTGTCACACGTAATGCGGGGAAACATGCTGGTGGAGTAGTGATTTCTCCAAGTAAAATTACTGATTTTTCTCCATTATATTATGATTCAGAAGGAAAAAACCCAGTTACCCAATTTGATAAAAATGATATTGAATACGTAGGATTAGTAAAATTTGATTTCTTGGGCCTACGTACATTAACAATTATCCATTGGACGTTGGAGATGATTAATGCTCGACGTAATCAAAAAGAACGTAAATGCATTGATATTAGCATTATACCATTAAATGATATGAAAAGTTTTGAGATGCTACAGCGATCAGAAACGACTGGAGTATTTCAGTTAGAATCTCGAGGAATGAAAGACTTAATTAAAAGATTACGTCCTGATTGTTTCGAAGATATGATAGCGTTGGTTGCTTTATTCAGACCAGGACCTTTACAATCAGGCATGGTTGATAATTTTATTAACCGTAAACACGGACGTGAAGAAATTTCATATCCTGATGTACAATGGCAGCATGAAATATTACAACCTGTACTGGAACCAACTTACGGTATTATTTTATATCAAGAGCAGGTTATGCAGATTGCTCAAATCTTGGCTGGTTATACTTTAGGTGGTGCAGATATGCTGCGCCGTGCTATGGGGAAAAAAAAACCAGAAGAGATGGCAAAGCAACGCTTAGTTTTTAAAGAAGGATCAATTAAAAATGGTATCGATAGTGTTTTATCAATGAAAATTTTTGATTTGGTAGAAAAATTTTCTAGTTATGGATTCAATAAATCTCATTCAGCTGCTTATGCATTACTTTCTTATCAGACTTTATGGCTCAAGACGCATTATCCTGCTGAATTTATGGCTGCAATAATGACCGCTGACATGGATAATATAGAGAAAGTTGTTAGTGTTGTAGATGAGTGCTGGCGAATGGGATTAAAAGTTTTACCACCAGATATTAATAGTGGACTGTATCATTTTCACGTCAATAATAACGGTGAGATTGTATATGGTATTGGTGCTATAAAAGGTATTGGTGAAGGTCCAATAGAAACTATTATACAGGCACGACAAAAAGATGGAATTTTTAAAAGTATTTTTGATCTATGCGCTCGCATAGATATTAAAAAAATTAATCGCCGAGTAATGGAAAAGCTTATTATGGCTGGTGCTCTCGATCATTTAGGGCCACATCGTGCTGCTTTAATGTTTTCTCTTGGAGATGCAATGAAAGCTGCTGATCAACATACTAAAGCAGAACTTATTGGGCAATCAGATATGTTTGGTGTGCTTACGGCATCATCTGAACAGGTGGAAAGTTCTTATGCTAATGTTTCTAAATGGTCAGATCAAATTATTTTAGATGGTGAAAGAGAAACACTAGGTCTTTATTTAACTGGGCATCCAATAAATCAATACTTAAATGAAATTAAACATTATAGTCATGGGTTAAAATTAAAGGATGTGAACATAAATTCTTATAGTCAAATTACAACTGTAGTAGGTTTAGTGCTTTCAGTTAAAATTATTACGACTAAGCGTGGCAACCGAATTGGTATTTGTACACTTGATGATCGATCTGGTCGTTTAGATATTATGTTATTTTCAGATGTATTAGATAAATATCAGCATTTACTAGAAAAAGACACAATTCTTCTTGCTACTGGTCAAGTGAGTTTTGATGATTTTAATAACAGTAATAGAATGATAGTTAGAGAGTTAATGGGGATTACCGAAGCTAGAGAAAAACACGCCCGAGGTTTAATAATTTCATTGTTAGAGAAACAAGTTAATGAGCAGTTACTCAATCAACTTTGTAGCACTCTTGAGAACTATCGTTCAGGAAGTATCCCAGTTTATTTGTATTATCAGACAGTAAATGCTAGAGTGAAACTGAAGTTTGGTGTCATTTGGTGCGTAACACCTGTAGATTCTTTGTTGAACTCTCTCCGAACTTTATTAGGTCATGAGCAAGTGGCATTGAAATTTGACTAAAATACAAGTATTATAAGTTTATATTTTTATAGATTATAAGAATTTATTATTGAATGAAAAGTGCAATTCACTCTACGACTATCATGATGACTATTACAATGATCATTGAGCAATTAAATTTAATAGAAAATGATGTAATTATATAAATAAAAAATTAAATTAAAGAATAAAATTTTTTCTGATTTTTAAGATGCATCATAGTATCTATAATATTTTTCGGTTTCACAAAGGTGTAATTGTTATAATAAAATATATAAAATTGCACAATACGAAAGAAAATCTCTATAATTTTGTATGTTTGTATTAGAAGCTTTGTCATAGAGCATTAACTTGAATAAATGATGTCAGTGTTTTTTTGTTGACCGAATCATAAAAGTACAGTATCTTCTAGCGTATCAGTCTTAGTGTCAAGAGGGTAAGTGCATTGATACTCAAAAGCAATTTTGAATTACTTACATGTTATATTTTTTTTATAATTCTATGTTATATTATTTTTATTATTTAAGATATTGCAAGTAATTTGTTAGTTATCAATCTGACTAACACGATCAATATGTTTGATATACAGTACTGATTCTTTATTTTATTAGATAATTATACCTATATTATTTAGAATGTCTTAGATAGCCTTATTATCAGATAACGAGACACGGATCTCACTAACTTTCAGTTTGACAAGCTACAACTTGTTAATAATCTAAATTTATAGGTTCAATATTTTTAGTAATATTGATTATGAATTACGATATAAAAATTTTTTCTTTGAAGATTACAATTAAAGAAGATATAAATATATACTCTGAAACTTCATAAAGCAAAAATAGCACAAGCATCTTTATTGTCATGTAATAATACAATAGTTATTTTTTATAACAATTGGTGATTTAAAAAATGAAACTAGGATGTTATTAGATTTTGTTTTTTATTAGTAAGAGTTAATATGTTCTTAACTTGTTAATGCTTAATATGGTTAGACTAAAAAATATTTAATAAATTTAAGTTTTATTGCTTAAAAATCAAAATATTTATAATACTAAAAGTTAACATGTGAAGTATTTTGTAAAATGTTTCGTATCTTTAGGAGGGGTCTTTAAGTAGTTCTAGCTTCTAATTTACTTTAATTTAAAAGATGATATCTTTCTATTATAAACTTCTTAGAAAGGACGCAGTGAGAAACAAAACTAGAGTTTTGAGAAAAAATTTAAAAACATCTTTAAAAATCAAGTGTTATAATAAAATAATCAGAATAAACGCGCATACTACTAACGTGATTTCAAATTTTAAAAGTGTTAAAGACGCGAATGTGCGTGTGCGTGAAAAGTCTATTCAAATACCGTGTCAGTTAAAAATAATTTTACTGACAGGGCAAAGTTTCTTGATAGTTCTAGTTGTTATAAACCGGATATTTTATATAAAATATATTAATAGGCATGTATTAATATAAGTGTAACGTTTTTAGATAGTATTTATCTGTTAGGAAGTGTCAATTGTTAGAATAAAAAGAAAAATCAACTCGAAAATTTGAAAGTGATTATGAAATATGATATAATAAACATTATTTATATGAGTAAAAAGTTTTTTAAAATTTAGCACAAAATCTAAAAGTATTAATCTGTTTCTGTTTCTGGGGTATATAAAATTGCTTATTATTGTCTTTGTCTTGTAGAAAATATTTATGTAGAATACAAATTTTTGTTTAAAATATTTACATTCTTAACATGAATATCATTTATAATAATAAAAAACATACACTTCATGGTGTTGACTTTCATTTTATAGAATTTTAATAAGACTAGTGTATCACTAGGAAATATTAATTTATAAATAAATTGAAAATAAATACCAATTTTGAAATTCATGAATAATGTATTATGATTTTATTTTTTATTCTTAAATAAAAATAGTTTTACTATGTAATATAGTTGATAAATATAGAAAGAATTATCTATTATTTATAATATTTTAGTCACTATAATAATAGAATTTTATTAGTAAATTACATAATAAAAAACTTTTTTAAAAAGTAATATTAATATTTTATAATCTAAACTCACAATCTAAACTAAAGAATTAAATATGATATTTTTTAAGTATATAGTTGTTATATTTACACTCTATTTATTAGTATATTATTTAAAATAAACAATTGAGGTTAAAATCAGATTTTAGACGTTATATATACTCATTAGATTATTATATATTCTTAAAACGCTGTAGTATCATGTTTTTCTTTATTGGAATTAAATTATACGACACTACAGTTATAGTGTTATGAATTTATATATAGAAGAAATAACGATAATTGAAATATCTTATTCTTCTGTAATATCAAAGAATTTTAGCATACGGTAGATATTTTAATTAGATTATCATTAATAATAATAACATGCTTGTTTATTTTTTAATATATATGATTAATATCATTAGTTATTAGTTATTAGTTATTAGTTATTAGTTATTAGTTATTAGTTATTAGTTATTAGTTATTAGTTATTAGTTAATATATATACAATATAGTGTGCCTAATTTTAAAGAGAAAATATTAAGTGATTGATCAAATTTAACTGATGAAGCAATCAAACTATGGGCTAAAAATTTCAAGACTATCTAATTCTAATTGTCTGAAATATTTTAGTGTTCTGACTTTTAATTCAAGTATTGCCGGTTCATCACAAATAAGTAGCGCTTTTTGATGCATTTGTATACAGCTGACAGTCCATAAATGGTTTACTGCACCTTCAACAGCATTTTGAACGGCATTAGCTTTATTAGAACCAGTAGCTAATATCATAAGCTCTTGTGCATCCATCAGTGTTGCTATACCAACAGTAAGTGCATATTTAGGAACTTGATTGACATCTTTATCAAAAAAACGTGAGTTTGCAACACGAGTTTCTTCAGTTAATGAAGTAATACGTGTACGAGAGTTTAATGATGAACCTGGTTCATTAAACGCAATATGGCCATCATTACCGACGCCACCTACAAATAAATTAATTTGACCATAGGATTTGATTAAGTCTTCGTAGCGTTGGCATTCAATATCTACGTCAAGTGCGTTACCATTAAGTAAATGAATGTTCTTTTTTTGAATATTAATATGGTTAAAAAAATGTTGATACATAAACGTACAGTAGCTTTGTGGATGATTTTTTGAAAGCCCTACGTATTCATCCATGTTGAATGTAACAACATGTTTACAGCTAACTTTATTAGCTTGATATAATGCGATGAGTGCTTTGTAGGTAGGAAGTGGTGTTTCGCCAGTGGGTAGTCCTAGTACAAAAGGACGTTTAGCGGTTGGGTGAAATGTGTTAATTTTATCTGCGATATATTGTGCAGACCAAGTGCCAACACTACAGGGGTTTTTAAGTAGGATAAGCCTCATGATTCTTTACCTCTATTTAAGTTTCTTAAATCTATATGTAACCTTTTCTTCATTAAGAAGAATAAAGTACTATAATTATTAATTTCTGATTCATAATCTAGCTAATATCAGTAGATAGTTTGTTATTAACAATAAAATAAGTGTGATGTAATATCCATTACTTTAAAGTAGATGAAATTCCTATCATTGATGTTTATCACAAATTCTACCTATTTATTGTATATTGCGAAAAAATTATTCTACACTGTACAAGAGTTATGCTCCATCATTTGAATCATTATTGAATTGCATAGTGCAAGATTAAAAGATCATGTAAATGGGGAAATAATAGAATTATAAAGGTGAATTTTATGAATATTCTTAACTACTTACAGAGAATTGGTAGAGCATTAATGGTTCCGGTTGCATTATTACCTGTTTCCGCAATTTTAATGGGAATTGGGTATTGGATTGATTCAGGTGATTGGGGTGCTAATAGTGGAATCGCGGCTTTACTAATTAAACCTGGTTCGGCAATTATTGACAATATGTCTGTACTATTTGCGATTGGTGTAGCTTATGGTATGTCAAAAGATAAAGACGGCGCTGCAGCACTAACTGGTTTTGTTGGTTTTCTTGTTGTAATCACACTCTGCGCTCCGGAGTCTTATTCAATTATTATGGATGTTTCGTTTAACGAAGTTCCGGAGGCTTTTAATAAGATTAATAATCAGTTTGTAGGTATCATTGTTGGTATACTTTCCGCTGAATTATATAATCGCTATAGC
This sequence comes from Candidatus Hartigia pinicola, assembly GCA_020541205.1. GTDB lineage: Bacteria > Pseudomonadota > Gammaproteobacteria > Enterobacterales > Enterobacteriaceae > Hartigia > Hartigia pinicola. The sequence goes on from CP048208.1 coordinate 304,376, forward strand.
AGTGTTGAACTACCTCAAGCATTATCATTTTTCAGCGGTCGTCGTATTGTTCCAATTTTAACTTCTTTCCTAATGCTGTTTCTCGCTTTTATATTAATGTATGTATGGCCAATTATTTATAATGGTCTGGTTTCTTTTGGTCAAATTATCAAAGATTTAGGTGCAGTCGGTGCAGGTATTTATGCGTTCTTCAACCGCTTACTTATTCCAGTCGGCTTACATCATGTCTTGAACTCTGTATTTTGGTTTGATGTTGTAGGAATTAATGATATTCCTAATTTTTTAGGTGGAGCACAGTCGATTGAAGAAGGTATAGCAATACCGGGTATTACTGGGCGTTACCAAGCTGGTTTTTTCCCGATTATGCTCTTTGGCTTACCAGGTGCCGCTTTAGCTATCTATCACTGCGCACGTCCTGAAAATAAAGAAAAAGTAGCAGGTATTATGATGGCTGGTGCTTTTTCAGCATTCTTTACAGGAATCACTGAACCTATTGAGTTCTCGTTTATGTTTGTGGCACCAGTACTGTACGTTATTCATGCTTTATTAATGGGTATCTCTGTATATATTTCAGCGACTATGGAGTGGATTTCAGGATTTGGCTTTAGTGCAGGTCTCGTTGATATGTTGCTGCAATCACGTAATCCACTAGCAATACATTGGTGGATGTTAATTATTCAAGGTATAGTATTTTTCTGTATTTATTATGTTATTTTTCGTTTTATGATTAAGAAGCTGAATCTTATCACTCCTGGACGTGAAGAAAGTTCTCACGGTAAAATAATTGATTATTATCGAGATAATCTTAGGGTAAAAAATAATAGCGATACTAATATTCAAAAAATCGCTCGTCAATATGTTGCTGCGTTAGGTGGTAGTGATAATTTAACTAGTATTGATGCATGTATTACTCGTCTTCGTTTAGTTGTTAAAGATGCCAGCATTGTGAATGATATAATGGTGAAAGATATTGGCGCATCAGGATTAATTCGTCTCAACAAACAGAGTCTGCAAGTGATTATCGGTACAAGAGCTGAATTAGTTGCAAGTGCAATGAAAGATGTCATAGCCAAAGGTCCTATTGCAGCATTTTTACCTATATCTGTACAAGAAACGGAAACAATAATTAATCCAGAACAAACCCAAAATAAGGTTATTCTTTCTGTTTTTGCTCCAGTAAGTGGTGAAATTTGTTCACTTGATGATGTACCAGATCAAGCGTTTTCTACTCGTGTCGTAGGTGATGGTGTTGCGATCAAAGCGAATAGCAGTGAAGTTTTAGCCCCTGTATCTGGCAAGATTGTGAAAATTTTTGAAACAAATCATGCTTTTTGCATTGTAACAGATAATGGTGTTGAATTAATTGTACATATAGGTATTGACACAGTTATACTGAAAGGTAAAGGTTTTACACGTTTAGTAGATGAAGGTAGAAAAGTGAAAGCAGGTATGCCAATTCTAAAATTAAATATAGGTTTTCTTGAATCGCATACTAAATCTATAATTAGCCCTGTGATTATCAGTAATATTGATGATTTTTCTAGTATTGAAATTTTAGGAAAAGGTTATGTCATTGCAGGTGAAACCATAATTTATAATGTACTCAAATGAACTAATTAGTTAAGAAAAAATTAGTAATGTGGTTAAATAATCTTGTATATATGTAAATACCCGATCGTATGCTTGATATCGGGTATTTGTGTATAAAGTTAAAACTAATGTGGTATGTTACAAAAAAATAAATATCAGAAAAAATTAGTCGTATATACAAATAATTTTTGAAGGTTGTTCATATTTGGTAATCTATGAATATATTTTAATGAATTAGTGTGTTAAAAGTGTATTAAAAAATCAACTACAGGTTGTATTATTTTATAATCACACGTACTGTATAAGACATATTATCTGACATTTTTACCTATACAATTTTTATTTAGTTATATATTCTGTATGTATAATATTGGTTGTTATGTATCCTTTGAAGAGGTTTACTTGTCTGTCTGCTTATTATTTTTTAAATAAATTTGAGTGTCTATATGTCATTCTTCATCGAAGTTTAAAAAAAATTTTTATTCGTGTTATTGATTTACACTATTCTAGCCTACAGTTTCAGGCTGTGTATATCAATGACATAAAGTGAGTGTTAGCATATTGATTTTTGCTAAAACATATCTTGTTAATTATATTTTTCAATTTGCGCTCGAATAAATTTTTCTCTGTTTTTAATATTTTTTTTATTGTTAAGCATATAAGCATTATACAGTATTCTCAGTATTCTCTCTAAGAGCATTATAATAGTAGTATCTCAATGTTAATTAATTTTGAGAATGTACAGCAAAATACAAACATTTCAGATATATCAACTTTCGAGTATCTAGGTTCAATAGTTAAATAAAAAAATTTAATTCATGATAGTATTTTAATGGCTATAACTCTTATCGGTTTTTATATTTTTATAAAAATATATGGACAATAATTAAACTTAAAAAAATGGCTGGGGTACCAGGATTCGAACCTGGGAATGCCAGGATCAAAACCTGGTGCCTTACCGCTTGGCTATACCCCAATTTTAAATTTAATAACTAGAATAAAATGGTGCGGGAGGCGAGAGTTGAACTCGCACACCTTACGGAGCCAGAACCTAAATCTGGTGCGTCTACCAGTTTCGCCACTCCCGCAAATTATGGTGGCTATGACGGGATTTGAACCTGTGACTCCAACATTATGAGTGTTGTGCTCTAACCAAGCTGAGCTACATAGCCATCGCTTTTGAGTTATTTTCTCGTTGCTGTTATGAGGCGGATTATGCTAATTATAGCTGATTCAGTCAATAGATTTTTTACTATTTTGTGAAAATACAGTTTTTATTTGATAAATAATAATCTTTTTGATTAAGTCAATAAAATATAAATATCTCATCAAACATCTGATATTTTATGTTGTAATAATTGCAATCATCTTGACATGTGAGATTAATAGCTATTTAATAGTGCTTTTTAATCACAATATTTACATAGAATAAATAATTATAATTCATTGATTCAATAAAATCCGTTTTATTTATTATAGGATCTTTGCTAGCGTAAAAAGCAAGTCTAAAGTAATTACATGAATTTAAAATATTTAAATGAATAAACATTTTTTTTTAAGAAACTAACATGTATATGCTATGAAAAACTGAATACATATAAAATATTTGTATGGAACTATATATTCTTATAATGATCGACTGTAAGATACTCTCTCTAGTAAAGTTCTCAGAAAAAAATATTGCATAATTTGTTATGTACTATCAAAATAAAAAAACGTTAAAATCATAGAACATTTACTCCAGTAAAAATTAAAAATATAATTAATAAAATATATATTTTTAGAAAATCAGAATACTAAAACTCAATTTATGTCATTGATATATAAGGTTTAAAAATATAGACTAGACTGATATAGATGTGATAATATTAAGAAAATGATTTCCGTATTTCAAAAATACGTTGCGTATAGACTGTATGATCGTATAACAATTGCATATATAAAATATCAGATAATGCGTGCTATACATTAAGTATAATTATAAAACAGAGTAATCTCTATCTTTTCTCTGTTCAAAAAAATATTTTATTATTAACAGTACATTATTTTATCTGAGAAAATTTTGTTAAATGCATAAAGACTGTAAACAAGTATTTAAATACTATCTATAATGTCTTATGTATTATTTATTTTTTACTTAAAAAGAAAGTAACTATATATCAAAACACTAGTGTTTTAATAATGAATATTAAGTTTTAATATTAGCCAATAGAGCTAAGATTGAGTAATTCTTTATAAGATAATTTTTAATTAGCGTCTCTTAGTATATGATTTGTTTTTATTACCACAATAGTCATAGTAAAATAGATTGATACATAAAATATTATGTATATTATCGTAATAAAAATTAAAGATTGACTATATTTTACTGATTAAATTTATTTTAACTTTAAAGAACAAGTGCGAAAATTGTTGTTATTAGTATTGCATGTAATATATTCTGAGTATTATTTTATATTTAATAACACATTCTCTGTGAGAAAAAGAAGTATTATACTCTATACTTAAACTAATGATTAGATAGGATCAAATTAATAGTTTACGTATAAAAGAGTTGGTTTTGTTGTTTTCTTAGTTTCGAGATTGTTCTTCTTTAGTAGGAATACAATTTGAGTATTCTCTTCTTGATTGAAGAGTGTCTGATGATGATTGTGTATAGTTATTGATTAATATTGATAAGCATACAAAAGACTACGTGATCTAATAAAAAGAAATGCTTTAGAAAGTACTAGAATGCGAACATACTCTTTTTTAATTTCTCACGAGTTATTGATCTTGTTAAATCAAGCGCGATCTCCATGTTAATTTATTTATATGAATTGACATTAGTATATTGTTTAGTAGTGAAATTCAATGAGTAGCTGAAGTTACAGTGATACAATTTACTTTTAAGTTTTGAATTAGTGCTTGATACTCTATTCATGCTAATGCTAAGAAAAAACTTTATTATATTAATTAGGTTAAAGCTGAGACATACGAAATAAGAGTATTAGCTTTTTGTAGCATGTTCTCAGTATTCTTATTAGATGTAATGAATCATCTAATTTGAAGATCATCTGTTATGATTTAGCTTTTATATATTTCCATCTTCATTAATAAAATTATATTCAGCTATGAAGGTAGTTATAAACTACAAAGTTCATAACAGATAGTCTTCGTATTGTATTAGTAGGAATAAACAGTGGGAAAAATGCTATATTGTGCATTTAATTATTGACGAAATGATTATAACTAATAGTATTAGCGTATAAGTTTATTTTTTAGTACATATTAAGATTATACCACTCTAATTTAGCATTGTTTATAGTTTGTTAACTTATGATTTTAGCCTGTCTTAACATGTGTCGCATGACTTATACTTGGTGATATAGTTTATAGATATGATTATTATTACATGACATCGTTACGTTATTTTCTAAATTTAACACTCAGAGATTAAAGCATTATATTACTCATTAGTTGAAAAGAAAGAAGGATACGTCAATAGATTAATGTTATAAGTTGGGGTGTGAGTTATAAAAAGTAATTTAATGATTACAAATAAGATATAATTAAGCTAATAATTAATATTAGCTTAACTTGTTTTTTAATTATAAATCTTGTGTTTAATCATGATAATGATTAAATTATTTCGTTTTTAACTTTAAGTTATGTCAACTGTATTAACTAAATAAAAATATTGAGAACCATATATCATTTTATGATAGTGAAACCCATGAATACAGTAAAGAACGTGAAACAACTAGTAAAGCAAAATTAGATAATATAATGATACAGACTATACAAGAGCGATATGTTTTATAATAAGAAAATGGTGATTTCATAACGTTTTATTGAATCAAATGTTATGATACATTTAAGAGAAAAAGATTATTTCAATTATTATTTATTGTTTTGCATGGTATCATTTAATCAGATATTAAAAATAATAGTAGATGTTTATATTATTCGTAGGGTATGTTATTCTTGTACTATCAAGATTAATAATTACGATAGATTTTTACTAGATTAAGAAATTAATTTTGCAATTTATAGAAAAACTAAATATTGTATTCAGTAATATTAGTATTAGAAATCAGTGAACCAGAATTGATATAAGTGACTAATTTTAAAATGGATTAAGAAAATAATTAATGAATTTATTAAAGTTGGCTAAGTGATATTTTTAATCTCAGTTTCGATGAGTTTTTTTATTCAAATAATAAAATTAAATGCTAATCTTTTTATGATGAAAATTGTCATAAAATTTCTTCACTTAAAGTCTGATTGCTGTGTTTAATATTGTCTACTTCTCAATATCATTTAGGGCTTTTGCAGGTTTGTCAACTTTTTGTTCTGTGAAGTGTCGTTAAGTTTTAATAAGACTCTAACGTATGTATACTTCATATCTCGATGTGATAAAGAGTGTTAGAGTATAGTAACTTTTGCAACTATTAATGAGTCAATAAGTATGATAATTACGACAATACTGGATCTAACAGCCTGAATAGTTACTGAATCATTTGTAAATGATTATAGATACACTGAACAATCACCATTGTTATACATTTATATATAATAGTTTATTTTTTTATGTTTTAATGAATGATAAAAGAAGAAATACTCAATTAAAAAAGACGGTATTTATTTAATATCTTTTATTAATTTTTATATCTCAGGATACAGTCCAGTTAATTTAATATACATTTAATGATTTAATTTTTGGTTATGTTGCAATTATTAATTTTATAATATTGTTTTATGTTCATTTTTTTCAGTAAATGAATAATAAACGATTATCAAAAATGTTTTACTCATCTTGACTATTGTTATTTATTAACACGTTATTAACATTTTTCAGTTAAATGTCATGCGGATTGAAATGTATTAACATATTTTCATGTTATTAATATTCCCTATTTTAATATTATTTTTATTGAATAAATTTTAGATTTAACTTTAACGTCTTATTTTATATTAAAAATTTTTGACCTGTATTATAAAGTTTTTCACGAGTGCATCTATATTTTCAATGTTTTTTACATCAACAGTACAAAAGTGTATGAATATTTAGCACACTGCTACTAGAAATCTTGGGAAGGTATATTTTTATGTGTCTTATACTGAGTGTAGTTCTTATTTATGTTGTTGTTTTTTAAAGTAAAAAATAGAAATATCAACTATTTATTTTCTAGGTATAGATTATCTAGCATGTCGCAATATGTAATTAATTTTAAATAGATACAATGTGTATGAAAATTTTAGAAATATAAATGTTTAGAGAAAATTTGTATATTTTAGTTTCTAAGTAAATAAAATATATATAATAATCATCTTTAATAATGATTTGAAATAATTTTAAAATAGATTAAATAAGTTATCTGAATTTATTTGTATTATTTTAGTTTTTAACTTTTACAGTTATATTAAATATTGCGTCACGAGTAGCGAATACATTTTTTAATGAACTAATTTATGTCAAAATCTTGCGTATCAAATAATTGAACTAGTAATATTTGTAAGTACATGATAGTTCTTTTTTAGGAAGAAACACTAAATACTAAAAGTTAGTTAAAACAATTTTTTAAGAATGTAGGATGGCATTATTAGATTTAGAAAAAAATAAATAACATATATTATTTATAATTAAACTTCTACCTTGAATTTGCATTAGTACTTTCAAAAGTCAAAGACCTAAAGCATATTTTAATATAAGTTTTTTTACTGTCTCAGTCCTTTGAACAGTCATTAATCCTATGTTACGAATAATTTTCAGACCAGGTAGAGTCTTACTATATATCATGTAAAATAAATCTATCCCTGTTTGCATAAATAAATTATCAGGTAACCGTTGATATTGATAGTTTTTTAAAATAGTTAGAGAGTACCAGGGCTTAATATATTCTTTTGCATATCTAACCACTTTTAGTAATGTATCTACATCGCGATATCCTAAATTTACCCCCTGTCCAGCAAGTGGATGTATAGTATGTGCTGCATCACCAATTAAAGCAAGCCCTTCAACTACATAACGATTAGCGTGATGGCGAGTAAGTGTAAATGCACTTGATGAATAAGCCATAACAGACCCTAAACGTTTAGGGAACTTCTGAGAAATAGCACTAGTTAATTCCTGCATCGACATTATCTGTAGGCGTCGAATGTTAGCTGGACTATTATACCAAACTAATGACGCCCAATTATTATATAATGGAAGAAAAGCTCGAGGTCCTAATGGAGAAAATTGTTGCCATGTTCTGTCTTGTTGCTGTGTAGATGTTTGAATAGTAATCAATATACAAGATTGAGAATATTGCCACCCAAGATTACCAATTCCCGATAATTTACGTACTTGTGAGTTTGAACCATCGGCCCCGATAACTAACTTCGCTTGTAAGTGACGCAAGTGATCAAGAGTAATAACCCATTCCTTTTGTCCGAGTGGTTGATAGAGATTAGTTAATTGTATAGGACAAAAAAGCTTAAGATTAATATATTTCTGACACTCTTTCCAGAGTGCTAATTGCAAGACTCGATTTTCTATCATAAATCCTAATTCAGGTAGACCAAGACTTTTTGCATCAAATATAATATTACTTCCTTCCTCTTCCCAAGTTTCGAGTTGACGATAAGGAGTGCATCGCATAGTTTGAACATGCTGCCAAGCCCCTAGCTGTTTTAATAATTCAACCGAGGAATAACTAATGGCAGAAATACGGATATCAGGCGCATTATTTATGTCAAAGGCACTAGGTTGTGATTTTTCTAATAGAGCAACACTCATGCCTTCTTTGGCAAAACCTAAAGCTGCTGCTGAACCAGTCATTCCACCACCAACTACAACTACATCATAATATTCTGTACATTTATTCATAATATGAGCTATGCATTCATTGTTTTATTGCATAGTAGTGTACCTAAATATTGCGAGATTGGTATAGAATTTTTTAGTAGAGAAATTAGATTACTAATACTTGAAATAAACACAATCCTTGTTTTTAAAAAAAAGAGGACATATCTTGTTTTGACAGCGTAGAACAGCATTACAGAATGAAAATTAAGTGATGTTTATTTGTTAATTATTTTAGGCAGGGTTTATTCTTAAGTAATGTGTGCTTTTCCCTAACACTGAATACGATATAGATTTATTACACTTTCGGAATTTATTATATTGCTCATTTCAAAATACTGGATACAAATATGTTAAAAAATAAAAAATTATACATTAAAACTTGGGGTTGCCAAATGAATGATTACGACTCATCAAAAATGGCATCGTTATTAGAAAATACGAATGGTTATCAAATTACAGACATTGCTGAAGAAGCTGATATACTACTACTGAATACTTGTTCAATCCGTGAAAAAGCACAAGAAAAAGTTTTTCATCAACTGGGTCGTTGGAAACATTTAAAAGATAGTAATCCTGAGATTATCATTGGTGTTGGTGGGTGTGTTGCTTCTCAAGAAGGTGAATTTATTCGCAGACGTGTACCTAGTGTTGATATTGTTTTTGGTCCGCAAACTCTTCATCGTCTACCGGAAATGATTAATCAAGTTAAAGAAACTGGTAGTCCAGTAATTGACATTAGTTTCCCAGAAATCGAAAAATTTGATTATTTACCTAAACCGGAAGTTAATGGTCCATCAGCACTTGTTTCAATTATGGAAGGTTGCAATAAATATTGTACATATTGTGTAGTACCGTACACCCGTGGCGAAGAAATCAGCCGTCCTTGTGATGATATTCTGTATGAAATTGCTCAATTAGCAGAGCAAGGCGTCCGTGAAGTAAATTTGTTAGGACAAAATGTTAATGCTTATCGTGGTGATACTTTTGATGGTGAAATTTGTTCATTTTCAGAATTAATTAGCCTTGTTTCTGTTATTGAGGGTATCGATAGAATACGTTTCACTACGAGTCATCCTATTGAATTTACTGATGACATTATTAAAGTTTATGAAAACACTCCTAACTTAGTGAGCTACTTGCATTTACCAGTTCAGAGTGGTTCTGATCGTATACTGAGTCTTATGAAGCGTGGATATACTACGCTTGAATATAAAGCTATTATTCGAAAATTACGTAAAGTTCGTCCTAATATTTTGATTAGTTCCGACTTTATTGTTGGCTTTCCTGGTGAAACTAATGATGATTTCGAGAAAACGATGACACTCATTTCAGATATTAATTTTGATATGAGCTTCAGTTTTATTTATTCACCACGTCCTGGTACTCCTGCTGCAGATTTGCTTGATGATGTAAGTATACAAGAGAAAAAACAACGTTTATATCTTCTTCAGAAACGCATTAATCAGCAAGCAATGCACTTTAGTAATTCTTTGTTAGGCACAATACAACGTATTTTAGTTGAAGGATCTTCACGTAAAAATATTACGGAATTTTCAGGACGAACCGAAAATAATCGTGTGGTTAACTTTCAAGGCTTACCTGATATGATTGGTACGTTTGTTGATGTAACAATCGTCGATGTTTATGCTCACTCTCTACGTGGCAATGTTATACATAACAAAAATTAAATAAGCTTATGCATTAATGAAATATAAGCCGTTGTCTATAATAATGTAGTTATAGATGAAACGAACTGAGTGTTAACAATTAGTAATATTAACGGTAAAAAATTTATTAACGAATACAAATCTTTTATAAATGACAAATAAAAACATTCTAGATTTTGTAGATAATGTATGCTTAATGATATTATGTGGTATTAAACAATACTGATATTGACAATAACTGAATATTTTCTAGGTAATCAATACATATTTAAATTTTAATTCAGATGTTATGGTTATACTCTTGTTGAGAAAGATGGGTGTGGCGTATTATCAGAGATATTATCCTTAAAAATCATCACTTTCTCTAAAAAGTATAGTGAAAAAGGTGAGTGATAGCATTTCTGATTTATAGTAAGATCTACAATACTAAAATGAAGCACAGCGTGATAAATTCTCGTGTGTAAAATTACACTTAATATATTGTTAATATTAAATTTATTATGTTACATTTTCTTTTATTTCGTACACACAGTAAAAACCTACTTTCTTATCTGATTACGTGAGAAAAAAATCAGCTATATTTCTGTCTATCGATACTATTTTATTTTCAAAATACTTAAATTAAAAAAAGTAGATTTAATGGTACGTTATTAAATGTTTTGATTTGTTGATGCATATGAGTAACCAGGGACTTGATAATATATATATTTTTTTAGAGAAAAGTTAGAACATCACAATTTAATAAATATATTTTAATTTATTTTAGCTATGATTCAAAGTGAGCGTTATGAATTATAGCACTTTCGTTTATTTATGTTTTTAGTAATAAATTTAGTGTTACGTTATGTTATTAAAGCGTTACAGGTGTTGAGAAAGTCATTGTTAATCTGTAGGGTGCAATCTATTATTTTATCTTATCCTATCGTTTTTAACTCATAATCATTATTATCAATTAAGGATTAAGAAATTAAGATGACGAGTAGAGTTACTAACGAAAAGACGAAATAAAAAGCAGGAGAAAGAATCAAGAGAGTGAGGATATAATGCAATGAATAAAATTATTATTGACTTGCAATTAGCATGTAGAGACATCATGGGTTTACCTAATAAATCTAAATTCCAAACTTGGTTAAACGCAGTTTTACTTAACTTTAAAGTAAAAAATGAAGTGACTATTCGTATTGTTGATGAAGAAGAGAGCCATTATTTAAATTTAAATTATCGAGGAAAAAATAAATCCACTAATGTACTTTCTTTTCCTTTTGAATACCATCCTGCAGTCAAGTTTCCACTTTTGGGTGATTTAATTATTTGCCGTCAAGTTGTAGAGAGAGAATCTATTGAACAAAAAAAAAATACTGAAGAGCACTGGGCGCATATAGTTTTGCATGGTTATTTACATCTTCTTGGATATGATCATATGCAAGAAGACAAAGCAAAAGAAATGGAGAAGTTAGAAACAAAAATTTTAATAGATTTAGGTTATACGGATCCTTATTTAACAGAATAAGGACCACTCTGTATTTGGTGATGTTAAATGCTAAATAAGTAAAACTATGTTAGTATTTTAAAATGTCTTAATTCTAATCTAAAATTATTTGAGTTGCATTGTTCTATGAATAAAGTTATTCCAATGAGCAGAATGAGTTGGTTATGTGAACAGTGATTTTATCTGTATTCAATTATGACACTAACTTAAGGTATGCGAATATATAAATGATCCCTGTTTTATAACTAAACATGTTAATACAATAAGTTTAATAATAAAAACGCTCCTTAACTAATCCATATAATCATTAATTGGGATATAAGAATTTAAATACCATGAGTGACAATAACTCTTCAAGCAGTGACAACATTAACTCTAAAAAATGGTTCTTTACATTATTAAACCAGATTTTCCATGGTGAACCTAAAAATCGTAATGAATTAATTGAATTAATCCGTGATTCGCAGCAAAACGACCTGATTGATCCAGATACTCGTGATATGCTAGAAGGCGTGATGGATATTGCCTATCAACGGGTTCGTGATATTATGATCCCGCGTTCTCAGATAGTAACTTTGAAACGTAATCAAACATTAGATGAGTGTCTTGATGTGATTAGTGATTCTGCACATTCACGTTTCCCTGTTATTAGCGAAGATAAAGACCACATTGAAGGATTATTAATAGCAAAAGATTTACTGCCATTTATGCGGACAAAATCTGAGCCTTTTAAAATTGATAAAGTATTGCGCCAAGCTGTTGTTGTACCTGAAAGTAAACGAGTTGATCGGTTACTAAAAGAATTTCGTTCACTGCGTTATCATATGGCTATTGTTATTGATGAATTTGGTGGTGTATCAGGTCTTGTTACCATTGAAGATATTTTAGAGTTAATTGTTGGTGAAATTGAAGATGAGTATGATGATGAAGATGATGTTGATATTCGTCAGCTTAGCTTGCAATCTTATTCAGTGAGAGCATTGGCTCAGATTGAAGATTTTAATACAGTTTTCGGAACAAGTTTTAGTAATGAAGAAGTAGATACTGTGGGTGGTTTTGTAATGCAAGCGTTCGGGCACTTGCCTTCTCGAGGAGAAATGATAGTAATTCATGGTTATCAATTTAAGGTATCAATGGCTGATAGTCGTCGGATTACTCTCTTACATATTAAAATTCCTGATGATGCACCTACCCCTATTCTGGATGAAGAAAAGATTTAATGCAGCTGACATCCTTTTATGATAGGCAGTCGCTAAGACTTTTACTGGCTATAATTTCTGGAGCTAGTGGTACACTGGCTTTTTCACCCTTTGACCTCTGGCCCGCTGCTCTTTTCTCTGTTATTGTCCTTCAATTTTTAATTTTAAATCGAACAACAAAACAATCTTTTATAATTTCTATCATATGGGGTTTTGGTTTATTTAGTTCTGGCATTAATTGGTGGTATATCAGTATAGTTGATTTTGGAGGAATCAGTGAACCTATTAGTATTTTTCTAGTAATATTATTAGCAGCTTATCTTTCTTTATATACAGGGTTATTTGGTTATCTACTGACTAAGTGGTTTCCTCTTCCAACAGTATGGCGGCTAGTTTTTGCAGCCCCTGCGATATGGCAATTAACTGAATTTTTACGTAGTTGGATTCTCACCGGTTTTCCTTGGTTACAACTTGGCTACAGCCAAATCGATGGCCCCATGAAAGGACTGGCTCCTATTTTTGGAATCGAAATGATAACCATGCTTTTATATATTGTGAGTGGTTTAATTGTCTTATCGTTAATTCGTAAAAGTTTTAATATATTAGTTATTGCCTTTATTTTGTTATTTTTTCCTGTTATTCTTCAGAATATTCAGTGGTACAGTTTTACTAATGATAAGAAAGCAAAAGTTTTATTAGTACAAGGAAACATCCCTCAATCAAGAAAATGGGAAACTGGTTATTTACAGAAGATAATAGATATTTATCTTAAACTTTCAATCCCTTATATTGGTAAGGTATCTTTAATTATCTGGCCTGAATCTGCGGTTCCTTCTCTTGAGCTTGACAATCAAAAATGGATTAAATCGCTTGATACAGTATTATCAAAGTCTAATACAAAACTTATTACTGGTATTGTGGATGCTCGTTTAACAAATGGTAAATATAAGTTTTATAATACTATCATTGTGTTAGGTGATGAGAAACCTTATTTGTATCCATCTAAAAATCGATATAAAAAACACCATCTTGTTCCTTTTGGTGAATTTGTTCCGTTGGAAGATCTTTTTCATCCTATCGGTTCTTTTTTTAATCTCCCAATGTCGGAATTTAGCCGAGGAGATTACCAGCAAGCCCAACTTTCAATTGGTAATATACATTTGACACCTACAATTTGCTATGAGATTATCCTTGGCACTCAGGTACGTGATAATTTTCAGCCTGATAGTGATTATTTATTAACTATATCTGACGATAGTTGGTTTGGAAAATCGATAGGACCATGGCAGCATTTTCAAATGGCTCGTATGAGAGCTTTAGAGCTTGGGCGTCCATTACTTTGTACAACAAATAATGGTGTAACAGCTATAATCCGTGCTGATGGTTCTGTTCAAGCTTCGCTCCCACAATTTCATGTTGCTACATTGTTTGCTGAAATTACTCCAACAACAGGAGTAACTCCTTATGCACGATGGAGTAATTGGCCAATGTGGGGAATGGTTACTGTATTTTTATTAATTGCAGGTTTTGGGCACTCAAAAAAAATAAAACCAAGTTAAATCATAATATTATCAATATAGATTAATAATATTAAAAAATTGTATAATAAGTGTTAATTTGCTTGATATTAATTGTATTTTTATTACAATCTTTTTTAAAATACAATTATGTTACTAGAGTTCGTCTTTTTCATACTAAATTTAAATCTGAATTCTAAATTCATCTTTTGAGATAGGTTCTAAGAGTTAGATTACATAATTCGTAAATCTTATGTTTACATTAGTTAATAATTACTACAAATTTACAATTTTTAGTAATAAAATATATTAAGGTGAGGTATTATTTTATTAGATTAAATAAATAAGTATTGCAAAATGAATAATAATTATTTATTTTCCGAGAAAATAAATAAGTTGATAAAGTATTTTATTTTTAAGTGTATTCATCATAAAAGAATATAATTATTTAATATTAAAATAACAGTATTTACTGAATAAATAGTAGAATAATATTTTCTAATTATAACTGTTTTAATTATTTAAGTGTTTTAGATGCTAGATTATTTTAATTTATTACGACAAGAGCGTCATAAGTAAAAAATTACTTGCTTAGCAAGTCATACAATTATAAATAATCAACGTTAATTTTAGTTATTTATTTAATGTTGTTGTATAATAGCAAGAAAATAAATGCTAGTTGAATGTACTAAAGTAGGTATTTAAATATATATTCAAAATATTTTTACATGCATAGATATTGTTTTTAATGAAATGTATATTTAATAATTGACCGTTGAACGATGATATTGAAAATATATGAGTCTATATATTTTATCTTAATTATTCTACCCAGAATATAATATATTATTATTTTAAATACTATATTTTATAACAGACATTTTAATAGATTCTTTGTTGATATTAGTGAATTAGATGGGATAAAATCTAAACAGTATCTTATCTATCTATTACATCGTCTTTGATAACTGAAATGTCTTTTAGTAATTTTAACTTGCGTCACAATATATTATTTAATAATAATAACTTTTTATTTATATTATTTAGTTTTTTGATGAACGGTATTTGTACTTATAGCGTTTTATGTATTACTTATCATCAAGATAGTGTTGTTATTGAGATCCTTCTTTCTACGGAGATTTTATAAACTATAATTAATATTATTTGAGTCAGTTCTAAGTTCTTTCTAAAGCATTTTAAATAATTTAGAATAGTAATATAGGTATTTTATCTGTGTATGTATTTAGAAAAAATTTTTATTAAAAAATTTATCATGAGTATATAGTAGTGCGTAAAAATTTTATAAACATTGAGTTTTAGTAGTCTTTATGTAAAATAGTTAAACAATAAGAATTGGTTTTATTAAAATATTTCTTATGTAGTGTCAATATTTTAAATTGCATTATTCTGACAGGAGATATGCATAATTATTTAATTTAAAAATATTTTAGAGAAATTCTAAAAAATATTGTTATCAATTACATTGAATAATATATTTTAATGACATTATCACGTTTAGGTATATAAATGCACACACAATGACATATAAAAAGGCAACAATTTTATTGTTTGTAGCTTATATACTGCTAATAAGTATATACTACTAAAATAGTAAATAATTTTAGTTCTTTTAATTAGTTACAAGTTCAATCAACAGTATATTCATGGTAACAATTTATCAGAAAGTTTTTTATAAAGTTAATGTTTATACTTTGAGTTGTTTGTGTATTATTCTTTTATTAAAAGATTGATCTTTGTTAACAATTAAAGCATGTAAGAAAAGTAGGAAAAGGACGTTGAACAAAAAATTAAAATCACTTAAGTGTCTTATATTATCTTATAATATCAATACGTTTTTTGGTTAATTAGATAAAATATCTATTGCTATTGTGTATAAGATTCGCATGGATCTTATAATTATTTTATTTGATGATTCAACCTAGTTTTCTTGACCTGCCAAGCAAGACACATAGTTGTGAATTCTTATGAGTAAATAAGCAGGTGTGATCATAACAATGTATAGCAGTTATAGAAAAAATGTTTTTTACTAAAAAATATAGCAATAGATTTTTATAGATAAAAGTAATTTATTACACTTGCAAAAAGTAATACTAGACTTGATTTTGTATGAACCATGAGAGTGTGAAGAAGATTTTCTTGTAAAATTTTATAGATATTACTTCTTGGTATCCTATAAAGAAGTTATAGGATAGATATATTTATGTCTTATAATTTATATTCATAATAAATATATTATACTAAATAAATATACATTGATTATGTAAAGCTATCAATAACATTGATATTATTTAATTTAATTAATTAGTAGAATTGTTGTTTTATTATGCAAAGCACTATTATTCTACTCGGTTTTTATAGTTAATTAGTATAACTATCAGAATAAACATTCTGTTTGTTAAACATAATATATAGTACTGTATAAAATGTAACTCATTAAATATTGTTGTTTTTTCTATATCCGCTATTATATCTATAGTTAAATTGAGAAAAGATATTAATACTATTAAGTAGTATTGATTATTTTATAGGATGTATTCGTGTCATGCAAAAACAATATTGCCCAGAAGATATAGAACCTAAAATACAACGTTATTGGAATGAACAAGAAACTTTTAAAGTGACAGAAGATGCTAGTAAAGAAAAATACTACTGTCTATCTATGTTGCCTTATCCTTCTGGACGACTGCATATGGGTCATGTTCGTAATTATACTATAGGTGATGTCATCTCTCGTTATCAGCGTTTGCTTGGTAAAAATGTACTTCAGCCTATAGGCTGGGATGCTTTTGGTTTACCTGCCGAAGGGGCGGCTATAAAAAATAATACAGCTCCTGCACTTTGGACATATGCTAATATTGATTATATGAAATGCCAGTTAAAGATATTAGGTTTTAGTTTTGATTGGAGCCGTGAAATTACAACTTGTACACCGGAGTATTATCGTTGGGAGCAATGGTTTTTTACTATCCTTTATGAAAAAGGTTTAGTGTATAAAAAAGAGTCAGAAGTTAATTGGTGTCCAAATGATTTAACTGTGCTTGCAAATGAACAAGTCATTGATCAGTGCTGTTGGCGTTGTGATACACCTGTTGAACGTAAAAAAATTCCTCAGTGGTTTATTAAAATTACAGCTTATGCAGAAGAGTTACTAAATGATCTTAATAATCTCGATGATTGGCCTGAGAAAGTTAAAATGATGCAACGTAACTGGATTGGACGCTCAGAAAGAATTGAGGTTACTTTTAATATTATTGATAGTAACGAAAAACTAATGATTTATATTAGTTGCCCTCATATTTTTATGGGAGCAACTTATGTTGCAATTGCACCAGAACATCCTTTAGCAAAAAAAATTGCAATGAAAAATGTTGAATTATCTAATTTTATTAATCAATATCGTAATATTAAAAAATTTGAAATTGATACAACGACTATAGGCATGCAAGGTGTGTCAACAGGTCTGCATATTATTCATCCATTGACTCAAGAAACATTGCCAATTTGGGTGGCGAGCTTTATTGGAATAGAACACGGCACTGATGTTATTATGGCTTCTCCTTCTCATGAGAAACGTCATTGGGAATTTGCAAATAAATATCATCTTCCATTAAAAACAGTTTTGTCCAAGACTATAAGTAGAAAAACTAATATCTTGGAACCGGTAACAACTAAAACATCTATACTGACTAATTCAGAGAAAGTAGATACTTTAAATAATATTTCTGATTTTAACGCAATTGTCGATAAATTAGTTGCAATGGGGTTAGGTCAACGAAAAATCCACTATCGTTTGCGAGATTGGGGTGTTTCTCGTCAACGTTATTGGGGTGCACCAATTCCAATGGCAACATTGGAAAATGGCACTCTCGTTCCTATCCCTAAAGATAAGTTGCCTATTATTTTGCCAGAATATGCTGAAATAAATAGTATTATTAGTCCAATAAAATCCGATCCTGAATGGGCAAAAATTACTATTAATGAGCAGCCTGCACTTTGTGAAACAGATACTTTTGACACTTTCATAGAATCCTCATGGTACTATGCACGTTATACTTGCCCACGATATAATAAAGGTATGTTAGATTCTAAAGCTGCAAATTATTGGTTGCCTGTTGATCAATATATTGGTGGTATTGAACATGCTGTTATGCATTTAATGTATTTCCGTTTTTTTCATAAATTAATGCGTGACGTAGGGCTAGTAAATTCTAATGAGCCGGCTAAACGTTTGTTATGTGAAGGGATGGTACTTGCAGACACATTTTATTATACTGCTAATAATGGTCAGCGAGTTTGGGTCTCTGCAGCAGATGCTATTATTGAGCGTGATAAAAAAAATTGTATTATTAAAGCATGTGATACTAAAGGGCATAAACTTGTTTATATTGGCATGAGAAAAATGTCGAAATCAAAAAATAATGGTGTCGATCCTAAAGTAATAGTTGAAAAATATGGAGCAGATACTGTACGTTTATTTATGATGTTTTCTGCACCCCCAGAACTATCTCTTGAATGGAAAGAATCTAGCATTGAAGGAGCGAGTCGATTTATTCGTCGTGTTTGGCGTCTTGTGTATGAACATTCACAAAAAGGAATTACACAACCTCTAGATATGAATACATTAACTACCAAACAAAGAAATTTACGTCGTGATCTGCATAAAACAATCGCTAAAGTTACTGATGACTTTTCTCACCGTTATGCTTTTAATACAGCTATCGCAGCAATTATGGAGTTTATAAATAAATTAATTCGTGTATCGCAAGATTGCGAACAAGATCGTGCTTTAATACAAGAGTCGCTTGAAGCGATTACTTTAATGCTTTCCCCTATTATTCCACATGCGTGTTTTGAAATATGGACTGCATTAGGGCGTACAGATGATATTAATTTTGCAACTTGGCCGATCGCAGATGCAAAAGCGATGATTGATGAAACTAAACTTCTTGTGATCCAAGTTAATGGTAAAGTACGTGGTTGTATTACGGTACCAATTCACTCAGATCAAAAATTTATACTTGATGTGGCATTAAAAGAGCGTAGTGTTTTAAAACATCTAAAAGGAATGAAGATTCGTAAAGTGATTGATGTTCCTGGAAAATTGTTAAACTTAGTTGTTAGCTAATAAGGAGGGTAAGTGCGATATTTGATCACTTTATTACTGAACTTATCAATGTTCATGACTACAGGCTGTGATTTTCGTTTGCAAGAAAAAACACAGATTCCTAATGAGTTTAAAATATTACACTTAAGTTCAAATGCACCTCTTAATGATCTTATAAGAGTGATTAGGAAACAACTTCGATTAAACAATATTACTTTAGTGGAACATAGTAAAGTAGGTATTCCGATTTTGAAAATAATAGGATTATCAGAAAAAACAAAAACCCTCTCTATTTATCAAGATGGTAAAGCAGCAGAGAAGAAATTAATATTTATTCTTCATGCACAAATATTAATGTCAAAGGGTGCAGTGTATCCACTGGAAAGTCAAGTTGAGAGAGACTTTTTTGATAACCCATTAGAAGCACTTGCAAAAGACGCAGAGAATGAGTTAATTAAACAAGAAATGCGTGAACAAGTAGCACGTATTTTAGTACATAAACTACTAATTACATATATGGCTGAACTTGAGAAAGAAAATACAGAAAAATTACACCGATTATTAAGAAATGATGACGTTTCTGCTACTCAGTGAGGAGTGAGTTTATCAGTTATAAGACTGATGGGATGACTGGTATCTAATATTATGTCAATGACTTTATTGATATACAATCAGTAAGGTCTGATTGTAATGATTAACAATTCAAAGTATTTGGAAGTTTATTTTTTAATAGTGTGTGAATAAAATCTTTTGTGTCTTTTACTTGTCAATAAACTAATACTACTTTAATCCGATATTATTGCTATACAGATAAAAATTTATGATATTATAAAATTAATGTTAATACTAAATAGTAATTTAGTTAGTGCAAATTAATTCTACATAGCTAATTACATTTTTTTTCGCGTATAGTATGATTATAATTATTCAAATGTAACCAGTACTATAATGTAAACAAAATTTGATAATGAAATAGGATCAATTCAGTGCTGACGTCATTCATAAATTTTTATATAATAGTGAATGTATTAGTGATTGATTAAATATAAAATAATATGCACAATATCATTCAACTCGAGAATAGAATTTTTAATATTAGAAGTAGAAGAAAATGTATTATTTTATTGCTGTTTTAAAAACACTTTTTTAGATTCGTTCAGACGTGAACGTGGTTATCTATATTTTAGTGTAATGATTCGCTATAGATTTTATAAATTAGAATCACAGTTAAGAACTTGATGGATTTTATATTATATCCTCCTGGAGAAAAAATATTCACAGAGATATTATGTCATGTATATTTTACTTTAAAAGAATTCAAAAACAATATATTGCAATTATTTTATTACTAGAATCCATTTAATATGAGCAGATATTATTACTGACGTTACAGTATAATTCTGAATTATTTTATTAACATTATTATTTAATTAGTATAAAATTTAGATAATTGCCATATTTGACTTACAAAGATTATTAACACTTTATTAGATACTTGTTATAATCTAGTTTCTTTTTTTAGTGTAAGTCACATGTAATGCTAAAATATTTTAGAAATTTTTTTGAGTGTTATCTATAGTTTTGAACTATATTAGTGGACACACTAACGCTTGATTAAAGGACTTTATTCATGACCTTTAAATACAAAGATCTTAAAGTGTTATTTGGTGGAACATGGGACCCTATTCATTATGGGCATTTGCGTCCTGTTGAAGCATTAGCAAAACAATTAAATCTAAAAGAAGTGATTTTATTACCGAATCACGTTCCTCCTCATCGCCCAAAACCAACTGCTAATCCTAATCAACGATTAAATATGGTGCGTTTAGCTATACAGAACAACCCTCTTTTTACTATTAATACTAGAGAGTTAGAGAGAAATAGCCCTTCTTATACTATTGAAACTTTATCATCTTTACGTCAAGAAATAGGTCCTGAACAACCGTTGGCTTTTATTATTGGACAAGATTCTTTTTTATCAATTCATACATGGAATGACTGGGATAAACTACTGGATTATTGTCATTTACTCATTTGTTTACGTCCAGGTTATGCAGTCAATTTCAGAGAATTAACAATGCAAATGTGGCTAAAGAAACATAGAGTAAATGATTTAAATAAATTGCAGACAGCGTCAAATGGTTATATTTTTATCGGTGAAACTCCATTAGTCGATATTTCCGCAACTGAGATTCGTAAGAAATTAATTTCTGGGGGTGAATGTGAAGGGCTGATTCCAGAAGCTGTAATAGCGTATATTGATCAGCAACATCTTTATCAAAACTAAAGTGCTTTTCTAATTTTTACATTTATGACATATTAATGAACAATATTTCTCACTTTAATGTCATATAGAATATACAATAAAAATATTGTTTTATCGATAAAAAAAGTTGATCTATATATAACTTTTTTAGACATTGATAGAGAAACTTTCGTCAACGTATTTCTTTATTTATATATATCTGTTTATTAAAAATATTTTTATATAACAAATGCCGTTAATTTGTATTTCTAATTTAGAATTTTGTCAAAATAGTTTAATTAATATACGTATGTGATATGTTCAATCAATGTTATTAAATTAACTATTTTTTTAATAGCTGATGAATTTATTATAAAATATTGATTTATATAATTAAATAAAATAATTTATTATGTATTGAATTACTGATCATTCTATAGAGATAGAAATCTATAGTTAAATTAAATAATAAACAGATGATCTATTTGATATTGCATCATGTACTCTCCATTTTAATATTAATATACGTTAATATAATTTATGAAAGAATTCCTTCATTTAATTCTGTAAGTGTGAATTGTTTAAATATTATAAGATTATTAATAATCTATTAAGAATCTTATTTTCTTCTGATTATTTCTATATGGCATTCTACATAAGAAAAAAAATCTAAAATAGCAATATTAGTTAAGAAAACATTTTAACAAATTTAATTTTTATTACGTAGAAGTTAAAAGGCGTACATTAATTGTTATTTATTATATGTTATATGTTTTATATATGTTTTTATATCCTGAAACGTAGTTATTAATAAAAAATAATTTGTAGTGATCATCTCAATAAAACGAGTGTATTTTATAATTGTAAATTTTCAATACTGCCAGAACAAAAGTAAATCTTTAGGAGATAGTATTAAAATAGTTAAAAGTGTGACCTCAGAAGTAGTTAAGCTATAAGATTGATTTTGTGATTATGTATAGAATTAGTATTCAGAATACGTATATTTTTATAAAAAAGATAATGATTCTTTTAAAACAGTTTCTATAATTAAATAGAAATTATAGTAAATATTCATTATGTACTCTATAAAATTACATTGACGATAGGCATTATTACAGATAAAAATCTAGATAGTTTTGAGTTTGTATAAAATTTTATTAGTACCAGCGAATAATACTTTATCAGACAACGGTGATGCGCATGCAGTGTTCGTGGTAGTTCGATGTCATATGCAGGGATAGTATGAACTAAAATAGCAACAATAAATACATTGAATAGATTCAGGATACATAAAAAGAATATTTGTCAAACGTATATTATGATTTTTTTGGTAATGCATCATTTAATTTATAAAACTTTTAAGAGATGTTTTAATAATTTTCTTTAGTTTTAAGATCTTAAATCTAGCATTTATCGTCTTACTATTAGGAGAAATATTCTATAGTCTTTTAATGAGACTTTAGAATTATTTTTCTAAAAGAATGATATATTATTATAATAAACATAATTAAAGTGGCATATAGGCTTTCAGTATCTATAAATAAAATACGTTGCACAGATAATTATACGACTTTTTTTAGTAAGCTGTAAGCAATATCTGTATAACTTTAAGAATTTAAGCATGTGATTTATAAAAATAAATAAGAACTAGTATATTAGTCAGTTTTCATTATCATATCTTTTTTATTTATATAGAAATGGAATTTATTATATTTGTGATCATTGTATTTATAAAGTGCAGTTTAGTAAAATAAATATTTATAGTACTATTTTATCTGCAATGTTGTCTCTAGTTAAAATTAGGTAATAAATGTTTGAGATGACAATATTTTATAAACATAATTACAGCACTACATTATTACCTAATTAGTGCTTACTAGTTCTTGTTAACTTTCAACTTGTTTTATTATTTTTTTTTAGTTGTTAGCTGTACTACTAAGAGAAAATTAGTACAAAATCATTATCATGAGTTTAATATAATATATTCATTTTTTTGAAACTAAGAAAATTCTGAATGTTTGGTATTATAATTTATACTTAAAAAGGCTATATATTTGATTGTGAATTTTATCTTAAACAAGATGACGTCTATAATACTTGAATATATCAGATAATGCCTTTGAATCAGGTAAAGAACATTATATATACATATTGGCATTTTATCGTTGAAATAAGAATAGTAGAAATAAAAAATATCTTTCCCCTTGAAGTTATTTGATGTCGCCCCAATGTGTTAAAATAAGGTACTGGTTTATTTATACATGCTAGTATCATCTTTTGACTTAGTATACATTTATTTATAGGAGAGCTATTAATGAAAATTCGCCCATTACATGATCGTGTTATTATTAAACGTCAAGAAGTTGAATCAAAATCTGTTGGAGGTATTGTGTTAACCGGAACTGCGGCTGGTAAGTCTACACGCGGTGAAGTGCTTGCTGTTGGTAATGGTCGCGCTCTGGAAAATGGTGAAATTAAAGCATTAGATGTAAAAATTGGTGATACTGTTATTTTTAACGATAGTTATGGTGTGAAAACTGAAAAAATAGATAACGAAGAAGTATTAATTATGTCAGAAAGTGACATTCTAGCGATTGTTGAAGCTTAATATTTACTGAGATCTTTTAACCAATAAAAATTTTAAAGGAAATAATAATGGCAGCTAAAGATGTGAAATTTGGTAGTGATGCACGCGGAAAAATGCTTTGTGGCGTGAATGTTCTGGCAGATGCAGTGAAAGTAACTTTAGGACCTAAAGGTCGTAATGTAGTATTAGATAAGTCATTTGGTTCACCAGTTATTACTAAAGATGGTGTTTCTGTTGCGCGTGAAATCGAATTAGAAGATAAATTTGAAAACATGGGCGCACAGATGGTAAAAGAGGTTGCTTCAAAAGCTAATGATGCGGCTGGTGATGGCACAACAACTGCAATGGTTCTGGCACAATGTATAGTGGCCGAAGGTGTGAAAGCGGTTGCTGCTGGTATGAATCCAATGGATCTGAAACGTGGTATTGATAAAGCAGTTATTGCAGCAGTTGAAAAACTAAAAGAAATTTCTGAACCTTGCTCAGATACTAAAGCTATTGCTCAAGTTGGTACTATCTCTGCAAATGCGGATGAAACTGTTGGTAAACTTATTGCAGAAGCAATGGAGAAAGTTGGTAAAGAAGGTGTTATCACTGTCGAAGAAGGTACCGGCCTTGAAGATGAGCTAGATGTTGTTGAAGGTATGCAGTTTGACCGTGGTTATTTGTCTCCTTATTTTATCAACAAACCTGAGACAGGCTCTGTTGAATTAGAAAATCCTTTCATTTTATTAGTCGATAAAAAGGTTTCTAATATTCGTGAATTACTTCCAATATTAGAAGCTGTTGCAAAAGCGAGCAAACCTTTACTAATCGTTGCTGAAGATGTTGAAGGAGAAGCGTTGGCAACTCTAGTTGTAAACACTATGCGTGGTATTGTAAAAGCTGCAGCTGTTAAGGCGCCAGGTTTTGGTGATCGTCGTAAATCAATGCTGCAAGATATCGCTATTTTAACTAATGCGACTGTAATTTCTGAAGAGATCGGTATGGAAATTACAAAAGTAACATTAGAAGATTTAGGTCAAGCAAAACGTATCGTGATTAATAAAGATACAACTATTATTATTGATGGTTCTGGTGAAGAAGCAGCTATTTCTAGTCGTGTTACTCAAATTCGTCAACAAATCGAAGAATCTACTTCAGATTATGATCGTGAAAAATTACAAGAGCGTGTTGCTAAGTTAGCAGGTGGTGTTGCTGTTATTAAAGTCGGTGCGGCAACTGAAGTTGAAATGAAAGAAAAACGTGCTCGTGTTGATGATGCTTTGCATGCAACTCGTGCAGCTGTTGAAGAAGGTGTTGTTGCTGGTGGCGGTACCGCACTTGTACGTATCGCTGGTACACTGGGATCATTGACTGGTGACAATGAAGATCAAAACGTGGGTATTCGTGTTGCATTACGTGCAATGGAAGCTCCAATGCGTCAGATTGTTACAAATTCAGGTGAAGAAGCATCTGTTGTTGTGAATAATGTTAAAGCGGCAAAAGGTAACGAAGGTTATAATGCAGCAACAGATTCTTATGGTGACATGATTAAAATGGGAATTTTAGATCCGACTAAAGTGACTCGTTCAGCATTACAATTTGCAGCGTCAATTGCTGGTTTAATGATTACAACTGAAGCGATGATTACTGACTTGCCTAAAGATGAGAGTCCTACTCTAAATCCAGGTGGTGTAAACGGAATGGGCGGTATGATGTAAGTTATTAGACGACATCATGTTTCTTTAGTTAAAAACTATAAAAATCGATACCGTCAGTCAATACTAATGGTGTCGATTTTTTTTATCAAGATTGTAAATATCTATTACGATATTTTATTATAAAAAATAGTCATTGTAATTCATATATTATATTAAATGAAACTTCTCAGTTTTTAGTATTTTATAAAATTATCAAATAATACATGTTGTAGCAATAAATTGACGGTATCGATGTATACCTTCTTAGTATTTTGTATGTATAGATATTGTCACTAATAATGACATCAATGTTTAATTATCTAAAATCTTAGGAATTATTAAAACATATTATCATTGCGCTATATTATTTTAATGATGATGTTAAATATATCATATATATATTATTCGTACCTATGTACTTTATATAACTCCTAGTATCTGTTAATATATTCTTCATGTATGTCAGTTATTTTTGTATATTATAAAAGTTTATTAAAGAATTTTTAAAGAATTTTTTATTACATCGTTTATTATGTATGTAATTAAACTGAGTAAACAGTGAGTGTTTGTTGCGATTTATTATTTTATATTAAAGATATTTTGTTACATACATTATAGGTTTTTCCATACACGTATCGAGATTATATGTTTTGCGTATCAATAATAAAAAAAGTAGTATTAATGTTTTAATTAAGATTGCGATATTAACTATATCAACTATATTTTAATGTTTTTAGGAACGTGTAGTTATTTATTTTTGATAGTTTTTTTCTTTTTAAAATTTAAATAATAATAAAATAATATTTTCTGAGAAAAGTTATACAAAGTATTTTCACTAGAAATAGATTATGAATATATAGTCAGCATATAAATACTTTATATATTAATTATGATGTAGTGGTATGTGATCTTAGTAATGGAATTAAATTTATTCTAACATTCCTTAATTAATATTATTATATATTTTATTATACTTAGTAGTATATGTGAAATAATTATATTTAAAATAGTAAAATTAGAAGATATTAGTGTTAAAAAGAATGTTAATTTTATTATTCTGAGGTCCGATAAAAATTAAATTACTTTAATTTAGTTAATTTATTTTGAAAATATTTATAAGAATCCTTAAAAGAATATTAATTAATTTTGTATATTATCACAACTAGAAAAATATATCATTGTGCTTTTTAAATATAAAACTATATTAAGCGAGTTTATATGTTATGGTGGAAAATTTTCAGGAAAGTTTAAGGAGGTATTTAGAGGGCGCTATTACTTTATAGGATCACTAAAACCTTAATTTAGATAATTGAATCTTGTGAAGATTTTATTGATTAATAGTAATTTCCTTATTATTCAATATGTATTTCATAGAAAACTGTTTCTATTTTCTATGTTTTTGTGTTATATAAAATATATTTTAATATTATTATTTTTGTTTGATATAATAAGAATTTAGTTTTACTAGAATCAGCATATCTTGAACAGAAAATAACAATGAAAATAGATTGATTGAATATTGATGAAATAGTGAGGAAATGTTATTATATCATCTTTAGATTTCTTTTTACTAGAATGGAAAAAGAAATTTATTCTATTTTTCTCAGTAGGATAAGTTGTAATTTTATCATTCAAGTTTATTGATCAAGATATAAGTTTTGAATTTTAATAACATATTTTCTGAGACTAATTATATCAAAAGGAGCAGTCATCTAAGTTGTTTAGATTGTAACCTATTCAACAGAGTTCATTTAGTTATTTAAAATAAATTCAAAACATAAAATTTATATGCTATACCTTTTGATATTTAATGGTAAGGAAAACGTCCATTGCGATGCTTTGATATTAAAAAATTCAACTATTATACAGAAAAGTTAATTTTGATGTAAAGTACTTTAAAAAAACTACTGAAATTTTTATTTACACGTAATTATTTTTATATTTTCGATTCAGATGAAAAGATTGTACAATAAATATATTACTCACGAAATTTTTAATAAATTAGATCTTTATTTTAATAAAAGATAATAAGATACCCTTTAGATATTCAAACTACAAAAAGTATTACATCCAATTTTATATATTACAATACATACATGTTAAAGTAATTGTCTCCATATATTCTTTTTAAGAAAGAATACAGTAAATGACTATTTGAACTTTAAAATAGAAAAAGCGTCATCTCTATTGCAAACTTTTTGGATAAAGAGTGAAATATATGATTAGAGAAATTTATGTTAGTTATATTTAAGCTCTCATATTCTTTTTTATTATTTATACATTTTTAAGTGTTAAAAAGATAGATAGAATTTATAAAAATATTATGTAGCTTTAATAATAATTTAAAATATAAGAAATGTGCATTATGCTCAATACTTAAAATATACTTTTTTTCACTCCAGCTATTATAGAGAACTTTATAGAGAGAAATTCTTTAATTTTGTGAATTTATATAATAATTAATTATTTATATGAAGAATTGATTAGTAAATTACTATGATATATGTATAATTTTTTACAAATATGTCTCTGGTATACTAAACATATTTATTAAAACAGTATAACATAACAAATATTATATTATGATATAGCCTATAGTTATTATAGTTATTTAACATATACTAGAGTAAAATAGATAAAATAGTTATATGTAAAATAATTTTGAGAAGTATTGAGATATTTATTTTTTTACTTAATTAGATTAAAGTTTTTAGTAATACCTTAAAAAATATTAAAAATTTTAAAATAAAAAATAATATTTAGAATTATTTAAAAATAAAAATTTTTATAATTGAAAAAAGATTACAGAAAAGATGTATTGATTGATTTTTTGTTATGACTATTCATAAAGATTTAAAAGATTTAACAAACAATCAGAAAATTAAATTTTTATTATAGTACATTTTAAAAAATCATTTTATTATTTTAATAGAAAATAAAATTAATAGAAAAACTAACAATATCATTTTACTGTGAAATTTCATTAAGTGTGTAAGTATGGTTATTTTTACTTGATGTTTAGCTATTTAAATAATTTCATTGGTTAATGTTTAATGGTGGCAATTATTAACTGCGATATGAATTATTGAATAAATATTTTAATCTAATGATCTTGTTATAAAGCGGAGATATACAAACAAGTTTACTAACAATAATACGATACTCTGATCACTATTATAGTAAATAATTATTTAATTTCTTTTCCTTTGGCTTGAATTTCAGCATGGTAAGAAGAACGTATAAAAGGACCGCAAGCTGCATAAGTAAATCCCATTGCAAGAGATGCTTCTTTTATTTTATTAAATTCTTTAGGAGTAACGTAGCGTTTAACGGAAAGGTGATAAGGACTTGGTTGTAGATACTGCCCAACAGTAAGCATCGTTACACCATGATCGCGTAAATTATGCATAACTTCAATAATTTCTTTATTTGTTTCACCTAAGCCAACCATTAATCCCGATTTTGTTGGGATATTTGGATGCAATTTTTTGAATTTTTCTAGTAATTTTAATGAAGATTTATAGTTAGCGCCTGGACGTACTTGATGATAAATACGAGGTACATTTTCAACGTTATGATTAAAGATATCGGGTGGTGTTTTAGCGAGAATGTTTAAAGCATCATCACTTCTGCCACGAAAATCAGGTACTAATATTTCAATTTTAATATTTGGATTGTTTTTGCGGATTGTGCTAATACAATCAGAAAAATGTTGAGCTCCACCATCACGCAAGTCATCTCGATCAACTGAAGTGATTACTACGTAACGCAATTCCATATCTTTAATAGTTTTTGCGAGTTTATTCGGTTCATTGAAATCTGGTAGATATGGGCGACCATGGGAAACATTACAGAAAGGACAACGACGAGTGCAAATAGATCCAAGGATCATAAAAGTTGCTACGCCATAATTGAAACATTCAAATAAATTAGGGCAAGATGCTTCTTCACAAACAGAGTAAAGAGCGTTTTCACGCATTGCAGATTTTATTTCGTGAATACGTGTAGAATCTGCTGGTAACTTAATTCTCATCCAATCAGGTTTACGGAGAGTATCTTTACGTTGGGTAAAAGTGTTTTTTTTAATAGGGATAACTGCTATTTTTTCAGCGCCACGACACTTAATTCTGTCTTTAGTCTGATTAAATTTACTCATAATTATACCGTTTCTCATCATTGTTCATCATAGATAAGTAAATTTCTGTGAATATTAAGAAAAATTTATTTTTTAGTGATGTAATTTTCAAAATTATAACATTATTACTGAATAATATAAAATTCTCTTCTACCACAGAAGATAGGAATGAGTACAGGTTAAGATTAGATGATGTTATTTTTTTATGACATCACATATCTTTGTTATCTTAAATTCTGTAGATTTATATAAGTTAGATTAATAAAGTCATCAGGTTTAAAATCAATATTGATATTGATAGTTTCTCATGATAGAAATTACTTCTATTAGATTCGTAATCGTAAGTCATATGCCTAATTATTTCTTGATATTTATTTTGTATGATTTTAGACATATATGAAAGTTTTATAATACATATTTAAAAACATTATCATACAAGGTACTTGTATGTGTAGTAATTAAGGTATAGATATTTAATTACATTTCAAGAAAATGATTAAATATATTATTTAGGAATATTAACTATAATATGTTACTTTTTGATCTTTTTACTCTAGATTTGAGATTAGACAGGGTTTATGATAGACGAAAATATTTTGTACTGTTCTTACTTTGTTAAATAAAGTGCAACAGAGCAGTCAAAGACCTATAATTTGTTAACAAGATATTGAAAACAAGTTCAACTAAATTAATGCGTGGTGTCGAAAATAGCTTAATAAATTAGCTATAGTTAGTATATAATAATAGATTTTTCTAATAATTTTTTAATGTATAGATTAACACGTGTTTATATATTATTGTTTGTTGTATATTATTAATTTTTTAATATTTGCAATTTATAGTAATTACTATTTAGTTATAGTAGGTAGAATAATAACAACTATTTAATTTTTAAAAAGCGTATTGAAATGATTTAGTAAAAATAGACGTTAAAAAACTGACATACGCTTATATAATAAAATTATATCTTACATAATAATTTATTACTATGTATAAAAGTATTTTTCTTAATATGGTTAAGATTTATAGCATATAATATGCTGTGAATACTTATTTACAAAGAACATACTTATATTATAAACATAAATATTTAAGTTATTCTATTCTTTAGAAAAAATAGTTATAAAAATATTGAATATTTCTTAATAAATATAATCTTTTATAAAAATTTATAACTGATTTAAGATGTTTGATTTTTTGAATTTTAATAACATTAACGTGTATTAAGATGAAACAATTTTTGTCAAATTTCTCCATTTCATATACAGAATAATGTCTTATACGCGTATTCTATAGAATCATCTTCAAGATCTTATCAAAAATCTCAGATTTCTCTAATGTTATTATTTTATAAATAGTATCTTATAGAAAGTCCATTAGTTAATTTAATTTAGTTTTTTCATAAAAAATCTTAATTATGTAAACATAATTAACGAGAGATCTTACCTTCTGATTTTTAAATACACTACTATATAGTATATAGATGTATATCTCATGTAATTTAATAATATCGTCGGTGTTCTAGTAACTTAATATCTTAAAATGATATAATGTAAAAGATAGATTTTCGATATTTTAGTGGCATTTATTTGTTTTGTATATTACTTTAGTTGAAGTAGAGATTAATTTTATCATCTAACTAGCTTCTAGTAAGAACATTTTGAGATATTTGATTATAATATCGTATTAATTTTGAGATTTTTATATGTATACGAACGATGGATAACAACAAATTGTTAGTAACATTTAGTGTAGCGTGGTTTTATCTGCAAACTAATAAAGTTAATAGGAATATTTTACTATTCGATAAAAATACAAACTTTATACCTGTAGTTTTTTGTTTTTTATGGTATGATAGGTGTTTATATTTTC
Organism: Candidatus Hartigia pinicola; assembly: GCA_020541205.1. Lineage (GTDB taxonomy): Bacteria > Pseudomonadota > Gammaproteobacteria > Enterobacterales > Enterobacteriaceae > Hartigia > Hartigia pinicola. The sequence continues at coordinate 336,316 of CP048208.1, forward strand.
CTGCTTAATACAGAAAAATTAAATATATTTTATTTTTAGTTACCTATAAACACTATTAGGTTAAATCTTATTAGAATAATTTTTATGCTTTCTTCAGCTTTAATAAAAAGATTTGTATTATGTACAATAATATTTTAAGGCGTTTCTGATAAATATTATTAAACTTAAAGTTTTATATATATTATGCTAATTTATGATGTCATAGATCATAGATCATAGATCATAGATCATTAAATTAATTTTATACTACTTATTGAATTTTTAAATTGCTCTAACTATTAGCATTTAATTTATAAATAATTTTTAAAGTAGTATTTTAAAATTATGATTATCACTTTAATGATGGATCAAACGTATAAATAAATTTAATGTAACTAATTAAGTTCAATATCGCAAATAACATGTTGTGATATTTATTATAGATTATCTTAACATCTTAACTAAAAACTTATATAATCATTTATATTTAAGAATATTACATAAAGCTTACTGTGTAAGAAAAGATTATTTATTTCTAATATATCTTCATGCTTTGTAACTATGTTATCAAAAATAATATCCTCATAAATTAATAAATTTTTAGAATAGTATCGTTAATTTTCATTTTTATAAATAGAGCTATCTATTAATTATTATCAATTAAAGTTTTAGTGTGGATTACATTCTATTCTGTTAGAAACCCTTCATTTTACAAGGGCTATCTTTTATAATAAAAAGATCGTGATGTTTTAATAAGAAAAGATTCACAAAAAGTATAATAGATAATATATGAAAGAACAAAAAATATTTATAATTATATTGTAAAACGTATGAAATATGAATGTTTCATATAATTTTCTGCACTCTTTTTAATAAGAGATATTATATAGTATTAAAATTAATCAAGAAATATTTCAATAAATGATACTTTATTACTCAAAAACTGTCTAATTAATTTTATATAATATTCCATATTGATTCAGATGATGATATTGCTTTTACTTAGTTAGATGTAATTGATATCTAAAATTAATATTTAATCTATTTATTTTGAAAATCCTAATACAATCATTGTAATTATAGAAATGTTTTTGTTAATTGGCATATTGTAGCCAATAGTTAAAATTTCTGAAAGGCAGCTTAATAACTCTAAAATTTTTCCAAAGAAATTTTTGTGATTTTGCACAGTGATAGTTCATTTTTATACCTCGTGCAATGATATTAAATATTTTATTTAAAGTACATTGTCAATCACCTAAAAGAAATTACTATAATCATGAAAGCATTGTCTGAATAAACTATTATATTAATACTAGTTTTATACTTTACTTTTTTGATTGTATTAACAATCTAACTAAAATTACATTGATAATTTGAGATATGTTAAATGTATGCTGTAATTATATTTAATTTATCTTATTATTTTCTGAAATTGCCTCATGTGAATATTAAAAGTTTCTTTTAAGATATTAATAAGTTTAAATTGATTATTGTTAATTAAAAATAGTGTAAATATATTAGATTGTGATATTTATAACTAATATTAGTCTATTATTTATTACAAGGAATAAAGATTAAAGATAAATTAGATTATTTATTTAAAAACAACAAATCTTTTTCTTGATATTCATTAAAAAAATTTTAATTAATATTATTTTCTCATCAAATTTTATTATTAACCTAAGAGATACATCATAATAAATTTTTTATGATGGTGAACAAGTAAAAATAATACTATTGAAGATTCATTAAGAAAATAGCACATCAAAGGAGTATATTGATTCCTAAACTAATAAACTAAAGAAATCAATAGTGTTAAAGTTAATATTAAATTTTAATGCAATCACTTAATTGTAAAAATTTAAATGTTGTTCATGTTATAGAACAGAAGTTCTGAATAATATATTTAAGAATTCTTAATCAATTAGATGATCTATAATTTATGACTCAGTAAAATAGAAATGTCTTAAATTTATCGTAATGACTTTAAAAAAAGGGTTTAAAAAGAATTTTCAATCCTATTTCCCTATGAATATTGTAGTTATATACTAAATTAATGCGGTATATAAATCTTAGAAAAGTTAAAGTTATTTATATAAAATATAATGATAAACAATGATATATTTAAAATATACTTATAATTATAAAATCATGTAAACGTTACAAAAGCTCTTAATAGTATTAAAAATAATAAATATAATCTTTAAAAGTCTTACATGTTTATACACTGTTAATTTTTATTATTAGACAGGTGAAAATGTAACTTCGTCTTTTAAGATAATTATCTTTACATTTTGCAAATAGAAATTATTATAAACAGGATAAAAGTTTTAGAATAAGTTTTAAATGTAGTTATTAATGTTTGTTTTAGCAGTGCTAAAATGAGAAAAATCACTTTTTCTTATATTAGATGTACGAAAAGTGTTAAGAATAAATCCAGTCTCTTATATTGTCCTATTTTCAAAAAAATACTTTTAGATAATTAAATAATATATGCAAGTAAAAATTTAATATTTATTATATTAAATTATCAGAATTATAGGAAAATTTTCTGATAGAGAAAATTTTTGGTGGGTTTTTAGTTTACACGACATCACTGGTATGTTTAAATACTTTGTGAATAGATATTGGGAATAAGAGTGAAATATTTTGAATATAATTGGAATAATCGCATGTTATTTTAAAGATTGTATCAGGTAGTGAAATATGCATCAATTAACTGTCAAGATCACCGAATTGAGAAAATTCTTTATTTTCATTTCCTGTTGCAGTTTAGCATTATTTTATTATCGTCCTAAAAATATTAAATAGACTTTTAGCTGCTATTTTTAAAAATGAAAAACAGTAGTTTGTTTATTTATTTTACTACTTATTTTTTCACTGATTTTTATATTTCTTGTTATTATTTAAATATTTTTGACTATTTTCCTCATTTTAATCAGTTGAATCGCTATATTTTTACCTGAACTTCTAGCCTGTCGCTGACGGCGTCATGAATTCATTCTTAGTATATATTTCTATCATTACATTAGATAAATGTTAATGAAATTCAAAAACTCGGTTATATTAAGATTGATTTATAATATTTTAGTATAGATAATGTGCATTAGTTTTCATGCATTTGATAGTGATAAAATTTTTTATCTTTCATCACAGATGATTTTAAAATAGATAATGACATCACTTATTCTGATGATCGAATTAATTTTATCATATTAATTGTGCTTGTTATTGGTCTACATAATAAAAGTTTTATTTTTAATTTTTTTGATGATACAATATAGAAAATATTATGTAATTTTTAATTTTTTTAATAATCTTCCTTCATTCAAAGAAATTTGTACATGTAGTAATAATATTCAAAACAAAATTATGCAATCTTGCGATTGAGCAACTGAATGATTTTCAATCACAATTGAAATTGTTTTTATAATGGGAAATATTTATAGATAGCCCAAAAGATAAGATTGAATTTAATAACTTTTTAAGTAGTAAAAACATGTATAATCTATTAACAAGAATGAGATTGCGCGTAAAATTAAATAGCCTGATATAAAAAAATGTATTGTATCGTATGATTTTAATGTAATCATCATGAGATGGAGTGTATTTTAATCTTAAATCTTAATACATGTTAAGTCTGATAAATTTTTATAAATTTATATTCTTAATAATTCAAGTTAATAGATTGAAATCAAAAATTAGCCTTAGTGTATTGTTATATAAAAAAAGAAATGCAGCATAAAATTATAGTAAATACTTTGAGATATAATGAAGAATTATGTTACATATATCTCAAAGATATAATTAACATAACAGTGATTAAAATTAACTAGATATACACGATAGTTATTTCATCTATTCATTTACAGTTATTTTTATTTTATTTATTATATTGAGAATAACATAAACATTATTTCTATTGTATAATATGCTAAGAGATAAACGTATAAGTTCTATGTAATTTAATGCATCACTGTTTTATATTTTATTTTAATTTTTTATTAACGTTAGTTATAATTATATTTATATCTCTTTTATCTACAGAATATTCTAGATATTGAATCTCGCATAGACTAATAGAAATTAATTATATTATTGATGACATCAACCAATATAAGACGATTTATTGAGATTGTAGATGTGTGAGTATTACTATCTCATTATATTAGTATAACAAAATAGAATAATTTTATATTCATCTATTGTTAGATTAATAGTGTTCTGCAATAAACAATTTATACAATATTAAGAGTCTATCTGTACTCTGTTTTTTTTATCTTTTGTATGGTTGTCTTAGTAACCTGTATTTTTCGTAAGTCAGAATTTCATATATAACATGTATGTAATATCGATTTTATTTTTTAAGAATAATATGTCATATTTGTTTTATGATCGTATGATATAAAACTTTAGTGTTGCTACATTTAATAAGATCGGAATTCTTCTTAGTTTAGTATATCCATGAATTATTTTTATCAACACATCTAATCTGATGTTGTTCTATTATATGTACAGTATTCTTTTCTTTTCTACTTAATTTGTTCTGTATTTAACTTCTTTGCATAGATAATTTCTATCATGACATGATCAATAGCGTTATAATCAAGTAATATTTGTTTTAATAGGAATAAATTATGATCCGTAGTATGACCGCTTTTGCACGCTATGATATTAAAAGTGAATGGGGGAGTGCAACTTGGGAGATACGTTCTATTAATCACCGTTATTTGGAAATTTATTTACGCTTTCCAGAGCACTTACGTAGTTTAGAATCAGTTATCCGCGAACGAATGCGTTCTAGACTTACTCGAGGTAAAGTTGAATGTTATCTACGTTTTGAGTTAAATAGCTCCAATATCAGTGAGTTGATTCTAAATAAAAATTTAGCATGTCAAATTATTCGTGCTGCAAATGTAATAAAAAAATACAGTAATGAAGGTGAGATTAACCCGTTAGAAATTTTACGTTGGCCTGGAGTGATGTCACCTGTTCAACAAGATTTAGACATAATACGTGTAGAGCTTTTATCTAGTTTTGATAAAACTTTAGATAACTTTATTAAAATTCGTGAAACTGAAGGTGCTGTACTATATCTGCTCATTGAGCAGCGACTTAATGCTGTTTTAGTCGAGGTAACAAAAGTTCGTCAATATATGCCAGAGATTTTGCAATGGCAACGTAATCGACTTAAAAGTAAGTTAGAAGAAGCAGGCGTTCAGATTGAGAATCATCGATTAGAACAAGAGTTACTTATTCTAATTCATCGAGCCGATGTAGCAGAAGAGCTCGATCGACTTGAAGCCCATATTCAAGTAACACGTAATATTCTTAAAAAGAAAGACGCTAATGGCCGTCGACTTGACTTTATGATGCAAGAATGCAACCGTGAATCGAATACATTAGCTTCAAAGTCAATTCATAGTGAAATTATTAACTCAGCTGTAGAACTGAAGGTGTTAATTGAACAGATGAGAGAGCAGATTCAAAATATAGAATAAATATTAATCATTAATTAAAAGTGCATCATATTAAGCAGCCAGACTATATATTCATATTATCTGGCTTTTATTGCTACAAACATTAAAGAGAAAATCATACTAGTGCATAACTATAGTGTATATTTTAAACTTTTATGTTATAAAATTCATAAGAACTTAAGGTAATTGATAAAAATTAATTATACGATAAATCATGTTAAACTAGACATTTATATTATAATACAATCTAACTAGTTAATAAATATAGCACTATAAACCCTCTTGAGCATTATTGAATAGCAAAAAAGAAAAAATATTTTAATAATTGAAAGATGGATTCACTTTTTAGTGCAAGTAATATTTTTAAAATGATAAATCATATAGTGTTTATAACGAATTATTACAATATTATTTGTTATTAAATATTTAGAAAATTATCTATCTACATAAATTTTTAATATTAAAAGATAAACATTTATTCAAGATATTTTTAGAGTATCATTAATATGATCGTGTTGAATTTTATGAAATTTAAGATTCTACCTAAATGATTTTATAGCTTTTGAATGTTATATAATATTTATATTGTGATTAGAAACGTATGTTAATCACTGAATGTTGACAGATGACATTAAATGTCTTGATGTTATTAATTTTTCATATAAATCATTGCCACTAAGTCTTTAACGCTTGCTATCCTCAAACATTATATATGTATGCTTTCTATCTGATCACATATCTACATGCATATAAGTAATTTTTATGTAGACTATATTCTTCATCAAAATTTTTTCTTTTTATTAAACCACTTCTTGTTATTTTTATGAGATTAGGTGGATTTTAAGTGTTGATTAAGATCTGTTGTCGTTACATGATAGAAATATTTAACTCATATTATAGAGTTTAATTAATTTTTATCTTTTTATTTAACATACTTTGTAATTATCAGTTATGCAACGCTACTGGCGTGCTCGAATTATTACTAATCTGAGTTGTGTTAAAACATTTTTTAATTTTTTTATAAAAATTTTTATTTTTCTGAGTATGTCTTTTTTTAAAATTTACATTAGAAAATATATTATATTTTTATGAGCATATTATATATTAGAAATATTTTAAGAAATATTTTAGTATTTTTTGAGGAGATTCATGAGTACATAATAACTATTATACAAATAGACTTAAGAGGACGTATCTCTTTCTAATAGTGAAGTAAAATTCCTCCATAATTTTATAAAAAGTTTAAATTCTCAAAACTTCGTTGTAATGTTTTTGATATTACTACAAGAATCTTATAACTAATTAAGGAAAACGTTCTGTGAATAAAACTATTATAGTAATTTGATTAAATAAACAATTTTTAAGCTGAATAACTGCTCAGACATATTTAAATAAATTCTTGTATAAATAACTAGTAACCGCTAAACCAAGTTTAACTTCGCATAGACATGAGTAATTTTATATAAGGTTTTTATACAATATTTTTGTTAAAATATGGATGCTTTTATTTGACTTCTTTATTACTCAGTCATTTAACTCTATGATCAATGTTTCTCATAATGTTTATAAGTTGACTTATTAGTGCATGCGCATTAATTGTATTTATAATACTCAGGGTAAACCAAAAGATAATAAGGTCTTTCTTATAATATCTTGTTATTAATGATTATATTTACAGTAATAAATTTTTTTAGTCACAGCATATACTAGTTAATTTTACTAAAATTTATATTTTAAGAAAGTTAAGTATAACCTTTATACTTTATCGAAAAATTTTTATGGCTACGTTGCTAACCTATTTAACTAAGTTTTATCTTATTATCATTATATCTTGAAAAGAATTAATGTTTAGTATTTTCTTTTTATTCTTAAAATATATGTTTGGTTACTAGTAGTATTAATTTTTATTATTTAAATATAATAAATCATGAAAAAACTTTTTCTGTATAAATGATGCTGGCTTATTCAATGAGAATACTGCCTGAAAATTACTTAACAAATACTAAGGAAATCTTAATTAAGAAAAATAAGAATATATTCCAGGAATATACTGGTATATAGCTATGTATTCTAATTAGTTTTTTACTTTTTCGCATATGTGAGGTATTAAACTGTCTAATTAGAAATAGAAAACTATTGTGAATTTAGGGCAAGTTATCAGAGAAGATGCATTTTCTTATTATCTATTTTTATATTTATATTGAAACTAGTTATGTGAATATTTATTTTTATAGCTAAAATAAGTTAAAATATCTTTTTAATAATTTCATTGAGGCTATTATTGAAAGATTAAGTATTAGTTAGAAGAAAATTTTCTGCATTAGAATGCTATGAGTATAATCATCGATTAAAACTTTATAGTTAAGATACTTAAACGCAATATCAACACAATTAGTATTGTAATATTTTTTTAAACCATTAAAATAAAAGTATCTAGTGTAAATAAATAATTCTATGATGATTGAAGTAATTATAACTATTAATCTTATTAGAATTTTAAATAATCCTCTAAAATAGTATTTAGATATTTATAGAATGACAGTGTGAATTTCAGACCTACTAATTTAGGTGATTATATTCAAATTACTTAGTTTGATACCAATGCTTGTATGTTTAGTTTTTGGATATTAATTCTAGTGTTTAATTTTTTCTATAAAATATAAAAAATTTGTTTTTTAGTGAGTGGTAATAAAAATAAAAAGTGATAATAGATTATAATATAAATATTAAGTTAACTTTCTGTAATATAATCTTATGCATTATAAATCCTCTCATTGAGAATAACAAGAAAAGAGAAATACAATTACATGCTGATCCATAATTATTTTTTTACTTTTATGTAATCTTATTTTTAGATATTATTTTTTTCTTAAATTTAAATTAATTTTATATTCATGTTATAATACAACAGTTATAATAGTAGTTAGTGATGCAATCATATTTTCTCATGTATAAAAAACATGATTGCATTTAATTTATAGATGAGTACTTTTATGATGTATTTTAGTATTTATGCATGTATCTTCTTGTGCTATTAAAAATCTTTTAAATGTAAATGTTGTATATATATCTCTGATAATGAGAAAAAATTTTTATTACTTAGAAAGCGATAAGACATACTCAGGATACATTAAGGTTAGTATTTTTGTTTATTTCTAGATACTTTTAAAGTAAGTTTTACTAATGAGAGATGCTGATTACTGATTTTTTAGTATAAGTAAGATATATCATACTATTTTAAAGTTTAGAAAAATAAATCATCAGATACAGAGAAATACTGACTAAATACGGCATAAATCTACTTAGAAAAGTACATATCAGAAATAATTAAAAATACTAACATAAAAGCATATTACGTGACAGTAATTTAATTATTAATATATGCTTTGATTGGGGTGTTTATTTTTTTATAAGTTAAAATGATATTTAATAAAAATATAACATATTACTTGTAATTTATATAATGTTAACAACATTTATCATCGATCATTACTTTGTTATTTAAAATTCTATTCTACTAAATCATTCAGTACTACTGACAATGAAAATTGTAAAAAATTAAGGTATGTAAGATGCCAGTTTTTTATGATTATAGAAAAATAATAATTATTTTACACAGTCAATTTGTTATATTAAATTTCTTTTGTATTTTTTTGAGTGATTTTTGTAGATTTTTTTCTAAAAAACTAAATAGCTATCTGTATAAAACTATTATATGTATACTGAGTGTTTCAGGCTTTTACTTTGTTTCCAATTCTGTTAAGACCTAAAATTTATTTAGGTTTTATCGCATATTATTGAGGATCTCTTTAAATGACTCTCGTTAGTAAAGCCTTTTAGATGTTTAATCTGTTTTAATTAAGGTGAAAATATTTTCTGCGGTATTAAAATTCCACACTACTAGTGTAGTTGAGCAATTATAAAATAATTCAAATAGCCAAAACTTAGTGAAATAATACTATTTATATAACTAGGTCTTAACTGTATAGATTTGATGATTAGTCTTTAATATTAAGCATTGTTATGTTGCATATTGATTTAAGTCTGTATACTACTACAGTAGTTGACGCTGATTTAAGCGTATCATGTGAATAATTTTTTCTTATTACATTATTATAATAATATTGATTAGATAGAAGTATAAATAACAACAGATATTTTAATGACTTTTAATAACCAACATCGCTGATATTCTATTTATACTAATAAAATACTATATAAAGTAGACATTTCATACTTTTATGGAAATAATAACTACTATTATGAATAGTAGTTCTGAGTTAGGAACTTAATCATAAAAAACTAATCTTTTCTATCAGCAGTTGTAAATTCTGAAAAATACTTTGAACGATTTGAACCGTAAATAATTTATATCAACTTCTATTGTAACGCAATACAAAAGTTTAATATTTCTTTCTTAGATTTTTTACAGTCAAACTTAAACCTATATCTTGAATGTACATGATTATGATTATTATGATCATGCATTGTATTAGTGTAGTCAGGTAACTTCAAAAGATAGGAATAATACCATTTCTAAAAATTAATTTTATACTTTTTAATGTTATAAAAATATTTATAATTACTATCATGAATAAGAAAATTTTAAAAAATTCTTATGATATTTAACTTCTTGAAGTATTATGCGTAAAAGTATATGTTCCTAAGATTTTTAAAGACAAAAAGACAAAAAGACAAAATATTTGAATCGACTACCTAACTTCCTACTTAGTATAATAGTATTATTAGTCAATGAATTGTTATAGTTGAATAACAGTGAGGATTTTATAAAGAAATAAAATATTTATGTATACATTATGCAATCATCTCAAAGGATTACACTACAAATAAAAGTCTTATAGAAAAAGTACAAGGATAGAGACATCTGGTTTGATAGATAAGCCTGGAAATTACGTTATTCTATAGTTTATCTTATCGTCTTTACAATTGTTCATTTTTTATCATAAGCATTATATTTAATAATTTTCATACAAGGATCATTATTATTTACTTTATGATGTATATTCATATTTCGATATTAGATCTATTATGTTAAGAAGATATTGAGGATATGTATCTAAAATTTATTTAAACATAATAACGAAAATAAATAACAAGATGTAATGCAAAAAAAATCTTGATTGACATCAGGAGATTATGCGACGTTGAGTGAGAAAATATGAATCCCACCACTGAAAAGTGGAGAATTTAGTAGGCACTTAATTAATATTATTCTATTTCTTCTTGAAATAGAATAATTAGTGTTACTAAAAGTTACGTACATAAAGCTGCTCATGATTGATATATTTAATGAATAGTATTGATTAGTTATATTCATGATAGCTCAATGAGTCTTGACAATAATATTATTCAATCGGTATGAGTACTTTTACTTTTAAATTGTACAATAATAGATTTTTTAAATTGATTAGATTAGCTGTCACAAATTAAATTTTTACAGGTTTTACGATAATCTGTTTCTTGCATAATATTAAGTTTTTTTATTTACGTAGAGAATTATAAAAATGAGTAATGATGATAACCTGGATGATCTTTTGTCTCAAGGTATTAAATGAGATTTTTTAAATAACGAATCATTATATGATAGCGAGGTTATATAGTGACAATATTTGTCCTAATGAGTAATATTAAAGAAGATTTGATTATTATTAAGTATCTCGTGAGTTAAAAATATTTATGATAATAAAAAATGAAATATATGCAATTTAGATGCTTACATATCTATTGTATATAATGAAGAAGTTTCAGTAAACCACACGAGTATATTGATTATGGAGTTATGTTAATGAGTAAAGAATCAAACTGGAAACCCAGTGCATCTATAGTGAATTTATTAAAGAGAGCTAAAATATTTACTGAAATTAGACATTTTTTTACCGAACGCTGCATACTTGAGGTTGAAACACCTGCAATGAGTCAAGCGACAATTACAGACATTCACCTTACTCCTTTTAAAACGCGTTTTGTAAAGCCAGGTGCTTCGCAGGGAATCGATCTTTATTTAATAACTAGCCCGGAATTCCATATGAAACGTTTGCTTGCAGCAGGTATTGGGCCAATCTATCAACTCTGTCGTAGCTTTCGTAATGAAGAGTTAGGCAGATATCATAATCCTGAATTTACTATACTAGAGTGGTACCGTCCATATTATGATATGTATTGTTTAATTGATGAGGTTGATGCTTTACTGCAAAAAATACTTAATTGTGAAAGTGCGGTATTACTTTCTTATCAAGAAGCATTTTTGCGTTATTTAAAGATTGACCCACTCTTAGCTACAAAAAATGAGTTAAGAGTAGTGGCAGCAGGTTTCGATTTAATTAATATTACAAATAAAGAGAGAGATAAAGATACGTTATTACAACTACTTTTTAATAAGGGTATTGAACCATATTTTTCTACAGAAAAACCTACAGTGATTTATCACTTTCCTGCAACACAAGCTTCTTTGGCTAAAATAAGCATGGAAGATTGTCGTGTGGCAGAACGATTTGAAGTATATTTTAAAGGTGTAGAGCTTGCCAATGGTTTTTGTGAATTAACAGATAGAGATGAACAGTATCAGCGTTTTGAACAAGATAATTACCGACGTGAAGCAATGAATTTGCCTACTTATGTAATCGATCAGTATTTATTAGATGCATTAACTTATGGGTTACCAGCATGTTCAGGCGTTGCATTAGGAGTCGATCGTCTAATAATGTTAGCATTAAATGTTGAAAAAATTACTGATGTAATCGCTTTTCCTTTTCCCATATCTTAATAATAATTATTAATCTTATTAAGATTGTATTTATAAATATTTAACATTTTCTTTTATTCAGTCTAAGCATGACTGATGTAGTTTTTGTTATTTTGTAGATATTAAATATTTATATTAAGAAAGTTAATAAAGATTTTATAAATGATATATTGATAATTAATATTTAAAAATAGTAAGTAATGATCTTTAATATGTATAAGCGTTTCATTTATTTGTAGAGTGTAAAGATGGAACATTGATATGTATTTTGCAACCAAAGTAGTTAACTTAGTATTGAGTTGTTGGATAAATTCACTATTCATATATCATCATCATAACTAATATTATATAGCATATTTTTTGACTTCTACCATTAAGTTTAGCATGAACTAGTATTCATGACTTAATTGACTTAAACATTACTTATTTTATGTTTTCGTTTTCTGCTAGTTGTAGTAACGTAAAATTAAATTATGTTTCAATCATGTCTATTTTGTCATGAACTGGGTTTGAATATGTATGAGTTAATTTATTAAAAATAATAAAAATAAACATTATATGTTTTATTAGTATATCTATGAGATTTTAAGCATTTTCGTGATATTTTGGTGCTTTAGATAAGAACTGAGCTATAGATTACTTTATTGATTCTATAAATGTACTTGTTTATTAAAATAATGTAGTATAAAATTTTAGAAAAATTAATTTAAAATGCATTCTAAAGTTTTTAACTTTTATACTATTAATAATATTAAATTATTTAATAATTTTAAAAAATTTTATTTTAGTAATAATAAAATTAATTCTATAATAAAGGTTATTAGGAATATGCAACTAGAAAGTTTTTTAACATAAGTGACATGATTCAAATTATTTCTTATGTAAGATACTTAATAAATCATTCTTAGTCATTAAACAATCTTATTTAAAGATTTTTTCTGTTTATAAGAGGTAGTTTTCTTATACATTACGTATGAACTGTAAACCAATAAAGTGTTGTTCATAGTATAATGTGTAATAATTATAGTCTTATGTATTTCAAAGTTTACATGGACAGAAATAATACTATATTTATCATAAACTGTTTAAATAGAAATATATCATGATATTTATTTATAATCTTTATATATTATTTTCTAATATAACGGATAGTCTAGTTTCAAATTTAATAATGTCTTTTAGACTATTTGTTAATTCATATTTTGCTTATTTTTTTATAAATTGTTGCTAACACATATAAATATGATAGAAGATACTAAATTTAATATTATTATAAGAACTAACTATTTCAATTAAAAGAATTGATGATAAAGCTAATAATTTCATTCCTGAAATGGAGTGATATAGATAACAAAATAATTTAGTATACTTACTAAAGTAGCATATCTGTTTTCTTAGTTGTCCAGTATAAAATTATTACATGTAAAATAATTAAGTATCAGAACTTTATAAAATAAAAAAACTAAAAGATAAGCATCTAAGTTATATTAATATATACTACCTAATGAATATTGTTTACAATATGATATTAAAAATCATTATTAATACATTATATTTCAGTAGATATTTAGTGCACAAAAACTTTATCTGATATTTAATTATATAGTGACGTCATTGGAATACTCTAACATTTTTATAAAAAGTAAGATGTAATACGATTGATCTGTAAATGCATTCTATTACTTTAATTGAATAAAAGAGTGAATAGTTAATATAATACATTATTACATTATAAGACAAGAAATAAATACATAAACAATTATAATCACGTATAAAAGTTGGTCAATAGATAGGTATCTAGATAGAAATTTATTTTTAGTATAGTGTTATTTCTCTGATTTTTTGTTAGGTAGAAATAATCTTATATTTTTAAAATAAGGAAAATTATAATATGTTATCATTATTCAAAATAAAAACTATCATAATAGTGATTTCTGTGATTTCTGTGATTTCTGTGATTGCCGAAATATAATATTAGGATAAAAGTGTACTAAAATATTACTATTAATATTATATATACAGTTTATTACTAAAATTATTTTATGATCATTTTATTCAGATTATTATTTTTATTATCGTACGAATATAAAGTAGTTATATTACACCATTTAATCTTACTATATAAGTAGTGGTTGAATATAATCATCGTGCTATATTTCGTCTATACAATAAATTTTATAATACGCATTATAAGACTTATGTGTTCCACTTAGCATGTAAAAAAAGATGTAGCTTACATAATCTGATATGGATTTTATTATACATTTAGGAAAACTGTACGAAGTACAGATGACTAGTCATACAAGATCTACATCTATTTAAATAATCGTTTTAAGATAATAAAAATTGAATCATATTGAGTGTAGTTAAAAAATACTAATGAATCATTACTAAAAAAGTCAAAGATAGACTAGATTTATTTTATTAGATAGTATACTCAGTCAATAAAATTCTAGTTATAATATCTTTAATATATGATCTTTAATGGTATACTAATTATTAGTTACTTTAAATTTTTATCATAACTTTAAAAATTATTAGTGTTGTATTTTTCATGAAGAAATAACAAAACTTTAATGCGTTAAGATTATTTTATTAGCATCAACGATTTTATCGTACAACATACAAGTATTTATTAAACTGTTTCATAAATATTTATTTTATTTATTTGACATGATCGTAGTATAAAAATTAGTTATCAAAATACATTTCAATGAGAAAATTTATCGCTATGATGATTACTTTTTATTCATGTAATGATTTAAATATATATAATTTATTTAATTTTTATTAAAAATTAAATAAATGTTTTATTTAATGTGTGTGATTTAAATATAAAATATAAATGTTTGTATAATAATATCAAAAAAATTTTTTAAAAAAAGTGTAGAGAATGTAGATGATGATATAATCAGAATAACAAAGTTTACTTATTGAAAAATAAGTAGTAAAAATTTTAATAATAGAATTCATATAAATAGTTTTTATGATTTTTATCATATAAAAGACTGGTAACATAAATACTTATGTTATATCTAACAATAGATATCATCATTATATATTATTATTTTATAATAATACTTAAATATTTATAGACACCACATTTAAGAAAATTGAGAGTCTTTTTTGAAAATTGCAACATGACTACCAAGGAAATACGTCAAAAAATATTTTTTTATATTGATGATTGTGTTATGTTTTTTTTAGGTATTTAACGTACAAGAAGCTGTAATGTAGAAAATAAAACACTAAAATTTTATAAGAAAGATTTCAAGTGCTAAAATATTGTTTTAAGAAGATAATTATGTCTTTTAAGTTATTTTAATAAGATAAATTAAATAGTTTTTTGTCATATCTTATATTAATAATACTTTGCTCTTGGTTAATTACATGAGTTAGTACAAACTACTACTTAATCAGTCTATGTCTTCTATTTGTTTTATTTTTTATTATGGGAATCAATTTTCACTTACATAAATCTTAAATGATTTAAGTGTATTTTTTATAAAGTAAGAGCTAAATAATAAATGCGTATCTCGTATCTTTTGTAGAGTGATTAGATTTTTAATAATATTTTAGTCGGTCATTGAAACGTCTAATATTTTTATTGAATTAGTGTTTGTGTAAAGAGTGAAATTACCTTAGAATCTAGCCAAATGCTCACTAAAAATAATAACAGATATTTATTTTTTTCAATAAAAATCAATATCATGATTTAAATTAGTCATTTTATATTTAGAGAACATATTGTCGAGATTAAAAATTAAAATGCGTAATACTACAGCATACTTCAATAGAAGAAACTCTTTCACAGAGAAAACTACGTTTAGTAAAATATAGTAAACAAATAGCTAACACTTACATTGGAATCTTGTTGAATTGTATTTCAAACATAATCAATTCCTATGTATTTCAAAAGAAGTATAAAGTTTAATTTGAATCTGACTAATATTTAAGAATCATGAGGTTTTAGTAAATTGAATAAATCTTCAGTGAAGAAGAATGCAGAGGGATACATTAGTTTATTAAATGTATCAGGTGGAATCACTTTATAACTCAATGACAAAAATGACGGAAAAATTATAAATATCATCCCTAGCTAAAATTAGATAAAATACTTAAAACCTAGCCATGGGTAAAATTTGAAGTATTTTTCAGGCTTTAGACTGAAGTAGATATAGAAAATTTCAAACTGAGGTGAGCGTTAATACTGATTTTAATATTTATGACTAATTATATCTTATCATTTTTTAGTAAAATATATAGCATATAGTTTGTGAGGAAAATTGCTACTTATTAAGTAAGAAAATTCTTTCAATAGAGAAAATTTTAATCAAAATTGATTAAAATTAAAAAATATATCATCGTCATTAGACGTGCATAAAACTCTTAGCGATAAAAACTTGTCATTAGTTTCCGAATTATTTATTCAGTTATCTATTCATCGTGCATTTTAATTGAACTTGATTATTTCTTTACTTTGAAATGATTATCTTAATGCTTTCATAAAAAATAAAGTAAAAGATTATGTAGTATATTTTTAACTTTATTAGTAAAACAGTCCAGGCATAAGAAAATTATAACATTATAAGTTTAAAAATATAAAATTCGTAAGAAATTTTTGCGTAACTCATACAATATATAAGATGAATTGTTTCTTTTATCGATGATGTTTAGTGTTTAAGAAAAAAAAATCAATAAAGAAAATTACTTTTATTATTTTATTATTAAAAGACTGAAGTAATTTCGAGGTAATTTAATCAATTCACTTTAAAACTTACAAGAGATTCTCATTGAAGAAAAATAACTAATTATTGCTCAATTTATTAAAAATTTCATAAGTTATATTGGATTGTATCTTAAATTATGTTGATAGGTTTTTACTTTAAAAACTGTCAAGATCTTTGTGTTAATCGGAATTGTAAATAGGTATGATAGATATGATAAAATCGTCTAAAAAAACTATTGATTTTGGTTTCCGTTTGGTAAGCAAAGAAGACAAAACCAACCTAGTTGGAACTGTTTTTCATTCTGTAGCATTAAAATATGATTTGATGAATGATCTAATGTCTTTCGGTATTCATCGTCTCTGGAAACGTTTTACGATTGAATCTAGTGGTGTGCGTTATAATCAACGTGTACTTGATCTTGCTGGTGGAACGGGTGATTTAACAGAAAAATTCTCCCGTCTTGTAGGTGAGAAAGGCGAGGTGATTCTTGCTGATATTAATGATTCCATGTTACACAAGGGTCGCGAAAAGCTACGGGATCTTGGGGTTGTTGGTAATGTTAATTATGTTCAGGCTAATGCTGAAGAACTGCCTTTTCCAGATAATTATTTCGATTGTATTGCCATTGCCTTTGGATTACGTAATATAACAGATAAAAACAAAGCACTGTGTGCTATGTATAGAGTACTCAAGCCAGGTGGTCGTCTTGTAGTTGTTGAATTCTCAAAACCAATAAATAAATTATTAAACAAAGCTTATGATGTGTATTCATTTTATATGCTCCCTGTTATGGGTCAAGTGATTGTAAATGATGCAAATAGTTATCGCTATCTAGTTGAATCTATTCGTATGCACCCAGATCAAGAAACACTAAAGTTAATGATGGAAAATGCTGGGTTAGAACACGTTTCCTATATTAATATCACAGGTGGTATCGTCGCATTGCATAAGGGATTTAAATTTTAAAATGACAGAAATATTAAAAAAGAGAGTAAGAAAAAAAATACAAAGTTGTATTTTTTATAACTCTATTTATTTAATGTGCTTTAAAGTAAAAATGATTTAAGAATCAGTTTAAAAGTGTTTTAGATCATGTTTAGTGAGTAAAAGTATATTTATTAACTTACATAAACCTAACACAAAACCCCATGTTGATCTTAATAGACCATAGTATTCTTGTATTACGTTAATAGTCAGAGCTTTCTAATTATAAAATAAAAATATTTTGTGTATGCTAATTTAGTGACAAAAAATAACAATACTAAAGTTCATAAATAGTAGAAATATTTTTATATATGATGATATGGAAGTAATATAATCTTCACTTTCTTTTTATTAGAAAATATTTTTAGATTTGATGTATTATTTATCTTTTGATTTAGAAGTTACCTTTATTTTAAAAGGTGAAATAATTATTACGTAAGAAAGTGAAATATATTGCTTAGTTCATTAATAGTTAAAAGCTACTTGAAATATACTTTGCATAAAGCATGAAAAACAGAACCTAATCTGCTTGAGTTAGTTTATTTTAGAGAAGAAGTCAATAGATGAGCGACTTATGAAATAAACTATAACAACAGTTAAGTCATTTGGAAGATTACAATGAATTCCGGTGAAATAAAACGTCTTTACTTTATTATACGAATATTTCTCTCATATGGTTTAGATGAGTTGATACCTAAAAGTAAATTTACATTGCTTCTGCATATTGGGCGCGTTGTTTTTTTTTGGATCAGGAATCAACACCAAGAAAAAGAACTTGGTGAGCGCTTACGTTTAGCATTGCAGGAACTTGGACCTGTATGGATTAAGCTTGGTCAGATGCTATCGACTTTTCAAGATCTATTTTCGCCGCATATTATCAATCAACTCTCTTTGTTACAAGATCAAGTTGTTAGTTTTGATGGTAAAATTGCTCGTTATTATATTGAAAAATCATTAGGTGGTCCAATAGAAAAATGGTTTGACGATTTTGATGAAAATCCACTCGCTTCAGCATCTATAGCTCAAGTTCACTCGGCAAAATTAAAATATAACGGAAAAAAAATAGTCATAAAAGTGCTTCGGCCTGATATTTTACCTATTATTAAGTCGGATGTAAAATTAATGTACTGTGTTGCTGATTGGGTCACTTTTTTCCCGGATGGTCGCCGTTTACGCCCTAAAGAAGTGGTTCGTGAATATGAAAGAACTATAATGAATGAATTAAATCTCTTGCGGGAATCAGCTAATGCGATGCAGTTACGTAGTAATTTTAAAAATAGTTCGATGTTATATGTACCTGAAGTATATGCGGAATATTGTAGTGAAAATGTCATGGTGATGGAACGTATTTATGGTATTTCTGTTTCTAATATTACTGCGTTAAAAGCTCAGGGAACTAATATGAAAATTTTAGCAGAAAAAGGTGTGAGAGTTTTATTTACTCAGGTTTTTCGTGACAGCTTTTTTCATGCTGATATGCATCCTGGTAATATTTTTGTGAGCCATGAACATCCAGAAAATCCATTATATATAGGTATTGATTATGGTATTGTGGGTTCGTTGAATAAAGAAGATAAGCGCTATCTTGCAGATAATTTTATTGCGTTTTTTAATAGAGATTACCGTAAAGTTGCAGAATTGCATATAGACTCTGGTTGGGTACCACTAAATACAAATATTGAGGATTTTGAGTGTACGCTTAAAACTGTTTGTGAACCAATTATTAATAAACCATTATCTGAAATTTCATTTGGTAATATTTTATTAAACTTATTTGATGCTGCTCGTTGTTTTAATATGGAGGTACAACCTCAGTTAGTTTTACTTCAAAAAACATTAATCTATGTAGAGGGGTTGGGTAGACAGCTAGATCCTCAATTAGATTTATGGAAAACAGCGAAACCATTTTTAGAAAATTGGATACATAGTCAAATTAGCATTCCAGGTATTACTCAAGTTTTAAAAGAAAAATCGTCATATTGGTTTGAAAAAATGCCTGAAATTCCTGATTTAATTTACAGCACTTTACGTCAGCAAAAATTTTTACAAGTTAATATTGAAAAACTAACTCAAGAATTAAGAGAACAACGTTGTAATCAACGTAAGTCTCAATATTTGTCAGGAAGTGGTGTAACATGTATTGTTTGTGGTAATGTATTATTTATGTCTTCTTCTAAGAAGGTCGCGATTTTACTTATAGCTGTTGGGGTGCTAACGTGGATTGTTGGGCTCTATAAAACAGGAAGAAATTAAGTAATTTTTCTTTAAAATAATTAAATAACTTTATGAATATTATCTATATTTTATTTTTCTGTGTATAAATAAAATAAAATTATTTAAATAATTTAAATTGAATGTGAGTTATAATGTTAATAGAGTTATTTTAATATAAGACTGAATTATAATTGGCTATTCTAATTCATTGAGAATGCATGTGTAGTGTATTTTTCGTTAATACATTTTTTAATATTAAATAGTATCTTATTATTTTCATAATCATCTCGCTTTCTTACTTAGTATTGTATTTAATTTATCTGAATTTACATTAGCTAATGATAATGATCTTACTCTACAATATAGAGTATTGATTTTTTATAAAATGGAAGTTTCGTATCTATAGAGTGTACGGTCAGTGTACCGATGAGAATTTTTTGATAGCTAATACTGCACATTATTTAGAATTTACTTTAAATATAATTATTGTAAATAATGACTATGCTGATTATATTTTTTTATTATTATCTGTTTTTAATTATTTAGGTTGCAAAACTGATATTTGAGATGTATACAAAAATAATTATTTTCTTATTTTAAAATGTGTTATATATTTATCATTTTATTTTATACATGCTAAAAAATTTTAGCAAATTAACTTTAGAGATGAAAATATATATCTTCATTTTTAAGTTAGGATAGTTTTATTAACTTTTAGTTTACCTCATGAAATAGTTATTTGTAATTTTCTAAATAGCATGGTTTGTTTCCTAGATATAAAAATTATTTTTATATAACTAATTATAAATCCTATTTATAATTACAGAACATTAATACAATTTAGTGCTTGAAATGCCGTCTCTAAACGAAGAACTATTGATTTTTCTGATTTACGCAGCCATATGCGTGGATCATAGTATTTTTTATTAGGCTTGTCTGTGCCTTCTGGGTTACCTAATTGAGTTTGAAGATAGTTTTTGTTTTTTTTGTAATAATTTAAAATGCCTTTCCAAGCAGCCCATTGAGTGTCGGTATCGATATTCATTTTAATAACACCATACTTAATTGCTTCTTTAATTTCAGTAATGTTTGAACCAGAACCACCGTGGAAAACAAAGTTTAGGGTATTATGAGACAAATGAAATTTTTTAGAGACATAATCTTGTGCATTACGTAAAATTTTTGGCGTTAATTGTACGTTACCTGGTTTATAGACACCGTGTACATTACCAAAAGAAGCAGCAATAGTGAAACGTGGGCTAATTTCGATGAGTTTCTCATATGCATATGCAATATCTTTTGGCTGAGAGTATAATGCAGAGCTATCCATTCCCGTATTATCAATACCATCTTCTTCACCACCAGTACAACCCAGCTCAATTTCTAGTGTCATATCGATTTTTGATAGACGAGTTAGATATTGAGCACAGATTTTAATATTATCATCTAGTTTTTCTTCAGATAAATCAATCATATGTGAAGAAAATAGTGGTTTACCCATTTTCATGTAGTATTTTTCACCAGCATCTAAAAGACCATCTGCCCATGGTAGTAATCTACGTGTGCAGTGATCAGTATGTAAAATTACAGGTACTCCATAATGTTCTGCTATGTGATGCACATGATGAGCACCTGATATTGCACCTAAAATAGCAGTTTTTTGTCCTTCTTCTTGTAGACTTTGACCTGCAATAAAAGCTGAACCATTGTTAGAAAATTGTACAATAACTGGAGCCCGTACTTTAGCAGCTGTTTCAAGTACAGCGTTAATTGAATATGTACCAATACAGTTCACTGCTGGTAATGCAAAATTATTTTTTTTAGCAACTGAAAAAATTTTTTGTACATCATCACCTGTGATCACGCCCGGTTTAACAAAATCAAAAATTTTTGACATATGAGAATCCTGTATTAAACGGACAAATATATGTTTGTCTGTTTTAACGACAATGAATTACGCTTGAGCACATTCTTCCAAGATCATGACTACTGGAAGTTTTTTACCTTCAATAAACTTGAGAAAAGCACCTCCTCCTGTTGATATATATGAAATTTTATTTGAAATACCAAATAAATCAATTGCAGCTACAGTATCACCACCACCAACAATAGAAAAGGCGTCACTATCAGCAATGGCGCGTGCAACAATTTCAGTGCCTTTGCGAAAATTAGGAAATTCAAATACACCAATCGGACCATTCCACAAAATAGTTTTAGCATTTTTCACAATTTTAGCTAAATGTTCTGCAGACTCATCACCTAAATCTAGAATTTGTTCATTATCTTTTACTTCTGCGCTTGATTTAACTATAGCGTCCGCTGTTTCAGAAAATTTAGTTGCAACACGAACATCTGTTGGGATGGGGATATGACAATTAGCTAGTAATTTTTTTGCGTCAGGGATCATAGCTTTTTCGTAGATAGAGCGACCTACATTTTTACCTTTTGCTGCAATAAAAGTATTTGCGATACCACCACCTACGATTAATTGATCAGCAATTTTTGATAGAGCATGTAAAATAGATAGTTTAGTTGAAACTTTTGAACCGCCAATAACAGCTACCATTGGACGCTTTGGATTATTTAGTGCATTACCTAATGTTTCAAGTTCATTGATTAATAATGGACCTGCACAAGCAAGAGAAGAAAATTTTGCAACTCCATATGTTGATGCTTCTGTTCGATGAGCAGTACCGAATGAATCTATTACACAAATGTCACAAATTGCAGCATATTGTTTTGAAAGTCTTTCATCATTTTTTTTCTCTCCTATATTAAAACGAACATTTTCTAGGACAACTAACTCGCCTTCAGAAACATCAATACCGTCTAAGTAGTCTTTGATTAGGCGCACAGGGAAGGGTATTTTTTTTGATAGATAGTCAACAACAGGTTTTAGAGAAAACTCCGGATTATAATTACCTTCATTTGGACGACCGAGGTGAGATGTGACTATAACTTTAGCTCCTTGCTTAAGAGCACTTTCAATTGTTGGTAATGACGCGCGAAGACGCATATCAGAAGTAATTTTATTATTTTTTATAGGAACATTAAGGTCAGAACGTATGAAAACACGTTTACCTGATAGTGCTAGATCAGTCATTTTAATTATAGACATGGTAATTCTCTTGTTAATTATCTATATAGTTTTAATTTAAAATTATATAGGTATTACTTTCCAAAGCAGGTTGTTTATTGTCAATTAGTTAACATTTCTTTTATTTTTAGTATTATGTATTTAGTATCTAGTGTGTCGTTAGTAAAAATCTATACATAATTAAATTTATTAAAGTATTGTATTTAAATTCTTACTCTAACTAAACTTAGAGTTATATTAAAATATTGATGTATATTATCATTTCAATCTCTTGAAAAAATATTTAATATATTTTATGATCTAATTTAAAAATTTTAGAGGTTTCTATAAAATACTCATTTATTTTAGTTATACACTATCACTGAGCAGTGTAACACTTAAACTTACATTGTTGAACAATAAATCTCTAAATCTTAGAAAGATCTTCATGATACTAATATATTGTATTGATAAGAATATTAATTAGTTTGAAGTGAGCACTACACTGAGAATATAATAATCAATATCGATTATTTGTAGATTATGTATTAATAGTCGCACAGTTGTTACGTTTCTTTATTTAAATACTAAAAGTATTATTTAGTCGTTTTAAGGATAAAGATAATATTACTGAAAGATTAATGAAAATAATTTCATTTTAATTTCTAGGTTATCATTATGATAATTATAAAGAATAATTTTATTAAGGGAATTGACTGTTAAGCAGAACACTTGTTGTTACATCCATATCAAAATTGTGTAATAAGTTTGTTAAGAAAACATTTTTTATATCATGAACTCTGGTATTACTTTTAATTTCTTTGAAAGGTAATATAATTTATATAACATTTAAAAACAAGACGGATGTTATTTGATTAAGATAAAATAGTTTTTTAGGGCGCATGTTTTAAGTATAATGTCTATTATGAGTCATGCTAAAGAAAATCTAGCATGCAATTAAAATAGTCAGTAGATCCATTATGGATATTATCATTGCTTTTACTACGATTTAAGTGATAAAATGTTTTTAGTAAATTGAGTGTAATTGTATTAACGTAGTTTACTTCTATTTTATTATTTTTTAGTGTATATGTATGCAATATTAAAAAATAATAAAGAGAATAATTGAAAGAATTTGAATGTTCTTTCTACTTCTAAAGTATTATTTAAAATTTTTAAAGGCAATTATGTTATATATTTTATGAAAGATGTAATCTTGTTGCTCAGACAAGAGTACATATTTGTCTGCTGGTAATTCATGTGAATCAGGTGTTATTTAAGTTGTTGTATATTTTTCAAAGAGTGTTTTAGCTAAAAATTTTCTCAGTGTTTTTCGAGAAAAGATTTTTTCGAAAAACACAACATATTACCTTTCAACATTTAAAAAGTAAAAACATTAAAATACAGTTAAGTTTTGTATAAGTCATTGAAAAATATGTTTTTTAAATCTTTTCAGAAGCGTGAGCAAGTGTTAATTTTACTTTCCTAAATATTCATGCGTAGTGAATTAAGAATAAATTATATTTTTTAAACAATTTTACAATACAAGTTTGAGTATTAGATTCAAAATTATACTAGACTTTTACGATTTAGTTCATGCCAATGCAGTTAAGAGAAATGACATGAAAAATAAAATCTTCTCTTATTTAAAAAATATATTAGCAGATCAGAATTATACAGATATAAGATCTATAGATAGAATATAGTATATTATATAATGAAATTGTTAACATGTCTCAATATTACGCACTTTATGTTGTTGAATATAATTTTAAAATATTGAATAATTATGTATTAGGTTTATGAGAAACTGTCAACTAACCTAGACATAGTAATAGGTATTTGAATATTTGCGTTTAAATTATTAATTTAGTATACATGCTTTTAGCATAGAATGGAAAATTTTAATAGATTTTTATGAAGAGTTATAACATTCTATGATAAAAAATTATTACATTTATTCTAAGTTATTTTCACTTTAAATGTATCAAGTTATAAGATAGATCATTCATTTGTATTTATTATAGATATTAATAAATGTAGCTGTATAGTTCATAACTATTATAAGTCTTTCTCTTCTTATTAATTAAAGATATTTAATGTTTCCCAAATAGCATCAATATGCAATTTCACTTTTGCATCCATAATTATTCGCCTTCCCCAAGTTCTTTTTGTTTCTCCCGCCCATTTATTGGTCGCATCTAGTCCCATTTTCGAGCCTAACCCTGCAACCGGAGAAGCAAAATCAAGATAATCAATTGGTGTATTTTTCATAATCACAGTGTCGCGAGCAGGATCCACGCGAGTGCTGATTGCCCAAATCACATCTTTCCAATCTCGCGCATTAATATCATCATCACACACAATAATAAACTTTGTGTATATAAATTGTCGAAGATAGGACCAAATTCCCATCATTATGCATTTTGCATGACCTGCATATTGTTTTTTTATTGTAACAATAGCAATTCGATATGAACAACTTTCTGGAGGAAGGTAAAAATCGACAATTTCAGGAAATTGCTTTTGTAAAATAGGTATTAAAATTTCATTTAATGCTTCACCAAGTATTGCAGGCTCATCTGGTGGTCTTCCTGTGTAGGTTGAGTGATAAATAGCATCATGACGTTGTGTCATATGAGTTACAGTAAAAACAGGGAAATAATTAATTTCATTATAGTAACCAGTATGATCACCATAAGGGCCTTCTAGAGCTACTTCGCCGGGCTCAATATATCCTTCAAGAATAATTTCAGCAGTGGCAGGTACTTCAAGATCATGAGAGATACATTTAATTACTTCAGTATTATTGCCACGTAATAAACCGGCGAATGCATATTCTGATAATGTATCTGGTATGGGAGCCACTGCTCCAAGCATTGTAGCAGGATCTGCACCAAGAGCTACTGCAACAGGGAACTTTATATTTGAGTGTACATGACACCACTCTTTAAAATCTATAGCGCCACCACGATTAGATAACCAACGTATAATAACTTTATTTTTAGTCAGGAGCTGCTGACGATAAATACCTAAATTTTGTCGTGTTTTAGTAATATTTCGTGTAATAGTTAAACCCCATGTAATAAGTGGGGCCACGTCGTCTGGCCAGCAATGCATTATGGGAATTTTAGTTAAATCAACATCATCTCCAACCCAAATTTTCTCTTGGCAGGGCGCCGAATAAAGTCGTTTTGTGGGCATATTAAGAATTTTTTTAAACTTAGGCAGCTGATTACATAAGTCACGAAAAGCTTTTGGAGGATCAGGTGATTTAAGAAAAGCGAGTAATTCACCAATATCATGTAATGCTGTAAAATTTTTTTTTCCCACGCCCATAGCAACGCGTTGTTTTGTTCCAAATAAGTTACATAAAACAGGCATGTTGTAACCTTTTGGATGTTCAAACAATAAAGCTGGCCCTCCTGCTTTTAGTGTACGATCAGCTATTTCTGTCATTTCAAGGTAAGGGTCTATTTCTATTGTAATTCGTTTGAGTTCGTTTTTTTTTTCAAGTTGAACAATAAAATCTCTTAAATCACGGTATTTCATTATTATTTTTACGCATTATAGAAACTGTCTCATGATTAGACGTTCTAAAGGTTAAAAGTTATATATAAAGCGATTATCTATAATTAATATTTTGATATTTATGACTATTTAATTTTACTAAAATAAAAGAAAGAATTTTCTAATAGATAGTTCGCTTATTTTTTTGAAGTTTATTTTAAATATTTTCGCAGTTAATAATATTCATTCATGATCTCAGAATGAAAAAAGATTAAGAGCATAACATCAGTTCAAAAAGACTGCAATACATTTTATTCTCACTTGTTTAGCTGATAAAATTTATATAACATTAATAAGTAAATTTATGTTGATATTTTTGCACTGCTATATATTCTTGAAATTAATTAAAGTATAGCATGTGTGTTAGTTTTTTAGTATAGAGTAGATTACTTTTTAAATCTTTACAAGTGAATTTCAGAAAAATAAAGTGAACTGTGATAGAAGAATTGTGTAAAGGTATTGTTTATATTATTTGTCAATAATGTTCGGAAGTGCTAACATAATTTTCTGCACTTAAATGAGAAAAATATAAAACAGATACACTTAGTAAAACATTATGTTATAAAATTTTTTTCTATTACATATAGAGTATAGTAAATATGTGAGTTTTTGCACAATATTTCGGTACAATATTTAACTTTAAAACAAAGAAATTCGAGTTGATATTTTAGTTATTAAATCATATTACATAAATTTATATAAACTATTTAACCAATAACCTATTATAAAAGAAAATATTGTAAGCAGTCTACTATAATATAGTATATTTAATTATTGAGATAGTCAATAAATAATGATTTTGTATTTTCCTGTAATTACATATTTTACCTTGCTCAGGATTAATTTAGTTATTTATGAAGTATCCATGAATGTAAAACATCGTGGTAGGCATTTGAATACCTACTTTAAAATGTGTGAACATAAAATTTTTTATTTTACTTTTTTACAAAAATATTGAATAATTTTCATTAACAATAATAGAAAACGTGATGTAATATGTATTTGTGAGAGTGTTACATAGCTTATAATAAAAACTAAAAATATTTTTCCATTAAGGTATCTATTTGTAAAATATAATAAAATAATATTATATACACAAAAATGTGTAAAATTAATATATGGCCGTATTTTATCTTTTATTATATTGAATATAAGTAAAAATAAATTTTTTCTATACTTTTATATATAAACCTATGAGTAGCAGCCCCTTATAGACAAAATATTTTCCTGCATTAAAATTTCTACATATCTAAATGATTTAGATTAAAATAAAAATCAACAGTGCATTATTAATAATAATTTTTCTTAAACTTAGCGTTCTCAATCTGTAATATTTAATATAATTTTAATACATTAGGTATACGAAAAAAATCGATATCATAATATTTTTATTTTTGTTAAAAGCTTTTATAGATAGTATTAAAGTAACAAAGTTTTACAATGTTAGCTTATGAATTTTTTATTTTTATTATTACGATTCATTAAATCTCTAAAGTTATTTAACTATAAATATGTTCTACGTATATATTAAAAATATTCTCAAATATTATCAGCTTTCTTAAGACCTTTACATTTACTGACAGTATTTAATTTTTTCAAATTTTAAATAAGAGCATGCTAGTAAAATTGTGTAATATTTACATTTTATAACTGAATATTATGTAACTATAAATTTGAGTTGGTTATAAGGAAATCCAGTGTTATGTTTAATCTTAGTGGAAGATTTTTAATTATTCATCACTTCCGTGAACTAAAGTATTTTTAGATAGATCAAAAAGTCATATGTACAGATAAATTCATACAAATTTTATTAATTTAGTTATATATATGCACACTGATATCATGTCTGTATTCAATAGATATAAAGAAATTATAGATCAATAAACACTCTACTATCTATTGTTCTAAAAAAAGTTTTGAAATTAATTATATTATTCAGTTACTGCATGCTCTAAATTAGTCAGTTAACTGTAAAATAATAATAATACTGCTTGAAATTTTTAATATATTGTATAATAAGTTATAGTTAACGATATTGTCTATATTATTATAAATGCTCAAGAAATTTTTTTAAAAAAGTTTCAGTATATAGTTGATGAATGTAGTATAATTTTAGCTCAGTCAGAAATGTTTATATATCATCTAAAATTTTTGTTAATAAAAATATTCTGTTTCTTTAGTTGTTTTGTATCCATATGATATTTAATAGATATTTTAGAAGGTTTTAAATGGATTACATTTTTATCATAATGATTTATGAGTGACGATATTTTAGTAGACATTAAAAATATCCCATGCATAAGTTTATTTTTGTTTTTGTGTGCTGAGTTTAAGTCAAATATAGTTTGGAATATAATTAATATTAACTAATTTGTATTTTGTTGTGTACTGTAAGTGACTTGTGTATGAATGTAGTTCATATTATGGTCTTTAATATGCTTGATAAGATATTAGTAAAAATTTTAAAAGTATAACGCAGTATGATCAGTAAAGAATCTTTTACTTGTATTATTGATTGTGAAGATTATTAATATCGTAAATTTGTAACCACTTTATTTAACACAAAACTGCAGCAATGTTAAGTTATATAAATAATAGGTTATACACTAGTTCAGATATAGTAATCTATCAATCAAAATTCATCTATAACGTTGTAACAAAATAATCTCTATTTTTCTTTATGTTAATCAACAGGATTATTTTTTGTCTCATACATCCTGTATAAATTTCAAAAGATTCATTGTACGCTCATTGAGCGATATAATGCACTGATTGTGCTGTATTGAAATGTATCCTATACTAGACATATGGTATTAGAGAACGTTCCTTAAGTTATTATTAGAATAACTAAAAGTTATATAAATATTTTTAAGTATTTAATATATAAATATTTGTATAATGTAATTATATAACTAATGTACTATTTTTTTATTCTATAATTATGTGATGTTGTGAGTAAGTAACAAATAGAAAATAATATTATTCTTACATCCGAAAGTAATTAGTCAGCATTAAAAATTAGTCTTGTGTATCGTTTTTTTATGAATTTTAGCAATTTCTAATGTTTAGACTTATTTTCAAGAAGCGTATATTTTTATGCAGTGAGATTATTTTTTCTACTTAACCAATAAGTATTGCGATAAGTTATTAATTGTTCCTGTTAATGCAGTGTATGTTAACAACTGTATTAATATATTTTTAGTAAGACTTTTATGACTTATAGTGAATTAATATTAATATAGTGTATTGAATAATTCTTAAAGTTTATTTAGTATACTATATTAAATAAGATAGAATAGTAAGTGCTGAATTTAAATATTGAATGAAACTGTTAAATGTTGTATTATAGTTATTCTGTCTTGTGTAAATTTTCCCAGTTTAAGATAGATATTATGTAGAAAAATAATAGAGCGTATTCTAATACTAGATCAAGCCCTCCTGGTTCAGTAATATAATATTTTAAAATATATTATGATATAGTGTAATAGTGACAATATCAATAAGCTACAACATGTCATCTATATCTGCTATATATTCTTAATAGTAAATAATACAAAAATAAAAGTACTACTATACTGAAGTATAAAAATAAATTGCAAAAACAGTTTGATCTATATTAGTTTGTAATAAAAAATTAGTTTTAAAAACGTGTTTGAAAAATCTCAAAATGATTTAAATACAATCTTATTGTTTAACAAGATACGGTACTGAAAAATATCTATTGGATTTTTTTAATGAGCTAATTATTGACTTAATTTTATTGAATTTACATTCAACACATTTCTAGGAAAGTGTTACTTATTCCTCTATAATATTACGAAAAATCACAATGTTAACATAAAATAAAATAGTGATTGTTAAATCTTGAAAAGAGCTTTATTGTTTGATTTTTTTATAGATACTCTTTAAATAAATATACTAGAAAATATTTATTAAGGAATGTTCTGAATTACATAAGGTTGAGTTAACAATGATTATCTTGAAATGCTTTTTAATTTAATAGATATTAAAAGTAAAATTTTATTTAGTAAACATACTACATTGATTTGTATTACTTAATAGTCATTGAACTATGTATTAGATTGAGCATATATAAATTTAATGAACTTAAAAATACGGTCGGATTTTTTACGATACGATAAAATTTATTTTATAAATAATTGCTAATAAAGTGTTTCCTGTGATTTATAGAGATTTTAATTTTCCCGTTCTGGGTTTGTTGACAATAGTGTGTAGGAGAACTATTATGCAAGAAAGGCAAAAACGTCAGGCATCATCCTTAAGTATTCTCGCTATTGCTGGGGTTGAACCTTATAATGAAATAGCCGATAAAGAAAAATATATGAATAGCGCCCAGTTGACGCATTTTAAACTTATTCTCGAAGCATGGCGTAATCAACTCAGGGATGAAGTAGACCGGACAGTGATTCATATGCAAGATGAAGCGGCTAATTTTCCAGATCCTGTTGATCGTGCAGTTCAGGAAGAAGAATTTAGTCTTGAATTACGTAATCGGGATCGTGAACGTAAATTAATTAAAAAAATTGAAAAAACATTAAAAAAAGTGGAAGAAGAAGATTTTGGATTCTGTGAGTCTTGTGGAGTGGAAATTGGTATACGGCGTTTAGAAGCGCGCCCTACAGCTGATCTGTGTATTGACTGCAAAACATTAGCTGAAATTCGTGAAAAACAAATGGCTGGTTAAGTATTAATAAAATCTTTAACGGTGCATTTTGTGCCGTTAATATTTAATAGCATGCGATGTTGAACAAGTATTGAAACACAATTGTTGATAATAACATAAATCAATTAGTCACATCAAGATAAATAATACTTATAATGCGAAAATATACAAAAATTTTATAACATAGGTGATGTTTTATTTGAAAATATATATCTAATTTGTGAATAATTTTTAGAGATGCTCTTTAAAGATCTCTGATACTTACTTGAGATAAGCTGTTTATCAACTTATTTACACAATAGAAAATGACATATTAATATTCATAATATTTATTGTGCAAGAGCAATTTTAGGTTTTCTGGATTTATTTTAAAATATGTAAGCAATTAGGTTTTTATATAGAAATAATTAAGCGTTTACGTCAGTTGTCAAGCTATAATTTTTTATTATGTATTATGTACTCATCTTAGTAGTAAAATAAAAGTTATTCTTATTAGTTTTTAACGGATAAGAATATTATAAAAATTTTTATAAAGAATGATTATCTTAATCTGCCTTACCATACAGTAGTGAATAATTTAAAATAAATATATATTGTCTATTAATTGAATGATATGCTACGTATAGCGTATGTCTACTATTATTATTTTAAAAGTCAATATTATGATTCACTGTAAAGATGAGTAATTTTTTATAATTTAGTTTTTATAGTTTATGATCAACATTAAATAATTATTATAATTGTAAAATTACTGAGCTCATCACTACAATATTACAATAAATTTCATTATGTTAATATCTATCTTTTTTTGATTTTAACTTATCTTTCTTTCCTTTTAAGATTCAATGATGATTATATCGTAAAGCAGCTTATAATCTATTCTTACTCGATAATACGTTATAAATATATAGAGTTATTATTAATTATGTTTTGTTAAAATACTATTATTCATAGTATTTTAAATATTTTTGTTTAGAATATACACTAATAATCATTTATATCATATCGTATTCATATTCTTTTGAGTGCATAATGCTTTAATATATTTAACTATTTTAAAAAAGTTCAGTAAATATGATGATTCACTTATTGTATTAAATGGATGTTGGTAATAAGATCGAAGTACACTATTTGAAATTTAGCAGTAAATTACTATTATGATTTTTTTATCGACAAATTATAAAATTCACGAGATGTATAAAAAAACTAATAAAAGCTTGCCATTGTTTGTGTTCTACGAAATTTAAAAACGTACAGCAAAACTCTAAAAAAATGAAAATACGGTTTATCAGTTAAAACATACCGATATTCAGACAGAAAAAATACAGATAATGACGAATGAAACTGATGAAAATATTACGATTATCCCACGTTCTGAGCATACTATTTCACGACGTAATATTAGTGCTAATGCTTTGAAAGTGCTTTACCGTTTTAATAAAAACGGTTTTTCAGCTTATTTAGTGGGTGGTGGTGTTCGCGATTTATTGCTCGGTAAAAAACCAAAAGACTTTGATATTACAACTAATGCAACACCTAAACAAATATGTCAATTATTTCGCAATTGCCGTCTTGTAGGCCGTAGGTTTCGACTGGCTCATATTATATTTGGGTCTGAAATAATTGAAGTCGCGACTTTCCGTGGTCATCACACTCAGAAAAACACACGAGAAGATAAAAATCTATCAGAGAAAGCTAGAAATGGGATACTATTGCGTGATAATATTTTCGGATCCATCGAAGAAGATGCCATCCGCCGTGATTTTACAGTTAATAGTCTTTATTATACTATTGATGATTTTTCTGTTCGTGATTATGTTGGTGGATTACAAGATCTTAAACAAGGTGTTATTCGTCTAATTGGTAATCCAGAAATACGCTATCGGGAAGATCCTGTTAGAATGCTGCGTGCAATACGATTTTCTTCTAAGCTTAATATGCGCATTGAGTTAAATACTGAAAAACCTATTCAGTACCTAGCTCCTCTTCTTCAAGAGATCCCTTCAACAAGGTTGTTTGAAGAATTATTAAAATTACTGCAAACAGGGCATGGATATTCAACCTATCATATGTTAAAAAAATATAATTTATTTGAACAACTTTTTCCGCTTATCAGTAGTAGATTTAGTAAAAATAATGATTCAGAAATGGAAAGAATCATTGAGCAAGTTCTTAAAAATACAGATTGTAGATTTAAAAATTATCAATGTATTAATTCAGGATTTTTATTTTCAACTATGTTATGGTACGTTGTTATTGATTGTGCTGAAACACTCATAAAAAAAAATAGACTTTCTTATTGTGAGGCTTTTGCTTTAGCAATAAATAATATTCTTAATGATCAATGTCGTTCAATTGCTATACCTAAACGTATCACTACAATGATGCGCGATATATGGCAGTTGCAGTTACGTTTCTCTCGTCGTCATGGACGAAAAGTGAATAAATTAATAAAACATCCTAAATTTAGTGCTGCCTTTAATTTATTAAAACTTAGAGCAGGTATTGAACAAAAAAATGATCTAGAAGAGCTTAGCATATGGTGGGATGATTACCAACATTCAACTCATGTTAAATAACGTGAATGCTTGTAGAGCTAGTTAGATGTCTAAACGTCAAAGTTACTATCTTTGTGTATTCTCAAATATTGCGTGTAAGCAAATAATCTTAGGGAATAGAATGGAATTAGTTTATATTATTATTGGAAGTAATATGGGAGAAGAATTACAACAATCACAACAGGCTATTAATGCATTAAATTCTATTCCAAAAAGCCATGTATCTAAAATATCTTCAGTTTATCGCAGTAAGCCATTGGGACCACAAAATCAAAGTGATTTTCTTAATGTTGCGGTTTCGCTTGAAACTGAGGTGGAGCCAGAAATATTGCTTGATTATATACAAGATATTGAAGCTGACTTTGGTCGAGTACGTAAAGATGAACGCTGGGGTCCCAGGATTCTTGATCTTGATATTATGCTTTTTGGTAATCGTATTATTAATACTCCACGATTAACCATCCCTCATAATGGGTTAAAAGAGCGAGAATTTATGTTATATCCACTCAGTGACATTGCTCCAGAGCTTATTTTTTTTGATGGTGAAACGCTATCAGACAGGCTTAAATGCGTTCCACGTAATGGTCTCACATTTTGGAATATGACTGACTAATTAATAATATTTTTGTAAAAATATTTTAGCATATTGGATTTTTTTCAATAATTATAAAAATTATTTTAAAAAAGATTAAGTATATGTTAGTAAGATATTTATTAAACAATCGATTAATTAAAAATGTAGTTGTATTGTTATTGCGTACTTATTCAGTGCAGTTTAGTTAATTTTATATTGTATTTTATAGCTACAGATTGTTAAGAATATTAGTTGAGTGTTTGTTTTAATTATATTGCTAAATAATATAAAAGAAGTAATAATCAAAAATAGATATATTTTTTGTAAATAGTCATCACAACACTGTAATTATAATAAGTAGAAATTGTGAGAACGTTTTATATAACATTGCGAATACATTTAATGTTTAACTTAATGAAAAAGCAATATTCCATTAATTAACAGTGTGATTAATAATCAGTTGATTATAAATCAGTATAATTGTTCATCTTCATTATGAGTTCAAAAAATAGTTAATCATATACACTATATAATTTTTAGTAGTATTAATATGTTGTTTTAATTTCTATTAATATAATTTATCGAGTAAAATATAGTATTTTTTTGATGAGCATCATTAATCTTGAGTGTATATATTTTAGTATTTTCTGACAATTTATAATGTTGATGTAATTTTATCGTAATCTAAAATTTATTCCTGTTCTTTAATGAAGCTTATTAAGTATTTATATATTTTGAGCCATATATAAAATATAGAGAATAATCATTTGTACTAACATAAAATTATTAGATAAAATAATTTGTAAACTTAGGTTAGCGATAGTGAAACTTATCATTGCGAATACAAATTATATATAACATTTAATATTTTATTTTATATAGAGTATTTAATAAATTATATTGTAATCTTATTCGATTTTATAAAGGACTTCATCAATAAAGAGTGTCTGATTATTTTACAATAATTCTCATTTTTACCAAATCTTACAAAAACTGTTAGCACAATTACTATTGGTTAATCTAATATTAATATATTTTAGTATATTTTATATAATCATAGAGTGATTATATACTAAATATTGTATTATCATAATAGTTTCTAAAATTTTTAAAAATTAAGTTAATTAATTTAATCTAGTGAAGAATTTTATTTGTAAACACTACATATTTATATTAATCAGAAATATATATTATATTATCATAATATAATATAATATAATATAATATAATATAATATAATATATATAATATCATTTTATGAATAATTAAAATTTTAAAAACTTTTTAATATAGTGATTCAGTTCTTTATTATCGAATTATCATGATCTGTATTCATAGTGTGTGTTTATTTTTTTTATTTTTCTTAGAAATGGAGATATATTGAAGTTAAGTAACTGAATTTAAGTCTAATATTCACTTCAGTATTATTATATTTTTATATAAATTTTTAAATTCTGATATGAAAAATTACATTTAGTAACATTGTACTATCAGCGTTTGAGTTATTAAGTATTATGAAGAAAACTTCTTATTATCTGTGACTTTTATGCATATCATGATACTAACATAAGAATTTACAATGATTATAAATAATTAAAGTATTGATATCAGTATTAATTATTATATTTTGTAGTATTTAAAAATATAATGTGTTTATTGGTAATGAATAACTGACTAGTTATATTCAGTAATATAGTTAAGATTTTGTAATATAAGTAGTATAATGTTAGTATTTTTTTTGGATCATTTCTACTATTTTTAGTTACAATAGTGCAGATAAAACTCATTTTATCGTAATGTTGATTGTAAAAAATAAACTAAATTTAATTAAATTAATTTATTTTAATCATATCCGAGAAAATTTGAAAGACTATTAATAGATTTTTTGGATTTCGGTAAAATTAGAACAGCAGTAAATAGCTGAACTAAATCTTAATATCAAAATTTATTTAGCGATTTTCAAAACGCTTCTCAATAAATCTTTAGAAATGTAACAAATATATTTTAGAGAACAATATAAAATAATAACGTTACAGTATAAGCGAATGTTATTATTTTGCAAAATGTAATAAGTATTTACTAAAGTGATGAAATTCCTTAAAGCATTTTAAAGTATTAAAATCTACTTAACTGCGATATAATTATAATAGTAATAATATTACTATAATTCGTTTTATTAATATCGAGAATAATATTTGTATAGTGTGACTGTTTGATTGGATCTTATAAAAGAAATTATTCACAAAAAGCTAGGAGCTAAACAAATTTTTCATAACTCCACTGTTTAGTTTACAACTTATATTATCTTTAGAAGATCTAGACATACAGTCTATAGTATTTATACAGTGTTTGTCTGAACAATAGTAAAATAATAAATGTTATAATTAATAAAGTGAAGATTAGTATTTTAATTTTTCTCAGAGTTTTTCCTTATTTAAAATATTTATCTCGTTAAAACAAGTGCGTGATATAATCTATTGATTAGATATACATTGAAAATTATGCAGTTTATTTCGATTGCTATATAAATAATGTTGTATAGTACATGTTATACATCATCTAGAAATTTTACTTTTATGAAGCACTATTGAGTCAAACATGGATTATATATAAAAGTGATGTTTTATATAGGATAAAATTCATTAAGTTTTATTGCTGATTCTAAAATATTATTTATCGTGATTTTGATAGTATAACATCAACTTTAGTGTTTAACCAATGTGTCATTTAACTCTATAACTTTTAGTTATATTATAACATTTAATGCGTTGTAATCTGTGTTCTTAATGTTGTTTACATTAATAATTATTATAGTTTTTTAATTTTTAGCATTAATAACAGAAAGCTCGCTACCATATTTTAAATGGTCGTTTGAGTAGATTCTATTTTATTTCTGACTGTTGGATTTCTAAAATTGAAAGCAGTTATATGTAAATTGATTATTGTCCCTACTCTTAGATAGCAATATTACATTGGAAAGTAATTTTAAGGATGTGCAGACGTATAACAATATTTTATATTATAAAAATAATGCGTTTTTAGATGTGTAATGTGGTTTGATAAAAATCAAAGTGTATTTTGTTAAAATATGTGTTGATTAATTGAATTACTATCGCGTTTTTTATCATGATAAGAAATATTAAAACAATTATATTGAAAAGATTATGAATTGTCTTTAAATAAAAATCATCATGTCTGTGATATAAAATATTATATATTTAACATATTCGATATTTATTATTTATCATTACATTTTTTCTGTAAGGTAATAAATATAATCAAGTTATTTTTCTGTTAAATTTTTTTAGTCTTCAGTCAATATTAAAAGTAGTACTTATAAATGTTCAAGTTAGATGACACATAAACGTTTGTATCTAGTAAAAATTTAGACTTGATCGTTAGACTTACACTCGTCTAAACAGAAAACAGTTATGCTTATATTCTTGAATTTCTATAATGATTCTTATGATAATTTTTAATATTAAGACATTGATAATAAATAGAAAATAAATGGTACAAGTGTGTAAATTAAATAAAAGTAATAATAAAATTTGTAAACTAAAAAATAAATTCTGCTACTTTTCGTAGCTGGTCAAAATTTTCTTATTCTTGCTATTTTATTAGGAGATTTCGCGTTTTATCTAAACCAACAAATGCGAGAACGTCTTTTTTTGATGGTGTTACCTACAGTCGTTTATAGTCGTATAGTGAACTTAGAGCCAAAATGGATTATATCCAAGATGAATGTTAATACGTTTATTAGAAAAAGTGTAGTATCGTAAAGTAACAACAATTACCAGCTCAGGTGAATTGGCTTTAAAGGGAAATGCAATTAAAATTTTACGTTATTTATTTAATTTTCTTGACCAAAATAAAAAGAAATATTCGCTCGTATAATGTTTAATAGTAGAGAATTACTTAAGATTGAGAACATAAAAACTGGCCGCGAATGTGGTTTATTTTCGTTTAGAGCTTAAGTACGTAACTAGAATACAGTTAGTGAATAATGAGCAACGTTTAGTATTGCCTTTTTTGCGTTTTCTGGTTAGTTAGTGAAAGTGCTGTTAGAGACAAAAGATCGTAACTTTTATAAAGATGATGGAATTAGTTTGTAGTCTATTATCCGTGCAATAATTGTTAATTTGTCTGCAGGTAAATCTGTTTAGGGAGGCAGTCCCTTACGTAACAACTGGTAAAAAATTTATTTTTAACTAATAAGCGTACGTTAATATGGAAAGTTAATGAAGCTATTATGGCTATTTTGCTAGATTATAATTATAGAAAAGAGCGTATTTTAGAGTTATATCTAAACGAAATTTATTTAGTTCATAATGGTAATAAAGAAATTCGTAGTTTACTACTAGCTAGTTTATATTATTTTGGTCGTCCAGTTAATTAGCTGAGTCTTGACCAGAAAATACTACTCGTTGTAATGGTGAAAAGTTCGTCTATTTTTAATTCGTAGACTAAGATAGAGAATACTACTAAACGTCGTAATATCGCATTAAAAATTCCTGAAGGGCGCCCATGTTATTCATAAAAAATGTATGAAATGTTCAGTGTACGTTTTTTAGATGTCCATTCTCAAGCAGAACTGCTCGAATCTCAACCCGCTTTTATTCAGATGTTATGTCAGGATTAAATGAAAATGAGAATATTAAGTTAAAGAGTGATCTGGTGCTAAAATTTTTACTGTTCTTGACCCTGTCTGTCGCACAAACTGTAACAGAAATAGCAATTGAGCCAGGTGTTTCTACATCACGTAAAGATTATAAGTTGAATGACATTGAAGGTGTAATAATTGTAGTTGATCGTATTAATGCTGAAGTAAGAGAAATCGTTGGTAGTTTGCAGCCACGATACTCAGGGTTTAATCGAGCATTTAATGTATACCGTAGTATTTGATGCCTTAGCTAAGCCATTTGTTTATTTGGCAGAATTAAATGAATCTACTCGTTGCCGTCTAAATACTTGCTTAAAAGATGAGTCTATTTCTATGAGAGCAGGTAATTAAACTTAAAGTCCAAAAAACTACAACCGTTATTTCACAGGGAGAATGGTACTCATAGACTCACTAGTGAAATCACAAAATATTCCACGGTGAGCTTAAGTCTAGCAGTCAAAGTTGACAAAATTATTAAGATCTGTATTCGTTTAGGAGTTCTTGTTACGGAAATAAAAACTACCAGTAATATTATTAGGTACGATTAATCTAACACTTATGAAAGTGGCGCAGCTTTATCAAACTATTTTTGGTCATAGTAATAGAAATAGTAATCCTAATAGAGAAAAACTTTCTATTCTATGTTCAGTGATTAATGGTAATGGAAATAAAATTTATGAAAGCTTACCATCCTTTAACTATACGATTTTACCACAAGCAGCTTATCTTACTTTATATGGTATGCAATAAGTTGCGCAGAATGGCACCAGACGTATTTTATTATCTAAATATAAAAAATCAACTTAGCTGAAAAGATGGAAACTATTAATGAACTGCGTGATAGCTGGTATACAGGAATTGATAGTAAAGAAGTTGTAATTGTATGGATTGGTCGTGATAATAATACCTAAATAAAATTAACGGGTTCGACAGGTTCTTTAAAGATACATCAACATTACTTAGAGAATTAATCACTATAATGTTGATTAATCATTAGCCGGGTGTTATTGGGCTTCGTATATAATGTCTAATGTGGAATTTAATTTCTCTAACTTTAGTGGTGAACGTTTATTGCCAATTCAGACGGATAATCCTGATAGATTGTGTTAATCTTATTTTAGCTATCTAGCTTGCATAGGATATAGATAATTATTTTAAGACAAATGTTCTTAAATTTATTATAAAGATATTTTTCTAATAATTAATTAGTGAGATTCAATAGTAAAAAGGTACTATTGACTGTTGCGTTGTTAAGTGATGCAATATTTAGGTAAAAATTTTACTTTTCTTTCAAATATTGTTTATGTTTAAAATATAAGAACGATTTATATAGCGTATACTTCATCATTTAGTATAGTTCGTATTGAACTGGATTTTTTTTAGGGTTTAGATTATTTAGATCATTGTTGAGTATTCTATTTACTATTATTGAATAGATAACAAAATAATATTAAGATATTTTATTAATTAGATTAAATAAACCAATAATTGTTCAGGGCTAATTGATCGCTTATTTTATATCGCGTGTATTACAATAAGTAAAACCTATTTCCTGAATTAAAAACTTTTGAAAAATTTTATAATATTCAATATTAATGAAAATTGTGAACAATAAAGCTACGCTATTGTGTATTGTTACTTAAAAATACGGTAAAATAACTATTGATTTAAAATTTTTTAGATCATTGCATAATGATATTATAGTCTTATAACAATGTTTCTGTGTTCTGACGTTAATCTAAACTTATGAATAAATAAGAGGATATTATAGCATTCAGTAAGGCTTGACTATATATGAATATATTGCAGCGTTTGTCTTGATGCTCAGTTTATCTGATTGACATAACTAAAGGATATAAATAAAATGACTGAACCAACTAAAAAACAACTATTTTCAAAACCTATTGCGTTTAGTGGCACACAGCCTTCCGGTGTATTAACTATTGGTAATTACATAGGTGCGTTACGTCATTGGGTAAAAATGCAAGATAATTATGATTGTATTTATTGTATTGTTGATCAACATGCTATCACGGTTCGTCAAGATCCTGAGGAATTACGTAAAAATATTCTTAATACTCTAGCCTGGTATCTTGCTTGTGGGATTAACCACGAAAAAAGTATTATTTTTATTCAGTCACATGTACCACAACACGCGCAGCTTAGTTGGGTATTAAATTGTTATACTTATTATGGTGAATTAAGACGCATGACTCAATTTAAAGATAAATCAGTGCGCTACTCAAATAATATTAATTCAGGTTTATTTGGTTATCCAGTCCTCATGGTTGCTGATATACTTATATATCAAACTAATAAAGTTCCTGTCGGTATTGATCAAAAGCAACATTTAGAGCTTAGCCGTGATGTTGCTCAGCGTTTTAATGCTATTTACGGTGATATTTTTACTATTCCTGATCCTTTCATTGATACTGAAAATAGTTCGTGCATAATGGCACTGCAAGATCCAACTAAAAAGATGTCTAAGTCGGACGAAAATTTTAATAATGTAATTATGTTATTAGAAGATCCAAAAAATGCAGAAAAAAAAATCAAAAGAGCAATAACTGATTCTGACGAACGGTCTCGTATTATTTATGATGTTGAAAACAAACCTGGTGTATCAAACTTACTAAATATACTATCCGGGCTGACTGGGAAAAGCATTCCTGAACTTGAAAGTGAGTTTAAAGGGAAACGGTATAGTCAACTAAAAGTTGCTGTGACTGATGCTGCTTCTAGTCTGCTTAGAATACTACAAGAGCGTTATCAGTATTTTCGTCATGATGAAATGCTATTGAATAAAATTATATATCAAGGTGCAATAAAAGCAGCAATTAGAGCGCAAGAAATGTTAGATAAAGTCTATCAAGCCATCGGTTTCGTAAAATTCCCAAAGTGAAGATAAATAATACTTTATACAACAACTAGAAGATATCTCTTATTTGATAATATTTTTAAAATTTCTTGTATATTAAATTTAAAAAA
Source organism: Candidatus Hartigia pinicola (assembly GCA_020541205.1). Classification (GTDB taxonomy): domain Bacteria; phylum Pseudomonadota; class Gammaproteobacteria; order Enterobacterales; family Enterobacteriaceae; genus Hartigia; species Hartigia pinicola. Next base: position 378,579 of record CP048208.1, read on the forward strand.
AATTCTGTAAACCACAAAAATAGATTAGACAACTTAAAATAAAGAACATTCTGATAAATCTTAACAATTGTAAATTTATAATTAGCTAATAATTTAATATTTTATTTCATATTTGAATATTTAACTATTCAGTAATTTTACTAAAAATCAATTAATATAAAGAACTATAAAATTTTTCTATTATTTAATTACATTTTAATAATTAAATTATTTTTTCTAATGTGTTGTTTATTGAAATATAAATAGTCTCATTATTCAAATAATTTATTATTGACATAAAGCTTTTATTTCTAAATCTTGAAACGTTTTTATGTTTACATCCATATTATTCTATTTTAATTTTTATACTAATGTTAGAAACAATTTTAGGGATTCGCTTGATTCATTTCGTATATTATATTTAGCTAAATAACACTTTTATTGAATAACAATAAAAGTTTTAAATAATTCATAGTAGTTATTAGTGAGCAGGATGTTAATTTAATAATCAAGACTTTTTGATTGATTTATTAAATTAAGCATCAGATATATATTATATATGGAGAAAAATTATCAATAAATGTAATGTACTATCTCTGAATAGATTATTGTTTTAATATAGCAATATATTTAAAAAAGTTATTTAATAAGATGTATATTTTATTATATTAATTCATGCTGTATTCATGAAAAGATATTCAATTTATTAATTAGTTTTCAAAAGTATCACAGTGTTATTAATAACATTATGGAAAAATTAATTATTATTACTTTTTCTATTTTAATTTAGTTGTGACGTTTTATTTGTTGTGAATTTTTTGCAGGACATTATTGATGACTTTTTATTTCTCGTGATTTAATGATAGGAAATAATATGTTTCACGCTAAATTTTAGATAACTATTTTTTTAGAAAGGCATTAACTAGTTAAATGAAATTAGTTTTTTAATAATGTATTGTTGTTCATATTTTATTAATATTTAATTTATGAATTGATATAATCAGAGTATTGAGTGCATTAATTTGAGTGATTAAATCATTATCTAATAAACAGTCCTATTATATAAGAATTCAGTATTTTTGTTATTTTTTATTTGTTTTTAATAAATAGTAATATCTATTCCTCATTACTTAATTTTTGAGTCTCATTTCTTACGAGATGAGAAAATGTTTCACTAATCTAGATTTTATTAAAAAGTTAAGTGTCTGCTGAATGGAAAATATTATCATAAGTTTTTTAAAGTGATTTATTGTAATTGAGAGGTAATTTTTATGTTAGTCTATATGATTTTACTTTCTTGATCATAATGTTACTCGTATTGTAAACTGAAATAGAGTCATGTATTTTATCTACCCATATATATTTTTTATTTTAATATTCAATCTAACACTTTCAATAATTTTCGATACTATTTACATGCATAAATCTTAATCAAAAGTAATACGATTGAATGTTTTTATATTATTTGTGTAGTGAGTATACTTTGTGTAATTCTTGACGCATTGTGTCAATGACAGATTTATAATTAGGTTGAGTAAAAATAGCAGAGCCAACAACAAAAGTGTCCGCACCAGCTTCTGCGATTTTTGCTATATTATCAATTTTAACGCCTCCATCAATTTCTAAATGAATATTGTAACCACTCTGATCAATCATTTTACGCACTTGACGTAATTTAGTGAGAGTGTGAGAAAGAAAGGATTGCCCTCCAAAGCCTGGATTAACAGACATCAATAAGACCATGTCAATTTTATCCATAAGATATTCAAGGTGGATTAATGGTGTTGCAGGGTTAAAAACAAGGCCAGAAGTACAACCATGTTCTTTGATTAACTGCAATGTTCTATTAATATGTTCAGTAGCTTCAATGTGAAAACTGATATGATTTGCACCAGATTTGGCAAAATCAGGAATAATTTGATCTACAGGTTTAACCATTAAGTGCACATCAATAGGTATCTTAATACCGTAATTGCGTAAGGCTTTACAAATCATAGGACCAAATGTTAGGTTAGGAACATAATGATTATCCATGACGTCAAAATGTATAATATCTGCACCTGCTGTGATTACTTTTTCGGTATCTTCACCTAAACGAGCGAAATCTGCAGATAAAATAGATGGGGCAATAAGAAAATCTTTCATAATTATCTCTGTTTATTTAAATGTTATTTTTAGATACTTTACGTTAGATGAGAGATACTTAAAATGGTTTTTTTAGTTGTTGGAGTTTTTATGATTGACTCAGTGTTATATAAAGCTAATAATTCATTAACTTTATTGCGGTTGAATATGTTTCGACTGATAGTGCGACGTACTGTAACCATATGTAATTTAGCCTGATGGTACCATCTTCTTGTTGTGATCGTGTCATGATTTGAAATAAGAACTGTAATTTGTCGATTCAATGATAAATAATAAGCTAATTTCGCGAGTTTTTGTTGTTCTTGTGCGCTAAATGGGCTAGTGTGATATTTAGTAAAATTTGCTGTTTTAGATAGAGGAGTATATGGCGGGTCACAGTAAACGACTGATCCTGGTTGTGCTGATAATAGTGTGCTTTCATAGTTTTGAGTAATGAAAGTTGCTTTTTGTGCTTTATCGGCAAACCATAGCAATTCTTCTTCGGGGAAATAAGTTTTTTTATAGCTACCAAAAGGTACATTAAATTCTCCAAGTGAATTATAACGACAGAGTCCATTATAACAGTGCCGATTCAGATATAAAAATAATACGCTGCGTTTGATAGGGTCGGTAGATTGGTTGAATCTTTTTCGTGTAAGATAATATTGTTCTGACGTATTAAATTCAGGAGTAAATATTTGACGCACTTCCTCAATAAAAGGAAGAGTGCGATATTTTACGGTATTATAGAGATTTATAAGATCATGATTTATATCAGCTAAAATATAATCATCATAACTAGTATTTAAAAAGACAGAACCTGCTCCTACAAAAGGTTCGATCAGACAATACCCTTTTGGAAGATATTTTTTAATATTTTCTAAAAGGGTATATTTACCACCAGCCCATTTTAGAAATGCTCGTTTTTTTTTCATTCAGTTGCATCATCAAATAACATTTTCTAGTAATAAAGAGACGTAATTGTCAGGACAGCATAGTGTGCCTGCAATAACATATTATTATTTTTATCTTATGGAACTTGATTTATATCTTTCACCCAAGGTTTTTTCTTAAATTTCAATAGGTATAATGAACATTATGTTTTTTTATTTATAGTATAATAATTTCGGTATATTAACATATACTAAGTTTATCTATTACATATTGTGTTGTAAAATTTATACTTTATTAATTTTATTGTTTATGGAAAGTACTAAGCGTGTGTACATGGCTTGCAGTGCTTATTGGCAATGTGTAATTATTTGTTCCGCAAGGATTATTCTAGTAGTTGATTTATAATGCATTGTAGCCAGTTTTACTCGTTACTTAATTTGCTTTGAGATGTTTGTTTTTTAGATTTTTATTGGATTTTTTAGGTTTTAATACAGTATTTTTGATTATTTTTAGGATTTAGTTACGAAATTAATGGTAGGTGATATTTATTGTTAATATATTTATTGTATTTTGTTTGGTGATTGGTTTGGATTAAATACATGAGCTATCTCATCTAAAATTTCAATTCGCTAACTATCATGTCAGTTTTTTTGTGTTTTATTTGTTGCTGGAAAAGTACTGATAGATGGAATTCTTATCTTTTAAATGTGCTGACGCACAGTAGTTAGTTTTTAGATTCTGGAGTTAGGTTCACTTTGTTGTTCTAGAAGCTATGTTTACCTAAAGATCATTGTGTATATTAAGCTGATCATTTAGTTGAAATTTATTTATTCTCTTTCTAGAGAAAAATATTGTTTGGTAGTAAAATAATATATTTATTTTGATTAGTATTGAGTTAGACTAAATTATATTTTTAAACGCATATAAAAAATCGTCTCTTTAATTCTATCTTGTTTAAATATGTTGACAGAATATAAATATTAAATACTTACAAAAATTTTAGTATTAAAATAATTTATAACTGAAATTTTCAACATAGAGTATAATCTAATAATTTTCAGCACTGTTTGTTAGCAACATTTCAATAGATTCTTGCTATCTTGAGAAATATTTTCACTATTTTTTAGTGTGTGCACTTACTAGTTTATGAGAAGCTGAAAATACTTGTATCTTTAGTATGTATCTTAATATCTGAAAGCACTTCTTAATAATTTATAACATCAGTAAAATTTAATATAATTTATTTCCAGTGATTTTTTTTGTTTTATTTCATATATAATGTTAATGGTTGTATAATATTATTTCTAATAAACTTAAAGTGAATAAATTTTAGGTTTATTAATACAATAAATCTTAGTGTTTATTCTGAAGTAAGCGTATTTTATTTTCTTTTTCTGGTTTTTATTTCGATTTCAGAAAAAATAGTATTGTTATAAAGTTTCAATACCATAATTTTTATTAGTCTGTATCTCATGATTAAATAAATTATTACAATTTATGAGTACTTATAGATCACTAGTTTTAATTACAGGAAAATACTACATTTTTAAATTAAAAATAAAAAAATATTATATACCATTATTCAATTATCTAAGGTGATTATGTGATCTATATTTTCAATTAGCTAAAAACGCAATCTATTATTATGCAATATTTAATATTTTATAAATAATAGAAAACATTAATAAAAGATTTTAGTTATATTTATCTATAAAGTAATTTATGTTAGTTTCTTCAAATTGAAAAGTTAATATGTAATAAAAGTATATTGGGATTTAAATATTATGAACAACTATGTTGAACATGATTATTTTTTGTAGCTCATGAAGTGAAAATAAGATCTCCATTAACATCAATAAGGGTTATATTAAGATTAAAGTATTGGTGAAGTACGCTATGAAAGGTTATTCATAATCAATTCAATTGTGTGCTGTTTTTTTGTTTATCAAAATACTGTGGTATATGATAAATCAAGATTTTTGAAGAATCTGTATAAATCTATCAGGATAGATACAGTAAAATATTGTATTCGATAGTATTAACATTTTTGTTTTATTGTAACTAATTAATGAATAGTAGGTTAATGATAGAGATCAAGGTATGTAGTCACAGGATAAGTATGTGAATGAAAATCAACAGTGACTTTTTTTTATATTCTTTAGTGATTGTCTTGTATATTACTGTTGAGTGAAGGATTATTGACTTTATTATTATCGTTATGTATAGAAATAAGATTGTAATAAAATGACGGTAACAAATATTATGTTCATGTAATATATGCTTTCACAATCATGTTTGAGACAACATTATCTTCACGGATGTGATGAAAATGTTATATCTAAATCAAAAAGAAGTCAATAAATTACAATGATAAAAAATTTCTTTTTGGGATTTAAAATATTGATTTATAACAAGAAAACTATAAAATATCGTTAAATTTTAGTTTGGTTTAAGATTCGCTTCGGTATTTTTTGTTTTGTAAAAAGAATTATACAGTATTAATTTTAAAATTAAAAGTTATTATTCAAATATTTTTTATTTTTTTAAGTTCGTATTTTTCTCGAAAATGAAAACATGTATTGATAATATAGATGATCGTAGATCATATTAATATTTATAGAGTGTATCAAATTTTATGATTGTAAAATTACATGGATAAACTTTATTTTACTATAGTGTATTATTTAATTTTGGTAACTTTTCTTAGTATACAATATATTTTTAACAAATAATGCTTGTGTTTTAAACATATTTTCGTATCAATAATTATAAAATTGTATCAGCACTTAGATAAGTCTTAACAAGAATCTCGCTAGAATATTTATTCTCTAATTTCAATATTTTTATTAAATTTTAAAATAGTATAACATACGGGTACTGTTTGAACATTACTAATGATAATTCCTCCTTAGTTTAGTAAGTGTTTTAGGTGTATAGAAAAACGAAAAATATTTTATAGATGTCGACTTTACAAATGGTGTATATTTTAACTTTTCAGTAAAAATATTCAATTATTAAAATATTGTTTGATTAATATATTTTACTACAGGTTTTCTTTTGAATAAATAATATAAAATTATTATATTTGAAAAAGATTCTGCATAGGTTCTAAAAGTTTGATGATGTGATTAATAACCATTTTGGCACTTTGATCATGGGTATGAATAGTGATATCAGCAATTTCTTTATACATCGGATTATACTCTGATGCTAATTTTTCAAGAATTTCACGTGCTGATTTGTTCATGTGAAATAAAGGACGTTTTTTATCACGTTGAGTCCTCGAGAGTTGTTTCTCGATAGTTGTTTCGAGATAAATAACAACACCACGCGCTGAGAGGCGTTTTCGGGTTTCTTTTGATTTGACTGAACCACCACCTGTTGCAAGTACAATCCCTTGTTTCTCAGTAAGATCATTAATGACTTTTTCTTCGCGATCTCGAAAGCCTACTTCACCTTCCAAGTCAAGAACCCAGCCTATATCTGCGCCCGTGCGTTTTTCAATTTCGTGATCAGAATCGAAAAACTCCATATTAAGTTGTTGAGCTAATTGACGACCAATAGTGCTTTTTCCAGCACCCATTGGTCCTACTAGAAAGATATTGCGTTTTTCTGCCATGTTTTGGTATTACTACGCTTATTTGTTAATGACAATCCGCTTCATTACTTGAATGAGAAGTGGGACATGAATTGCAATTTTTATGAGTAATAAGTTAAATTAAATAAGAAAACGATCTCAGTACATTAACCTGATGTGTGATTATATTTATATGTAGCGATAGTATATGAGAAAATCTTATAGCATTGCTGTGTTATTATTTTAAATCGTTCTGTTTATGTTATTAAACATTTTTAATAAAAACTTAACAGTTACATGGTAGCCGTAAACTGTAGAGTATTGGTTAATTTTTCTATAGTGAATGTATTTTGTCTATTTATAAGTATTTGATAATTATCTTTAATCTACTGAGTATTGGAAAAATTTTTTGGATAATGTTGCATGGTAAAATAGTATCATAATAAAATTTATTCAGTAGATTTTTATATAAAATAATTTAATTTCTAATATGTTGACTAGTCTCGAATATTAAAAATATAGAAGCATTTTACTAGCACTATACTTAGTTAAGTTTGTGAATTATTTTGTTACAAATTGAATATTTAATACAAAGATAAATATTATTTTTCTTTATTTGATTCAAGATACTTTAGTAAATATCTTGAATTTTATTATTTTTTAAAAATTACAGAAGATCTTATAATTTCTTATTGATTTAATAATTAAATAACGTTTTTTATTTTTTAGATAGTACTTAATTAAATAATTAATTTTTTAATTTTAGTAGGATTAAATTTTTTCCTAGTGAAAATTATTAGGGTAATATCTATATGTAGTGTCACATCTTTAAATTTAAGATAATTTTTTATGTTAGTTAGATAAAAATTTTCATACATTTTTGATATTTTTGAAGTATCCATAAAATAACATAAAAAGAACAAGCTATCAATAATTGATAATAAATTTTTCTTACGAAATTTCTTATAGTATATTTATTGTACAATCGAAAGATAGTAAATATTAGTATAGAGTTTATTATATTTCGTGATTATAAAAGTGAAGTCTAGTTTTGTAATATATATTATTTACCAATAATTTTTTATAAATGCTAATTATTTTATGGAAAATACCACTACTAAGATATGCATTTTATTTATAGTTATTAGAAAAGTACGTCATAAATATTGAGTATTTATCACTATTAATTATCTGTAATTGAGAAAATTTTTATTGGGACGATAGTTTTTGTATTAAAATGTACTTATACTTTTAATTTTTCTATTTGAAATTATAAAATTTTTATCAGTATTGTGAATAATACTACTTCAACAGATCACGCTAAGTATATTTATACATCTGCCGAAGATAAGTTATTTTGTTTTTAATTTTGTATTTTTATAAAATCTAAAATATCAATATATAGTGATTTTTTTTAAAAATTCTTAGTATTTATTTTGATTAATAATTTTAGCATGTATCAAAGAGTATAAATATTTTATAAACATAAATATACTTAGTATATGTAAATGTTTTAGTTGTTTAAAAAGTCTCTAATTTATAGAAACATGCTGTTTTTGATAGAGTTCATGAAATAATTACGTTTAAAAAATCTTGATAGTTTACAAAGTAAAATAATATTAATATTTTTAATAAACACTCAATATATTTTTAAAATGTTTATTTTGTGCTGATTTTGTTATTTATAATATTCTTAATCTTTATGTTGACAAAATGTCTTTTAAAATTTTCATATGGATTTTTTATCAATTAAAAATAATAAGCAAGCATTATAGTACACGATAATGATAGCTTAGATACTTGTATGTGATAATACAACTACATTCTCAGTCAGTATAATTCGGCACTATATATTACAATATATATTCAATGAAGTATTAGTCGTTTTGAGCATTCAGTGGTAAATAAAAATAATTATACTAGACTTCGATTGTTTTTTTATTATTATTACACATAATAATGCTGTCGTGTTGATAATTTTGTATTGTTTTTATATTAGAGTGTATTATGCAGAATAATATAACTATTAAAAAGAATAAGATATATCAGTATGGTTTTACTGTTATATATTTATCCTAAAATATTATTAGTATAAAATTTTACAATCAAACGTTGATTTATTAATATTGTTGTAAATTTGTGATCGATATGTTTCACTGATTTTACTGGATACGTATAAAGACGCGAAAGTGTTATTATTTCATCTTTATAATTATTCATGGATAACTTTATAACGAGCGAGTCATATAATTATAATAACTAATAACTTTTTAAAAGCAGTAAAAGATTATGATTTCTCTTTTTGGTAGCACAGCTTATGGCTTAGAAGAATTGTTAAAAGTAGAATTACAAACTCTAGGTGCTAGTCAGTGTAAAGTTGCACTTGGAAAAGTATATTTTCAAGCTGATGAGCGGGTAATGTATACTACCCTTCTCTGGAGCAGACTAGCATCTCGTATTTTATTATTGTTACATGAGTTTAATCTTAATAGTAATATGGATTTATATCTTGGTGTACAAAGTATTGATTGGACTAAAATTTTTCAGGTTAATAATACTTTTTTTATAAATTTCAATGGTACTAATGCAGTGATTCGTAATAGTCAATATGGTGCATTAAAGGTGAAAGATGCTATTGTAGATTATTTTATACATAAAGTAAATCAAAGACCTTATGTATCTCATAATCAACCAGATATTCGCGTTCATGTATACCTTCATAAAGATAAAGTTATTGTAGCGTTGGATTTAAGTGGTGATTCATTACATATTCGTGGCTACCGTAACTTGGTAGGACAAGCGCCACTAAAAGAAAATTTAGCAGCGGTCATTATCAAACGTTCGGGGTGGAAGAAAGATACACCTCTTATCGACCCAATGTGTGGTTCTGGTACTTTATTAATTGAAGCGGCAATGATTGCTGCAAATAAAGCTCCTGGATTAAATCGAAAATATTGGGGGTTTTATTCTTGGAGGAAATATAATCCAGAATTGTGGAAGAATCTCAGAAAAGAAGCGCAAGCTTGTTTTCGTCAAGGTTTGAAAGATACGACTGCTCATTTTTATGGCTATGATATTGATGAAAAAATTTTAGATATGGCGCGTGATAATGTGTTTAGAGCTGGTGTACAAGATCTGGTTAGTTTTAGTCAAGGCGATGTAGCAATGCTTGAAAATCCAGTTAAAACTAATATCTCAGGAACAATTTTAAGCAATCCGCCTTATGGTGAACGTTTAGAAACTAGACCAGCACTAATGGTGTTATATAGTCAATTGGGGCGTGTAGTAAAAAAGAGTTTCCAAGGCTGGCGTGTATCGATGTTTAGTGGTGATCCAGAGTTATTAAAATGTTTACAACTTCGCTCTGAACGAGAATTTAAAACGAAAAATGGTCCCTTAGATTGTGTACAAAAAAATTATCATCTAGCGAGAATATATGAAGAGACTATCGATGAAGTATCTCCTGATTTTACTAACAGATTGCGTAAGAATTATAAAAAACTTAGTAAATGGGCTAAAAATCAAGGTATTGAATGCTATCGTGTCTATGATTCTGATTTACCCGAATACAATGTCGCTGTGGATAATTATGTTAGAAAAGTAATTATTCAAGAGTATGCGCCTGGAAAAATCATAGATGAGAGTAAATCTCGCCAGCGCTTATTAGATGTAATTATAGCAACTATGAATGTTTTACAATTATCATCAAATCAACTAATATTAAAAACACGTCAACGACAAAAAGGTAAAAAACAGTATGAAAAATTTGCACAACAAGATGATTGTTTATTAATACAAGAGTACGAAGCAAAAATAATCGTTAATCTAACCGCATATTTAGATACAGGCTTATTTTTAGATAATCGTCTTGCACGTCGTTTATTAGGGAAAATGAGCTACAATACTGATTTTCTTAATCTTTTTTGTTATACTTGTGCTGCAACAGTACATGCTGGATTAGGTGGTGCAAAAAGCACAACTTCAGTTGATATGTCACGTACTTATTTACAAGTGGCGAAGAAAAATTTACAGGAAAATAGCTTAACAGGATGTCAGCATCGTTTGATTCAAGCAGATTGTTTAAGTTGGATTAGAAAGAGTGATGAGAAATTTGATTTAATTTTCATAGATCCACCAACGTTTTCTAATTCAAAGCGAATGGATCAAACATTTTCTGTTCAGCGTGATCACGTTTATTTGTTTATACATTTAAAACGTTTATTGCGTCCTAGTGGCGTTATTATGTTTTCTAATAATAAACGCGCTTTTAAAATGAATGTTTTGGCATTAAAAGAATTAAAATTAGAAATAGAAGAAATTACAACAAAAATACGTTCAAAAGATTTTGCTCGCAACCCTAAAATTCATAACTGCTGGCTTATTCGAAACACAGAGAAAAAAAATACAATTTATAACTGTAATTAATTTTCTTGTACTGAGCTTTCTTTTAGTTATCTATTATGAAATAATGTTTATATCCATGCTATAAATTATAAATTTATTTATTTAGTGTAGATACTAAAATTGACGTGCTACGGTATTTTGTTAAATAACAATTAGATGTTTGATAAGAAATGATTATTTTATTAATGCGATGAATTTATTGTTTGTTTACGGTAATATCTGTAGTATAATACATCAAGATACTTTTACTTTTTTTATGAAGGTGTTGTTGGAGAAGAACATAAATAAAAGATTACGATGATATTGATTAAGTAATTAAAAAACTAAAAACAGACGTATATCACTTTATCAATGAGATAAGATTTTTAATAGTTTTAATTTATACGAATAAAATTTACTGATAATGAATATAATTAAAAATTTGTTTACCTGTAGATAAAAGTAGGTTACAGTTTTATGCAGAGTAGCGTTTGTTTGTGTATTATATTGTATTAGTGAAATCTCTTATTTTTCAATAAGTTAAAGAATAAGTTTCATTTTATTTAGTATTTTATGTGTAAAAGTAAGATAATTAATATCAGTCGCATAAATGGTAAGGCAAAATTTAAATATATCTAAAGTGTTTTATATTTTTCAACATTTTTTCATTCACTTCATTGAGTGTAGATTATGTTGTAGTTAAAGATAACATGAAAAGTATAGATTTTACTATTTGTTTTATCTAAATAATTTTAAAGAATATATTATATATACTATTTAAAATTATTATATTTATATAACTGTTGTTTTATTTATAAAGACTTTTACATGTTTCAGTCTAATTTTGCACAGGATAAATAATTAATGTTTTTAACTCTTTTTATAATATTATTGTTTTTACTATAGTTTATAGAGTGAATATGAGTGTCTAGAACAATATATTTTATTCTAGATTTTTACTTGCATGATAAAATTTTACACAAGTATTTCTTAATGCTTATTGCACATACATGATTAGTGAAGTAATATTAATATTCTTTTATTAATACTGACAAAAAATTTTATTACATTACTTTTTTAAGTAGGTTTATCTAGTTTAATTTTATTTGAGTAGTTGTTTTAAAATTTTCAATGTTAACATGAAGCATTTCATTAGGAAATAATTTGGTATATCAAATGTTATTATGAATTATTTTAAAGATATATAACAGTCTAAAAAATACTTCATACATATCTATTTTTTACGTTGTATATATTTTTCTTTTTAAGAAAAAGAGTTGAATGTATAAAAATATTGTTCGATCAAGTTTATTATTTTAGATTCTTCTCTTTCTAGGTAGATAGATAAGATTTTAAGTTTGAAAAGAATTTCAACATGCTAATTTAAAGTTAGATAGATTGTTTTTTAAATATAATTTATAAGTTCCTATCGAGCAGGACTGTGTTCATTTTCATTGGTGTTATAAATATAGCTCTATCTTATAGAGCTATATTTATTTTATGATATTTTATAACATATGCATTGATAATACAAAGTAATAATAAAGTTAAAAGAGATGAAAAACGCTAATTTTATGCGTTGAGGAACTTCATTAAATCTTGTTATGATTTTTGTTGTTTAATCTGTCTAAGGTAACGATCCGCATCAAGTGCTGCCATACAGCCAGTTCCCGCTGAGGTAATGGCTTGTCTGTAAATATGGTCCATAACATCACCCGCAGCAAAAACCCCAGGGATAGAGGTTTGAGTTGTGTAATCTCGAGTATTAGACTCCACTTGGATATACCCGTTTTTTAAATTTAGTTGACCATTAAAGATCTCTGTATTTGGGGTATGACCAATGGCAATGAAAATCCCTGTAACTTCTAATTCTTTTATTTTATTAGTTTTAGTATTACGTAAATGAACACCTGTGACTCCCGCATCATTACCTAGTATTTTCTCTACAATGCAATTAGTATGAAGAATAATGTTACCGTTTTTCACTTTTTCCATTAAACGGCTGATAAGAATTTTTTCAGCTCGGAAATTGTTATGACGATGAATCAAATGGATTTCTGATGCTATATTTGAAAGATATAAGGCTTCTTCAAACGCTGTATTTCCGCCGCCAACAACAATAACCCTCTGCTTGCGATAAAAAAAACCATCACAAGTTGCACAAGCAGAAACTCCTCGTCCTTTAAAAGCTTCTTCTGATGGTAAACCAAGATATCGTGCAGAAGCCCCTGTTGCAATAATTAATGCATCACAAGTATACTCATTTGTATCTCCAAATAAACTAAATGGATGTTGTTGAATACTAATTTTTTTTATGTGATCTGAAATAATCTCAGTATGAAATTTAATTGCGTGATTATGCATACGATGCATTAACACTGGTCCTGTTAAATTTTCAGAGTCCCCTGGCCAATTTTCAACTTCATTTGTGGTCGCTAATTGACCACCTTGATTTATACCAGTAACTAGTGCGGGACTTAGATTTGCTCGAGCTGCGTAGATTGCAGCAGTACAACCAGCTGGACCAGAACCTAAAATTATTAATTTTCTATGTATGGTTGTGCTCATAAATACCTCGTTGTTAATCTAAAATAGCAATAATAGGATTATAAGATTGTTAAAAAATTAAATAAATTATTTTATCGCTAAGCAAATTTGCAATATAGAATATTTTTTTGATAAAGTAGATAATATTAATTATCGTTCAAATCAGTTTCAGTGGGATAGATTGGTGTTATGTTCTAGAATTTTTATAGTTTATTTAGTATTTTGATGTAACAGAAAAGAAAATAGTAGTTTAAACAACTATATTTTGATATTAAATATCTTTTAATGTTTGTCATATTTTATGATGAATTTTAATTAGCTGTTACTGTAAAGTCAGTTTAAAAACTAATACTTAGAAAGTATGCTTAAAGTATAGAATGTATGCTATTGTATTATCTTAAAGATCATTCTAACTATATGAGATGTACACCACCCGACAATATGTCACTCATATTAACCGTTATCTACTAATATATTTTAAAGTAGGCTGAATATTATATAGTTTATAAAAATAATATATGCATATTTTTGTTTATAATATCGTTTTTTACAATTATTTTATAAAGTTAATAATAAATGCTTTCTATAATGTATGAGTTGATTCTAAACAGTCTTTTTTATAATCCGTATCTGTTTAACACTTCTTGTATCAAGCATTTTATAAGTGTTATTCGAGTTAAAATAGTACTAATACAAACTCCTAGTAACTTATATTTATTAAATGTTTCAACAGGTTTATTTTTCAAAGGTGCATAATGTAAAAATTAAAAAATGAGATGTAATATTTTACTAAAAATTATTAGAGAACATTTTCTTATTTTAAGTGATCTTTTTATATAAAACATATGAAGTGAACATTTTATAGATATTGATTGCTAGGTGTATGCGTTTCAGATTTTTATATAGTTTAATTTATTTAATATTTATTTAATAATGCTAATATTGCAAACTTTGCATTTTAACGAAACAATCATGATGTATGAAAATTAGTGAATAATATTTTAACTTTATTTAGATTCAGCTTTTTTTATAAAAATAATATTTGTTCTTTAGTGTTATTATATTTTTATTTGATTTTAAAAACTATATTTTAATAGATAATTTTTTGATAGAATTAAAATAGCATCTTTTTTAATTATATAAGATTGTCATAAAAGTTTATTATTTTTATGGATTACATTAATATCATAATAAAAGTATTATGGCAGTATTATGGAGATATTATTCAAATCAAAAATTTAAATTAGCATGCAAAATAATACTTTTCAAATTGTAAAATGTTAATAAATTTACTTATACTCAATATTGAGTCTAAATAATAGTTAATATATTTAAATTTTTTTTGATTTGATTGTGCAATTAATTCAGTAAGATAAACTAGACTCTATTGAATAGATGAATGTTAATTATATTTCTGATAAATAATAAATGATATCAATAAAGTTTTATATGTTAGTATAACTAGAAAGAATATATATGAGTAATTTTCTTTTTATTAAAATAAAATTCATATATGTGATTTTTTTAGTGATTAACGTGAAGTTTTTAGAAAATTAAGTAGATATTAAAAGAATGCAATTAATATAGCAACGTAGTAGTGAAAGGACGAACTATAGTTCGTATAATAGTATAAGTAAATCTGCAATAAATATTGCAACGTTGTTAAGTTTTATTATTAGTAAGTAGCGGTAATTTAATTGCGATATCATTTGACCTCTGAAATGAGGTATTGTTAGTGTTTTATACTATTTTAAATAAAATATTAGTGAAGCATTAGTCTTTTTTTTAGTGTTATCATTTTTTGAATAAAAAGTATTGTTAGTAAAAAGCTTAATAAATATGTATTTTAAGTGAATGCTCATATTATTCATGAATGTCTATGAGCAATGTATTTTATTCTGAAATTTTAAATTTTTATACAAAAAACTGTAATTTACGTCTAGCATTAATGTCATTCTAGAAATAAGACGTGAACTCATTATTTTACTGCTATGAAGAAATTGTTTATATTAGCGCATGTGTTAAAATTATGTATAGATAAATAATTATTTTGATATTTCATGAATTATTGTATATGTAATTATGGAGTTTAATAATTTAGAATATTTGATCTTACACCTTCTAGGTTAGAGTAAATTTATTGAGGTTGTTATTTTCATATCGCATATTTTTAAATATTTGCATAAGAACTAAAATAATTGTTTTATTATTATCTATTTAGGATCGTTCTAATATTATTGTTTACGTGAAGTGTTTATTAGGATTACTTAATTTGTAGTATTATGTGATTAGAATAATAACTTGGATAAGTTGTTGTTTTTGACTTCAAAAAGTTCTGAAAATTTTACCTTATGCTAATTACAATCTATATTCTTTTTATTAATTATAAGAGTACTATATGTTAAAAAAAGCTTGTAGTCATACCACATAGTTTAATTTTCGATCTTTAAATATATACATTTTGTATGCAAAGCTTATTAAAGAATTTTTTATATCTTCTAATTAAAAGAAGTATTCAGGCTTTAAATATAGAATATTAATAATTAGAGTGGTTTCAGAATTAAGCAGATAAGTGAACTGACACATGGTGTTCCTACTAATAAATAATTGCTACTTTTATCATGCAAAAGTAAAATCAAAACGTGAATGGAGATTAAAAATAATATAATGTAATAATGCAGAATTATACTATCTTTATTATTGATATGAAGAGTTTAAGTTCAGTTGTACTTTTATACTATCAAAACGGTATTAGCTTTTTACTAAGATGTAATTTAAAGCAATTGTTATCTTTTATTATTTTTAGATGGTTTTGCTATATATACATAAATGAATAAAGATACGTGATAATGCAATTGTTGATATGATTAGATTGATGTTAACGGAACATATTAGCGGACTAAAAATGTAAATTTAGCGAAAATGATATATAATAAATAATCTAAGTATATTCGATGATGTCTTAAATGACTACATTGATTAGTTAGATGTAATTAGTATCTGTGCAATTAAGATCCGTATAGAACTACATTCTATCGAATTATGCGATAGCTTCACTCTAGTCACTATGATGGTGTGCGTATATTAAAAAATTTATATTAAAATTAAAAGTATTATAATTTTTTACATGTATAGTAAAATCATCAAGAATATCACGTACTTTAATCGTATTCAGAGTTTTGTATGAGAAAAGTGTGTATCATTAATAATGATGTCATTAAGTCATATATATATTTTTAGTTCATTTAACATTTACTATTTACACACATTTTATTTTTATTGCTGTATATTTAAGAATACCATAATAATATGGTTGATAGCATTAAAATATCATTTCGTTCAATGTTTTTCATCTACATGATGAATATATGTAGTTTCATGCTATCGATAAAATAATTTAATTTAATTTTATTTTCAATACCTAAAACATTTATCAAGTTTTAAGTGTTTGATTAGATCCTAGTTAATAAGTTATGAATAAATATTTATATCCACTATAAAAGTATATTATTTAGTAATGTGCTCAATCACTAAAAAGTGACTTATATTCAGCATTCATGATTAAGATATTCGAACATTATCCTGGTTATTCACTATCAATATTTCTGTATATTAATATAATTGTTTAATAATTTCTATCAGGCTTTTATTAAATATTACGAATAAATATTTAATAGTTATTTTAGAAACTTTTCAAAATTTTGTTAAAATATAATTATTTTATGTATTGATGCAGAATAAATAAAAAATAAAGCAGTAAAACTAGTTGAGTTATTTTTCAAAAAAATAAATTATTTAATTCATGAAGTAAAAATTTGATGTTCTTGTAAATTAGATGCGTATAAGTTATTTTATGTATTATGCTCTATCTAAAAAATTTCAAATAAAATATATTGTATAATTATATTTTTTAGAAAAATATTGTATATTATATTTTCCATTTTAGAAAAAAATTTATTTGATATAGTACTTATCTTGCTAAATCAAAACTTGTAATATGGCTGGAGAAAATTGTGTTAGCAGTAGTTAGAAAACGTACACGCTTTCATGATTATTAAAATGATCAGTGTTAAGAATACGTAGATATCTTATGAAAAGGTTATTGTTTAGTCAGGTATTATTTAAGATAAATTATACTTCAAATGTTCGAGATCTAACAAACGGACAAAGCTGTTATATAACTTTGAAACTCTAACAATAATATTAGTATGCGTATAAAATCTATCAGATATAGCGGTTTGTATGAGTGAAATATTTGTTAAGATTATAAGTCTAATGCACTGAGTATGATGAAGCTAATTTCAAAGTGTTGCGTCGTTAAAAATAATATTGGATTATCTGAAAAATATTGATAAATGTGGAAGAATAATGAGAAGTATTGAAATAGTTACCTTTTAGGTTGTAATTCTAGTATTCACTATCTTTCTGTTCTGTAGACAAAATATTAAATAGATGATTATATCATTTATATTGTCTGTATCTCTAACACAAATGAGACAATTAAACATATTAATATGTTAATATAATTAACGAGATACATGACTGTATTGTATATAATATTACGTTAATTAATCTTAGCATTTTCAAATTGGAGCTCGGGATGAAAGGAACAATTCCTGATTATAAACAAGCAAGTGTCTTGGTTGTTGGAGATGTAATGCTGGATCGATATTGGCATGGTTCTGCTAGTCGCATTTCACCTGAAGCACCAGTTCCGCTAGTAAAAATTAACATGATCAAAGAGCAACCTGGCGGAGCCGCTAATGTAGCGATGAATATTGCATCACTTGGAGCACATTCACACCTTGTAGGATTAACTGGTATTGATGATGCAGCTAAAATTTTAGCTGAAAGCTTAAAATCAGTAAAAGTGTGTTGTAATTTTGTGGCGATTCCAACTCATCCAACAATAACAAAACTACGTGTTATATCACGTCATCAACAATTAATTCGTCTTGATTTTGAAGAAGAATTTGAAAATATTGATGTACAGCCTATATTAGAACGTATTGAACAAGCTTTACCTTATATTGGTGCATTAGTTTTATCAGATTATGCTAAAGGAGCATTATCTAAAGTTCATAAGATAGTGTCTCTGGCTAATAAAGCGGATGTGCCTGTATTAATTGATCCAAAAAGTAATGATTTTGAACGTTATCGCAATGCTACATTATTGACACCAAACATGGCTGAGTTTGAAGCGATTGTTGGATATTGTCGTAATTATGATCATTTTAAAGAAAAAGGTACAGAACTTCTTGAACATCTTAATTTAAAAGCTCTTCTTATTACTCGTTCAGAACAAGGCATGAGTCTTTTTCAGCGTAATAAAATGCCTCTTCACCTACCAACAGAAGCTCAAGAAGTCTATGATGTTACTGGTGCTGGCGATACTGTCATTGGAGTGATAGCGGCATCTATTGCATCTGGATGCCCACTAGATGAAGCTTGCATATTAGCTAACGCAGCTGCGAGTATTGTAGTAGGTAAATTAGGAACATCTACTGTTTCATATATTGAGTTAAAAAATGCGATCCGTGGACGTGCTGAAAATGGTTTTGGCGTGATGAATGAAAATCAATTAAAACAAGCTGTTATAAATACAAGATTACGCGGGGAGCGTGTTGTAATGACCAATGGCTGTTTTGATATGTTACATGCAGGTCATGTTTCTTATTTAGCGAATGCTCGTAAATTAGGAGATAGACTTATTGTTGCAGTGAATAGCGATGCATCAACACGTCGGTTGAAAGGGAATAAAAGACCTGTGAATCAACTTGAGCAGCGTATGATTGTGTTAGGTGCATTAGAATCTGTAGATTGGGTTGTCCCTTTTGAAGAGGATACACCAGAGCGCTTGATAAATGAAGTTTTACCTGATGTATTGGTAAAAGGTGGTGATTATCGTCTCGAAGAGATTGTTGGTAGTAAGGAGGTTTTGGCAGCAGGTGGTGAAGTTAAAGTTCTGAATTTTGAAAAAGATATTTCAACAACTAATATTATTAAATCAATTATAAAAATTAGTAAGTAATTTTATATAATAGGTTGTGATAATAACTTGCTTTTTACAGACTATATTTCTTATTTGTTCATTTTTTTTATTATTATTTTTGTTTTATTTACGCTAGATTGTTTTTAAGTATGCAGTAATTGCGTCTAGATGTTAAAGTATTTTTAGTGACCTCAGTTTTAATGATACAGCTAATTACTAATAATCATAAAACTTTGTCGAAGTTTTTAATGAACTCAAGTACATATTTTAATAAATCGTATTAAAATTCGCTAAATTATTTTATTTAATTTTATATGAACAATTTATAGATTGTTAAATTTTAAAGATATAATTTTTTTTTAAAAAGACTATTATTTTTTATTTCTTTTGTTAGTATAAGAAATATTCGTTTTAGTGATATTCGTTAATAAATATTTTAATCAATAAACTGATTTAGTATCCGATATGTAAAAATTAAAAAGAAAATAGAATTATATAAGAAGATTTGATGCATTATTATATATTTTAAAAATTGTTTATTAGTACCTCCATGGAACTAGTAATTAATTTCTGAAAAAGTACTTTGCATATTATAATTTAAGTATTAAAAATATAAATTTACAGATAGAGATTGCGTGTCTCTTAAGGTGGAAATTTCACAATATAATTAGAAGGCATGTGTTGTGGAAAGTAGAATTTTAATATTAAAGCCTTGATTAGATGCGTAGTGTTTAAAGTATTACAAATATAGATATGACTTATAAAGAAGTAATAGCGTGAAGATAAAAAGGTTTTTAGTATTTACGAATATTTCGTGTAAATATTCAATGTTTAATTTCATAAAATTTCCGTCATCATGATAAAAATTGTGAATAAGTAGATTGTAATGGTTTTGAATTTTCATATCATACTTGTCTCTATAACATATGTTCATGAAGATAGTGATATAATTACAATGTTTTATATGTGTGTATATTATATATAATTTTAATATAGCGAAATTAATAAATTTTATCTTTTAAATGCTATTCTTAGGCCTTGCATTATCAAAGGTATATTAAGTGAATTAGAGAAATGTCGCTAAATATAGAAAATGTTAGTAGTTTTTAGGTGTTTGTTTTATTGTATAAGTTTAGCATTGATTGCTTAATTTTATATAGAATTTTGTCGCATACAATTTTTAGAAAATCACTAATTTATCAATGTTATTAATGATTTTATTAATCAAATATATTTGAATTTAAAATTATTTATAATCTTCTGTAACTAAGGAACGTATGTTTTGTGAAAATTTCTGAATGCAAATTATTTAAAAGAGAACCTAAGTAATATATGAAGTATATTAAATATACATTTATAGATATATATTATTTAAGTAGTTTGAGTGGCATATACTTTATTAAAATATATGTGCTATTGTTTGAAGTGTTAAATATTTTAAATTAGTACTTTTAATATTTTATTAAACTAATTAAGTAATTTTAACACAGTAATCACTATCTGAAAATTATTAGTTATCAATAGAGCACATAATTATATAAAGATAGAATTATGAAAAAATAATTGATTTTTCAGTTTTTTTAAAATCTTGTTATTTTTTGTGTGTAGAGTGCATAATCTTTTACATGTTCTCATCTTCAGGCTAAATTAATAAAAATATAAATAAAGATTAATATAAAACTCAACGTTTTTCGATGGAGAATGGTGGGATGCATTAGACATAAAAGTTTTTCTAAAATATATTCTAAATAGAGCGTATTTTGTACTATTTATTTTATAAGTTTAATAAAATTACTGGCGTTGTATAAATATATTTTAGCTGATAATTCTCTCATTCTTTTATATTTTTGTTAATTATATGAATACTATAATGCATGCTAAAAAATAATTATATAGACGATGTAGTTGTTAATTACAATATATCGCTCAGTTTGAGAACTTATTATGAAAAATATTTTTTATGATTGTAATAATAATTAATTTTCCTTCGTTTATAAAAGTTATCTCTGAGAATGATGTTAATGTTTTCTATTTTAGATTCTGAGTTAGTTGTTTTTAATATTATTGATAATAGACATGCTGCTGTGATATATAGTTAAGAGAAAACTTACTATAATTTTAAGTTTAAATAAAACTGTAATAATTTTAAATGTTAAACTCTAGATTAATCTAATTATTGATGAAACAATTAGCAATAGAAACCATTGAACATATAGTAAGTTCAATCATATAACATGGAGTTTGAGATGTACCATAACTTACCTATCCAGTCTGTTATTTTTGATATGGATGGTTTATTAATTGACTCAGAGCCTTTTTGGATACAGGGAGAAAAAGAAATTTTTACACAATTAGGATTAGATTTGACTATAGCGGATAAACTACCTAACATGCTCGGATTACGGATCGACTACGTCGTTGAATTTTGGTACCAAGCCTCTCCATGGAAAGGCTATAGTCAAAAAGAGGTCGCACAAATGATTATCGATCGTGTTATTGACTTAGTGGAAGAAAAACGTCCAATATTACCTGGTGTATATTATGCTTTAGAATTATGTCGTTCACTAAACCTTAACATTGCATTAGCCTCTGCTTCGCCGAGATATATGGTAGAAAAAGTACTATGTTTATTTGAAATTCGTGATTATTTTTCTGTTGTTTCATCTGCTTCTGAATTACCTTATAGCAAACCACATCCTGAAGTGTATCTTAATACAGCTAAATATTTAGAAACAAAACCAATACACTGTGCTTCTTTAGAAGACTCCTTTAATGGTATGATTGCTGCAAAAGCGGCTAGAATGCGTTCTATCGTTATACCTGACAGGCAATACTTTAATGATCCACGTTGGTCTTTGGCTGATGTTAAGCTTAGCTCTCTGCATAATTTAACTGAAATATTTTTACGTTAATTATTTTTGATTTTCTTGCGATGTGAAAGATATAGTCTAATAATGAGAGTTTAAAAGCGAGTAATAAGTTAATACAACCTGTAGAAGTATATAAATAAAATTTATAATACATAGTATGATTGCTCTTAATCACACTTAGAATTTTAGTATTTACTTAATTAATTAGATATAAATTTAGTAAAATCTTATTTAACTAGTAACTTAATCTTGTTTTCCAGTCTAGCAGGAAGAGTTAGATACTATTTAGAGTTTTGAAAACATTATTATTTATATATATTTCCAAAGTAAGAGTATTATTATACTGATAATATCAATTAACCAATATTGTAATAAATTAAACTTTTATATCTTCATAACTGAAAACAAAATATTCTTCAGAATGTCATGTATGTACAATGTTTATGCATTGCTATATCTCTGATAGCTGGTTTTAGTAAATCGTTTTTAGTAATTAACAAGAAAGCGCAGTATGAGTATTTCAATATCAGTAATAAGTAGCATCATCGCTTGCAAAAACATGTTAATAATTATTATCTGGTAAAAATATTGAATTTTTTAATGTATATTAAAATACAGGGAGTGATACTTCTAAACAATTTGAGATAATTTATATCAGATACGATTTGTATTTATTTAATAGATCAAATTAACAAAATTAATATTGTTCATATAACAATTTTAGTATTAAGTTCTAAAATTTATACTGAGTAGTTTGTGAAAATATTACAATTCAGAATTAGCGCTAGAGGTGTTCAATGTTCGCATTCAGTTTATATAAATTGAATATTTATTATTTAGAAATCAAATAAAAAATACTGCATTAGCTTTTAAATGTATTTATAAAAAATAATTAATTATTTACCGCTTAGATATCTCATTATGTATTGTATAAAATAAATATTTATTTATTTCTTAAACTAATAGTTAAGTTTTTTCTAATTCTATTATTTTTTTTATAAACGTCTTATACTAATTACCTAACTGAATAGGTAATGAAATGATGATTGACACACTATGACCGCTCAAGGGCATTTATTTTTTTCTGTTGCTTCATTAATAATGGCACATAAATTAAAATTGACACTAGAATTTACTCGAGGTGATTGGTTACATATGATTCCAGGTATTTTGTTAGGTGCATTATTACCAGACATCGATCATCCTTTTTCTACATTAGGTCGATTACTACGTATTTTATCATTACCTATTTCAAAAATCTGTGGGCATAGAGGTTTTACACATAGTTTAGTTGCATGGTTAATGTTATTGATATTTTGTTATCAATGGTTGCCAAATATATGGTTAATTCCTAATGATTTAACACAAGCATTTTTACTTGGATATATAAGTCACCTCATTGCAGATATGTTAACGCTTACTGGTGTACCATTGTTATGGCCACTGTTATTCCGCTTTCGTTTGCCTTTACTTCCTAAAAAGACCAATCAACGTACTGAGCGATTTATTGCTATTATTTTCATTGTTGGCGCTTGCTTATTACCATCCGACTATAATATAGATTTATTGAGTCAGGTTAAAAATATACTGCAATATTTTTCATTTTGAAAGAGCGATAGAAAAATCATATAAGCATATGCATGAATGCAATGCAAGCGTTTTAAGTAATATACAAATTACTTCACTTGTAGAATATTTTTTGAATATATAGTTACAATTGCTATGAAAATTATTTTTTGTATGTATATGTGTCTAAAAATGATTCACTTATTTTATGTGTTATCATAATGAATTATTATTAGTGTTATTTTCAATAATATAAAAGAAGTCTTATCATTACTAATTAAATATAACTAGTGATTAGAATAAATTCATTTTACATATAGAGTATATTATATTGTTTATTTAAATACATTTACTCAATACATACAATACAGGTTATTTAAAAATATTTTATTGTCGTAACAGCTATATACTATTATATTTTCACCTACTATAAGATATTTTGTACAGAGATTAATTTGTTAAGGTAGATTTTATCTATAAATTACATATCGTTACTATCATTGAATAGAGTGAATCTTATGTATTAATTTTGATATGTTTGTTTATACTATAAATTTTTATTTGTATGGTAAATTCTTCACGAGATGTGTTGACATGATTCAAAAAATTTTATATTTATAGTCATCTGTTTTATATGAGCAGGATAGTAATTACTATAAATATAATTTTTTACAAATAATTGCGTAATACAGCTTCAAATAAACTGGCTATGATTCCAAGGTTATCTATTAAAAAGTTTAGAACAATATATAGTGTTTTTACTAAGAGAATTAGTAAAATACCAGATGACTATTAGTAACTAATTTTAAGAATATATAGATGTATAAATGTTTTACATATAGCTTTTCTGCAAGAAAAGCTATGAGATTTATTGTCTGAGAAATAAGAAATAAATTTCTCGAAATATTTTCGATACATATTACTACTTTAGATTGCTTTTTTAATAAACAATTGCAAGCGTTGAAAAGGTATTTTTACCCATTTATAGTTCTTGATACTAATATTTTATTTATTTTTATATATATAATATATACTTAGATAATATAGAAAAGTATTCACATTTATAAATAGTAAATTTATATAGGAACAAATGATGCTCTTTTACATTAACATTATTTTATTAATGTTCTCCATTGTGTCAATAAAGAAGATATATTAATGAAGAATTCATTAAGTTTTTTATTTTACTTCTTTGCATGAAGTTTATATCAATATGACGATAATTGAAGTAATAAACTATTATATTATATATAGATCATGATCAGAAGATAGTGTTTAAATAATCAATACAAAAACTAGAATTGTATTCGAAAAATTATTTATTATACTAATAAATCTATCATGATAAACTTTATATTATAAAAATATTTTCAAAGCTTTTGATAATATAAAATAAATTTTTATTTACATATACTTAAAATGTACTTGAAATTATGTTGATCAAAAGTTTTTTTATTATTGAGTGTGATATATAGAAATTTATTTTTGTATATCATTGCACTTTATTAAATTAAATTTTCTTAAGATTTGCTAATATATTATTTTTTGTTTCAAAAAGATGTTGTTTTTAAGTAAAATTTTATGCTTGAATAGCATTCATTAGTTAATTTTTATCACTATAATCAATAGTAGTTAGTATAATTACAACATTATAAGAAGTAACATTGAAGCAGCATAAAATATTTCAAAGATATAAAATTTAAATGTTTTAAGAAACTGAACTTTAGGTTATTTAAAGAAGATTTTCTACATAATTTAAAGTATATAGATACAATTACTTTTTTAAATATATTTAAATATTATGAAGTTGATTTTGCTATTTAAAACTGAATGAATTAATTATAGATATCTAACATTATATTGTATTATTATAAGATATCAGATACCTTAAAGTTGATGCTAATCGTGCAATATACGTATCTAAAAAGCTTTATTTAAATAGATTATGTTTATGCATCAACATAGTAATTTATGAGACAAAAGATCTAATGTTGTTATATATTTTATACGTTAAATAATATATATAGATTTTATATTTTATCTCTAAAAACCGGGGATCTTTCTTAATTTTGAAGAACGTTATTAAAAATTTTTTTAAAATAGGAGTTTCAGTAAGAAGAAAAAAATTTCTGATATTTAAAAACATCGTTACTAAAATATCAATATCAATAATTTTTGACACTATGTTCTTACTTTTAAAAATCGCTCCTGATATACGTATGTGAAATATCTTTTAAATACCAAATACCAGAAATGAAATATTATTTAAAATTAACTATAAAATATTCTATCATAATGAAGCTTTAATATTAATAATAAGATTTAGTAACAATATTAATACAGAAAAACTAAAAATTACTTGACATTATTTTTATAGCTATTTTAGAGCAACTATTATTTTTAATCATTTGTATTTTTAAAAAAATGATCAATCAAGTGTTAATATAATTTTAGGAAATGTACTGTCTATCTTAAATGTGTGAATATTGTTAATAAAAATCCTTAATTTTGTGTCCATGCATATATCAAGAAGCTCACGAATGAAAATATTTAATCTACCTAACCAACATAAAAATTTTTATGACTGTTCTGAGTCGATTTAAAGATAACATTGTTATAATTCATAATATAATATTACACAAGCATAATAATTTTTTTCCTGAAAAAGTACACTGATAGTAAAATGAAATAAAATATGTTGAGTATTTATGAATAGGTTAGTTAGAATTGCCAAGACATAATTACTTCTTGTAAAATAATATTCATGAAGAAAATGAAAATGCATTAGTTAATACTAAAATAGGTAGTATAGATTCATTCAATAAGCAAAACTTTATAGATAAGTTAATGTGATATATGATATAGAACAAATAAAATTTGAGATATATACAAGTATAACATTGTTTATTGTGATATAAACCAATCTTAAAGTTAGCATGATTATATTATTTGATATTTATCATATGAATTAATTTATCTTATTTACTTTATAACAGTACAATCAAAATAGAAAAATAAAATTCAGCTTGTATAGTCCCGACTATAATATTAATTGAAAAAACTCTGTCTAAAAAATATAGAAATTGAATCGTCTGGTGCAGTCTTACCCTATAATAATAAAATAGATCAATTTGTATTTTATTAGAGACTATTCAGTATTTTACAATAGAAAATAATAAATACTATTTTTAATTTAGAGCGTATTTATATATGAAAAATCTAATAAGTAAAGATTATATGGAAAGTGTGTAGTATTTTGATTTATATAATTTTGCATTATAACATATGTTGTGTATGATGGTGATGCTATTTAGTTTAAGCGTTATCAATATGTTTATCTCAAAGAGAGTTTTGTTTGGTGACTTTTATACAGGATAAATACTTTAATATTACTATAATGTATAATTTACTTTCAGTAATTACTTTTGTTTGTATTATTGATTGTTAGAAGCTGGATATATGGATTTTTCAGGTTTGATGTGTCAATAATTATGAAGTTATATAGACGTGGAAACTATTCCTTATAACGAATTCGCTAATTATTTTTCTTAAAATTATTTTAGAAATTTTTTATTTTTAAGATGTTTTTAAAAGGTTATAAATTTAACATAAAGAATGATTTTTATAAAAATTACTGAGGAACTCATTCTATTGAATATTAATTTCAAAAAAAGAGAATAATGAAAAACAGTTGACATGTATTAACTTCATAAGTTGTATGTTTTAACTCTTAGTCAAGAAGTGTGCTTTTTTAATATATTTCTTGATTGCTATCAAGATTACATTTTTATATCTAGGCTATATGAAAAAATACTTACGGTTAAGAATTTTTAAATACATTATAACTCATTTTATTTAATATTCATTTCAGTCTTAATTTTGATGTATGTGTAATATACTTTAAATTGTATTATTCTTTTATTCATATGCAGTATTATTGTAACGATATTAAAATTTTTATATTGTTAAAAAATTTTATAATTTTTAAAATTTAATTATTTTTATACATTCGATTGTAACAATAACAATCTAGAATATTTGGTTTTCCTAAAACATGACAATGAATAAACTTTTGTTGTGCAATCAACTAAAATACATACAACTTGAGCGCTGAAGCTATTAAAGAAGTGTTATATACTATTTTTTTATTTTTAACAGTAATGTTTAATAAAAATTCTTTCAAATAATTTTTTTAGAAAGAGTATCATGTATTATTACTATTGTGCTCTTCGAAAAGAACGGTTGATAAAAAAACATTAATTAAGCATCCTGAATAATTAAAAAATATACTTTCTATGTTCCATATAGCAGGTGTCGGAACGTTATTACATAAATTTGTAATGATTTATGCGTGAAAAGTTTAAAAATGAAAATGGATCTTTAAAACATAATGATTCTAGGTAAAACATTTTAGCATCAAAAAATATTATGGTAGATATTTAAAGTGTATCTCATGTTATTATATTCACGGCAAGTAATGTTATAAGAAAAAACATAACTGAATGGTTAATATTTTTGCAAAATATTTTTTATAAATTGAAATTACTTAGCTAATAAAGTTTATACAAGTAGAAAATTTTGGAGATTTTCTATACACTTATTGAATTACTGAGTGTAATTATTGCAATACTAACAAATAATACACTCTTATAATTTTAATGTTTACATTTTTTAAGTATCAAAAGATCGAAAGTATGTTTAGTTAACCAACTATGCCTCTGAATGTAGTTCATTTTTAAGATATTTTTTAAATAATTATATTTAGTTTGTCACTTTAGACTGTATTGTACGATTATTTTAAAAAATACTGAATATACTTTTATGTGTGAATAAGAAAATATATTCTTTAGATGAACACCAAAAGAAACTTTATTGTATGCACATGATGTTTTGGCTAAAAAATTACTACATATCATCTGATAGACACTGATTTTTGTATTCATAATTGGACGCCGTCTGTTCAAGTTTAATCTGGTATACTTTTAATTAAATATAGTTAAACTCTTAATGATTATAGGAGTAGACGTGTTAAAATTCCTTATCATATCTTTTTGTTTTTTAATGACAGTTATTTTTATGGCATACGGCGAAAATCTTCGTCTTAATATTATAGGACTTGAAGGGAAACTTTATCAAAATGTCTGCATGCAATTGTCTAATATTCCTCAATCTGAAGTGGTGTTAACTAGTCGTTTTCGCACTCGTATTACGAAAATTATTAAGGAAAGATTGAAACCACTCGGTTATTATCAACCTACAATTACATTTAGTTATGAAGAAAAGCTCCCACCAGAAAGATCGATATTAGCAGCAAAAGTATCTCCTGGCGTACCTATTGCAGTAAAAAGTGTAGTGGTTATTTTAAAAGGGGAAGCAAAAAATGATTATGACTATGTACGAATGATTAAAAACAACACGCCAAAGTACGGAAGAGTTCAAAATGATAGTGAATATGAAAATTTTAAAGGGAAGTTAAATAGTCTTGCTATCCAAAGAGGTTATTTTGATGCAGTTCTAGAACAAAGCCAACTAGGCATTTCATGCGATTATCATTCTTCTTATTGGAATTTTATCTTTAATAGTGGAAAACGTTATCGTTTTTCGTCAATTTCTTACCAAGGTTCGCAAATTTCTTCGGATTACCTCAACAATATTGCTCCTTTTAAATGTGGAGAATATTATACATCAGAGAAATTAGCAGAATTTAACCGAAGATTAGTAAAAACGGGCTGGTTTACTTCTGTGATTGTAGCGCCTAATATTATAAAAGCACGAGAAGAAAATACAGACTTATTGCCCATTCAAGGAATGATGGTACCTCGAGCTAAAAACTTTGTTGCAATCGGGGGTGGTTATGCCACTGATGCTGGTCCTCGAGTTAAAGCGACATGGAATAAGCCATGGGTTAATTTTTTTGGACAAAGTATTGCATCAAGCGTCAGTTTTTCTCAGTCTGAACACAGTATTAATGCAAGCTATAAAATTCCTCTTAAAACCAATCCACTTGAGCAATATTATGAAATTCAAGGACGTTATAAGCGTACAAATTTAAATGATACTGAATCTAATACTACTACATTGAATATGTCTCGAAATTGGGATTATTCTAGTGGTTGGCAATACGCTGCGAATATGCGTTGGATGTTTAGCTATTTTACACAGGCTGACATTACTAATATTACCATGTTAGTGTATCCAGGAGTGAGCTTCAATCGAGTACAGCAGCGTGGTGGTATGATGCCTACGTGGGGTGATAGTCAGAGATATTCTATTGATTACTCTAATGAAATTTGGGGATCAGATATTAATTTTCTCGTATTACAAACAAAACATGTATGGATTAGAACTCTGTCGAAGGGACACCGACTAATTCTAAGAGGTCATTTAGGATGGATCAAAACTGATAATTTCGACAAAGTTCCACCTGACCTTCGTTTTTTTGCTGGGGGTGATGGTAGTATTCGTGGTTACGGTTATCAAAAAGTTTCACCAGAGGATATAAAAGGTAAATTAACTGGGGCATCGAAATTAGTAGTTGGTTCTATCGAGTACCAGTATAATGTTACAGGTAATTGGTGGTGGGCAACTTTTATTTCTTCAGGAGAGGTGGTCAATAACATTAAAATGAATGATTTTAAAACTGGTGCGGGTGTTGGTATTCGTTGGGTTTCTCCTGTAGGGCCTATCAAGTTTGATATCGCAACTCCAATAAAAGAATCTTATAATAATATTCAATTTTACATTGGTTTGGGGACAGAATTATGAAATGGTTGAAATGGGTTTGTCTCCCCATTTTATGCTTTATTATCTTAGTTTTGTCTTTGCTAAGTTGGCTGGTGTTTACACAATCTGGTCTGAAGTTTGTGCTCAATAGTACTACTCGATTTGTCCCGGGTTTAGAAATCCGTAACATCAAAGGGAATATTAATAATCTTACATTGGTAGGTGTGCAATATCAAAGGTCCGGTATAAATGTTAATATGCAAAAGGTTCATTTTTCTTTACGTTTAAAATGTTTAATTAGTCAAGAGTTATGTATTGATGATTTATCAACTCATGGTGTTGTAGTTAATATCAACACAAACAAAATTTATTCTTCAGAAAAATCATTATCTTCTGAGAGATTAACTGAACTAAAATCACCATTACCTATTAAGCTAAATCAATTGTTATTGACTGCGACACAAGTAACGATAGATGGTATAAAATTTAATTTAGCTAAATTTAAAACAGGGATGTATTGGAAAAAAAAAACTTAACATTAGCACCAGCGGATATTACTGATTTAAGAGTTCATATACCTGGAATGGATGATAAGATAAATAGAATGGGAAAACTTATATCTGAAATAAAAGTTACAGTTAGAGAGGAGAAATTTATTGGTGTTATTCTAAAAGAGTTTTTTTCTCAGCCACTGTTGGCTAGATTACCTGAGGTGATTTTACCTATTAATGTACATGCTGAAGAGATTAATATTTCAGACTTAAAGTTAACTGGTTTTATAAAACTGACAATCAATAGATTAACTTTTAGTATATCGAATGATAATCAAAATGTCTTATTAAAACAATTTAAGCTTAATACACCAGGAGGGAACATTGTAGGCTCAGGTACTATCATTTTAAAAGATAAATGGCCTATTTTTTTATTAGCTACAGGAGAAAGTTTTTTTACAAATTTTGATAGACAGAATATAGATATATTACTTAAAGGAGTTTTACTCGAAAAGCTCCAACTCGGGCTTAACTTAAGTGGCCGTATCAATGCAACACTTAATGTGAAGACTAATCTTGGTCAAGCAGATTTACCTGTTCAATTGATGCTTAAGAGTTCCAAGATAAAGTGGGCATTCGTCAGTGATGCACACTATCAATTTGACGATATATGCCTTTTATTAAACGGGCGTCCTTCTGCTTATACTTTATCATTACGTTCAGTTGTTCATGGTCAAAAAATTCCAGCATCAACGTTAATGCTGAATGCCAAAGGTAATGAAGAACGAATTTATCTAACGCGTTTAAGATTAACTTCGCTACAAGGTAATGTAAATATTACGGGTGTTGCTGATTGGAAGAGGGGAATTAATTGGAACGCAGTATTAACATTGTCAGGGATTAATACCGCTAAATACTGGCCTGAATGGCCTGCTAAGGCAGACGGTAAAATAGCTACTCGCGGCAGTTGGTATTGTGGTAGCTGGAAACTTCATATTACTGAAATTTTTTTAGATGGTAAGATTAAAAATAATTATTGGAAGGCCCGTGGTCAAGTAAAAGGTAATGCAGAAGGTCTATGGGAGATTCCAGAGTTTACACTGTCATTAGGTAATAATTACTTTAATGTTAAAGGCAATCTTGCTGATAACTGGCATTTAGACACTAAAATAAACGCACTAAATTTAAATGATATATTACCAGGTTTAGGTGGTATGATTATTGGTGAGATTAAATTACGCGGTAATTTAATGGCTCCACAGGTTTTAACGGACTTAACTATTCGTGGTGTGAGATGGCAAAAAGATTTTTATCTTGATCATGCTATTATTAAAGGTCAAGTCGCTTCATCTGAGAAAATTAAAAGTGATTTATCTATTATAGTACGGCAGTTAAAACAAGCTGATTTAGTGATAAACAATTTAACTCTAAATGCAACAGGTACTGAAAAACAGCATAGTGTAAAATTAAATATTCAAGGTGAACCTGTGTCAGGCCATTTAACATTGCTTGGTATGTTTAATCGTCAGGATAAAACATGGACAGGGAATATATATGATACCTTATTTAAAACTCTGGTGGGTGAATTGTACTTAAGTAATATTATGACATTAAATTATTCTCATCTCAGTAAAGAGTTTACTATAGAGCCTCATTGTTGGATGAATACTAACGTACGCTTTTGCGTGCCTCAACCAATTAAAGCTAATAAAAATGGTCGTGCTAATATTGCTTTTAAACGTTTTGATCTCGCAATTTTAAAACCATTTTTGAGTGATGCTATTCAACTTCGTGGTGTGTTTAATGGTCAAGCAAATTTCATATGGAAAGATAATGGTGCTTTATTAGATGTAAAAATTAATCTAAAAAATAATAATCTGAAAGATATTCAGCTTATTCAAGGGACTCAATTACCGTTTAAGTTTGAAAAAGTAACTCTCAGCATCGTCTTGAGAAATAGTAAATTGAATCTAGATTGGTTATTTAAAATCGCAAATCATGGTCAGATGAAAGGCAATATTCAGGTTTGTAATTTTGCAAAACCAGGTCAGATTTCAGGTAATATTGAGTTCAATGCTATCACATTAGCGTTGATTCAACCTTTTTTAGGTAATACATCAATTGTAAATGGAAATTTGAATGCAAATATACGACTTCATGGTACAGTACGTAATCCATTATTGTATGGTAAACTATTTCTCTCCAAAGTAGAAATAAAGTCGATAATAATGCCGTTTTATATTAAAAGTGGAAATTTAGATATTATATTTAATGGTAGTACTTCAGTAATCAATGGACAAATTAATACACCAGAAGGATATTTAAAAATTAATGGTGGAGCAAATTGGCGTAATATAAATGCTTGGCGTGCAAAAGTAATGATTTTTGGAAGTAATTTACGAGTTTCAATGTCACCAATAATGAAAATTGATCTTCAGCCTAATATTATGTGTGAAATATCATCAACTTTATTAACTTTAGATGGTAGTATCACGATCCCATGGGCAAGAATTACGATTCAAGAACTTCCAGAAGCTACTGTGAGTACTTCTCCAGATGTTGTAATGCTTGATAGCAACCTGCAGCCTCTTAATAAGATTAGCCATCAGATGCTCATGCAAACAAATCTTGAGGTGAAAATTGGCAATGATATAAAGGTCGATGCTTTAGGTCTTACAGCATCTGTGACGGGCATGTTGAAAGTATTACAAAACCAACATGGTTTAGCTGTAAACGGACAAATTGATATTCCATCAGGACGTTTTCGGGCTTATGGACAAGATTTGATTATACGTAAAGGTCAAATTCAATTCTCTGGCTCAGTAGATCAGCCATTCTTAAATTTAGAGGCTATTCGCAATCCAGATAATACAGCAGATAGTGTTGTCGCAGGTATTAAAGTTACAGGACTTTTAGACAAACCAAAAGTTGAAATATTCTCAGAGCCAATCAAAACACAGCAAGAAGTATTATCCTATCTATTACATGGAGAAGGATTAGAAAGTGAAGATGCAAATGGCGCACAAATAACTTCAATGATAATTAGGCTTGGTGTTGCTCAAAGTGGACAGTTTGTCGGTAAAATTGGTGCAAAATTTGGAGTGTCTGATTTAATTCTTCACACACAAGGAGTTGGTGATAAATCTCAAGTAGTAGTGAGTGGAAAAATTACCAACGACTTACAAATTAAATACGGGGTTGGTATATTCGATTCATTAGCAACTTTAACGTTACGTTATCGGTTAATGCCTAAGTTATATTTGGAGGCAGTATCTGGTCCTAATCAAGCTATAGATCTTCTTTATCAGTTTGAGTTTTAAAATCTATTTCTAATGTACTATCAAAGATTAAAGCGTGAGAAAAGTTCTTACTAGATAAGTTATATTTTATAGATAAGTTTTTATAAATTAAGAGGTTATTAGATTTATGATTCCAATTAGTTACTCTTTAGGTAGTAAATGACACATTGTTATTAAGTGAAAAACTTATCGTATGAATTTTATTATGTCTTAATTATATACACTGTAAAAATATTTAACATTATATTAGGAAGTTAATAATAATTTCATGATAATAGAGTGATCTTTTTGCAGTATGTTTGTAATTTATCTTGAATTTTATACTAGGATTAATTAAAACTACTCTCGAAAGAGTAATCTAATGTCAGTAGTGAGTGATTTTTAATGTTCTTTTTTAGATGCTGTTGATATTTTATTCTTGATTTTTATTCAAATCTAAAAATTTTTAATTAAGATTTTATTAAGAATTTTAAACATAATTTTCTTTATCTTATCGAGATGATAAAATTTGTCAGGAGTGACATTAGTTGAAAATATTTTAATAAATTGAATGATTTTATTTAATAGCTAAAAATTGATACGTTACTTTTTGAGTAACTTGATATGAGTATTGATATACTGTATATATCTAAAAAGTATTTTTCAGTGGAATTTTATTTTACTAATTATCTAAAAATACTGTATATTCTTGTTTAAAATTTCAAAAGATACTGAAAAGGATAACTAATCTGTTAACATAAGTATGTAAATTCTTTAAAGAAGACTGTTTATTAGTCGTATTAATCTTAAAACAACTTTTGTAATTATTAATTAAAAAAAACGCTTAAATACAGAGGCGACTACTGAAAGGCGAGAATATACTAGTAAATATTTTCTAGTATCAAAAAATATATTACAATAGATATTTAAAGTTTATTGATAAAATTGTAGTTATAATACAAGATGTTGCGGATAAAAACGGTGCTATGAGAAGATTGAATCTGCACAATATCACTTTTTGTATAAAACTTCTTTAGTGCATGTTAATTATATAAGTTAAATATTTATATATACATTTATCTTATATTGATCTCAATTTTTGATATAGAAAAATACAATAAACTTCATGCTTTTCTTTTATGCCCAATTGATAAATAATTAAATGTTTATTTTAAATTAAGAAATATTCTTGCTAAATATGAAAAAATATTATTACTAATCTGAAGATTCAATCTTTCATTTTAGCAATTAGTGTTTATTTATTTTTGTTTTCTGGTAGAACAACAAGTGAATAATATTTGAAATACAAAAATAATCATTATCCATATGGGTTCTGGCATTTCTACCAGAACCTTTATTATATAACAATAAATATACTATTTTTTTATTGCCCGTTTAAAAGAAGATATGATTTCTTCTTTAGCTACTGAAACATCTTCCCAACTGTTAATTTTTACCCATTTACTTTTTTCTAAATCTTTATAATGTTGAAAAAAATGGGTAATTTGTGCACGCAGTAATTTTGGAAGATCACTCACATCTTGAATGTGATCATATTCTTTGGTTAGTTTGGCATGCGGTACTGCAATTAGTTTTGAATCTTCACCGGATTCATCAGTCATTTTTAGTATACCAATTGGCCGACAGCGAATTACTGAACCTGGTTGTAATGGGTAAAGTGTTGGTACTAGAACATCAATTGGATCACCATCTAAAGACAGTGTGTGATTGATGTAACCATAGTTACATGGATAAAACATTGTAGTAGATATGAAACGATCTACAAAAAGAGCCCCATAATCTTTATTAACTTCGTATTTTATAGGATCTGCGTTAGCAGAGATTTCAATAATAACGTAGATATCTTCAGGCAGCTTATTGCCTGCCGGTATATTGCGTAAGCTCATAGAAAAGCATCCTTTTATGTTAGCAACTAAAACAGCTACTATACTTCAAGTTTCATGGAAACTAAAAAATATAAGTTTGAATATTAACTCGATAACTGAATTATTTTTAGCGTCACTCACATAATTGTTTGAATGTAATCTTAAAAATATTATATGAAAAATTGTCTAAGTCGCATGTAGGAAAATAAAAATCTTTAGATTGTTAGATGTAGTTAAATAAGGATTGTCAGTATTAAATATATAAGTTGTCAAATAAAGATAAGATTAATAGTTGAGAGAACATGTGTAAAAATGTGAGTAGAGCACAACTATTCGCAGAGCTAAAAAGTAAAAGCTGTGTATAATACATTATCACAAGTGATTTATTATGGAGTATATGACAACTCAGTTGTCTTTTATCTTGTTTTATAGATACATAAAAAATAGTACATAAAAAATAACTAGAAAACTACAGATTAATCATCAAAACATAACGATGGCTCTTATTTAATAAGATGATAATATGTTCTTATAAAATTCTTTGGTTATAAAGATTTTTATTAAAATATTATAGTATTATATGGAATATTATCTAAAATCATCTTTGATGGCATGTCATTAGTGTAGAAAATGTATTATATATTATACTTGCTTATTTTTTTATTTTCATTGTTATAATAAAAAATGATAATTAACATTTAATACAATATTTTTTATTTTTGATGGATGAGTGTTCATAGAAAGCACTAGTTACATTAATTAGCAATAGGACTATTTTAATTTTAGCATTGCATATTAGAATAGTTGTTTATTTAGTTAGAATTTTGAAAATATTTGATTGCTTTATATGCTTGAAATATATTTTATAAAAAACAATAATTATTTTAGAATTAG
This sequence comes from Candidatus Hartigia pinicola, assembly GCA_020541205.1. Lineage (GTDB taxonomy): Bacteria > Pseudomonadota > Gammaproteobacteria > Enterobacterales > Enterobacteriaceae > Hartigia > Hartigia pinicola. Next base: position 415,783 of record CP048208.1, read on the forward strand.
CATTTTCTTTTTTCAGTAGTGTTACAAACTTAAATAATTTTATTTTATTAAAATGTGTTATGCACTTTTGACGAATTATCTTAGGAAAAGAATTCATTGATATATATTTTTATATATTTTTTTACAATAAAAATTAGTTGGAGTATTTTATCTATATTACAATCATTTATGTTATATATAAATATATAAGCAAAATTTTTTTATGAAAATATATGAAGATTATAATTTAAGAGACTGATGGCTTTTAGTTTTTATGCAATGTCATGAGGGCGAAAATGTTAAAGTAATTAATTAAGCTTTTATAATATATTATCAATCCATAAGTTTTTTACTGGATAGTTTTATTATTAAATTTTACGCTAAGTCATAATAATAAAAATTTGCATAATTAGTAGTTTATTTTTAAAGTGCAAACTTACGTTCAGAATAAAGAATTAATATAATTTTATGTACTATATAAGTTTATATTGATTTCTTAATAAAAAAAGATTTTTAATAGTAAAAAATATCTAATATTGAATATTAATACACTTAATTTTAAAAAATAATAATATAATTAATAAATGAAAACTTTATTTACAATACATAAAATTAACAAAAAAACTATCTTCATCAATGTAGCTAAACATATGTTAAAATAAATATATATACTTTTAAAGAGTAGTAATGAGTTTTATTATAGTAGTAATAGTTTAAGAAATAGTTTTAAATTATTTAATTAGCTGTATTTTATTTTAAACAACTCATGCTTAGCTAGTTTAGAACTTTCTATATGATATAATTTCGCTAAATTCTAGAGTTATAAAAAAGCTTAGCTATATTTTATCGATTTAAAGTTGTTAATTTTCTGGTAAAGTACGACATTATATTCAAAATGTTTAGGTGTTTTATAATTTTACTGGTATTTCTAAAGTTAGATGTGAAATATTGAGCTGTGTTTCATGTCAAAGCAAACACTTTCAAACGTTGAACTCAAAAAAATATTATAATTTATTTTTACGCAATGATTAGTATCATTGCTGATTAAGTTAATATCATTTATATTGATGGCTTCATAATTATTAAAGAAACTAATTACCTATAATACAAATTATCTGTTTTAAGTCAAGTGGTATAAACTCTGATTTTTAATGCTTTTGATATAGTAGATGAAAAGTAAAATATGTCTGAGGCTGACATTTCAGTTATTATTAAATGTTTTAGTGTTTCTGTTCTGTTATTTCTCTGTTAGATTATAGGTATGAGTTTTACGAATTGTAACATAATACATTGATGAAGAGTATTAAAAACGTAGAAATAAGTTATTGAAACCAAATACTCAAGTTCTATAGTACTGTTTATGAAATAAAAAGTTACGTATCTTGAATGTTTTGCATTTGTGAGTTTGCACAGTTTATTTTAAAAGAATTGAATATATTTTATTGAAAGCAATAGAAAGTGTACTAATTAATTTAAAAACTTATTACTTTTAAGATAATAAAAGTATTTAAAAGAATATAACTACAGTATATTTAGTCATTTGAAAAACAACTGTATTAGTTTTTATCACTATTATAAATATTAGCTGGATAAGTAATTCACTGAAGTTTAATTGGTTTATCTAAATTCTAAAATTATTGATAAAAGTTTAAAGGTAGTTTATTAATCTATAATATAGATCCTTGTCTTTTATCTAGAGACACAAATAGAATATTATAGAGTCTTCTGATCATTTTTGATCGATTTTTTAGATGAAAATCTTACACTCTTAAGGTGTAAAATGTTATTGGAATAATTTTACACTTTTATATTCGGAAAAATTTATTTAGCTAAATTCTGTTATGCTGTATGAAGTACACTTATTAAGTGCATTGAAAGTCTGGAGTTTATTATATTTTCTGTCGTAATAATTTTGTTTAATAGAAAAGTACATAGTATCTAAATTTTTTTTCAAGCATCTTGCAGTTATTTGCTAATATATTTTATGGATTTAAATAATGTATTGAACGGGGCTTAATAAATTAAAGATTTTTCTATTCGTGATAGCTTGCCTTATTCCTAAAATATTATATAATGAACTTAAAAATATACGCGATATTTCCTTGAATAGAGGAGATAGTGTAAAACTGTATAATCATTTCATTATTCACCTAATTTTTGTATTATTCACATTTTTCGTATTAATTATCATAAGAGATTTTAGCAGGTTTGACTCTCGTCCTGACTGTTTGATGTGTAATAGTCAAAATAGTAATGTACGGTAATTTTTCTGAAATCATCATTGTAGAGCATGTCTTACGAAAAAGTGTTTTTAGATACATATGGTAACTTATCACACAAATTCACATATATCGATTTCCTAAGAAGTCTATTTTTGTATTCTAAGTAATATTGATGCAATTTATTAAAATATTTTTTGATGAATAGAAGAAATTTAAAATTTTATCATTGTAGAGTGTAAATAAAACAATTACTATTAAAAATATTTTAATAAAATTTAATAAAATTACTTATAATACAAAATCTTGAAATTAAACACTACTTAATAGTGCATCGATAATTTCTTGATGAGAGAATTAAGCAATTGGTGAAAGTTTAATGCTAATTATCTAGTTGAATTGATATGTTTGTATTTTAATGTTTTTTACGTAAAATGAATGTTTGATTTATAAATATTTTATAGCACGCTTTAAAATTCAACTATTTCGTTAGTGTGTAGACATTGGAGTGATTATGTATGCAGTTTTTAAAAGTGGTGGTAAACAATATCGAGTTACTGAAGGGCAAACTGTCCGGCTAGAAAAACTCAATATTAAAACAGGTCAATTTATTGAATTTGAACAAGTTTTAATATTGTCTGATAATGATAAGACTAAAATTGGTACACCTATTATTGAAGATGTTAAGGTACAAGCAGAAGTAGTTTCGCACGGTCGTCATGATAAAATTAAAATCATTAAATTCCGTCGTCGTAAACACAGTCTTAAACAAAATGGTCATCGTCAGTGGTTTACTGATGTTAAGATTTTTTCCATCACTCAAGAGTGTTAAGGGGAGAGTATATTAATGGCGCATAAAAAAGCTGGGGGCTCGACTCGTAACGGTCGAGATTCAGAGGCAAAACGTTTAGGTATAAAATGTTTTGGTGGTGAGACTGTATTAGCAGGTAGTATTATTGTTCGTCAACGTGGCACTAAATTTCACGCAGGTCACAATGTAAATTGTGGTCGTGATCATACGCTCTCTGCTTTAGTAGATGGCAAAGTTAAATTTGAAATTAAAGGTCGAAATAATCGTAAATTTATCAGTATTGAAACTGAATAAGCTGTCTGATTTTTATTATAATTAAAAGCCTTACAAAAAAACTTTTTTCAGGGCTTTTAATATTTAAAGTATTTTATCTTTCTGTCAAAAAAAACTATTTAGCACGATAATGGCTATTATAATATGAAAAAATTATGAAATTTATAGATCAAGCTAAAATATTAGTAGTAGCAGGAGACGGTGGAAATGGTTGTGTGAGCTTCCGTCGTGAAAAATACATTCCAAAAGGAGGGCCTGACGGTGGTGATGGCGGCAATGGTGGCGATGTCTATTTAGAAGCAGATGAAAATCTTAACACATTAATTGATTATTGTTTTGAGAAAACCTTTCGTGCGGAGCGTGGTCAAAATGGGCGAAGTCGAGATTGCACCGGTAAACGAGGTCAAAATATTACGATTAAAGTGCCTGTAGTAACTCGTGCACGTGATCTTATTACTAAAGAAATAGTTACAGAATTGACTTATCATGGAGAGCGGACTATGATCGCTAAAGGCGGTTTTCATGGTTTAGGTAATGCGCGATTTAAATCTTCAATTAATCGTGCACCACGTCAAAGTACGATGGGTACACTAGGTGAAACACGTCAACTAATACTTGAGTTGATATTACTGGCTGATGTTGGGGTAGTAGGTTTACCTAATTCAGGTAAATCTACCTTTATTTGCTCTGTTTCAGCTTCAAAGTCTAAAGTAGCAAACTATCCGTTTACAACTTTAGTACCAAGTTTAGGTGTTGTACATCTCGATAATGAGAAAAGTTTTGTAGTTTCTGACATTCCTGGTCTTATTAAAGGCGCTTCTGAAGGTGCTGGTTTAGGAATTTGTTTTTTGAAGCATTTAGAACGTTGCTACATGCTCTTACATCTAATTGATCTTTATCCATGTGATGAGCTGGATGCTATTGAAAATACAAAGATCATTATTAGTGAACTTGAAAAATATAACAATAAACTAGCAGAAAAACCACGCTGGTTAGTTTTTAATAAAATTGATATTTTATCCTTAACAGAATCTACGCAACGTGCTGCTAAAATTATAAAAGCAGTGGATTGGAAAGACAGATATTACATGATCTCTGCAGTGAACAATCAAGGCGTGAAAGAATTATGCTGGGATATTATGAAGTTTATAGAAAGCCAGAAATACGAAATGATTACTTTGGAAAATAGAAAGCAATCTACACACAATGAGTTAATCTGGAATGACTCCCATACAAAATAATTAGACAGCGTAGAAGATATTAACAATCATTTGATGAAGACTATGACAAAAGTATTTAAACAGTCTAGAAGAGTAACGTACATTTCTCTATATACTGTGTATTTTAAGTTGTTAAGTATTAAGGTATGCAGTCGGAGTTTTTTTATTTTAATGACATAATTTACTATGAATTTAGAGGTGTACAAATATGCAATTTAAATCATTTACGTATAATAAAATTATAAAATCAATTATTTTTTTAAAGTCTACGTCTCTTTTATTTAGTAAATCAATTACAGTATTATTTTTTTGATAAAGCTATTTATATGAATGATTTTTAAAGTATATTAGAAAAGATTTATGAATTTTGTTGGCTTGAAAAACGGTATAGGTTGAAGTATATTAAATGAATACAAATTATTAACCATTAATAAAAGTTATGAAATTAATACGATTATATACACCTTGTCTGTACTTATTTCAGAAATTTTTCCATTCTACTAGCTTTATTCACATCACCAAAATAAAGTAATCTGTTATTTTTCTCTGTCAGCGGAAGAATGAAAATACAATTGATTTTTAATCATTGTTTTAATAAATTTTAAAATTTTAATCAAAGTTTCAGGAGTAATTAGATTGTGTTGTGATAATTAAAAGCTATCATTTATCAAAAATTTTATTTAAATTAATCAAGCTTTTACTTGAATTTCTCTCGCATACCAATCGTAGTTTTGTATAGTATATTTGGGAAAGCCATTATGATCTTCTGATGGTGTGAAAGATAGAATCAGATACCATATTAATTAATTTTTTAACATATTTTTTATGTAGAACATACAAAGCTGAAATTTAGTTTTCAATAAGCACTTGAAATTGAGAATTTTTATTGATATACGAATTTTTTGGTTGATATTTAATCATAACGTTAATATAGCTTGTACTATATTTTACTGAAATTAGAGTAGTACAAGTTCACTGCTTTAAATGAAGTAATACGTGAGTATATAACGATTTTGTTAATTATGGATAATATCAGGTTGAGAATAATGTTGTTCAGAAGAAGTGTTTTAATATTTTAACTTTGTTAAAAATGTTGACTAAAAAGTAATTATTTTGATATTACCCAAATCATTTAATTTGTTTCAGGATGCGGGGAAAGAAAAAGAAGTTTCTATCAATGATTTCGATAGCAGTAGTGAATGAAAGCATTGTATCATGTCATGAGGTACTCTGTCAAGATCTGTATCTATACTAGTGAAGATAAAATGTTTATCATAAAATCACCATTAATTTCATGAAAATCAATTTATTTTAGTGTTTTGACCATATGTTTACTGACTGAATGTGAGTGTTGTGTTCTGATCTATAGCAGATAATAAGAGGAGAAGTAAAATATTACTATTCTTACTTAGTTTGGCTGTAGTTTAAAATTGGTTACAAATCTATGAATTGAATTCAAGTTACAACAATATATTGACAGTGGTCATGACTTTTTTATCTTAGATAGAAGTTTTATCTATTACGAATTATGATTAATACTAGAGACATCATTTCTTATTTATTGATTCATTAGAGCTCAATTAATAACATCAGATGAATGTTTCTTATAGTTATCAACGTAATTTCAGGTATCTGTTAAAAAGTTAAGATTAATACTTAAAGTGATGCTTAGTTTTTGAGTAAGCATTCATAATAGTATAAATTTTATATATGAAAGTAGATATTTTCAATATATTACAGTGTGATATAAAAAATAAAAAATTATTCTCTTAACTGTGCAAATGAGAGTTTGTTTAAAATTTTCTCTGAATAATAGAAAAGAATCAATATTAAAGAGATTATTTGCAGGTATTTAAATGACATCGCTTTTGGTGTTGCATATGCAGTGATTCAAGACTTAAGAATATCCCGGAGATTATATTAAAATTATGTGACTTTCATCACATTGTTCTATTCTAATAATAAAGTCTAATACATAATACTAAATATCTGAAAATGTTTAACAAGTGTTACAATTGTTTTTATAAATTTTAGGTATATAAATAAATTTTTATATGCCCTTAATGTCTAGGTTAAAAATATGAAAGTGCTTTTATGTATAAAATTACACATCATTACTAAAATTGTATAAGGTAAACCTTGACTGTTTGCTTTAATTTGTCGTTTAATGACTGAAATTTTTAACTGTATTTACTTTTCATACGCGGAATCTGTGGTTTTAAAAATTTAACAATCAATAAACATGAAAGTTTTATTAGTGTTCTTACTATTACTGATTCTGAATGCGTTTATTACTTTTTAATCCTTTCTCTAGCAGGCTTTTCTATTTTTAATACTTTCTTTTTCAAGTTTTGAAAAGCAATTTTCTGGTATTCTTGGAGAATCAATCTCTGGAAAATTTCTGGAGACGTTTTAATAACAATCACTTTCAGAAAATACAGAATTGTACAATACGCTTCATACATATTGAGTTCTAAGCTATATATCTGTTTTTGATTGCTGAAAGTGTTATTTATACATTAATTTTTTAACTTCAAGTACAGTTAGCACTAATGACTTTTGTCATTCTAAAATAATAAATAGATAATTATATCTTTAAAAGATATTGAATAAACCATTAGAATATTACGTGATATGATATAATTAGTAATTAAATTAGTTGTAATAAAGCATGTATGTTTATTTATTATTTGGCTAATAATTAAGATTTATTCTGTTTTTTGTTACAAAATGAGAAAGATACTTATTTTAGATAAGATTAAAACAGAGGCATTTATCAATGAAACAGATTCCAATGACGGTATTTGGTGCAGATAAACTACGAGAAGAACTCTCTTATCTCAAGTCTATTCGTCGCCAGGAAATTATTGAATTAATTTCAGAAGCACGTGATCACGGTGATCTAAAAGAAAATGCAGAATATCATGCCGCTCGAGAGCAACAAGGATTTTGTGAAGGTCGAATTCAAGAAATTGAATTTAAAATCTCACATGCTCAAATTATTGATATTACTAAAATATCAAATAATGGGATCATTATTTTTGGTTCAACAGTTAGTATACTAAATATTGATAAAAATGAAAAACTGACGTACCGTATCGTTGGTGATGATGAAGCTGATATTAAAGTGAATCTTATCTCAATTAATTCACCTATTGCACGTGGTTTAATTGGGAAAAAAAATAAGGATATCGTTACTATTCAAACTCCGGGTGGTAATATTAATTTTGAAATTCTTCAAGTTAAATATATCTAACTTTATTAATGCGGATTATTAATGTTATTAAATGATATAAAAAAAGAAAAGGATTTTGTGTAGCCTATTCTTTTACATAAATTATTTTTTTTAATTATATGGTATACAAGTAGACGATTATTATTTAAGCAGAATAATGTTTTAATTTTTCTGAAAGTCGAAAATCATAAACCTTGTACCTATAATTTATAAATTATCTGCTCTTTTTATAAATCATCTTATTATGTACCCAGTATTTAGTATCATGTTTTTCAAGTGTGTTGTTAACTTTCATAAGTTCATTGTATATTAGTGAATATGTACATTTATCTAAGATATTTTATTTAATGTGTTCTTAATTATTATGACTACAAGATTCACATGATAAGAAACTGTATAGGTTTTAAATTTATTTTTTATTAATATTGAGTAATTTTATTTTTTAGTGTTAAAAATGTTTTTTATCGCTATCTGATATCTATCATTATTAATTCTATCTTTAAGATAATGATAGGTAATGGTATTATTTATTTAAAATCATTTGCATCATATGTAGTTATATGGGGTTGATTATTTAATGCAGCATACTGATTAAGTATGTGATTCGAATGATATACTGTTTCTGTTAGACAAGAAACAGCAACTTAAAATATTATAGATATAAATTTATTTTTATTAGAATAACTGGCAAGTTCAATGGTTAACAAAACACGTTCTGCAAGTTCAAGTCGTTGGTTAAAAGAACATTTTAGTGATACATATGTTCAACAAGCACAGAAAAAAAAACTTCGTTCACGTGCATGGTTTAAATTAGATGAGATTCAGAAATATCATAAAGTGTTTAAGCCTGATATGACTGTCATTGATTTAGGCGCAGTACCTGGAGGATGGTCACAGTATGTTGTTAATCAAATAGGTCATAATGGGCAAGTAATTGCATGTGATCTTTTACCTATGAAACCAATTGTTGGTGTTGACTTTCTGCAAGGAGATTTTCGTGATGAGGAAGTATTAATAGCGCTATTAGCACGGATTAGTAATAAAAAAGTTCAAGTGGTCATGTCAGATATGGCCCAAAATATGAGTGGGATTCCTGAGATCGATGTACCTCAATCGATGCACCTTATTCAGTTAGCATTAGATATGTGCCGTGCTGTGTTGGCTCCTGGGGGAAACTTTATTGTTAAAGCGTTTCATGGAGAAGGCTTTGACGAATATCTAAGGGATCTCCGCTCCTTATTTACGAAAGTAAAAGTTCGTAAACCTGAATCTTCGCGGGCACGATCGTGTGAAGTGTACATTGTAGCGACAGGGTTAAAATTGTAGTACCCTGAGCATTATTTGTTAACACAGTTGTAATATGAGGTTAATCCCTTGAGTGACATGGCGAAAAACCTGATTCTCTGGTTAGTCATCGCAGTAGTTCTGATGTCCTTGTTCCAGAGTTTTGGCCCAAGTGATTCGAATAGTCGAAGAATTGACTATTCTACTTTTATTAATGAATTATCTCAGGATCAAGTACGCGAGGTTCATATCATAGGTCGTGAGTTAAACGTCAGAAAGTCTGATAATAGCCGTTATACAACTTATCTTCCTATGCAGGACGAAAAATTATTAGATACTATGCTAAATAAGCATGTAATTGTGGTAGGTGAACCACCAGAAGAACCTAGTTTACTAACATCGATTTTTATTTCTTGGTTTCCTATGCTTTTATTGATTGGTGTTTGGGTTTTCTTTATGCGTCAAATGCAAGGTGGTGGCGGTAAAGGAGCTATGTCTTTTGGTAAAAGTAAAGCTCGTATGCTGAAAAAAGATCAAATTAAAACAACGTTTGCTGATGTTGCTGGTTGTGACGAAGCAAAAGAAGAAGTGAGTGAGATTGTAGAGTTTTTGCGTGAACCCGCTCGTTTTCAAAAACTCGGTGGTAAGATACCTAAAGGTGTCCTAATGATAGGACCTCCTGGCACGGGGAAAACTTTGCTTGCGAAAGCGATTTCAGGTGAAGCTAAAGTACCTTTTTTTACTATTTCAGGTTCTGACTTCGTTGAAATGTTTGTCGGTGTTGGCGCTTCACGTGTTCGTGATATGTTTGAGCAAGCAAAAAAATCTGCTCCTTGTATTATCTTTATTGACGAAATTGATGCTGTTGGTCGACAACGTGGTGCCGGTTTAGGTGGTGGGCATGATGAACGTGAACAAACATTAAATCAAATGTTAGTTGAAATGGATGGATTTGAAGGTAATGAAGGTATTATTGTTATTGCTGCGACGAATCGTGCCGATGTTCTTGATCCTGCCTTATTACGTCCTGGACGTTTTGATCGACAGGTTATTGTGAATTTACCAGATATTCGTGGTCGTGAACAAATCTTAAAAGTCCATATGCGCCGTGTTCCTATAGACCAAAATGTAGATACTTTTATTTTGGCTCGTGCAACACCAGGTTTTTCTGGAGCGGAGTTAGCAAATTTAATTAACGAAGCCGCATTATTTGCAGCGCGTGCTAATAAACGTGTTGTTTCAATGATTGAATTTGAAAAAGCACGTGATAAAATTTGGATGGGTGCAGAGCGTCGTTCACTGATGATGACAGAAGAACAAAAAGAGTCAACAGCTTATCATGAAGCTGGACATATGATCATCGGTCATTTAATGCCTGAACATGATCCTGTTCATAAAGTGACGATTGTTCCTCGTGGTCAAGCACTGGGAGTTGCATTCTTTTTACCGGAAAACGATGAAATTAGTCGTAGCCGTTTAAAATTGGAAGGAATCATTGCAACTGCTTATGCAGGCCGAATAGCTGAAGAGCTTATTTATGGTCGTGAAAAAGTGACTACAGGTGCTTCATCTGATATTCAATTTGCAACCAATACAGCACGTAATATGGTAACTCAATGGGGTTTTTCTGATCGCCTAGGACCAATGCAATATTCTAAAGAAGAAGTTCCTGCATTTTTAGGTCGCTCTTCCGTAAATGGTTTAGGGATTTCTGATGAAACAGCACGTATTGTTGATGAAGAAATTAAAATTATTTTAGATCGTTGTTATAATATGGCTGTTACTATTTTAGTAGATAATATGGATATTCTGCATGCGAGTAAAGATGCGTTATTAAAATATGAAACTATTGATATGCCACAAATTGATGATCTGATGAATAGACGATCAGTGCGTGAGCCAGTGGGTTGGGATAAAAATAAAAAAGTTAGTTATGTAACGGGTGCTTTCGGTGAAAACATGAGCGAATCGAAACTAGAACAAAAAGTTAAAAAATCTCATTCTGGAGAGCAAAGAAAAAGTCATGATGAATCTGATGCATTAGATAAATCAGACGATAATAAACCACAATAAGTTATCGTGATATTTATGTAAAAATACAAACCCCAGAGATCTGGGGTTTTTACATTGAGGTAAAGTAATGATGAAGATTTATTCGAGGGGTAGTGAACTTGATTTAACAACGCCAAAAGTGATGGGGATTTTGAATGTTACTCCTGATTCATTTTCAGACGGTGGCAATCATAATCATTATCATGATGCAATTGAATATGCTGCAAAAATAGTTGATGAAGGCGCCAGTATTATTGATGTTGGTGGTGAATCAACTCGTCCAGGTTTTGTTCATGTAACTATTAACAATGAGCTTGATCGTGTTATCCCTGTGGTGGAAGCTATAGCGAAACGATTCGATGTGTGGATTTCAGTTGATACTTCAAAATCTGAAGTTATGTTTGAAGCTGCTAAAGTGGGCATGCATTTAATTAATGATATTCGTTCGTTACATGGAGAAGGAACACTTGAGATTGCAGTACAAACAGGTTTACCTATCTGTATTATGCATACAAAAGAGCAATCACAATCTATACAAAATAATTTTGATGATAGAAATATCATTAATGATATTAAACAATATCTGAATACTGAAATTCAGCGCTGTGTTGATGCAGGAATTAATAAAAAGCAGATAATACTTGATCCAGGTTTTGGTTTTGGTAAAAATTTATCGCATAATTACCAAATATTAGCAAATTTAAAACACTTTCATGATTTTGAGTTACCTATATTAACAGGTATGTCACGTAAATCTATGATTGGAAAATTGTTGAATGCTACACCGAAAAATCGCATGGCTGGTAGTCTTGCGTGTGCTACGATTGCAGCAATGCAAGGAGCGCAAATTATTCGTGTTCATGATGTTAACGAAACTGTTCAGGCAATGAAAATTGTTCAGATGACTCTGTTAAAAAAGGAAAAGTTAGTCTATGAGTAATCGTAAATATTTTGGTACTGATGGTATTCGTGGCAAAGTAGGAGATAGTACCATTATGCCTGATTTTGTTTTAAAATTAGGCTGGGCGGCAGGTAAAGTTTTAGCTCGTCATGGTTCACGTAATATTATTATTGGTAAAGATACGCGTATTTCTGGTTACATGTTGGAGTCTGCATTAGAGGCGGGTTTAGCCGCTGCCGGACTTTCCGCTTCTTTCACGGGTCCAATGCCAACGCCTGCCGTTGCATACCTTACTCGTACTTTTCGAGCGGAAGCAGGGATTGTTATCTCAGCTTCTCATAATTCTTATGATTACAATGGAATTAAGTTTTTTTCTATTGATGGCAAAAAATTACTGGATGAAGTAGAAGAAGCCATTGAAGCAGAAATGGAAAAACCGATTACATGTATTGCATCAGCGGAATTAGGTCGTGCAAACCGTATTGTTGATGCGGCTGGTCGTTATATTGAATTTTGCAAGAGTACTTTTCCAAGTGAGCAAAATCTTTCAGGTTTAAAAGTGGTTATTGACTGTGCCCATGGTGCAACTTATCATATTGCCCCTAATGTATTTCGTGAATTAGGGGCGGAAGTTGTTGCTATTGGTTGTGAGCCAAATGGAATTAACATTAATGAAAAATGTGGCGCAACAGATGTGAATATGTTACAAAAATATGTAATTGCAGAAAAAGCAAATGCCGGTCTTGCATTTGACGGTGATGGTGATCGTTTGATTATGGTTGATCATCAAGGAAACAAAATAGATGGCGACCAAATCTTGTATGTTATTGCTCGTGAAGCACTGTGTCAAGGACAGTTGGAAGGTGGTGTTATTGGAACCTTGATGAGCAATATGGGACTTGAAATTGCATTAAAAAAACTAGGTATTGCTTTCGAACGTGCAAAAGTTGGCGATCGTTATATATTGGAAAAATTGCAGAAAAAAAACTGGCGTATAGGAGCTGAAAACTCTGGTCATATTATTTTATTAGATAAAACTACTACAGGAGATGGAATTGTTGCTGGACTGCAAGTGCTAAGTTCAATGGTACGTAATCAAATGAGTTTGCATGATCGATGTAGTAGTATAAAATTACTTCCGCAGATTTTAATTAATGTACCTTGTTTTGGTTCTCATAATGTATTACAGAATAAAGCTGTTATTACAGCTAAGAAACAAGTTGAACAACAACTCTGTAGTAAGGGTCGTGTGCTTTTACGTAAATCAGGTACTGAGGATTTAATGCGTATCATGGTTGAAGGTGAAAATAAAAGTGAAGTAAAAAAAATGGCTAATTACATTGCTGATATTGTTAAGTCTGCAGATTGAAAAAAATTAATATTTTAATTATTTTTTTAAAAAGTTACTCACTAAAATAAGAGATGCAATAAGATCTTATTAGACATTTACTCTTTTTTTGAAAATGAATAAAGAAAATAAAATTTGGCTTGCGTGTACTTTCAGTTTTGGCTATTATTCGTCCATGCTCCATATTATGAGTATAATATTTATCTTAAATTTATTTTAAGCTTCAAAGATATATGCTTAGTAATTAATAAAGCTTATCATTTTATTAATATGCTGCATCCTAACGAGATAGGTCACTGAAAATGTATATAGTTTTTTTGGTTATGTTCTTACTCTCAGCGATCAGTCTGATTACTTTAGTGATGTTACAGCAAGGTAAAAGTACGGATGCTGGAATATCATTGAATTCGGCTGCTTCCGCGACATTGTTTGGATCATCAGGTTCTAGTAATGTTATGACTCGTGTTACTGGAATTATCGCTGCTATGTTTTTCATTTCTAGCTTAGTTCTTACTAACATGACTGCTAATAAATATGATCCTATTAGCAAATGGGAAAATATTAATGAATTGAAAAATGTAAAACAACTTACAGATGTACCGTTAACACTAGAAACATCAACAAGTGATATTCCTAGTTAAGTGTAGCGCTTTTAAATAAAATCTGATTCAGTTATCTTCGTGTAGTAAAAATAAAGAATATTAATTTTAGAAGCATGATTATGCTTACCTCAGTGCCGAGGTGGTGAAATTGGTATACACGCTACCTTGAGGAGGTAGTGCCTAAAAAAGGTGTACGGGTTCAAGTCCCGTCCTCGGCACCATTATTTTAGATAACTTATCATTTATGTTCTATCTGTTTAGTATATGATCAATTTTTTTCATTACGGTATAGAAAAGCATAGTCATTTATTTGACTTATAATATAGAATTATCGGTTTAAATCTAGATTATAAAAAATGACTTATACTTGACATATCTTATTGGGTTTATGTATCGGAATTTTTTATTTATTTATTTAGATGTTAAATACATAAAATACTTTATAGCCCGTTGGTATAATAGAGTCTAGTTTTATCAAACCCCGACTTTCGGGGTTTTATGTTATTTAACATTCGTATTAATTTGGAATTATTTAGTTTTGTATGTTTGGGGGTTGTGTTGTCGATATTTTATAAAAAATTAACAGCAATTGTTTTAGGAGCGGTACAGTCACTTGGTTTTGAGTTTGTAGGTTTAGAATTTATTCGAGCTCGTATATCAACATTGCGAATTTTCATTGATAGTGAAAGAGGAATTAATATTAATGATTGCGCTTGTGTCAGTAATCAGGTAAGTGCAGTATTAGATGTTGAAGACTTAATTGCTACAATGTATACCCTAGAAATATCATCACCAGGACTTGAACGCCCGCTATTTACTATTGAGCACTATAAAAATTTTATTGGTAAAGAGGTGTCGTTAACTTTACGTATTATAATGCAGAACCGTCGTAGATGGAAAGGAGTAATTCAAAAAGTCAAAGGTGAAATGATAACAGTTACTGTGGATGGCAAGGATGAAATATTTTCCATTGGCAATATCCAGAAAGCTAACTTGGTACCCCTTTTTAATCAAGTTTAATGAGGCAAGTAAGATGAATAAAGAAATTCTGGCTATTATAGAAGCAGTTTCTAACGAAAAATCTCTCCCTCGTGAAAAAATCGTTGAAGCTTTAGAAACTGCGCTCGCGGCGGCAACCAAAAAGAAATCTGAGCAAGAGATTGATGTTCGTGTGGAAATTGATCGTAAATCAGGTGATTTTGAGACTTTTCGTCGTTGGTTAATTACTGATAAAGTTGTAATGCCAACGCGTGAAATTACATTAGAAGCAGCGCAATATGAAAATCCTAAGTTTCAATTAGGTGAATTTGTTGAAGATCAGATTAAATCTGTTGTTTTTGATCGTATTACAACTCAAACAGCAAAACAAGTCATTGTTCAGAAAGTTCGTGAAGCTGAACGTGCAATGGTTGTTGAGCAATTTCGAAAACAGCAAGGTGAAATTATTACTGCTCAAGTTAAAAAAGTCAACCGTGAAAATATCACGTTAGATCTTGGGAATAACGTAGAAGCTGTTATTTTGCGTGAAGATATGTTAGCACGTGAAAATTTTCGTTTAGGTGACCGTATTCGTGGAGTTTTATATGATGTTCGTTCTGAAGTGCGTGGCGCACAGCTTTTTGTTAGTCGTTCTCGTCCTGAAATGTTAGTAGAACTTTTTCGTATTGAAGTACCTGAAATTGGTGAAGAGATTATTGAAATTAAAGCAGCCGCTCGTGATCCTGGTTCTCGCGCTAAAATTGCAGTCAAAACTAATGACAAACGTATTGATCCAGTTGGTGCTTGTGTTGGTATGCGTGGTGCTCGGGTTCAAGCAGTGTCTAGTGAATTAGGCGGAGAGAGAATTGATGTTGTATTGTGGGATGATAATCCAGCGCAATTCGTTATTAATGCAATGGCTCCAGCTGATGTCGTATCTATTGTAGTTGATGAAGATAAATGCACTATGGATATTGCTGTTGAAAGTAATAATTTAGCTCAAGCGATTGGTCGTAATGGTCAAAATGTTCGTTTAGCTGCACAATTGTTAAAAAAACATCGTGGTGATCAAAAGTGGGAATTGAACGTTATGACCGAAGAAGACCTAAACGCAAAACATCAGGCAGAAGAAAGTGCTGCTATTAATACTTTTATGAAGTATCTTAATATTGATGAAGAGTTTGCTAAAACACTTGTTTCAGAAGGTTTTTCAACGTTAGAAGAATTAGCTTACGTGCCTATTAGAGAGCTTTTAGAAATTGATGCTCTTAATGAAAAAACTGCGAAAGCTCTAAGTGAAAGAGCAAAAGTTGCTCTTACTACAATTGAATTGGCTCAGAAAGGAAGTTTAGGTTATAATCAGCCAGAAGAAGCTTTATTAAATCTAGAAGGTATAGATAATACTCTAGCTTATAATTTGGCCACCCATGGTATCTGTAAATTAGAAGATCTTGCTGACCAAGGTATCGACGACCTAATAGATATTGAAGGTCTGGATAATCAGAAAGCAGGAGCACTTATCATGGCTGCGCGTAATATTTGCTGGTTCAATAACGACGCGTAAACACTGTGGTAGGAAGGAATGGCATGATAGAAACTATAAAATCATTGGCAGCAGAAATTCAAATTTCAGTTCAGCGTCTAGTACAGAAATTTGCTGAAGCAGGGATTAAGAAAAATGAAAATGACTCTGTTAGTCAGTTCGAAAAAGAAATATTGCTCGGTTATTTGAAACGCGAACACGGTAGTTTAGAAGTAAAGCCAAATAAGTTAATACTACAACGTAAAACGCGTAGTACGTTAAGTGTTCCTATTATTGGTGGTAAGAGTAAATCAGTAAATGTAGAAGTTCGTAAAAAACGCACTTATATAAATCGTGATATAGAACAAACAAATACGCAGGAGCAAATACAACACGAATCTGAAAAACTGACACAGAGTAAATTAGCTGATGCAGCTACGCGAGAAATTTCTAAAAAAGAAAAAATGAAATTAAGCGAAAATCATAAAAAGTCTCGAAAAAACAGTGAGAAAATTTTAGAAAAACAGCGTCTTGAAATAAACGTTTCGGCTCTAAAACGTAAAGCTGAAAAAGACACTCAAAGTAAAGTGCAAACTGAAGTTAAACGTTTTGCAGAAAAAGTACGTAAAATAGTAGAAGAAAATAGCGAACAGTGGAGTGTTGAAAGTAAGTCTGAAGAACATAATGATTATCATACAACAACGTCTACCTATGCTCGTGCTGCTGAAGATGACAACGACGAAAAAGAAGAAAGTCGTCGTAATCGTAATCGTAATCGTAATCGTAATCGTATTATTAAAACACCTCGTCAGAAGAAAAACAATAAACTTTCTGAAAAAACAGATCGAGAAGAAGAACGTGCTGTTGGACGTTCCGTTCGTCTTAAGGGAAAACAACGTAAAGGTAGCGCATTACAACAAAGTTTTAATAAGCCAGATATAGCAATAAATCGTAATGTCATTATTAGTGAAACAATCACTGTTGGTGAGCTTGCTAATAAAATGGCAGTAAAAGGCTCAGAAGTTATAAAAACAATGATGCATATTGGCGTTATGGCGACTATTAATCAAATTATTGACCAAGAAACTGCACAGCTAGTTGCAGAAGAAATGGGACATAGAGTTATTCTTCGTCGTGAAAATGAACTTGAAGAAGCGGTTATGAATGATCGTGATGTTGGCTCTAAAGTTAAAGAACTTCGTGCGCCCGTTGTAACTATTATGGGTCATGTTGATCATGGTAAAACTTCTTTATTGGATTATATTCGTTCTACGAGAGTTGCATCTAGTGAAGCTGGTGGAATTACTCAACATATAGGTGCATACCATGTAAGAACCAATAGAGGTATGATTACCTTTTTGGATACTCCAGGCCACGCAGCATTTACATCTATGCGTGCTCGTGGTGCTAGAGTAACAGATATTGTTATTTTAGTTGTCGCAGCTGATGATGGTGTCATGACACAAACTGTTGAAGCAATTCAGCATGCTAAGGCTGCAAACGTACCAATTATTGTTGCTGTAAATAAAATAGATAAAGCTGAAGCGGATTTAGATCGTATAAAAAATGAATTATCTCAGTATAATATTATTTCTGAAGAGTGGGGTGGTGATACTCAGTTTATTGAGGTTTCTGCTAAGAAAGGGACAGGTATTGATGAGCTACTTGATGCTCTTTTGTTACAATCTGAACTTTTAGAATTGCAAGTGGTTTATGCGGGCATGGCAACTGGTGTTGTTGTTGAATCTTATCTTGACAAAGGACGTGGTCCTGTTGCGACTATCTTAGTGCAAGAGGGTACGTTAAATAAAGGGGATATAGTTTTATGTGGGTTTGAATATGGTCGTATTCGTGCGATGCGCAATGAATTAGGTAAGGAAGTTTATTCTGCTGGTCCATCAATTCCTGTTGAAATTTTAGGACTTTCAAACGTTCCTTCGGCGGGTGATGAGGTGACTGTTGTACGCGATGAAAAAAAAGCACGTGAAGTTGCTTTATATCGTCAAGGTAAGTTTCGCGATCTTAAATTAGCTCGTCAACAGAAATCTAAACTAGAAAATATGTTTGCTAATATGGAAGCAGGAAAAGTTTCTGAGTTAAATATTGTATTGAAAACAGATGTTCAAGGTACTTGTGAAGCTATTACTGATGCATTAATAAATCTTTCCACTGACGAAGTCAAAATAAAAATTATTAGTGCGGGAGTGGGGGGTATGACGGAAACTGATGCAACATTAGCCGCTGCATCAAATGCTATTATGCTTGGTTTTAATGTTCGTGCTGATACATCTGCTCGTCGTATTATTGAAAGTGAAAGTATTGATTTGCGTTATTATTCAGTAATTTATCGTTTAATTGATGAAATAAAACAAGCAATGAATGGTATGTTAGCACCAGAATACAAACAGCACATTCTAGGTCTTGCAGTCGTCCGTAATGTATTTAAATCACCAAAATTTGGTGCTATTGCTGGTTGTATGGTTATTGAAGGTGTTATAAAACGTAATAACCCTATTCGTGTACTACGAGATAACGTGGTAATTTATGAATCTGAATTAGAATCATTACGTCGTTTTAAAGACGATGTTAATGAAGTACGTAGTGGCATAGAATGTGGTATCGGTGTAAAGAATTACCATGATATTCGTGTCGATGATATAATTGAGGTTTTTGAAATGATCGAAATCAAACGTTCTATAGATAAATAGTTACTTCTATATTCATTCATAAGTGTACTGAATTTATTCTAATATATATTAAAACAATACACGTTATATGGAGATCAGAAACGAAATATTTCTCAAAATCAACAACTAGAAGTATAAATAGTTATATGCTCATCGAGATTCAAAGCATTCGCTAAAAAATATGCAGACAATAAGAAAATTAACACATTATAGGTATTTTAATTTATCCATAAATTAAGGCACTTCTAAAACTCTCAGGAGATATAGAGATGGTAAGAGAATTTAATCGTTCTCAGCGTGTAGCACAAGAGATTCAAAAAGAAATTGCAATTATTTTGCAGCGTAAAGCAAAAGATCTTCGGATTAGTATGGCAACTGTTTCTAGTGTTGAGCTTTCAAAAGATTTGGCTTACGGAAAAGTTTTCTTAACTTTTCTTAATACATTTCATGAAGAAAATGAGAATAAGATAAGTCAAAATAGTATTAAAATTCTGAATAATGCTGCTAGTTTAATTCACTTTTTGTTAGGTAAAGCAATGCATTTACGTATTATTCCTGAGCTTACATTTTTTTACGATAGTTCATTAGTTGATGGTATGTATATATCTAATTTAGTTTCTAATATTGTTCGTATTGATGAGACTCACCGTATAAATGTGAAAGATAAAGAGAAAAATAATGAGGCATTGTCGTAATGCGCGTAATATATGCGGCGTTTTTCTGTTAGATAAACCTAGGGATCTTTCTTCAAATAATGCGTTACAAAAAGTACGGAATTTTTTCAATGCAAAAAAAGCTGGTCACATGGGTGCTTTAGATCCACTTGCAACAGGGATGCTACCAGTTTGTTTTGGGGAAGCAACTAAATTTTCTCAATATCTTCTTAACGCTGATAAGCGTTATCGTGTTGTTGCTCGATTAGGCCAGCGTACAGATACGTCAGATGCTTATGGCGAAGTTATTAGTGAACGTGACATTAACTTTACATCTACGCAGCTTAATAATGCTTTAAACTTTTTTCGCGGAGATACATTACAAATTCCTTCTATGTACTCAGCATTAAAACATCAAGGTCGACCTTTATATGAGTATGCACGTCAAAAAATTATCATTAAGCGAAAAGCTCGTCCTATTACTTTATATAAGTTAGAATGTACTTCTTTGAAGCATAATGAACTTGAACTTGAAATTCACTGTTCTAAAGGAACTTATATTCGGACAATTATTGATGATTTAGGTGAAAGTTTAGGTTGTGGAGCTCATGTGATTTATTTACGTCGCATCCAGGTTGCAAATTATTTTTATGAACACATGGTGACACTGGATCATTTAGCATTTTTAAGAGCTAAGATTGATGAAGGTATAGGATCTTTTGAGTTATTGATTGATTCTTTATTATTATCAATTGATACTTTAGTAATTCATTTTCCAGTTGTACATTTAACTGAGGAAGTAGCGTGTTATTTCAAGCAAGGGCAATCTGTTAAAGGAGATACTATTCACTTATCTGAAGGAACAATGGTTAGAGTAACGTGCGGTGATGATCACCGCTTTATAGGTGTTGCTATTCTTGATAGTGATGAACGGGTGGTGCCGCGACGTTTAGTTGTCGAAACTGAAAAATCAATATAACTGTATAATTGATTTTCTTTTATAAGTATCATATACTAGTATTGTTTAGTCCTTGAGATGCTAAATTAGAGATTGGCTCTCGTTACATATATAACATAATACATGAATAATAATGTATTTGGAGTTGATGATGTCTCTAAGTATTGAAGAGAAAGCGAAAATTATTACTGCACTCGGTCGCCATGAAAATGATACTGGTTCTAGTGAAGTCCAAATTGCTTTTTTAACTGCACAAATTAATTATTTACAAGGTCATTTTTTAAAGCACACAAAAGATCATCACAGCCGTCGTGGTTTGTTACGTATGGTTGCTCAGCGTCGTAAACTACAAACGTACTTGAAACGTAAAAATATCGTAAGTTATTCTGCTCTTGTAGAACATCTTGGTCTACGCCGTTAATGTGATTAGCGTCACTAGAAAGGGGCTATTAGCCCCTTTCTAGTGAAATTTATATAGAGTTAAAGTAATGTTCAGATTACACTTTGATCAGATACTCAGTTAAAATAAAAATATTCATTTATTTTTATTGAAAATTTTGTAAAACTCTGTCTTTTCTTATGGTTATTAAGATATCTTACGTACATTAGTTTTTAGTGAATCACAAGTGGTATTCATGTTTAGTGGAGGTTAAAGAATAGTAATCAAAAGCACTGTAAACATATACACTCATTCTATAGAGAACATGAGACTTATTTCACGCTATGAAGAAAAACGGACTGTAGTGAGTTAATTTTGATTATAAGATTGTCAATCTTTTCTCCTCTAGGGAGAAAAGAATTTAATACAGCCTCTGCAAGCTACAATTAACTCGCATCGCTTATAAGGAGAGTTTAGGATGATTATATCAGTATTTCTTATGAGCTACGGGTCTTAGTAGTAAGAGAAAGCCAATACATCTGAAAATCTCAGGTGACCTAAATTAAAAGGTAATATTTTGTTAAATCCTATCGTTCGCAAATTTCAGTACGGTCAACACACCGTATCAATTGAAACAGGCATGATAGCACGTCAGGCAACGGCAGCTGTTATGGTGAATATGGATGATACTGCTGTTTTTGTTACTGCGGTTGCTCAAAAAAAAGTAAAAGATGGGCAGGATTTTTTCCCATTGACCGTTAATTATCAAGAACGTACTTACGCAGCAGGTCGTATTCCAGGTAGTTTTTTTCGTCGTGAAGGGCGTCCAGGTGAAGGTGAGACGTTGATAGCACGTCTTATCGATCGCCCATTACGCCCTCTTTTCCCTGAAAGATTTTGGAATGAAATCCAGATTATCGCAAAAGTTGTCTCTGTTAACCCACAAGTTAATCCAGATATTGTAGCGATGATTGGTGCTTCAGCGGCACTGACACTGTCCGGGGTTCCTTTTAAGGGTCCAATTGGTGCAGCACGTGTTGGTTTTATTGATGATCAATATGTTCTAAACCCTACAACAAACGAACTAAAAGTAAGTCGCTTAGATTTAGTGATTGCTGGTACAGCAAGCGCGGTGTTAATGGTTGAATCAGAGGCTGAACTTTTAAGTGAAGAACAAATGCTCAGTGCAGTGGTTTTTGGTCACAATGAACAGCAAGTTGTAATTAATGAAATTAATAAATTAGCAAAAGAAGCAGGTAAAGAAAAATGGGATTGGCGACCTAAGCCAGTGAATCAAGCTTTGCAAGATAAAATTGCTGAGCTAGCAGAACACCGTATAGGTGATGCATATCGTTTAACTGAAAAACAAGAACGTTATGCGCAAGTTAACATTATTTTAGATGAAATAATTTCAGAAATTGTCGCTGAAGATGAAAATGTTGATGTTTCTGAAATTGCTGATATGTTAGCTAATTTAGGAAAGAAAGTTGTTCGTAAACGTGTCATTCATGGAGAGCCACGTATTGATGGCCGTGAAAAAGATATGATTCGTGCACTTGATGTGCGTACTGGTCTACTTCCACGTACACATGGCTCTGCTCTGTTTACACGAGGTGAGACTCAAGCTCTAGTCACAACAACACTGGGTACTGAGCGTGATGCTCAGGTGATTGACCAATTAATGGGTGAATATACTGATCGTTTTTTGTTTCACTACAATTTTCCTCCATACTCTGTTGGAGAAACTGGTATGGTGGGATCGCCTAAGCGTCGTGAAATTGGTCATGGCCGTTTAGCAAAACGTGGTGTATTAGCTGTGATGCCTAACTATACTGACTTCCCATATACAATTCGTGTTGTTTCAGAAATTACTGAATCAAATGGTTCATCGTCAATGGCTTCTGTTTGTGGCGCGTCATTGGCTTTAATGGATGCAGGTGTGCCAATTAAAGCTGCTGTTGCAGGAATTGCAATGGGTTTAGTTAAAGAAGGTAATAATTTTGTTGTTCTTTCAGACATTTTAGGTGATGAAGACCACTTAGGTGATATGGACTTTAAAGTTGCCGGTAGTCGTAATGGGATTAGTGCACTTCAAATGGACATAAAAATTGAAGGTATTACTACTGAAATTATGCAAGTTGCATTGAATCAAGCGAAAAGTGCACGTTTGCATATCTTAGCGACGATGGAACAAGCAATTCATAGCCCTCGTGAAGAGATTTCTGAATTTGCACCACGTATTTACACT
Source organism: Candidatus Hartigia pinicola (assembly GCA_020541205.1). Taxonomy (GTDB): domain Bacteria; phylum Pseudomonadota; class Gammaproteobacteria; order Enterobacterales; family Enterobacteriaceae; genus Hartigia; species Hartigia pinicola. Next base: position 439,132 of record CP048208.1, read on the forward strand.
ATTCGTATTAATCCTGATAAAATTAAAGATGTGATCGGCAAAGGTGGTTCAGTAATTCGTGCTCTAACCGAAGAAACTAGTACAACAATTGAGATTGAAGATGATGGCACTGTGAAAATCGCAGCAATAGATTGTCTAAGAGCGAAAAAGGCTATTCGTCGTATTGAAGAAATTACCGCAGAAATTGAAGTGGGTCGTCTCTACGAAGGTAGAGTGACTCGTATTGTAGATTTTGGTGCATTTGTTGCGATCGGTAGCGGGAAAGAAGGTTTAGTTCATATTTCTCAAATTACAGACAAGCGAGTTGAGAAAGTAACTGATTATTTGAAAATGGGTCAAGAAGTTCCTGTGAAGGTTTTAGAAATCGATCGTCAAGGTCGTATTCGTCTCAGTATGAAGGAAGTGGGCGTTACTATTGCAGTAAAGACCACTACTGTAGCGGCAGGCTTTAGAAAAATAGATTGAGTCTAAATAGCGCCCTATTAACTTAGGGCGTAATAGATGCTTTTTTGAAAAACATCAATAATAACAAATAAAGTATATTGAAGCATGTTTATTTGTATCTTTTTATATTTATTATTGTATAAATCATCAGCTACACTATTAAAGATTAGTGTAAAAGGATGCGCGTATTGTTTTTAAAACCTTCATTATAGATAAGAAGTGATATTAACTCGTTATAGTACAGATTATTTCAAACTGCTCTTGAAGCAATGATAAAATAGTCAGCTTTGATATAATCTCGCAGTGTTGTATAATGCCATCGTGGTTTAAAGACATTAGCACGTAATAATTGTAATTGTATTATCTATACGTTCTAATATTCTAAAAATTTTATTTTTTAGCATTTTATTTTATGCAGGATAGGAATTATGATATTACTTTTAAAGCGTTTGATTTTTCACTAGCTCTTGATTCAATTTTCAATTTTACGCATATGAAACCCGCGGTCTTGCTTTTATATTATAGTAGCCGCTACAAATTTATGTAGGATAGCTTGCTGGTGCATGATTATTTAGATTCTAAATGATTTTTTTCGTACACTATATCTTGATGTTCTTAAAAAAAGATACAGACTTGTGCGTAGCGCAAAACATTTTGTTATTCATTATCAAGATGCGAAAGAAAGACAATAAGACTGGGATATTGTAGAGTTTGACCTTATGAAAATCAATAAGGCACATTGATGAAGTACTTAAAAGAAACTGATATGGATGATAAGACGTTACTTACTGAGCGTCTTAGTAAAACTCATTTCTATTTAGGTAAGTATTTTAAGCGTAGGAGATAAGGACAGAGCAATTATGTTATTTATATTAACTGTTGCTAACAATGTTTATAGCTTGATTGAACGCTGTTATGCATTGTTGAAACCAGCACTATTAGGCTAAGCACAAAATGACATTCTAGAATCTGGCCAGCAACAACTGACGAATATTGCAGTATTATTTTTAAGTTATTATACTTTTATGATGACTGCTACTTTATTCGTTTAATCAAACCATTTGAGCCAGTTCACATTTTTAAATAAAAATGACCGAAATATATTTAAAACGGTTATATAAACTGGCCGTTATTAAGTATGAGACACCTTTACATGACCACCGAAACTGATATATCTTTCGCTGATTTAGGTTTATCAGCGTCTATTTTAACTGCTTTAAATAATCTAAAGTATAAAAAACCTTCTCCGATCCAAAAACAATGTATTCCATTGTTGTTAAATGGTTCTGATTTATTGGGTATGGCACAAACAGGTAGTGGTAAAACAGCTGCATTTGGTTTGCCATTATTGCACAATATTAATCCAAATTTAAAAGCTCCGCAAATTTTAGTTCTAGCACCAACTCGTGAGTTAGCTGTCCAAGTTGCTGAAGCAATGAGTGATTTTTCTAAACATATGACTCGTGTCAACGTCGTTGCTCTGTATGGCGGGCAACGTTATGATATACAATTACGTACATTACGACAAGGACCTCAAATTGTTGTAGGTACCCCAGGTCGTCTTCTTGATCATTTAAAACGTGGTACTCTAGATCTTTCGAAACTAAAAAGTTTAGTATTAGATGAAGCAGATGAAATGCTTAGGATGGGCTTCATTGAAGATGTAGAAAATATTATGAGTCAAATCCCAGTAAAGCATCAAACAGCTTTGTTTTCAGCAACAATGCCAGAACCAATTCGACGTATTACACGTCGCTTTATGGATACACCACAAGAAATTCGTATTCAGGCTAGCATTAAGACACGTCCAGATATTTCTCAAAGCTACTGGACTGTGTATGGTATGCGTAAAAATGACGCATTAGTTCGTTTTTTAGAGGTAGAAGATTTTGATGCTGCAATTATTTTTGTACGTACTAAAAACGCAACACTGGAAGTAGCTGAAGCTCTTGAACGTAATGGTTATAATAGTGCAGCACTAAATGGTGATATGAATCAAGCTTTACGTGAGCAAACTTTAGAACGTTTAAAAAATGGTCGGTTAGATATTTTAATTGCAACTGATGTTGCTGCTCGAGGTCTTGATGTTGAACGTATTAGTTTAGTCGTAAACTATGATATCCCAATGGATGCAGAATCTTACATACACCGTATTGGTCGAACTGGCCGTGCTGGCCGTGCTGGCCGTGCTTTACTGTTTGTTGAGCATCGCGAACGTCGTCTTCTTCGTAACGTTGAGCGCATAATGAAACTTACTATTCCTGAAGTTGAACTTCCAGATGCTAAATTGTTAAGTGAACGTCGTCAAGCAAAATTTTCTGAGAAAATTCAAAAGCAATTTGAAAATAGTGATTTAGATCAATACCGTGAACTATTAAAAAAATTATCTCCATCAGAAGATATTGATATGGAGACATTAGCAGCTGCATTACTAAAAATAGTTCAAGGTGAGCGTGCGCTTATTTTATCACCAGATGTGCCACGTCGTGAATTACATAATCGCGATAAACATCATCGTGACAGTCGTCGTGACTTTAATAGTAATGGCAATGTTTTTGAATGCGCAGAGCGAGGTGGTCGTAGCCAGCGTCGTGATGTTAGCAACATGGATGTGTATCGTATTGAAATCGGTCGAGATGATGGAGTGGAAGTTCGTCATATTGTTGGTGCAGTTGCTAATGAAGCTGATATTAGTAGTCGTTATATTGGTAATATTAAACTGTTTAGTAATTACTCAACAATTGAATTACCTAAAGGCATCTCAACTGAGATGTTAATACATTTAAGTCGTGCTCGTATTCTAAATAAACTTATACAAATACAATTGATTGGTGATGCACAATCATTCAAACGTCGTGAGAATCGTGCTGATTCATATCGCGCAGTTAGAAGAGAAAATAGTTTGCATTTAGGGTGTAAGAGCGATTCTAATCGTGATAACGTCGTTAAAAATCATCATGCTGGAAATCGTGATCGTACTCATATAGGTTCTTCACGTCGTCGTTATGAAGAAAACAATGCGACATCTTCACGTTTCCGTAATTCTAATCATAACGTGTGATGACATATATTAATCGTATAATTTAATTTAATATTAAATATATAAAGAAAAGACCGCTTTCAATTTTATTAAGATAGCGGTTTTTTTATTTTATTTTACTAAATTATGATAAGAAAGAATGTTTAATGTTTTATATACCTAAAGAGAATATTATAATTATCTTTAGGTATAAACATACTTACCTAATATTTAGTGAATGCAATTATATTGTAGAGATCGATGGATTGTTTAAATTATTATTTTGTCTTCTTTTTTTGTAATTTTCTAAAGAGATAGCATAGACAATGATAAATCTTGATATTATTTGTGTGATATGTCGTTAAACATAGTACTAATACATTAGTACTGAAAAAAGTTATTTATACAGACGGATTTAGAAAAAAATCGAATTATATCTTTTAATAAATAGTTATGTATTATATTAAATAATATTATTAAAGACACTTAACTAATTGATGATTCATATTAATTATTAATGTTTATTATTAGCTCAGAAAATAATTAACGTTTTTTATTGACAACGCTATTGAAGTAGTATTAATTAATATATATTATTGAGTATGTAAAAAAAATTTTTACTCAATTAATTTTTTATTGCTTATATTTTAGTTAGTTTTTTAAATTCAATAAATTTTCAGTGTATATATTCGCAATATCATGTTTTTATAATACAATACTAAAATATTTTTATTCATATAGATACTAACAAGAAAATCACTACGATAATTTGCTAGACATTGCTAGATTTTCTGAGACTGAGTTAGTGACCTTCATATGTGATAATAACATACATTTTCAATTCATGGTGGATAATATAATACATAATATATATTTTATGTTTTAAATTACTGTAGTTAGAAAGTATATTTTCTTGTAGTTAATATTAGTAATTGTTTTTAATATTCAATAAGCGTTGATTTTTTTCTATAAGAATTTTCACTTTGTTGCTTAGATAAGCTGTACAGTAATCGTTAACTAATATATATTTAATTTAATAATATTATACTTAAGTATATTAAGTAGGTGATAATGTGAGAGCTAGATTTTCATATTTTTAATAACTATCACTTTAAAGAAGTGATAGTATTTGAGATGTTTAGAAATAATATTCAGCTTATGTAGGTTGTTTTGGGGATTATTCTGTAGAAGAATTATATTCTTCATCATCAAGGTTGTCGTTTTTGAAATTTTCATAAATTATATTACACGAAATTTCTATCGGATTATATTCAATTTTTAAAGATTTTTCTTTAGGGTTATAAAATTTCTCATGACAATCCTTAAAGTAAGGTGAATATAATTGTAGACTTACTCTTTATGTTTTAAAGATATTAGAAAACTAGTTGCGTTTTAGTCTTTCCCTGTGTCGTAATATTGAAGAAGTTTATGTCTTCTTTCCTCTTGTCAAAAAAATTGTCAGATTAGTCTATTCTTACAGGCATATTCTGAAATTTACTGAGATGAAGTTTTTTGATCACAAACTGATATTGATTTTATTGTTATTATATCGTTTTATACAAATATTAACGTTCTGCTTGACTGTATTATATTCTTCGATAAAATTGTAATATATATTTTGTTGTTATTTATTTAATATAATTAGCTAAAACTATTATTTGCTATTTTTATAATTCATATTATATTTTTAGTTAAAATGTTAAAGAAGATTCTTTCCGTAAATAGTTCGAATTAATATTATAAAGATTAAAATTTTAGAAGTGTTAATGAGTGTATTTATACTTAATACTGAAGTTTGATATTAACTAATATAATTGAAATTATTATAATATAAATAGAAAAATTTTCATAAATTTATAGTATTAAAATCTTTCTTTCTAGTTGACAATAGTCGAAATAAAAAATTTACCAATATCTTAAAATAACATTGTTTTTATTAAACAGTTAATTGTATTAGACGCGCTAGACTGTACTGATTGGATGAATTTCAAATTTATCTAATCAAATCAGAAAGAAATCTTCATGGATTTGAGTAGCAGTGCAAACTAAGTAAATAATTGAGTTTAGTGTTTAACCTAAGAATATATTCAGTGAGTTTTTGTAGTAATAGAATTAGAAAATTCTCAAAGAATAAGTGAATTCTTTAAAGATTACGTTTAATATAATAGCGTATTCTTATAAAAGATTATTTATTATTTTTTTAAACTATAAAAGTGTGCTCGTTTCTTATATAGCGTTATTAAATTTGTGTTTCTTGTAGTAACAGTGATAGATTTTTATATAAATTTGAATAAACATTATTAGTGTTCACTCGCTTTATTAATATTATATACGTATGTGTTAAGTATAAATATCTATATTAAATATATGATACTTTTAGTAAAAATAGCTGTTATTTATAAGTGTACTTCATAGCAGCGCAATGTAAGTTAATTTTTAAAATAATTAAATTTATAAATTGTATAGGCGTTAACGTCATCACTTTTAATATATTATAATAAAAATTTAACTATATACAATCGCCATTACTAATAATGGAGTCAAAATGATTGAGTTAAAAAATCATCGTTATCTCAGTGCTTTATTGCGTAAACCGGTAGACGTTACCCCTGTATGGATGATGCGTCAAGCAGGGCGTTATTTACCTGAATATAAGGTTATACGTGCACAATTTAGTGATTTTCTTTCTCTGTGTAAAAATATTGAATGTGTCTGCGAAGTAACTCTTCAGCCTTTACGTCGCTTTCATTTGGACGCTGCAATTTTATTCTCTGATATTTTAACCATTCCTGATGCTATGGGACTTGGTTTGTATTTTGATACAAATAAAGGTCCTTGTTTTAAAAACCCAGTAACTAGTTTGAATGATGTAAAAAATATTTCAATCCCTGATCCAGAAATAGATTTAGGTTATGTAATAGATGCAGTGAAAGCTACTCGAAAAGCACTTAATGGTGATGTTCCTCTTATTGGTTTTTCTGGGAGTCCATGGACTCTTGCAACTTATATGGTTGAAGGTGGAAGCAGTAAAGCATTTACAAAAATTAAAAACATGATGTATGAAGATCCACATGCTTTACATCTGTTGCTAGATAAACTTGCAGATAGTATAATTTTATATTTGAATGCACAAATTCGTGCGGGAGCTCAGTCTCTTATAATTTTTGATACTTGGGGTGGTGTGCTTACATATCGTGATTATCTTCAATTTTCTCTATATTATATGCATAACATAGTTGATAGCCTGATCCGTGAAAATGATGGATATTGTATTCCTATCACTTTATTCACTAAGGGTGGTGGTCAGTGGTTAGAAAAAATGGCTGAAACAGGCTGCGATGCTTTGGGTGTGGATTGGACAACAGAAATTGCGGATGCACGTCGTCGTGTGGGTGATAAAGTTGCTTTACAAGGTAATATGGATCCTTCTATACTTTATGCACCCATCCAACGTATAGAAGAAGAAGTGAAAAATATTCTTTCTAGTTTTGGCCATGGAAGTGGACACGTTTTTAACTTAGGTCATGGCATTCATCAAAATATCTCACCTGAACATGTAGGTGCATGTGTTAATGCGGTTTCTTGTTTTTCTCGTCAATATCATCAGTAATTGATCTATGTATACTCTAACGAATTTATAATAATTGAAAATTTCTTGTAAGTGAGAGAGACGGAAGTGCAAAAAAACTGAGATGAATTAATAATACGATAATATGTAATCTTAGGAAATTCACGATGTTACTTATGTAGCATAAGCTTAAAAATTTGTCTTTTACAGGAATATATAGCGCTGTATTTACAAATTTTTATTAAAACACTAGTATATTCTATATGATTAGTTATTAATGATTGAACGTTATCAGAACAGTGATGTTAATTTAGATAAAATTACTAGAAAAATTAATGAAGACAAGATATATCACTTCTGGTCATTTTATGTTTTAATTATTGTTTTATTCTATACTAAAATCAGTTTATGAAAAATTACATCGTATATTCTTGTACTTCATATTTTTGTATGATAGACTAATATTTTTGAACTTTATTAATTAATCAATTTTAGAGATGATTAATTGTAAATCAAAACAGTTTACTTGCTACATTTTAAAAGATTTAATTTTAGAGTCAATATTTTAAAATAAACAAAAAATAGATATGTTATTCATTAATTATTTATTGTTTAAGTTAGTTGTAGCTGTATGCTAACAATTTAAAATAGTAGAATATTTTATTTTTTAATATTAGATAAGAATTTGTTATTTTCTTTATTGTAGTGAAAGTAAAAATATTTATAAGGTTATAACTACTAAAAGAAATGTTTTTCTTTATGGATAAGTAAGCTTTAATAAAATTTTAAAAACATTAAAAACAATCTATATATTTTACTGCTAATCATTTAGTATTAGTAAATATTTAGGTACATGATACATATATCGATATGATTCAAGCGACATTATGTTAACATTCTATGTTCCTGTGTTAGTGATATATCTGAATTAGAAAATATTATTTTAGATAAGTAAATTAAAAGATGTAAATACTTACTAAATTATCTTTAATATAATTTTAGAAATGTTAATGATTAAAATAATTAAGTTTATTTTAATAAGTTATTAAAAAATTGAATAATATTTTATTTACTGATTATTTTAATAGTTACAGTTGTGTTGTGTAATTAACTTATATGTTTTTAGGCATAGTTATTTATTTAAAACTCAGTATTAAAATAATGCACTATATAATTCCAGTAAGTGAAATTTTTCCATGATTCGCTTTCTATAAAAAGTAGAGCTTAGAGTGTATTAAGTCAGGCGAAAATTTCGATTTCATGAGAAGCGTGAAAATTAGTGATATCCACATTTAATTAATCGATTTTACAATTTTTTAGTAAAAATATGATAGAGAGTAACATACTAAGTGCTAAGATTTAATATTTATTCAGTAATTATAACGGATCATTCATGTTATTGATTAAAAAGTAATTATTATGAAATTTATAAGATACACTATTAATTTCATATTTTATGGACTTAATCAATGCTATATGTATTGTCTAACAAGTTTATAAATAAGACTGAATGAGTTTATACTATTAAAAAATTATTAGATGCAAAAAATATTTCAGAAAAGACAAAATTAACAAAGACAAAATTAGAATTCATTCTAAATACTATTTTTAGAGATTTCACATAAATATTACTAATAATTATTGTTTAGTTCTAGTGTTTTTATAATAATATAATTATTATAGTATGTAATGAATAGCATTTGATTCTTTGTTGAAAAGCATTAAAAATATTGATAACATTCTTAATGTTCATACTATGTTTTTTATTTTTAACTTTTGACATGTACACGTGTATTGATTTTAATTCATGTCTAGATTGTATTTAGTTAGGCATTATATTGAAAATATGTCATTAAAACTTATATACTGGCTTAATCAAACATTATAAAATAAATCTATCGTAGTAAAAATAATGCTATGATTTTTATGTGACTTACAGAAAAATTAAAAATTACTTGTGCAAGATATAATAATGCTTTAGTGATTTTATTTTAAAAAATTCTAAATTTTTATTTTTATATTTTTTTAAGTGTGCAGCAATAGAATTTAAAGTTGCTTTTGAGAAAAAGAATTTTATCTATAACGATAATACCACTAATGTTAATCTTGATTGTTATGTGAAAACTACTGAGAAGTTATATCAAAGAATACTACAAGGAGTATATTATTAGTTTAGCCTTGGAGTTTTCAAAAGCATATTTTCTAAATATAATGAGAGATACATTTTAACTCTAATAATATATGCAAGAAAGTCTTTCAGTTTAATTCATGTCATTTTTTATATTATAGTTTAGTTTCAAAGAAAGCTTTATCTTCATTTTTTTATACTTCTATTAATTTTATTTATTTCTCTTAGTTATATAGTTAAACTATAATCCAAATGATCTATTAATTTTATTATTTTTTATATTTCTAAAGATTTAATAGTTATTAAAAATTTTTAAGAGTAATTTTTATATATTTTATTGGAAAATTAAATTTTAAAATTATTATGTTAGTGAAAAAAATATCAAGCAATTAAATAGTTTTATTATATTTACCTATAAAATTAATATGCGTAGGTGTTGTATGCATGATTGAAGATTTTAAAATTAGTTTTGAATAAAGTATCTTTAGGAGTTTCTAAAAAATTTTTATATTTTATGTTAAATTTTATCAAGATAAATTATTAGAAAAAATGACAATTATTTCAAAACAGTCTTAAAAATGTAGTTGGCATTAGATTTTACTCAGAATTAGTAAGAGTGTTTAAATAACTTTAGTTATGAGTGAATCACTAATAACGTAAAGAATATGGAAACGAATCATAAAAGACTATGATTCGAGTAAAAAACTGTCTAATATTAAACAATGCTGATTTTTAAATTCCCAAGCTTGATCTTATTTAATTTCAGTGGAAACAACTAATCACTAGACAAAAATCACGTTACTAGTTTTAGCCTATATAACAATTACTTTCTTGCATTGAGAAAGTATAAGTTAAGTACGGTGAACATAGTTGATAATATATCGATGATATATATCTTATACTAAGAAAGTGATGAAGAAAATAAAATGTATTACATTTTATGCATTTTATTGAATTTATAAGTGTTTTTGTTAAATCCACATTAAGTGAAGAAAAAATATCTAAATATATCGAAGAATCATGATAAATATATTGAATAATATACGTTATTTTTTAATGTAGTATTTTTATTTTAGTATATATGAAAAATATTGAATAGGTTTCTACAGAAAGTATATTTGATTTTATTTTTAATAAATATATATAAATGTGAGATATCATTATTATGACACATAAAGCTATTTATCCTGGAACGTTTGATCCAATTACTTTAGGACATATTGATATTGTTTCTCGTGCAGCGGCAATATTTGATCATGTATTACTTGCTATTACTGATAATCAATGTAAAAGTCCTATGTTTATTATTAATGAGCGTATTCAGCTTGCACAGACGGTGACTAAACATTTAGAAAATGTTAAAGTGGTCGGCTTTTCTGAGTTAATAGCTAATTTTGCACAGAAAAATGGTGTAAATATTTTAATTCGAGGTATTCGTTCTGTGTTAGATTTCGAGTATGAGTCACAGTTTGCTGAAGTAAATAGATATTTTGTTCCTGATCTTGAAACTGTATTTTTACTCCCTTCTCAGGGTCTTTCTTTTATTTCTTCATCATTAATAAAAGATATCGCACTGTATGATGGTAATACGTCTTCTTTTTTACCACAAATTGTTTCTGAAGCGATGTTAAAAAAATTAAATAAAATATAAAGTAAAAAATTAACAAGCTAGTTTTAGTACTCAAGGTAAAATATTATTTAGTGGAAAATATTTAATATATTTTATAAAATTGTATATATGAGTCAAGCATCGTTATTTTAGCGTATATAAATATTTATTAAATAATAATCTTATTATTTATTTAGCAGTACAAAAATTTATAATATTATATCGTCTTATTTTATTAAATGCTGTAACAATTTTATCTCTATATAATAAGCTTAGAATGTTAAAATCAAAAGAGCTACAACATGACGCTGTATGAGCATCAACATTTACTAAACTAACAATATATTTATTATCTATTTTCTACTGAGTTCAGGAACTTTAGTACTAGTTTATCAGAACGTTACACAGGCTTCAGTGTATTAAAATAATGATTTTTAGGATAATACTAAAGTAAATACTTTGAAATTTTGAAAGATATGAATATAATTATGTTTTAGGGTGATGTTTGGATTGAATCTGTATAAGGTTGTAATAGATATATCAACTAAATAATAACAAAACTTTTTATTTCTAATATAATATATTCATCTTAATGATAAAACTTGACAGTATTTAATACGATAAATATTTATTCTTTTAATACTAGTTAATATAAATAATTATTGCTTATAATGATATATTAAATGTTATTAAAAACGAGATGAGATTTTATTTTTCTTTGAGCAGTTTAATCTTTACTAATTTTATCATAGATTTTCAAAATGCATATTAAAACATCAATTAAAATATCATGTATTTTTTTAAAATGTTATGATAGATAATAATTGTATACTTATTCTTCCAGTAAGTAAGGTAAAGAATATGTTTTTTAAGAATTTGAAAATATTATCTCACCATTTTACATATGATTACAGTGACAATAAATTAGAAAAATTTAATATAATTTATGGGATTACAGAAAATTTTTTACTTGGTGCAGTTGTTTCAATGGAATCAATTATTAAAAATAATCTCGATATGCCATTAAATTTTCATTTTTTTATTGAAAAAATTTCTCATCAGAATCTAAATAAATTAGAACAAACATCAAAGTTATATCAACAAACTGTTTCAATTTATCTAATAGATAATACTAATTTATCATTTTTACCTGTAACAGAGCGTTGGCCATATGCTACATATTATAGAATTATAGGATTTGATATTTTATCTTTCAAATATAATACTGCGCTTTATTTAGATGCAGATATTATTTGTAAAGGTGATCTATCTACACTATCTGTTTTAGATTTAAATGAATATTACATTGCTGCAGTCTCTGATTTAGAAAGCTTACAAATTCGAGCAAAAACATTTGCAATAGTCACTGACGCTAAATATTTTAATTCTGGTGTTATGTTAGCTAATTTAAAAAACTGGAAAAAAGATCAGTTAACTTTAAACTTTTTTAATTTACTACATGATACAAAAAATCAATCTTTATTTCCAGATCAAGATATTTTAAATATTATCACTAGAAATAAAATTCTTTACTTAAATAAAAATTATAATTGTTTCTATGAAATAGATAGTGAAATAAAAAGTAAGAATATTTATGCTTATAAAGATAAAATCACTGATGAAGTTAAACTTATTCATTATGTTGGTATCTCCAAACCTTGGTACGATTGGGTGAATTATCCGTCTATAAAATTTTTTAGGGAAATATATCAAAACTCACAATGGTCGACTGTTCCTTTAGAAAAAGCTAGTACATCTATACAACAAAAAAAGAAATTTTCTCATAAGAGATTACAAAAAAAATACTATGCTAGTTTTATCAGTTATATTGTTTATATTTTATTTAAAATAAGAAATTTTATTAATTTTCAGTGTTACAGATAATTTTTATATTTTAATATTCATTTATTAATTATAGCTTAAGCTTTGTTTTTAAATATTTTAAATAAAATTTTAAAGCTAATAGATAGTTTTTATTATAACATTCTTCACGACAATACACTCTATTATCACTATTTTTTACTTTAGGGGTATAACTGCGCAATTTTGTATTGTTCCATGGAGTAAAATGTTTATAAAAAATAAAAAGATTTTGGGATAGACACTTATGTTCTTTATACCAGGGTTTTCTACTTCCAGTAAAATGGATAATTTTTGGTATTGATAATTTTGAATAAAAATAGTTTTCTTTTTCATGAAAGTTCATCCATGTATATAAATAATTCCATGAATTATTCATTATGATAATATTATCCTCAAGAATTTTATTTAACGCATCTTGTTCATAATAAGTAAGCGATTCCCAAGAGTGACTAATAAGATTGTTGATCTTGTTTTCAACATCAAAGTCTATCCAATTTTTAATGTTAATATATAAGACACCGGCATTAAAATAAAATTTTCGCTTTAATCCCAATCGAGCAGTATTTTTAGTATCTATATTATTTTTGGTATCTGAAGAAACAGCGCAAATATAATGAACAATATTTATATTATCTATCTCTGATAAATCAGAAAAACATAACGTATCGATATCTAAGTAAATTATTTTTTCCACTCTACCATACAGCATTCGTGGAACTATTAATTTTATATAAGTTGACATATTTAAATGTTTTATGATATAATTTCTATTATATTTTTTCATTACGTCATCATTTATATGATAAAAAAGGATATTTGCATCAATTTTTTTTAATTTTTCTAAATTTTCTTTTGATATCTTAAAAAGAAAAATATGAAAATATATAGTATTTTTTAAATTGTTTAATAACACTGACATAAGAGATACAGATAAATATTCAACATAATTATTATCAGAGCAATAAGCAATATCAATTCTACTCACTTTATAAACCTCTTCGCTCAGTTCTTTTTTTAATTAATATTGATTTATTTTTTGCTTTTTTTATTAAATCGCTTTCTATGCTGAAAATTGTTCTAAGATCTAAGTCAAAATACGTTTTAAGAAATCGATAAATATCTCTGTTTGTTATTCCAAGTTCTAAAGAAGAAAAATATATTCCCATCAGATCTTTATCTCTCCATCGCTTAGGTATTCTTTTTCTTATTTGAGCTCTATGCAAGTCAATAATATATAATATAATATCACCATTTGTGTTATAATAACTTTCATCCAATAAAAAATGACACAGATAACAATCTCGATGATTTAAACCTGAACAATGCATATCTGATATAATCAATGCCAATGCTCTAATTATATTAATTTTAGTTTGAAATTTTGGTTTATGTTTGTACCAATTTTTACAATAATCTTTTAGGCTAATGGTAGCATTTAATTCTTTAGTAATTAAAAATGACTGTCTTGTGAATAGGTTTAATCCTTTAACTCCTACAGCATAGACATCCATTGTATTTATATTAAACTTCTTTAAGTGATATATTGCATTTAATTCTTGCCGTGCATCTAATACAGGAAGGCGAAAGCTAAAAATGTTTTTTAGAACTTCACTTATAGTTATACCATAGTGAAGTTTAATAAAAAATGATTCATAACTAATAAAAAATTTAATTGTTTTTCGATTTTTTATTTGACGATATATTTTTCCACTAATAAGACTTACTTCATAAAAAGGATCTTTATTTTTCCATAATTTATTAAAAGGTGATTTGTATTTTATTATTAACATAATCTTCAATATAATTTACGACTTTCGATGGTAAACTATACAAATCATGAGTATTAGAAAAGTTTATTGCGTTATTTTTGAATATTTCTAAAACAGCTATATTAGTTAGTATTTTTTTTAATTCTAAATTAAAATGTTCTTGAGAAAATGGAAAAGGAAGAAGAATACCACTATTTGCATGAAGAATATAAGACGAATATCCACACACATCAGTAATAATTGAAGGTACTCCAGAAATAAGTGCTTCAAGAAGCACAATACCTGCAGCTTCTTGTCTTGCAGGATGTAATAATAAATCAGCTGATGCAAGAAATACATTGATATTATCTCGACTTCCTAAGAAAAAAACTTGTTTTTCAATATTTAATTTTCTAGCTAAGTTGCTAAATTTTTTAATTTTATCTTGTCCTATTACATAATAAATAATATTCTTTTTTAGAGTGTTAGGTAAATTAGCAATAGCAATTAAACTTCTATCAACCCCTTTTCGAGTATAATTAGAACCAATTTGAATAACAACTATGTTTTTATCAGATAAATTATTATCAGCTCTAAATTTTTTTTTTATTATATTAAAATACTTATTCCATTTAAGATCTAAAGAAATACCTGGTGGTAATAATTTAAATCGTGAGCTTTGAGTATGATAAATAGAGGTAAAATCTTCAATTTGTTTATCTGTTAACATTAATAATAATGTCTTCTTTTCAGAAGAAAAAACAGAACGTTCAAATTTTATATAATGTTGATATCTAGGTAATAATTTATATAAGTAACTTTTTTTCTGTGTAGCGTAGCAAGTATCTGCTGCATAATAAATATCTAATCCTGGCATTTTATTAAAGCCAAAAATACAATCTACATTTTGTAATTTTAAATCATTGTTAACCCATTTAGAATAATTTTTATTTTTTGTATGGTTAGTGAAGCCTTTTTTAGGAACTTTAATGATTTTCATATTAGAAGGTTGAAAACCTTTCCATGACATAACATAAACAAGAACGTCATAATGACGTTTTATACATTCTTTAACAATATGTAAAAAATCTTGTTGCAAACCACCATAAGGGAAAAAATTATAAAGACAAAATGCAATTTTCATACGTTCTTTTTCTTTAATTGTAGCTTATATTTTAATTTTGAAAAATAATAATGTAATTTACAATATTTAAATTTTCTTATTTTAGACGATGAAACTTTAAGATTATATTGTTTGATTAATTTCAGTATATAATAAGTTAAATTATAAAATCTTTCATCATAACAATAATATCCATTGATTTTTTTTATGTATTTTCTAGTTAAAAAAAATATATTTATTAAATACATTACAAATAGTTTCGCTTGTTTATCAGTAGCTTTGTTTTGTATAAAGTCTACTGATTTATCGATGGCAAAATAGAGGTCTTGAATATCACTTTCTTGTATTTGTTGTGTAATCGATACTTGTGATTTATGATAAATATACAACTTATTTGATACGTGCTTAATTGATATTGCTTTGATATATATATATGGTAATAAGATTATGTCTTCATATCTACGAAAAGGTTCAAATTGTTCATTTTCCCATAATTTTTTCTTATATATTCTCGAAAATAAATACCAGTGTGAAACTGAAAATACATTCTCGATATTACTAGTTCCATAATTTGGTTTCATTACTTGATTTTTATAATAAAAATCAAAGCTAATAATATCATATTTTAACTGAGATATGATTGGCATAAGTAATTCAAAGTAATTAGATACAATGTCATCATCGCTATCGATAAAGCCAATATAGGTTCCATTTGCATTTTTTAAGCCTGTATTTCGAGCAATAGACACCCCTAAGTTGTTTTCATGTTGAATAACTTTAACTTGAATTTCTTGACAACTATTGCTCAGTACACTTTTAATAGAGTTTATTGTATTATCAGTTGACCCATCATTTATAATAATTATTTCTACACTATTTGGTAATGATTTCATCATTTTGACTAGCAATATATAAATACTAGACTCACGATTAAATACGGGAATTATCAAACTAAGTAAATAGTTTTTTTCTTTATGAATCATGTTGATTATTCCTCTATATTATTTCTTAAAGACATACATAAAATTATATAGGTAATTCTACATATCAGCATTATATTGTTGCTATAAAAACTATCTCATTCATTTCATATCCAATTGTTTTAATTACAAATAGAACAGGATAGATATTTTTATATTTAAATATAGTATATACTAACAAACTAAATAAAATAAGATATCATACTAGCTCTAAAACATTTTTTAAGAAGTATAAATTAAAGTATATCATTATGTAAATGCATATTACTAAAATCTATTGTTGAGCTTAATTTATGATCAATTAGTTTGTATTTTCATTCATTGATTTATTTTTTGTTTCTATAAATGAATTTAGTAAATATTTATCTATTTTAATTTTTATTTTTATCATAGAAAATTTCGCATGAATTGAAATATAGTTGTTATTTTTTTTGAATCGCATTGTAATCATACATAATAGCATTGGAATATGAAGTTAAAATATTTTTACTAAAAAAGATAATTAGGAATAAATCTATTCTAAAGGTATTAAAATATTTTTTATTTTTTATTAATTTAAAATTATAAAAATTCATAATACAAAAAAGAACAATTATAATAGTAGTTCTTTTTTTTAGTGATAAATAAGATAGTACATAAATATATTGAATAATAATTTAATTAATATGTTTAATCTCGTTACTGACAAAAATATAAGTGTAAAAAATATAAAATGTGTTTTTAATGTAAAAACATATTTTAATTTTACCGATTACTGAAAAGTCATTTTTAAAAAATATGATGATTATCACTAAAGATAAAATAGAAGTATATAATAATTTAGGAAGATTATTAGATTGAAAATTTAATGAATGTACCAGAATTAATATAATTGATATTGCTAAGATAATATTACTTGATTTTTATATGAGCAGTATGTAGATAAAAATTTATTTGAATCATCTGCTTTAAAATATACCTAAATTAAAGTTAAAACGCTAAATAAAATGAACAAAAAAGCAAAGATCAACTTTTATTTTTTATTTTTCATAAGTAATAACGTTGCGTGGACACTTATGAAATAAAAAATTGTTCTGCGTATTTGAGTTCTAAAATAAATATTAAAACACATAACATATATACTATTCATGAGATTTTTAAAATTTTTGTATTTAATATTATATATTTAAAGTATATTATGTTTTATAAAATAATATTCTTGGGTAACATCTTTTCTATTGCTTTTATAACGTCAGATGCAGGTATAATAGAAAGATATCTTTTAGTTCTATCTAGTTTGTTTCTTGCGGGAACTGGTTGATAATCGCCTGACCAAAATTGCACTACGTTTTTACTCCATGGCCGCCAAGCAATATGATTAGTTGCACCAAATAAGCAGATAATTGGAGTGTTTACAGCAGCCGCTATATGAATGGGTGCAGAATCAACACCGATAAATAATACAGCATGTGCAATCAAAGCGCCTAATTCAGGGAAAGATGTTTTACCTGCCAATTTAATGATTGGTTTCATTTTGCAATGTGACACAATATGATTAATAATATTAATATCTGCTTTGCATGGGCTCGATGTTAAAACTACTTTATATCCTCTGGAACTTAAAGAATCAATAACTTGAGAAAATTTCTTGTCATCCCAACATTTAAAAAATTGTCGTGCTGTTGGTTGTATTACGACGTAGTTACTACGAATACCTAACAGAAAAAGTTTTTTTTTAATAGTTTCCCAATCTTGTTTACGATAAGACATTGTTGTTTTATTATATATTTTAGTTAAGCCTAACGGGTTCAGGATTGATAAGTTCTTTGTAACAATATTTTCACCTTGCGCAAGCACTAAATGAGTAAAACTATTATTCCAATATTTAGATTTTCTACCATAAATCAACTGACTTAGTTTTACTGGTGCAGAAATACTTCTAACAAGAATTGCAATTATCCATTGATCGGTAAGGTTTACTACTAAATCATATGTATTACGACGTAGTTTAAGTAATAAACTGAGAAAATTGTATATTTTACTAAACCCGTGATTTTTTTTATTTTTTATTCCATACAAAGCATGAATATCACTATTGACAGATAAAATAGGCATTGTATCTTGATAAAGTAACACATCAATTTCAGCATTTGGATAGTTTTGCTTTAATGTACTTATGACTGGTGTAGTTAGAAGCATATCTCCATGGAATCGCATCTTGATAATAAGAATTTTTGTAAACTGTTTTTTCACGACATACTCTTTATTATGTTTATATCTTATAAAAATTTGAGTACATCTATACAATAATCTAATCTCTCTGAGAGAGATTAGATTATTGTATAGATCAAATAATAAAATCTATTAATAAAGATATTAACTAGAAGTTATAACTGGATGTACACAAACTAAATATAAGTTTTTAAAAATGTGATGTTGTTGATTTAACGAATAATAAATATTTCTTACTTTAAAAATAATCGAGAGAATATTTAAAATTTATTTATAAAAATATTTTTATTTTAGGGTAAAATCCTGATGATTCTGGGTTTTACAGAAAATGTAAATTACTTAATTTTTGTTTCTCTATAAATGACATATTTTCTCAAAACTGGATCAAATTTTTTTAATTCTAATTTTTCTGACATGTTACGCTTGTTTTTCGTAGTGGTGTAGAAGTGACCGGTAGATTCAGAAGAAAGAAGTTTAATTTTTTCGCGCATACCTTTAGCCATTTTAAAGCTCCTTCGTGTTTCTTTTTATACGGGTATATAGTTCAGAAAGAACTATGTCAATACCTTTTTTATCGATAATACGCATACCTTTAGCAGATATACGCAATGTTATAAAACGTTTCTCAGACTCAATCCAGAAACGATGAGAGTGGAGATTTGGAAAAAAACGACGTTTAGTTGCATTACATGCATGTGAACGGTTATTACCACTCATAGGACGCTTTCCAGTAACTTGGCAGACTCGTGACATATTTGTTCTCCAAAAATCTAATCATCTCGAGTGTATATTATAAGCATGTTACTGTATCAGGGTTTGGAGTTTATCTTTTGGAAATCTTATCTACTAAAAGATTAGCAGTATTTTAGTAAAACACTTGTTACGATAAGTATTTCTTATTAAGAATAAGATCTTGTAAAGTGATTTAGTCTATGCTTTTAATAGCTGTACTCAAGAGATATGTAAAAGATCATTTTAGTTAATGTAATTATTTTATAACTCTTCTCTTGCAAAGAATCAAATATAATATTTATTTTAAGTATATAAGGACTGAGTAATTAGACTTTATTAAGTATTACCTATTTATAATACCTTACTTCTTTCTGAAGAACCTAGTAATTAATATAATATAATCAAACGATACTTGCATTAATCTTCATAGTAAAATAAATAATTTTTATTAGATAAATATTTACATGATCACTACTTCTTAGGTAGTGATTTGTGATAAAATATATTAGTCTTGAGTCTTTCATCTAATAAAATACTAGATTTATTAATCATTAAGTAATCGTATTATTAATAAATATTACTTGATATTATATGTTTATATAAAACGATTTTATACAAATAAAATAGTTAAGCAATTAATAAATTAAAATTGTGTAAAACTTCTAAAATTTATTTTTATATAATATTTTTTATTAAAGACTGAGGTTAAAATAAAAGTGAAATATAGAAAATAAATTACTGAAATCACCGATTAAATTATTAAAAATTGATTCTTTTAGTTTTCCTATATATGACGTGCATAACTTTATATCGTTTTATACAGTGATAGCACATATTAACATTTTTTTAGTTTTAATGATTTTGAAATTCTTTTATGACATTTTGAGATTATTCTTTTCATTTTTTATAAAACAACATCAACAGCACCCATTATATAACAATAACTAACTTATATAGTAGTGCGAAAAAGTAAATTATATATTTGTGATTCTCCTAAATATTATTGATATTTGATTTTACTATGGATAGTAAAAAATGAAAAGTATCATGAAATGCATATTTCTTGTGATTGATACTAGTATTGCTGTTTTGTAAGATTTTCAACCTAATTAGATTAGTGTAAATGATGAGTGCTATTTTATATTGTAATAATTAAAGCAGAATATAATATGTATGTTTCATATTGTAAATATTGAGATTTGTTTTATCGGATAATTGTTTAGATTAGGCAAAAGGAATATTATGAATATTCAATTCGTAAAACAAATCAGTATTTTTTATTGCAAAGATAGTTGCTATATTTAATTTTCACGAATTACTATTCGTATAAAAAAATTTACTAACAACTGTTTTCTCGCATGACGAGAAGTTGTAGTAATTTTAATGAATGTAAAAATCTAGAAAAACAATTATATTATATAAGTTGATCAAAGTAAAATGATATTAATATATATAATCGAGGCATTAAATAATGATCATTAAATATATACAGATGCTGAAATTAGTTATATAAATAATCTATTATATATAGTACATTTTGTATATAATGTACTTAATTTTATATATTGTAGTAGTGACTACAGATGAAAAATAAAAGAATTTTTGATTGAAAAATTAGTAGGTCAGAGAGGTGATTATGTTAAACTTATTGCTAGATTTGTCAATGTAACATTATATCTTTACAGTGTATGTATTGTTCTAGTTAGCATATTTAATACGCATAAGAAATTTATCAAATAATTATATAGAAAAATATCTTTATTAATTAAACTTTTATTTAAAAATTATTAAGAAACCTATATATTTTTGTTAGTGTATTTAATTGATTGTATTGTCGATTTTTATGTTATTGAGTTTTTAGATGAATTTAAAGTGTTTAGAATGTTTTGTTAAAATGTTAATATACAACAGCTGAACGTGATTTATTTGATGATGCTTCTATGTATTAATAATGATTTTAATAGTTATAAAATAGATTATGTTTTAGTATTTTTAGTAAGATTTATCTATTATATAGTAGTAAATTTTAATTAAGTGACTATTTATTTATTGAGATACGTGAACTCAACATTATGAAAATTATTGACCTGAAAATTATTGATTCCCGTGTTGGCAATGTATTTCCTTTGCCAAAGTATGCTACTAATGGTTCTGCTGGTTTAGATTTGCGTGCTTGTATTGACACACCAATTAAGTTAATGCCAAATCAAACAGAACTTATTCCAACTGGGTTAGCTATTCATATTTCTGATGCACAACTTACTGCAGTTATTTTACCTCGTTCAGGACTCGGGCATCAGCACGGTATTGTTCTTGGGAATCTTATTGGTTTAATTGACTCGGATTATCAAGGTCAATTAATGGTATCTATTTGGAATAGAGGTGCTAACACTTTCACTATTACACCTAGTGAACGTATAGCTCAAATGGTGTTTGTTTCTATTACACAGGTACAATTTAATATTGTAGATTATTTTGAATCTACTGAACGTGCAGAAGGTGGTTTTGGACATTCTGGATGTCAATAAATATTAAAAAATTAAGTTATATTTAATATTGCTAAGTTTTCTCATTGAACTATATCTATATTTCTAATAATAGCATAAACATTGCATTAGTAAATAAACTGCAAATATATAATATATAATTATAAAATTTTCCACTGTAAGTAGTGGTTAATAAATACATAGGTTTTATAATGTCATTTATATCATATAGATTTTTTGCTTTTAAAATTTTTATAGAAAGAACTTTTTCCTAAGATTATAGTCTATGTAAATTATTTGACTATTTACTTCATTGTATCTCTTTTGTGTTGTAGATTTTTTATGTACTGAAGGTAATAACTTAAGTATTTTTTGTGCTTTTAGCAGGATCATTATTACATATACTAATACAGCTATAAAAATGTAACCGGCCAATGTAATCAGTTATAAAAATATTATTATTACTTGTGTAAATCCTAGAAACTCAATTAATAGACAACACATTAAAATCATAATATTTATAATAAAAGACTAGCCTATTAAAGGCTGTGTCTTATAGTTTTTTAAAATTAACTAAAACTCTTAATAGCTTAATAAGTTTATTAAAACAGATTAATTTTATCTGATCTGATAAAAAGATTAGGATGGTAAATGAGTTGAAAAATATTTAAACAAATTTATTTTTATTTTTTAGAAAAAAATAAATGCATATTTTCGATAGTTAAGATGTATGAAATGTTTGTGTATGATTGTAGATCGTTAAAAATTATTGTTAATAAAAAATGTTTTCTAGGGATTTTCTTAATAAGTATTACTATATGCGACTATTGTAAATTTTGAAAAGTATAATTGATAGAATAGAGTCAAAGTGACTGAAAATAGGTATTAAAAAATGTAATAGTAGGTTTATGTTATCAGTAGTGGCACCTTTGACATAATTATCATGATTATTGCTACGAACATAGTGTGAAGAATACAGACAGAAATGCTTATATTACTGTATATACTAAAATGTAACTCTATAAAATAGCAATAATTATAAAAAATGTTAGAGATAGAAAGCACGTATTTTACAACTCATCTACAGTATAAAAATTTTATAATTCAATGTCTTATTATTTTTTTGATGAAATAGATAAAATATTTTTAGACAATGAGTATTATCTTTTAAGTAAAATTATTAAGATAGTGCAATATAATTAGCTCTATATTGTAATGTAATCCTACAACGTTTTATTATTGCACACACATTAAACTAGTATTATAATGTTTGGCAATATGAATGCACTATAAAAGATATTTAAATACTGTGTTTTCTATTATGTAATTTAGTATGCATGTTATTATTATTAACTTAGTATTGAGTTATTTTGTGTGTTTAGAGATTATTTCTAGTAATAGTCCTCAGAACTATATCGAAAGTAACAATCTCGCTGATTATACCTTATTTATTTAGACGTATAAGTGCAATTTATTGCATTGAGTAATACAATCATAACTTTAGTCTGAGATGTATTGCATGTTGTCTCATAAATTAAACATTTTGTTATCTTACGCTCACTGAAAAAAGAAATTAAAGTTGCGTTACAGTTGCATCGATTATTTTTTTATAGATACATTGATTATTATTTTAGCGCTAAAATAGTTAATTAATTTTCTTAAACACTGTTAAAATGCAATAGAAATATTTTTATTTCATTTGGTTTATTATGCATTGAACGCATAATAATTTTATTATAGATATATAAAATACTGAGAAGAGTATAAATAGAAAATATAAAAATAATACATATATATTGACTATATACATGTTTTTGAGTATAAATTATTATTGAGATTGTCATAGTAAGTATAATTTTTTTCTGGTACTGAAACGAGCATGCAGTTTAAACCACGAGTTACTATAACTACATAAAAATTAGGAGTTGTATATAAATACATTAGTATTTTAAAAATTGTTTATGTTATTATATGATAATTATTTATACGTATTTTGATTTTATTTAATATGAGTTCTATTAATCATTAATCATTAATCATTAATCATTAATCATTAATCATTAATCAGTTATAAATGAAGACTACGTTTGATAATATGTTAAAAAACGCTAATAGTTATTTGCATTTTTATATTTAGAATAATTATTATTATATATTAATGTATATTACATAATACGTTATTTATCATTGATTTCTATCATAATTGCATGGAAAATTTTCATATTACTTTTTGTTAAAAAACTTAACTTATATCTCATGCAGAAGCGATTTCTTTGCTTTCTTAGAGACAATTTTAAGTAATATAACTAAAGATGTATGATAAAACTGATGCTCAATCATTGTAAAAGTCATTTTTTTGCATAAATTGTATGATTTTCGTAAAATTAATTAAGTAAATCTTCAGGTAATAAGAATAGCGTTTTTTGATTTAATCACTACAAACTTTACATCAGAAAATTATACAAAATGAAGCTGTATCGAGTATATAGCCTAGCTTACTATAAAAAGTCATTTGTTAAATTAAGGTAAATATAGAAATTGTCAGTATACAACGGATACTAAATAAATTGTTTTGAGCATGAATATTATGGGAAATATGAAGGAAAATTTTTATTAGAAATATTTTTAGATACAGATCGCCTAGCCTAAGTAAATTGAAAAATCTAGAAGTGAATTGTCTGATCTACTCATTAATACTGTCCTATGTGCTATTAATGTGCTATCTGCAAGCAATGTATAAATACGATATGTATTTTCATACTCTTTACTTACATCGCATTTTTGACATGTATAAATAATAAATGTTAATTATTTATACATGTCAAAAATATTCTTTAACAAAAAATCGATTATTTTAATTAGAGTAACTCATTAAATGAGCATTTTATACAATATTAATAAATAATATAATTCTTATGATGTTAATCAATAAAGTATGTTATTTTTAAAAAGAATTTAATATATGAATATTTAGTAAGATTTTTCTATTTAGTCATTTTGTATAATTTTGATATTCAGTATACTGATGCGTCTAACTAGTACATCGTTACTTTAAAAAACAGGGTGAAGTATTTTAATCAGTTTATAACATTAGGATAGGTTAATTTTATTTATTATTTTAATATCAATCATTAAATGTTTAAATTTTATAAATATACTTGTATTTGAATGGATAAAATTTTTTAAAATATTAAATATCTTATTGATGTTTAATATTTCCACTAATTGATGAAATCAATCATGCGATGTTAGATGTTAAATGTAGTAAGTTTTAGTCGCTCATTGTTTTATAATATTTTTATATAATCTTGCAATTAAATGTGTCATAATAACAATTAACGATAGGTATTGCCATGTCAAACAAGCTGGTACTGGTTTTAAACTATGGTAGTTCATCACTGAAATTTGCCATCATTGATCCAACTAATGGAAATGAATATTTATCTGGTCTTTCTGAATGCTTTAATCTTCCTGAAGCCCGTATAAAATGGAAAATAGACGGTAATAAATATGAAGTGCCCTTAGGGGCAAAAACTGCACATAGTGCAGCACTCAATTTCGTTGTTACTACTATTCTTGCGAAAAAACCAGAATTGTCTGAAAAAATAGTCTCAATTGGTCATCGAATTGTTCATGGTGGTGAAAAATTTACTTCATCTGTTCTAATCAATGATAATGTTATAAAAGGGATTGAAATAGCAATCCCATTTGCACCCTTGCACAATCCAGCACAATTGATTGGTATTAAAGAAGCTAAAAAATTGTTTCCACATTTAGTTGATAAAAACGTTGCAGTATTTGACACTGCATTTCACCAAACTATGCCAGAAAAATCTTATCTTTATGCACTTCCATATGAACTATATAAAAATCACGGAATCCGGCGTTATGGGGCTCATGGTAGTAGCCATTTTTATGTTTCTCGTGAAGCAGCTAAAAAATTAAACAAACCTCTTGAAGAACTTAATGCTATTAGTTGTCACTTAGGTAATGGTGGTTCAGTGACTGCTATTGTCAATGGGAAAAGCGTTGATACTTCTATGGGTTTAACGCCATTAGAAGGTATAGTTATGGGAACTCGAAGTGGTGATATTGATCCTGCAATTGTTTTTTATTTACATAATACTTTAAATATGAGCATAGAAAACATTAATAAAATGATGACTCAAGAGTCTGGTCTTTTGGGTTTAACTGGTGTGACTAGTGATTGCCGTTATATTGAAAATAATTATGATACTAAAGATGAAGCTAAGCGTGCAATGGATATTTTTTGTCACCGCTTAGCAAAATACGTTAGTGGATACAGTTCGCTGATGGAAGGTCGTCTTGACGCACTTATCTTTACTGGTGGTATTGGTGAAAACTCCGCTCATGTGCGTAAACTTACATTAAAACAATTAGTTCTTCTTGGTTTTATATGTGATGATCAACGTAACTTGTCCGCACGTTTTGGAAAAGAGGGTCTAATCACCACTGATCATAGTCGTCCTGCTCTTGTTATCCCAACAAATGAAGAGTTGGTGATTGCTCAAGATTCTGCTCGTTTAACTATATAAGGTATTTCAATCACGGCTAAAAAATAACACTGCTGTATTTTTTGATACCGTTTTATCATAGAATAACCGATAAAAGAGGTTTTCGTGTCTCGAACAATTCTATTAATTCCTACCGGTACTAGTGTTGGGCTTACTAGTATCAGCTTTGGCATCGTCCGTGCAATGGAACAAAACAGTGTTCAACTAAGCGTTTTTAAACCTATCGCTCAGCCACGCATTTCCGGCAATAACGATCAGACTACTGCTATTTTACGATTTCACTCTAGCCTTACTACCATTGTAGAGCCATTAAAAATGGAATATGTTGAGTCACTGTTGACTGCTTCACAAAAAGACGTGCTGATGGAAGAGATTGTTGCTCGTTATCACCAGCAAACTAAAAATGCTGAAGTAGTGCTAATCGAAGGTTTAGTTCCAACCTGTAAACACTCCTTTGCACAATCACTAAACTATGATATAGCTAAAACACTCGGTGCAGAAATTGTTTTTGTTACTGCTCCAGGAAATCGCAGTATTTCTCAAATGCATGAACGTCTTGAATTAGTGCGTAATGAATTTGGCGGGCCGCGTAACAAAAATATTGTTGGTGTTATTGTAAACAAAGTTAACGCACCTGTTGATGAACAAGGCAGAACACGCCCTGATTTATCTGAATTTTTTGATGATTCAACAAAAGTGATTGTATCCAATATTACTCCTAAAGATTTAGAGTGTTTGAACCTACCGGTTCTTGCGTCCATTCCTTGGAACTGTGACTTGATTGCAACGCGTGCTCTTGATATGGCAAAACACTTGAACGCTATAATTATAAACAAAGGTGAAATTAAGACTCGACGCGTTAAATCTGTGATTTTTTGTTCACGAAGCATTTTAAATATGTTGCAGTATTTCCGTCCGGGTGCTCTTTTGGTAACTTCTGCAGATCGTCCTGATGTATTAGTGTCAGTATCTCTTGCTGCAATGAATGGTGTAGAAATTGGTGCATTGCTATTAACTGGAGGTTATAATATTGATGATCCTATTCGACAGCTATGTGAGCAAGCATTTTCAACAGGCTTACCAGTTTTTATGGTAAAAAGTAATACTTGGCAAACTTCGTTAAACCTACAAAGTTTTAGTTTAGAAGTTCCTGCAGATGATCATGAGCGTATAGAAAAAATTCAAAATTATATAGCTAACTACATTAGCAAAACATGGATTGAATCTTTGGTCTCTGACTCAGAACGCCCTCACTGTTTATCTCCACCAGCTTTTCGTTATCAATTAACTAAGCTAGCACGTAAAGCAAGTAAACGTATTATTCTACCAGAAGGTGATGAGCCACGTACAATTAAAGCAGCCTCCATCTGTGCTGAGCGTGGTATCGCAACCTGTGTTCTTTTAGGTAAACCAAAAGAAATCCTTCGTGTAGCTTCTATTCAAGGCATTGAACTAGGGTCTGGTGTTGAAATTCTAGATCCAATCAAAGTGTGTGAAGGCTATGTCGCTCGCTTGCTTGATTTACGTAAGAATAAAGGGATGACTGAAATTATTGCTCGTGAACAACTTACAGACAGAGTGGTTTTAGGTACATTAATGTTAGAAAAAGGTGAAGTTGATGGATTAGTTTCAGGTGCAGTGCATACTACGGCTCATACTATTCGTCCATCTCTTCAATTAATTAAGACTGCATCCGGTAGTTCTTTAGTCTCTTCTATCTTTTTTATGCTCTTACCTGAGCAAGTGTTTGTTTATGGTGATTGTGCCATAAATCCGGATCCAACTGCTGAGCAATTGTCTGAGATTGCCATCCAATCTGCTGATTCTGCAAAAGCTTTTGGTATTGATCCACGTGTTGCAATGATTTCTTACTCAACAGGTAATTCTGGAGCAGGTAGTGATGTTGAAAAAGTTTGTGAAGCAACTCGCTTAGCACAAGAAAAACGTCCTGATTTAATCATTGATGGTCCACTACAGTATGATGCTGCGGTGATGGCAGATGTAGCTAAATCAAAAGCATTAAATTCACCTGTTGCAGGTAAAGCAACAGTATTTATTTTCCCAGATTTGAATACCGGTAACACCACTTATAAAGCAGTGCAACGTTCAGCGGATCTTGTTTCTATTGGTCCAATGCTACAAGGTATGCGAAAGCCTGTGAACGACTTATCTCGTGGTGCACTAGTAGACGATATTGTTTATACTGTTGCACTGACAGCTATTCAAGCTGCACAAAATGAAAAAAATAATGATAATGTTATTAATAATATTAAATGAATTGCAAATTAATGAGGCATCTTAATGAGTTAACTTATTTTATTTTGATTTCCTTAACTATTAGTTATTATCTAAATTTATTTTAATAAAAATCTTTTTTATATTTTTTTGGTATATTACAATTTTAAAATAGTCATGTGCTCGATTACCTAGTAAGTATTACTCAATTAGATTATCGAACATTTATTTAAACTCTTGTGACTAATATTAGAGGTTCATGACCGTGATATGCACGTTAACTCTCAAATAAGTACTATTGTAAGTGATTTTATTGTTAATATAGAAAAACATGATTTGAGTACTAAGGTTTTATAATAAATATTATAGTATTCTTCGAGTGTAATAAGTACTATAATTTGAGACTAGTTTTTGATCATGCACGAGATTGCATTCATTAAGCACTGATTTATCAAATAAATATTTTAATATTTTAAAAGCTTTTACGCTGAATATAAATTCAGTTATTGATATTAATTTTAAAAATATATCTTTCTATCACAACGTTAAAATTATAGTCTAAGTTGATAAAATATAAGTTTCAAGATTAATCAAAATATCTTAATATAAAATAAAAGTATATTTACAGTCAGACAATATAAAAAAGTTCTCATGCTTTTATTGAGCTCAGGATTATTTATTGCACTATAATTATCACATTGAATATACAATTATATTTTATTATACTAAATGCATTGTGAATTTATTAAAATAAGCAATTATTATATTGTTGAAAGTACTGTTTGTTTTAATAGTTTGTAAAAATACAGATAATTATTTATGTAATTTTGATAAATTAGACAAAATAGACAATACAAATTTTAAATTTTATCAACATATTACAAATTAGTCATTACCGAAAATATCACGAGTATATACTTTCTCAGTAACATCTTCTAGCTCAGACACCATTCGGTTAGCAAGAATAATATCGCAATCTGCTTTAAATTCAGCTAAATCACGATAAACTTTAGAACAGAAGAATTCATCTTCTTTCAGCACTGGTTCATATACGATAACTTCAATGCCTTTTTCTTTAATCCGTTTCATCACACCTTGCACTGCGGAAGCTCGGAAATTGTCGGAAGAAGACTTCATGACTAAGCGATATACACCCACTTTACGTGGTGCTTTAGCAATGATAGTATCTGAGATAAAGTTTTTACGAGTACAATTCGATTTGACAATCGCGTTAATTAAGTTATTTGGTACATCATCGTAGTTGGCTAGCAACTGTTTTGTATCTTTCGGTAAGCAATAACCACCATAACCAAAGGATGGGTTATTATAGTAGTTCCCAATTCTTGGGTCTAATGAAATCCCTTCAATAATTTGTCGGGCATTCAATCCACGGCTTTCAGCATAGGTATCAAGTTCATTGAAATACGCTACACGCATTGCCAAGTATGTATTTGAAAATAATTTAATAGCCTCTGCTTCAGTGCCATCAGTAAACAGAATTGGAACATCTTTTTTTATTGCTCCTTCAAGGAGCAAATCAGCAAAAATTTCAGCGCGATTAGAACGTTCTCCTACAATAATACGTGATGGGTAGAGGTTATCATATAAGGCGCTACCTTCACGTAAAAACTCTGGTGAAAAAATTACATTAGTATAACCAAATTCTTTCCGTAAACGTTCAGTAAATCCAACAGGAATAGTGGATTTAACAATATTAGTTGCTTCAGGGTTGATTTTCTGTACATCATAAATAACTGATTCAACTAATTTAGTATTGAAGTAGTTAGTTTTTGGATCATCATCAGTAGGGGTCGCGACAATTACATACTCGGCATTAGAATAAGCCTCAACCTTATCTTCAGTTGCCCGAAAATTTAAGTTTTTTTCACGTAAAAATAGTTCGATTTCAGCATCAATAATCGGGGATTGTTTATTATTTAACATCGCGACTTTTTCAGAAACGACATCAATAGCTACAACTTCGTGATTTTGCGATAGTAACATAGCATTAGACAGACCGACATAACCTGTTCCAGCAATTGCGATTTTCAAAACTAACCTCTCAAATCTATTTTTAGATGTAACAAGTAACACTAATGAATCATAAGTTAGAGACTAATTCGTAGTAAGATTGATACCATTCAACAAATGCTTTTACTCCTTTTTCAATAGAAACTTGTGGGCGATATCCAGTGACAGAAAAAAAATCTTCTGTATCAGCGCAAGTTGTATAAACATCTCCAGGTTGCATTGGTAAGAAGTTTTTAATAGCTTGTTTACCTAATAAACTTTCAAGTACTGCAATAAAATCAATCAACTGAACTGGCTGACCATTACCAATATTATATAAACGGTAATACTCACTACTTGATGTAGACGCAGGCAATCTATTTTTTAAATTCATTGGAGGAATAATATCGGAAATTCTGATAACGCCTTCCACGATGTCATCAATAAAAGTAAAATCACGGCTTAAATTACCATTATTATATATATCTATTGGTTCATTTGCTAAAATTGCTTTTGTAAATTTAAATAATGCCATATCTGGGCGACCCCATGGACCATACACACTAAAGAAGCGTAGCCCTGTTGTTGGAAGTTGATAAAGATATGAATATGAATGTGCCATTAATTCATTAGATTTTTTAGTTGCAGCATATAATGATACTGGGTGATCCGTAGGTATATTTTGGTTAAATGGTGTTTGATCGGTCATACCATACACTGCACTGGAAGAGGCATAGACTAAGTGTTTAATTTTAGCTTTACGGCATCCTTCCAGAATAGCTAAATGACCATTAAGGTTACTATCTGCATATGCAAATGGGTTTTTTAATGAATAACGTACACCTGCTTGTGCTGCAAGATGAATTACGCGATCAAAATCTTCTTGCGTACAAAGTACGATAATTTTTTCGTAATCAGTAATATCGAGATGAATGAATCGAAAATGAGAATATTGTTCAAGAATATCTAGACGAGATTGTTTAAGTCCTTGATCATAATATGAATTCATATTATCTATACCAACAACTTCATGCCAATTTTCTAGTAGACGCTGACATAGACTAAAACCAATAAATCCTGCACTTCCGGTAACTAAATATTTCATTGTAATTGTCTTTTAGCTTAAAATCTTTTTGAAAGTTCAGTATGAGATGTTACATGTTATTCTGTATATATGATTAATAAAATTAGCAATAGTTTACTTGATACAAAATAAACAGTGCGTCAAGAATAAGTGATTAGGTTTATAAATTTAAAGAGGATTAATAAAATTTAATGAATGTCATGTAATATTGTTATACTTTAAGTACTTTACTGGTTACTATCATTTTACTAACAAGTTATTTAGATTAACATAGTGCATTAAATTATTGAGTCCTAATAATACATTGGCTTAACATTGTATGTTTCCTGAGTGAATAGTATCATGAATTATAACTTTATAGGCAGGAACAAATTATAATTGTTCGTTCATCTACTACAAGTATATACTTTATCTATCTACATAAAATAATTAATAGTCTTATTTCAGTATGGCTAGCTTAAGGATTTCGGTAGTTTACTTAAAAATAAACGCCAGATCTAAAAAATTCGATCTAAGATCTAAGAGTTTCTTGAAAATCTTTTAAATTTAATTTTTCATGAATGTTATCTAAATACTAAAATTTTATAAAATAACGTAATTGGAGAATTATTTCAATTCCTTGATTTTTTCTGTTCAACAAATAATAATGTACATGTTGAGAAAAATCACAATCATAATTTATATAAGGTGTTTTATTTTTTTTTATATTATTCAATTATTTACTAATATCATATTTTCCCGGGTATGTATATAGAAAGAAGTGCTATATTATATTTTGAAAATATGGAAAAATAAATTATTAGAAATGTATCTCATTCTTCTGGTAAGAAAAGTTGAAAAAGATAGTTCAATAATATCAATATTATCACTATACGTAACATTCAGTACGTGCATACAATTTGTGATATAGTTTTATAATATACGTAAGCAATTATAAGCATGAAATAATACATCATAGTAGATACTTAAAGTGTTTTCTATTAAATAGCAGTAATGCAAGACGATGTCACGGATATAAAAAGTATTTTAATGATTTTAAGGCCACATAAAATTACTTGTATGCGTCAAGTGTATGTTAGTAGATTATAGTTATATATTTGAAATATTTATCAATAGAAAATATCATATATTTACTGTAATTATGGAGATTGAAAAACGCAATTGATTCTATATTTTGAATTTGATATTAAAGTATTCATGTATTAAACGTACATTAACTGCAATGAAATGTCTTTAAATATGGAAAAATTCTGAGAAAATATTTTAATACTAAATTAAAGTTTGTGAATATAAAGTTTAATCTTTTAATTATTGTATAACAATACTTCTATAAATTTTTAATATTATTACAGAGTAACACACTAGTGCATTTAGAATTCTCCATGATAGTGTAAGATCGCTATAAATTTTCTGATAAAATTAATTTAATGATATTCCATAATATAATTTTTTTGAACGTGATAATAGACATCGTTAGTTTTTAGTCAGATTATTTGTGTTTTCATACTAGAATAAATTAACAAAATTTTATGAGTATTGATACAATATGTTTTTAAATTATAAATATCTAATTACTTTAAAGTCAAAACGATCCACGTGTAATATTTTAATTTTATTACAATCTTTATATTATTATTGTTTTTGTTTTAAATCTTTGACTTAAGTGCAATAGAGTTAAATATTTTTACAGATTGTCTAAATATTTTCAGAAATTTTTTGCAGTTTTTTAAATCATAATTTAATAAATAGAGTGAATATTACTACTGCAAATGACAGCATGATTGTTTAGTTAATGGTTGCCATGACATTTAATCATGAAGGATTTGAGATGGTATCATCGACTGTTGTTATGTAGTTTTGAGATCTTTTTTATTTTTTTAGATGAATATTATATGAGATTGAATTAATGAATGAATTTAGATCAATAAAAAATTTTTAAAATTATGATAAAATATATAGGAAGATTTTCGTTTTTTTGTATATTTTACATATGTTTTAAGTTTTTCAGGTAAATGGAAAATTGATTTATCCTTAAGAATTATATTGTTAGAATATATTATAATGGGAATTTTATAAAATTCACCTATACGTTGTTATTGGTCATTCTAAACTTTTTAAGTTAATCCTATATATTGAATTATACTTGACTAAGATTTAGAAAATATCTTAAAATAAATGTAATAAGAATCTTTTTAAATAATTTTATAGTTTTATTTTATTTTATGAATAGCATTAACATGCTTATTTCTTTGATTACTTTACTAAAAAATATTGTTTAATTTAGATTAGATGCTCATATAAAATTTTTTTATCATTTCTTTTAAATATAATTTCTGTTATTATTCTCATTGAGAATATGAGAAGTGTACTGCCTAATGTTGATTAATAAATTAAATTTTTATTCCAGTAACTAAATACATATACGTTTTGAGAAGTCAATGTGTATAAATGTTCTATATTACTGTATATCTATAAAATATTCACTAGTGAGAGATATTTATAGTACTTTTTTAGAAAAATACTTCATATTATTATTATTTGAAAATTGTGTAAAAAAATATTCAGAAGTAATGTCTAGATATTCTGAATAAAGTGTTAAAATATAGCTATTTATTTTCTATCAGGATTAGCGTGATAGACTAGTGTTATTTAGTAACTGTATATGTAATGAGTATTAAAATACATATAAGTTGATCGGACTAATATGATGTTAGTAAAAATTTTTTAGTATTATGATGTATACTAAATAGTATATACTTAAGAGTTTCTGAATGTAATTTTAGTGATGACTAAAAATTCAGGGACAGAGAAATATTCTATCATCTTTATCGTCAGTAGCATAAAATTACTGAAATTTTTAATTATATAAGTAAATGGTATTTATACAAATAATATTTTTAAATGGTTTGTATTATATCAAGTGCTTTATTTTTTATAGAATAAATCAAAATGTATTTAACACTGTTAGTGTAATTTTTAAAGTATTAAAATACTTTAATGTAGATGAAGAGAGGTAAAATAATTTTTCTAAATTTAAAAGTACTGCAAAAATGATTTAAATGCTTGTCTTTGATTTATAAATCTAGTATTTATTTTCTTACAGTTGTGTAAAAAATACTAAATTCTTTTTGAAGAAAAAGGTTAGAAACATTAATAAAAACTAGTTAATTTGCAGTTTTTCATTTTCAGTATATTTTATGGCAATTCTTTTGTGTTAATTATATTACTTGTTATCATATTTTCTCTTAATTATAAGCAAAGTTATTTTTTAAGATCTTTTTTAAAAAATATGCTGCATTATAAAAAGCAGAGAATGCACGACATACTTTGATTCCGCTCTAACAACTCCACTTGACATATTACCAAAAAAAATTAATCGTTATTGATATTTTGGCAGTTAAAACTTTTAATTAATATTATTTAAAAAATGATTAATGTAATATTAGTCTCTTTAGTAACAATACTAAAGAAATATTTTCAATAGAGTAAAAGATGAGAAAAGAAATCAATGCTTTATAGAATTTAACATTCTATTAATTTTTATATCTGAAATGATCTCAGTTATAAAATATAATTAAGTGTAGATATCTTGAGAAGCTTATTACATTGAGCATTATGATTAGTACAACTCAATATTTTATTCATTTACTAATGTTTGGTAGGAAATATGAAAATTTTTCTAAATATTGATATTAAGTGATAACAATTAAATTATACATTAATAGATGCACTTAATTATTTTTTATGACTTAAAAATATTTTTTCAAATGCTTCATGATTCTTTAAAAATAAAATTATAATATAATTTCTTTATGTGTTTCTGTTTTTTAAGGTCATAAAGTGATTTACTATATTTCTAAATAACGCAATATCAATTCATGCAACAAGTAAAGTTATACTGATAGCTAAAATATAGTATGTAAAATTACATTACTGAGTAATCTGAATTTATATAAAGTATAAAATATAATGAAATTAGTTGATTATTACTTGGTTTATTAAGAGGTAGTGTTTATAATTTTTTGTTTTTAAGGTTCGTACAGAGAAAAAATTAATGACAATCAAAAAGCACCTATATCACATGACAAAATTTCTCCTTAGTGCACCTGATATCCATCATTTACCAAAAGATAGTGGCATGGAAGTTGTTTTTATAGGCAGTTCTAATGTGGGAAAATCTAGTGTATTAAATGCATTAACACAACACCAAAACTTAGCTAGAACTAGTAAAACACCTGGTCGAACACAATTCATTAATCTTTTTGAAGTAGAAGAAGGTATTCGCCTTGTTGATCTTCCAGGATACGGTTACTCTGCAGTTTCAAAAGAAATGAAGCGTAAATGGCAATATATGCTGTGTGAATACCTAGAAAAACGAGAATGCATTAAAGGATTGATTGTACTGATGGATATTCGACATCCACTGAAATATCTCGATATAAAAATTCTAAAATGGTCTATAAATATGAAACTTTCTGTTTTAGTACTATTAACTAAAGCAGATAAATTTGCTTCTGGTAAAAGAAGAAAACAACTTATTGATGTACGCCAAGCTCTTAACTTATTTAACGGTGATTTAGAAGTGGAATATTTCTCTGTACTAAAAAAAATTGGTATTGATAAATTACGCATCAAATTAGATTATTGGTACAATATACCAGCTTAAATCTTCGCATTTTATGCGAATCAAATTATAGAGTAATAGTAATAACATTTAGTCAATCTTATAAATTTAAAATACAATTTTTTTTGAATCAAAATATTACTTGATAAGTTAATATTCAATTAAATCTGATTATATAAAATACATCTAAAAGATAGAATATCTTATATAAATTTAATTTATATACTTTTTATTTTTGTAGATAAATATATACTTAATATAAGAAAGTAAATAAAATTTTTAAAAGCATAAAAATCTTAATATTAAATACTTATTCTGAATCAGTAATAGAATATATAATATATATGATATTATTTTTAATAACAAGTACTTTTTATTAAAAAATATAAATTTATGTTAGTTTTAAATAAATTACTGTCATTATATTGAAAATTGTATTTTACCAACTAAATTAATTCCAATTTAGAGTTGATAATAAGCGTAATATTATTAAAAAGTTAACAAACTTATTTAAGGTTTCTGTTTAAAATATGATAGCTATCATATTGATGTTAAAAATAAAATTTAATAAAATCCGTAAAATTAAAAATTTTGTCTCTAAAATAGAAGTGTATAATGTAGAGACTTTTATATTATAACTCGAAAGTAAATAAATCGATTATTTATTGCATTTTAGGAAATTAAATTAGCTGAATAGCATGACTAATAGTCATTCTTAAAAATTGTATAGATTTTCAAGCGTTTATATTCCACTAAATTTTATTAGTAATAGCTAATTTTAACAAAATAAATATTACAAATATTATTAACTATGTTATATATATTATATAAAATAAGTTATTGATTAGTGTTGTATATTAATTAAATATTATTGTGATTTTTTAAAAATAAAAAATAAAGTATTTTAAGTAAGTTAATATTTATTAAAAAATTAATTAATATTTTACTAGAAAAATATTATTCATTAATTACATACAATATTTAGTGAAAAATAAAATGATTATAATTATGTTATTTTTATTTCTAGTTTTAATGATTATCTATAAAAATCTAAATTTTGTATTTATTACTATCTAATTAATGTTACATAATAATTTAATTAGATTGCGAAGCATTATTTTAAAAAAAATATTTATTTTATTAATATATATTATGTCGTAAATAAAAAAGAATATGTCAGGAATATTATAAGAAAAATTAACATTTTGAGTTAAAACGATAAAGGTTTATACGATTTAATGATATTACGGGTAGTAATTTTATTATTGTTGATAACAAATTAATGCTGTAAAATTTTTTATAGAGATTATTCTTCATGTTTTTAAAAACTATACTTTGAGTTTACACGGTAAATATATTATACTAAATTTAGTTACTATAGTATATTTATTTATTTGAAGATTTTTTATTCAAATAAGTAAAATATGAAATGAATATGATCATATATAAATAGTCCGATCGAAAATTTTTCTGTTATTATTTTTTATTATGGTATTGTTAAATTTATTTATAATTTTTACTAGTTTTTAATTTTTCTAAAACAATATATTAAGTGAATTTTTAGCCTATCTTATTTATATTAGTGTAATTTTATATAATCTTTTAATATATATTGAAAGGTTTTGGAATTACTATTGTTAACTAAAACTAGAAAGTTAAAATAATTTACATGTAATTAAAGTGGTATATTAATTTTTGTGAATCTTAAATGTAGTAGCTATAATTTCAAAATTTATTATTGAATATAAACAGGTCGATCAGCTATTAAAATAGTAGTAAGAGAGATAAGTAATAATAAATTTTTAATGATTCTGAATAATTCAAAACGATACTTTGTAAATTAATAAATAAAACGATTCATTAATTTAGTAATCTTAATTTTTAAATAAAAAATAATAGTGTTAAAGTTTATATTAACTTTCAGGAAGCAAATATATTATTTTTAATAAAAGTATTATTTCATTAATATTGAATAATTTCTAAAAATTATATGTGAATTAGTTAAAATATAAAAACATCTATCTTAAAACTGATAAATTAGGAGAAAGAAAATTTAAAACTCTTTTCTAAATTTATTTTAATTTAAAGATTAAAGATATAGTGTGAATGCATCAACTTTAGTGTAATAATTTTATTTATTGATGTCAGTAAGACTAGAGAAAAATTCAGAAATTTTAATATTGTCTTAAAGATATTAATATGATATGAGAAAAGAATACAAAATATATTTGTAGTCACTGTAAAGGATAGAAGATTATATACTAAAATTTTCACAGGATACAGATTGTTTATTACACTTTGTCGTAATTCTAGAGTTGACTATAAATTTCTATATATTTCTATTTTATACTTTTATCGAAATTTAAGGCTTATCAACGTTAAATTTAGTTGCTTGTATATTAGTTAATTTTAGTGTATATCAAAATATGTTAATGTATTGATTAATATAGAGAAAATGTTTTAATTATATCGCAAAATCTACCTATTAAGAAATAACCTATTATTTAAATATGAAAGTAGATAACGATTAGGTAATAAATTTCAGCTATTATGCGATGTATTTTACCAATAGCTACATAAAACTGAATAGTTAGCATTATTAAAAGCGTTTTCGATAAAATGAATAACTATTTTAAACCAATAATTAAAGTGAATGATTTGTGTCAAGAATAGTACATAAATATCTACAAATCATGTTACTAAAATGAAATGCAATCTTGTAGATATATCTAAGAGATAGATGGTGTTTTAAACTTTTCAGGAGTATGAAGTGCATACCAAGTTTTATAGTGGAGTAATTTTTGAATTTCTGTTGTTTTAGAGTTATGGTTTTACATTAAATTGAATAAAGTTTAATAGATAATAAAGTGCTAATTTTATTTAGATACTATTTTCTCTTTGGGTTTTATTTTTAAAAAAGATTAATTGTGTTTAAGTTGCATATATATATTTAGTTTATTAAATGGTTTACATAATATATGTTTATGATTCAAATAATCAAGGAATTTATTATTAATATTTATCAATGTTAGTATAAGAATTACGGAGCATTATATTTACTGTTTTGTGATTGATGTACTATAAATAAATACGTGTTAGGTAAGAAAAAGTACTAGCTTTGTTTCCTAGTAAAGTAATTATTATAAATGATTTTTATAAAAATTAAACTATTATTAAATATTTTCTTAGTATTAGAAATGTTGTTCTTATATTAATCATGTTTAATTAAATTTTTTGAAATATTTTTATATGAGAAAGGTTAAACGTCAATTAACTATTATTATTTTTTACATGATTGAATATTAAAATAAAATTTATTATTTTATTCATATGAATAATATTAGATGAAAGAAAATAATATGCACTTTTAAATGTTTATATTTAATATTCAACACAATTATTGATATACATATTTAATTTTATTATTGTAATATTAATCATTATTTGACCAACTAAATTTATATTATTATGAATTTAGTTATGATATAATCGTTTTTTTAAATAATGTATAAAGATCTTTTACACGGGTATTCAAATACTAGATTATTTGAATAAGGATTATGACGATTTTGTAAGTAGAGTACTAAACATGTTTTTTATCTTTAAATCAAATATATATTAATATACTTGATTTTTTAATTATAGATATTTTTAATATGATAAAATTTAATTATAAAATCGTTGTTAACATTTCAAATTAATACTTTTTTATTATTTTTAATGTTTCATACATTATTCTAAATAAGAATTTATCTTATTACAAAAGTAAATATAATCTATTTTATTCGTAGAAGTTAGTTTATTATATTATTTAACGTTTTTTTTGATATTATTCATTTGTTTATTTATTTACAATAAAAAACTTTACAATCATTAGAAGTGTATTGTTAGTATTAAAATAAAAAATAATTATTTGTAGCATGCTATTTATTAGCATCTATTTTTATTAAAAATTTATACTAAAATAAAAATAATTAGATAAGATCAGTATATTCTAAATTGATCTTTAAAAAAATATCTAAAATTTATTAGAATAATTATATTTTTAAGAAACGATTATGTATAATTTATATTATGATGACTAAATCTAATTTTATATTTATATTAAAAAGTTTTTACTCATTAGTTTATAAGATCACTAATTAGTGATGAAAACATATTTGCATTTAAAAATAGTTTTAAAATTCGATCTGTAAAATAGAATATGTTAAGAAAGATTTATTTTAATTTTTAATAAATAGAATAGAAATGCGTTTTTTTAAATTTAAATAAATATTAAAATTCCATAGAATGATCTTGATATTATATATATTCATTTATCAATAAATAGACTAAAATATATATTTTAATAAATTATTAAATGATTTTTATCATTAAAGATTGATTAATACTTTAATAAGATTTAACTTTTACATTTAATATAATAGAAATTAAATTAATGGAATAATTTTTATTTAAATTATTTTAAAAAAAGAATTATCTAGGCAGAACTTAGTTTATAAATAGAATTTTGTAATATATAATGATTATTATAAAATAAACTTTACAGTCCTAATTTTAATATTTTTATTAAATTTAAAATAAAATAATATAATTTTTTTAAATAGTTAAATTATTTTTTTCAATAAGAAAAGAGGTTAAAACTATTTAAATAATGATAATTATAATTATCATTATAAAGATTAAAGTTTGATATTTTTAAAATATATAGATATTTATATAAAATTTTAATTATTTATAATAGTATACTAATGTTATATTAATACCTTACTTTTAGTTATAACAAATTAGTTGAAAAATTTTTCGGACGATATGAAATAAAATCATATTATAATTTATCTATTTAAATTTCTATAAAACATATTTTTAAAGTAGATAAATCAATTTTTAAACGTAAACAATTATTCAGTCTATTTGTCATTATTATTTTTTGTATATATTTTAGTATTTATATTGTATTTTTATTACTATAAAATTAGATAATGGAATTATAATAAGATAAATTTTTTATTTTTTTAAGAATATTTTTTATTTTTTTTATATAAACACTGACTTTAGTATATAAATTTTAATACAATAATACGTATTAAAAATTTTTTAGTATGACTTTTATAGTTTTAATAATTGTATAATTATAATTATTAATTGTAAGTTTTATAATTAAGATTTTTATATTAAATATTAAATATTAAATATTAAATTATTTATTATATAAATAAATTATGTATTTAATTTTAATATTAAATTTTAATTTAAAATATAAAAAAGAATTTTTAATATATTAGCGTGAATGAATGTATGAATATTAAAATTATATAAAAATATTGCGAATTATAAAACTATTTTAAAATATTTTTATTCTATTTTTTGAGGTGCTTAAAGTGAAACTATATATTAAATGAAAATAATTTTAGTGATTATAATAAAAAAATAAAATACAGTTTAAAAATTTTTATATATTAATACTACAGTAATAAAAAAAAGGAAATAAAATTCTAAATTTGAGAAATTTATGTAAAAAACGTTATAATAATATTATCGTACTTAAATAACGTAACTTGATATTTCTATAATATAGAGTGTATTGTATTGAGCCATTTTAACAGTGTGTAACTTTTTATCATCTCAAGAATCCGACAGTTTTTTATTTGTATTACAATTATTTGTAATGAATTTTATGTATTAATATAATTTTTTCGATA
The DNA here is from genome assembly GCA_020541205.1 of Candidatus Hartigia pinicola. Lineage (GTDB taxonomy): Bacteria > Pseudomonadota > Gammaproteobacteria > Enterobacterales > Enterobacteriaceae > Hartigia > Hartigia pinicola. The sequence goes on from CP048208.1 coordinate 481,233, forward strand.
CTACAATCTATAAATTTTATATTTATGATAGTACTGAGAATTATTTTATATTATGCAATAAAATTTGAAGATTTACATCTCTGTGTTACATAATTAAAAATGTTTAATGCCTAAAAACATAAGTCTGATAGAAAATACTTATTTTTAAGATTGAAAATAAATAATTAACAAGTTATATTGGTATTATAATTTCTTATTATTCAGAGTAAAAGTGTTTTTAAACAATGTGTTGTATTGCATATTAAGTAAAACTTTAATACTTCTTTCAGTATATAATCTACTAATATTTATTACTGTTATTGTAATTAATAAATTATTAAATAATAAAATTATTTTATAAGTACACAATATATTTTAATTAATTTATCAGTAGTTTAACTATAGACTCATTATAGAATATTATTAATATGATAGATTATTTTTATTTTTACGAAGAAAATGAGTGTATATAAAAATTAGTGATAATTTAAAATAATATAAAAAGATTAATTATTCTTTAAGTAGAAAATAATAAAATTTAAATTTGAGATTAAGAAACATGTAATTAAAAATTTAATAATTAAAATTAAATTTATTAAATGAAATATTAATGTAAATAGTTTATAAAAATAATATTTATAAAAATATGTTTTTAATATATATATTTATAACACAAATAAAATAAATAATGCACTAATAATGCTATTTCTGAATATATTTAAAAATTTAATAATGTGTAAACTCAAATTTTATAATTAATATTATTTAAATTTTATTATTTAGTTGCATTGAATTTTTAATTCAATAAAGATGTATGAATTAACCAAATGATGCATTTAAAAATAAAGATACTAATAAATATAATTATTAACATGAATATAATTGTATCAATATGTAAATATAGATTATAGAAAATGTTTAAATAGATAAGATTTTAAATCAGTATAATAAAATTTGATAATGATTGTCGTTATTAGTTACGAATATATTTAATTGATTGTATGAATTTTGATATTTATACCTTTATGAATATAACTTATTCTATGGTGTAATGAAGATTTTTTTAATTACTGTAAGTAATGAATAATTCAGAATCTACAGAAATATTGAAATAGATTCTGTTAATTAATTCATACGGAAAATCTTAAGAAATAGTTATAATAAAAATGTTCAAATTATAATTCTAAATATTTGATACATATCTATTATCTAATAAGTTGCATTTACTGAATTTCTGTAAACTGTTATATGGTGATTATGAAAAAATAATTTTATTTATAAAATAATTTAAATTATACAATAGAGTGTATTATACTAGATAATACACTCTCTTATCTTAACGATTAAGACAAGAGGTTATATATATTCTTATCTCTTGTCTTCAAATAATTCTAATACAATCTCATAAACACTAGTAATTAATGTAATATGCAGTTTGACTAAAAATAATAATATTAATTGTTTAATTAAAAAATAACCAATTAATGTTAGTGGTAAATTTTTATCTGAGGAAGAGTATGTAGTTTCATAGTATACAGTACGTTTTAGTTTTTGATTTCTTATTAATGCACTTATGTATTACATATCACTTAATAAGTGATAATATGCTAACTGATAAATTATCTATTTTAATAATAGCTAAAAGTGAGAAATTAAATAAGTATGACAAAAATCTCAGTTGTATGAACCGTTTTTATATATTAAAAATATTATTTTCTTAAAATAGATAATGGATTTAAAGTTATCTAATAAATAGTTAGATATATAATTTTTATACAAATTGTCTGTAAGTGCAGTAGAGTAAACTGAAATATAACAATTAAATTTTTTCTTTTAATAGTAGACATTTTATAAATATTACTTCATAATAATTCCATATGGAAGGATGGCCGAGCGGCTGAAGGCAGCGGTCTTGAAAACCGCCGATGGGAAACTATCCTAGAGTTCGAATCTCTATCCTTCCGCCATATTAGCCGGCTTAGCTCAGTTGGTAGAGCAACTGACTTGTAATCAGTAGGTCACCAGTTCGACTCCGGTAGCCGGCACCAAATTACAACAGTTATTTTCTATGATATAAAATGTTTTATTTACATGCAGTTTATATATTTTATTAATACATTTTAGAACAATCAAGTGTTATTTATGTGCATTTATTACTATAGGAATATGCATCCAAGTGAAAGTATTGTATAATTATTAATATAATTAACTACTTATATGAATAAAGACTGAATCATCTGATATAAAAAACTAGAATTTTTGTTCTAATATAAGTATTTTATTTACTAAACTTTATTTATAAAATTTTTAAAAAATTATAATGTGATGTATTTACTCAGGATAATGAAAGTTTATAGATAGTGATATCACTTGATATTTATAAGTTGTATTTTGTATTTTTATATCTTTAAAAGTAATTTTTAGACAAATGATTATTAATCTATGTTCAAAAAAATAGAGTGGTATATATTATCATTTACGTGTATACCTCTAAAAAGATAAATCTCTTAACAATGTTGGTTTTCTAGCAGGGGAAAGTATTATAATATAATGCATGAAATTTTATATTAGAAAAGGTTAAAGCTTTTAACACAGCCTGCATGATGATCAATAAGAAGAGTGTTCAGAACGTAAATATATTTCATAAAAGAACTATTATGCCTAATAAGATGTTTTAGTATCAAACAATATATTACTGAAGATGTTCAGTATTACCTTATTGAAAATAGCATTAATAATTAGTATTGTCATGGCATTGTTACAGACAAACATGTATAATGTTAGTATATAAAAAATACTGATATACGTGAACAGGTATTAATAGATAGTTATGATACTAGTAAAATATTAACGCATTTTATGCATTATATATTAAGCGAAAAGTCTTAAGATAGCAATTTTCCAATAAATTTTATCTGAAATATGCCACCTTACTATTATATCAAAATAGTAGATATACTATCAGATAATATAAAACAATTCATGTAGTGTATGTTTTTTTACAGTGTTATTATGACAATTAGTAATAATTGTATAAAACTAAACCTTTAGTTTAATGTCTAATTTTTTTATTATATGCATTAAGTATATTCCTATACTGTGGCGTCTAATTATTTTTATAAATAGTATATGAGAAAGAAAATGATATGAAAATTGAGAGCATGGTGTTCTTGTAAATTAAAATAATATTTAATAAATTTTATTGTTAGCATGTTATCGAATTTTGAAGAGACAGCTCAGTATAATATAATTAGATACTCGATTAGTATGAGCGTCCCTCTTACAAGGACGAATGAAAAGACAATTTTATATCTTTTTAGTATAGAAATTATCGTCATTCTTTCATTTCTGAAAGAATGAGATAGCAATGATCAAATTGTAAAAGATTGTTTTATTGTATTATCTAAGCATATAAGCGCGAGAAGAAATGAGTAAATTACTTGTTTGGATTGTTGATATGCATTTAATATATCATATCTTTTAAACTATCACATAATCACTATTAGTAGACATTTATAAGTAATGATAAACAAAATTATTGATAAAATTCTACAAATAATATTGCCATATAGACATTGTAAAATATATTATACAATATAGCGATATTGTTTTGTAGTTATCTAATTCCCTTATTCAGACTTTATATGTAACTAATGTATATTTTGTATAGTACTCTGCTAATTTTCAACAGACATCTACCAAATATCAAATAATAGTATCAAATTTAGGAAATACCTGCTTATTATTGAAATAAAATTTTATCTATGTGTATATCAGTTATTAGACTATAATTATAAGTGTAAATATATAAGCTTTCTAAGAAATTATATTTTTTAAGATTGTATTTATAAAAATTCATTACGTCAATATTGCAAAAATAAAAAATATACAGAAGATAAGTGAATGTATTGAAAGCATAAAAATAGTTAATGTTATTTATTAAATATTAAGTTTGAATGCAATGTGAAACGCTTCTACTTTTATGCAAGATAAAAAGTATTAAAAGTGTGTGATTACGGTATTGTGTAGTTAGAGATTAGTTAAAATTTTATCTTGTGGAATGATAACTTAATAGTTAAAGAAAATGTATAACATAATTGTTGAAACACAGATAACAATAATTAATCATTACTTAGAAAAACTGTAATTTTGTATTTATTATACTGAAGATATACATTGTATGTATTTAAATATAATACATAATCTTAGCTATCTCAAATCATTTAATATACTATGTTTATTCTATAAATTTATCGTCTAGATGCCTCTTGAATGATTGTGAATATATTGCTCGATCATATTTTTAAAATATTATATGACATTAACTAAAAATATTTTCTTAAGTGCTTATGAAGTTTTTTGTGAAATGAAACGGATGGAAACGAAACGGATAAGTATTATTAATCATATGATCTTGGTGTAAAATTTTTTTGAGGAGTGAGTATTAAAATTATAACTGTATTTACAATAGAGTTAAGGTTTAAAAAAAATTATATACCTTTTTTAAAGTAATATAAAATCATTTATTTATTTATTTATTTATTCATTTATTTATTTATTTATTTATTTATTTATTAATGATAGAATTATTTTTAATATATTTATTAATATCTTTAGATAGAATATACGTTTTTTAAACTACTCATATAAAGTCATTAAATTAATATTCGTGAATTCTTATAGACTATAGTGATTTCTGACTTTTAAAAATTAATGTACATAATAATTTTTAGAGTTTTGACATCTTTTGTCATAGAGTTAAAATAAAAAATATTTATTCTAAATTTTATCACTAATTTTATTATTGAGAGACTCATATTATATTTCTCGTTTTATTGCATGATATTAATATTGAAATAATATTTTATTGTGTAAAATATATAGAATAATCTCAAAGGACAAGAAAGATAGAGAGTACATAGAAGATAAGAATGAAAAATTATTTTGAAACATTATTTTAGGGAAAGATAGAACTAAATGTCAAGTATAAAATAGCGTGTTATGTATAAAATTAGATATTATCATCTAAAATTCAGATTCAATAGTAATTTTTATTAATCTATTCTAATAAATTATTATTATTAATAATATTACTTTTAGCCCAATACAACTTTTTTTATTTATGCTGATTGGGCATAAAAGCAATGTGTAATTCATTGTAGATTATTACGTAAATTGAGAGAGATCTCCGTATTTTTAGTACTTATGCAGAATTATTTATTTTAGCGATTAATATTCATACTGAATAAGTGGAAATGGATTAATTTTTTGCAGAGTAACTTTTGTAAAAATAAAAGTATTTTTGTATACCTAATAATAGGTCTGGTAAAATAATAAAATATATAAAAATCATAAATAAGAAAATGCGTTAAGAGAAGAAAAATTTAGTTGTTTCATTCTTTAATACCGTCTGGTATAAAGACATAACCCAAACCCCACACTGTTTGTATATAGCGAGGATGAGCTGTATCTTCTTCAATCATATGACGTAAGCGTGAGATTTGAACATCAATAGAGCGTTCCATTGCACTATACTCACGACCTCTCGCTAAACTCATTAGTTTATCACGAGACAATGGTTCCCTTGGGTGAATAACCAACACTTTCAGTACAGCAAATTCTCCGCTTGTTAAAGGCATATTGTCTTCACCTTGAAACATTTCACGTGTGCCAAGATTTAGTTTAAATTTACCAAAATTAATTATTGTGTCTTCCTGAGCAGGTGCTCCCGGTAATTCATTAGCCTGACGCCGTAACACAGCCCGGATACGTGCAAGTAATTCACGAGGATTAAATGGTTTAGGAATGTAATCATCTGCACCGATTTCTAGACCAACAATACGATCAACTTCTTCGCCTTTAGCTGTTACCATGATAATTGGAATTGGGTTATTTTTACTTCGTAAACGACGGCAAATTGACAAACCATCTTCACCAGGTAACATTAAGTCTAAAACGATTAGATGGATAGACTCTCGAGTTAAGATTCTATCCATTTGTTCAGCATTAGCAGAACTACGAACTTGAAATCCTTGTTCTGTCAGGTAGCGCTCTAGTAAGGCACGTAAACGCATATCGTCATCAACAATAAGAATTTTATAACTTTCTTGCATGTTTTTAGCCCTCAAGATCTGCAATCTATTGAATTATTTGTTTTTCTGAATAAGAAAGAATGAAATAGTAATAGTTACTTTACTAATTTACCATTAACTTAAAATTTAATGAATAATTTTATACTGTATGTACTTAGATCTTTATAGCTTGTTTTTCAAACTCAATAAATTATTGTTTCTTCTTACTGAAATTAGTGAAAAGTAATTTTATCATCAATTTTTTTATTAATAACTTGTAAGACAACTTAGGAATAAATTAAAATTTCTTTCTTGACTAGTTTAAACTCGTCATGATCAAATAATTTCTATATTTTAATATTATTTTATCTTCTTATAGAAGAAATCTATACTTAAAAAATATATGATATACTTAATGTAAATCCGGACAGAGAGTTCTCAGTTTATCTTATATAATTAAATTTTCTGCAGGATCTTTTTAAGTATAATTATTTATTCATATATTATATTAAAATAAAAAAACTCAGAGTAGTAAGAGCAGTCCAAAAGTATTTCAATTCATTAGCCTTATTATTATCAGACAAATAACGTTCTATCCCTTTAGACGTTCAAGGGTATCATGTATTATTTTTTGACTTTTGTATATTTGAAAATATTGTTAGTGAAAGATGTTTGAAATACTAATATTCCAAAATATAGTGCTATATTGCTATTTTAAATTTTAGAAAAGCAGTACAATAACCGTAAGTTGCTGCAAAGTCAGAAACAAGAGAATATGTCGACTTCAGTGTATTGAATAGTAGTGAGTATTGAAAGTAATGCTCTTAATTATGCGTTTGTAAATATGAATAATATAAATATAATGTATAAAAAAGATAGAATAAAGATAAAAATTTTATGATATGAAAAATGTATTATAAGAATAATTAAACTTTATCCCATAATATTATAGATTATGATAGGTAATCTCATAGATATAAACGATGATATGATAACTTTTAGTTTTTATAAATAACCACTGTAATGTATAAAAGTATCTAAAAACAAAATTTGTATGTAAGTGAAATATTTTTAGATAGTGCAGATGAGATACTAAACATCATTTTGAATGATAACTAAGTTGTCATGAAACCTATGTTTAAATAATGACTATGTGTTCAATTATTGTATGTATATTAGACGCCTGTCTAAAAGTTTTGTTATTTATAAAAACGATCAGAATTATTTAAATATTTGTCTTAAAATTTTTTAATTTAGAAGATTTTATTTTTTTTATTGCTAAAAAATACTCAATAATTCTATGATTAATATATTCATATTGAACTGTTGCTTAATTTGTTAAGATGTATAAATGCTTATATAGATTTTAACTTTGTTTAATGTTTATTAGTGTTATTATACATGTATTTTAATATGCATTATTTAGCACTTGATTATAATTTTTATTATTATTTGTTTCACAAAGAGTATAGAAAATTTGGCAATACTTATAAAGTTTGTTTTTTAAATTATTCTATGATTACTATCATTAGTATCTGAATGTAAAATTATCCACCAATACATGAAGAAGATATTAAAATTTAAGACATTTAGTTACAATAATCGTGTAACATAACTTGTTTAGTTATTACTATATTTCAGAAGTAGTATGGTATTTGGTTTAAAATTACTATAAATTTTAAAAAATTATAATTGCCCCGTATATGAGGTAATCATAATAAATGCAGTAAATAATAATTGTTTTTAAGAGTAGATTATATCATAGTTAATTATCTTATATTCATAGAAACAACGCTGAATATAATCTAGGAAAATCTAAAAAACGCTCTCTATAATTGTGCAAACAAAAGTGTTATGCAATTAACTTCTTGCATAAAATTACTACTTAGATTATCTACTCAGTTTTGATGTATTTTTTGTTTTAATGATGAAAACATGTTAAAGTTTTTTGATTCTTCATGTAATATTCAATTCTAAAATAAATTGAATAACTGATTAAGTGATTCTTTCGATTTTTTAATATCAATGGTTACAGATGTAAAAAATAAGAAGCGTTAGCATTGAAAATAAAGATATTGATCTACATAGTTTGACACATAGTATGAAAATTTTATGTTTCAAAGTGTTGTGTTGTCTTTATCAGTCCGTTCATATAAATATATTCTATATTAGTGATTAAAAGCACCATCAGTAGATGGAGTAGTATTAACAATAAGAGATATATTGTTATATTGTTAGATAAACTTTTCTTATTATGTTTCGTATAGAAAGAATAAGAAACATCACTCAATCTGGTGATAATATAAATTGTTGCAGTATATAAATTTTTATTAGTTAGTATTGCTAAACTTTTAGTGTATAGAACTATTTAAGTATATTATATATATGTCTATTATGAATATAACAATACACTTTCATAATAATAATAAGACTAAGCATCTATTACTATTTATCGTTTTTTGTACTTACAACATCACGCTATGTATTAATTATCTTGAAAAACTTGTTGAAATTAATAAAAATCACACACTGATGAGCTACATTTGGTGCTGAGTGGTTTTTAATTTTATATAAAACTAACACTGAGTGTTAGCAGTAAAATTGAGTTAAAACAGTTGAAGGTGCTGTAAATGTCAGTGGAAATTCAGTGTCATTTTCGTATGTGATTAGATCCCAAGCAGATGTTTTTGCTAATATTATTTGTAATAGTTTATTATTTAGCGTATGACCAGATTTAAAAGCAGTAAATGCACCAATAATATTATATCCACACATAAATAGATCACCAATAGCATCAAGTGTTTTGTGTCGAACAAATTCATCTTCAAAACGTAAGCCATCTTCATTAAGAACATTGTAATCATCAACAACAATTGCGCAATCAAAACTACCACCTAAGCATAACCCTTTAGATTGTAGATGTTCAATGTCACGCCTAAAACCGAATGTACGCGCTCGGCTAATTTGACTAACAAATGCTTCAGAAGAGAAATCAATTTTATAGTTTTGCGTGCTATTATCAATAGCAGGATGATTAAAATCAATAGTGAAATCAAGTCTGAAACCATTATATGGTTTAAGCTCAGCCCATTTATCACTATATTCTACTCGTACTTTTTCTTTAATACGTAAAAATTTTTTTATAGCATTGAGCTCTTCAATGCCAGCATCCAGTAATAAAAATACAAATGGTGCTGCACTACCATCCATAATTGGGATTTCAGGTGCATTCACCTCAACTACTAGGTTATCAATACCTAATCCTGCTAAAGCTGCATTTAAATGTTCTACAGTTGAAATACGTATGTTATCTTTATTGACTAAGCAAGTACATAACATGGTATCATGCACAGAAGTAACATCAGCTAAAAAATCAACTGGAGGATTTAGGTCAGTACGACGGTAGATAATCCCAGTATTTTCTGATGCTGGACGTAGAGTTAATTTAACTTTTTTACCAGTATGTAAACCGACACCTGTCGCTTCTATTATACGTTTAAGTGTTTTTTGTTTAATCATCATATTGTTCTCGCAAGATTATCTGTCCTGCTAATTATTTTACAAGATAATTAGCAGAATAGTTTAGTACAAAAATCGGAGAATCTAATTTAATTACATTTAATCGGCCTGTTTACGTAAAAATGCAGGAATATCTAAATAATCAGTTTCTTTATTCACTTGTGTATTTTTCTCATTTTTTATTTTTACGATTGTTTTTTCTTCTGTCATTGAAGATAGACAAGACATACTATTTTGCATCTGCTGATAACGTTGTTCCATAGAAGTTTTCTGTGATATTTTATTGTTAACTAATGTAATGTCTGGACGTTTATCCATACCAATACCTGTAGCAACAACGGTGACGCGCAGCTCTTCATTCATTTCAGTATTTAGAGAAGTGCCAATCACAACCGTTGCGTTATCAGATGCAAAAGCACGAATAGTGTTACCTACTGTTTCAAACTCATCTAAGCGTAAGTCAAAACCAGCCGTAATATTTACGAGCACACCACGTGCACCAGAAAGGTCGATATCTTCTAGAAGTGGACTTGAAATAGCCATTTCAGCTGCTTCTTCAGCACGTTCTTCACCACGAGATACACCTGACCCCATCATTGCATAGCCCATCTCTGACATTACAGTACGTACATCAGCGAAGTCTACGTTCATCAATCCTGGACTAGTAATAAGTGCTGCTATACCTTGCACTGCACTTTTCAGTACGTTATTTGCTGCGCCAAAAGCATCAAGTAATGAAATTCCACGACCTAAAACTTTTAATAATTTATCATTTGGGATGATGATGAGAGAATCAACGTATTTAGATAAATTAGTAATACCAGATTCTGCAAATGCCATACGTTTTTTACCTTCAAAATTAAAGGGTTTAGTTACGACAGCAACTGTTAAAATACCTAGTTCTTTAGCAATTTCAGCAACAACAGGAGCTGCGCCTGTACCTGTCCCTCCCCCCATTCCAGCTGCTACGAAGATCATATCTGCACCATCAAGTGCATTACGTAATGCTTCGCGATCTTCTTCAGCAGCATGGCGGCCAATTTCAGGATTTGCGCCAGCACCAAGACCTTTAGTTATACCGGTACCGATCTGAATTGTTTGTCCGACTTCAGTTTTACGCAGTGCCTGTGCATCAGTGTTAACAGCAAAAAATTCAACACCTTCAATACGCTCACGTACCATGTGTTCAACGGCATTCCCGCCACCACCACCAACTCCGATAACTTTAATCACCGCATCATTGGTTAGCTCCATTGGTTCAAACATAATATCTCTCCGTTTTTGCTTACTACTAAACAAATAATATGCTTCTTAATAAAAATTAAAATTCTTTTTTCAGCCAATTAGTAATCTTATTAAACCACTCTTTAACTGATATATGTTTTTGTGTTTCGGCGTTATCACCAAGATGGATTTCTTTACCGTAATGTAACAGCCCAACTACAGTTGAATAGCATGGTTCTTCAGCATAATGTGTTAAACCTGTAATATGAAGTGGCGTACCAATCCTCACCTGAGTATGAAAGACTTTTTGCGCGCATTCAACAAGACCGTCTATTTGCGCAGCACCTCCAGTTAGTACTATCCCTGCAGATAAGTGATGTTTTACGCCTTGTTGGTGTAATTGTGCTTGTAAGTTTAAGATTTCTTCGTTTACAAGATTTAATAGCTCTGTATAACGTGGTTCAATTACTTCAGCTAAAGTTTGACGTTGTAAACTTCTTGGTGGATGCCCACCAACACTTGGCACTTCAACTGTTTCATCTTTATTTATTGTCGAACACAGAGTGCAACCATGGCGAATTTTGATAGCTTCAGCGTCACTGGGAGGGGTACCAAATGCATATGCGATATCACTTGTAACCACATTACCTGCATAAGGAATTACATTTGTATGACGTAGTGCACCACCAGTATAGATTGCTATATCCATTGTACCACCTCCAATATCGACAACACATACTCCTAGTTCACGCTCATCTTCTGTTAAAACAGCATAACTTGCGGCAAGCCCTGCAAATATTAATTGGTCCACCTTTAACCGGCAGCGTTCTACAGCTTTAACAATATTTTTTGCCATATCATTATGACAAGTAATTAAATGTACTTTGGCCTGCATACGAACGCCTGATAAACCTACTGGATTTTTAATATTTTCTTGATAATCAATCGTAAATTCTTGTGGGATTACATGAAGAATTCTGTATTCATCACGAATTCGGACTGATTGAGCAGTATGAATCACGCTGTCAACATCTTCATGAGTGACTTCCTCTTCTGAAACTGGTACCATACCAATTTCATTTTGGCAGCTAACATGTTTTCCTGACAGGGAAAGGTAGACAGAAGAGATTTGACAATCTGCCATCAATGCTGCTTGATCAAGTGCTGCTTGAACGCATTTAACAACAGATTCTAAATCGTTAACGCCACCTTTGTCCATTCCACGAGATGGACAACTTCCTACCCCGATAATATTAACAATACTATCAGGCAGAATTTCGCCTACAAGGGTCGAAACCTTGGAAGTCCCAATTTCAAGCCCTACAACTAATTTTCTGTCTATCATTTTGATCATTTTTCTGCCTAGTCTGATCTGAGTTATTAGCAATGTTAATTATTGTAACTTTAATGTTGCATCCGCTCTAAGTGGCGCCAACCAACCGCAGCACCACTGGTATAACGAAGATCTATATAATCAACTTGTTTGCTTGTGATTTTCTGCAAAATCGGATAAAGTTCAAGAAGACGTTTTAATCGTTCAAGTATATCTTTTTTTCCAAGCTCAATTCGGATATCATTATTTAGGATTATTTGCCACGAATGACGAGTTGTCATAGATAATGACTTAAGTTGTAACTTTTGGTTGAAAAGTATTTTTTTTATCATCAGATACGTATTAATAACTTTTTTTTGACTCCCGGGTGGACCATGCAATAATATATAATTATTTTTATTAGTTTTATTTTTTGGAAGACTAAACAATCTTCCTTCAGCATCAACCATTTTATGTTCATTCCAACTTGCATAAGGCCTGTACTCTACTAGATGAATTTTTAACTCATCAGGCCACTGTTTTCGTACGGTCACTTGGCGTATCCAAGGTATCGCACTAATCTGTTTTTGAATAGTAGTAACATCAACTGTTACAAATGTTTTAAGCTTCCCAAGTGATAGTACTATATTTCTTATATCATTATTTTTTGTATAATAGCACTCACCTGTTAATATTAACTTTGATATAGGTAATTTATTAGCGTCTTTCATCCATGTGATGACGGCCCACCCACTCCAGATGATTGCACTAACAACTATAAAAAAGAAAATCATCCCACCACGCACAGTCCTGATACTTTTTCTTGAAATTGAGTTATTATAATTTTTATGATTTTGAATATTTAACGCTGCTTGTGACATATTAGTTGGCTAATTCCAAAATACGTACTACTAGTTCCGAGAAATTAATATTTGCTTGACGTGCTGAAATTGGCACTAAGCTATTCCTAGTCATACCTGGTGAGGTATTAATCTCTAATAAATAAAATTGACCATTTTCATCTTGCATTACATCAACTCTTCCACAACCTTGACAACCGATAACTTGATAAGCATGCATTGCCAGCTGAGAAAGTTTCATTTCTAGCACTGCATTTAAACCACTGGGACAAAAATATTGTGTGGTATTAGAAAGATATTTCGCTTTATAATCGTAAAAATCTCCTGTAGGTTGAATCCGAATTGCAGGGAGTATTTTGTCACCTAATATTGTAACCGTATATTCAGAGCCACTTAACCATTTTTCAACCAATACTGTATCATTAAAATGAAAAGCTAATTTAAGTGCTGATGATAAATCAGCTAGTTTGTTAATTTTGCTTATACCTACGCTGGAACCTTCAAGGCTTGGCTTGATAATCAATGGTAATCCGAGACTTGAGACTAATTTTTGCGTATCAACTTTTGACATTATATTAAATTGAGAATGTTTTAAATAAATATAAGGTGATACTGAGAGTCCCGCACATTCCCATAGATTTTTTGTTTTAATCTTATCTATACTTAATGCTGAAGCTATTACTCCGCTACCTGTATAAGGTATATCTAAAAAACTTAGCATCCCTTGTATTGTTCCATCTTCACCACCACGCCCATGAAGGGCTATAAATGCTTTATTAAAACCTTTCTCTTTGAGTGTGTGAATAGGAAAGTATTTAACATCAATAAGATGCGCGTCAATACCCGCTTGATGTAAGCCCGTTAAAACTGCATTTCCTGATTTAATAGACACTGCACGTTCAGTAGATTTTCCTCCAAATAAAATGGCAATTTTTTCTGCCATAATCATTCCTCAATTATAGTTGGTTGGAATTTTGTTGCAGCAAGATGAGAAGCTACCTTACTAACATTGCCTGCGCCTTGAACTAACACTAAATCTTTTGCGTTAAGTAATTTTGCTAAAATTTGAGAGATGTGTTTAGTATCTGCTATATAGATTGGATCAAGTTTACTTCGTCTACGAATGGTTCTGCATAACGATAAACTATCTGAACCAGATACAGGTTTTTCTCCAGCAGAGTAAACGTCTAACATAAGTAGTATATCGACTTGGCTGAGAACTTGAGCAAAATCATAATATAACTCATGTGTTCGTGAATAACGATGCGGTTGAAAAATCATTACGATACGCTTATCAGGCCATCCAGTCCTTGCTGTTTTAATTGTTGCATTTACTTCAGTTGGATGATGCCCGTAATCATCGATCAACATAACTTCTCCTTCTATACCATTTACATGACGTAACGAATAATTACCGAGGAAATCAAAACGGCGCTTAATTCCTTGGAATTTTACTAATGCAGATACGATCTGTAGATCATCAATATTGTCCTCAGTTGCTACAGCAACTGCAGCAGTAGCATTGAGTGCATTATGGCGGCCAGGTGTATTGAGTACAAGAGTCAATTTTGACATATTTTTACGAGAAATAGTGAAAAAGCTTTGGTTACTTTTTTGCTCATATTTTATAATATGTACATCTGCATCTTCGCTAAAACCATATGTGGTTATATAGCGTCTAATTCTTGGTAATAACGAACGTATTACAGGATCATCGATACACACCACTGCACGTCCATAAAATGGTAAGTTATGTAGAAAATTAATAAAAGTATCTTTCAGAATTTCAAAATTCCCATGATATGTAATCATGTGATCTTCTTCAATATTTGTGACTACAGCTATAAGAGGTTGTAAATGCAAGAATGATGCATCACTTTCATCAGCTTCTGCAATTAAATATCGGCTGCTCCCTAAATGTCCATGTGTTCCTGTTGATTTTATTACTCCTCCATTAATAAATGTTGGATCTAAACCTGCTTGTTTATAGATTCCAGAGATCATTGCCGTGGTAGTTGTTTTTCCATGAGTTCCTGCAACCGCAATGCCATAACGATAGCGCATCAACTCTGCTAACATTTCAGCGCGACGAATAATAGGAATTCGTAATACATTTGCAGCTTGAATTTCTAGGTTATCCTCAGAAATTGCTGTTGATACAACCACTACGTTCGAATTATTAATATTTTCAGGACGATGATGAAAATAAATCATTGCACCTAATTCTGTAAGGTGTTGCGTTACTGAGTTTGACATTAAATCTGAACCACTAATGACATAACCCTCATTAGCTAAAACTTCTGCTATACCACACATCCCTGAACCACCGATACCAACAAAATGAACATGTTTGACTCGACTCATTTTTGGTATAAACGCTCGTAATTTTATCAACTTTTGTTTATTTAATATGTCTTTCATTTTGTTGAGGTTATTTTAATCTTTCATAATCAATGGCTTGTTCTTATTTAGTAACTTCAAATATTACTTTTGCGATTTTTTCTGTTGCATCCATCATTGCACAAGAACGGGCTTTTTTAGCCATGAATAGCAATTCTTTTCTACTCCACTTTTCCAGTAAATGCGTAACTCTATCTACGGTAAACTGATGTTGCGGAAGTATTTTTGCTGCCCCTGCTTTTTCTAGCGGAAGAGCATTCCAGTACTGTTGACGGTCTTTATGTTGAAATGGAACAAAAATGGCAGGCAACCCTACTGCTGCTATTTCGCTGACAGTTAAAGCGCCTGAACGGCAAATAACCAGATCTGCCCATGCATAAGCTTGACTGATATCATCAATAAATTCAGTGACTGTATACTTAGTACATACTGAATGTTTTATTTTTTCATTGTATAACGCTTCTGTAAAAATTTTTCTTTCTTTTCCTGACTGATGCCAGATATGTAATTTTTTGTTGATTTTTCCAGCAACTTGAGGCATGACTTGGTTTAAGATGTGTGCGCCTTGGCTTCCACCAAGTACTAAGATATGAATTATATTATCACGGTTAATTAACCTCTCTTCAGGTAAAGGGAGTGCTAGTATAGCATTACGTATTGGGTTGCCAACTACTGTAGCCTGAGAAAATGTTCCAGGAAATGCTTGTAATACACGCGTTGCAACGTTTCTCAGGCATTTGTTTGCTAAGCCTGCTATTCTATTTTGTTCATGTATAATAATAGGAATACCAGATAACCAAGCCGCAATCCCACCCGGCCCTGATACATAACCACCCATACAAAGTACTGCATTAGGTCGATATTGTTTAATAATTTTTTGAGACTGACATATCGCTTTAACACCTTTCCAAGGTACTGTAGCTAATGCCATTATGTTTTTACCTCTTAAACCTGTTATTTGAATAAATTCAATATGAATATTATGTTGAGGAACTAACGTGGCTTCCATACGATCAGAGACACCTAACCAGAGAATTTCCCAGCCTTGAGTTTGTAAATGATGAGCCAAAACTAATCCTGGGAAAATATGACCCCCAGTTCCACCTGCTACAACAAGTAATCGTTTTTTTTCATTCATTTAACATTCCTTATAAACGCCTGTGTTTTTTTTAAACGCGTTTCAAAATCAATGCGTAATAACAGTGCGACAGCCGAAGACATTACAAGCAAACTTGAACCACCATAACTGATCAGAGGTAATGTTAATCCTTTTGTTGGCAAGATGCCAGCTGCAGAACCTACGTTAATTAACGATTGGAATGTAAACCAAAGACCAATTGCGCAAGCTAAGTAACCCGCAAAAAATTGCTTAGTAAGTAATGCTCGACGACCAATCATCATTGCTCGCAATGCTAGTACAAAAACCATTAATAAAACTAGGGATACACCAATGTAACCAAGTTCTTCTGCTAATACGGAGAAGATAAAGTCGGTATGAGCTTCAGGTAGATATTCCAGTTTTTGAATTGAATTTCCTAATCCTTGTCCAAAGACTTTTCCTCGACCAAATGCCATTAATGACTGAGTTAGCTGGTATCCACTGCCGAAAGGGTCTTCCCATGGGTTCAAGAAAGATGTCACTCGACGTAAACGATAAGGTTCAAACCAAATCAGTAAAAGCACACCCATTCCAGAAACAGTAATACCAATAATAAATGGTGCAAGTCTTGCACCCGCAAGAAACAATAGATTAAGTGTTGTAACAACTATAACAATCACAGTTCCTAAGTCTGGCTGTAATAGAAGCAGTAATGCCATGCTAATAAGGATACACATCGGTTTAATAAATCCCAGGAAACATGTGCGTACTTCTTCTGACTTTCTAACTAAATAACTTGATATATAACAAAATAGTGTAAATTTAGAAATTTCTGCAGGTTGAATTTTAACAATTCCAATATCAATCCAGCGTGATGCTCCATTGACAGAGCTTCCTACAACTAATACAATGGATAATATAATTAGAGAAATTATCAGTAAAGTAAAACTATATTTTTCCCAGATTTCTATAGGTATGCGTAGTATGTTCAAAGCTAAAATAAAAGCAACAATTAAATATATGAAAGCACGCTTAGAAAAATAAAATGGATCTTCAGTAAGTTTCTGTCCTATAGGCATTGATGCTGAAGTAATCATTATAAAACCAATAGAGGCAAGACCAAACGCTAGCCAAATTAATGTGCTGTCATAAAGCTTTGACCCGGCAATAATTCCATTTTTTTCACCGATAATCCAATTTTTTAACCGTACAGAGTTAGGGATGGTCATGCGCCTAGTTCCTTCGCTAATTGAGTAAACACATTTCCACGTTGCTCAAAATTTTTAAATTGATCGATGCTAGCACATGCCGGTGAAAGCAAGACAATGTCACCTGATTTAACATAAGGCACAAGCTGCCTCATGCTTTCTTCCATTGTTACAGTGCAAATTGATTTGTTAGGTTGTAATAGAGAGAGTTTTTGACCATCTGTACCAAAACAATATAAACGAATATTATCTGCAGAAATATAACGCTTCAAGGGAGAGAAATCTGCAGATTTGCTATCACCGCCTAATAAAAGATGTACTATTCCCTTTACTGTTAATCCATTTAATGCAGCTGCTGTACTTGCTACATTTGTTGCTTTAGAATCATTAATCCATTTAACACCTTTATTAAATAAGACTAGTTGAAAACGATGAACTAGTCCTGAATAATTTTTTAATACATGTAAACTTACATTACGTGCAATACCAGCAGAATCAGCTAAAGCAAGAGCAGCTAACGCATTAGTATAATTATGTTGCCCTGTCATATTTAGTGAAGCAACATCTAGTAACACTTCACCTTTTCCCATTAAGACGCGTTGATATGTATCAAAATAATAATCACCAACATCTACACCGAAACTAGTACAAGTTTTACTTGACATGTTTAATGGTAGAGTTAACAAGTCTTGAGAATTTATAATACAAGTTAGCGTGTTGTGATAGATGCGTAATTTAGCTTCTCTGTACTGTTGTAGGCCTAATGGATAGCGGTCCATATGATCCTCTGTCACATTCAGAACTGTGGCAGATAGAGCTTGTAGATTAAACGTTGTTTCTAATTGAAAACTTGACAGCTCTAATATATACATCTGATATTTGTGATGAAGTAGTGATAAAACTGGAATGCCGATATTGCCACCAACTCCAACAGATATCCCAGATTTTTTAGCCATATGACTAACTAATGAAGTGACCATACTTTTTCCATTAGAGCCGGTAATTGCAATCACTGGAACGTTAATTTCACGGCAAAATAACTCAATATCACCAACTATCTCAGTTCCATTTATTGATGCTTGATGTAGCTCAGGTGTTGATAATGCAATACTAGGACTTACAACAATAAGATTAGATTCTCTTAACCATTCCCTATTTAAACCACCCAAATAATATTGAATATTGTTAGGTAGTTTTTTTAGATTTTCTGGTGAAGAGCGCGTATCCATCACGCGAGGAATAATTCCGCGTGATAGAAAAAAATAAACACAGGAAAGTCCAGTTAACCCAAGTCCAATAATAACTATTTTTTTACCCTGATACTGGTTACTCCGATAATCTGTCATTTTAACGTACCTTTAATGTTACCAGTCCGATGAGAACAAGCATTAAAGAAATGATCCAAAAACGTACAATAACACGTGGTTCTGGCCAACCTTTTAATTCATAGTGATGGTGAATCGGCGCCATACGAAATATACGCTTTCCTTTCAATTTAAACGCGCTAACTTGCAGAATCACGGATAATGTTTCAATGACAAACAACCCTCCCATAATCATTAATAAGAATTCTTGTCGTAATAAAACAGCGATCATACCTAGTGCTCCACCTAATGAAAGGGAGCCAACATCTCCCATAAAAACTTGAGCTGGATACGTGTTAAACCAGAGAAAACCTAAGCCCGCACCAACAATGATAGTACATACAATAACTAGTTCACTTGCATATGGTAAAAATGGAATATGCAAATATTTAGAGAACTTAAGATTACCTGTTGCCCATGCAACTAGTGAAAAACCTGCTGAGACGAATACAGTGGACATAATTGCTAAACCGTCAAGACCGTCTGTAAGATTTACAGCATTACTCGTCCCGACAATAACAAAATAAGCTAAAAGAATGTAAAATATACCTAATTGAGGCATAATATTTTTGAAGAATGGCACAACTAGTTGTGTTTCTGATGCGTCTTGAGAAACTGAGTACATTGTATATGCAATAAGTAAAGCAATAAGTGACTGCCAGAAATACTTCCAACGAGCAGTCAAGCCATGTGTATTTCTTCTCATAACTTTACGATTATCATCTATAAAACCAATAACCCCATATCCTAAAAGAACTAATAAGACGCACCAAACATAAGGGTTATCTAAACGTAACCAAAGTAATGCTGATACACAGATTGAAGACAGGATTAGTAACCCCCCCATGGTCGGGGTACCGCATTTATTAAAATGTGATTCAGGACCTTGGTTACGTACCACTTGATTAATTTGCATTTTGTGTAAGTAGTTAATTAAATACGGCCCCATCCATAAAGAGATTGCTAGCGCTGTTAACAAGCTGATAATCGCTCTAAGTGTCAAATATGAAAAAACGTGAAAGACAGAAAAATAATGCGCTAATATTTCAGAAAGCCAAATTAACATACAAAGTACTCCTTCAATTCATTCACAACATCTTCCATTGTGGAGCTGCGTGAACCTTTAACTAAAATAGAAACAACAGAATTTTGTTGGATTAGCACAATTAGTCGGCTTAATAAATTTTTTTTAAATTCAAAATGTTCACCACATTCGCTAAATTTACTGATTATTTTACTTAAATTTCCTACACTTAGTACTTTATCTACACCTGAATTTTTTGCTGCTATACCTATAAGTTGATGATATTTTTTTGCGTAATCACCTAGTTCATTTATATTACCAGTTACTAAAATTCGATAGCCGGGCATTTTCGTTAAAACGTTAATTGCCGCCATCATTGAGCCATCGTTTGCGTTATAGGTGTCATCTAGTAATATTTTATATTTACTCAATTGCAAGGGAAATAAACGCCCTGGTATAGTTTTTGTTATTACTAATCCTTTACGGATATCTTCTAATGTTGCACCAACTGAAATAGAAAGTGCACTTGCAGCTAACGCATTAGCAATATTATGAATTCCAGGAAGCAGTAATGTAATATCAATCTCTCCAAGAGGTGTATGTAATCTAAAATTTGTTGAAAGTGGTTGAATTTTAATATTTAATGGATAAAAATCTGCTTTTTTTTGAGGAGTCATAGAGTAAAATAAGATTTTTTGTTGTGACCTAAATACCCATCGAGATGAATAACTATCAAGGTTTATGATTCCAATGCTTTTTTCAGATAATCCTTGGTAAATTTTTCCTTTTTCCAGAGCAACCCCTTCTAGTGAACCAAACCCCGCTAGATGTGCCGAAAATAAATTATTTACTAAAGAAACTTGTGGTTTAACAATATTTGTTGTGTAGGCAATGTCGTTAGGGTGATTTGCACCCATTTCAATTACAGCATAATTATGTTCATGAGTTAATCTCAATAGAGTTAACGGCACACCAATAGCATTATTTAGGTTACCAGATGTATAAAGAGTTTTGCCTCGTTGAGATAAAATTGACGCTGTGAGTTCTTTAACAGATGTTTTTCCAGCAGATCCAGTTAAACCGATTATTTTTGCTTGGCTTTGTTCACGAACCCATGCAGCGAGTTTTCCCATTGCTACATAAGTGTTATTGACAATAACTTGCGGACAAGTAGTCGCTATTTTTCGTTCACTTAAGAGAGCAGTAGCTCCATTTTGGATGACAGAAAAAAGAAAATCATGGGCATCAAAACGCTTTCCTTTTAATGCAATAAATAGACAATTACCACTAATTTTTCGACTATCTGTGCTGACTTGATTTAATATAAGTGTTTTAGAATCAAAATTGCTGAGATTAAAGATATGTCCAGTAGTTATTTGAGCTAACTGAGTACATGTTAGAGGAATCATGCTGTTATCCTCAGTAAACGTGTAACTATAAACCTATCTGAATGGTATAAACGGCGATTACCAATAATTTGATAATTTTCATGACCTTTACCTGCAATAAGGATAAGATCATCAGCCCCTGCCTGCAAAATGGTAGTTTTTATTGCCTCTGATCGGTTAGGAATGACTAACACATAACTAGCATCTACAATACCTGATATGATATCATTAATAATGTCTAATGGTTTTTCGCTACGGGGGTTATCATTCGTAAGTATAATTTTATTCGCCCATTTTTCTGCTATTCTTCCCATTAATGGACGTTTCTTTTTATCACGCTCCCCTCCACAACCAAAAATACATAATAATAGCCGTTTACAGTTTAAACGAGCCATGGATAGCGCTTGTTCAAGTGCGTCAGGAGTATGTGCGTAATCAATCACTACGGTAGGTTTATTCGGTACATGAAATCTTTCCATTCGACCACATACTGGCGACAGAAATTTTGATGAGGTTAATACTTTCTCTAACGGATAATTCATCATTAGTAAGCTTGCCATGGCTAATAGTAAGTTGCTAGCATTAAATCTTCCTATAAGTGGGCTATCTAACGTTCCCCCTCCCCATGATGAGTTAAAATGAATAGTGGCCCCATGGTCATGATAATGAATTGTTGAAGCTTTCAACCATGGACCTTCCCAGTGATTGGAGATATGTTTTTTTATCGATACTGCACAAGCTGTTGGTAACTTATGTAACCATTTTAAGCCAATATCATCATCTGCATTTATGATTTTTGTTTTTGTTTGATGTGTTGAAAATAGCAACCATTTAGCAGCTTCATAGTTTTTCATATCACCGTGATAGTCTAAGTGATCATGACTTAAATTAGTAAATATTACTGAGTTAAACGGTAAAGCTGAAACACGGTTTTGCACTAATCCGTGAGAAGAAACTTCTATTGCAGTTAGTGTTACTTTGTGTTTTAGTAACTGGTATAATTCGGCTTGAATATTGACTGCTGAACTGGTGGTGTTTTCACTGGAAGTAATCTGTCCAAGTAATCCATTTCCTATTGTTCCCATTACTGCGCTGATTTCACCTAACCCTTTTGCCAATTTTGCTATTAAATGTGTTGTAGTGGTTTTACCGTTTGTACCTGTGACTCCTGTAAGTTTCATTTTTCTTGCTGGGTTCTGATAAAATTTACCCGCTAACGAAGAAAGACGATGGTTAAGAGAATACAAGTAAATAATCGGAATACCATTAATATAGCTGATTGTACCATCTTTCGTTTTATCTTTAGTCTCGGCAATTACAGCAGAAACACCGCGATTGATAGCATGAGAAATATATTGTAATCCATTAGATTTATGCCCTTTGATGGCGATAAAAAGATCATTTTTTGTAGTTTTACGACTATCTATTATCATTTCACGTAATAATATATCTTTTGTACTAATTCCAAAGGGTGCTAAAAGATCAGCAAGATTACGATCTGTCACGTGTAACCTCTTTTTTGATCATGATGTTTTATTAGTGTTTTGTAATGCATCAGGCTTAATGTTCATTATGCGTAAAATATCTCCCATGATTGCACTGAATATTGGAGCAGATACTGTGCCACCGTAATATTGACCTGTTTTAGGATCATTAATCAGAACAACCAGCGAATAGCGTGGATTGCTCGCAGGTGCAATACCTACGGTATAAGCAATATATTGATTAATATACTTTCCTTCTGCTCCTACTTTCTTAGCTGTACCTGTTTTTACTGCAATACGATAGCCTTTAATGGCTGCACGTACTCCCCCGCCTCCTGGTAAAGTAACACTTTCCATCATATGAACAACTGTTTGTATTATTTTTTTAGGGAAAACTCTAGTTCCTGGAACAGGAGGATCAATTTTAGTAATTGAGAGTGGGCGATAAATTCCAAAGCTACCAATAGTTGCATATGCACGGGCTAATTGTAATGGTGTGACCATTTGGCCGTACCCGAAAGAAAATGTAGCTTTGTCTAAATTAGACCACTGTATTTTTTTACTTGGAAAGATACCACTGCTTTCACCGACCAATCCTAAATTAGTGGGTTGACCAAATCCAAACCGACTATATGCGTTTACCAGAGTTTTAGCAGGCATTGCTAATGCAAGTTTTGATACACCTACGTTACTTGATTTTTGTAAAATACCAGTAATAGATAATTTAGAGTAGTGAGACACATCTGTAATTTTGTGTCCATTTACTCGATATGGAGTGGTATTCAATAAGGTATGTTCTTCAACAATATGATTATAAAGAGCAGTTATAATAACAATTGGTTTAACCGTGGAACCTGGCTCAAAAATATCTGTGATAGCTCGGTTACGCATAGAATCTATTGGTGTACCAGCTAAATTATTTGGATTATAGGATGGGCTATTTGCCATTGCTAAAATTTCACCTGTTGCCACATCTACTACAATAGCAACACCTGATTCAGCTTTATTTTTTATCACACCTTTAGTTAATTCACGATAAACATTTGACTGAATGCGTTCATCAATACTTAAAACTAAGTTATTTGCTGCTTGACTATCTATAGATGTGACTGTCTCTATAACTTTACCATTGCGATCTTTACGTACAGTGCGTTCACCTGGGGAGCCCTTTAACCAACGATCGAAGCTTGTTTCAATGCCTTCGATACCATCTCCATCAATATTAGTTATCCCAATCAAATGCGCAGTTACTGATCCAGATGGATAGTAACGACGAGATTCTTTGCTCAGATAAATACCAGGTATCTTCAATTTTGAAATATATTCACTGATTGTTGGGGTTACCTGGCGCGCAAGGTAAACAAAACGACTTTTTTGGTTAGCTAATATCTTTTTATGAATTTCTTTAAGTGGAATTTGAAGTGCATCAGCAAGTGCCTTCCAGTATTTATTAGAACTAAAGCTGTTTTTTTTACATACGACTTTTGGATCGGCCCAGATAGCATTGACGGGAATGCTTACAGCTAATTTACGACCTTCTCTGTCACTTATCATGCCACGTGTAGTAAACACTTCTTGAATACGAAGAGAGCGCATATCACTTTCTTGAACTAACTTTTCCGGCGAAATAATTTGTAAATAAGCTATACATATTAATAGCCAGGCTAATGCTAATAAGATGCCACCACACAATAAATTAAATCGCCAAATTACAAAGTTTGTATTTTCTTTTTTTTTCTTGTTTTTAGCTACTTTGGTTATTTTAACTACGTTCATTCCAAACCTTATCTAACGCTTAGATATAATAATGTTTTCTTGAGAAGGATCAATATGAACCATCTGTAACTTATCAGCCAATACACGATCTACTCGGCTATGACTGAATAATGCATTTTCTTCAAGAATCAAATTGCGCCATTCAATATCCAGAGAATCTTTTTCTTCATATAACTTATCTTGTTTTGCAGTTAATAAGCGTGTTTCATGAGTAGTGAAGACCACAAAAATTGCGCTAATGATAATAGCAGAAAGCGCAATCAATGGAATTATATCATAGTGGAACAGATCACGACCAATAACTTTTATAAGGCTATATTTTGTACGAAATATCATTATTCTATCCTTTGTGCAAAGCGAAGTATTGAGCTACGTGCTCTAGGATTGTTGAGCATTTCTATTTTAGAAGGTTTTATCCTACCAGCTCCTCGAAGCTTTATAGCACCACGATTGCGTATTTGAACGTCAGTTAAAGGCATTCTTATTGGAATGCTTAATTCTTTACTATTTTGACGAATAAATTGTTTAACAAGTCTATCTTCTAATGAATGAAAACTAATTACTGATAATCGCCCTGATGGTGCTAAAACTGACATTGTTCCATGTAATACTTTCTTAATTTCTTCTAATTCGTTATTGATATAAATACGTATTGCTTGAAAACTTCTCGTTGCTGGATGTTTATAATATTTTTTTAACGGAGTTACTTTAGCAATTAACTCTGCTAGCTGATAAGTGCGAGTTAAAGGTGTTTCTTTTGCATTATGATTACGTTTGACAATTGCTCTGGCAATACGTTTTGCAAAACGCTCTTCCCCAAATGTTTTTAATACCCATATAATATCATCTGTTTTTGCATTCATTAACCATTGTTGCGCTGATTCACCTTTTTGTATGTCCATGCGCATATCTAATTGACCATCACGCATAAATGAAAAACCACGCTCTGGGTTATCTAATTGAGGCGAAGATACTCCTAAATCTAACAATACACCATTAATGTTTCCAGTTAACCTTTCTTCTTCAACATATTGAGAAATTTTAGAAAAAGATCCATATTTAATTTTAAATCTTGGGTCATTAATTGATTTTGCAGCTTGAATAGCTTCTGGGTCTCTGTCGATAGCTATAAGACGACCGCTTGCATTGAGTTGACTTAAAATTAATTTTGAATGACCACCTCGTCCGAAGGTTCCATCAATATAGATACCATTTGGCTTAATATGTAAACTATTGACTGCTTCATGCAGAAGTACAGTTATATGTTGAAATTGCTTGTCTGTCATATTTATAATGATATATTATTTTAAATAGGTGGATAGTATTTTTAAAATTTGAGTATAAGAAGTAATATCTTATCTCAGTTTTTGATATAGTCTGTTTTCTAAAGTTTAAATTTATTTATTTCTCTGAAAATTATAGATTTTTAATTAATTGTACTTATCTTAAAGTAGCGTCAGATAGCTATTCTGCAATCATTCTCTATTGAAATATAGATTAATAGGTTTGTAAGTTTAATTAATAGCATCAATTATCTTATCATTTAATACCTTACTTGGTATTACGTATGTCGAGTAAGGAGATGAATGAATTTTGTTCTTTTGAGATTTACTAATGTCCCCATAGTATATTTAATAATATTAATTTATAAGCAATATAACGAATTTTAACTCATCACTCTTTATCTAATTTTATAAAGTTTATAATTAGTAAGACAGCTGGTTCAGTCAGACGTTATTTTTTTACTTTATATGAAAGAAAAATTTTAAAATAATGGTAGTGGATAACAATTTTTCTTAAAGAGAGAATGAAGAAGAATAATTTGTTATTATCATTTTTTAAAAACTATTAAGTAAATAAAGAATTTTTCTGAAAAATAATTATATAATAATGTATTTAATATATGTCTGATTGTTACTAAATTTTGTTGAATAAATATTGTACTTTCAAAACACTTGTTCATTTTTAATAATGATCAATAATATTGATAATACTCTGTAAAGAAAATACATTTATTGTGTTTTAATACAAGAGTATTTAGTTAGTAATTAAGTATTTTAAACTAAAAAGAACAATACTGTATTTATTGTATGGTAATATTTTTATAAAATATAATTCATAATATAATTTTTTTCAGAGAAATTAAACTAATTTTAATAATAATCTCGTTTAAAATAAAATATTTTTATTTTAATATCAATAACATTTTTTCACTTTTTAAAGATTTATAATATTAATCAGTCTGATGAATATAATCAATACAATAATATTATCATTCTGTCTGAAACATTAAGAGTCTGTATTATTTTACCGTTTTCCATTAAGACTGTTTTGATTGTATAAAAATGATGAATGTTTTGAATTCCTATGTTAGAGATTTTTATTTTATTAAGATATGAACAACAAAAAACTACTTTAATAGTAGTACATTAGAAATCAAATTCACTAATTAAAGAAAGACCGTAAGATATACTAGGTACTACAAGTTATAATGATTCTATCTTAGAAAGATGTATATGAGATTATAATTGAAGATGTAGTTTATCTTGTAAATACTAAGATGATGGAAAAAATAATTTCTGAATTTTCGTAAACTTTATTTATAATATTTTAAAAAATATCTAGTTAATAACTTCTTAAGAACTATTGTTGGACAGTTTTTTTCGAGAGTGGGTGCTATAAGTATGATGAGATCTTATTGATAAATATAGCCGAAGATCATTAAGAAAACTAACTTAATGCAAATACTAATTTAACAGGAGATTTGTTGATTTTTTTCATATTATCAAAAAATGTTATTGTATAAATACGATTGTATTAATAAGTCTTTTAAAATATCTTTATTTAGCAAGAATAACTTATAAAGAATAATTAATTTAGTTGAATTTGATATTGATATGAATGATCAGCATCACGAATCTTATTATTAGATTAATTAAATAACTATTAACAGTACGCTAGAAAGCGTAATATTATCAATGCTCAGTCATGTAAGCATCACTCAATTTTAAATTTTACTTCAGATAAGTTTAATAAGTTTGAGAGAACTTGTATGAACTGTTTTTTAACATATCAATAAATAGAGATTCATCTAGAGAATTATTATATTTTTTAGTGATGAATGTGATTTCGTATATACTGTTATCACTGATTTAATACTGTGCTTAGTGTGTATTGATTAAATGATTGTCTTGAATGTCAAACATTCCTGTTAAAAGATTATTTTATTAAGTTTTAAGTTATCTTCTATATTATTTCGGAAATGAGGGTAAAATGAATTTGAAAATTCACTTTATTATATTTATTTTTTTGTGATAAAATTTTATCGTGTGATTTTACCGTTGTCTAAAATACTGATAATACCATATAACTCAATGTATACATTAAAAAATGTCAGAAACATCAAAAACTTCGCAATAAGAGCGTTAAATTTATTGTTTATTTCAATTCAGCTTAATAAGATGTGGTATTGGTATAATCTGAGAATTTTTCTACAAAAATGACTAAATAAGTCTCAATATAATCATATACACAACTAATAACTAGTGATGAATCATTTAACTAGTATAATCTAATAATTGATATACGTGAATATAATTAATGTATTAATACGTCAGCCATATATTAATTTATATACTATTTTATATTTATTTTATAAATTTTCTCTTGTTGATAGTTTGAATTATGATACGCGATAATTAATGTCATGAAATTAGTTGACTTATAAAACTTAATTTTTAAGCTGAGAATTTATTTAGGTTTTTTTAATATAATAATTTCATTTATTATTTTAAAATGAGAAAATTCGATACCATTGCATCAGTAAAAGAATTTTTAATAAACTAAATTTTGTTAATTAGAAGATAAAATTTATACCCTTTTAGAACAAATAATTAGATAGGTTTTGATTTTTATATATTTTATAATGAATGACAAGTAAAACGTATTTACCAGTACAGTACTCAGTAAGTATGATATTTGTGCGTATTATTACGTTTTAAAAAACTCGTTAAAGTATAGTCACTTTTGATAAAAAAATTACAATATACTTGTTTAATATCGATATTACAATCATTAGAAAAGATTAAAATACTTTCGTGATTATTCATGCAATAAAGCATCAAACAACACGCATACTATATAGAAAAAGTTATGATGAAAAATAAAAACGTTTTGGAGGTTGCATACTGTATTATAGTAAATATTATCATTCTACTTTATAACATTATGATTAAGATATGCAGGAAGATTTTAGAGAAAAATATGATTTGATTATTTTTATTTTATACAGATAATAATCTGTGTACGAAAATATTCTATTAATTCATCTTAATTTATACAGTGAAATATTTACTATATATATTAGAATTGGGAATTATAATATCGCTAATAAAAATTTATAGACTTTATGCTTAAAAATAAACTCTAAATATGAGATTATCGAATTTGGATTAGATTATCTGGAAAATCTTTACGAATGCAAGGAGTAGTTGTGAGAAGTGTATTAATGAATATATTTAGTTTATTTATATAGTATTTCTTTTATCGTTATCGCAGATAATATTTATAGTCTTTAAAATAGAAGAGATTGAGATTGTATGCTATATATTTTTTTATTAAATATATATTGTAAATTATTAAAGGGATTTTGAGATGGATTTTTTTAGCATAAAGCATATATTAGTGAATATTTCTTTAGGAAATGTAAATTACCAACTATCATATCTTGAAGTGGTTAGTGCTATTTCTGGTTTATTGTGTATGCTTTTTGCTAGCTTTGAAAAAGCGATTAATTATTTATTTGGTTTGATAAACGTTACGTTATTTGGTATTATATTTTTCCACATGCAGCTATATGCGAATTTATTATTACAAATTTTCTTTTTTATTATCAATATTTATGGCTGGTATGTATGGAGTAGAGTTAAAAAAAATCAAAATACTAAACTAAAAATTCGTTGGTTAAGCTTTCCTCAAGCAGTTAGTATTTCAGTAGTGTCAAGCTTAGTTATTATTTACATAACTTTGAATATAGAAACTATTTTTCGCATATTAGCAACGTGGATTATTAAAATATTAAATATATTTGGGGTGCAACTAATCATGCCTGTATTAGAACTTGATGCATTTCCATTCTGGGATGCAACCATGACTGTTTTATCTGTCGTTGCAATGATACTAATGACGAGAAAGTATGTTGAAAATTGGATTTTATGGGTAATTATTAACTTCATTAGTGTAATATTATTTTATAAACAAGGTTTTTATATATTGTATGTAGAATATTTAATTCTGCTCGGTATTGCCTTGAATGGTTTAAGGTTATGGATGAAATCTGCATAACTATATTGTTTTTCAGATTTCATCCATAACCTTAAACCATTCAAGGCAATATGAAATAAGATTAAATATTTTCATAACTCACAATAAGAATTATTTTATAAACCACGCTAGTTATACATAATTATAATCACAATAAAATTCAGAAAAAGATTATTATTGTACGTGCATTACATCTTTTAGTAAATTAGAGGTTGATGAACTTCAAAAATTAAGAGAAAAATAAAGAAAACTTAAAAAATAAAAGCAACGTAAAATTAAAAGTAAATTTAAGATAATGAATCTGAAGCAATTTAAAACATGGTTGAAAATTATTAGACGATCTCAATGTGAGCTATTTTAGTAAAATATTATAGCAATAAATAATGTATCAACCAACATTGAATTTATGTAGCACTTACTATGTATTAATTAGTTAAAAATTATGTTAAAATATATATCATTTTAATGAAGATGCATTATTAAACTAATATTTAGTTTAATAAGCTCTCAGATAATGCATGTTTACATGCAATATTAAGTGTACAATACATTATTAAAAGTCTGCATAAACATAGAAAAGTTATGTGACTATAATTTCATTTAAATGTAATTTCTTTAATTACCTATTATGAAGTTAATCTTTCATTTACACGTTATATTTTTATACTGCTAAATTAACGTTGATCTTTGAAAGATAGCAATTATTTTTCTGAAATCTTTTTTATAGATACAGCTAATAATAAGATGATCTAGTTTTTATAATTCAAAGTGTTGTTTTTCTTTAGGAATTTCTCGTGCTGTATTATTGGCATTAACAGCCAATATAAGCAAAAACAGCATTTATAGAAAGGTAATGTTGACCAACTGGTTGAGTGGCAATTTTCCTAACCCATATTTTATATTAATTGTCATAGAACTTTTTTCTGTCTTTAAACAGTAAGCATAACAGTACATTACATCACCAACAGAAACAGGTTTTTGAAACTTAAGTCCGTTAACTTCAACGGTTACAGCACGTCCTAAAGCAATTTTTTTTTCTAAAATAGCGCCGCCAATATCCATTTGAGACATCAACCAATCACCAAAAATATCACCATTAGCATTGGTATCAGCAGGCATTGCTAGTGTACGTAAAACTAATTCGTTATTTGGGAATTCCATATTTAACTCTTTGTTAAAATACAATGATGTTTTAATTTAAATCAAGCATAAACTAGTATTGTAATACTAGTAATAATGAAGTATGTTATCAGTGATTATCCTACTATAAAATTATCAATTTATTATAATGATTCGAAATACATCTCTGCTCAGCATAATAAAAATCAACAGAATATATCTAAAATATTCCGAGTGGTTTAATGATATATATGAATATATATTACACATGGTGTTCAGAAAATAGTGTGATTCACATATATATTTAAGGATCAAATGCAGTGTAATAGTGCATAAATGTTAAGTATAATTATATCATACAATGTCTTTTATATTTATGATAAAATCATTCTTTTATTTAAAAGATACATTTTAAATTCATATAATGAGTAAAATAAGATTTTGATTAGTATGATTTTTATTGACTGATAACATTTTCATATAACTCAGATGATTATTTCTGGGAGAATTTATTTATATTTTATATATTACTTTAAATAAGTAGGTTCTCTCTAGTATTTTGCTTGATATATTCTGTTTCAGACTTTATGCAGAAGAATATACTAACAAAAATGATAAGACGAATTATGTAGTTTCTATATAATCCTAATACAATTTATAAAAATACTTTTTAAGTAAAATGTATTTTAAATTATATCGTATAAAAGTATATGTATTTTATTTTCTACAGTTTTGAATGAAATAGATTTTGAGTTTTGCGTATATATTTATTAGATTAATATCATAACTTACTGATTTATTAGTATAAAGTTAAGGAATTTGTTATTTGAATAAAAGTATAAAGTATTATTCTGAAGGCTTGTTTTTCTTTTCGTTAGCTTTCTTTTTGGACGTATTTTTATAGATGTATACAATACTTAATATTGTAAAAAGTAAGGTTGCCGTGGTTAAACCAAATACTTTAAAATTTATCCAGGTATCTAGAGGTAACCAAAATGCAATATAGATGTTAGACACAGCGCAAATAGTAAAAAATATTGCCCATGCACTATTTAATTTAGCCCAATTACTATCTAGAAGTTTAATTTCTTGATGATGACCTAAAATTCTTTGCATGAGTGGTTTTTTTGTGCAAAATTGACTGAACAGTAATATTAACGCAAATAATGTATAGATAATAGTAACTTTCCATTTAATAAAAATATCACTGTGAAAAATTAATGTTAAAGACGTGAAAAACATCACAATAATACATGCTATTTTAGCGACTGCTTCAACTTTTTTATAAATCACATAGGTAGCAAATAAGGCAAGTGGAGTCGTGATTAGTAAAACGCCGCTTGCATAAAAAACATCATAACTTTTATAAACAATAAAAAAAATAACTAACGGAATAAAATCAATAATTTGTTTCATAACAGTCAATACCAAGGTATACATAAAATAGTATGTAGTTTAACTAATTTTATACTACGTGTGAATTTTTTAAAAAAAATATTTATTACTAATTATATTTTACCTTAATTTTAAAGATAAAGCATTATCAAAACTCAAGATATATAATAATGAAATTTATGAAATTTACTGATATATAGAAATTTTATTTGATAATATTCAAATATATTTTTAATATACTCGATTAAAAATATTATTTATATATTTTACTTGGTTTAAACTTAAAAATTAAGGTGAGATTATCTATTTCTATCATTATTTGATCTGTCAATATTTTCATACGTTAAACTAATAGGTATAAATGGTATTATTTATTTACGTATTTGTATCCTAACTTTTTTATGTTTTATTTTACATTAAAATAGTTAATTATAATTTTAGTCATAGAGCTTGTTAGTGATTTAGTTATGGACAGGTTGTCGAGTAATCAGATAAAATTTTCTGTGGTCACTGATTATAATAATGAGTGTAAATCATAGAATTTATAGTATAGTGATTTAATCACTCATTAGTTTTCGATATGAGATACGAGCCAAAATTTTATTTCGGTAAATTATATTAGATTTATAAAATAAGATTAACTTTACTATCTGTTAAATTCGATAGGAAAAATTTACAAGTGCTATAGTTTTTTAAGATTTTGTTAAAATACTGATTTTTTCCTGACTTGATGAGTAAAGTCGATATTTTAACTGTGATGTTAGTTGTAATACTTTTATATTATTGATGTCATGAAGTGTTTTTTGGTATTTGTCATATGATTATTATTTGTAATGATAATATTTATTTAGTATATTATTCTTATGTTTAATAGATATTAAAAAATCGCATTATTAAAATTATTATAAAATTAGATAACATTTTTATTTTTTTATCATTGCAACTGAGCTGAATACGCGTATTATTATATTTTATAAAATTTATGAGTGATTAGATTTATAAATTTGATCATAACGTTAAAGAATTCTGCGAATAGAATAATATTATATTAACTCTAATCAGTCACTTCATATTTTCAGTATGCTATATATTTTTTTTATTTTTTCAGGGTTTTGATAAGCATAGATAGTAGCTTAAACTAAGTGATATAATAATTAGACAAAACTACATCACTTAATTTCAATGTTTCTGAATTAGATATTTGAAAAATTGAGTATCTTCAATAATTTTCCAGTAATATTTTAATCCTTGCATGAAGTAGTCTGTTTATTGTTGAAACATAAGTTATTAGCACGTTTCTGCAATATATTTGCAATATATCAGTGTAACTGTGAATCTTTTATAAGATATGTTTTATTTGTTTTCTATTTTGTAGTTGAATTGATCATTGCAAAATATCAAGTATATTTAGCGATAAATTTTTAATAAAATTATTTTAGACTTGTTTACTATTTTAGATATTTATACGTAAAGATGATTTTGATATTGAAGATAAGGATTGTTAATTTATTAAAAGAGTATAAATTTATTATTTCACTTTAGTATTAACTTTTTTAAAACCAACGCCTAAAAGAATAATTTATATAGATCTTCAGATGATTAACCTAAATACTTCGTATATGTTGTTTCTGACTCAGTTATGAATTGTATTCAGAATGATTTTAGTGTTTTTTAAGTGATATTTTTCAAATAGTTAAAATATAAGCTTAATTGATTTTATTCAAGGATAGATAAAAAATTTGAGTCAGATTTTTTTATAGAAAAATCAATTAATTGTTTGGGTGATAACGGATACGTTTCAGCTAATATTTATTTTTACTATATTTAATTTACAGTCAAAAAAATAAATCTTCAAAAGATATATAATTTACTTCAAATCCTATGAAGTATTTTCTTTCTTAAAATCAAGAACATAAATGTTAAGTTATAAATTAAAAATTAATATGCAAGAACCTCTTAAAGCTGATTGATTATTTTAAAATGTTTGTTAATACTTTCTTTCAAAAAGAAAATAATGACAGCAGTGATAAGAGTCAAAAAAATATTTTAATACAATAAAATAGTTTTACGGAAGAATAAAAGTAATATGTCTCCGGAAATAAATGTGTGTGATATATTGTATGTATCATACATATGTATTTAAACATAGTGCTCAATTAGTGATGTATTTAATGATATTTGAGTAAAAATATTTTATATTATTTTTTAAATTTTTTAAAATACATTTTTAGTTGTCAGAAACAAAATCCAAATTACTAGAACTAGTATAAAAAATAGAAAGATTTTTATTATTAAAGGATATATTATATAATATATTAACTGAATTTTATTATCTTATCTCATTCTTTTCGCGAAAAAGTGATATTACAAATAGAAAAGGTGTCATAATCGTTAGTTTAGTGTGCATGAAAATAATTTTTTTCACGAAGTATGTATTGGTAGATTATTATTATGTAGCTAGGGTATGCATAAATAATGACTATTAGATGCTAATATTCATCGTTAAAATGTTGACATTTTATTACTTTATATTTGTAATTTATTTTATAAAAGTTTGTCTTGGAAAATACATGAAATTAGCTAAAATATCGCTTAATGTAAAAGTACAAGAAGTTTTTTAACACTTGTTTTAGTAAGACATTTTAGCATTTCTTCCCTTCTTTTTATACAGATAAAAGCTAAATACGCTTTAAATTTTATATTTAAAGTTGTGAGATATTAGATAATAAAATGCGATCTTTTATATCTACTATACACATGTAGGTTTGATATATTTGATTTGGTTTGTTAATTTTTATTAGTAACATTAATAATTAACATATGAAGACGATAAAAATAAATAAAAGCAAATGCAGAAATCATATTATTAAGTAAAAATGAGAGACCATTGTTAATAATATGATTTAAGTTAAGACTATTCAAAAATAAGCTTATGAGAATTTGTGATGTCATCCATATTAAAACCATTGGTAATACTGAACGCCAATTATTATAGGCTATACTCCAACTTTTACTCATTGCACTAAAAGGGTTAGTGTTTTCACGCATAAGGATAGCTGGTGCTAAAGAAAAACCAATTGCAAGTAAAATTCCAGGTAATACCATGATAGTAATACCAAGTTGCACTAATAAAGAACAAACAATTAACAGCAATAACATAGACGGAGCTTTAGATGATGAAGCTAAAAGAGCTTGAATTCCTGTTATCTTTTCACCATGTGATAATCTAAACATATAAGATAGTATACCGCATATGAGAATTAAACTACCAACAATAATAGAAAAGATCAAACCAAATGAAACACGTAAGATATTACTTTTATCTTCTTCAGAAAGACTTTGTACCCAGTCTTGCAAACCTGAGCTACCAGCATCTATAAGTGTAGCTTGAGCATTAAATAGTACTGATATCATTAATGTATTTGGGATCATAATAGAATAAATAACAACACTTGTAGCGGTTGCTAAGAACACAAGTGTAAGAATATCAACTAATTGATTTTTAAAAAAATTAATGCTATCACTTATTAATGAATTAATTGCAATCGACATGTAACTTCTCCTTTCTACTTTATAAAGTAGACAAATTTTACATGATTATATCTGAGTATCTAGTTTTTAGGTAGAGAAAGATGAAAAGGATATAAGGTTAAAAAAATCAATTAATATTTTTTCTATCAAATTCTTAACATTACACTTATTCTTTTGTAGTTAATGAAGGTTCGTTTTTAAAATATAAAATAATAATCTTGTTGAAGTATCAAATTCATATCAATTATTTTTGCATAAATAGATTTTTAATTTATTTTTTTAAAATAAATATAATTAACATAATAGAATCAATCTTATTATGTGTTATATTATATTTCAACATCATTAATTTTTTAAAAATTAAATAAATAAAATCAATTATTATTATTTTAAAATAGTAGTGCATTTACAAAAATATTTAAACTTTTTTCTATTTTCATTATTGTTTTATAAATTTATATATTCATCATCATTTAATTATTTTTTCTAAATAACATAGTGTAATAGATCATTTTAATTCAGGGTGTTAATAGATGTAATTATGAATTTTTTTACAAAAATACCCAGAGAGTTTTAGGTCTAGCATCTAGATGTATAATGATTAAAATATTAATTTACAATTATTGATTTTAATATGATTTAAGCTAAAAAATTGGTTTTAGTGGATGGGATTAATAAATGTTATCTTTATTTATTATTAATGCTCAATATGAGCATCTAAAGATATATCAATAAAAAATAAGATAATTTTTTATTTAGATTGATATTAGTATATATATTATTTCTCAACAATAAGATTTATTTAGTCTTTTTAATACTTAATATACATTATTCATAATTTATTAAGATATTTTATATTAATTAATAATATAGAATAAATAATATTTTAAGTGATAATTAACTCCTTCACTCTTTTATTTTTTTAGATTAACATTTAGATTAAAATGAAAGTTTATTTTAAATCATAATATAAAAATTTATATTTATCTTAATTTATTTATAATTATATTTTTCATTTTATTACTTTTGATGCATTTTTTATAATATTTAATAGATCTGTAAAATTTACATAAATTTTAATTTTTTAAAAAATAAAATTTATTATTATAATATAATATTGAATTGTTATTATTTTATTTTAGTAAATTTAAGTATGATGTATTTATATATAACTATAAATTAAATATAACCGTTTATTATTAAATACAAGCAATATTTAGTTTCATATTTTATTTTTTAAAATACGTTTTTAAATTCAATTAAATTATCAAATATGAATCATTATTCATTATTATTAATACCTTTTAGTTAATAGTTATATATTAATTATAAAATAAAATAAAATAAAATTTACCTTAATTATTATTTATATTTATAAAGTTGATTTATGTAATATTATAAAATTAATTAATTAAGTAAATAATAGATTAAACACCTGTAACTTTTAGACAGGTTATCATTTTTAATTTCATGGTATCTAAATTAAAAAAATGATTTCATACAACATATTTTTAGAACTTATTTATTTTTTACACGTAGTAATTTTATCTATTTTCACAATAATAAATTTCTATAAAAAAGATCAGTTGCGCAATTTCTCATAAATTAAATACTTTTTTAATATCTACAAGCGTTAATGCCTAGAAAATTACTGTATATAAATATTTATGTATTAATTTATATCTACAAAAGGTTGTGTGATGTTGCATTTTCTCAAAAAGAATTTTGAAAGTAAAATGATTATATAACTATTTTAAATTTTGAAGAAATAAATTTTAATAATATAAATAATTTTTATATAATAGGAATTCAAAAAAATATGCTTAGTAATTTCCAGGTTGTGTCAGGAGTGCGCATAATAGAATGCGATTACTATTTTGATCATTGATGTATTTAGCATTAAAAATAACTATGACGTAATAATAATATTATAATTTAGCTAAAATTTTTTCCTGAGTTAAATAATGCAGATTGATAAAGATGTAAAGTTTATTTTATACAATTTCAGTAATAATAAATAATAACACTTAAGAAAAATCCGTATTACTTTTTTATTTTAGAAATGTATGATTAGATAGCGGTGACACATGTAAAAAATTTGAAAATAATATTTTTTATATATCAATTATTATTTTAATACAGTAAAGTCATTATGTATTTCATATTGTTCATATATGTTTAATAGGTAGATTTTCGATCATATATTTAGTGTATTGAAAATATATAACGTATGTGTAAGCACTTTGATAAGTATTAGAATACCTGTTGAAGTTTATTCAAATAAACTGAATCGTCTTATTTGTGTGTAGAAGAAATACTGAATATTTTCTAAATTAATAAACTGAATATTAGTATCATATTTTGATGATATGATACTAATTTAGTAACTACCGCCTTACTCTTCTATTGTCGATAGTGTCAGTATATTTAGACTTAATCTACATTTGTTAGCCGATTTGTGAAGCTATTGCAATTTACTTATTTTATTAATTCTATATTTCTATCAAGATTTTTTTGAGTTGAATATTTATTCTGTTGAAAATATTTCATTGGATCTATAATTATTCTTTCAAAAAAAGAAATTCGATGTCTAGAATAAAGTGTGATCACTAACTAAGGTTCATTCTTCGTATGTATTTATTATAGTTTAGTATTAATTCATTGGATAGTTTGATTAGGTGGTCTTGTAAAGCTAATAGATAAAAAGCATGATTGACTGTTTCTTATAAAATTATCCTTTTTGTTTATACTATAGTGTAGTAATGTAATAGTTTAAGATATATTTTATCATGTTTTTTTAAGTTATACCAGGTATGTATTTCAGTGAAGGTATCATTTATTTGATCAGTTTCAGTAAGATAAGAATGACAAGTAGCTCTGTTTCTGCTTGCATGAAGTGGCGTGATAGTAATACTTATACTTCCTCAAGATTCAATCTAATAATACATTATTTATAATTTAATAAATATCATAATAATGGCATGAGACATATAGTAGTGATGAGCATGTGTATATAATATGCAGAAGTACACTGGACGTCTCTGACGATATCATTAATTTTTTACCTTCAGCTATACAATAATATAAAAATAGATTATTCACTAAAATGATTGATATTGATTATTGATATGTGGCTATACTGTTATTTTGCATAACTGCCTAATACTAAAATTATCTTGAGTAGTTAAAGGCGTGATGACATAGTAAGGATTTTTTTAGGTATTAAGTTATATTACTAAAGATTAGAATGTCTCTTAGTATCAGAGTTAATATCGTGATTTCTGGATGGTGATCGGTTTTTTTACGTTTGATAGTCTTGGAGGAAAACACTGCAGGAAACAAATTATTCTTGCACTGGCAAGAGCTAGTTGTCTGATTTAAAAGCTACCTGCGCTTTGAAGTAAGAAAATTGCTTACTGTGTCTTATTTAAAATTTTACACTTTACTTTTAATTTTAAGAAAGTTTAGTGGTTTTTAATTCTTACACATTCACGTTGTGTCATTTTGAATCAAAAAAATCTAGACATGATCTACCTTTTTTTGTAGGACTAGCTTTTATATGATAAAAGAATTATAATTACAAAATCATTTTTGTCATTTTGTTATCTAAGAAAATAATCTCATAATCTAAAGTTTTGATAAATAAATTTAGTTATCTAAAAATATTAAAACTTACACACTTGATTATAGTAATGCTATAAATCACAAAATGTTAATGTGTAGTAAAGTTATATAATTTTATACAGATGTGCTGGAAACTTAGATTCTGACTCATTCATAATAGCGTGATTATAATATGGTTATTGCTAAATTATCGTTTAGTTTACTAAAACTTATTACTTAGCTAAAATAAATTTTTCTTACGTCATATGACAAAATGATTGAAACTTTCTAGTTTTCTGTTGTTAAAGTATATAACATACTAGTATATTATATGAGTTTCAAAAGTACAAAACTTAAAATTTTCTATTTTGTAAGTCTCATTTCGACTGGTGAGAACATATAATTTTAAAACTACAATGTACCATAGTATAGTTTTATCCTAAAATTTTATGTTGTACAGATTCTTGTTATTTCTGTATTTAATGAATACAGTTAGGCGTGATACTATGTTTAAAATAGTAGATATACTATCAGTGTTAAATATGCTTGAAATTCTAATAGATAGTTTTGTTAGTACTAAAAGTTTAGAAGATATTATATGTAGTTCAATATCAATACCTATATTTTCAATATAATTTTTTCAAATTTGATAAATATCCACGAGAAGGACTATAACTTGAAAAGTTATGTGAAACTGTTTTTGATACTTTTATTAAACTACGCAACATTCTCTCTTTGAGCATGAAGTTTTTGTTAATACCACTTAATCACTTCTTTATGAAATTAATATACAAATCAGTAAGATTTCTAAAATTCAGATTAAATAACTGATTTTCTCTGGAAAATATTCTATAGAGTAATATTTAGCATCTCCTACTTAATTATCAGTTAAAGTACGTCATAGATATTGTGAGAAACCTTTTTTTGATTTTTCCACATAATAAGTTTTTATTAAATGCTAATTATATCTAAGTTAGCAACAAATTAGGAAAATACTAATAAAATATGATAATTAGAATCTTAATTAGATTAACATTAACTGAGCTTCAAATAAAAATTATACCATGCTAAAAAACTTAGTAAGCTAGGTACTATTTTAGTTTAATGATAAAAAAGTATTATTCTTAGATCAAGGTGTGCTGTGCAAAAACTAGATTGTCACCTATATTGTTTAGAAAGTCTTTTTACCTTTAATATTTGTTGATTACTCAATGCTAAAAATTTTTCGACTTTAAATGCGTATATTACATTTAATGTTATTTGTAAAATACACATACTTGCTGATATGTAAACAGTGTCATAAACTATCTTGATTATCCTATTCATGAATTTAAAATGCATTCATGATTTCAGATTTATTAATTTAGGTAGTATTGTATAGGTTAGAGCAATAATATTAGTTGCTTAGAAAGCTTTGTTTAAATCTATGCATTAATAATATTAACTAATTTATTAAAGATATTTCACTCCTTTCTTATATTACGAAGGAAGGATGTAAGATTTTATGACATATCTGAGTGAGTAGTGCATTAAGTAAAGATTTTTATAACAATAGTTATTATCATGTTATATATCAGGAACATTGTTAATTTAAATCTTGTCATAGTGAGTTAATAGTATTTAGTTAGATAGATTGTTTAGAGTGTATCATGATTGTAATCACTAAAATACTCTAATTTTTTATTATATTGCTTTACTTTTAATATTTATATTTATATATGCTAAATGTTTTCTATCTCTAATAGAGGTAGTTTTTTTGAGAAATTATTTAAGAAAATAATGGACTTAACCTAAAATACTTGTACTAATTTAGCTATTTATATTACAGAAACAAAGAAGAAACAAAATTCTTGATATTTTTTAATTACTTTCATTTGCATGGTTATACGATTAGGCCGTTTTAGTTACTAATTTTAAACTATTAACCTTACTAATATATACTGTAATTTTTCTGTATAATAGAAAATGTTTAGTGACGATACTAAATGACTCATTTAAAAATACAGACGGTGAAGTTCTAAAATGTTCCGAATTTTAAGTTAAGAGCCATATTGATAATATTTACATACAAAACATTGGAGTTATCTAGAGTATTAATTTTAGTATTAATAAGTAGTTAATCATCGTATATCAATCCTCGTGATTGTACAATGTTATTTATTATGATAAAGAAATATTTTCTAGTATTCATAGATTTTTCCTTAAAACTTGTAGTTATTTTATATGATAATCGTATTGTAAGGAGTTATTACTTTGTTGTACTGATAATGGTAGAAAAATAAACTGTTTATTGTAAGAACTTTTGTTAGCTTTAAACATGTATATAGATAAAAAGTTTTACTTTATGTGCTGGGTTGAAATTGTTAGTAAGTGACTGTATGTTTGATCTAATGGAACATAGGTTTTTCTGTAGTACTACATTAGATTTCTCTCCTATATAAGTGAAATAGTATAACTTTTTCATTAAGGACATGATTTGAGACTAGGTTTCTTTATTATTCATTGGCTTATTTTCTTTTTACGCGGCGCAGAATTTTTTAAAAGTAGAAAATGACAGCATCGTTTGAAAACTATTGTCTATAATAGTAAACTTATTTTAACTTAAATAGTATTTTACTTTCCTGTTTGAGAAAAAGATTGTAGGGAATGATAAATGAAAAGCTATTCAGTTATATTTTAATTTAATATTTATTACAAAATATTTGATTGAATATTATTTTGAACTGAACAATGGTCGATACTATGATTTTATTTTATTGTTTTACAAGACTTTTATAGGGCTTGTTCTTTATTGTCGCATATTTTAAAAGGATTATTTATAATTTTCAAGACTACTCGTT
Source organism: Candidatus Hartigia pinicola (assembly GCA_020541205.1). Classification (GTDB taxonomy): domain Bacteria; phylum Pseudomonadota; class Gammaproteobacteria; order Enterobacterales; family Enterobacteriaceae; genus Hartigia; species Hartigia pinicola. The sequence continues at coordinate 523,751 of CP048208.1, forward strand.
GAATTTACACTGAATCTGTTTATTTATTTTATTAGAGCAAAATTCATGTTTTATAGATATATTTCTCGATTGTAAAGAAGCTGATATTAAAACTGAAAACTGTTGCATGTGTTATACGTTTAGTCTTAAGTAGTGTGTATTAAATAATTTTATCTAGAAGTCCTAGATTATAAAATAATAAATAATTCGAAACGGTCTAGTGATTTTTCTATGTTAATATGATTTAAATTTTTTACTAAGATATTACTTATTTCTTTCGAATAAGAAATTAATTAAAAATATAATATATTTTCAATTAATTTCTTGTAAATATTGCGTATTTATACGGTAATATTGATGAGTATCTTTATGTGTTTAAAAAATATTAAAGGGTAACTGTAGTGTATAATAATTTTCTTGAGTTAAGTAGATGTTCTTAATCCTTACAATATAGCTTGTCTAGCTAGACAACGATCTTTGTCACTTTATTAAAAATCAAGAAACGAGAATTCTTCTTAAATAGTTAATTCGAAATTACTTATTTTATTTACTCAGGATGCAAAATAGTTGTAATACCGTTCAAATTTACCAACTGATTATTAATGAAGTACTTTCTTGATATCAATTGAGGTACAAGTGCTAATGCAATATAGCTCTTTATAATGTTTAAATATACTAAAATATTTTTTCAACTATAATAGTCATGTAAGATCAAAATCTTTATTTTATTAGAATTTTTCTTGGTTAATAAATATTTGTATACTAGTAAGTATGAAATGTTTAAAGAAATAATCAACTACTGAAAAGTAGTTATATAGAATAATTTTGCTTAATTTTATCTGTGATCTACTAACGTGTTGCATTTATAATAAAGTTTTATATTTCTGAAAAGAAACAGTATCTTTTATTTTTATTTTAGTTTGAATATACTCCTAGCACTTTATATTGTTTCTAATTATAGTGGATTGTTATTATTGAGATAGATATTCATGATGACAACAAGTTGTATGAAGCTGGCTGTATAGATTTTTCTTGATGGTATAACGTATATGTTATCGGATCAAAAGTAATGTACGGATTATTTTGTGTATGCTCTTGTATAAGATTCTAATTAATTTTTTATAAATAATGATTTTCATCATAATATTAGTATAATTTTGCTTTATTATTATGCTGATTTTTTTAGTTTATATAACGCTTGTAAATTGCTGGTTTAATGAATAATTTCAATTTCAATTATTGAAATAAGATTGTAAGTTAATTTATACAGTAGACATCTGCTAGAAAGATACTTGTATTTATTATCTCTATTGTGTTATGACAAACTAAGTACTTTAAAATATACCATTATAAATTATAATATTTTCGCTTTAGGTATTAATCAATTCGTACAGAGCATTAACGAATATTACTGTATTGAAGATTTACTATATACTGAATTAAAAATGCAGCCCCTCATCAAACATAATATTTTTGATATATGTTTAGTTTTAAAGCTGATTTATTATTGTTTCTGCGTAATATGAAGATTATTGGTAGTAAATTATTAAGTTAAAGATGAGTATTGTAATGCTTGTTATTTTTATTTGAGATGTAATAATATTTTTAGTTAATCCAATGTAAGAACAATAGCATAATCTTTTGTAGATCATATTGAAAAGTATCTAGTTAGTTATGTTTTATTATTTCAACGATTTTGATTAGTATATAATATATATCATACGAAAATATTCTATCCGTATAATCTTTATGTTTGAAGATATTCTTCCGGTATATTAGTGATTTTTGTTTAGTTTGCACATCATAAAGTGATATTTTATTCTATAACATTTTTGTAATTGACTCTAGCTGTATTAATTAATCTTAAGTATCTACTATAATATTTGATGATGTTAAAATACATTGTACTATATTAATTTTTATATAATTTTACGTATCTTAATTAATACTTTGATTCTTAATAATAATTAAAGTAGTATGAGTTTGCTATTCTTTATTAATATTGATCTCACTAACTGTATTTTTTAAAAGATTACTGAAGAAGAGTGAGTTATATTAAAATTTTTTTTTGGAGAACCTGAAGTAGTGTATAGAACATATTATACTAATGCACTTAATTAGGATATATACGTTTTTAGTGTCTGTGTGAGAACAGAGTTTTATTTATTAAAAGATTTTTCGATTGATGTTATTTTTGTACGTTTCTGTTATTTTAATAGGATACTTAACAAGTTATTTTCCTTAAAAGGCTCTGAATAAGAATTTAAATTAGTATAATATGCTAGATTGCTACTTATAAATCATTAAATGATGCATAAATATTATTACATGCTGAAAGTTAATATGTATCCTTCCAGGATTGTGTTTCCATATAAAAAATTATTAATAATTTTAAAATTATCGTTTATTTTAGGCTAGGTTTTATTTATCGTAGTATTTTAAAAATATGTATTCATTTTTTAAGTTATAGAAAATTCAGTTTATTTATCTAAAAGTATGAAAATATAATTAAAGCAGGAAGAGCAGTTGCCCTTCCTTAAAAATAAGAAAATTATATTATTGCAAGGGTTAAGAAAAAACCCGCAATTGTTGCACTCATTAAATTAGAGAGAGTACCTGCGAGCACTGACTTCATACCAAGTCTAGCTACATCGCTGCGACGGTTTGGTGCAATACTACCTATACCACCTACTAGAATTGCTACGGAAGCTAAGTTAGCAAAACCGCATAGTGCAAATGAAATAATTGCTTTAGAATAATCTGAAAGCACTTGTTTGCCTGCTGCAAGCACGTCTGCATCAGGCTTCATGTACTCACCAAAATTCATAAAGGCTACAAATTCATTAATAATTAATTTTTGTCCAATAAAAGAACCTGCAATATTTGCTTCGTTCCATGATACACCAATTAAGTAAGCAATAGGAGAAAACACCCATCCAAGAATTAGCTCAAGAGAGAGATCTGGATAATCAAACCAATTACCAATGCCATTTAAAACACCATTCACTAATGCTATTAAAGCAACAAAAGCTAATAACATTGTACCTACGTTCAATGCTAATCGCATACCAGACTCTGCACCTAATGCTGCGGCATCAATAATATTTATTGGAAGCTCTTCTTTTAAAACTAGTTCAGTTGCATTGATATTATCACGTACGTTTTCTGTTTCAGGAATTAACAATTTAGCAAACAATAAACCACCTGGAGCTGACATAAATGATGCTGCGATTAAATATTCCATTGGTACGCCCATCTGAGCATAGCCTGCAAGCACAGAACCAGCTACAGATGCTAAACCACCAGACATAACTGCAAATAATTCAGAAGTAGTCATTGTAGAAATATAATTACGTACAACAAGCGGAGCTTCTGTTTGTCCAACAAAAATATTTGCGGTTGCACATAAAGATTCTGTTCTTGATGTACGGAGGACTTTGTGTAGAGCTCCACCAAGAAATTTAATGATTAGTTGCATAATACCTAAATAATACAGTACTGCGATTAAAGAAGAAAAGAAAACAATATTTGGCAAAACACGTAAGGCAAAAATAAAACCACCGCCGCCAAATAATTCTAACATTTTATCAGAAACAAGACCGCCAAAGATAAAACTGATCCCATCATGACCATAACTAATAACTTTAGAAACACTATCAGAGACTGCTTGTAGTATATTACGACCTGCTGGTATATATAAGACTACAGCACCAAGTGCGAGCTGCATAAAAAAAGCTCCGCCAACGGTACGGAGTTTAATTGCACGGCGATTGCTGGAACATTGCACGGCAATACCAATTAGCACCGCCATTCCGACCAGACTCATAATGAGTTGCATGGAAGAATTCCTGTTAACTGAGTGTAATAGATATAAAAGGAAGCTTATGCGTTCCCTTTGATTTTTTTTGAGGTAATTATAGCGAGTTCCATGCAATAATAAGCAATCTGCATCACAAATATATAGTATAAAAAGTAACAAAAAATCATGTATTGTGATATAAATCACAGTATATCTTATATGCACTTTCAAAAACGTTTATGTATCTTATTTATCAATAAATCTCTAGTATAGTTAAGTGAAGTTAATAATACTTTTGGATACTGAAACGTTCATAGATTAATTTATTTATTTTGAAGCTAATGAAATAACAATATAGTACTTTATAAAATTACTATTTAATTTTGTTATGTTTGTAGTAATAATTGTGTATGACTAAAAATCTATTATTAATATTCAGGATAATTAGTTGTTTTTTGAACAAACTGAAACTTATATATTTGTCGTATCCGTTTCAAATATAAAGGAAAGAAAGAAATCACTGCAAGATTGTTAGGGATATTTAATTATACGCTGACACGTGATGACAAAAAAAGTTGTAAAAAGGTGTGAAGTTTTATAAATGCTTACGTTTGTAAAAATTCACAGAAAATATGTAAAAAATACTATAAGTATAAAGAGTGATAAGATAATAATCTAGAAAGTTAATCATAGTCTTAAGCAGTGGATTTTGTATATAAAATGTTAATATTAATTGTCTATATTATTGTAATGTTGTTACAATCTGTATTGTGTAAAATAATCAGATAGTTTTTTTTGGTGATATTTTTATAAAGTATCTCGATCAAATAGATAAAACATATAATTAAAGAATTGATAAATACGACTTAAGGTTTAATATATTTGAAAATTATTAGTACTGAACGTAAAAATTATGGTATCTAATATTCCATGATTTTCGATGGATGAAATGTGAGTTGTATCAATTGAATAAAAGAAAAAAATTAAAATACGTATCGATACATATATGGATATCGATATAACCAGTAACGCTGAATGAATGTATTTAATAATTATACTTAGTGAAAAATATAGAGTGTTTTTACTCAAATCTATTAGAATATTTAATAAAAATTAGTATGCTGTATATAAATTGTGAGCGTAATTAACAAGATTAATTAATGGTGATTTTTTAAAAATAATATATAAATAAATAATTTATATGTTATTTTATAAATCAATTATTCATGTTACATGAATATAGTTATGTGTTAACTGTACTTTGAAAGTATGATGATTAGTTGACATATGGTGCAGTTGTTATATTAATGAATCTTCTGAAGTATCGTATAGGTTGTTTAAAAATTTATAGGTTGCATACTTAAAGGTTGTTTGAATATACTAATTATATTGGTTAGTTGTTACCTTATTAACTTACATTAAGAGACATTTAAAATTAATTTTTTGTATTACTACAAAGTGGTTTCAATAAAACTATCAATTACTTATTTCATTACTAGTTAAATTGATCTTTACTATTAGTAATAATTTTTCAATATTGACCATGATCGAATTGAAAGAAATATACATTTTTAAAGCTAAATTTACAAAAAAAATAAATCTCTTCCTATTTGTTAAAAAAATATTGTCAGTACTAATTTTATAGCTTAGTAAAAATATATCATATTAATAATATCAACACATTATTTCCTATGTAGTAAATGACTAAAGTGTACATTATATCTGCGCTATATTATATAAAATGTTTAATACTGAAGATTTTAATATAAATGCGGGAATTAAAGAAAATTTTTATAAAATTTTTTAAGAGACTTACATTAATTATTCAGGTATCTTGTATTGATAATGTTCGTATAGTTTATTTAATGACTTTTATGTATCATACTACGATAACACATCTATCAAATTATATATTAATATTATCTATTGTTTGGGTATTTAATTTATTAAATTATAATAAATATATTTTATAATAATTTAGATTGTTAGTTCTAGATACTGTTTTTAAAAAATTAACTTCTAATTGATTGAGTCGTACATTCAGTATAACTGAATGTAAATTATTTGAATAAGTTTTCTATATTTTTAAAAAAATTTTATAACAGTATACAGGCTAATGATTTAGTAATTGAATAAATTTATAACTATTCTGGTGTTTATTGTTATAAAAATATTTTCTACTCAAATATGTGTTTGAACAATTATAGTATGTTTATAATAATTTATTATCTATATATATGATATAGATACTTTTGTATAATTTTATGTCAAAATATTTTATTTAAGTTTTAGATAATTTTATTAGTGATAGAATTAGGTCTTATTTATAAGTCAATTAATCTAATGATATATTAGAAATAATGCGTTTTAATATCACAAGAGCTATAATGCGATTACTCTAACTGTAACTGAGAAGTAATTTTACAACTTATTTATAGGAATATTTTCGTTTTTTCATATTTATTATTTTTTTGATTTTTATAACAAAATCTATTGCAAAATTAACAGAAATGTAACATTTTTAGTATATTTAAATTAATGATGAAATTTCAATAATAGTATACTGTATTTTTATCTTTTGAGTAATAATAAACTTAGGTTAAAGTAAAAAACTTAAAGACTCTTATACTGAAATACTTAGTTACATTTAACTTATAAGTAAAGTTATTATTTGTAAAAATAAGATATATAACATAAGATTAAAAATATATTAAAATTAAAAATTAACAATAACTTGAAGTATCATAATATTGATTACTAAAGGCTACTATATTTTGTGTAAAATTTTATTAATATCTTAGTTGTCATCTATCTCATAAAATTACAACGCCTAGGGTTAAAATATATTTCATTACAAGTAATACTAACTATTAAGTTTCTAAATTACAGGTATATTGTGATTAATTTTTTAATTAATCTTCATTTTGTCTGAATGTGTTATTGTGATTAATATATTAGCGTGATAAACATTGATAGAATGATGAATATATTTAGTACATCTAGATGGTTTAGTAATAAGATATTCAGATAGTAGATATAAAAAGATATTCTTTCTTTCATTGGTCATATAAACAATTACGATATCAATCAGTAATAAATTGTTAACTCATTAAAAATCAAAGATTATTTATAATTTAATATACGCGCTGGGTCTAGTTTTTTTGCTCGGTGTGCTGGATACCAGCTTGCGATCCAACTTAAGAATGCAGTAATTAGCAGTACAAATACCACATTTAATACTTTTAATTGTGCAGGCAAAAAATCAATAAAATAAATATCACCTGATAATATTGTATGACCAATTAGGTATTCTAATCCTTTAATAGTATTTGTTAAATTTAGAGATATCACTATACCAAGTACTGCACCAAGCATTGATCCAACAGAACTATTTAGTAAACCATACCATAAAAAAATAGCTCTAATCTGTTTATCTTTAGCTCCTATTGTTCGTAAAATAGCAATATCACTCCTTTTATCTTTAATAGCCATCACTAATGTTGAAACAATGTTAAAACATGCGACACTAATTACTAAAATTAGTGCTAAATATATAATACTGCGAATAATTTGAATATCATTGTACATGTAACCATAATCCTTCATCCAGCTTGTTATCATTACATGATGCATTGTTTTCATACCAGCATCATAGACAACTTTATCAGCATTAAATGGATTCTCAGCTTTAATTTCAAAACCGGTGATGCCTTTTCCGTAACATAAATACTCTTGAGCATCTTCTAATGGAATTAATGCCAATTGATAATCCAGTAAACCGCTTAAACAAAAAATACCAGAAACCTGTAGACGAATTCGTTTTGGTTGTTGAATGTTTAAACTTACATTAGCATTAGGGATTGTAATAGTTATCCAATCCTTTACTTTCACATGTAAGGAATTAGCAATACCTTTCCCAAGGATAATAGATTTATGACCTGCTTTAAAATATTGCCAAGCATTATTGAGTATAAACTTTGGCAAGGTGCTCACATGAGACGCTCGTTCAGGGAAAATTCCAATTACTCGAATTGCTTTTAAATCCACTCCATGTTCTAATAATCCTGTAAAAGCGATATAAGGAGTGACCGCTTTAACGCCAGGGGTGTTACGAATAACCGTTTCGGCATAGTGCCAATTTTGATAAGGACTTTTAATAGCATCAATATGCCCATGAGGCACTACAGATAATATACGACTCTTAAGCTCACGTTCAAATCCGTTCATAGCACTTAAACCAATAATTAGCACTGCTACACCTAGTGCAATACCTATTATAGAGAAGGCGGAGACTAAAGAAACTATGTTGGTATGAAGGCGACCACGGCTAAAACGTAGTGCAGTTAATAAAGTTAGTGGCAAACAAAACATTACAACGTCTCCAGTGTAGGGTTTTGTCGAAGATATCCATCGCACATCTCAAATTGAAAGGAGAAGCGATGAGCTAGTTTGATATTATGTGTAACTACTAAAAATGCCGTATTTTGTTGATGATTTAACTCACTTAATAGTTCAAACAGTCTATCAGTATTTTGTAAATCAAGATTACCAGATGGTTCATCAGCAAGTACTAAAGTAGGTTGATTGACTAATGCTCTTGCTATCGCAACTCGTTGTTGTTCACCACCTGACAGCTCAGAAGGTTTATGATTTAAACGATGAGTAAGTCTAACTATGTCTAAAATTTTAGCAGCGCGAGTCAAAGCGTTTGTTTTATTTACCCCACCAATAAGTAATGGCATAGCAACGTTTTCTAATGCAGTAAAGTCAGAGAGTAGGTGGTGAAATTGATAGATAAAACCTAAATTTTTATTTCGGATTACTGCTCGTTCATCTGAAGAGAGTTTGTGGATATGTTGGCCACGAAAAATGACCTCACCTTTAGTTGGTGTATCAAGCCCTCCAAGCAAATGCAATAAAGTACTTTTACCAGATCCTGAACTGCCGATAATAGCTATCATTTCAGCTTCGTTCATCGAGAATGAGATATTTTTTAATACTTCTGTTGATAATGTTTTTTGCTGATATGTTTTACTTAAATGTTTGCAGATTAGAAGTTTTCGTTTATTCATATCGTAAAACCTCGGTAGGTTGCACTGTTGTTGCATACCAAGCAGGGTAAAGCGTTGCAAGTAATGAAGTAAGTATAGCGAAAACTGAAATAATTAAAATGTTATGAAGATCAAGCACGATTGGTAATTCTACTCCTTTTGGTAACATACTCAGTAAAGATATCAGATAATTTAATTGACTTGATAATAATACTCCAAGCAATGTTCCTGTTACACTACCAATAATGCCTGATCCCGCACCTTGAAACATAAATATAATTAAAATTTGCACTTTTTTTAAACCTAATGTTTTTAAAATAGCGATTTCTGATTTTTTTTCCATAACTAATAATGAAAGAGATGTAATGATATTAAAAGCTGCTACAGTAATAATTAAACTTAAAAGCAGTATCATCATATTTTTTTCCATTTTCACTGATTGAAAAAATTCGCCTTTTCGTTCACGCCAATCGGTCCATACTAATCCATGAGGTATTTTTTGTTGACTTAGTTTTTCTACTTTTAATGGTTCATCAAGAAATAAATGCCAGCCAGTAATATGGCCTTGAGGATAGCGCAGAATTCGTGCGGCATCATCTTTTTCGACAATTAATTCAGTAGAATCTGCCTCACTATTAGTTTTGAATATACCAGACACTGTAAATAAGCGCTGACTTGGAATACTACCCATCGGCGTTAATTCGCTTACTCCTGGAATGATAATGCGAACTTCATCACCACATTTTAAATTAAGATTCTCTGCTAATTTTTTTCCTAATAAAACATAATATTGACCTATAACTAAGTCATTTTTCTCTTTATCAATCAGATGGCTTAATAGTTGTGATTGTTCATTTGTATCAACACCAATCATGATTCCGATACCAACGTTTGAATGACTTTGTAAAACTACATCAGATTGTACAATTGATGTAATCTGATGTACATCTTTTAGATTCATTAGGCTTGAAGATGGATATTTTTTTGGGTCAATATGTCCATCAGGTGATGTCAAAATAACCTGCGGAATATAAGCAAGTATGCTATCTTGGAGTGAGCGTTCGAAACCGTTCATCACAGAAGTTACTATGATAAGTGCTAACACTCCTAATGTAATTCCAATTGTGGATAAGTTAGATGTAAAACTCTTAAATTTATCGGTTGTTGGTCCGAACATGTATCGTAGACCTATAAAGATTGAGATACAATAATGCATAAAATTTATGATTCCTATGTTGCTAAAGAAAAGTGTTCAAGGATAATAAAGGTTACGAATACTTAATGGAACTAAGTATCTCTAGTTTTAAATTGTGTTATTGACTGGATCTGGTGATAATTCTTTGAGACTGTACTTAAAGAATTTAGAAAACATTAAGTAGAAAGCTAGTAACTCAACCAGTAAAATGATACCAATAAAAATGTACCAGAGTACACAGCATGTAGCTCGTTTGAACAACATTGTAATAAAAAATGCAGTTTAAATTATTACGGGTATGTTCAGAGTTATCTTGCGCTATTTAACCATTATGTAATGAGAAACTAAATATTTTATGTCTTTAAAATTTCGTTATGAACTCCCAACGCATAGCAGTACCGTCATTCATCTTGGGTGTTTGATTGGGTCTGCTAGTGCAGTTGAATGTGGAGAGATAATAAAACGTCATCCAGGCCCTATTGTTATTATCACGAGTGATATGCACAATACGTTACGTTTACAAAATGAAATTCAACAATTTACTCAATGGAACATTGACGTTCTTTCTGATTGGGAAACTTTACCTTACGATAGTTTATCTCCGCACCAAAAAATTGTTTCACAAAGATTATCGACCCTATACCATTTACCTATGATGAAAAAGGGCGCTTTAATCCTTCCAGTGAATACTTTAATGCAGAAAGTCTGCCCTGCAGACTTTTTAAATAATCATGCTTTAATTATGGCAAAAGGCGATCATGTCTCAAGAGATGTATTACGTAATACGCTAGATCAAGCAGGTTATCGCAATGTCGAGCAAGTAATTGAACATGGTGAATATGCAATTCGCGGTGCATTAATAGATCTATTCCCAATGGGAAGTTTATTACCTTATCGTATTGATTTTTTTGACAATGAAATTGATAGCTTGCGTACTTTTAATATTGATACACAAAGAACACTTGAAGAGGTTAGTAATATTAACTTACTACCTGCCCATGAGTTTCCAACTGATAAAGATTCTATTGAAGTTTTTCGTAGTAAATGGCGAGAACGTTTTGAAGTTAAGCGTGGCTCTAATCACATATATCAGCAAGTCAGTAAAAAAATGTTATCAACAGGAATTGAGTATTGGCAGCCTTTATTTTTTAGGAAATCTATGTCATCCTTATTTGATTACCTACCCGCTAATACCTTGTTTATTTCTCAAAATTATCAAGAATTTGCTGAACGTTTTCAAATAGATATAGAAAAACGTTATGAAAATAAAAGAGTTGATCCAATGCGCCCACTTCTACCACCAGCTGATTTGTGGTTGACTGTCGAGCAACTTAACTCATTACTTAATCAATGGCCCCATATTAAACTTTCGATTGAAAAATTACCTAATAGAGTTACAAATACTAATTTAGATTATTTTCCATTGCCAGATATTACTGTACAAGGAAAAAGTAAACAGCCCCTAAAAAAATTATGTGAATTTATAGAAAAATTTAAAGGTACTGTAATATTTTCTGTTGAAAACGAAGAACGACGTCAAACTCTTAGCGAATTATTAAAGCGATGTCAGATTTATCCTGATATTATTAACTGCTATTCAAGTCCACTTAAAAATCGTTTCGCTGTTATGACAGGGGCTACGGAATATGGATTTATTCAAGCAGATCAAAATCGAGCTTTAATTTGTGAAAGCGACTTATTAGGGAGGCGAATAACTCATTTTCGCAGTAATAATGATCGTAGTATTATTCATAGCGATACATTGATCCGTAATTTAGCTGAATTGCGCCCCGGTCAGCCTGTAGTGCATATTGCACATGGGGTGGGTCGTTATCAAGGATTAATGACTCTTGATATAGGTGGAATTGAGACTGAATATTTGATTCTCACTTATACCGGTAGTGATAAACTTTATGTTCCTGTTTCATCATTGCATCTTATTAGCCGCTACTCAGGAGTATCGGATGAAAACGCACCACTTCATCGTCTTGGTAGTGATAGTTGGGAGCTTGCACGGAAAAAAACTGTAGAAAAGGTTCGTGATGTAGCTGCTGAACTCCTTGATATTTATTCGAAGCGTACTGCAAAACCAGGATTTTCATTTAAATATAACAAAGATCAATATCAAGAATTTTGCCAAAGTTTTCCATTTGAAACTACCATAGATCAAAAGGTCGCTATCAATGCAGTACTGAGCGACATGTGTCAACCAATTGTAATGGATCGATTAGTGTGTGGTGATGTAGGATTTGGTAAAACTGAAGTGGCGATGAGAGCCTCTTTTTTAGCCGTCAACAATAATAAGCAAGTTGCCATTCTTGTTCCAACCACCCTCCTTGCTAAACAACATTTTGATAATTTCCGGTATCGTTTTGCTAATTGGCCTATTAATATCAAAATGCTTTCTCGATTTAATACTTTAAAAGAACAACAATCAATTCTTGCAAACACAGCTCAAGGTAAAATTAACATTTTAATTGGTACACATAAATTATTGCAAAGTAATTTGATTTGGTATGATTTGGGGTTGCTAGTTGTAGACGAAGAACACCGTTTCGGTGTGCGTCATAAAGAACGTATTAAGGCTATGCGTGCCAATATTGATGTTCTTACACTTACAGCAACACCTATTCCACGTACACTTAATATGGCCATGAGTAGTATGCGTGATCTCTCTATTATCGCTACTCCACCAGCTCATCGATTAGCAGTAAAGATTTTTGTGCGGAAATATGATGAATTAATTATTCGTGAAGCTATTCTGCGTGAAATTATGCGTGGAGGTCAAGTCTATTATTTATATAATGATGTTGAAAATATCGAGAAAGCTAAAAAACGACTTACAGATCTAGTACCTGAAGCGCATATTATGATTGCGCACGGCCAAATGCGTAAGATTCAATTAGAACGAGTTATGAATGATTTTCATCACCAACGTTTTAATGTTTTAGTTTGTACGACTATTATTGAATCAGGTGTAGATATTCCAACTGCTAATACTATTATCATTGAACGTGCTGATCTTTTTGGTCTAGCACAATTATATCAATTACGTGGACGAGTGGGCCGCTCTCATTATCAAGCTTATGCTTATTTGTTAATTCCGAATTTAAAATCTATGACTAGTCATGCTCATAAACGTTTAGAAGCGATTTCTTCAATAGAAGATCTTGGTGCTGGATTTGCCATTGCTACTCATGACCTTGAAATTCGTGGTGCGGGAGAATTACTCGGTGAAGATCAGAGTGGGCAAATTATTACTATTGGTTTTACTCTTTATATGGAACTATTAGAGAGAGCTGTTGATGCATTAAAGAAAGGTCGTGAACCTTCTTTAGAGGATCTTATCAATCAGCATATAGAGGTAGAATTACGTGTACCTGTGTTACTGCCTGATGATTATATTCACGATGTTAATGTTCGCTTATCATTTTATAAACTAATTGCTAGTGCCCGCCAAGAAGATGAGCTTAATGAATTACGTATAGAATTAATCGATCGTTTTGGTATGTTACCAGATGCTGGAAAATTTTTACTTGCTTCTGCTTCAATAAGACTTCAGGCTGAACAATTAGGGATTCGGCGTATTGAGGCTCATGAGCAAGGTGGATTTATTGAATTTGGAGAAAAAAATAAAGTTTCACGAAATTTTTTGATAAGTTTACTGCAAAATCAACCACAAATTTTTCGTCTAAATGGTCCAGATAAATTAAAATTTATTCTTAACTTAAGCGAACGATTTACTCGGATAGAATTTATTAATCAACTATTGAGTAGTTTTGCTGAAAATATTTTAACTGTGTGAGGTACAATGATGTTTGTCAATATAATTTAAAAGCCTAGAGGTATAATTCTTGAATATAAAAGCATAAGTCTTATACAATGAGAAAGGCTAACTCTTATTATCTATATTAATGATTTAATTATTTTAAATAACACAGGTTTACTATCTTTAGTTAAAAGATTTCAATATGTATAAAAATATGGAAAATAATAGATGCATCTCTTGTGTTATAGCTATTAATTTCATTAATTTTCTTAGTATACTGATTTTGATGCAATACTTTTATTAAATTTCATGCGGCTTTCATCTAAACAAATGAAATAAATCTTAAAATTTAACGAGAAAAATCTTAATAATTTATTGAATATCCTAAGTATTTTATTCTATTGAATCAAAAAATCATTAGCTAAGTTTAGTATGTATTGTGAACAATGATAATATTTTTGTTTAAGCAGTATTGTAATTTTAAGCAATGAATAATTTATTAATGCCCTATTAATCCAGATTAAGTATTATATTTAGAACAGGAAGTTGTTAATAGTATAATGTAATTTTGGTTATAATGATTTCTTGAGTAAAGAAATAAAATTATAGTAAGATTTGCATTATTTGAACTGTAGTTCATCATGAAAGTATGAAATTAATGATCACAATAGTCAATAGTTAATTGAAAATATTGGTTTTTTCGATTTATAGTGTAATGTAATATGTCATGTCTCTATGTTGTTGTCAAAATTTAGTTCTACTATTACTAATATGAGTCACTAGCTATAATTATTATTAGCGTAGAAATAGTTAATTCTTGTGCCTCACATGATCTTTCTAATATCAAGGATTCAGTGTAAGTAATGAATGATGTATTAACTTGTTTAGTAATAGTCAAGATATTTTATTGCAAACAACTATTGTGTTTTTCTGTTTAATATTTAAATTCTGGCCTTCCCGTTTAGTATTATATAATTAAAAACGTTTTTATCTTTTCATTTTTATTATTAGTTTCATTAGATTGTAATAAATTAGTAATATAGATGTGTGAAAAATTATATTTTATGATAGACGTTAATGCATCGTAATTGATACACTCATCAGTAAGTAAATAATCAGAATTGTTATTTTAAAAAGTAAATTTAATAATTTGAGTTGCATGATGTGTAATGATAAATAAGATTAAGACTAATTTTAAAATTGATGGTTTATATCAATTCATATATAAAACTTATCTTTAATGATTGTATTTTGTTATTCAGGATTTATATACCCGAGTTTTATTTTTTAGATATTATTCAATAGTAACAGTCTTTAGTGTCTTCAGAATAATCTATATTTATTATATAGTTATATTAGTTAATGTATAGAAGATTAGTTTAATATCAGTATGCTGTACATGTCTTTTCACTACAAAGATAGTGTTTTTATGTTTTTAGTGAGACTACCGAAAACTTTTCTAGGAAATATAAATTTGTAAAGATGATTTTTAGGTTGGACTCTATCCATGTTTTTGTGAAAAATTTTATACTAAAAACGATAACAGAAATATTTGGTAATATAAATTATATATGATTAATTATCATTAAATAATGTTGCATTTTTAAAATTTTTATATTACACTAATGTACTACATGACTAAATCGTTATTATGAAGTGCAATCATAGATGAAGTTAGATTTCATTTTTTAAGTTTCTCAAAGAGAAACTTGTAAACATTTTAATCTTAACATCTATGTTTTTTAAGTGCACACATATTTTTAAAACAATAGTTTTTCATGAGTTACTAATAGTATTGATTTTTACTTTTTTCAAAAGTATTGGAAAAAGTTATTATTGCTTGTTTTTTAAATTAATATTATCGTGATAAGATGGTAAGAAAAATAAAAGTACAAGTTGTAAGTGCGGATTAATATTAATACTATTATCGCTAGACTTTCTTAAGGTTTATCCGATTATTTTTTATTTAATATTAAGTTTTAATAACAACTAATGAAGTAAATAATTGATGGTATAGTGTTGTATTTTATTGCATTTAAGTTTTTTTAAACTTTGACTAGTTTAGTGAGCGATAGCCGAGCTTTCATTAATTAATATCTCAAACAAGTCTTTCTTTATTGTCAAGTTAATTTAGAAGATAAATTAGTCTGCGTTGAGCGGATCTACTATAATTAACATGGAGAGAATCATTAAAAAGTTATTAATGTATTTTATATATTAGTACATTCGGAAATAACATTTAATCTTTAAAGTGATGATTAAAATAAGACAAAATTAAGTTTATTTTTATTTTTTATTGATTATCATTTCCTAAGAAATGAATGGATACTTTATAAATTAAGTTGCATTTAAGAACTGTTTTAAAGATATTGTGAATATCATTCTTCTTACAAAGACTTATTGAATAATAAAAACCTACAGTATTGTCATCAGTCAAAAATATTTTAATAAATTGAAATCTTCTTTCTTAATGTAAGGAAGACAGAAATTGCTAATAAGCAGTATCTATAAATAATACTATTTATTTCTTATATATTCTTGAAATCGCTACTAGTAATAGATGTTTATTATTAATTTTTTTAGAAAAGTTATTGTGTCTTTCTATGTAAAATTTTAGAAAATAGAGATCAAGTTATTAAAAATTTATTCAAAATCTGGTTAATGAAACCCTTATCAACAATGGTGGAATACCCATACTATTTTTATAGTGCTTGCTGCTAAAGAATACAGATACAGATTGTTAAAAGATTGTTATATTAATAGAAAAAGTTTACGGTATTAAATAATAGATTTCTGTAGACATTAAATATTTCTTTCCTACAATTATAATTGTAGATAAGTATCATTACTGATAGAAAACGCTTAGAGAATGTTTAGATTAAATAAAAAATCACTTACATTTAAAAAGATTATCTTAGGGATAGTATTATATGAGTGAAATCTTTGCAAATGTGTATATTCCACATAATTACATAGTAATTGAAAGAGAAATTATAATAAACTGTATAACTTAAACTTATATTATACCTTTAAAGTATTAGAGAGATCAATTGTATATTTTATTAGCTGAACAAATATAACGAATGTAAAAGAAGTGCAAAAAAATCTCTAAAGATTTGTATGAGGTATTTTAATTTAGTATACATTATTATGCTTTTACTAAGAAATAACACTAAATAAGATTTACAATATTTCAAAGTGACAATAAATACTTAGCTTAATGTCTTGCTATAATAATTATAATTATTGTCTTCACTGGTAGTTTTGACCGATGCTTAAGCTATTTTAATTTTCATTTAATCAAGGTGTTATGATATTAAAAAATAATAATCATGGATGTCTATATATATTATTATGACTTTACAATAATGATATGTATTTGATATTAAAAAGTTTATTTTTAAATCATTGGATTAACATTTGAGTATGTAGTTCAATGTTTTTCAAAGCTGAGATTCATAAAAAGTAGTACAGATAATTTCTAAAGATTATAAAGTATTAATTATAAGATTTCAGAGTAATAAATTATATCATTAGATAAATATACTTACTTTAGCCTCTTTTACTAACATGATTTAACGAAACAGTTTTCTACATTTTTTATTTATTCATTTTGTATAAGAATAATATAACAATACATCGTCACCTTTATTGTTTAGTCGGATGACATTAAATGCTTTTAGCATTATTTAACTCTTTATTTGTATTTTTATTTATTTGATTGTGTTGGATTTTGGAGGTGTGATATTATATAAAAAGCATAATATATATGTAAAATAAATATAATAACTTGTTTATGTTATAACATAAATACTGCAGTGAATTATACTCTGATGTCATAATCTTGATATAAAAATTTATAAAGAAGTGAGATTTATAAAGTTTGAGGTAAATGATTGTGAAATCATATAAGGAAATTTCATGTTGAATGATATTGTAATTATGGTTAAGCAATAATTAATATAATAATTAACAATACACGTAGTATGTTTTTGATATTAATTTTAATATAAATTATTGATAGTTATGTTTGATTCATTAACGTTAGTAACGTGCAAGAAGATACATAACGAAAAATTTTTAGTACATTTTAAAAAAATTATTTTAATGAAGAACTAAAAAAAATTTTTCAAGTTTCTTCTTTAATATTATAAAGTTGTCTTTAAGTATAATAAGGAAGTTATATAATATTCTTATCAAAGCATCATAAAATTTTTTAATAAAAAGTCATATATAGCATATATTTAATTTAAAATTCATCACTATGTTCTCAAATAAGAATACTTTTGTTCTGTAAAACCGTTCAATATCAATTATATTCATGATATATCTAATTGGTTGGTTAAACAGGAAAATTTTACCTTTTAAATTATGTTAGTTATTATATTTTTAGCATATTTGACTTCCCATGTCATTTTAATCGAATGATTTGGAGTACGGATCTATATTAATTTTTTTAGGTAATTATTTATATTTAATCAAGACTTGTAGTGTAGTTTTAATTTTAAATTTTTAAAAGTAAAATGATTAATATAATTTTTTAAAAATAAAACCTTTAGAACTATTAAAATCAGAAGTTAATATATAAACATATTTTTACTCTAAGAAAAAAGTCAAATTTTTAAGTGTCATAATTTTTATAAATTGTATAAATAGGATAAAATAAGAGTTTACATTGCTGACACTAATCAAGAAATATTTAAAAATTTAATATTTTTAATAGTAAAAATAAATTCACTGAGTAAATTTAATGTTTATGATTGATTATCTATATCGCTATATATCCTTAAAACTTTTTCAATATAAGATATATGTTGTGTAATTTTCAGTACGATTACTATATAACAATGTTATTAGTGTGAAACTGTTAAAATATAGTTATAAGATTTTTAGTGATGTTCGAAAAACCAATAATATTTTTCAATAATAAAAAGCAAAAAGCTATTAATAATAGAGATATAGATTATAAAAATACTACAATGTTGATAAAACTGTTGTTAGTATAAAGTGCTTTGATAATTTTGAGTTTATACAAAATTATTTATCTTTTTAAACAATATTTTAGAAAATATTCATCATGAAAGTGAAAAATTTTCGGGTAGTATATAACAGAGATTGAGTTAAATTATATTGATAGAAAAAGTAATAGATTTTATATCTTTAATCAATGCTTAATTGTGAAGTGTTTTAAATCTATATTTTTCTTTTTTTTAGATAATATATATTAAAAATGTCAATTCTGTGAAAAATATCCGAGACCTCCTTAATTTTTAATATAGCATTTATTATTTTTGTATTGCATAGAATAGTGTTGAATAGTTTTTCAATATTATTCACTATATTGTACATGCATCAATCTAAGATAAGGATATTTTTGAATCAAATTAGAATATTTTGCATAGAACGTATATAGTAAAAAATTATTTCCGAATAACATATAAATAATTTTTTAATAATTGTAATTAACAGGAACACAGCGTCCAGTAGGTTGCTTTTTTAGAGGCTAATATATTCGAAAGAACTGTTCATTTTTATTTTATCATTATAACAATAATATATTCTTGATGAAGATTTTATTTTAATAAAACTATATCATTAAAAAGTATTGCATATGTATTGAAATATAATAACGCGTATAAAGAAATGACAAAGTGCAATATAGAATATAGATGGATAAAGCAAAGATCTTAAATACGCTTCGTAATATAAAGTAAAAGATAAAATTTTTGATGTATCTGAGATACAGTTTGTATAGTGCACGTTCTACTAATTTTTTAAACAATCGTTTTTGAGTAAGAAAAAGATGACAATAGCAGATCTATACAACATATTATTTTTGAAAAATATAATACAATATTATATTTCAATAAAATCATTAAAATACTATGAAGTAGAGTGGAAAATAAGATAAACTTGTCGGTTTTTTCTGATTTATAGGCTTTACAATCGTTTCTAAAATTAAGATAATAAGTTACCTAGTTTGAGTGACTAATGTAACATGGTCTTTTATTTTAATGTGTCAGAGTATATAAAATATAATACTAGTAAGCTTTATAATTTCTTCTCGTTTTAGAGATACCAGTTTTGATTAAAATAAATTTATTTATGGATATAGTTATCATACATCTTCATTTAGTTGTGTTTCTCAGTTAAATGTAAAAGGTATATCTTTCATATATTAAATACTTTAATGTTAATGTTTTA
Organism: Candidatus Hartigia pinicola; assembly: GCA_020541205.1. Lineage (GTDB taxonomy): Bacteria > Pseudomonadota > Gammaproteobacteria > Enterobacterales > Enterobacteriaceae > Hartigia > Hartigia pinicola. The sequence continues at coordinate 543,748 of CP048208.1, forward strand.
GTGATAGAGTTTTAGCTTATTCATTGAATAATCATCAGTTTAAAGAAAATTTTTGTTATATGATTATTATCAGAATGCTTTATGCCGGGGGGGTAGGATAATATAGCGATGTTTAGATGTATTTATTAAAAAATGAACGTAAGTTCTGTAATGATCTAGATAATGCAATGTAATGTAATTCATTATAAGTTAAAATTATTATCTAAAAGTGGATCCAACTATTCTAAAGTGATAATTACAGTTAAATACTAATTAAAGTTATCGCAGTATTGCATTGTTGTTTATGTCACATACTGTCTATAAAGTAATGCGAGTCTAAGGATTTCTGGAAGGCATTATTAAAGAACACTGAAATCACTATTAAAAGTTACTTTTTTGAATCTTTTGATTAAAATAATTTGACATTATTAAGATTGATAATAAAGTAATACGTTGATATATGTGTAATAATATACATAAGAAATCTTCAAAGGATATAGTCTTGTTTGCAAGTAAACTATGAGTGTGTTCGTTAGTCAAGGTGTATTCATGGTAGTATTAAGTCTGTTAAAAATCAAAATCAGCGGCTACGAAAAATAATACGACCTTTACTCAGATCATATGGTGTTAACTCTACAGTTACTTTGTCGCCAGTGAGAATCCGAATATAGTTTTTGCGCATCTTCCCTGAAATATGAGCAGTTACTACATGATTATTTTCTAATTCAACACGGAACGTTGTGTTTGGTAAAGTATCTAATACTATACCCTGCATTTCAATATTATCTTCTTTTGTCATCTAATCCTCTATGTCTAATAACTATAATTTTTACTTTTAAGATAATGCCTAAAAATACTTACTAAGTAAAGTAATCTTGTATTTTAAAATACTTTTATTTTTGAACAGTGTTAAAGCACACAATTACTAAAATAAAAATTATTACATGACCAACATTTAGTGTTTTAATAGATTGTATAAAATGGCATACAAATTTGATGATTTTATCATAATTACAATAAACAATTTTAAAAAAAATCAAACAAAACTTTATGTTTAATGAAATGGTTTATTAGTTTAGTATTTAATTATTAAAAACTACTTATTACAGTATAAAAAATACAAATAGAGTTTAAGAAAAACTATTTTAGATAGATTATTGATTTCATGAAATATAGATTTGACATAAATCAGTGTCTTATATTCATACTATATACTTTCAATTAAGTTGAGTATCATACCAAGTTTTAATTAAATGTGCGATAGATTCTTAGTGTTATTTTTGATATTTTTATCTCAAGTAAAATCTAATTTTTCTTTAAACATAGAATAAGTTTTTATTATATCTTATAAAGATATAATAGATCATGATGCCATACATGTATTGTAAAAAATTTTCATTGAATGAAATATGCAATATTTTCATTAAAAAACAGATGAAGTGATTACGATAAAAGAATTTAACATAAATTTAAATAAATTTATGTGATTTCATATGAATTAAAAAATAATGAAATTGTAACTTTAAAAGAGGCTGATAAAATATTATTCTATGCTTTCATCATGCTTATGATAAGTGTTGTATACATGTCTGTTGTACTTTGTATACAAGCTGTATTAGAGTGAGTGATTGATTAATGCATTGTTGTATTGATAAGTTGAACGATGCTGTTTTCTAGAAACATGTAACTTTCTGTTTATTTGTTTATTAAGGTTTATTATACAATAGCGTGAAAGTGATTCTTCATTACTGTTATTTAGGATAAATAATTGAAATCTATATTGATTTATTCATGAGTTAAGTGTTTTGAATTTTCTAGAAACTATTCTTATATAATTTATTTTAAGAGTTTATTGAAAATACTTTTCAAAGATAACGATCTTTATATTTTCTATGAAAATTAAAATTCTACAATATGGATGTTAATTTAAAAAGATTCTGATAAATTTTATGTTTATTCTTCAAAATTCAAATAGAGAATCTGTTTTAAGATGAGTGTATATAGAATTTTTGTATACTGTTATGCATTTTCAAAAAACGTTTTGTGATTAAAGGTTGTTTTTATTAATATTTTACAGAAATACTACCAGTATATATTATCATTTAAAATTAAAACTATTTTAAAATAAATAATTAAAATACACTTAAGATTTTTAAAACTAGCATGAAAATTTATAGATTGTAAAATCTGTATTATTAATATTAAAAAGATTAAACAAACAGTGTCATGATTATTAATAAAAAAATCGTTAATAAGACAGATATTATTTTAAAAGGTTATAATATAAGCAATGGATCGTCAGGTGTTGTTGACATTACACGAGACATCAATTTTATTACTTAATGGTGTCTCTATGCACGTTCATTAATAAATGAAATAATATTTTTTGATAAGATTGGCGCTGTTATAGTTTGTACTCTATATAAAAAGTTAATTATATAAGTAAAAATATATTAGCAATTAGATATAATATAAGCAAGTAAAATATTTTTAAAGCATTTATATTATATACTTCGTGTCTCCATTAAAAAATTACAATATAATTATTTTGTTCTTATAATATTTTTTAAGATGTAATGGTTAAATGTATATTTCATTGTATAGATTAATATTACTGATATTGATATATAAAAGAATTTGAATCAGTATTTAAATATTAATGTTGAGTTGATTTATCTAGTATTTATTGTTTTTTTATTTCACAAAAATTTTTAATCAATTCAGAGTTTCAAGATTTATGTGATCACTGTTAAATGTTAATATTTAATAATTTAAGAGTGATACATCGTGATTTATTTTTACAAAATCATAGTATAATGTCTATCGACAACTAGAATAGAACATGAAAGCACTAATAACTCGCCAAGAAAATAAGCAAGTTTAGCATGTACTAGTCCATATTTTTGGAACAGAATACTTCTGTACAAGAAAAATAGAAAAAAATTTTAATGTTAGTGTGGTTGATATAGAAGAAGAACATTTTAAGTTTTTAATTTATAATATGTTGTAAAGATAATCATTAAAGTGTTTAGAGATATTTGTTTATTCTATGATATAAAATCGGTAGTCAAGGTTAACTTTTTTGTTTGACTGGCAATTAGTAAATTACCTTTTACTTAAGAAAATATTAAAAGTTATGAGAAGCTGCATTTCTGTTATTAAAACCCTATGTAAATTTTAGATTGCGTATTAATGATGTGTCAATAAAAGATATAGGAAGTATAGATAATGATATTCATAATGATAGAGAAAATATATTGTTATTGTATAGATTTAAGATGAACTCTTAATAAATGTCTTCACAAGAATAAAAGACGTGTGAAGTTCTTGTCTAAAACTTAGCATCATTATTTATGATACTTGATTTATTCTAGTTTTACTCTAAGATTGAAGACGTTGTTGTTAGTATTATTTATTATAATCAGTGATGGTAGTAATTATATTAATTACTAAAATATTGCTAAAAATTTTACTTCAGCTGCATCTTTTAAATTATAATCAGGATCACTCTGTGACGTTTTTGACTTCTTATTAAACATATTTAGACAAATTTTCATGTTCTTTCTTAAAACAAGATTAACATGCAACACTGCAATTCATCGAGAAATATTGAAATATATTAAATTCTATTTCCTCAGAAGAAAGTATTTTACTCTTATAAAAATAAATATGTGTGAGTTTTTGTGTTGAGTTGTGTGTTTTAAAAAGATTTTTCTATTGAGACATGATGCTAAGAGGGAGTTGTTAGTAAACACTGTGTATGTTAATTTTATTTAGACTGTGGGAAAAAAGAAACTGCGATACATGAAGTTAAGCTGACTAGCAACGTCGTTAAAAGATGTTTTGGATAAGCTTTGGACAAACAGTTTTTCAAAAATTACTAATAGTACTTTTGTATAAAAGTAAAGAAGAGAGATACAGTTTGTAAAAATATGATGATTTTCGTTATTAAATATATTATGCTAAACACTTTATTTTAAGTCACATGAATTATAATTACGACGAAAAATCGTACAGATAAAAAGTTTTTACTTAAATTGAAGTTGAATAAAAATATTTCTCACGTACAATATCTATGAAGAGATATTGTTTACATGGGTATACCCTGAAGCGTATATGTGATACATTAGTATAATTTTCTAACTTATAAAATGTTATGATTTCCATACTTTATTCGGACTGTAGTAATAGTGAATCACTAAATATACAATTAAGTTTATGGAAAATACGTCTCTGAATCTGAGAACACAGTGAGAAAGATTTAAATGTCTAATTGTGTTATATAAATTTAGAATTCATCGTCTTTATGTTATGTTAAAACATTGAATTTATTCTTATGTTATTTCACTATGAAAATTAATTATTAGAATTAGTTTATATTATTCTAATATTTTCATATATTTGATTATAAAAATTAAATGAGTATAATGATAATTATTTTGTTTTTCAGACGTTTTATTATGCTAAATAGTGAAACGTAATATTTTTTGCTATACATTTTTAGTAGTCATATTTTTTAAAAATAGTCAATTTTTATTTTGTGATCTATTGTATCAATGAATTAATTTAGTATGATTATACTAATTATAAATTGGTGCAAATCTTTTGATTATATTATTTTTTGTATATGTTTTTGTTAAAAATATTATACACAACAAACAGTTGAAGTATGATTGTCAAAAAATCTGATTTATTTAAAAAACAATATCAGGGTTAATATTCATATTTTACCTAATAGTTTTTATACTACATTTATTTAATGAAATAGTATATGCAGTTTGAATATGATAGGTATTTTAGCATAATCTTACTTTCTTAAAATATTTTTTGTAATTACTTAATTGAATTTAACTCGTTTTTAATTTTCGTTTAAATTATAACATTTTTTATTCATAATATATTACAATATGCAATAAACAAATAACACTTAGTACATATTTTGCAATATTAATAATGTAAATTGATGGTAACCTTATTTTCTTCGATATTGATTTTGAAGTCATGTTTGATATTGTCATAATAAAAGATTAATAAAATTACCTTTTGCTAGAAAGCTATTTTTTTGATTTCTAAGGATTAGAGTGCACTCTTGCACAGTCATGTTTTTACATGATATTTTCTTTTTAGCGCTTATACTTCATTGTCTGTATATTTTTTGATAAATTAACTCAAAACTTATTCAAGTTGATTTTTTTAATGCTTAATCAGTAATTCACTATTTTTTGATTTTATTATGATCATTTTTAATTATGTATTTAATTAGAAGAATTATCGCATCATATTCATTAATCGTGTTTATTTTAGAAGTTTGAAATTTATTGGTATTACAAAAAGTGAAAAAACTTTAAAAATGAATATGCCATAATCTATTAGTTATACTATACTTAATTTTATCTTGTTACTTTATGTTTTACATTTGATATTAACTTTTATTTATTGATGGAATCAAAGTATTTTTCAACGTAATGGACACACATAAGTTCTTAATTGTGCAGAGATTAGTGACACATATTTTAAATATGCTAGTGATTATAAAAAATATTAACGACAATCGTTAAATTGCATAAATATAATTTATGCAATAATATATACAAAGTTAGTTTTAAAGGTATTGACTTATTTAAGAGTAACGGATATGCCTAGATCACTATAATAAAATAATAATGATTTTGTTTATTTAGATGGGATGAAATACTTCATCCCAAAAAAATATTTATAGTGATGTTTCTATGACTATTATACTGTATCATACTAGTGATGATTTAAAAATGATATTAGAGATAGACAGTAATTGAACACTCTTAGTTAAGTGTTTTAGCATAGTTTTTTTATTCTAGAAATCATGTTGATGCTCTTTATTTTAGTTGATGAAGTTATTTTCAAGAGATATGTATTGTGTTACATATTTAACTAGTTTAGTTATTGCACATAATGGATTGAGATGTTTTATAAATAAAATAATTATCAAGAATAACTGTAAGATATATTAAAAATTAATTTAGTTAAGTGACTGTAGATAAAATTAAGGTGTAATCTTTATTTCTTCATTATTGCATTATCAATAATATAGTGATATTTTATACACTAATATGTTTTAAATTTTATTAATGTTAATATTTTTTAAAAATTACATTATTATAGCTATTTTATTTTACTCAGTGTTTATTGAAAGAAATTAATTTTCCTTTAAATTTAATTTAAATCATTTCGAGGTGTTTCTCATGTTAACTGTTAATTTATTTTTTTTATTTTGTAGAAAACTTAAAATTTTAGCTATATTTAACTTGGAGACATCTTATTTTTGAAAAAAATGATTGTGAATGAATCACTGACTAAACTTCATACCCTTCAGGACGTTTTAAATTGGACGATAAATAGGTTTAATGCTGCAAATATTTATTATGGTCACGGTACTGATAATGTATGGGATGAAGCATTATATCTTGTATTATCAACGCTATATATACCTTTAGATTTAGCAGATAAATTATTGACATCACGCATCACTGCAATGGAGCGGTATCGTATTGTTGAACGTGTATTACGTCGTATTAATGAACGTATTCCAGTTGCTTACTTAACTAATCGCTCTTGGTTTTGTGGTCATGAATTTTATATTGATGAACGTGTTTTCATTCCTCGTTCACCGATTGGTGAATTAATTAATAATCACTTTGTCGGTGTAATGAGAAATGAGCCAAAAACTATTTTGGACTTGTGCACAGGAAGTGGTTGTATTGCAATTTCTTGTGCTTATGAGTTCCGTAATACTGCAGTAAGTGCTGTAGATATTTCAAGAGATTCGTTAGAAGTTACTGAAAAAAATATTTTCAATCATGGATTTGAAGATCGAATTAAAATTATTCACTCTGATCTTTTTCAAGACATGTCAAGTATGAAATATTCTTTAATTGTTACAAATCCACCTTATGTTGACAAAGAAGATTTAAATAATTTACCGAAAGAATTTCATAGTGAACCTAAGTTAGCGTTGGCAGCAGGAAAGAATGGTCTTGAGTTAGTGTTTCGTATTATTGCGCATGCTTCTCATTTTTTAACAGAAAATGGTATATTAATTTGTGAAGTTGGTGAAAGTATGATAAGGCTTGTTAAGCAATATCCAGAGATTCCGTTTATCTGGTTAGACTTTAAGCATGGTGGTGATGGAGTGTTTATGTTAACACGTGAAGAATTAATTAAATATCATGCGTATTTTAAACTCTATGCCTAAGTCATATAAGTACTATTAGTACCTGATAATTGAAAAGAAAGTTCTTTCTAGAAATGCAATTCTGAAGAGCGTATATAATATCTTGGATAGAATAACATTTTGTTTATTGAGATAATACCTAATTGAGGAATAATAAGTACGCATTAATTGTTCAGAAGTTTTTATTTTTAATATTCCTATAAAAATAATAATATAAAAATTGATGATCTATTTTCATGAATAGATTTAAGTAATTTTACTATTTCGATTTAAAATCTATCGTTGAATAACATTGATACTATTTAGCTAATTTTTACAGAATTATAATTTATAAAGCAATCTCTATCGTCATTATTTGCAGAGGTTATATATTATACTTATAGTCTATTATAATGTCACTTAAATAAAAATTTGTTAAGTAACTTAAATAATACAACAAATAAAGAGTAGCATCAGCTTTCTAATTCAAAATATTAACCATGATTTATAATATGATGGCGATTATCAAATTAGCATTGAGAATAGTGAGATATTAAGAATTCAATCTTCGACAACATTTCTTAGCGTCATTATCTAAATGACGATTGTTAATCGGTTTAAGATGATTGTTATGTATATCATTATAGGAGACGTTATTAAAACATCTAGATGAAAAACAAAAAAATGAGTATTGATATTTGTTTGACTATTATATAGAACTAGTATAATTCATAATGAAATATGATTCAATTATTGAATAATAATCGATTGTTTTGCAATATTTTAGTTGGTTAAATAAGCTTGATAAGCTACTTTGTAGTTTAAAGAAAAAACGATGTTTTTTTAACTTCAGTGTGATTACTAAAATATTTAATTTAGTTTAGAAGTGCTTATATTCAATTATATTAATACTAAGATTATGAATGCTTAATAGTAAGATTAATTTACTGAAGAGTCTTGTCATTCTAGAGCTTTATTTTAATTAATTTTAAAGAATTGATATAATGATAAATAATTTATAAAGATTTTTCTCTAATAGTTATTTACGTAATATTCTGTACAGATACCAGTAATTTTTTTATATTAAAATTTATCTAGATGTCTTTTTATTTTTGGCATATAATGAATGGAATTGTATTAGAAATTTAAGAATTTATCATAATACATGGTTTAATTTAACACGAGAAATTGTGAACACTGATCATAATTTTTATGAGTAATCTTGTTTTCCTAGATTTTTTTTAGATCAAAGACACATAATTAGTATTATCAAACCTGAATTACTTTACTGGCTTATAAAATTCACTTGAGATCATAAGGATTTTTTACGTAGAAGTATTTTATCTTAAATAAGAGATAAGAATACTTAGGCATATTTTAAAAAAATATAAATACACCAGCTTCATGGTGACAGTTTTTATTTCAAAATTACATCTCAGTTAGTCAATCTTAGCTATCAGTAAGAAAATCTTAACTATGTTCATTTTTTAAAAAGTGTTTTCATGCTTTTTGTAAAAAATAGTTCGTTTTATAAAATTAAGTTGTGAAATTAAATGTATTTTCTGGAGTGCTCGTTTCATTGTCTGAAGAGCTTCTACTCTCATTGTAATAAATGAATTGAATGAGTTATTATCTTCATCTTAATCCTGGTGATTAACTTCAGTGGTGATTATACTAAAGTATACAAATTCATAGATAAGTTTTCTAATTATCTTTAATTTTCTCATAATAGATTTATTTATGAAATATTAACTTATCTTTTAATAATGAGAATAACGATAAGAGTACAAAGTTTTTAAAATAGAAAGAGTCATCATTTATAACATTATAAATTATCAAATAGTTTAAATGCTTTAAAATTACTGAAATTATGTGTTTTATGTAACATATAAATAAAGTTAAATTTTATTAGTTATAATTAAGACTTGATTTAAACTGACATAGTTATATTAGGACTTGAAAGATAAATACTATAACGATTTATATAAAATATAATACTGTGTATCTCATTTTTTTCTGTGAGATATTTTAGTATAATATTAACTATATGTATAGTCATAGTTTTAATGATATTAAATAATTTATAATGATTCTATTCCAGATGAATGCAGAAAATCCACTATTTCAGTGAGTTTGAATCATGAAATAGAAAAATGATAGTGTTAAAGATAGATATCAATTTTCAGTGAAATAGAATTTTTTTACTAAATCTTAGTTTTTTCATGAAACGTGAGAAGTTTTGAAAGGTACTGTAAGTAAGTGTACATAATAAAATAACTACCCTATAATTTTCATTTATCGTTATCTCAGTGCTATTAATTTTTTTAAAATAATTTGAATTTGAATTTAAAACAAATGTTTTGTATGTGTTTGATTGTTTTGGTTATACATATTTTAATATAGAGTCAACGATCAAGATCGTTATTAGCATATAAAAGATTCTTTTTATCAATAGAAGAATGCAGGGGTTTTATAGTAACATACTTAACAACAGTTAAAGATCTAAATGTGCTTGTTAAAACATTGAGAAAAATCTATCAGTTTTAATTAATATAGTTATTTGAAATTTTCTAAAGTATTATTACTTTATGTTTTGTGACTTGATGTTTGAAAGTTTGATCATGACACAATGCTTGATAGAATTTATGTGTATAGATAGAAAGATTGATCGATTATTTTAAAATAAGGATGATGTTGTTGAATTCTCTAAGACTTTCTTTAAACAGACTATTTATATTAAATAATACGTGTAAAATAAAAAGTAAGTTTTAAAAATGTATTTTAGAAAAAATATAAAATTTATTTTTAATTGTTAGCATGACTAAATTAGTTTTTCTCGTTATTGTCTCTAGAGATTTGTAGGTAATTATAATATATACTTATCAATAGTTTTTTGAATCAGAATACCTCAATATCTATTACGTTAGAGTAAGATTTAGCATAGATTCCTCAAAATTTATTAAATTTTAATTATCTTAATCAAAACTAAGTCGGGGTTAAAAAAATACATGTATTATATTAAAGTATTTTAGGATACTTTTGATGAGACTAAGGTGACATTTTTATTGAGAAGCTCAATAATAATTACGGCAATATCGATTGTAATTGTTAGTATATTCACTATATCAATAATTATTTTACAGTATGTTCTTATTATTCTTGAAATTTCCTTAGAATAAGTATGTTTATTATTTACTTTACTAATATTTAAAATTAATAATTTATATTAACAATGATTAAATAAGTATTTAAAAATATTATTATATAAGGATATTTTTGTTTTATTAAAAACTTTAAAATTAAATAAATCATTGATTTACAAAATTAATAATAAATTATGTCAATTTTATAATATTTTTATAATCTTCTGATGTTCAGCGTTAATAACATCAATATTAATTATTTTTTTTGTTTTCTTAAAGAAAAATTATAGTCAACACCTAAAAATCATGAGAATGATTTGTTCTTTTATGATAATTTAAGAGCAGCGCTTGAGTAGGGCTGAACTAAATGTATTTAATTTTTATTTTAGCCATATTGTGAAATGATATGAATAAAATTTAAAAATAGTTAAAAAGTATATTGTTATTTAAAAATTAAGCATGAATATAAATAATAAAAACGAAAAAATGAATCCTTTATTTTAAAATAATTGTAATATTAAATAATAACGCAATTGTTTCTGTATATTAATTTAATAGTGACATCATTTTGAGATTTTTGACGTTATTTAGTATGGAGATCTTTATTTGTTTCGTGTATAGTTTCAATGACTTTATCTAAGTAAAGTTCTGAAGTCATTATATGATGTAAACTTACATGCATTGTATGATTTTTTTAGTGAATCTATGGGTATTGTATTCAATGCAAGTGAGTTGCATTGGTTCATTAACATGGTTGCAAGTTAAAAGAAGATTTATATTTGATAGAAATTTTAATTGGTAATAAAGATTCTTTCAGAACTTATTGTTCTTAAATCTGTAAGATCTGCAAGAGCAATCAAAGATTGTAACCAATGTCTGATTGATAATCAACCGTAGTATTTAAAATAGATATATTCATTTTATAAAGAGCAATGATGACGCCAGTTATTAAAATAATAATATATTTATTTTATTTATAAGACATTTATATTTATCATCATATATTATAACAACAGCATGTTTGATCTTGTCAGTGCTGTTATTTAGTACCGTTATCATACAGCTGTACAGCATGGGATCCTTATTTATAGCTCATACATACATATTAATTTAATCAATTATACTTATAAGTTAGATATTTATATTGTCATTATCACAAATTACTTGGGTATATAATAGTAATACACTAAGGAAGATGTAGTGGTCTCAATAATACACTTTTAGTTTATAAGACCTTTCTCTACCCTTTATGTCATAACATCTTATATGGCGCTACAATATTAGCAAATCTCTATTATACTAAATAAGACTAATGCGTTTTTACATTAAGAAAGAAAAATAGATCATTTAGTTTTTTTATAGCGTTACTTATACATTAACTACATGTTTATATAGATAATAGACTTGAATTAGATACTTTTTTGATTGACTGAATAATCTTTATTTATAATACATGCACCTTTTGAGAGAGTAATACGCTTTTATAGATTATCTTTACTATATTAAATTTAGAAAAAGTCATTTTATTTTTATATAGAAGTAGATATAGGTTGAGTAAAAAAATAATACTCGTTTATAAAAAGTAATTTATTTTACTTAATTTTTTGATAAGTAAAAAATATTGATTATTTCCACGGTAATTAAAAAAATAACATAAACATTAATAGCACTAATATAGATGAGTAGTGTCAATGATAATAATAACGATATTTATTCTATGTCTTATCTCAATTAAAATAATAAATCATAAATGTTGACAGACATAAAAGTTATGGACATAAGTAAATGTTATAAAATTAGTTTTTTAGAGAGTTTTAACTTTCTTTCAGTGGTTTTGCGATTGACGAGAGAGGTGAATTGATATTAATTGAAAAGATATGATATATGCTAATTATATTTAGCATTTCTTTTTAGGTGTTGAACATCTTAGTCATTGATATTTTATATTTTGATAGTTTTGGGAGGCAGGGTAAGTATGTACCAGTGTAAAATTTTATTCTTTATGTAGTTTTTATATTTTAATTAACTGCTAGAGTTACTTGTCACTGAAATTATCAGCCTATAAATCTTTCTTAGAAGAGTATTTTATAAATTTTTGTTGAAATACTAACAAGATTTATGCTTACAATAAAATATTGCTTATTTTATTAGAGTATTTCCGCATTTAAGACATTTTATTCATCGCGTTAATTGCTATGAAGAATAATCACTTATAATAATTTGAGCTCCAAGACTTTCTCTAATATTTAATGAAACTTGGATTTTGATTTTAACATTAATCAAATTGTTAGTAGAATAAAAATAATTGTAATACGCATTTAATGCGTGAATACTAATGTTTGTATTTTGAATACTAAGTACGTTCAAGTAAGCTGTTTAAATTTTCTCTTTTACCTAAAGAAAGTCTAAGAAATGATTTAATTATAGTAATAGAAGCAATGATAACAGCAAAAAATTAGATGAAAATTGATCAAAATATTCTAAATATAGTTATCATACTGATGTTGTATTTTTCTGTTGCAAGATCGTCTAATCATAAAGTGTAATACAGAGTTTAAGTACAATACATAGCCTAATACAAAAAAATAACAGTGCATACTGTTAAATATGTGAGAATGCTAATATGCATGCACATTGTTATTCTGCTGTATCTCGTTACACTCTTTGCATTTAGTAATAAAAAATGTAAATGTGATAGGAATCGTTAACAAAAACACTATTACTGAAATCATTAACCAGAGTATCAGTCACAGACGTTGTCTGTTAGTATTTTATGGTTGTAAAAATATTCTCACGGTTAATGTATTTAACATATTATCACTCCAGTATAGCATCTTATATAAACAAAAAGTTAGCAGGACAAACAAAGTAACGCTAGTATGCTCATGACTTTCATAATATATTTTTAGAAAAAGGAAATGATTACCATAATCTTTTTAATTAATATGAATATTAACATCTACTGAGGTCATGCATTAAAATTTATTAGTTTCGTAAAAATCTACATATTGTTAGTAAAACAGTTCAAAGAACTAAAAAAGTTAAATACATAGTGAAAATACAAAAAATCATTTAGCTATTCTTACATTACTAAAAATTTTTTAATTATTTAAGTAAAACCGCTGTTAGGTTTGAAACTAAAAACATAAAATAAGTAAACAGTGATAAAAAAAATCATTGAAAAATTTAATATTAACATGAATAATTAAGCTACCTATACAAGCATGAATAGCTAAAAATAAAACACTTATACTAATAGTCGTTCCATAGAATCTTAGTATCCTGACAGCGTCAGTTGTAAGACAAATATGAATATTATTAATTGGTAATATTTTTACTGAGAAATTGACTGATGCGGAATTTATCATATCCCCGAAATTGAAATAAAAAAATAGAAATCTCTGTGAGACAGTATAATTACTTAGGCGTAATTTTATTTTTTTGTAGAAATTAATTATAGATAAATATAAAATGTCAATTTAATTTTTACTTATTAATTCAATGAAAATAAAAATAACTTCATTTTTATTAGATTGTAATTTTTAGATGTTTTAGTTTAGTTTAGCTTAGTTATTACAATTATAATTGTATTTATAATTTCTATCTTTTTTATTTTTTATCTTTTGAGATTTAATTTTAATTATTTTAAATATCAAAGAGATTCACTATAATTAATTTATTAATTATGTATCAATATGATAAATAAATTTTAAGATTATACGTATACAATATTAAAATTTTTTCAAGATGATTAGATATAAAAAAAAATCTTTAAGATATTAATATTTTTTATATAAATTTTTTATTAAATTTAATTGAAAGTTAATAAAAAATCATATAAAAAATAATAAAAAATAAATATTGATGTATATATATTTTATATATAATTAATATAAATATCTATTGATATGATCTGAATTATTTTTATTTGTAATTTAAATGAATAATATTTAATATGCATCATGTCAATTGTCATTACTTATTTTATAATATAATAAAATATTATATTTAATATATTTATTTTAATAAATTTTAAAATTTTATTTTGTATTGATCAATAAAATAAAAGTAAAACAGTGATTTAACTACATATTTAACGTATTTAATAAGTGTTAATTAAAATAGTCATCATATACAATGATTTCATAAAATTTACATCTAATCTTGTTAAGATTAAAATATTTAAAAAAATACTATAAGGTTAAGATATTTATACTTTATGGCCAAGTATTACATAATTATAAAAAGTATAAAAAATTAAAGTTATTTCAATTATTTTCTAGGAAAATAATAATAAATTATTCTAAAAAAAGCTTGTAATAAGATTGATAATAAATAAGTAATTTTAGCATGAAACTTAATTAATGAATCATGATCATGCATAAATTAAGGCGTTTTTAAATGAATTATTTTAAAAATCAATTTAAATTTCATTAAATATTTTATAATATATTATATAATAATTAATAAAAAAGTAAGAATTTAATAATTATGATAGTAAATATACTATTACTAGTTTTACTCTCTTGGTTACAAATATAAAAAATTAAAAATTATTTAAATTAAATTGTATAATACAGTAATATATTTTAGTAGTAATATAATTGAGAAAATAATGAATATAAAAATTTAAAGATAAAGCTGATAAGCTGTTACTTAAAATAAGTATAACATATCTTTTGTGTTTATTCAATAAAATAATAAAGATTATATTTTATTTTTATTGTATAGATTACGAAAAGATCATATAATATATTTTTAATATATATATTTCATGAATGAAAATTTTCTATCCATATATTTAAATATATTTAAATATCTATTTTAACATTGTATATAAATAAAATACATATTTTTATATTTTTAACTGTAAGGATATTAATTAGTAATTAAATAAAATTTTTTAATTATTTGTTTTTGTTTTATAATGTTTTTTTACTAGAAGATATATGATTTTAATTACAAAAAAATTAATATTAAGCATATCTTTTAAAATTGTACTAATAAATTAAAAATTTAAATAGTTGTGATTGTAATTTATCAATCATATTTCAGTTAATAACTTTTACATATGATAATCAAATATTAATGATTCTTAATCTTTTGGTGAGTATTTTTATGATGTTAAAAATTATAATTTGAATTTAAATGGTTCAGTTGTTATTGTAAAAAAATCTTTGAGGATTTTTCCGGTGATTTTTAGAGTTTTCTACATTACTCACTAAAAATAAGTGAAATCATTCTAATATTAATGTCGAGATTGGAGGTTGATTTTATTTATGATGGTGATAGAATGTACGAATGCATTAATAGATTTTCTCTGATTTCTATTTATATTCATTAAATTATTTCATTTAGTGAAGCGTAATTAATGTTTTAAAAACTTTTTTTAATAAAAGATATTTAAGAATAAAAATAGGTTTTACTTTTATCATTGTATTTTTTAAAAGATAGTGCAACACTGACTAGATTGAACAAGATTATAGTATGCAGAATCACTAAATCTTCAGTTTTATTACTTCTTATTAAAACTAAATATTGAAAATAAATAATGGCAATATTTCTTAAAATATTACCTTTTAAACTGATGCCTTTATATTAATCAGAATAATAAGTAATTATAGATTTTTTTAAAAAATACTTAATAACTGAAAGCGATGCTATTTAGATTTATTAAAAAATAGTATATAAATCATGATATTAATTTTTTATTTAAAAAGATAATAGTACTAAAAATCAATATTAAATGCAAATTTAATAATATTATCTTATTAAATCTTATTGTTTTAGGTAAATTGAAAAGCTTTAAAAGATACTTTCAAGAAAAAAAGAGCAACATAGCCTGTTTGTAATATTGAACTCATTACTACTAAAAGTTAATCAATCTTTCTTTAATAATTTTAATTTGTATTTAAAACGTATATTTTATATATATCTAACTGTAGTTTGCATATTTTATCTTGATTATAGGTGAAAAATCGGAAGAGTTGTAATAGCTTTGTAAGTAATACTTTGAAATGTTTTACGTGCATCAACATGTCTTGTGTCACTATAAGAATGTAGTACTTCATGGAAAAATATTTATAATAGGTAAATATATTTAAGTATGATTCTTAAAAATTTTGCAATTTATAAGCCTTGATTATTGTAATTACTTTCAAATATATGAAATACATATTCTCTATATTTTAACTTAATATTCGAAGGTTTAGTAATATTATAATTACTCTGTAGTATATATACTAATTTATGTGTAAAGATTGAGAAATGAGTTAATTGTTGTGGAGTGAATAACATGTTATTTACTAATAGAGTCAATTATCTGTGTGTATACAACCACAATACAGTACTATACTCACTAGTAAAAAATAAAATAATTTTAATATCTAGCTCTATGTAGTAGTGTTTTTCAATTTTTAACTTTATCGATGTTAATTATTTAATAACTGAAGTTTTTTAGATCGTTGTGTTTGCTAATTATTGCGTGTTGATTTTGGTGATTTACGTAGTGATCATGACATAAGTGAGCATACTTTATTGTTGTTATAAAAAAATGTTAAATACACATGTATATTTAAAATTTTTCAAAATTAATTAAAAATATAGTTGATTTCAAACAATATTTAGTATTTCGTATGAAAGAATAAGACAGTAAATACTAAATTTGTAAACTAGAGTCAAGCCTTTAAACATTGTTACTGTTTTTTGTATTGATGTTAATTTTAAGGAACTTTTTAAAGTGTGTATGAATATATCAAAATTAGAGATGACATGAAAGATATAGAATATATTACTTTATGTTATTTTAATAACATAAAGTAATATATAACATGTCTCATCCAAAAAAAATTAATTTATATAAATATTATTTTTAACAAATTTTGTACGTATATTCATGAACTATTGTGTGAGATAAACAATTATTACAGAGTTTTGTCCGTAATATAATCTATCTTGATTATAATTGCATTAATAAAATCTTGATTATTTACATTGATATATTGTTCTATGTAAGAAAACTGTAATCAGTATTTCTGAGTATTGATGATAAAAATTTATTTAAGCATATTTTTTAAATGACCACTCTATTATTTTTTAGTTTTTTGTTTTGTAAAGTTGAAGTGGTAATAAATATAATTTTTATTCTAAAACATTTACGTGGAATATTCTATCAGAAACTTCTTAAAAAATATGTAAAAAGAATCTAAATCTTTCCATGAATAATAACCATCTTGAATGTTTATTTTTTTTGTTAAGTAACAAGTATTTGATATGTAAAATGTTATTTAAATAATGTTGGTATGGTTATTTTTTATTCTAATAGTAGATATTAGAATAATGCAGTTTAAAGATTATCAATAAGTTTAAAAGCTTTACTATATAAAATAATGTTATTATTTTCAAAGTTACAACAACGTGTTTATAACATAGTGTAACATTATTAAGTTTTATCATTCGTAAGAATGACTAATTGAGATGTAATTTAAAAGATGAAATAACTATCATTTATTAGCTTCGTTAGTATTTATTCAATCATCTCTACTGGATGAATATTTTTTATATTAGATGTCATGATAATTCTAGGAAAAAGAAGCATGATATTTAAACGAAATATTAAAATTAACTCGATTGAGTTGAATTTTTAAAAAATAAGATATTTACTATGTTGTAATAATAGAAATTAGGGTATAAATTGTGTTTTTTAAATACAGTTTATTAGTTGAACTATTCAATGATATAATTTCTATATTGCTATTAATTTTTATCTTTATAGCTTACTGTATCTCTTAGATGTATATTTTAATTATTTTATATAGATTAAAATGGGTGACAGCTTATATTTATAAAATATTAAATATTTCTGAAATCACGATATCATTTATGTTTTATATTAGTTAATATTTCACTATAATGAAATATTTTTTTATATATTTCTAATTTTGTAAATACATGATATAGCCTGGCTATAGTATTTTCTCATTTTAAAATCAAATTTATTTACTTGAATAATTGCTACAATTAAAGTATGATTTTCCGGATCAACTTTTTCGGATTCATGTATATTCTTCAAAACTATATGGTATGATAATGTTTATCTTTTTGAGTATATTAATATGTAATGTTTTACATAGACTAAAATTACGTTTTTGCTTTAATAATTATTTAGTCCTTTCAAACATTAAATCCCATATATTGTGACCTAATCGAAGACCACGCTGTTCAAATTTTGTTTCTGGTCGTGTTTTTGGGCGAGGCAGATAATTCCCGGATGATGATACATTTTTATAGCCTATAGAATTATTCATAACTGAAAGCATATGCTTCGCATAAGGTTCCCAGTCTGTTGCCATATGGACAACACCACCGATCACAAGTTTATGACGGATTTTATTAGCAAAATGCATTTGAACAATACGACGTTTATTATGTTTCACTTTATGCCATGGATCTGGAAAAAATAGCTGAATTATTGATATGCTTTCATTTGGGATCATATAATCAAGTACTTCAATTGCATCATGGCATATGATACGTAAATTTGTTACTTCTTCTTCTTTTCCTAAAGCGAGACATGCCCCAACACCGGGTGTATACACTTCAATTCCTAAGAAGTTTTTATCTCGATTTTTAGATGCCATCATAACTAAAGAAGTACCCATACCAAAACCAATCTCTAATACAATAGGGTTTTGATTATTAAACATAGTAGTCAAGTCAAAAGGTTCTGCAATAAAATCAATACCCATTTCTGCCCATATATTTTTTAGTGCATTGTCTTGACGTTGAGTTAAATATCCTGAACGGCGGACAAAACTACAAATTCGTCGTATAATCCGTCCTTTTTTATTATATTTAGGGGAGATGACATTGTTAAACATTATAAGAAATATTTTAAGAATCTAGTGTATAATTAAGTTAATATAGTTAGTTTAAAAGTAATATTTTATATTTCAATCTATTGTTAATTACGCTTATAGATAACTCGAATAATTTTAGGTGTATTAATTATTTTAATATATCAGTAAAATTATTAATGAAAAGTTTATTATAAGTTTTATGATAAAATAATAGAAGGTTTTTCAAAACTCCAAGAAAATTACTAGTAAAAATTATAAGTTTATATTTGATTATACAATAATTAATGTACAGTTACTGAAATTTATGTTGCAATCTATAATAATACTGATCATTAAGGTTTATCAATTTTAAATATATGAATAAAAATACAATCAATGGAAGCGCAACAATTTTCTCACGTAGTACTTAGTTGGTACAACAAACACGGTCGTAAAGCTTTACCATGGCAAAAAGAAAAAACATCTTATCATGTTTGGATTTCCGAGATTATGTTACAGCAAACTCAAGTTAGCATAGTCATTCCTTATTTTGAAAAATTTATTCGACGTTTTCAGGATATAAAAGTTCTTGCAAATGCGCCTCTTGATGAAGTATTGCATTTATGGACTGGGCTTGGCTATTATGCACGCGCACGGAATCTTCATAAAGCAGCAAAAGAAATAACGGAACGTTATCAAGGAAAATTTCCTACGGCATTTAAAGATGTAGTATCCCTACCAGGTATTGGTCGTTCAACAGCAGGGGCTATTTTGTCTTTATCACAACAGCAGCACTATCCAATACTTGATGGAAACGTGAAGCGAATCCTGTCTCGATGTTATGGAGTAGAAGGGTGGTCTGGTAAGAAAAATGTTGAAAATTATCTTTGGGAGCTTAGTACTCATATCACACCAGAAAAAGATGTAGAGTTCTTTAATCAAGCGATGATGGATTTAGGAGCAATAGTATGTACTCGTAGTAAACCAAAATGCGAATTATGTCCATTAAACTTAGTCTGTGTGGCTTATACTAATCATTCATTCTTATTCTATCCAGAAAAAAAACTAAAAAAAAAGCTTCCAAAAAAAACATCTTGGGTATTAATTGTACAATATAACGATCAAGTTTGGCTTGAACAACGTCCGTTATCTGGTATATGGGGGGGGCTGTTTTCATTTCCACAATTTGATACACAAGAATTAATGAATGAATGGCTGACTAATTCAGTTATTCATCATGATACATTAAAAAAATTAATGATTTTTCGTCATACTTTTAGCCATTTTCATTTAGATATTATTCCTATAAAAGTTAGTATTCAGACATTGACTTCATTTATTAATAATGACAAAGGATTATGGTACGATTTAAATCGTGGTGCAACAATTGGCCTGGCATCACCGATTAAAAATTTATTACAACAGCTTGCTATACCATTAAATATTCTGAGGACAAACCATGAGTAGAAAAATTTTTTGCACTTTTTTACAATGTAATACTGATGGGCAAGATTTTCAGATTTATCCTGGTGAGTTGGGGGAGCGTATTTTTAATGAAATCTCAAAAGTAGCATGGAGTCAATGGATGACAAGGCAAACCATGCTGATTAATGATAAAAAACTGAATACTCTGAACTCAAAACATCTTAAAATGTTAGAAGAAGAGATGATAAAATTTTTATTTAAAAAAAGGGGGGTTAATATTAATGCCTACATACCTAAAAATAATTGATTAATCTCCTTATAAGCAAATATACTTTTAAATAATTTGAGCTTTATACAGACGAGAAGTAAATGTATCAAAGGGAATCGTAGGTAAACTCTATATTACTCAAGGAACTTGAATGTACATTCACAATAGTGCAGTTCGAAGTATGACGAATATAGATTTTTCTTTAATGCTATGGATAAGTATGAAAAGATTGTTAGTTTTAACATTGCTAGTACCTCTTCTTATATCCTGCTCTAGACAACAAGGGTTTAGTCTTAATTATCTAAAAGATACTAATAGTTTTAATGTCCTTATGGGTCAATTCGCTCATAATATTGAAAATATTTGGGGAATCAAAGAGGTTCTTGTTGCAGGTTCTGAGGATTATCTAAAGTATACTGATGCATATCGTACTCGTAGTCATATTAACTTTGATGCAGGGATCATCACAATAGAAACTATTTCTTCTATAGAACCCAAAAAATATCTAAAAAAAGCTATTATCACGACTTTATTAATGAGTGGCAATCCGAACTCTATAGACTTATATTCTTATACTAATGCTACTACTCATAGTAAAAAGCCTTTTTTATTTGAACAAGTATTAGATAATAATTCTCAACTTATTCATTGGGAGGGGCATGCGATGAAATATGCAGATTATTTAGTGAACAATAAAATACAGAGAAGGCGGTCAGGAATGCATATTATTTGGCGTGTTACTATGCGATTAGTTCCTCATCATCTTGATACGCGTGCACGTAAATATCTATCTTATATTAAACAGGCTTCAGTTAAATATGGTATTGATGAGTCTTTGATTCTTGCTATCATGCAAACTGAATCGAGCTTTAACCCTTACGCAGTAAGTCGTTCTAATGCATTGGGTTTAATGCAAATTATGCAACATACTGCAGGAAAAGATGTTTTTCTCTCTCAAGGTATATCTGGCGTACCTAGTCGCAACTATCTTTTTAATCCTGAAAAAAATATTGATATGGGTACAGCTTATCTTGCTATTTTACAAAATAACTATCTGGGCGATATTCAAAATCAAGCCTCACGTCGTTATGCTGTAATCACTGCATATAATAGTGGAGCAAGTCGTGTATTACGCATTTTTCATAGTGATAAAAAATATGCTGTGAAGAAGATTAATCAATTAAATTCTCGACAAGTTTATGAAATGTTATTAAGCAAGCACCCAGTTTCTGAGTCTCGTAATTATCTTGTTAAAGTTAATAAAGCTCAAAAACATTATCTTCATTAAAATGAGATTTTAAAAATTTTAAATATTTATTATTAATCTTATGTAATTTTTTTACACTTAATGAATTCATATATTCTTTTAGAATTAGAAATTAATAATAATACTAGTATAAAAAATTGTTAATACATTACAACGTAATGCTTTTCAGCTGATAAATGTATACACTTTAAACAGTGTATGTGTATAAAACATTTTTGCGATTCTATCCATTCTACAAATTATTTTTTGTAATACATCCTAACTAATTGTGTTGTAGTAAAGTAATATATATTTTTTTTGAAAATATTAGAAAGAAAAACTTCTAAAGTTATAGCCTAGTATATCAGAAATAGCGTTAACAACGAACATTTTAAATTTTCCATCAATAGAGATAAGCATTTCAAAAATTTATGATAATTGATAAAATTAGTATTAATAGAAAGAATTGGGTCTTGTAAAACCTATCAAGAAGGTAAGAGATTTTTGATTTTATACAATGCATTACGGTAGATATTTAAAATTTACTTTATGTTACTGCAGTCACAGTCACTCACCGCATAAATAAAAATATTTTTTAATATCTGTTAGTTTGTATTAAAATGATTTACATGCATAAAGAGTTATTAGCAATAGATAATGATTAACATGAAGTATTATGAGGTAATTTTCATAAAATAATAACGATAATTTGAGATAATGTTTATCCAACACATGCTATATTTTGATTTTATTTTTCAAACTGAAAAAGTTGAACAGTATTATCTGAGTTAAAAATGTCATTAGTATAGCTAATTGTAAGAAAAAATTTAAATATGCACTTCAACTATTTAGTGTAAAATTTACTAAGTTGCTATTGATTAAAAGACATACTTAGCATGTTGTAATTATTAAAGAAATAACGTGTTTCACTGAGTAGTTAAAATGTTTATATAACTTAAAATAAAAACCAAATAATTCAACTGATTGAGTATTAGGTGAAGTTGTATATGTATACAATACAATAATAAAATAGAAACTATACAGAAAATAAGTCTTAACACATAAAATTTATGTGTGTTTATTTCATATTAGTTATCATTAATAATCTTAGTATAAATATTATTCTTATCTTCTCTTATTAGCATAATGAAGGCTCAAAATCTCTTTTAAAAGAGAGTTTTGTACTTATAAAAAAATTTACTTGATATTGATATACATCTTAATAATTTTAGGTAGAAATAGCTGTTAGTTAGATGATTTTAGTAACAATTTTGCTGCTAAGACGATATTTTCAACAGTAATACCAAACTCTATAAATAAATCTTCAGCTGGTGCTGACTTACCAAATGAGTTCATACCAATGATCACTCCATGTAATCCAGTATATTTAAACCAATAATCTGTAATACTTGCTTCAATTGCAATACGTTTAGTAACTTGTGAAGGTAAAACAGTTTCACGATATATCTCATCTTGTGTATCAAAAACTTCAGTTGATGGCATAGAAATCACACGAACTTTATAACCTTCTGCAGATAATTTTTCTGCTGATTTTATAGCTAATGTCACTTCTGAGCCTGTTGCAATATAAATAAGTTCTGGCTCATTTTCACAGTCTTTTAAAATATAAGCTCCTTTATAAATGTCTGTTATTTGTTGAGTAGTACGTGGTTGTTGTTCGAGATTTTGACGAGAGAAAATCAGTGCAGTTGGGCCATCTTTACGCTCAATAGCAGATTTCCATGCTATCGCAGATTCGACTTGGTCACAAGGACGCCATGTGTGTATATTTGGTGTTGTTCGCAAACTTGCTAATTGCTCAACAGGTTGGTGAGTTGGACCATCTTCACCTAAACCAATAGAGTCATGTGTATAAACAAAGATGCTACGAATGTTCATTATGGCTGCCATGCGCACTGCGTTACGTGCATATTCAAGAAAAATTAGGAAAGTTGCACCGTAAGGTATAAAACCACCATATAATGCAAGGCCATTCATGATAGCGGACATTCCAAACTCACGAACACCATAATGGATGTAGTTACCTATTTTATTTTGATTTATAGGTTTAGATCCCGACCACATAGTTAAATTACTTGGTGATAAGTCAGCTGAGCCTCCCATAAGCTCAGGTAATATCTTCCCAAAAACTTCTAATGTATTTTGTGATGCTTGACGGCTAGAAATATTCGTTGGATTTTCTTGTAAATACTGAATAAATTTTTTCGATTGTTTATCAAAATTGCTAGGTAATTTTCTTAATATACGGCGTGTAAATTCTTTAGATAAGTCAGGAAATGTTTTAGTATATACTGCAAATTTTTCATTCCATTTCTTTTCTTTTTCTTTTCCTGTTTCGCGTGCAGACCATGCTTGATAAATTTCTTGTGGTATTTCAAATGGACTAAACTTCCAACCTAATGCTTCACGAGTAGCTATAATTTCAGAATCACCTAAAGGTGCTCCATGTATAGACTCTGTACCTGATTTATTTGGTGAACCAAAGCCAATAATGGTTTTGCATATAATTAGTGTTGGTTTATTTATTTCATTATGTGCTGTAGTAACTGCTTCATGGATCTGATCTGTATTATGACCGTCAATATTACGGATCACATGCCAACCATAAGCTTCAAAGCGTGTTGCGGTATCATCAGTAAACCAACCTTGTACATGGCCATCGATAGAAATACCGTTATCATCATAAAAAACAATGAGTTTATTAAGTTGTAATGTACCTGCTAGTGAACACACTTCATGGGAAATGCCTTCCATCATACAACCATCACCCATAAATACATAAGTATGATGATCGATAATAGAGTGACCAGGACGATTAAATTGTGCTGCTAATGTACGCTCTGCAATAGCAAAACCCACTGCGTTTGCAATACCTTGTCCTAATGGGCCAGTAGTCGTTTCAACCCCTAAAGTATGGTTGTATTCAGGATGGCCTGGTGTTTTAAAGTTAAGTTGACGAAAATTTTTTAACTCATCTAAAGATAAGTCATAACCAGTTAAATGTAGTATGCTATACAGAAGCATTGATCCATGACCATTTGATAAGACAAAACGATCACGGTTTATCCAGATTGGATTAGCAGGGTTATGATTCATGTACTCACGCCACAGAACTTCAGCAATATCAGCCATGCCCATAGGTGCGCCAGGATGTCCTGATTTTGCTTGTTGAATTGCATCTATACTGAGAAATCGGATAGCATTAGCAAGTGTTTTACGAGCTTTCATTAGTGTAACTCCAGGTTAAATAAAATATGCTTAGGTTAATGTTCATAATGTAAGAACAATGATTAGCATTATTAAGCTTAAAACTACCGAAATTTGTTTTGTACAAACAGTATTAGCTACTGAGAATGGCTCATAAATTAAGTGGTAATTCAGAAAGTGTAGTTTCACTTAATTGAAGAATGAGACTATTTATTCAAAGAAATTTATAATTTATATCGATTACTATGTACTTCACATAAAATGTTTTGCATAAGTAGACAATTGTATATTTAAAACATAATTAGCATATTATAGTACGAAAGACTTTCTATTATATAATAAGATCATTAAAAATAGTTGTGACGCTATTTATTACTCAGACTAAACCTGATATAATATTAGAGAACAAGATTGTTGATAAATCTTAAAATCTAGAGATATTAGTAATAATTAACTTATTTTACTATAAAATATAGAAAATAATAAAAATATTAATAGTTTTTATAATGTTATTATTTTATATTCGCTATCAAAATAAGAAATTTTAGTATTATCAGTGATAATAGCTGAAAATATTTTTAAACATTAAATATTGCTCAGTAGTGAAATGTAATAAACTTTGTGAAGTCGATCGGTACTAGGTGTTTTTGCATTATTATGTATTCTAAAAATCTATTGCCTAAAAATTCATTGCTAGATGAAGTATATTCTATAGTGATGTTTTCAGCAAGATTACTGTATATTTATATTAATATCTGAAACTTTAAAAAATCAACTAATATAAAAAAGATTATAGCTGAGTAGGGCGAAATTGAAATATGTTTCATGATCTTTATTTAAGTAGTTTGAAAAAAATATTCAGACTCTTTTTTATAATGATGTAAGTGCGAAAGTCTTAAGATTATAAATATAACTCGTAAAAAGGCAATCATTCAGGTATTAATTTTTATTAATATTAAGCTAAGTATTATCATCAATATTTAAGATCGTTATTATAAAATGATAGTTAAATAATAATAGTATGGATAATTAAGGCCCTTGGAATCCCTCTAAGCTTGCAGAAAAAAAACTGTTATGTATAAAATAATATATTCAAACGTTTGGTAATAATAATAAAAATGTCTTATAAGTAATATACATCATATGCCATTCTTAATTATTGAAATAGTGAAAACAATTAACTTTATATTTTAAGTTGACTAATAATCTTAAAGTGTTGGAATTTCTATTGATTAACAAGAAAAATATTACTAAACATGGAAACTATGAAAGGTATTTAATATCCGACTTGAGTTTTCAAGCTACTATTGATGATTTGCTGTGATGAAGAAAAAAAATACTGCATAGATTTTTAGAAGGATTCTAAATTTATGATCAAGATAATAAGTAAAACAGTAAGGAAAGCTGTAATTCCTGTAGCAGGTCTTGGTACGCGAATGTTGCCTGCGACTAAGGCTATTCCTAAAGAAATGTTGCCAATAGTTGATAAACCCTTAATTCAATATGTTGTGAATGAGTGTATCGCTGCTGGAATTAATGAGATAGTATTGGTAACTCATTCCTCTAAGAATTCTATTGAGAATCATTTTGATACTAGCTTTGAGCTTGAGGCAATTTTAGAAACGAGAGTTAAGCGTCAGTTACTTGATGAAGTTCAGTCTATTTGTCCTAGACATGTTACTTTAATGCAAACGCGTCAGGGGATCGCTAAAGGTTTAGGGCATGCAATCTTATGTGCCAAACCCCTGGTAGGGGATGAACCATGCGCTGTGATTTTACCTGACGTTATTTTAGATCATTACAGTACAGATTTAACAAAATATAATTTGAGTGAAATGTTAGATCATTTTAAGGCAACAGGCGCAAGTCAAATATTAGTTAAACCTATTCCTAAAAATAAAGTATCAAATTATGGTATTGTTGATTGCAATGGGCAGTCTTTATTGCCAGGTGATAGTAAACGTATTATACGTATGGTTGAAAAGCCTAATCAAGAAGAAGCACCATCAAATCTTTCTATTGTTGGTCGCTATGTACTATCAGAAAAAATTTGGGAGGCATTATCAAGAACTGCTCCAGGCACTAGTGATGAAATTCAACTAACAGATGCTATCGCAATAATGATAGAAAATACTGAGCCAGTAGAAGCATATCACTTACATGGTAAAAGTTATGATTGTGGTAATAAATTAGGTTACATGAAAGCTTTTGTAGAATATGGCTTGCAACATGATATATTAGGTGAAGATTTTACTCAGTGGATAAAAAATCTTTCTATTAAAATAAATAATTGTAATGCATAAAATTATTTCTTGGTTATTATAAATAATTAATAAAAGATAAACTTAAATAAATTAGATTTATTTTAATAATTAATGTTATCAAATCATTAAATGTCCATTAATGAATATATTTTTTGATTTTAGTTATATATTTTTAAATACATATATCATCTTTATAAGATGTATGTATTTAAATTTTATCAAGCAATTGATAATAAATAAGTTTAAAACACTTTTCTTTTTAATATTTAAGTTTACTAAAATAGTGAATTAATAAAAGATAAATAAGTATTTATATAAAATAATAAATAATTAGTGTTAAATTCTATCTATGAATATAATTATATTATCTATTTTCTAATACTAGTTTTAATAATTAAAATCTCTCGAGATAAAAATATTTTAATTTAAATAAGAATATTTTTTATTTTTATTTTAAAGAAGATTGAAGATTAATTGATATAAATGATAAATATAAAAACGCCATTATAAATGAGCGTTTCTATAAATGAAAGATTTTAGATTAAAAAATGATCTAAAGAATTACCTTTTTTTTCGATAGCAACTTTTATGACAGCTGGAGTACGACCTTGACCAGTCCATGTTTTAGCTTCGCCATTTTCATCAATATATTTATATTTAGCAGGGCGAGCAGCACGTTTGATGCGTGTATTTACACCCTTATTTGTATCCATTTTTTGTAGAAGTTCCTTTAGATCAACCCCTTGTTCTAGAATGATTTCACGAACTTTTTCTAATTTACGGTTGCGTTCTTCTAATTCCGCGCGAATTTTAGTTTCTTCTTCACGTCGTTCATCCACAACGACAGTAAGTTTTTCTAATATCTCTTCTAGTGCATCTAAAGAAATTTCTCTTGCTTGAGCGCGAAGAGTACGGATGTTATTTAATGATTTTAAATATTCGCTCATTTTCTTGATCTCAAATTTAATTATTGGCCAATTTATTCTAATATTAGAATGCTATTCTATTTTCTGCAATAGCTAAATTGCAATATTAGTTTAATATTGATCATGATCGAGTAAAATTTTATAAAATATTAACTATTTATTGATATACATAAAAAGATTCGAACTAATAAACATGAATTAAATTATGTGAAAATTTTATATATTATAATTTAAAATATAAAAATATTTAAGAATGCATTATTATTTAATAATTTTTTATAATAAATTTAGTTTAAAAGTATTTATTAAAAAATAAAAAACTATATATGTAAAGATAAAATTCTATTTATAGAAAATAAAAATAAGTTATTTTATTTAGTGTTAAAAAAATTTTTGATATTAAATAAAAAATAAGGACATCAGCTAGTCTTATCATGATTTAGATAGGAGAATGTTAATTTAATGAGATTTTTATGATATATTATTAATGTAAAGATAATAAATAATTTGTTATTATAACTATAATACAGTAAGAGCTGAATTATTTAATGAAAAGTTGAGTAACTTGGTTTTAAAATTTTCTTTTTGGAAGCAGAAAGTATAAAGATCGTAATTTATCGTTAGTTTTAAAAACACTTCAAAAATAACAGTAGTAATAGTAAGGTTAACATTATTTGGGTGAGAGGTTATGATGTAGTCGTTAAAATTAAAGCTTCTGATTTTCTAATAACTTTAAAAAATAAAATTTTAATTTTTAGTAAAAGTATATGTCTTGTTAGGAAAACTTTAATTGGCATTCACTTAAATGATGACTGATATAAATTATTCATCTCATTAGTGTCATGTGATTGATGAAAAACAATTAAGGCTGTATCTAATTTTTGCAATATTAACAACTTAGTTTTAAATATTTAGTAACTTAGCTTATCGTGCATAAAAAGTAAGATTTTGTTGTTGTAATTATTTATGATCTTCTGAATTGCAGTTTTTTATTATTTAATTAAATATCGTACTATCTTTATTATATATCTTAGAATTTTTTTATTTCATACATTTCTAATGCACATCTATATAAGATGATAATTTCATGAGCAATATTAAGGTATGATAAGTCATATAGCTATCAAGAAGTCAATGATTTTAATTATGTACGTACAATTTACTAGATATAACAATTTTGACAATGCATTTAGTAATTATAGATAATGATAGTATGAAATAAAATTACCCCTGTAATGTATGCTTGCATTTATAATTGATATTTAATATTTAATTAGGTTAAGTAAATATTGGTATTATATATATTGTTATAAAATAACAGGTTATATCAGACATGGTCTTTGATCTAATTTACAATTATTTTATGTCTTAAATTTTTGTACTGATTATGGTAAAAAGTATCACAGTTGAGTACAAGATTATGATACTTTTATCATTGCTACTTACAATAGAAAAATAATATGTTGATATATTTTATGATATCTACAGTTTAAAATTTTAGCTATTAAGCATTTTAAAATGATAATACCTGGTGTGCATCATGAGTATTTTTTCTCAAGTTTTATTTATATATTAACAGAAGTAATAGTAGTTATATTTGTATATTCATGACGTATCAGCATGATTTTTTAAAAAGTCATTTTCATCCTTACGAGATGAGGCGAGAAATTTATGTAGAAGATAAGTGAATAAGTATAGAGAGTCGTATTTGAGGTATGTATTTAAATTTTAGTTGCAAAATTGTCACAAAATAATTTATCGATTTTATTATACTAAATTGAAAGATTACAATTAATATATTGTATTATTTACCCATTTTCATGCGCTTCTCGTGACTCATGTATTTTGCTAGGACAAATACTTATTTTAATAAGCTAACAATAAGGTAAAGTTAAAAAAATAAAAAACTGATATGAAGTTTAAACTATATTATTTTAGTGAAGTAATACAATATTAATCTAATAAACTAATTTTTAATTCATCTGAAGTTAAATATTATTAATTGTTTAACATCATTTAAATAATTTATCATTTCCTATTATTTTCGGGAATATTATAGAGTGAATGTAATTACAAAATTGTTGAAGTAAATAGTTTTAAACCAGAATGAATTGATATGACTTTAACCTTTGAAAAAGTTTGTATAGAATTTTTTAAATGCAATTATCTTGTATATCTTATTATTATAAGATTTTAAAATATTGAATAATACTCAAGAAACATTTTAATAAATTACATGCTTATTGCTTATGAGAAAAATTATACAAATCTTAAGATGTTCATGTATAAAATATTTATTAATTTCTCTACTTTATTACGTGATTTCAGAATTGGTATTATTCTAAGAAATTTTTTAGAAAAAGAAATATATATTATTATGAAATTTAAAAATAAAAATCTACAGAAAGAGAATGCGTAATGGAAAAAGATTGAAGTATTAATGTAGCGAACTAAAATATTAGCATTAGTTAAAAAACATACTAATGTTTAGTTCTTAATATGAAAAATCGTAAAAACACAGATATAGATTATAAGAGTTTATTATTTTAGTAAAAGTATTTAGCATATAAAAACACGATCTGATAAAATTTAAGGATGACTTAATACTATTGCAGTGATGATGAGTAATTTCATAAATAGACAACATGTTTTGATAATCTTTTACTGGCGAAAATCCTAATGTTCATTCAAAGATATATCAGCATATATTAATAATTTAAGTAAAATAGTTCCAGATTATATATCTTTATATTTATGAAGTTATCTTAAAGTAACAATATATTTATTATACATTAAGTTAAGTAAAAAATCTTACAGAATTTTTAACAAATTGTAAAAGTTATTTTAATTCTTGGTTTTATTTTGTTAGTTTAGTATTAATTATTTAGGTCTTTTTTTTAGAAAAATATTAAATATGATCTTAAAATATATTTTATTTTATATTTTTGAATTTATTCTATTTTTTGTTTATATGATTATAAATGTTGTATTATTTTATAAACAAATTATATAAGTTATTAGCTTATTCAATTTAATTGATACATTAATTTTATATGTTTCGATGTGTTAATTGATTTAATGTTTATATGTCATAAAAATAATTGCATTAGACTATATCATACATCTTAGATGTAGAGCTTTTATATTAGCTATCATCTTGTTTTAAGAGTATAGTTTTACTATTGTTAGTATTTATTATATTTTTTACATCATTAAAATAATGTTTTAATATAAAAGGACATTAAAATTTATATATTGCTATGTGTATGAAAGGAATAACAATCAAAAAGTAACTATTTTATGTATTTATTACAGATCATATATAAATTTACTGTATATTTTATGATAGTATGTAAGAGATATTTATTTTATTATTTTGCACTTTAGTACTAAATAATGTAGTATCGTCTCATTGAACTGAATTGCATATGGTATTTTAGGTCAAAAAATTATTTAAATCATTAATTCTGTATTTTCCATAACAATTTAGCTAAACAGATAACGCAATTGTATGTTAGAAGTTTATATTCTTTTCCAGAATATTGTGATTATATCATATTAAGTATCGTTTGAAAGAGTGTTTATAATGATTGGGAATAATATCTGATTTTTCGCATAGCAGTAAAAGATAAGTATCTTTTTAGAAACATTTGTGATCTATATTTCAACGATTATTACTAATCGTGGTTTAGTGATGTTAATGTTTAGTAAAAAATAGTCAACGATTTTATTTAGAACGGTCTTGGAAACGTTGACGGTTGTGTATTGATGTATTATTGATATAGTTTATAGAACAATTTTAAACTTTTGATGATTAAGATTTGTATAAAAACACAATAATAGATAATTTACAGTACATTAAGGTTTCATTTGTTTTTTGTAAAATATTTTTTTAGCAGAACTGATATATCCTTAATTGTTTTAATAGTAATACATATAATAATATTAATTATAATACGTAATGGATAAGAATTTTCATAATATAATAAATGATTCTGCGATGCTTGTTATACTTTAGTAATTGGCAGTTTATACATAATGGCAAATTCTATAATCATAATAAAAGAATTTTTCTTATAATGATAATAAAAAATAAAGTATGTTATGGCCATATATTTATATGTTCTCTTGATAAGATAATTCTTTGATTGTGTCATATGTCAATGCAAGTATTAAGGAAGTCATAATTCTATCTAGAAAAGTTTCACTAATTTCATGGCATCTACAATAAATACAATTAGAGATAATAATTAATATTATGAAAGATATTATGTTCTACACTATTTTCACTTTGAATTGAGAGTGGAAGACTGGAAAGTAGCCGTAGAAATTTTTAAAATTTTTGAGTGTATGCGATATACTTGTCAGTATAATCATTATATTATATTTATTTGAAATATGAGTTACAAGTTATTTACTTTTTTATGAACATTCTAAAGAAATTTAATTTAGTTTTTATAGATTCATATTTTAAAAATTGCTTTTTGAGTCAATTTATTCAATAGATATAATCTGTCTCTTAATAATTTTTACTTGATCCTGTAATGTTTTCTCGAGACTTAGTTGCAGTATTTTTATTTTTTTTTCCATATTATATGCATAATTACGTATTTTTATCTTTTCTTGTATTAATTCCTGACATAGGTTCAGTGTAGCTATAAAAATAAGCTGCTCAGTATTTACTACTCCACTTTTATCTTTTAAATTTTGTAGGCGCTGTTCAAGTGCTTGCGCTGATACTAACAGGGATTCTTTTTGCTCTATCGGACAATTGACGCTCAATGAGCGTCCGAAAATTTGAATATTAATATGTTGTGTGGACATGATGCCTCCATAGGAAATAGACTTCTTTATAAATACAACGTTTGGTATAATAAATATAGCATTCTGCTATACTAGTAAAATTGAAAATTTATGTCTGACACAGTGGATCAGATAAGTCGCTTTAGTTGTTATGTTTTTTGAATATTTTTATTTATCGTGTAAATTAAGATCAATTGATTTAGATTTTGTAATTAACAATTATATCTAAAATACAAATTAAAATTTTACTGGTTTAATAAATTAGACAATAATTATAACATATAATGAATTATTAGCTAATATGACGTGTTAAGATCTTGGTATAAAACTTCATAAAATTATGAAGTGTAATCCGTTTTTTAACATCACTTGATTATTCTCTCTGCAATGATATTGTTTTATCAGCTTTCTTAATTTATGGAGCTAGTTGTGATAACAGTGAGTAGAGACTAGAAATATGATGTAGTTAACAATAGTGTGCTATGATTATGATTTATTGTTTTACTATTGCGCGAATAATTTTATACCTATCATAAAATAATATACTATAGTAAATTTTTTAATTTTTTATTGAAGGAAATATTGTATAAAAAATGCAAAAACTCTTTGAGGAGAGAGGTAACTTACCTTATATATTATTATGATGCAGATCTGGATTAATAAGAGTGAGAAATTATTTAGTTTTACATAATACAAGATAATTAATGTCAGTCTAAGATGCTGAAAACTAATATTTTAATATTTTTGGATTTCTGTATCACTTCATAATATTTTTAGTTTATCTAATATATTTTTGATAATCTGACGCTTAACAATGATAAATTTTCTTTCGTTTTCTTATCTTACGTTAAGAACCAGTATTGTTATAGAAATATTATCTAAAAAATTTATCTTTATAAGACATCACGCGATAATAGATGTCTGTCGTATTTATATGTTGTTTTCTCAATCATATAAAATATTAGGATGTTACTCTTTAGTAATATGTGTATACGCTTGCTAATAAACTCTCTGAGAGGTGTAGATCTGACTAAAATGACTCTTGAATATATGTAATAGTAAAATACTTCATGTACATTGATTATTTCGGTACATCTACATATGTAATTGTTTAGAAAAGAAAGTTAATATTTAAAATATTCCTTAAATAATATTACTAATCTAAAATTATTCTATTGCAACTAGTAGTTAAGTAGTTAATAATGTTTCACCTCCATTACTAAGAAGAAAAATGTTATACATACATATGCTTTTCTGAAAAACATGTAGAGCATGCAGAAAAACCATTGAGTGATATTAAGATAACTTATTATATTAAATGAGAAAATTAAAATTTAAATATTGAAAATCATAAAAAATATGATAAAAAATTGCACTCGTTAATCTACGTACTGAATCTATCACAACTAGAAACTGAACTGCTTATTTTTTGCAATACTTTTGACGAGATGTGTAACTTAATGTATTTAATTAACAGTTTAGATTAGTAACTTAGATTAGTAACAATAGAATGAGTATTGATAATAACGTCAATGAATAGAACATTCACTTTTTACTAGCTCGCGAAAATACCTATGTTTTCTAGTCTCTAATAAGAAATAGCATTCTTAGAAGTGATCGTTTTCTCCACTGTTTTAATTATAATCTTTCGTGCGTGCTCTCTCAATCTTTATTATTATTTTAATATCTGTTTTGTGCATGACGACAGAAGATACAAAATAATAATTTATATGATATAATACACTGAAGTATAGGGACATGGTCCTATATAAGTAAGGCTCATTACATGAATTAACGTTTATAAAAATATAGAAAAGATATTATATTTAGATGATATATAGAATGCATTAATGTCTTCTATAAACTTATTCATGTAGAATTTGTTTAATCAGGACTGATGTATTGATCTATTTTCACATTAGGTTTTTTAATTTTTATCATATTGCTGATTAGTTGTCTCGCATAGAGTTTACTAATTTAAAATGTACTAAAAATAATGTTTATTACAACTTTGATGAAGATAAATTATTATATTTAAGTAAATTATATAAAAACATATATAGTACTTGCTGATAGTTACTATGAGCTGTACTTAGATACAGGCTTTAATCATTTATTACTTTTATCAGAAACAACACAGTTTTTATTTATTGTATATCTATATGTAATGCAAACGTTTATTGATTGTTACATTCCATTGTATTATTTGGTGGATGATGTGATCGTGTATGTAAATTTAATTAAATTAATCATTATATTTCATAAAATTAAAAATAGTTTATTATAATAATTAAGTGAAATAGTTATGAATGTGAACATAATTATTACATTTATTTATTGAAAATATTAGTACAATTAATTATGTACTTACAAACACTTTAGAAACTACTGTTTGAGAATTTGTTGTTATTTATATCTTATATAGTATTAATCTAGATGTCAAAACTAACTTTGTTTTTGTTTATTTTTGATATGATTATCTACTATACAATCAAGTTCATTAAATGAGCATAACTTGTCTTTTAGTAATTTTCATCTGATCGTTTAATATTCTCTCTAAAGTCATTGTTAGGATTTGTATTTTCTTTTTTATGTTATATAGATAATCATATATTTTGTTTTTATATTAATTCGTGATATACGTTTAATGCAATAATAAAATAAATTTTTTGTATTAGTTTCACCACTTTTATCTTTCAAATTTTGCTAGCGCTGTTTAAGTGTTTTTTTAATGTTGATCATGTTTTTGTGCTCAATAAGGGTAATTTACTCTTATTGAGCACAAAATTATATATTAAGATGGTGTGAGGGTATGATGGCTATATATGAAATAGGATTTTTCTGAAATGCAGTATTTGGCGTAATAGATGTAAATTCTACTATAATTTTCATTCTATAAATTTCTAACTGTTAAGTTTACTCGGTATTATTTAAATTTGAAGGATCATTTTTACCAAATATACAGCTTGAATTATTTAAAGTATATAATTAGAAGATATAGTGAAATACAAATAACAAGCTTTATAGTTTAGTGAAATTACTGTAATAATAAAGCATTGCTAATATTTTAAATTATAATGTTTAGATAAAGATTTTATTAAATCATAACAGTTTAAATAATTTTCTTTAATATTATACTATTTATTTTATTATAATTGAAATAAATTGTTGAATTACTGATGGATTGTAGTAGTAGTTACAATTATACATCTTAAATGTAGTATATGATTTAATTAATTTTAATTTAAGTTTTTAGGTTATTAGTTAATTATTACGTGCGTTTTGTATTTTTATTTACAAAATGTTAGACGATATCGATATTTATGCAATGTTATATTCTTCGTGAGAATGTATTCGTGTTTGATTGTTTATATCATTTCAATGAAATAAATAATTTTTATTTAATATTTATGTACTTCAACCAGCATAAAGTAAGAAACTATATTTAATTTTCGTAAAATATAATTATTTTTATTGATGTATTTAAAATTAAAGAATATTGCATGATTGATATTAATGAGAGAAACATTTCAAAAAATTGAATTATTGTTACTTAAAGCTCATACCATACATCCCGGAAATTTAATGCGTCTGAGATGTTTTATTTATTTATTATATTTTGTTGAAGTAACTTTCCAATAAAACTTTGTTTATAAAAATTTTATTAGAAAAAGTATTATGTGTTATTGTGTTATACTTTTATCAAGAGGACTGATTAAAAATCAGAGTGGAATTAGTTTAAACGTACGTTAGATATTTAATTATTAAAAGATTATTTTAGTATTGTCGGAGCGTTTCAAGACTACTATCGTAAGCGTTGATGAAAGTACTAATAAAACAAAGTACATAGCTATCATTTACACAGTATATGATACAGATAAAAGTTTTTAGTATGACTAGAATATATTAGAATGGTAACTCAAGGTTTAGTTTATTTAATGATAGCAATTATAAGGTAATATTAAGGATAGAGGGAACATTTTTGCAGCTCTTAGCTTAAATAAAAACACTTATATTCAAAAAACATATTAGTGACATTTCTGAACAGAGTAATAGAAGTCAAATATTTTCAGGTATTTTATATTATCTACTTTATTGAATTATAAAAATAGAAAAATAAATTTAATTAATACGTTCCATGTAATTTCAAGAGTTAAGTTTTAGAATTTTTATGATGTTACTTTAAAATATGTTATGAAATGTTAAAGAAATAACTGTCAAAGTTATATTGAATAGACCTCTTAGTGTATGCATTTAACGTTTACGTTCTTACCATTGATACATAAAATAATAAATAACTTTTTAGCTGTTACTTGATTAATGTATCAATTGTTAATGAAAATTAAATGATTAATATTAGCGAAAATTTTGATTAATTTATTAACTATTTGTGTAAGTAATTTTTGAGATGAGTTATTAATGTTAGCAGTATTTCAGTAAGTGTCCACTGTAATGTGATTGAAAGACATTTTCTCTTCTTTGACGTTGATAAAAAGAGATCATTTTTTATTAGTCAGGAAAGATATCGCGAGCACTAATCTTTACGATTTTATTATCAAATATTTGAAAATAACATTAATTACTATTATATCATTTAATATGTATTTAATAACTCATTGAAGTACATACTGAATAATTATCTGAACAATGTCTTGTTTTAGAATATAGAAATTAAACTCATTTGAGTGAGGGATTATGAAATGGTTGAGCGCTGATATGAGTAAAATATATACATTTTTTATAATTATGATGGTTTCTTTTAAGTAATAATTATATTAAATAATATCTTTATGACACAAATCATAATATATCAATTATTTATTTGATTCTTTAATTAAGAATAAATAATTTTTTGTTTTGACTACATTTAAAATTGAGATCAAGGAAAATAGATAATGCTAAGCTTTATAACATTTAATAATAAATGTAATTATTAACTGAGTTTGAGTGTTAATTTTGTTAATTACAATACAAGTGCATTCAATTATCAACTGTGATTTTATATTTTTAAATGAGGAATACAAGTTAAAATAAGTAATTAAGTGAAGAGTATTATTGATAGATTGTACCTTGAAACATTTCAATTTTGCCTATTGTTTGCTAAAGTTTAATTTTTACAATTTAAAAAGGTTGATGAAGTATAAGAATATAATCTGATTCTAAAGAGAATAAACAATTAAAAATGACACTAAAGTTGATGATTGAGTAGATAGGTTGTTTGTAGTTTACTTTCTCAGATAGTTATCGGGCGATCTAAAATTTTGTAATGTAATATAAATTTAAATGTATAAAATTTTAAAAAAATAAAACTCATAGATATTTATGTGTCTACAGAGTGTGTAATAGAAAATTTTACGCATACTCATGTATTATTTATTCCAATAATTGGTTGTGTTGATATTCTATTAATTTTTCAATGCGTATCAAAGATTGACGACAACGATATAAGCGGCCCGCCAAAGTAACAAGATCTTTTTTGCATTGATACCGTTTTTTATGATTAGTTAGTGTATTTATATATAATTCTTTTTCATTAAACATATTGAGTAAACGACGTTCATAGTTTTGGCATAGAGCAAGACGTTTATACAAATCACCGTCTTCTTTCTTCTCTAAGAAAGCGCTTTCTTTGTTACGTAGTGATTGTGTAGATAGCTCCCGTGATAGCGCTTGAATTTGATATGAAATTTTTTCAGTTAAAAAGTTTACTTGTTCTATATGGTTAAGCAATACGCTATGGCGAAGTTGGTTATACAAATTTTGCAACTCTTTTTGACAGTTACTTAAATGTGTTGATTTATGGCGAAATAACTGCATGTCAAAACGAGAATGTGAAAATTTTTGATCTGCGATAGGTTTAATACGAGTTTGCAAAATATGAATTTGCGTTTTTATCATATCTAAAAGAGCCTGAATTTTCATTTTGTCTCAATGAAAGTGATATATCATAAATATGTTAATATTAATAAACAAAAAATATTATGAATTGATAGCTTCTTATTGTATTTCTATAAAATCTTAAATAGATTATATTTTATGTTTATTATAATTGGTATATATTATGATTGTTAGAGAGAAAAAACTACAGTTAATTCAAGAAAACATTACTTCTATCCCTAATTACCCAAAACAAGGAATACTATATCGTGATATTACAACACTTTTAAATAACCCATTTGCTTATCAAGCGAGTATTGATTTATTAGTTGAGTATTGTCAGGCAAGAAAGTTTACTAGAATTGTAGGTACTGAGGCTCGTGGTTTTCTCTTTGCTGCACCAGTAGCTTTTTGTTTAGGCCTTGGTTTTGTGACGGTTCGTAAACAAGGAAAATTACCGCGAGAAGTGTTAAGTATAACATATAACTTAGAATATGGACAAGATACTCTTGAAATTCATAAAGATAGCATTCAACCAGAAGACAAAGTATTAGTAATTGATGACCTGTTAGCAACTGGAGGTACTGTTGAGGCGACAGTAAAACTGATTAAACAACTTGGTGCGAATATTGTTCATGCTGCTTTTGTGGTGAGTTTGCCTTATTTAGGTGGAGTGGAACGTCTGGAATCAGAAGGAATTAATTCATTTAGTTTAGTTAAATTTCCTAAAAAATAATCTTATTGTCTATTGTTTTCATAATAGATGCAGTATTAGAATTTAATTTTATGGTAGAAAATATGGTTATCATTTTTAAAAAAAATACATACGTATGAGTTATCAAGTACTTGCTCGTAAGTGGCGTCCTCAAAAATTTTTAGATGTCGTCGGTCAAACACATATTTTGACTGCACTTTCCAATAGTCTGAAACATCAGAGACTTCATCATGCCTATCTTTTTTCGGGTACGCGTGGTGTTGGAAAAACAACAATTGCTCGTTTATTTTCTAAAGGCCTTAATTGTGAGATAGGGATTACGGAAACACCTTGCG
The DNA here is from genome assembly GCA_020541205.1 of Candidatus Hartigia pinicola. GTDB lineage: Bacteria > Pseudomonadota > Gammaproteobacteria > Enterobacterales > Enterobacteriaceae > Hartigia > Hartigia pinicola. The sequence continues at coordinate 583,983 of CP048208.1, forward strand.
GAACATGTGTCAATTGTCAAGAAATTGAACAAGGACGATTTATTGATTTGATTGAAATTGATGCTGCTTCACGCACTAAAGTAGAAGATACTCGAGAAGTATTAGACAATGTTCAATACGCTTCTTCTAAAGGTCGTTTTAAAGTTTATTTAATTGATGAAGTGCATATGTTATCACGGTACAGCTTTAATGCATTGTTAAAAACTCTTGAAGAGCCACCAGAGCATGTGAAATTTATTCTTGCAACTACGGATCCGCAAAAGTTACCAGTAACGATTTTATCACGTTGTTTGCATTTTCATTTAAAGTTGTTAAATATACTTCAAATCAGTAAACAACTTGAGTATATTCTAAATGTTGAAAAAATTGAACATGATAGTTGTGCTCGGGAGCTCATATCATCTGCTGCGGAGGGTAGTTTACGTGATGCGTTAAGTTTAACTGAGCAAGCTATAGCTATGGGGCAAGGAAAAGTAACGGATGATGTGGTTAGACAAATGTTGGGTACATTAGATAAAACACAACCTTTAGCGATCATAGAGGCACTTGTTCGAGAAGATAGTCTTACTGTAATGTCAGAAGTTGAAAACGCAGCAAATCTTGGTGTGCATTGGGAAAATTTTCTGATTGAAATATTATCATTGTTACATCGTATTGCAATGATTCAGTTGTTACCTCACATTAAAGAAATAAATGCGTCATCAATAAATGATAGGCTCAAGGATATTGCGAAAATTATTTCTCCAGATGACCTGCAGTTATTGTATCAAACGTGTTTAGTTGGTCGTAAAGAGCTTCTTTATGCACCGACATGTCGTATGGGAGTTGAAATGACTCTATTACGTGCATTGGCATTTCATCCCAAGAATATTATAGAAGATATTACAGATGAAACAGTCGATATTCAACCTAAGAAGCCAGTTGCCGATGTTGAACCTGCAGAATCAGTCTTACCACGAATGCCAGAGAGAACGATAGTTTTAGAAGACAGTCCTACTTTGCAGCTACTAAAAGCAAGAGAGTCTTTAAGATTTTCAAAAAGTGAAGATTCTTTAAAAAAAAAAATAAACCAGTTATAGATGCACAGTCTATATCAGGAATGTTAGCAGTCGATCAACTATCTGCAGTCACTACTCAGTGTCAAAAAAGTGCTAGAAATCTTTCTTCTGAACATAAACAATCTAAAAAAACTAATTCATACCAAGAGTATTCACAATTTGTGAATGCTGAACTAAAAAAATCTACCATAACGTCAATAGAAGTTAAAGAGGTGTTAGAATATGAGAAATTCCCTGAGTTAACAGTGAAGATTATTGAGGAAGGTCGTAAACGAGATAGTTGGTCAGCTGAAATAGCAGAATTAAATCTTACGAAATTAGCTGAACAATTAGCATTAAACTCATATATAGAAAAGATAGATAAGTTGCAAATTCTTCTTCATTTACGTCCTGCTCAACGTTATCTTAATAAAAGTACAGCACATGAAGCTTTACAAAATGCATTAAGTCAACGCTATGGCTACCAACTTACATTAAAAATTATTGAAGATAATGATGCGAAAATAAAAACACCGGTTGAGTGGCGACAAATGATTTATAAAGAAAAATTAGAACAAGCTCGTGAGTCTGTAATTGCGGATAAAACAATTCAAAAATTGCGCTTAATGTTTGATGCACAGTTGTATGAAGAAAGTATTCGTCCTATTTAATGCTACAGTTTTTATGAATAATCCTATCTGTAGTCTTAGTTGTGAGATATAATTATGTTTAGTAAGAATAGTTTGGGTAACATGATGCAGCAAGCTCAAAAAATGCAAAAAACAATGCAAAAAGTTCAAGAAGAAATTGCTAATCTAGAGGCAACAGGTGAGTCTGGTGCTGGTTTGGTAAAAGTTACAGTTAATGGTTCATATAACTGTCGCCGTGTTAAAATTGATTCAAGTCTTCTGGAAGATGATAAAGATATGTTAGAAGATTTAATTGCAGCTGCTTTTAATGATGCAGCTCGTCGTATTGAAGAAATTCAAAAAGAAAAAATGGTTGGCGTTTCAAAGGGCATGCAGTTTCCACCAGGCTTTAAAATTCCATCTTAATGCAAATTTTCCACCAATGAAGGTGGAAATAATAGATATAAATGCCTTTTCGTGCTAAGTTGTAATTAGTGTGGTGCATGAATGTTCGTTTATTTTAGTATTGGTATACTGTAGTAATGTATCGTTTTTATTTATTTTACTTATAAGATGTTATAAACAAATTGTTTTCAAAGCTTGGTCTTATGTATAGAGAAAGATATACATAATCCTTTTAAGATTCTGTATTGTTAGAAAGTAGTCTAATTCATTTGACTAAAAGTATTAGTGAGATCTAGTATCTTAGATACATAGAATAATTTTATAGTATTATTTTGCATGAAATAGTTTTATCGTTATTTAAATATTAATGATTGTTGTAGATAATAATTTCGTACTATTTTTAATAAAAAATAGTTTTAGAAATCATGAGTAATATAACGTTAATTTCTAACGTAACTATTACGTGTAAACTAAGTTAAATAATATTTAGTAAGCGTGTGTGAAATATGGATTAATGGATCATTTTTTCTTTTGAATTAAATTTTAGCAGTGCGTAAGAATACTCTATGAGTAGCAAGTATATTTGATGATTCTACTCAAATACTTTAGAGTGATTAACTGCGATATATAGATTGAATCCTCATAGAAAACACAAAATAATTATTATCATGCATATTAATTATTCAATAGTTAATATATAGAAGATGTGTTTAAATTAGATAAAGAGCTTGAGTATTATGCAAATGAAAATGATCATTATTGCGTCTCGTGATATTTTCTATCAATATTTTAAGTTGTTTGATTCAAGATGGTGTTAATGCGTTTATTTATTAAAACTAACTTAGTATTCATATAACAAATCTTATGCGAAATCTGAGTAAATATTATAATTGAAATAGTGATTAATTATATCACTGAATATCATCTGAATAATCAGAATTAAAACAATTATGAATGATGTAAGTTGGTAATGTTTGTTTGAGCCTGTGACGTTACTTTAGTATACTTGTGTTATTTTTAGGTAAATTTTAAATACTATATGAAATCTCTAAAAAAATAGAAAAGAGGTATTGTACTTGCATGATTTTAAAAATAACAGATTTAAAAAATTTATTATACTGATAATATTGCTATAAAATTTAAATATTAATCTTAGTAGATTAATCCTCCAAATATATTTTATGTAAATTATTAAGTCGCTAACATAAATAATGAATATCTATGAGTATACTTTTGATGATTGTTCTATAGTAATATTCTATAAATTATATTGACATAAATATCAATAATTTAAGATTTTTTTAACGATTGCATTTACTATTTTATGAAGTTGATCACTTTCTAATTTTTAAAATATTTACTAATTATAGTGTAAAGTATTGTAGTTAAGTGAAGTCTCATATGTAATTAAGACTATTGCGCTATTAAGGGTTTTATTAATAAAGTTTTATGGCAATACTGAGATAGTAAAATGCCATGCTTGATTGAGTAGTTTTATTATCATGATGATGTTATTAATTTGTTAAAGAAAACTATGCTATGGCAATATAAGCCATAATAAAATATTATGGGATGAAAACATTTAGACTGATGCGAAGTAACTTAAATACAAATTTATATACTTTTAAATATATTGTAGGAATCTATCAGATTCAATCTGTTCTAGTATACAATATTCCGTCTATTTTCTAGTCAATAAATTTTTGATTATTAATTCTTTTTATTTTAAACGTTATTATTTTATTAATCTATTTAGGTCAAATACTTCTACGTATTTATGCATGCATTTTGGTATACTTTAATTTGCGAATTACCTATTGTACAAGTTTTTCATGTAGTTTTGTCTTTTAATTAAAAAAGTATAAACAATGCACTATCGTATGTAATTATGTAATAATTATTATTTTAATTAACATATGTCGTTTGGTCTATGTAAAGGCTTTTTTCTTTAAATAGTTGAATTGTTACTTTTTGCCCCAATGTGAATTGCATTGATAAGTGAAAACTACCTAAAACCGATTATATAGAGGTTATACAATGAGTATGAATAAACAGGAAACTCGCGGATTTCAATCAGAAGTTAAACAATTACTGCAATTAATGGTTCACTCTCTTTACTCAAATAAAGAAATTTTTTTGCGTGAGCTTATTTCAAATGCATCTGACGCAGCTGATAAATTGCGTTTTTACGCACTCTCTAAACCAGAACTTTATGAAAATAATAGTGAATTACGCATTCGCATTAAAGTGGATACAGAGAATAAAACGTTAACAATTTCTGATAACGGAATTGGTATGAGTCGTGATGAAGTTATTGATAATTTAGGGACGATTGCAAAATCAGGAACAAAAACCTTTTTAAGTTCCTTGGGTAGTGATCAACAAAAAAATACTCAAATCATTGGTCAATTTGGCGTAGGTTTTTACTCTGCATTTATTGTTGCAAATACAGTGACCGTCCAGAGTAGAGCGGCAGGGGCTTCAGTAGATAAAGGTGTTTTTTGGGAGTCATCTGGAGAAGGCGAGTATACAGTCGCTGATATAGAAAAAATTGAGCGTGGTACTGAAATTGTCTTACATCTTAAAGCTGATGAAAGTGAATTTTTAGATAATGACCGTTTACGCTCAATAATTAATAAATACTCTGATCATATTGTACTACCTATTGAAATTGAAAATAAAAATAAAGAAGATGGTACGGTAACATGGGAAGTAATTAACCAAGCAAAAGCATTATGGATGCGCAAGAAATCTACAATTCTAGATGAAGAATACATTGAGTTTTATAAACATATTTCTCATGATTATGAAAATCCTTTGATATGGGCTCATAATCGTGTTGAAGGTAAGCAAGAATATACTACTTTACTATATATTCCTTCACAAGTACCTTTTGATCTGTGGAATCGCGAACAACGACATGGTTTAAAATTATATGTTCAGCGTGTTTTTATTATGGATGATACTGGGCAGTTTATACCGAATTACCTACGGTTTGTACGTGGTGTATTAGATTCAAATGATTTGCCACTTAATATATCACGTGAAATTTTACAAAATAGCTCATTAATTTCTAGTTTACGTAGTGCATTAACACAACGTGTGCTCAAAATGTTAGAAAAATTAGCGAAATCTGATGCTGAAAAATATCAATCTTTTTGGCAGAAATTTGGTTTAGTGATGAAAGAAGGTCCTGCGGAAGATAGCGCGAATAGTCAAGTTATCGCTAAATTATTGCGTTTTGCATCGACGCACAATAACACTAGTATACAAAATGTTTCTCTAGAAGAGTATGTGAGTCGGATGATTACAGGTCAAGATAAAATTTACTTTATCACTGCTGATAGTTATGCAGCAGCACAAAGCAGTCCTCATCTCGAATTATTCCGTAAAATAGGGAGTGAAGTACTACTATTATCTGATCGTATCGATGAATGGATGATGAATTATTTATTTGCGTTTAATGGTAAACAGTTTCAATCGGTGAGTAAAGCAGATAAATCACTTGATGCACTTATAGATGAAAATAAAGCTGACCAGAAAGAAAAAGAAAAACAGCTTCAACCTTTTATTAATCGTGTAAAAATATTATTAGGTGAACGTGTAAAAAAAGTTACACTTACTCATCGCTTAACTTCCACTCCAGCTATTGTCACGACTAATTCTGATGAAATTAGCACGCAAATGGAAAAATTATTTACTGCGGCGGGTCAATCTACACCAGCGGTAAAATATAACTTTGAGCTAAACCCCTCACATCCATTAGTTAAAAAAGTACTGCAAGTTGACAATGAGGCACTCTTTGAAGATTGGATTAATATCTTATTAGATCAAGCGCTATTAGCGGAGCGTGGTACTCTGGAAGATATTAATTTATTCATTCGTAAACTCAATGAATTATTGCTTAAGTAATTGATTGAGTTGTTTTTAATTTTGAATAAAATATTTGTAATTCATTGTTATAATGTTATGTTTATAAAAATTAAGTTTAAAAATTTTGTATGTTTTTAAAGTAATATATCATATTTATAATATGGCAAGTTGTTTTTAAATTACAAAAGCCTAAAGAAGCAAGAGGTCTAAAAATAATGCGTATTATTCTGCTCGGAGCTCCAGGTTCTGGTAAAGGAACTCAAGCTAAATTTATTGTAGATAAATTTAAGATCCCGCAAATTTCAACTGGTGATATGTTGCGTTCGGCTGTGAAAGCCAGTAGTGAACTAGGCTTACAAGCAAAAGAGGTAATGGATAGAGGTGAATTAATAACAGATGAATTAGTGATTGCATTAATTAAAGAGCGTATTAAACAAGATGATTGTCATAATGGTTTCTTGTTAGATGGTTTTCCGCGCACAATTCCTCAAGCACATGCAATGAAGGACGAAAAAATTAATATTGATTTTGTTTTAGAATTTAATGTTCCTAATAATATTATTCTTGAACGTATTATCGGTCGTCGTGTTCATACTTCATCAGGACGAATTTATCATATTATTTTTAACCCGCCAAAAGTTAATAACAAAGATGACATTACCGGTGAAGAGTTAACTATTCGTAAAGATGACAAAAAAGAGATCGTGTTTAAACGCATATTAGAATATTATAATTTAACCGCACCTTTAGTTGATTATTACCAGGAAGAAGCGAATGCTGGAAATACTCAATACTTTAAATTTGACGGAACGTCTAAAGTGACAGAACTTAATAAAGTATTAATAAAGATTCTGAGTGAACACGAATAAGTAGATTTTAAAAAGTAACTTTAAACGTTGTTTTATGTTTTTATTATATAAGTAAATAATAACGTTAGTATATTGCAATATAAAATCAGATGTAATGATTAACAATGGAATATTGATGGTGTTAGAAAACAAATATGGTATTTTATTGGTTAATTTAGGAACACCAGAGGCTCCAACAACCTCTGCAACTAAGCGTTATCTTGCTGAGTTCTTAAGTGATTCTCGTGTCATTGATGTTTTTCGTATTATTTGGAAACCTATTTTATACGGTGTGATTTTACCGTATCGCTCATCAAAAATTGCAAAATTATATCAATCAATTTGGATGCAAGAAGGTTCGCCATTATTAATTTATGTTTTACGTCAAAAAAATCGTCTTTCTGAATGGTTTCCTGAAATTCCAATAGAAATTGGAATGACGTATGGTGCGCCGTTATTAAAACATGCAATAGAGAAACTGATCAATCAAGGTATTACAGAGTTAATTGTGCTTCCTTTATATCCTCAATACTCATCTACAACAACTGGTGCGGTGTATGATAGTATTTTTTCTATTTTTCGGAAAATACGAACAATACCTTCTTTGCACTTTATTCGTAGTTATGCAGCACATCCAGCTTATATTCAGGGGTTAGTGAATTCAATTAAAAAAAGTTTTTCTGAATATGGTGAGCCAGATCGATTAATACTTTCTTTTCATGGTATTCCTAAACGTTATATTGATTCTGGAGATATTTATGCGCAAGAATGTGAAAAAACCACTTTATTACTTAAAACAGCACTGAACTTTCCTAAAGAACGTGTATTAATGACTTATCAATCTAGGTTTACTTGTGAGGCCTGGTTATCACCTTATACAAATAAAATAATACAAACGTTACCTTCTCAAGGTGTAAAATCTATACAAGTTATCTGTCCAGGATTTTCTGCAGATTGTTTAGAAACGTTAGAAGAAATTAATCAACAAAATCGATATTATTTTAAAAATAATGGTGGTGAATTTTATCATTATATTCCAGCACTAAATGATAGTGATGACAATATTAATTTATTTAGATTAATCTTAAAACGAATCATTTCAATTGATTAAATTGAAAAGAATATCATAAGTAATTGAAATATATGTATGACGAATTCTGACAATTACTAAAAAATTAAAAATCAGTTCCGAAAATGAGATTAACAAAAACAATATTTATGTAATATTTTTATATTGTATTATTTATTAAAACTCAATAATTTATTATTATATATATTTATCATTACGATTCTTATGATATTCAAGTGCGAAGTAGTAGGAAAAGTTCAGCTATCATTATTTCGCTCAAACTTTAAGTAATTAAAACATTAATGCACTTAAAAGAATAGATAAACATGATTAATAAAAATGTAAAATTATTACTACAGCAAATTTATAGTATATTGCTGGATTATTATTACTCCAAAGTTACTAAAAACAAATATATTGGAAATACACAGTATGATTAATACTATTCTAAGCGGACTTATTCCGCAAATAAAGCGTTAGGTGCTCAGTTGGTAGTATCTAGATATCATATCCGATAATATTGATATACAGGAGTGCTCGAAAAAGAAAATAGTATACTTAAAATATTATTTTACTATTGATTGCTGTACATATTCTACTACATCCAAAAATGTATTTTTTTATTTATCTGCATTTGATAACAATTAAAGCTTTTAAAAAATAACTAAATATTTTCTCAATAAAGATGAAATCAAAGTAAAGTAGAAAATTTAAGTTAAAATAAATATTTGATAACTAGATGGTAGATATGAGTTAATGATCTTGCTTTGTGTTTATTAATTAATATCTTGATTTAGTTCACAGGATCAGAATAAAATTACTAAAGTCTTGAGTATATTTTGATATACTATCCGTTTTATTTATTGCAACAGTACTTAATTGATAGTAAATTAAAGCATTATTTTATTAATTTTAGAAATATGATGCTGTATTCTATGCAAATTTGACAGATAAGAATTAGACTATAAATTTTATATTATTGGTATTGACAATAAATATAATAATTGCTAATAAACTCTACTTAATTACTCCATTAAATTTAAAGTACAGTATTTATTTTTCTTAGAGAAAAATATAGTATATTGATGTTTAAACAATATTAGAAATAATAAAAATTTTAATATTATACTAACAATAATTAGTGAGTAGTGTCATTTTTTATGTTTAAAATTATACCATAGTTAAATGATTTTCATTATTAAAACAAAACTTTTATAACTTCATATGCTCTAAAAAAATCAATTCTTATAATTTTTCAAAATAATGACTTTTAAAATTATTATTTGATTAAATATAATTTATAATATGGACTATTGGTTGACTTTCATACAGATTTCTTGCGTGAATAATTGAAAACTACTGAATTCATTTTCTATGTGAACATAAATGAATGATGATTTTCTTTATTTTTATTGTATAGAGAAAGTAAATTTATTATTTTTTTAAATATTTTCGATCTGTTTATAATAAATTTATTTTGTGATAATAACATTGTTATTTTATTATTATCGACTAAAATAATAGAGTATATAACATATCTTATACTTACTAAAATTAAGTTATTTATATTACTATTATTTTAACTGTATGAGATATTTTTCGGACTCAATGTTAATTATTAATAAATTTATTAGTTTTTAAAAACTAAAAAATGTGATAGTTAATATGCATTGACACTTTTAATGTTTATAATTTTTATTGTATGTTATAATATGTGCTATAGTTTTTATGAAAAAGATAAAATATTTTTCGAAGGATGTTAAATAAGTAAAAGTAATATTATTTTAGTTTTATTAAGCATATTATTTCTTAAAATAAGTATCTAATACTTAAATAAAACAAAGAATAGTATAAAATTAGTATTAAATTTTAGTAAAAAAATTAATCTTTTCAATCTTAGTGTTATCTGAGAGCAGTAAAATAATCCTTGAAAACCATACTTACTAAATCTGAATAATAAAATCATTTAATTAAATTCGTGCTTTTCATGTCATTTGAAATCTATAAAATCTTTTTTTTAGTCTTTAAAGATATATTAAAAATAAATTTTTTAATATACTTTATTTTAATTATTGCGATTATTCACTATATTTATTCTCATATAAAAACTTAGAAATATTAACAATTATTTCTAAAATAGCTTGATACTTTATGAGTGTATAAAATATTTTATTGTTACTAACAAAAATATAAAACCTTCAAGAAATATTTCCTTATATTCACATACCTAATGTTATCTTTAAGAATAATATCTACGTTTCTTGTAAGTTTTTAGCTGTGGTTACATGTAAAGTATATTGTATACTATTGATTACATTAATTAATTTAAATAGCTTAAACTATAAAATATTCAGCTTAGTTGCGATATATGAAATTAATTTGAGTTATATAGAGAAGTAAAAAAGATTAGTATAAAATTAATACATTATATTTATGAATGAAATTACTTATCTTCACATATAGATTAAGGCAACGTATTTTGAATACATGATCTAAAGCAGAAAAGCTATTCTATATCTATCCGTATTACGCTGATAAATTTTCAGTTCATTTTTTCTTTATTTATAGATGATTATTTACGTTATACAGGTTATTTACGTCTATTAATTATAGATAATTAAATAATTCTTTAGTGAGTTAAAGTTAAGTAAGTTATAACATTCTAACGTTGATCATGTAAGTGAAATATATGGCATGTGCAAGTCAAAAATGTACTAACAGTCAAGAAGTCATAACTAATAAACTCTCATGTAAAAAAATTTTGAGTAATTTTTAAACATAATGTAGTATTAAGTTAGAAAAGAAAAATTTAAGTATAGGATGCAGATAAAGATTATGACAATTTAGTATCCTTATTACTGAATTGTCTACATTTATCATGCTTAAAAGTAAAGCAGCCAGTATGTCACTCAATGACGTTGTTTAGATAAATTCATCAACTATTTTCAAAACTAACTTAAAATTAGTTATATGTGTTAATAATAGTTAGTTAAAGTATGAATAATAATATTTTTAAAAGGGATATTTTATTTACTAACAATCAAAAAATTAATATTTCTACAGTGTTCCGTTAAATTATTATGATCATGAATTTTCTAGTTTACTGATAAAATTTTGAGTAAATTATATTCAACCTTAATATCACTTTTGTTATCTTCGCAAAAACGATTGTAATAAAAATAGAATCATGCTCTGATTCTCTGGAATCACAAGATTAGATTTGGTTAATAATATGATTAGTTAGCTGATATAGCACTCAGTATTGACTGAAGCCATTAGTTGATATTGCATTTATATTTAATGAGAAGTTTGTTAATTTCTAGAACATCATATCAATCTACTTTTGGATTATAAAAAATTACGCAGTTGAAAAGTCATACAAAGAAAATTCAATACAAAACTTAATAACTTATTAGTTTTTAAGATGAACAGTCAAAAGTATATTGTATGATCATTTACTATTTTTTAATGCTTAAATATTATGTGTAATAATATACGCTACCAACTAAATTGTAAACATTTTTAATATATCTATTGTTCTAGCAAAAATCTTGAATGATTTGACAACAGATAGAATCATTAATCGTTATTTTATATTAATTATATAACGATAAATATATTTATAAATAATCTTAACCATATAAAGTTTTAGATCTAAATAGTTGTTCTGAATATCTCATTTTAGAAATATTGGAGGTATTTTTTTATAATTTTATAGTGAATTTTTTTAGTTATAAATTTACTTATAATCAAATAATAATATTTTGTTATCTTGATTCTTGGCTCAAGATTAAGTATAATATATTATATTCAATTATAACTTTTTTCTTGAGTTTTCATTTTGAATATAATAACTACATTATCATCTGATATGATAAACTTTATTATATAAAATTAGCATTTATAATAACAGGTTATAAGAATGATAAAATAAATTTTACAAAAAATGTGTGGAAAAAAATAAATGTTCATTGTTATCCTGCGATCATCGTAGGATTGTATTTATTTAAATTGTGTTGAGTAGTGAGTCAGAATAACTGCAAACTTTTGATGAGCCGATATTTTCTTGTAGAGTTTTTATAATTGAAATAAAAAATTACAAATAAAATCAAATTGATGATGATATATAATCTATATTATGGAATTTTTTATAAAAACCACTTATTATTTAAGTATGTTCTAAATCATAATAAGTATATTGATTAATATTGAATTTATTCATGGTTAGTGAAATGGTATAAAAATTTTAAGGGAATGAGTAATAAAATATTCACTTTACATTTTAAACATTTAGCATTGGATGTACTTACACGAACATCGCTTAAAAAATATTTAAAATTTTTAAAATGTAATACTTCTATAATATCTTATCAAAATTAAACAGTTTACAATAGTTTTACCAGTTAATGAATCGTTTGAAAAATAAAGTGTGATTACTTACTGGATTAAAATGCAAATCTTTCTAAGAATTACATAGATATGAGATGTTGTATGTACTATTTATTGTATATTTGTAAAATTGGTTTTTAGTAGGTGATTTTTGTTAGAGATTGATCTAGAAAAATACTATATATTAGTATCTTAAATTATCAGAAAGAAAATGATACACACAAAGTTTTGTATGTTACAAAAAAGTATGAGTAGTTAGCGTTAGTAGTAACTAAAATGTTCACATACTTTTTGTAACTATTAATGTCTCCAGCACAAAAGTTATGGATACCGCTTATAAAATATTATGACTTTGATAAAATAATTGTCAGAATTTAAAATACATTGTGGTAGAGAATTTATTATTATCTTATATAATTGCATTAATATCTATTTATCTTAGAGATATCACAGTAACACGTAAAATTATTATAGCCTGCATAAAATTATTTATATACATAAAAGTCGTTACTATTCTCAGATTGTTGTTATAGCAGAAAAGTATTTTCGGATGGTGTCTACTAAAATTGAAGTGTTTAACTCAATCATTACCATCAAGAGAGATAATCATTCTATGTTTTAATATACCAGCTATAATTATTTTTCTTAGTTTCCTGAAAATGGTATTGAATATAATAGAATGTCAAAATACTTTAAATATGTATCTTTATTTTATATATCAATATTTATTATTTTTTAGTATAAATGCAGATGTTTCAAAATAATTTTGAAAATTTTAATACTACAATCATCTATTTTCTAATTATTAGTATATAAAGTATATTCTAAAATCCGCAAATAAATTAAAACAGATGTTTTTATGTATTTAAACATATTTATAAATTATATATATTTAATATATTATAAATATTTGAATTATTTTAAGTGTAAATAATAAAATTCATTATATAATAATGAATACTGATACTTAGTGAAATATACGGTATAAGTATAAATAAAATTCATATGCTATAGAAATTATAATTATACTTATTTTCTATCTTTATTACAAGAAGTAATCTATTGCCTTAGTGATGGGATAATCACACTACTTATGTCAGAGGTAAAATGGGAAAATTAACAATTCTATTAATCGGAGTGTTAGCTTGGATGCAATACTCTTTATGGTTAGGTAAAAATGGTATATATGAATATATTTGTGTAAATAATGATATTTCTGCACAAGAAATTGTTAATGCGCGTTTAAAAGTACGTAATGAGAAGTTATTTTCTAAAATTAATGATTTAAATAATGGTCAAGAGGCTATTGAAGAACATATCCGTAATGAGTTGGGCATGGTAAAACCTGGCGAGTCTTTTTATAGAATAGTTAAAGGAAATAGTAAGAAAACATAATCTATTAATTTATCATTAATAAGATATATTTTAAGATATTACACTTTTAATAATATTAGTAGCTTTATCTAATATCATATATCATAGTCAAAAAAAGTGCATATACACTTTTTAATTTAAATAACTAATTTTATATCAATTCAAAGCAATTACAAGTATAGATAATATATAGTTATTAACTTACTCAGCTTTATACAAGATGCAAAATAATGAATCATTTAAGCAGTAATACTCATCAACAAGTTGTAGCAATAGTTGCTGCAGCAGGCGTTGGCAGTCGTATGCATGCATATTGCCCAAAGCAGTATTTGCAAATTTTAGGAAAAACTATAATTGAGTATAGTATTGAGGCATTACTATTAAACCCTAAAGTAGCGTTGGTTGTTGTTGTGTTAAGTCCTACAGATGACTTTTTTTTTCAACTGAATATTGCAAAAAATCTCCGTATTGTTACGATCAATGGAGGAAGAGAAAGGGCGGATTCTGTACTAGCAGGTTTAAATTTTTTATTTCAATACAAAGGAATGGAAGAGAAATGGGTCTTAGTCCATGATGCGGTACGTCCTTGCTTATATCAAGATGATTTAAATAAGCTGATTCAATTAGCAACAACAAATTGCTGTGGTGGTATCCTTGCAGCTCCGGTAAGAGACACGATCAAACGTAGATTATATAAAACTAATGTGATTGATTACACAGTTCAACGTGAGTCTTTATGGTATGCATTAACACCGCAATTTTTTCCTTTAATGTTGTTGTGGGATTGTTTAACTTATGCATTAAAAGACAAAACTATTATTACAGATGAAGCCTCTGCGCTTGAGTTTTGCGGTTATCAACCTACATTAGTTCCCGCTCGTTTAGATAATTTAAAAGTAACTTTACCAGAGGATTTAGCACTGGCAGAATTTTATCTTTCTCGAATGAAATAAAGGAATAAATCATGAGGATTGGACATGGTTTTGATGTACATAAATTTGGTGGAAAAAAACTATTAATCATTGGTGGGGTGCCTATTTTTAATGAAATGGGATTACTTTCTCACTCTGATGGTGACGTTGTATTACATGCAGTGACTGATGCTATTTTAGGTGCTGCAGCCCTTGGTGATATTGGTAAGTTATTTCCTGATACGGATTCTGCCTATAAAGATGCTGATAGTCGATTATTGTTAAGAGAGGCATATTATCACGTGCGTAGAAAAGGTTATTGTATTAGTAATCTTGATATTACGATTATAACTCAATTGCCGAAAGTATCATCTTATATTCCGAAAATTCGAGTTAATCTTTCAGAAGATTTTAAATGTTATGTAGATGCTATTAATGTAAAAGCAACAACAACTGAGAAATTGGGTTTTATTGGGCGTAAAGAAGGCATAGCTTGCATGGCAGTTGTTTTTCTACTTCAAGATAATAGTCATGAAAGTTATAAAGATACATAATGTGTATAATAGTGAATTAGTTCTATATAAAAATACAAAATCTTCTAGAAAATTTTATCATAAAAGATATAAAATTTAAAATTAATAGTAAATGCGGTGTGTAATGATTTGTATAAAAGATAAGTATAGTACGTTTTTATTATTAAAGTAGTTAATAAACTTTTTAGATATAGAGATTTTCTTAAATTATTTAGGTTGAAGAATTATTGTACTATAATAAAACAATCATTCTTGCAGATTACTAATTAAGAAATATTTAATGTTAAAGTTATTCTAACTTATTTAGCATAAAATAATAATTATATCAAAAAACATATGTATGCACGAAGTAAAAAATTGATTTCTATGAAAAAGCGATATGTTTTATACCGAAATATATATAATGTCTTCATAGATTTATTAACTGTATAAAGTATATGAAATTGATTAGTAATTAACACTGCACTGATAAAAATTAAAATTTAATATAAATATTCTGTTAGGCAGAATCATGAAGTTTACGTTCGAAAACTTAATAAATCTAGATTTCACTTCAGAATGGTGCAAGATGTTATTTGAAGTCATATAACAACTGAGTGTATTATAAGTCATATGATTCATAGTGGTATTTTGTAGTATTGTTATAATCAAATAAGTTAATAGAATCTTATTTATTTTTAACAACAAACAGTTATTAAGACTGTACAACTTTGTGTGTTATAACATAACTTAAATATTACTAATACATTTATTAAGTTATACTAATTAAAAATCTTAACAATGTAAAAGTTTTTAAAATTATTTATTTATCATATCATAACTCCTCTAGAATTTTATAATAAATATTACACTAGCTTCAGCCTTGGAATACTTTATTATTGTAAAATCTAAAAATTTTTAGTAATAAATTATTGAGCGAAATGTAATTTAATTCAGTCAACAGACATGTTGAAATAACATCGATCATTCAACATGTAAGTTCTTAAAATAAAAATTATTAGTATAGAGCAGAAACAAAATATATATTTATATTTTATAAATATAGCAGCTTTTTAAGGCTGGATATTATTATGTTTTAGTATATTGGTACTGTTTTAATTTTAGAAATGATGAAATTTACTTGAAGTTTTTTATGGTTCTGGAAGTATTGTATTTTGATTTTTTTATGATACCATCACTAGATGAAATATATAGTTTCATGCTGTAAGAAGGTAAATCATAAAATGTTAGTTGTGCTAAAAAGAATAATTTATTGTGTGCAATGCAGTATATTGAATGTCAATCTACTAGATGAAGTATGAAGACAATAAAAATATTAAGGTGACTTTTATAATATTTTAAATCTTGTATTAAAAATTTACTATTTTAAAAATTCTAACAGTAAAGTGTTGCATGAGCTTAAATTTATTAATAGCTCTGTAATGTAAGATTAGATATTGATTTTTTTAAAAAAATTCAATGTATTTTTTACTTACACGATTTTAAATTATTTTAATATAGTATAAAATACATAAATGAATTCAAGAAAAATTAAGAAAATTTATAGAAAACTAAAATAATAACTATGCTTATAAAAGAGATTTTAGTGCAATTACATTAATATAGAATGTAAAATGTGTGTTTGTTAAATACTCTATCGCAAGTTCCGCGAGAATATTTTTTAGATAAAGAATTTTCTTATAAAGCTTATGCAAATATTTATTGTATTTATAGGTTTTGGGTAAATTGTTTCTTAGTTTTAGATTTTTGTGCAAAAGAGAAATCTCATTTTAATAAGATATCAAGATTAAATTTTTGCAATTTGGACAAAATCTAATTATGAAATAGCAGTGTTAACGTATTAAGTTTATCACATGCTTCAGTTTTAAGAGTGAAAAGTTTCTCGTAGTCGATAAAGCGTCGTTTAAAAGAAATTAATTTACATATTGTTTTAACACCTCATAGTAATAGCTATTTAAAACGGTAGCCTCAAAATCTTTTAACATTATTATAGTTGACAGCTTTTATCCACCAAGGTTTCTAAACAATTCTGTTAGAAATTGAAAGATAATAGAAATTTATTTCATCTATTAAAAATAAAGAACAGGTACTAAAGTTAATTACCTGATAAAAAGGTAATTATTACTCCAATGTTATAAAAAGTTTATTTTTTATCATTTATTTTAGGAGATTTAACTTAAATTTAGTAAAACTCATTAATAGATTTTTCTTTATGTTATTTGAAGCATAAATGTTTATTCAAAATATTTTTTAAAGATTATTCTGCTAGATATTTTGATAGTATATAAATTTTATAGACACTGATTTTAGTGTAAAATACTTTAATAAATTAATAATGAGTGAATGTTCTTGGGAAAGATATACACTGAAACTAGTAAATATATATTAAGTGTTTTTACACCATTGTATATTTTCTAAAAACAGATAACACATAGGATGTGTAGTTACCCAATAATTGTCTTAGAGAGTGATTATATTATGCTAAATATTGGAAATAAAAATTATTAGGAATCAAGTTCAATTTTATAAAGTGGCACTATAACATAGTTTCTAAAATTCATGTTTGTGTTGTTTGAAACGTTAATATAAATTTTGTGAAATTTAATAAGTAAAGTGTTTAAAATATAGATAAGATTTGTCAAAATCCATAATACGAGTAAGGAAAATCTTAAAATTAAAGATGTATCGTTGCAGATATTAATAGTTAAAATTATTTAATGTTAGTCAAGATAAGAAATTTTAAAAAATCAACACATGCTAAGATAGTTTTTAGTTTAAATAAAAATCACTAATCTACATTAAGAGTGCTTATGTAATTTATAATTGTATGAGTCAAAAAAATTTTCAGGCAGTATGTATTATAATACTAATAGTAATTATCTAGATTGTGTAATGTAAAATCTGTAAGATTTGTTAACACACTGTCTTAATCTCTTAAAGATTTATTTGTTTTTATTATATAAAAAGATTTTACATAAGTTATAATTTGAAGATTTATAAAATCTGTGGGAAACAGTGCGTTTAGAATATTACACTTCTTACTGATAAATATAAACTAAAAATTAGTAAAATGAGTATATACTCTTTATTTTTATATTGTATTATCTCGGTTATTTTAATATTTAAGATAATAAAGTATATTTTGTATTTAATATAACTTTATATATTAAAATGGAGTGTATAATAATTAAATGTTCTTTAATCTTAAGTCAGTATCATAATAAAATAGTATAATATCCATTATAAATAAAGTATAGAGATATTTCATATGTCATATTTCAAGACTTAAGACGTACTCTATTGATTTACAATAGCTTGAAATTAACTTGTATTCTAGATAATAAGAACATTAACTAGATAATAGAACTGTTTTCAGAATTTTATTTTGTAAAATAAAAATAATAATTTGATGATCTAAAATATTTATATCAATTAAATGACATTATAAAAATTAATTAATTTTAATAATTGTATGTTTAAAAAAAGCATTTATGTTCATTCTAACATGTTTGTATTATTTGGTTTAATGTTACTCTTATCTTGGTTGCATTAATGTCAATACAATTGTTGACAATTTATTTAATGTGAAGCTTACTTGGATTATTATTAATAATATTATTATAATATTATTAAAATAATAAAAGCGTCTATCTGATAATAGCACAAGCTTACTTGTGTGATTTCTGGCATTGATAATTATATTTTATTATAAAATTGATATATAAACAACATTAAAATAGATTGAATGATTATATTAAAATTCTAGCTTTTAGTATGAAAATTTTTCTTTTAGTTATTAACGCAATATTAAAAATATTATAATATAGTGTTTCTTGTTACACAGTAATATTGTGATGAAATTCATTGTTTTAGCTTATTAAGGTCAGCTTAAACAGAGTTCATATTGTTATTTTTAGTTCTAGATCAGTTAATTATAAAGTAGCGAAGATTAAACATGATATTTACTAAACTAATATAAATTCAGTTAGACTGCCATTAAGCCATAATTTTAAATGATTATATTTCATATGACTGTATTTATGATGTCCTGAATCTGTCTTTAGAGGAAGAAGAGGTATGAAAATTATCAGCCTAATAATCAGAATTCGATGGGCGGTGATCTTTTTATTTAATAATCCATTCTTGTCTGCTTGTTCGACTCCATATTATAGAGTAGCTACAATTTCAAGTGTATATGAAAGTCAAGGAATTCCTATAAACCAACATATAGTTAAAAAAAGAGCAACACTTATTTCTAACACAAGGACTGTTCCATTGGCTTCTCCACTTAGTACGTTATCAAACTCAAAATCCTCTATTCATAGTTCGATAACTATAGATTCAACTAAGCGAAATCGTATTATCTATCACCGTGATTATGATAGAATTCCTAAAGCAAGTTATCATAGAACCACTTACACCGTAAAACATGGTGATACTTTATTCTATATTGCTTATATCACTGGCAATAATTTCCGTGAGTTAGCATCTAATAACAAGCTCTCTGAACCTTATAGATTACATGTCGGGCAAATATTACATATTGATAATAAAAATAAAATATCTAGAAAAGAATTGATATTAAATTCATTGAATAGTAATCAGCGCTTAGTTGATCTTCGAAAAACTAATAAATATACTCAAAATTTAATAGGGCACAATTCAGTTAAAATTTTAATAAATAATAAAAACCCTATAACGCAGTCTGCTAAGATGACAAGAAAGCAGATAGATTCTACAATTTCTAATAAAGTACAACACAGAAAAAATAGCTCATCAATCAAATGGTGTTGGCCAGCTCAAGGAAAAATAATAGAAAGTTTTTCTAATTCTCAAGGTGGGAATAAAGGTTTTGATCTTTCTGGTTTACGAGGCCAGTCTATATTTGCTTCTGCTCCAGGAAAGGTTGTGTATGCAGGAAATGCATTGCGTGGATATGGAAATCTTGTAATTATAAAACATAATAATGATTATTTAAGTGCGTATGCACATAATGATACTTTACTTGTGCATGATCAACAGAGGGTTAATGGTGGACAAAAAATAGCCACTATGGGTAAAACAGGTTCAAGTTTAATTAAGCTACATTTTGAAATTCGTTATAAAGGAAAATCAGTGAACCCCTTACTGTACTTACCGAAACGACATAACGGGTAGGATATTTTGATATTTTATACTTATTGCCAAGAATAACAGTATCGCTAATAAGTGAAGATTCGCTAAAAATTATGAATTATATAATACTTTAGATAAAGTAAGGTATATAATACTTTTAATGAACTCTAGTTTAAATAAGGGAGTAAGATTTTTAAATTAAATAATGATATGAATTTATTCTGAATATTGTTTAAATTTATTTTAGTATAATGTACACTATACACTCCTAGTCATTCAGAAAAATTGTTTCATGGTAGTATTAAGTAATATAGTAATATAAGTCTATGAATGTATTACAGTAAATATGTTTTAATGATTGCATTTACTATTATAACCGAGACTCATACTATCTGTTGCTATATGTATATTTTCACAAATTTTAATATTTATTATTAACTTACGTAAGTATTTAGTGAATAATCTAGATTATACATCTAATACTGAAAATTTTCTGAATAGTTATATAATTTAGTGAAGACATTCATTCAATGTTTGTCTCAAACAACTATCGCATATTTATTGATGTATTTATTATAGTTGATTTAGAAATTTTTTTTTGAAGTATTGATTGATAAGAAATAATCTCTCTTAGAGATTGTAATTAAAGTTATTAGTTTAATAAAATATAGTAATATAATTGTTTGAATTCAATCACAAGCGAGTATATTATATTCAGACTTGTATATTAGTTATCAAACTGAGTTTTTAAGAAAATCTGTTAAATATTATCTTAAATTCTAAAAGGTGAAATCATATGTATATAAATAAATGAAAATTAAAAGATATTTTATATGATATAAATTTCTTGTGAGAATTATAATTTTAATATGTTAAAATTTTTAATTAAAAGTGTAAGATATTTCATTTTAAATAAGTGTATTGTAATTCATGTAACATCATTGTAAATAATGGCTGTTAAAGTTTTTTTATGACAAATATAATTTAATATCGATTACAAAATGTTAATTTTTAAAAAAATTCTCTCAGGTTTAATTAATGTCACTATATTTATAAAAAATGAATAAAGATATAATGATTTTAAATAATTAGGCGGTAAATTCTTTTTGATAATTTTCTCTGAAATTTTATTTATAATGTTTTATATATAAATATTACATATATTGTACTGAAATAAAAAAAGATTTAGTAATAAAATTAATTTTAATATATTTTAAAATGTTACATTTTTATTTTTATTTATCGATATATATTGAAATATATTTATTTCAAGTATGTTTATGCACTTTTTATGTATTAAAAATAAAGTATTTGGTAAAATGAACATGCTGATAAATATTGGTCTAAGTTAATGTATTGTATATTGCACTTTTCACTTTGGAAAATCATCGTCAGGAATATTGGTAATCTTTAATAGATACAGTGTTCAAAAATGAAAATTTTTAGAGTTGATATTACAAATAGTTTTAAATGTCAATATTAATTTGTAGTTATCAATGTGTAAAGTATAAAATATAAATATAATTTATAAAACGACTCTCATACTAATAAAATATTGTTAGTACAAAATTTACATTTAATGGTAAACATTTAAGTTTAACTTCATATAATTACAGTTTCTAAAGAGATGTTAGTAAAAAACTTTGAGATCATTAAATAGTATAAAATAATTTTTATGCATAAAGTATGAGTTAGCTCATGGTGATTATACAAAAGTATAATATATTTGTACTTTATATATTACATGCTAAGATCTATTTTTAAAAAAGTTTAATGTAATAAATTACATATTTTAATATGACTTTTTTTAAAGTATTTTTTGTTTAACTAATATTAGGTTATTTAGTAAGATTTTACTGAATACGGGATAACTATAAAAAGATATCAAGACCTGTTATGAGTGTCATGGATAATGATATCTGGTTAGCAATACTTTATTTGAAAAATTTTATTTTAAAATAATTGTTATAATAAGTATAATTACAATTAATATTACATTAATAATGTAGTTATTTTTGTTGTTTCAATTGAATATGTGTGAATTTAAATAGAGTATTGTATGATTTGTAAGATTTACGTTAAAGATTACAATTGTAAATAAAAAATTTTTTAATATACTATTTTATTTAATATTTCTATTAATTATGTATATAGTATATAAATTATTTTATAGATCTTAATCATAAGTCGTAATTCATAGCATTACTTATTCTAATTCTTCTTTTTGAAAAATATAAACAATCTAGTATTGATTAAGAAATTAAAGTATTCAAATTCATTATATTTAACATTTTTAGTAAAGTAAAATTTTCTTTTCTAAGAAGATTTTATGGATTATTAACTCTTAGAAAAGTACGATGCAAGTTCATTACTTTCTCTTTCTAAGCACTTTTTAGTTACATTATCTATAAATTTAATTTATTGTAAATGTTAACTTTTCTTTTTTAAGCGTCATGTTAATTTACAGTCATGACTAGAAAATAATATTATAGATTTAATACAATTTATTATATTTTCAGCGTAAGCCAAATACGTAAGAGATAATCATAAATTAATATTACCCTTTGATTAATTTAATTTTTTAATACTAACTGAGATTTAGTATCGTTGTGTTAGATGTTAATTACTTCAGTTATCTCTGTAATAAAAATTACAAAACCTGCATTAAATTGTTTGAGATATTAACGTACATAAATGTATTTAATAGAGCTCATGTTAACTTAAGATAAAGTTCTTTAATGTATATATTTATTTTTCTGATTATCTTTAAATAACAATAACTAGTCATCTATGCCGTGTAACACTACAAAGGATTAGAAATCAATGTTGAATTTTTATATTTTCTTAAAAATAGTACGTCTTGTGTTAATTATATACGACTAATCTTTTAATTTTGAGTATAGGTGTGACGTAATATCCCAGTGCGTTTTGTAAGATTGTTGAATACATCTAACTCAGCTCAAATTTTTATACTAGTTTTTTAATTAGCTAAATACGGTAATAGTTCAACAATTATTTATTATAAAATAATTTTATGTGTAAAGTATGTGCATTTTTTTAATTTATATAATGAATTAAAACTATAGTACTGTGATCATGGACTAATTTGAATAAAAATAACTATATGTGATATTGTATTGATTCTCAGTGTTTTTTTGGGTAACTGTTAGTCTCATTGAGACAGTATTCTGTTTTATCATCAAGTACTTGTTATTTATTTATCTTAGTATTATAGTCTAAAACAATAATCATTATTATGATTTCATAGCAGAAAAGTTTTAATAGTATGATGTGTAAATAAATTTTTTATTTTATAAAATAATATGATATGTGTTTATAAATTTTTCAATATTCAATTTTAATTTCATTAAGAATTAAAGAATATTGTAATATTACGCTATATATAAGTATGTTCTCATAGGTTAGTAGAGCATGATCTAGATAAGTTAATATTTCATTTAAGTTGTGCGTTGAGTCTAATAATTATTGTAATGTAAATCTACATTCTTGTAATACAGTGATTGTTTTTAGTGTTTGAAAGGGAGCGGTCAGATAACGAATGAAATTACGTAGTTAATGCTGAATATATAACTTATTATTGCACTGACCGATTGATTCAAAGTTAACAAGAGCGTATTGTTTATTTCAATAAATAAATTTTGAGTTATCTGTAAGTGACGATAAGTTTTTTCATTGAGTATTATGTTATTTGTTTATTTTAATAAAGTATGTAAGAATATTTGTTGTTGCAGTATAGAAAATGTTGTTTGTATATCTTGTAGTAGAAAATCTGTTAATCATAATATTTGCTTTATTTTTTCTGAACTAAAGTTAACGAAGCTTTTAGTATCACATTAAAAACTGAATTTTTATTTAAAATTTAAATTTCTATAAAGATCCGTCGGTAAAATCTTGACTGTGTTTGATTTAATAGATGTTTTTAAAAGTTTTAGGACAAAGTAATTTGAATGGGACGAATGTGTTGTAGGTGTACTGATAGTACTTATTTTTTGTTCATTTATAATAAAAGCATTTAGAAAGATAGGTTTATAATGACAAAATGTAGATTTATACTTTTGATATACAATAGAGAGTGAAATATTCTATTATTCATTTTATCATGCTTTATTAGCAATAGTGCCTGATATAAGAATATAAACGTTTCCGTATTTTATAAAATTTTTTATTTGTAGTGTTAGGTGATTATTTGTAAGTTTCTATAAATTGTTTAAATTATATTAATTTTACTAAAGAGTTTAGCAAAAAATATGAAAGATATGATATTAATATAACATTAACTTATTATTTCTTTTGTTTTACAAAGGCATAAATTAATAATTAAGAGCATTTAGTATAATTAAGAAAAACTCATAAAATTAATTATATAATAAAATAAAGTATCTTCTGAATATTATATTTTAATTATTAAATTTTTTGTATTATAGGTATATTAAATTTTTACAGTTATTTTTGAGTTATAGCGTTATAATATTTATTTCTTTGATTTATCGTTTTCTTTAAATTTTACTATTTCTTAATGATATTGATACCCTACAGATCTTAAAATAGTATACTTCCGTTAGACATTAAAATAATAATAGGTATCAATACGTTTCGTATTATTTATGTATAAATAATATAAAGTGTTTAGAATGAACTTATTCAAGCCTTTAGTTTTATATAATTTTCAGATAAAAATTATCTATTATTGGTATTCATAGTAGGAAATAGAACTGATTTTTTTCAAAGTAATATTATGATATAAAAAATAAATCTTATTTAAAGCAATTAATTTTGTAGACAAAATTAATTAATAGGTTTAATTATTATGAATAAAAATTACTAAATGTTTTAGGTTAAGTGACAAATAAAAACCGTGTGAAACAAGATAAAATAATACTAAGAAATATATTATATATTCAAAAAAAAGAAGGTAGACATAAAAGATTATATATAATGAACTCATGCATTCTCATTTATCTAAAATCAAACTTAGCCATGCAGATGAATATTTTATTTCACATAAACAGCATTACTTATTTTAATAAAATATTTTAACGCATGTGCGATACATGTAAAGAAATATAAGATATTAATAAATTATTTTATAATGTAAATTATATATACGAATTTCTTGAACACTCATGAAATCAGCGAACGTTTTTAGTATTGTTATTTAGTGGTATAGAGTATAGACAGGATTTATATCTTTTAATTATAGATAATGTAACTTTTCAAATATTATGCAGTTATAACATGCTATTTTTAATTAATATTAAAAAGTAGTTAGTAACACGGTGTTTCACAACAGTTTTTTTTTGGAAAAAGATTTTCCATTCGGCTCATTTTTTTGATTAAAAGTATTTCCTGTGGAGTTAGCTAAGTGAATTTGAAAGTATTAAAATGCAATAATATATTAAGGTAGGCTCTGATTTTATTTGAAGGGAAAAGATATAACAATATTTCATAAGATAACAATACTTATCATGTATTGTTCTATACGCTTGATACAGTAAGTTACTATTATCATGTTATGCAAACCATTCTTGCTATAAATTTATAAACAATTATCTATCTTTTAGATATCAAAGTGATGATATTTAATCTACCTACTGTAGTATCTCGTTTAGTTATTTATCGATTGTCTTTTTTATAACCGAAGCGTGTGAATGGCTCTCATGATAATGTTATAGGCTTTTCTATTAACCGTATTTTATTGTTAGCCTGCTTTAAGTAGATAGATCAAGTTTACTAAATACATATATTACACTAAAACTAAGAAATGAAATTAATAGCAAAGCCTATAACATTATTATGAGAGCCATTCACACGCTTCGGTTATTGAATAATATGCTGAACGATCTAACGATATAGCATGTAAATGAGATTTAGTTGAGTCAGTTATAACTAGACATATTTTATGAATATTACTTTTAAGAATTCATTAATATGTCATAGAAATAAGTTTACGTTATAATTACGACGAGCGAAGACTATCTTGAGTGTCTTATAAAAATATGATAATTTTTTATTTATTTTGTTAAAATCAGAATATATAAAAATAATGTCAGTTAATAACTATATTATACATGAATGTTTTGTTTTTTAGAAATTCAGATCATCACTGTTCTTCGCGATGTTAATGTATATCACGCATGTTGTGCATTGCTATGATATCCTAACAATTCTGTGCGCGAGATATATTTATTAGTGATATTTTAGAAATTCTACAATCTATTATTATGTCACACTTTGAAATAAAGTATTCAAAAACAGTGCTCACTTTATTAGTATGGCGTATGAAATATAATTTTTAAGATTTATAACAAGTACGACTCAGAATATCAGAATAAATTGCATTATCATTGATTTAAAAAGTATTAATGAATCACGAGGATTTCACTCGAAAAACAATAATTCCGGTCAAAATATTTTAGAATCAAAAAAATATTATATCAATATTTGAAGTGTATCTTTTCTGTACTTTCAATAAATATTGGACAAGATTATATATAGAAAGGTACTTTAATAGCTTTAAAGTATATAACAATTATTAAGATACTAATAATATAGTATATGGATAGCAATTCTATAAATAAAAATATTTTTAAATGGTATAGATCGTATTCGAGTTACAATCATTGAGATAGTAGAATATAATAAAATGTATATTTTCAGTCTGCATTAACAAAAATAGATTTTTTTATCGTACTTACATAGCGATTATCTAGTATGCATACTTTAAAATACAAAAACATGAAAAGTAGTTAAGTGGCTACCTCAAGTTTGTCAATTGAGCACTTAATTTCTTGCTCTTATATAGAAAAATTGAATAAATTCTGAGAACTCACTACGGAATAATATGTTTTGAATGAATATTAATAAATAGCTTATTAAATAGAAACATTTTTCTATAAAGAATTTAATCAGATTACATTGATAGGTAGTTATATAAATAATTAGTATTATTAGTGATTATGCTAAGCTATTAAAGATACAATTATATTAGTATAATATATAAATAAAGCACGTAGTAGATTTTTTGTTTATTATTGATTTATTATTTAATATATTAAATACATTTTACTGGTTTTGGTAATCCAGCAAGTTTTGCCGCTTGTTTTGCAGGACCTGTAGGGAATAACCGGTATAAGTATCGACTATTTCCTTTGTTATCTCCAAACTGATCTAAAACCCCTTTTACAAGCATGCGAATAGTAGGTGATGTATTGAACGTTTGATAAAAAGAACGAACAAAATAAATAATTTCTAGATGTTCATTTGTTAGAATAATATTTTCTTCCTTTGCAAGGAGGGGAACAAGATCTTCGTGCCATTGATGGCTATTGATGAGGTAGCCTTGAGAATCAGTCTTAATTTCTTTATCATTAAAAAATAACATAGTCACTACATCTAAAATAAAATTTAAATTTAACAAAGAATTAGGCAATCAATGAAGCTATCTATGATAGATATTTATAGTGCTCTTTCTTACAATTAGGAGTCAAGTGACTGCAGAATACGTTTTTTATATATATATTTATACTTTCTTATAATGTTTATGTAACCTTAAGATTAGATCTACTTTGATAGCAGTAAATCTGTATTTTGTTTATCTGAAATAGCTTAACTGTATAATATTTCTTTATTAATAAAATATTTTTAAAAATTTTCGATTTTTACTCTACACAGAATATTTTAAATTTTATATTATCAAGATTACAACACTTTTATTGAAACAATGAATAAACACTTATCATTATAGTGATTCATCATTGTGAATTTTGCATGAAGATTTGTCAAGTAGGTAATAGTAATATTAGTAATGATATTTGTTTATATTTTTTTATTTGAGATTTTTATAGCATAAAGTTTATATAGTTTTATATGAAATAAGATACTAAATATTTAATTGATAAACTAAAAATGGTTATTTTTTATTGCTAATAGTTTTTATATTTTTAAAGTATGCTGTACTAGATAATTGTTATGCAAGCTTGAGAAGACATCTATTCTTGTAAGTGAATACTAAAAATATATATTGTATTATGTGTCATTATCTCGGTAATTTTAGCTCACATACGATTTATACTATTTAAAATATTTTTACTGATATAATTACTATCTTTTTCTATATTTAAGCATGCTAGTGATTCTATATACTTTAAAGCTATTCAGATGCTTTTCTTATGTATAAGTTTGTCTATTATTTATTGTAATTTCAGAGAAGAAACACTAAAAATATTTAATGTAATATTTTTTTGATTCTAGAATATATTGACTGGAATCATTGTTTTGCGAGTGCAATTCTCGTGATTCATTAATACTTTTCGAATCAATGATAATGCAATTTATTCTGATATTCTGAGTCGTACTTGTTATAAATCTTAAAAATTATATTTTACACGCCTATGCTAATAAAGTGAGTACTATTTTTGAATACTTTTTTCAAAGTGTGACATAATAATAGATTCTAGAATTTCTAAAATATCACTAATAAATATATTTCGCATACAGAGTTGTTAGGATATCATAGCAATGCACAATATGCGTGATATATATTCATATCTTGAAGATCAATGATAGTGTTAATTTCCAAAAAAAACAAAAATTTCATGTATAATATAGTTATTAACTGATGCTATTATTATAGATTGTTTTAATTTTAAGAGAATAAATAAAATCATCATGTTTTCATAAGACACTCGATATGTTTTTAAATCGTGCTGATTATAACATAAACTTATCTCTATGAGATGTTAGTGAATTTTCGAAAGTAAAGATATAGGTAATTTTTAGTTACAACTTACCAAAATAGATCTGATCTGTATTCTATGTCATCAGATTATTTCGTACATTATTCGGTATTTTTTCGAAAGTATGATGAATAAATATTAAAAGCACATAGTCAATTTGAATATTCTTTTTATGGCAGTTCATAATAAAAAATTTTAATATTATTGTTAAATATATATTTTATAAACATTATTAAAATTTTATTTTTTTATTCTTAGTGATTATACTAAATTTAGTAATATTTTTTATACTGTTCTGAGAGTCAATATCATAAATAACTTATGTGAAGTTATTTTGATTGAGAAAATGGTTCAACTCTTTACTCAAGTATTTGTCAGAAATATTGACGGTTTATTTTCAGCAACGATCATGGACTTCATGTAATTGTACCTAAAAGTTTTATTATTTTAATTGTTATCAATTGTTTTTATTAAGATGTGGGTTTTATGCTTAAGATAGTGTCATTTTTAATATAATTAAGGATGTTTCTGAGTATTTCATCTTTTTTTTAGTATAGCCTATTAAGATTTCATGAATTTTTAACATGAATTTGATAACCACCTTTCTTACGTCATAAACATAAAATATTGTAATCTGTGAATTCATTAAAAAGTTGATAATCGTAATATATTGATACATAAAATTGACTTTATACAATATTTTATTATTTAAAATGTTACAGTAGTTTTATTCATGACGATAAAAGATATTAGGAGAAATAGTATTTGATTTACTCTAAAGTTATTTGACTTTGTCTTCTTAATTCTCATTGTGCATTAGCTCATATACTACAGTACAATATAGTATTTCTATGTTTTTAAGTGAACTTGATCTAAAAGCATA
Source organism: Candidatus Hartigia pinicola (assembly GCA_020541205.1). Classification (GTDB taxonomy): domain Bacteria; phylum Pseudomonadota; class Gammaproteobacteria; order Enterobacterales; family Enterobacteriaceae; genus Hartigia; species Hartigia pinicola. The sequence goes on from CP048208.1 coordinate 613,805, forward strand.
AATATACTTATGTAATTTACAGTGACTGTAGTATCAAAGTCTTCTAGACAAATTAGGCTTGTTTATGATCATGTCTAGTTATTTTTGCATTGTGCAGTTTTTACTGAGAAGTTTATGCTTGCATAGTACTGAAATAATATTATATGTGATGATAACTTGTAATCTTAATTTTCAATTGGTTATTGTAAATTATATTACAGTTTGATAATATATTAATATGATTCATAATCATATTAGTCAGTCATATTTAAGTATATTTAACATATATCTTTAGATATTGCATGAAAGAGTTTTATAAAAGAGTTTAAAATATTTGATAGTATTAACTTGAAGTTAAAGATAAAGAGTGTTGTATTATTTAGTTTTAGCGTAGGTTTTCTTAAAACTTATTTATTTAGCGCGATACAATAAATATATGCATTACAATTCAGCTGATGAGCTAAAAGTTAATATTAAGTTTTTGGTTGTTTAATTACATTAAAAGTAATATTTTATTTCTCTTGATTATTTGCATCTTAAGATCGCCAAGCAATGGGGTTCAAGTCAAATTAATGTACTTATGCTTAATATACAATTTGATCAAAACTTATTTACTTACGATTTATTAATATAATAGTATAATTTGTTAGGTAAGATTATTAAATAGTTCTTTTCAAAATCAACGATAATAAAGTGATAATTCAACAGTATCTTAAAATGCATTTTATTGAGAACTGAATTATATAAGATAAATTAAGCTTAATTTAGTAAATCTATTGTTAAGCACATGTATCTAGTTTTTAGTTGTAGTGATGCAATATTGTCAATGACTAACGATAGATTCTAGAAATTGTATTGTAAATACATCGCTATACTGCATAAAAAATGTACTATTTTTGTGTAAATAATAGGAGTATTATTTGATTTAATGTAATCTTGTTCATTTTTTTTAGCTAGCGCCAGAAGTAACTAATTTACATATAGTTTTGAACAAAATAAAAAATTACTAATCTGTTTTATTGGTGTTTCATAAAGGTATGTATTAAAATTATTAATATTTTTACTAGATCTTATGATAATTTATAATATAATTAATACTATAGCTTGAATTAAAATTTACACCTCAGTAAAGTCAATGTGTATTCTTATAATTATATGATTGTTTTCTTACTGTATTTATTGATGTTTGATTTATGATGTTTTGATATGTATCAAGACAGTAAAAATTTTAAAGGATATTTATGTTTAAAAATGATTAAAGATTTATAGATATAAGAAAAATACAGTTTAGTATTTACAAGTAATTGAATGTATGTTAGACAATATATAATGTTAAGTTATACAGTGAGAATGTACATGTAGAAGATTGAAAATAATTAATGCAATAAAATTTTAATTATTACTCAATTAATTATATGAACTTTTATTCAAGATAAAGTGTGAAGTATTACTAAACAGTGATCAAAGTTTTTATGCTGATTTTATTTAAAATAAATAGTAATTATTCATAACGCTATGTTAGTGTATAAGCTATTTATATATTTAGATAAATTTTTCTGAATTAGGTGTTTATTTATACTTGAAGATTGAAAGTTAAATACTTTAACAATTATTTTTTTTGAAAATATCATGAATAATAAGCTGTAGAGTAAATAAAAAGTGAATAGTGATCTAAATCATTTGATATTATAAAATAACAAGATTCTATTTTGTTGGAAACGTTCATGATAAAAATAAACTCTTTACATAAAAATTGATATCATGAATATCTTTTTAATTAATATCTCTTTATTATAAATTTTTAAATATAGACAATTAAACATGAGGTTGTCGATTAATGTCTCAAGTATCATGTGAATAATTAATACAATACTTATTGTTAATAGTAAGCTCTAATAAAAAACTTAAATAAAGTTAATAGTCAGATTTAATTAAAAATAATATTTGAATATCTTGAACCTAAAAATATTTATAATGCTTATCAAAAATTATTCAATTCTTAGTAAGAAAATCTTTAATATTACTCCGATAAAAATAAATCACATTATAACATGTGAATGTTTGAGTAATGGTAAAGAACGATGCTGCTAGATATGTATAATTAATGTAAAATATTGTAGGAAAATTATTTATACTTTCTATGAAGTACTTATAAATTAATTGTGTTACTAATTCAATTTTTTCTAAAAAATAGCAAGAAATACATTTTTACTGATTTTTTATTAGTGTATTTTGTACTGAATAAAAATAGTTTAGTACTTTTAATTTATTGCAATAAAGAGAGATCTGCAATTTTCAAGAATAATTCACGTAGTTGATTAAGAAGAGTTAAACGATTAATGCGCACTGTTTGATTTTGATCCATAACTATAATGTTAATGAAAAACGCATCAAGTACTTCATGTAGCGAAGCGAGCTCAATTAAAGCATCTTGATATTTACCTTCTGAAAACATTGGCTGAAGTTTTTCTTGTAATGTAAAGAGATGTGTAGCCAGTATAATTTCTTCTGGTACTTTTAAAGCAGACACCAATACTTTATTTTTCAATGTTTCATGTGATTTTTTCAAAATATTTGAAACGCGCTTATTTGCAGTAGATAATGCTTCTGCGTTTTTCAAAGTACGAAAATGAGTTAATGCCTTAATGCGTGCATCACAATCAGTCGGCGAAGTTGGTCGACATGCTAATACTGCTTGAATAGTGTCTGTACTATAACCTATTTCTTGATACCACGAACGAAAACGACTTAACATAAAGTCAACAACATTATTTACAATATTCTTCTTAGTTAGCTTGTAATCATAGAGACGTACTGCTTCTTCTGTTATTTCTATCAGATTAAGCTGATAGTGATGCTGAATAATAATACGCAAAACACCTAATGCGATACGACGTAATGCAAATGGGTCTTTATTTCCTGTAGGATACTGTCCAATACCAAACATACCTACTAAAGTATCCATTTTTTCAGCTAAAGCAAGTGCAGCAGAAACCTTTGTTGAAGGCAAATCATCCCCAGAAAAACGCGGTTGATATTGTTCTTTTAGTGCTAACGCAACATCTTCTGATTCATTATCATGACGAGCATAATACATGCCCATCACGCCTTGCGTGTCAGGAAATTCGAATACCATATTGCTTACTAAATCACATTTTGCTAGTAGACCTGCACGTTTTGCATAGATGACATTGGCTCCAATTTTACTCGCAAACCAGCCTGATAATGCTTCTAAACGATCAGTTTTATCACGTAGAGTACCTAATTTTTGTTGGAATAGAACAGTTTCTAGACGTGGTAAGTTATCTTCTAATTTTTGTTTACAATCAGTCTTAAAGAAGAATTCTGCATCGGAAAAACGAGAACGAATAACTTTTTCATTACCAGTAATAATCTGTTGTGGATCTGAAGACTCAGTGTTTGCTACAAAGATGAAATCTGACATTAAATTATTAGATTTATCATAAACAGGAAAATATTTTTGATCTTTTTTCATAGTATATACTAGTGCTTCAGCAGGCACTGCTAAGAATTTTTTTTCAAATTTAGCACTGAGAACAACTGGCCATTCAACTAATGAAGTCACTTCTTCAAGTAATGTATTGGTTATATCTGCTTTACCACCTAAAGAAAGTGCCGATTTTTCTATTTCTTTTTTAATAATTGCTTTACGTTCTTCATAATTTGCAATTACTTTCCCGCGCTTATAGAGAATAGTAGGATACTGATCGGCATTCTCAAGTATGAATTCAGGTTCACCCATAAAGCGATGCCCACGAATAGTGCGTCCACTCTTCATCCCTAAAACAGTACCTTCAATAACATTTTTGTCTAGTAATAATATTATTGTATGCACAGGTCGTACAAAGTAAATATTTTTATCACCCCATCGCATTAATTTAGGAATCGGTAACTTCACTAGTGAACGTCTTACCATCTCAAGTAGGAGTTCACTAACAGCTCGTCCTTTAATTTTTTCGTGATGACACAGAAAGCATATACCTTTATCAGTTCTAAAATGTTTGGCTTTATCAATAGTAATACCAACACTACGTGCCCAGCTTACAGCTGCTTTTGTTGGTTGACCATCAGGACCAAAAGCTGCCAAAATAGTAGGACCGAGTTTTTTAATTTCATGATCTGGCTGAAATGTTGATAAATCAGCAACTTTTAAAGCTAAACGGCGAGGAGTTGCAAACCAGCTAATTTCACCATGAGAAATATCTGCGTTATCAAGTTCAGTGGTAAAGTTTTCAGTAAATGATTGAGTTAATATACGAAGAGATTTTGGTGGCAACTCTTCTGTACCTATTTCTACTAGGAAAGTTTGTTGAGTCATAATAGCTTTCTTGAGTTTTTGAAACATAAAGGGAATCCGAGTGCCTTACGAGAAGCATAATAAACTTCAGCAACTTTTTTACTTAGAGTTCGGATACGTAAAATATAACGTTGACGTTCAGTTATAGATATAGCCTTACGAGCATCTAGTAAATTAAAAATATGCCCTGCTTTTAGTATACGTTCATATGCAGGTAGCGGTAGTGGTGTTTCTAATGACAACAAATATCGCGATTCGCTTTCATACTCGTCAAAACACTTGAATAAAAAATTTATATTAGCATATTTAAAGTTGTAAGCAGATTGTTCGATTTCATTTTGAAGGTGAATATCACCATAAGTGATATGGCCAAACAGACTATTACACCAAAGAAGATCATAAACACTATCTACTTTTTGTATATACATTGATAGGCGCTCCAGTCCATATGTAATTTCGCTGGTGACTGGTTTACATTCAAGTCCACCGATTTGTTGGAAATAAGTAAATTGAGTTACTTCCATACCATTTAGCCAAACTTCCCAACCAAGGCCTGAAGCACCTAATGTTGGGTTTTCCCAGTTGTCTTCAACAAATCGGATATCATGAATAGTGAGATTAATTTCTAATTCTTTCAAAGATTTTAAATAGAGTTCTTGAATATTTTCCGGTGAAGGTTTAATAATGACTTGAAATTGGTAGTAATGTTGAAGACGGTTTGGATTTTCACCATAACGACCATCAGTAGGCCTACGACAAGGCTGAAGATAAGCTGCAGCGATAGGTTCAGGCCCTAGTGCACGTAAATGAGTTATATAGTGAGCTGTTCCTGCACCGACTTCCATATCGAGTGGTTGAACAATAGTACAACCTTGGTCCGCCCAATAATTCTGTAGTGTTAAAATCAAACCTTGGAAGGTTTTAATATCAATTTTTTTCATGTTAGATTTATATATGATACATAAAATGTAATGTAATAAAAGTATATTAATAATACTCTTTAATTGTAAGATAGGTATTATCAATTTATATTAATCTATACTATAAATAAAAAAATTTTAATTATTGCTATTTATTAAAATAATTATTTGACATTATATTTAAGCAGATAGTGTAATTTATATCAGAGAGTATACACAAAATTATAAGTGAAATATTTGAACAGACGTCAATAAAAAACGATTTAAAATATGATGTATGTTTAAAATTTAAAGATAGCACTAATTACATTATGATCTACTTACCCTTAGTTGATTTATCAATATTTAAAAATGTATTTTTTCTTATAATTGTAACAGGTAAAATATTTGTTAAATCATCTTGAATTATGTAAGATAATGTATTTTACAGGATGATGCATTAGTTAATTCAAAGATCTCTATAATAATTTAATTCTATTTAAGAAAAAACTAGCTTTAATTAACACAATAAGCATTAACTCTGCTTTCATGAAAAGTCAATGTATGATATGTGATGAGACTGAGACTAAAGTTTATTTCATTATTACTAAGGTATAAATTACTTTAAAATAATGACAATTTCAAAAATGTCTGTGTCTAAATTTACAGTTGAATGAACGATTAATTAATTTTCTAAATAATAGAAAAGTTGTATCAATTTTATATAATGTGAAACTTTAAAATTGTTGGTTAGGAAAACTAAATGAATATTTGAAGTGTATAAGTATAATTATTTTTATGCTTTATATATAATGATTTAAATAATTAATTAACATTTTATTAATCGTTGTTAGATAATAAATTAGAAGTAATGGAGAAAACTTATGACTATCATAAGAATATTATTATTTGATTGCATGTTTACATAGATTAAACATAAAATAAATAACATATTATTATCATATACTAACTTTTTTACAATTATAGCAAGAGAATCATTGTTGCAAAGTATATATTTTATATTTTATTATAAGTTAATTAAAATAATTGAGAATTGTATTAAAATATTATTATTTTAATTTATTTTATTAGAAATAAAACTATAATAATATTAGTTAATAAATATTTTAATATATTACACTACTATTTTTTAGAATATAAAATATATTTTTTAAAAAATAATATATAAGGTATATTTTTGATAAATTATTGCTAATGGGATAGACGAATATATTTTTTATTAATTTTTTTGACAAAATATTATATTATTATGTAATAACTATAGCACAAGATTATCAAGCATCCATCCAATTTAGATGGAGAAGATTTTTAAAAAATAGTGTTGAAGGGTGTAATCAAGTTTAATTAGACGAGCTAAAGAACTTTGTTAAATATGCATAAGGTAAAGTGTTAAGAATACAGATATGGAACATGAAAAAATCATGATAATAAATATAAGGTTTTACAAATAAAATAACATATTGCGTTAAAAATTACAGTTTATCTTTTTCAAAAATAATTATAATATATTATTTTAAAAAATACATTGATTTTTTGAAGATATATAAAATAATTTTTAGGAGTAAAATTTAAGCTAAGAGTCGTTAGTTAATATAAATTGTATCCTCCTGGAGGAGTGTATATTATATTTTATGTTGTTTTTATAGAAAAATGAGATTAATTTTATATTTTGAATGTGCATTTTTAATTATTAGGGTGTTTAACCTATATTAGATTAGCAAGAATATTTCAAACATGAAAATATAGCAGTATGCGAAGACTTATTTTAGTGTTTTAGTACAATATACATTGTATGTTTATGATGCAGGAAATATGCAATATACTAATCAATTAATGATGTTCCATAATTTCTTTCGCTTGAGGTATTGATTAATTTAACAATGAAATAGTAACTTGAGTTAGAGTTTTTATTGGTAGAAAAGGTTTGAACTTATTCTTAGTTTTGTGGAGTATATAATATGTCCTATATAATATAATGCGATGCACTGCAATTAAAGACAAGAAAGCACTAAAGATAATAATCAATGAGGTGATTATCACTTACTATGTTTTAATAAAAATGAAGTGCGTGTTTCATAATATTGCAATATATTTGTATTCCTTTACATCTATTGAGAATGGTTGTGATATAATTATTGAATAATTTTGAATTTAAACTTAATAAGATACAATTAGGAAGCTAAATAATCAGCTTCCTAAAATATAACTTATTGATTTAATATATTATTCTATCCATTCAGTATGGAAGATTCCTTCTTTATCAATACGTTTATAGGTGTGAGCACCAAAGTAGTCACGCTGTGCTTGAATCAAGTTTGCAGGCAATACTGCAGTACGATAACTATCATAATAAGAAATCGCTGCAGAAAATGTTGGTGTTGGAATACCATTTTGTATAGCATAGCAAATAATATCGCGTAGTGCTTGTTGGTACTCAGCAGCAATTTTTTTAAAGTATGGAGCTAGTAGCAAGTTAGCAAGCTTAGTGTTATCATTATAGGAATCAGTAATTTTTTGTAGAAATTGCGCACGAATAATACAACCTTCTCGAAATATTTGTGCAATCTTATTATACTGAAGATCCCATTTATATTTCTCTGAAGCGGCTTTTAATTGTTGAAAGCCTTGTGCGTAAGATATAATTTTGCTTAGGTAAAGTGCTCGACGAATTTTTTCTATAAACTCTTTTTTATTATCTTGAACTATTTTTAAAATTGGACCAGTTAATACTTTAGATGCAGCAATACGTTGATTTTTTAAAAAAGAGATATAACGAGAAAAAACAGATTCAGTGATTAGTGTGACAGGAATCCCTAAGTTTAAAGCGCTTTGGCTAGTCCAATTACCCGTTCCTTTATTTTCTGCTTTATCAAGAATCATATCAATAAGATATTTATTTTCATTATCTTTTTTCTTAAAAATGTTTGCTGTAATTTTAATTAAGTAGCTATTCAGCTCGCCATTATTCCAATCAGAAAAAATGTTAGAAAGTTCTTCATTATTGAGATTAAGAGAACTTTTTAATAATGAATAAGCTTCTGCAATTAATTGCATATCACCGTATTCGATACCATTATGCACCATTTTCACATAATGACCGGCACCATCTGTACCAATATACGTCACACATGGCTCACCTTTAGCTTTGGCAGCAATTTCTTTCAACATTGGAGCTACTAATTCATAAGCTTTTTTTTGCCCTCCAGGCATAATAGACGGTCCTTTTAATGCACCTTCTTCTCCACCAGAAATTCCTGCGCCAATAAAATTTAAACCTTGCTCTGAAAGCTTATGATTACGACGGATAGTATCTGTATATAACGCATTTCCACCATCAATTATAATATCACCTTTATTCAAATATGGAGTTAACGTCGCTATTGTTTTATCTGTAGCTTCACCTGCTTTAATCATTAACAGGATACAACGTGGTTGTTCTAAAGAGTTTATTAAGGTTTCGATTGTATAGTGAGGAATTAATTTTTTTCCTGGATGTTCAGCAATTACTGCATCTGTTTTTTCTGGTGAACGGTTGTATATAAAAACAGAATAACCATGACTTTCAATATTTAGTGCAAGGTTACGTCCCATAACTGCCATACCGATAACACCAATCTGTTGTTTTGACATAAAAACTCCTATCTATTTATGAAAAGTCAGCTGTTAATTTTCTGAAAGTTATTTAAATAAAATTACATGTTAACTCAGGTGTGTATTCCTTGGTAGTCATTATTGTAATCAATAGTACAAACGTAATATAAATCATAGATTATTCTTTTAATACACATTCGCGAATTCTTATTGAAATTTATAAAAATAAACTACATTATTGACTAGGCAGTATATACTGTCATAGCAGAAGGTAAAATAAATTGTATGGAATGGATCATTGATCCTTCGATGTGGGCAGGGCTTGCTACACTTGTTGTTCTAGAAATTGTTCTTGGTATTGATAATCTTGTCTTTATTGCTATTTTGGCAGATAAACTTCCAAAAAAGTTGCGTGATAAAGCTCGTGTTACTGGTCTAATGTTTGCTCTATTTATGCGAATAATATTGCTATTTAGTCTTTCTTGGCTTATGACCCTCACCAAGCCACTGATTACTGTATTTGAGCATCTATTTAGCATTCGAGATCTTATCATATTTATCGGGGGAATATTTCTTTTATTTAAAGCTACAATAGAATTAAATGAACGACTAGAAGGGGGTGATGAGGATAATAGTACTCAACAAAATACATCAAATTTTTGGGCAGTTGTTGCGCAAATTATAGTTCTTGATGCAATATTTTCTCTTGATTCAGTGATTACTGCATTAGGAATGGTTGACCATATTGGCTTAATGGTAGCTGCAGTCACTATTGCCATGTTACTTATGATATGGGGAAGTAAACCACTGACAAGTTTTGTGAATCAGCACCCCACTATTGTTATTTTATGTCTAAGCTTCTTGCTAATGATTGGATTTAGCTTAGTTGCTGAAGGTTTTGGTTACACGATACCAAAAGGTTATTTATATGCAGCCATTGGCTTTTCAATTATCATTGAAGTCTTAAACCAGTTTGCACAATTCAATCGTCGTCAATTTCTTAAAGGAACGCGGCCATTACGTGAACGTACTGCAGAAGTAGTTTTGCGTATTTTAAGTGGCAAGCATGAACGTGCAGAACTAGATGTTCACACATCAAGCTTAATTGCTGATAATCAATCGGTTTTTAATTCGCAAGAAAGACAAATGATTGCTAGAGTATTGGGAATGGCTCAACGTAACGTCGAAAGTATTATGACATCACGTCATGATATAGACTATTTAGATATTAATCAATCAGCAAGTAATTTATTAAAGAAGATGGAGAAAAATCCTCATTCACGATTTGTAGTGATTGATGAAAAAAGCAGTAATGAGCCTATTGGAGTTGTACACATTCTTGAATTAGTTAAACAACAGTTAAATGGTATACCAATAAATTTACGTACACTTATTAGACAGCCGCTAATCTTTCCTGAAGGGCTGTCACTCTTAAAAGCACTTGAGCAATTCCGAAAAGCACATACGCATTTTGCTTTTGTTGTTGATGAATTTGGTTCTGTCGAAGGTATTGTGACATTAACTGATGTCATGGAAACTATTGCAGGTAACTTACCTGTTAGTGAAGAAGAAAATGATTCACGTCACGATATTCATAAGAGAGATAATGGCACTTGGGTCGCTAATGGTTTTATGCCCTTAGAAGATTTAATTTTATTTGTCCCTATGGATCTTGATAACAAACGCGAGTATGAAACCATTGCAGGTCTTTTAATGGAACACCTTCAACGTGTTCCTGAAGTTGGTGAACAAGTCCAAGTTAATGGTTGTATCTTCGAGCCATTGGAAGTCAATAGTCATCGCATTAGTAAAGTGCTCATTATTCCACCAAAAAATTTATATGAAATAGAGTAAGTTCCATGAATATCGTAATATAATGCTTGTATGTATTTTTTCGAAAATTTTTTATTTTGTGTTAAGTAAATTATTTTATTAAAATATAAAAAAGAATTTTTAGATGAATTTGATTTTTTTTGTAAAATTTTAAACAAATTACATAACTATAATATTTTAATTAAAATAATAAACTTTGAATTATGAAATAACACTATAAAACATACACAAATTATTATTAAATAATAAACAATTATATTAGATTTAGTTAAGTATATAAGTTTTGATTATTTTCTTTTTTTTTAATAACTTGCGTAATATTTCTTGAGCTTGAATTTCTAATTCATTATAGAAAATTTTTTGAATATTTAATTGATATTTAAGAGTATTCCAATTACCATAAATATGTAAAGAGATCGTCATAGCTTGCAGTTTGTGAAAAACAATTGAGTCTTTACTAGACCATCCTGTCTTTACTTTCAGATATAAATTCATATTTAACGTTTTCGTACAAATATTACATAAGCCTTGCCCTGTAACAAAAATCAGGTCAGAAGTTGCTTGAATAGATTTAATATTAATTATACCTTTATTTAGCCATCCATTAACAGTTAATAATGGAACTGTAGTATAGTTTTCTGTGTTAAATGGAGAATTAATTTTATTAGTAACATCTGGAATATAAGATTAAATAAGTAATGGAATATTTAAACTTGCTAAATATATATTTTCAGTTTAAAATTAGTAGGACCTTGCTAAAAACTTTTTAATACATGCTGTATCATAACCAGGACCTGATGAAGTAGCCCTCATTGTCAAAATTCCACTGAGTTTTTCAGACATATTATCAGTATTTAATAATTGTGTCAGATTAATATTTTGAATATCAGGTTTCGCTATTACTTGAACAGGAATCTCACTAAAATTTATCGTTAATGGTAATGAGAATTTTCCACCAAAAACTTCTCTTTTGAATTGAGAAATTGTTAATAAAGGAGGTTGATTTTAAGCAAAAATACTTATATTCTAACGGAAACATCTTGATAGATCAGATTATCGATATTTAAATGAATATTTTCTGTCAATAATTTTAGATTAGATAAATTATATTTTTGAACTTTTTTTGCCAACAGTTGCTAGTTTTACTTTAATAGGTGTAGAGTGCACACATTCTTCTTCGGTCATGACTGTTCTTGTTAATTTAGATTCGTACAAAAATTTATTGAGATTAAGTATTTTGAAGGATAATGTAACATTTACAACTAGTATTTTATTAAGTAGTATACTACCGTTTCTAGTAAATTCATCTGCTTAGTATAAATAAACTTACTGCTAAGCATGCTTGATATACCACTTTTAGGCAAATTAACACTTGTTAGCGTGTAATCACACTGAGATATTTTCCTACTAACTGTTGTGATAGATTTGAAAGGTTAATATCTGCTCGTATATTAAAATTAAGCTCTTGTTGATGTTTGGTTAAGTGACTACTCAATTGTACTATAATGTTTTGATTGTTATTTTTTTAATGAAAGTTTCATATTGCGTAGATTGTATGTGTAATATTTAGTTTTCCAAATCACTAAACTATTTAAGACTTCAATTTTATTTATATCTAATAACCATTGATTTTTTATATCATCTGAATGGAATTGATTACCGTGGGCATAATCGATGTATGATAATTCATTTTAAATTTACTTTCTGGTGTATGCCGAATCACTGTATCATCTAAAACAACTTATTCAATAAATAAATGATAGGAAAATAGTGGAAAAAATTTAACGTCAAGTCGTATATTTTTAGCACTTAAAACAGGTTGATTAACATCGGGAGCTGTAATAGAGATAAAGCCAGTGATTATACTTAATATTGGCCAGACGTGCCAATGCATCTCCTCTTTAAATTCCAGATGATTACCGCTCTTTATTTCTACCGTTTCTACAAGATATTATTTAAAGTTGTTAGGATTGATCAGGATCACTAAGGCTGTGAATCCCGCTATGATTATAATTAGCAAAATGATTAGTGTTGTCAGAAATCGTTTCATTTTTCGCTTCTTTAATTATGTACATTATAAACTACACTACAGCTCACAATATACCTCTTTTTGTATTTGTGAGATTATTACTTTTGCAAGTAATGTATTATTACAGATAACGTACGTAATACTTATCGTTCACTAATTTTTTAATCTTCGCTGATAAGGCTACCTACTGCTCCTTGTTGATTTTGATATTTAGCATTTTGTCGATTATTATATGGACGATCTGCACTACCAGATAGTAACTCAAAACTTAACGCACCAATTACCATTCCTGGTCGCAGTGCTAAAGGTAGTTTACCTGAATTATAAAACTCTAACACGAGTTTCCCGCACCAACCGGGATCAATGCGATGTGCTGTGACATGAACCATGAGTCCTAATCTTGCTAATGATGAGCGACCATCTAACCAACCCACGAGATTATCAGGTAAAGTAATAGACTCCAGTGTAACTGCGAGTGCTAATTCTCCTGGGTGAAGAAAAAAAGATTCATCTTTATTGAGAATGATTGCATCACTCATTATTTTCTTTAATGCTGCATTAATTTCATTTTTTTGGCCACTTAAGTCTACAAAAGGAGCTGTGTGTCCATGAAACACTCGAAATTCGTTTCCTAAACGCAGATCTACTGTGGCTCCATTAATTTGCTGAACTGGTGGCCGCGGATTAATCACTAACTTATCTCGGTCCAGCCATTGAATAATATCGCGGTCACAAAGACGCATACTTATCTCTCTTTTTTTATAAATTTGTTATTTCTATAAAATATAATTTAAATTAGCGTTATTCTTGGCAAAATTCTCTGATTTTTGCTTTTAAAATGTCAATAGCAACACGGTTTTTCCCTCCACGAGGAACAACAATATCAGCGTACTGCTTGGATGGTTCAATAAACTGTAAAAACATTGGACGAACAGTGGCATCATATTGCTCGATAACAGAGCCTAATGTTCTACCTCTTTCATTTACATCACGTTTGATTCTTCGTATCAAACAAATATCAAGTGGCGTGTCGACAAAAATCGAAAAATCCATTGCTTCACGAAGTCTTTTATCTGTTAACAATAAAATACCTTCAATAATAATGACTTTTTTAGGATTAACATGAATAGTCTTTTTTTTTCGAGTGTGAGTGACGTAGTCATACTGAGGAATTTCTACAGGTTCTTTGTTTTTTAATGCTTTCAGATGTTGGTAAAGTAGCCCATGGTCCATGGAATTCGGGTGGTCGTAATTAACTTTTAAACGCTCTGTCATCGGAATATCTATTTGATCTTTGTAATAACAATCTTCTGGTATGATACCGATATTATGATCACCAACTTTTTCTTTTAATTCTTGATATAAAGTGCTTGCGATAAGGCTTTTCCCAGATGCTGAAGCTCCTGATATACCTACAATGGTACAGTTACACGTTATGTTAATCATAAAAACTTCACCTAGTTAAATAAATCTTGATATAAAAGCATATATATTAAATAATTAAAAATGCATATTAGCAATAAAATTTAAGCTTATTACGAAGCTTATAGAGCACTCTTGATCACTACAGTTAAAAATTTTAACTACATGAAAAATCAAAGTATGCTAATATATAGCATAATTTTATGGTGGGAGTAATTATAAAATCTCATAGCAAAAGATTTTAGTTTTAAAAAAATCAGAAAAAATATTAATTATTAAAATTATTAATAAGTAGCATCATAATAAAATATAATAATGCAAATCTTAAATAACTTAATTACTCACTTTTAAAATACTTGATTAGGATTTTTCTGTAATTTAAAAATCATAACATTTTTTTAACAGTGAGGTGTATTAAAATATGGAAGTATTTTTATTAAAGATATATAGAATGCATTATTATGTGATGATATGCACTCTAATCATAATGTTTATTCGTTGTGTGCTTGTTAGATATTTTACATTCCATTAATATTCCTCAGTTGTTTTTGTGTTAATTAAATTGATTAATATCAGTCAGATATTTTAGAGCATGCTTGCGTAACTTGATAGATAAAAGTAAAAACATATATATTATGTAATATAAAATAAAATTTAGTATTAATAAAATAATTTTCTTTTTTATTTTTTTGTAAAGTTGTATTGAGCGTTTCTGTGTGTTGTTTTAAGAAAGATAAAACTTACAATAAAATTATTCATGATCTTAAAAATTAAATCTTCTAAAATTTTAACATATATCATCAGATTCTAATAACAATAAAATTTAAATCTAATATTGCAGGTTAAAAAAGTTTACATTTCTTTCTTGATTGAACATTTTTAGTTATTGATACATCATACCTCATTATAGTAGATTAAATATCTATATTTCTGAAAATATTTAATAATTAATGAGACAGGAGACTATCCAAAGTTTTTTTACAAGTTATTGTTTAATATATATTATCGTAATAATAACAGTCTACAAAGATGTATATTAATTTAGAAAGATTACAATACTTTAGAATTCATATTGTTTATAAGAACATATAAAAGTGTCTATAATAAAATATTTTATAAATTGCTGTAGTTTTTTGAAAATTATTTTATTGAGAGATACTGCCTGGTAATATTAAAAGTCAGTGCAACTTATATTAATATTTTAATATTTAGAGAGAGAAACTGTCATCAATAAATCTACTATTAGTATACTAAACATGAAAATTTTTTTGATGAGATTAAAACTAGAGTAGTGATTTAGAAAAAGATCATATTTGTAATTATTTTTGTGTAGAACATTAAAAACAAAGATACAATCCATAAAATACTATATAAAGGTAAAAAATGATAGTATGATACTAGATATCTCAGTATATCTTACAGTTTATCCTGTAGTGTTATATAAAAATAACTAATATATTGATATTATAGATTATTTCATGTAGTCTCAATATCTGTTCTTGATATGTATGTATTATACTTAGTAAGTAATAGTTTATATAGGTAAAATATCTTATATGATGTCTATCTAATGCGCGTCAGTGTAATTGTTAAGATCATGTAATGTAATAAAACGCTATTTTATAATATATATTTACATACTTTATTTTATTAAAACTTATATTAGTTTTTAGAAAAATATTAATTAACATTAACATTTTATGAGAGAGAGTATAAACATGTTTTTTGTTTATCTGTTTAATATTTATTTTCTGTCTATTAGGCAGAAAGGATACTGAATACTTTACTTAGAAAAAAATTATTTTAGTATACATTTATATATTGAAATGACACTATAAGTTATCATTTTGTAAAATATTGATTTAAATAAAAAGAAATATTTTTATAATGTACTTTAATAGAATTTTTAAGTTCTTTTAAAAAATAAAGTTTGCGCTTTTTGATAATGCATGTATCTAAAAATTTTTCATGTGTTTTATCATGAAAATCCTATTCTTTTCTTACTAAAATAAAAAAAATATATTTCTATATGTTAATTTAACATAGAGAGTGTATATGATTATTGTCTCAGTGAGGAATGAGATAAATCATTTACTAATAGTGATTTAAAGAATATACTGATAAATAATATTTAGAATTGTAATCAGATTACAAAAATTATCAAAGATATTTGTTAAATACACATAGTATTTAAATAGAAATGTTATCATAATACTATGAACCTGTCTCTTAACCGTATATATTTTTTATTCAATAGCGTACAAGAGATTGATTAAACACTAGATTGAAAAGTAGATACTAAATTAGTAAGCAATACACAAATCATTATATAACTAAAATTAAGTGTGATAACAGGTGAAAAAACATTAAAGACGTGCATTTAAAGTGTTAAAGTATTTTAAGATAATATTTCATAGATTATTCTATATAGACTTACTTTTGTAA
Source organism: Candidatus Hartigia pinicola (assembly GCA_020541205.1). GTDB lineage: Bacteria > Pseudomonadota > Gammaproteobacteria > Enterobacterales > Enterobacteriaceae > Hartigia > Hartigia pinicola. The sequence goes on from CP048208.1 coordinate 630,342, forward strand.
TAGATACGATAACTTTACTAAATTATTTATATAACAATTCACTAAACTTGCTTATTTTAAAATGATAAGATAAAAAATTTAAGATAACTAAATTATTCTGCATCTTATTATTTACTCTTCAAAAAATAATATTTAATTGCGATTTGATTATGTGTATTTTGATTATTTCTTCTTTTTCAAATTTTCTAGTGTTTTTCACAATAACAACTACCAAGCTGGATCAATAAACTAAAATAAATATATTATTAACATTATTGTAATTTAATAATAATAGATACGTTGCGTATAAAAATTTATTACGAATAATGATCTTGAAAAATATTTAATAAAGAATAATCTTTATTCATCACAGATGATAGATTTTCCAATAATTTTTATTAAAAAATAGAAACCACTTTAATTATTTTTTGTAGAGATATAACTTAACTATACATAAGCAATACAGATAAGTTAATATTAATTTAACTTATCTGTATTATGTATACTTGGATTTTAAGTGGTTTTTTTGATTATGTAAGATTATTTTTCTTACAGAAATTTTGCAAAATATCTGAGTTTTAACTATGTCATTCACTTGCATTAAAACATCGGTAATCGTTGTTCTGGAATATCGATTTTTCTAATTATTTCTGAATATTATTATTATTTCTAATTATATGAAGAATCGTGATATTCTTCACATGCTTGTAAAGTATTTTGAATAAGTGTTGCTACTGTCATTGGCCCAACTCCACCGGGAACAGGGGTAATCCAAGAAGCACGTTTTGATGCATCATCAAAGTTGACATCACCTGTCACTTGACCATTTTTTAGGCGGTTAATACCCACGTCAATTACAATAGCTCCTGGTTTGATCCATTCACCAGGAATAAAATTTGGTTTACCTACTGCAACAACTAACAAATCTGCATTACGAACATGTTCTTCAAGTGTTTTTGTGAAACGGTGAGTAACGGTAATTGTACAGCCTATTAGTAATAATTCCAAACTCATTGGGCGACCAACAATATTTGAAGCACCAATAATTACAGCATTAAGACCATAAGTGTTAATGTTATATCGCTCGAGGAGCGTGACAATTCCTTTTGGTGTGCAAGGCCGTAAGTATGGTGCACGTTGGCATAAACGACCTATGTTATAGGGATGAAAACCATCAACATCTTTATCTGGATGAATGCGTTCAATAACTTTAATTGTATCAATATTAGCAGGTAATGGTAGTTGTACTAAAATACCATCAATTTTAGCGTTGTGGTTTAAATTATCGATAGTTTCTAACAGTAGAGTTTCGCTTGCTGTGTTAGGTAAATCATAAGAGTACGAAATTAAACCGACTTCTTCACATGCACTACGTTTACTACTGATATAAATTTGAGATGCAGGGTTTGTACCAATTAAAATAACGGCGAGACCGGGAGGGCGCTTACCTCGTTCAAGACGTTGTTGTACCTTTTTGTAAACTTCATTACGAATTATCTTCGCAATAGCTTTCCCATCGATTATTTTTGCTAACATCTGTAATTTAATCCATATATGAGATCTAATGATGTTTCTATTTAGTCAGAGCTAATTGTTAATGTCAGTTCTATCTATTATATAAATTAGAAGATAAATAGTTGAGTAAAGAATAGATATTGACTCAATATTTATCAAATGTATAATTTCCTCTATCCATTTGATTAGATCTAGGATTTTATAATGCGTCCTTAGCTTAGCTGGATAGAGCAACGGCCTTCTAAGCCGTAGGTCACAGGTTCAAATCCTGTAGGGCGCGCCATTAAAATTAATAACTTATAATAAAATAAAAAACAAATTTTAACTAATAGGTTATATTATTAACAGTTATTTTCTTTTTTTTATCTTAAAACTTGTAAACATTACTAGATGAAGCAAGAAAATATCTTACTTTTAATTTTATAGTATTGAAAAATGATAATATTTTATGTATATTTTGTACAGTGTTAATCAATTTTTTCATATTAATTAGGTGAGTCACTTTTTTATTTATCAATGTATTTTATAATCTATGCTTATTTTTTATGTTAATCATAGAAAATTTAATAGATAAACTTTAAAAGTTTAAAATCACCAGTTTTATTATCTATATTGCATCATTATAGCAAACATAAAAGCTAAATTTCATGAATTCATATTAATAATCTAATGGCTCAATACAAATCATTATTATTTCATTGTATTACAAAATTTATTAAAATCTTTAAAAGAATACCAGATGATCGGTATATCTCGTATATTTTTTTATAAAAATCGTGATGTTTGTAACTACAGCGCTGTTAAATATTTTTATAATCATAGTTAATAGAGAATTCATCTTCAGATATAGTGTAGAGATTCTAAATTGAAGAAATAATGATCGTGTATTTAACTGTATATATTGTAATATTAAAAATATTAAACTAGCAATGAACGATTGTAAGTATTGTGTTTTTATTTCATGTAGTGGAATTTTTCTCTTTTCGTGGTAATGTTTGAAACTGTTTAAAAATTTCTGAAAATTTCAAGATAAAAATTATAAAAATATTAAGTTTAATGATAATAGAATGTTAATTCTTAAAGAATAACTCTATAACGATAATAAGTTTTGTCGTAAGATAAAGCGAGTATTACATGCATCTAATTTAGTTTTGAAAAGATATTTCGTTCGGTAACGTGAATTGAATAAAACATTTTTCAATATGATTATTTTGATTTATTTAATCGTAATCATGTAATTTAATAGTATTGACATCAGTGAAGAGGGATTTTAATATATTAAATAATTATTACTCAGAAGCTAAAGTATACGCTGTGGAGAGTTGAAGTGCATGAAGTAGTTTTTAGACTATTATACATTCTTAAATTGGTTTTTTAGTAAAATATACTTTGTAATTATTTTTCTAGAAATTAGTGTTTTGTATTACTATTGTAAATTTAAAAATAAAAATTATTAGAAAGAGCGCGATACTTTTTAGAGAAAATTTTAAAAATATTAGCGAGAGATGCATATTAAAAGAAGTCAGTATAATAATACTCGTTTTATTATCATAAATGCGAAAATATTGATTCAGATAAATATACTTCCTACAAATATTATAATGAGAGCAAACAGTTTGCCGGTATGAAAATATATCGTGCGGTAGACATTCCAACATTCCATATCTATGCTATAAAATCTAATATTAGATTCACAATATTATTGATAAATAATATGGCTGAATAATGGCTGATTTGTATAACATATAATTTATATCTCTGAAGAATTTATTAGTAGATAGAGATTACATAACTTCCAAAAAATTTTGGATAGTATATACTGTATTCTAGGAATATTAATTAAGAGAGGGAAGATACATGCATGTTATATTTAAATATTATTTTAAATTATTAATTTTTGAATATAGAAAAACTAGAAAATTATTATAAGATTTTGAAAATCTGTCTAGAGATTTTTAATCTAATATATCTTATCTCGTTTTCTTATAGAAAACACTAAATAAGATTCAGTTGTTTGGCTAATATTCCTAGCAATTTAGTTATATTGATAGTACTTTAAATTATTATGTTAAATTATTATCTTGAACTTACTCCGAAGCATAAATAGTTTGTCTAGTGTATGTCTACTAAAAGATTGTTAACGTGAACAAAACTTGGTAAATTAAGAATACTATCTATTATATTTTCTGCAATTAGTGAGTCACTTTGAGAATACATGATAATAGTGTTATTGCCACAGATTAACAAGATGTTTAGAGTGTTATGTATTATACTTTATCTCATTAATACAATATGACTATAAGATAGAAAAGATAAAAGATAAAAGATAAAAGATAAAAGACAACAGATCTTGAGATAATTATAAAATAAAGAACATAGAACATATTCAGCAGTTAATAAAATAGCAACGATAAAACCTTTAAGTTGACTGTTTGGACTTATGAAGGTTAGAAAGGGAAAAGAATGAGCTGTATACCTTGTTCATTAATTATAAATGCAGAACCTTCACGATCCCATGCACCTAAAACACCGCGGTAATAACGTTGATTATCAATAATAATTTCATGAATAGCATGGCAGTGGATATGTCCATGAATGATCCAATTAGCCTGATAATGAGATAAAGTCTTTATAACAGCCTGGTGGTTAACATCCATAATACATTTATTTTTCTTACCATTGGCATATTTACTATTTTGACGAATTTTTTTAGCAAAACGACGACGGATAAAAAGTGGTAGTGTTAAAAACAGACTCTGCACCCACTGAGTATGAACTTTTTTACGATAGTTTTGGTACTCGCGATCGTCAGTGCAAAGAATATCACCATGTAAAAGCAAAATTCTTTGTCCGTATAGATCAAGTAACGTTTGTTGTGGAAGAATGTTCATGCTGCATTGTTGTGCGTAGCGCTTACCAATTAAAAAATCACGATTACCATGAATAAAGTAGCAAGAAATACCTTGCCTGGTCAGCATTCGTAATGCATCAATAACCTTTTGATGCAGTTCTGTTTTATCATCATCGCCAATCCAGTAATTAAAAAAATCACCAAGAATATAAAGACTATCGGCATTAATAGCTTGTTGATAAATAAAATTTATAAACCCGGTAGTGGTTACCGGTTTATCTTCACTCAAATGTAAATCTGAAATAATATAGGTGGACATGGTGTGTCAAATTATTCGCTACATCTCACTGTTTTTATCAAAACTTTTTTGAGTGATTAAATATTGATAACGATTATTATGACTAGTTAAGACACTTTTAAATATGATTAACAACATCTTATACTCTGAATTGTTTTGAGAAACATAGAGTAATGAAAATACTTTCAGCACTCTAAGTGGAATTTTAGGAGATTGTTATGATTAATATTAATAAAATTATATCATTATTGAATGAAGATTATTGGTATAAAGCGTGCCAAGACTTCTAAATATATTCTCAATCTATTGTTGATGTCTTTGAACTATATTTTATGTTTTTTGTTGCGTATTAGATTTCAAACTACTACATTAACACATTAAATCTTTGATGGTATTATGAAAAAGAGTATTATAGTCATAAAATTTTATGATGGTAATTGAATAAATATTTAACAATCGGTGGATTATTGTCAGTATTTCATCTTTTGTAAATATATTACTGTTACATGCTTTATATTATAAATTCAATTTAATTTGAAGTCATAGTAAAATTGCGAAATTCCAAATAGTATGACTAAGAATTCTGTGATAAAAATAGTGTAAACGGTCTTTTCTTATTTTTACCAGATTTGAATATAACAAAATGTCCATACAACGTCAGCATAAACAAGGATTAGGATCACTGATAGTGATAAACGGAATAATATAGATGTTAAAGATTTTTAATACTTTGAGTCGAAAAAAAGAAGAATTTAAACCAATTTGCCCAGGAAAAGTAGGAATGTATGTATGTGGTATTACTATCTATGATTTATGTCATATTGGTCATGGACGTACTTTTGTGGTATTTGATGCAATTAGCCGATATTTACGTTATTTAGGTTACAACTTGCATTATGTTCGTAACGTGACCGACATTGATGATAAAATTATTAAACGTGCTGCAGAACATAATCAATCTGTAGATGTTTTAACGAATTTTATGCTAACTGAAATGCATAAAGATTGTCATGCTTTAAATATTTTGCCTCCAGACAGTGAACCACGTGCTACGTTTCATATTAAAGAGATTATTGAAATTATAGAGATACTTATTAAACGTGGTCATGCATACCTTGCTCATAATGGAGATGTTATGTTTGAAGTAAAAACCGATGAAGATTATGGTAAATTGTCAGGTCAAAATTTAGAAAAATTACAAGCTGGCGCTCGTGTTAAAATTGCAGATATTAAACGTAACCCCATGGACTTTGTTCTTTGGAAAATGTCTAAAATAAGTGAGCCAAGCTGGAAATCCCCTTGGGGATTAGGTCGTCCAGGATGGCATATTGAATGTTCGGCAATGAATATTCAAGCACTCGGTAGACATTTTGATATTCATGGTGGGGGTGCGGATTTAATTTTTCCACATCATGACAATGAAATTGCTCAATCATCTTGTGCTTATGATGATTACTTCGTTAACTATTGGATGCATGCTGGCATGGTGATGATTAATCATGAAAAAATGTCTAAATCACTGTATAATGTTTGCACTATTCGTGACCTTCTTGAAGTCTATGATCCTGAAACGGTTCGTTATTTTTTCTTATCTTCTCATTATCGTAGTCAATTAAAATACACAGAAACAAATTTAAAACAAGCACATACTGCCTTGGAACGGATCTATACAGCATTACGTGGTACAGATAAAAATGTTTTTCCAGCAGGAGGAGAAATTTTTACATCTCGTTTTGAAGATATGATGAATGATGATTTTAATATTCCCAAAGCTTACTCAGTACTTTTTGATATGGTTCGACAAATTAATTGCTTAAAATTAAAGAATATGGTTGCAGCTAGTCAGTTGGCTGCAGAGTTACGTAAGTTGGGTGGTATACTTGGTTTACTTGAGCGAGAGCCTGAAACTTTTTTACAAAGTTGTCTTCACAGTGAAAGTGATAAAGAAATCGCTAAAATTGAAGTGCTGATTAAACAGCGTAATGATGCACGGAAAACTAAACAGTGGATACTTGCTGATAAATCTCGCAATGAATTGACGACTATGGGTATTGTTCTTGAAGATAGTTTACAAGGTACAACGTGGCGCCGTAAATAAATATTCACCTAGTATTTTCATTCATTAAAATATTAATACTTCTTTATGTTGAGCATGCTTGAATAAATTTTGTACTTTTATTTTATAACATGATTTTGATTTAAATTTTCAAGAAATTATATTTTTATTTAAAATAAGTAAATTAAAATAGTAAAAATTAGGTGTGAATATTAAAATTTTTAAAAAACTCTACAATATTTTATGTGTGTTATTAACTAATTTTACTGATTTGAGTAATATTATTGAAAATACTTTTATTATTAAGTCATATTGTAATAAACATTTTTATATGTAATATATCGTAAAATCTATGTAATATTCATGATATAAATATCTATGTAATTAGCCCATTACATCATCTGTCACTTTTAAAAAAATACAACTAAATTCTTAACAATGAAGTTGATTCTTGTAATATAAGATTCAAATATTAATACAATTTAAATTAACGATAAGTGTAATACATTAAAATATACATAGCATGTAATGTAAAGTTATATTTTAAACTTAACTAAATAAAAAAAATTTATAAAAAATTATTTTGCAAAAATTAATCGATAATATTTTCATGTATTTATATTTAACATTATTTTAAATTCTTGATAAGTTTAATATGTAGTTGAGTTTTTCATATGATTTGTATTTGTATTCTGACTTGTAAATCATCTTTTAGAATAAAAGAATAGCAATTACACTGTAATTGAAACATTTATAAAATGTGTAAGACATGTAAAGTAGAACTAGATTGATTTACTATATTTTACTTATGGTTTTCATGGTTTTGATTTTGATTTTTATTTTTCTTCAGACTAATAATTGTAATTTCTGATGCTGTTATATATGGTTATTGCTAATTAGTTATAGAGTTATTATTTTATAGCTATACCATGATATTGTAATGTATATATTTTATAATGAAATATAGTATATCTAATATACGTTTAAATATATGACTGTTGATGATCTTCAATTTATTAATTCACAGTGTTCTTTATCTTTTTCATTGTTTTATCGTAAATGATGAAGTAATTATTTTTGTTATCATGTTATGTTGTTCATAGTATTTCTTGTACTCGGAAGAAGCAGAATATCAAATAAAATATACATATTTAGCACATGCTTTTGATCAATATGAATACATTGAGTTATAATTGCAACTACTTTACGTTTACAATAATATCCTGATTATCAGTTTTATTATTTCATCAATAATAGTGCAATATAAATATTCAGTCATTTCATAAATTATTATTGATTAATTCTCAGAGTAGAAGAACATTTAGATGAAGTAAGTTTCTAAATGTATAAAATAAGTAATATTATGAGTAAATAAAATTCGCATGATAAATTATTATGAAACTATAATATTGTAATAAAGTGAAGTGCGTTATATTGGTATATTAGAAAATATCTCTTATTAGTATTGTTATTAGTATTCAGCTAATTATTGTTGATATAAATTATTTATTTCAGCTATTAATTAGTGACGTATTTAATAGATTGATATATAATTTTTTCTGATAATATTAACAATTCAGTTGTGAATAGTCATAGATCGAGTATATTCAGTCTTGGCGTAATTTTGATTTTATAAGTGTGATCAATTTTTTGCATTTAAATTCTAGTGTTGAGTTTAGTAGTATGATAATATTTTAATATTACTCAAGTGTATTTTCATGAGTTTTCTTTTTTTAGGTGTAGTTTGTTAAGTTTAAATACATTTCTAATATATTTGTACATAGTATATTTTTTTCATGATCAAACTTCAGGCTTGAATAACCCTTATACCTATAAGTACATGATGACTATAATAATCACATTAAAAATTAATACATATAAAAATTTACATTATTTAGTTGATGATTACAAGTTTTTAATAAAATAAAATTGCATCTCTCAATATGATTGACCTATGTATAAAATTTAATTTTACTGTTTTATCTATTTTGTTTAATATTATGTACTATAAATTGATACGTGCACATAAAATATTTTATTAGTTAAGAGTGTTTGATTGTTTCAGAATAATACAATTTTATTACCTTAGTTGTATCCATTAGTAATAACATCAACTTCAGTGAGGTTGAATATCACAATATTTTATCATATTGACGTAGTTAAAGACTGCCAATGTATTCATATGCTTTATAATAAAAAATCTTAAGATTTCTGGACGCTATTAATTCAACTCTATGCTTAGAGAAGGTGTCTAAAATAAGTATTGTTTTATAAGTTTTATTTTCTTAGAGTTATAATAAATGTATTTAGTATTTTTATAATAATATTGCGTTATTTTTATAATTTTAAATCTTTTTAGAGTGTTACGCTACATTGAGATATTATATTACCTAAGCAATCAGAATGACGTAAATTTAATTTGTATGTTTGAATTTTAGATGAAATAGCGTTAAGGAAGTTTTTAGCTTTTTGTTTCTTTGAACAAAGGATTTAAATAAATTATTTTGTTTTTGATTTTTCAATATACCGTTCATATTTTCTATTGTGCATGAAATTTTTAGATTGATTAAGATTAAGATACAATAATATTATTTTGTAATTTAATATTATTACGATTACTCTATTATAAATATGTTTTTCTGATAAACATGATATAGATAGTTTGAGCAGATTAATATTAACGCTCATACTTTTAGTCTTACAAGTCTTTGTGAATTTTATCTTTCTAAATGTTAAGTTTTAATTATAGATAATATAGTTACAATTTAGTTATATGAGTAAAGTGATGTTTAATAAATTTATATTATTTAACTGTTTTTATTAATTTTAAGAGAGTAATACTAAAACCTATCAATCTTTTAAAAGAGAGTTATTATTTTATCGAATAGTTAATTATTATATAAGATAATGCATATTTAATTGAAGTGCATATATTTTATAATATTTGATAAAATTGAATAAAAGCTAGTAATAAATGTGTGCATATTAATAGCAATAAAATAAAAAACACTCAATAGATAAAGATTAAAATAAGATTTCTTAGAAAAGGTTTGCATAATGTGAGTAAAAAAGTTTTAGGCAACTATCTAAATTTTCTACAGTATCAGTTAAATGAAAACTTACTTTTGTAAAAGATCATTAATTATGTTAGAATACTGGCGTCCAAGTTCTTTGGATTTATTTAACATCATTGAGATTTTAAAATATACGCTAAACATTCATTTTTATTAGATATTTTAATAATAACTTTTAGTAAAAAGTTCTAAATCTAATAGAGTTTTATGACTAAGTGGTTAATTAAGAATTTACTTTGAGACTAAATCGTATTTTTGACTTTACTACATCTATAATATTAATGTAAAGGACAAAGCATGATAAGAAAAAAATATTTCTAACGATTTTCAATAACTAATAGTAATATTATTTTAGATTCATAAACGTACTTTCTTAAAGTAGACTTTTAAGATAAAATGAAATAATTTTACTAAAAATTAATATCAATTTTAAATTCAGCCATTATGTTTTAAACATCTAAAATATATTTAGTTTTTTTGTGCAATAAATAAGTGTGCATATTAAATGCATTAATTAAAGATGAATATTGAAATACTTTTTACTATGTTTTAGATGTCTCTGTATTTTTTAATCATGAGAAGTAATTTAATAACCTGATATTAAATGATAATGTTAAAAAATAGAGTGTATTTTATTGTCTCTTAATGCTGAGATTAATATATAATACATATAATCTAAATAATTTTATTCAAATACTTTAATATTCGCTAGAAAAGTTCTCATATATATGAGTTATGTGTCTATAGCCTAAAATTTATTTAGGTACATTATTTTTACACGAATATTTAGTCAAGATGATATTTATCAGGTCAGTTTAAATGTTTAATAGGGATTTTAATCATATGTTAAAATTTTTTATTTAAATTATGATTTTTAGTATTTATCGTATTAATAATAACGAAAATAGCGTTTTAAATACTCTATCGATTCTTGATGTGGATGTTTAACTATTTTTAACAACATTTCTAAAGAACTTCGCTTTATTTTGCGTAATTTTTTTAGAATGTACGACAAAATACAGGAAACTCTTTCTTGTAAAATCATTAATGAGTATATTTCTGTCAGAAATTATATTTTAGGTATATATAGAGTACACATATTTTATGTATATTAAAATATCTAGGTGCATTCGTGTTTTCTGTCTGAGTAAGATAGGGTGAATTGATTGAAATATTTTGTCGATTAATATAACTAGTGTGGATTTTAAAAATCTGTATCATTTATCAAATAATTATGTTTCAAAATATTCTTGATACTTTCTAAATATTTTCCAATGAAAAATTAAATAGTCTTTCAAAAAGACCTGTAATGAGGCTCAATAATACAATCGTAGCCTAATATTTTAATTTCGCATAAAATAAAAAGTTTTATGTCCTTTTCTAAATGTAACGTCTAAACGTGTACTCTAAATATACCTTCCAATGACTATTTTAATCATAAAACTACATTAATATGACGTGGTCAGGTCTCGAAAAACTAAAAAATATTTCTTAAAATTAATAGATACGTTATTAGCGAATAAAATTATGTTAATCGTGATTATCGTTGTGAGACTTCAGATCGATTATTGCAAATGATTATGAAATCTATTTTGTACAAAATAATACATGAAAGGTTGAATCGTTTAAAAACCTTTATTTCTCTAATTATTATAAAATGTGTGCATACATTTTAACTTTATCATCGAAAGAATATATAGAAAAGTGTGATGATATTAAACTAAATATCAGTATATTAGTTCATTTTTGTTTACAATTTGAAAATAAAACAGAGATTATCGTAGAGTGAAAATTTTAATTTTAATTTTTTATTAATTAAGTAAATAATATTAATAAGAATATTTTACATATGTGTGTCTTTTAGTAATCAAGTGAATATTTATTCGCTTGTCATTTAAGCTTATTCAATAAAACTAAGTAATTGTCTTTTTATAATTATTAGATAATTATCACGGTTTTTAATTTAGCAATAGATGCATAAGTTAGAATATTTTAATATTACTTATGTAAATAGGATAATCATCTTATGTGAATTAGAACTTTTGTAACTCTTAAATGCATGATTGATAAAAAAAGTAACGTTGCAGAATAATTTTAAATTATATCAAGATTCTGCATGGTATTTAAAAAATAATCTAGAACCTAATGTTATATCATTAATAGTTATTTGAAACCGAGTGAGTAGTGTTAGTGGGTATGTTAGGCAAAGCAGTTCACTATTTTTAACTAACATTAACATTAAGAATTATTTTACTGATCGTTATTTTTATAACGGTATTATTAAATACTATATTAGTATTTTATGTAGGCACAATAATGAATATTTTTATTTGTAAGGTAATTCTTATAAGTACTTATTTTCTTCTATTTTAGAAGACACGTAAAATATTATCAAAATAATTTTTAATTTAACTCTCTTATTATTAATAACGGTAAGTTTTTAAAAATAAAAGTAAGTATAAATAGTATATTAATTATTATTATGAAGTAAGATTAATTATTTTTTCTTTTTCTACGCACTTATTTTTTAAAATAGCATACAAGACACCTGAAATTATTGTACCTGTTACGATTGCTAGCAAATACATTAAGATATGATTGATAGCACCAGGAATAAACAAGACAAATAGTCCACCATGTGGGGCTGTAAGTTGCGCATTAAAATACATTGATAATGCTCCCGTGATTGATCCACCAATAATACAGACAGGTAATACGCGAATTGGATCTTTAGCTGCAAATGGAATAGCACCTTCAGAAATAAAACATAATCCAAGAAGCAAAGAAGTTTTACCTGCTTCATGTTCCTCTGGCATAAATTTATATCTTGCTAAGATAGTGGAAATTCCCATTGCTAGTGGTGGCACCATACCAGCGCCCATGATTGCTGCTATAGGCATATAGTTTTTTGTACTTAATAAACCGACACCAAAAGCATAAGCAGCTTTATTGACTGGACCTCCAATATCTGTGCACATCATTGCACCTAAAAGTGCACCAAGAATAATAGAATTAGTTTCGCCTATAATATTAAGCCAGTCTGTTAACCATTGCATGAGCCATGATGCAGGATTACCAATCAGATAGATCATCATCAAGCCAGTAAATAGTGTTGACATTAACGGAATAATCAAAATTGGTTTAAGAGCTGAGATTATTTTAGGTAGTTGAATTTGAGTATTGATAAAATGAGCACTGTAACCCGCAATGAAACCAGAAGCAATGCCACCTATAAAACCAGATCCCAGTGTTGTTGCAAGTACACCACCTACTAAACCAGGTGTCAGACCCATTCTATCAGAGATAGAGTAAGCGATATAGCTAGATAACACTGGTACTATTAAAAAAAGTGCTGTACTATTACCGATTAAATTTAATGCCAAAGATAATGAATATTCTATTTTAGAAGCATGTATGTTAAATGCGTAAGAGAGTGTTGTACATAAGCCTCCAGCAATTACCATGGGAAGCATATAAGAGACGCCTGTTAATAAATGACGATAAATACTGTGTGTTTCATTTTTAGTTTCTTCATAACTGAATTGATTATTTTTTAGGATAAAAGTACTAGCTTCTTTTTGTGCTTTATCCATCTCTTGTACGGTTTTTTTAAGAGCTAAGCTAGTTGAAGTGCGATACATTTGCTTTCCAGAGAATTTGTCAATATTAACTTTAATATCTGCAGCGATAATAACTAAGTCAGCCTTAATGATTTCATCGGCGGTAATTTCATTTTTGATACCAACTGAGCCATGAGTTTCAACTTTAATATGCCAGCCACGTTTTTTACCTTCTGTTTCTAGTGCTTCGGCCGCCATATAAGTATGTGCAATTCCAGTAGGACAAGCTGTTACGGCTAAAACTGATAAGGGTGGTGAAGTTTTGATTAACTGTACCTTGGGTGTATAAATTGTAGCTTGAGCTTGAGCTTGATTAAGATATTGTATAGGGTTTTGAATTGCATGCTCTATATCGCTAAAATAGACTTTTTTACCAATTAATGCATTATCAGTATAAGTATCTTTTCCTGCAATAATAACAAGATCTGCATCTGAAAGAATATTAGTAATAGTAAAATTATGAGTCAAAGCCGTATTTTTTAATGCATCTAAAGCAAGCCATGCTGCAGCTAAGCCTTTTTTTTCATGTGTGATAATAAAAATTTTCATAATGTTTTACTTTAATTAGGATTGCAAAGTTTTAAATTGATACGGGACATCATAAGCGTAAGATCTGCTTGATTAATCATACCAACACTCGGTTGTGAAACTGAAAGGGCGGAAACCGCTGTAGCTAAGCGAAGAGTTTTTTCAGTACTTTGATTCATTACACATCCGTAAATTAATCCAGCAACCATGGAATCCCCAGAACCTACCGTACTTACTACAGTGCATTGTGGTGGCTGTGAAAACCAACAACCAGATTCATTCACCCACATAGCTCCTTCAGAACCTAAAGAAATTACAACATGAGCTATTCCTTTATTACACAATTGATTAGCTACTTTTGCAATATCTTTATGTGTTAGTAAAGGTTTACCAGACCAAATTTCAAGCTCTCGGTGATTTGGTTTCACTAACCAAGGCAATGCTTTTATCCCTGCATTAAATGCTTCATCACTACTATCGAAAATAATATACAAACATTTATTACGTAAGCTGATCATCCATTTTGTAAATTCTGATAATGGCACTCCTGATGGTATACTTCCGCTTATGCAGATGATATCATATTTATTAGCCCAACTGAGTGAATCGGAGGTGAATTTTTTCCAATCGGATTGGGTGATTTGCAAACCAGAAAAATTTAAATCAGTTACATTGCTATTTTTTTCGGTCAGTTTTACGTTAATGCGTGTGCATCCTTCAATAACTGTTAAGCGATTTGTAATTTCTGTTTCGCTAAACATTTTTTGAAAGCCATCCTGATTATCTTTTCCTAAAAAACCACCTACTGTAACACTTATTCCAAGGTTTTTTAATACTTTGGCGACATTAATACCTTTTCCTGCTGCATAGAGACCCGTTGTGTTAACTAAGTTAACTTCACCTTTATTAAGATCTGGTAAGTAACCAATTAAATCATAGGCTGGATTAAGTGTGATCGTAGCTACTTTTAGAGTCATGTGATCTCCTCACCGAGACCATTTTGAATGGTTTCTTTAATAGCACACATTGCTTCTATTGCATCTAAGCCTTTAGCATGAATTTGTAGACAATGACCCTGTTTTGCTCCTAAGCTGATAACTTTCATTAAGCTTCGACCATTTATCGGTATGGATGTGCAATCAAGATTGGTGATAGTAATTACACTGCTAAATTGTTTAATAGTAGTAACTAGCAGAGTACTTGGGCGAGTATGTAGACCATGCATGGTACGAATAATAAATTTTTTAGTAAGTTCTGTGGATGAAACTAATGATGTTTTTTCTTTTTTCTGAAATATTGAAATAATTGTGTCAGCATTCATGTTATGTAATAATGTATTCATCTTCTGACGTTGTAATAGTTGACTGAGATTAGAAAGAAAAACTTCAACTTGCTCATCAGCATAAGATAAAGTAATCAATATTTTAATTGGTAGATTTTGATGAGTAATTAGTGATTTTGGAGTTGATAAAGTGATAGCACTATGTAGATTTCCCTTATAACTATCGCTAAGCCAAACACCTTGCCCTAGATAGTGAGGCGATGTACTTAAAACATGACTGATAAACTCAGGACTAATCGTTTGTTCATCTTGTAGTCGAACAAGATTTAGAATTTGTAATGAATTAAGACTTTTTACATCTGCATTTAACGTAATCATCGAACTATCAAATTTCAATAATTGAATATTTTTTTTACCTATTATTAAATTGCGTAACAATGTTGCATTGTCGGCTTTTTGAATAGCTTGAGCAGTTTTTTTATCACTGATAACATGTGTTAATTGACGTAGTAATGTTATATGTTCATTTGATTTAGCAGCGATTCCGATGACAATATAAGCAGTTTGTTCTTCACCCCAACTAACACCTTGTGGAAATTGATATATTGTTATTCCTGTCTTTAATACTTGATCGCGAGTATCAATTGTACCATGAGGTATAGCAATCCCATTTCCGAGAAATGTTGGCGATTGGTGTTCTCTATTCAGCATTCCCTTTATATAACCATCTTTTACATAACCAGATTTAGTTAAAGTAGCAGAAATTTGTAGGATAGCGTCTTCTTTGCTAGCAGCAGTAGCACGAAGATTGATGTCTTTTTCTGATAAGTTGAACATAATTTCTCCTGATTATCACTTTTAAAAATTAGCTTCGTTAAAGAGAAAAATAAATTATTATACTTATTTTGTATTAATATTATTCTTTTAAAATCAGCTGAATTTTTCAAAATTTTACATGAATTTACTCAATTTTTTATATTAATTAATGAAAATATGTAAATGTAATTATGTTCTCATTGATTCTTAAGTACATTTCAATACTTAATAATTTATGAATATATATTAATATAATGAATTATCAATAGTAAATTTTTGTATTATAAAATAGATACTATAAATAGTAAAATAATTCACAAAACCTATTTTATATTGTAAATTATTTAGATTGATACAGGTAATAGGCAAAATAAAATTTTATTTTTAAAAAAAATCTATTGTGCATTTCTAATAATTAGAATCGTGATGTGTAACCTGACTTATTATCATATAATTTATATATTCTTACTTAAATGTTTGATTTTTAATCTTACTATAAAAATTATAGTAAAATATTATATTGAAAATATGTTGTTATATTAAATTCAGATGTATATTATGATTTATTTTAATTTTTATAATAAAATATCTCTAGAAAACTGTTGTAATGTAAATTTTTAATAAAATTTCAATTATTGAATGATGATAATATTAATATTTTATTTAAATATATGTACTAGAATAATCGTATTATTATTATTAGAAAAGTTATATAAATATATTTTTATAAAAATTAAGTAGAGAAAAGTTTATTTTTAAATTTATATGAATGTTAAAATTAAACACAAAATTATTTAGTAAAACATTATCATTAAATAATTATTTAATATATAAAAATAAATTTATGATCATTTGACATGATTAAATTACAGTTTTCCTAAAAAACTTTTATAAAATAAAATTAATATATGATTAGCTAATTTAGTGAATTGTATTTTTTTATAAAAATTTTATTGAGTTTTACGGTATAACAAAAAAGCAATAAATTTTAAATATACAAATTAAAATCGTAAAATCGAATATGTAAATATTTTTTAATTTTTTAAAATTTATGAATATTATTTAAAGAAACTCTATGTATATTAAAAGTAATTTGATTAGAATGATATTAAAATAAAATTTATTGTATTTATTATCTTAACAAAATTAATTATTAAAATATCACTGTATGTATTTTAAAATTTTTTACTCACATTACTTTTGTAATGCTTCTTGGAAGATATTGTTAGATATTTTATACAATAAGTAATTAGTAGTCTGTTATATTTTCTGATGATTTTTTAAAATTTAGATAGTGATATAAAATTTTTTTATTTAAAAAATTCTGATGATACTATTAAATTGGCACCGCCGTTTAAGGATAGACAAAAGTGTATAAAAGATTTTGTATAAATCAATAAAACATTGCTTGACTGATGTTCATATCTTAAACTATATACAGTTTCTGTAAAATATATGAAAATTATTAGATTTTTAAAAAGTTTTTAAAAATTTTTTAAAAAAGTTAATGATATCTATTTAAAAAATCTTTGTTAATAATTATTTTAAATTTATATACTGTGATTTTTTATATAAATAAAATGTTAATATCTGAAAGATATATGCTTGATTATTTTTACCGATTATAGTATTAATAATTCATTGATACTAAAATATAACTCACTCTAGTATAAATTTTACAATTAAAACGATCAAGGCCATAGAAAAGAAATATTTCTGGAAGTTAACAATAATTATAAAGTATTTATAAGACGACATTATAAAAATTGAATCAAATTATTTTTTAAGTAAGATTTATAGAAATCCTGAAATATTAAAAAATCTTAAGAAATAGTTAGATTATGATAATAATTTTATAATGGAATACCATAACATTTAGATTAAAAAAATTTTGCTTCAGATGTAGCGTGACAGACACTGGTATAAATAAGTGATCACTTGTAATTGCCATTTGATGTAGTATATATATAATTTAATATTTATTTTGATGTAGTCATGCGTAATGTCTTATGTCTATAAAAAATGATTAATACTGCATATAATAGTACTATCAACTACTCAGTGTTAAAGTATAAATCTAATCTATATTGATGATCTTTATTGATTAATAAATAATTGGTCTTGAGTTCAGCTGTAATTTTTAGGTAAAATATATTTAATTTATAAATAACATTTTAATTTTTATTAAATTTTTTAATATTTTTAGTTAATCTGAATTTATATAACAATCATTTTTGAGGTAACTACTCCTCATTTTATAATATATCAAGAATATGCATGAAATAGGATATAAAATTTTAAATATATAAAAAGATATTTATTAATTTTATAATTTTTTTTATGAGGCGTAAATTTCATTTAATTTCAATATAGTGACGTAATCATAAAATCTAGTGTATTGGTTAATAAAATTACGTTTTCAACTAATTCAGGCTACTTAAAAACCATCATAGATATTTATCTTTAATGATGTTAGAATTCCAGTGATTTTATATACTGACTTACTATAGTAATTTGTTATGTTGATATGATTATTAATAACTGTATGACATAAGATGTTGTATCCTTATTCGATCCGCGATAGAAGTGTACAATTTCTTTTCTAAACATTAAATTTTTTAACGATGTATTCAAAGTTATACTTTTTCATGTCGAGAATTATGATAAATACTAGTTTCTTCTTATTGAAAGTACTGAATAATTTTCTATAATAGTGCATTCTTAATCTTAATAAGATAGTAATATTAGTTATTGAAAACATTTAAACGTTACAGATGTTTATTTTTTTAATATATACTAGTCTGTGCATATGCAATAGAAGTGTTACATTAATCATGTTAACAAATATCAAATTTAACAGTGTTGTCAATCGCTGAGTGATAATTATAAGTTTTTTTAGTTTAGATCTTATATTATTATATTTTTATAAGTATAAGTATAAGTATAAGTATAAGTATAAGGATAATTGTATTTCTCAGTATTAAATAACTGTATGTTTATCTATCGAAATTAATAGATATTTTTAGGTACGTACGTTTATTTTCCTAAAGTTCAATATTAAATTTTAAATGTGTTTAAAACACATTGAAAGGTCGTACTGTAGTAATATCTATATTAATATTAGACTTATTTAAAATGCATGGTATGTTTAGATCATTCTGCTGTCTATTCTTTATTTATGTTTTAAGTGTTTTACGAATATGTCTGATTATTATGTAATAAAGACGGTGTCTGATGTGGATACTTTATAATGTTTTATGAAGCAGAACATTTGAAAATAGTAAGACTGTTTATCAAGCGATTATGTAAAATAGTTATTAAATTTGATGTTTTTATTTTTTTAATTTTCACGCAAGAACCTAAATTATTCAATACTTTTGTAGAATAATATATACATATATTATTAACTTTTATTCATCAATACCTAACATTAGATATTGTGTATATTATTGATAACTGTTATTTTTAAATATTTATTTAAAAGACTGTCGTGATTAAAATAGTATTATTCATTTTTTAGTTTATTTCAGTACATTAAAATGAAAAATTTTCTTATAAACATGAAATGATAAATAACTTTCCTTAAAATTGTTTGAATATCATTTGTTAATATAATAGATAAAAGATAAATATTTGCGTCTGATTATTTTATATAAAGAATTGTCACACAGCTTTTTAAATTTATTTTATAGATTTATAAGACACGTATCAGTAAAAATATTTTTAAATAGTTAAATTTTTTACTAAATTAGTATATTACTGATTTTAGGAGTTTTTCTAAACTTACGGATTCTTATATTTTCTAGACATAGTTAATAATTTTACTATTTCTAGATTTGATATTTTATGAAGTCGAGATTTGTAATATTTTAACATGAGTTGACATCTTACTTTTTTAAATGTAACGATACCAGCATGTAATAATAGAATTTAAACTGTTTTTTAATTGTACTGAAAATATTTTAGATATTTCAAGTGAGTAATAATTTGTTTAATGATGAATTACAGTACAATTTATTATTCTATTATTTTGAGTATATAAAATACGTATAAAATACTTAACTACATTATTTTTTGATAATTATAATTAAATCTAGGAGATGATTTTTCTTACTTAGCAAGAAAAATTATACGTATAATCTATCTAAAATTTTTTTCAAATTTAATTATTTTAATATATTTTATTAGCATCAGATAATTTTATATTATATAATCTTATATTAAAAAAATTTTTAATAATTTTAGACTGTGTTTTTCAGTAGTCAGAAACAGATATGTTACGAGGGAAACAATTTCTATAAGGGATTTTATGAGCTGTTTTATATTTTAAAAGAATATCAATGTATTTATTTTCAAGTGATTGTCCGTCAAAAGTACTGCATATTTTTCTAACTTTAGAATAAGACACTCATAAAAAAAAGACATCTTGTTTTTTGAAAACATGTTGATAATATAGTTAGTGAGATTTCTATTAGAAATAGGTTAAAAAAATCAAGATCATTTTAATACGAAGAATTTTAAAATACAGACATGTTGCATATTTTTTATCAAAATTGATCACATCTTTTAAAAGATTTTTAGTCTTATCTGGTAGATTGTATAATATATATTACAGTTTCCCTCATGTAGATATATATCGTGACAGAAACTCTTACAAATAAAAATTTCTTTTATCACATGTAGTTAGTAGAAAGTTATTTATATTTCTGAAAATCTACTAAAAAAAATTTTTATGATAGTATATGTCATATACTAAGTATAATTATCAAGGTAGCGAAATTTAATGAACTGTATACTTTTAATTTCATTTTTACTGTTAAAATGTAAAAATTTCAAGATATGACAGATATGTTAGTTTATCTATAAAATATTACTAAATTCAGAAGAGTGGTGCAAATATTTCAATATTCACATTTAGTGTATTCATATAGCATTTCGTGTCTTCTTGTTGTGCAGACAAACACTTGATCCATTCTTAGGAACTTACTTATTTAAATTTGATTTAAATTATTTAAAATTACTAATATAACTTTTAACAGAAAATTTAAATGGTGTGTATTAATGAAATAATTGTATTAATAGAATGTTGGTTATTTTAGTTAAAAGTATTTATGTTTGGTAGTGCATATTAAATAAATTAAAAATTTTGATAATATAAAAGTTAGTCATACGATTTTATTGTATTACACTGATATTAAATGAAACACGACATTGTGTCGTTAATATTTTACAACAACTATTTTAAACAACGCTGTTGATAATAATTAATATTTATCTTTAGAAAGAAAAAAGAAATGCGCTTCTCAGTAATATTCACGAAAAATATATAAACACTAATATCAGATATGTCAATTATAAAATATAAGTAAAAAATACCTTTTAGACAACTGAAGTTGTATGTCTTACGATCAACGAATGGAAAAATTAAAGTTTCTACCACACTCTATCGAAGCAGAGCAGTCAGTATTAGGCGGTTTGATGCTAGATAATGAACACTGGAACACGGTTTCCGAATGCATTATCCAAGAAGATTTTTATAGTTATCCACACCGTATTATCTTCGCCCAAATGAAGATCCTGTTTGAACAAGATCAACCAATTGACTTAATTACATTATCAGAGTCACTAGAGCTACAAGCTAAATTAGAAAGTGTTGGTGGTTTTGCGTATCTTGCTGAGATATCAAAAAATACTCCAAGTACTGCAAATATTAATGCTTATGCGGATATTGTTCGTGAACGTGCTATTGTCCGAGATGTCATCTCAGTCGCTAATGATATCGCAGATGCTGGCTATAAGTTTCAAGGATATAATAGTAAAGATTTACTAGATTTTGCAGTAACGAAAGTTTTTCAAATTGCAGAATCAAGAATTAATAAAAATATAGGACCAAAAGAGATTGAAGTCATCTTATCAGAAACTATCGAAAAAATAGAAAAACTCTATCAGAAACCTCATTATGGCGTGACCGGGATTTCGACAGGTTATCAAGATCTTGATAAAAAAACTTCAGGTTTACAATGTTCTGACTTAATTATTGTTGCAGCGCGTCCATCAATGGGGAAGACGACTTTTGCGATGAATTTATGTGAAAATGCAGCAATGACGGAAGAGAAACCTATTTTAATCTTTAGTTTAGAAATGCCAAGTAATCAAATTATGATGCGTATGTTGGCATCATTATCTCGTGTTGATCAAACAAAAATCCGTACGGGTCAGTTAAATGATGAAGACTGGGCGCGTATTTCTAGTACAATGGGGATTTTATTAGAAAAACGTAATATGTATATTGATGACTCTTCTGGTTTAACGCCGACAGAAGTTCGTTCACGTGCTCGACGACTGTATCGGGAACACAGTGGGTTAAGTTTTATTATGATTGATTATTTGCAGTTGATGCGTGTTCCTGCGCTATCGGATAATCGTACTTTAGAGATTGCAGAAATTTCACGTTCATTAAAATCGTTAGCTAAAGAACTTAACGTACCAGTAGTCGCGTTATCACAGCTTAACCGTAGTCTTGAGCAGCGTGCAGACAAACGTCCTGTTAATTCGGATTTACGTGAATCTGGTTCTATCGAACAAGATGCTGACCTTATTATGTTTATTTATCGTGACGAGGTCTATCATGATAACAGTGATTTAAAAGGAGTTGCTGAAATCATTTTAGGAAAACAACGTAATGGCCCAATCGGTACGGTTCGATTAACATTTAATGGACGATTATCTCGTTTTGACAACTATACAGGTCCTTTATATGACTATGAATAATTGATTGTAGCTTATTTATTTTACTTTAATCTTAGAATCTAAGTGAAGTGTATAATATTAATTCAATATTTTATATACGTATTTTAAAATAAAAATAATATATATAATTATCATTGCGTTAATTAACCTTGCTGTTTTAGTATAAAATTTGCAATAGAGAAAAGAATTTACACTATATATCTGAATAATTTTAATTATAAAATAAAATGTTTATGATTATGAATGTAGTTAAAGGAAGTACAATACCATTTTGATAACTCTTAAAAAAGAGTTTGAAAAATGGTATTTCTATCTTAAAGAAGAACTAATTTTAAGAAGGATACTATGCAATTCTCTTATAGAGTTACTTGATAGTATTGTTTAATAAACTAATTTCTTTATTATTTTAATGTTCAATCAATACACTTGATTAATATATCGGAAAAATGACAATATTTGAAATAGCAGTATTTACTGAGCCGTTAAAAATCTATATGAGAATAATACTAAATATCTTGATGTGATGTATTTCTTCAATAAGTATACATGTATCATGAATATTAATGAGATTCTATTACATACAAAGCATGTATTAATATTGAAAGCTATTTTATTCAGTTTTTAATTCATGATTTTTTGGAGGTCATTCATTCAAGTGATTGACTTAAGCTGTTTATTGCTAATAAACCTGTTAAGAAAGTTATTTTAAATTCTACAGATTTCTTTAGTATGGCTATAGATTGATTATACTTGAGTTAATACAATAATTATTATATATATCTCGATTCCTTAACCAGGGAAATAACTTAAAATTTATTTTCAAATCATCTTGAAGTCAACGATTACATTGACTGTTTATAAAATTTATTTAAATATTTTAAAGCAGGATCAAGACAATAAACACTAGCTTGATACGCTAAAACTATTATTTCAATTTTACTCAGTATATTTTGCCTCTAAAAGTATTGAACTAGTTTTCTCAATAATAATGTTTAATGATCTATAGTGTTATGAGTTCTAGTAATAGTGTGACGTTTATTGTTTTTCGTTATTTCTGCAATGTCTCTCTATCTAGATAGATACTATAGATAAAATTTATCTTATATAATTATTACTATAATACACGATGCGAGTTGATATGTAATTTTGTTTAGTTTATAAAGTATTGTTAAAAAATTTTATTTATCACATTGATTGCTTTAAATTTAATTAAATAAATTAAATTTTAAGTATGTACAGCTATCTTTCGTGTAACACTAAAGATCTTTTTCTTCTGCTGCATAGTTTTTCATAAAAATATTTATATTTTAATATTTTTTATCAACAAATAAGGAAGTTTCATCAGGGTTCTTAACTATTATTAAAATATATTTTTCCAACTAATATTGTAAATACCAGATTCAGTATATTTGATTTTTTTTGATGATTTATATTGTTAATTTTTAATTAGTAATATGTGATTTTATCACAGTAAAAGAATTTTATTTAGCTACTACTATAGATAAAAATTTTTAAAATATGTGATATTACATACAATACTTTAAAATAGAAAATTCTTAAAATATGTTAATTTTTAGGCGCTTTTAATAAATATGTAATTGATTGAGATTGTATTAGGTTTTTACGCTAAGTTTTTATAAATTTAATAAAACATATAAATCATTAGCTTTCAGAAGATTTAAAATAGATTTTGAAATTCAAAGTATTATAAAATATAAGTTATTTTAAATTAATAAGAGTAAATTATCAATAGATTATTATTTATAAATTTTACTTTTAAGAATGAATTGATAATAATTATATATTATAAAATAAGTATTTTAATGTGACCATTCTATTACTATATAACATAGTGAAGGCTGATGAGATAAATATATAAAATTTCATCAGTGTTAGGAATAATATAAATAAAATCAATCTTTGTGATATCGAGTGAACTTTTAATTAAAAGTTTTAGATAATTCAGAATGTCAGTAGTATATATTTATTGATATAGAAAAATAATTAAATAAATCAAGTACTTTTTAAGTAAATAATTACAATATATAATTCACAGAAAATTAACATAAGATACCAAAAACATATTATCAATGCATCCTCATATTCATTTTTTTTGGTAAGATTTCTTAGTATCAAAGTAATACTGATAATATAAAAACATATATTTTATATATGCTGTTGTATTTAAAATGAAGTTATAAAGAAGTTAATAGTACTAAAAATTATTAGTATGTATTATTATCTAAATAATGACATTATAATTATATTAATAATGTTGAATGAAAAACTTCTTTATAATATTTATATTCAGAAAAATGTTTAATACATAATTCTTAATATTTTTATTATAAATATTCTCTTTAAAATTAAAGAGCATTCTATACTTTTATTAAAAATAATAAAGTGATTTTTTATAAAATTGATACGAAATAAATCAATTATCACTATTATTATGAATATTATCAATTTATTATAAATTCCTATTAAATATAACACTTTTCATATTACGTGTTAGTATTTCAATATTTTCAGTGCAAATATGCGCGCACTAAAAATCACTGATACTTTAATTTTCTGTATTAGTTATTTTTTCTTAAAGTTTGTTTATTTTACTGGTTACATTACAAGTTAGATAAATCAATGATATTATTTATTCATAATGAGTGTTTACTTTTACTGAGTGGGAGTAATGCTTATATAACTTGTTTTTTATATTCGCGAAGTCTCTTTTGTCTGTAGACTCGGTATCTACTGTTTTCAGAGAAGTTAGTATCCATGCTAAACGACTATTTAGTCTTTCATTTTTACTTAAATATTTATCGGAAAAGTATCGTATTTTTAGTGGTTACGTATTAAATTTATTCAATGATATTAAATGGAAAGTTATAAGAGGTTTTATATCAAAGAATATAATAAACATGATTGATATGTATAAATCATATAGATCTTAATTACTATGTAGTACTTAAAAATGACTGTATTATAAGTGATTATTATTAGTTTATCTGATGTTTAGGCAATGACTATATTCGATATATTCAGAATAGTGTCATGAAAACACTGATTGGCATATTTTAGCTATTTATATTATTAAATTTTCATGATATTATTTACTGTTTTGAGTGATCAAAAATTAGTGTTACGTGTCTTATTAGCTGGTTGTGTATATACAGTCCAAAAATTCATAAATTAATATATTAGTTTTTTTGTAGGATGGATACTTCTATGATCATATCTTTTTTGTAATAATGAAAAAAGATTTTATTAGCGAAAATTTATTTACAAGATATGTTTTCAAATTTGAAAATATAATATTTCTAATGAGCTGAGTTATCTTAATTGCAATTTTTAATCTACGTAAAATTAATGTTTTTTCTAATCTGAACAAGATTATTATTATTCTTCAAATAAGGGTGATAATTAATATGTATGTGTTTTATTATTTATGGTGTAACAGATAGTAAAAACATGTCTGAAATATAGACTTTCGACCATTTATTGATGACACAACGGAGATTGTGTCGTTTTTTATCAGAAGAAAATATTTTATGTTTTTTATTTTTCAGTTTTGATAGATGAAGTATATTATCTGAAGAAATATTTAGTGCGGATAAAATAATGTCACGTATTATTTTTTACGATATTAGTTTTTAGTGTGATTTTTATTTCGGGATCATTCTTGTTACAATGGTTTATTTCAGCGCTCTCGTGTTGTTAAAGCATTAACAACTTAACCGGATGTTGTTAAGTTTATTTTTAGTGAGTTTTCTGAATTTGTTATTGTTGTATTGTCATCTGTTACGGTATTAATACTGGGTATAGGTATGGAAATACATGCAGGAAGTGCACATTTTGTGTATGTTATGGATATTATTAATGTGTTTCCAAAAAAAAGTTTTTAATTATTTCAATCTATAATATCGTATATCTTCACAATATCTTCTGGTGAGTATATTGATTTAGGTGCTATTTAGTTTGAAATAGATTCTCAATAGCATTGATTAATTTTAGAGAAATCATCACTTGTAATTGTAGTTTTGTGATACGCCCGTAATTAAGGAATTCTTTATTTGAAAACGACTTATATAAGAAGATAAAATCTCTTGAATTATTTCATTTCTCCTATTATTATAACCCTTATAACGTGTTTATTATGCTTAGATATTAAAGGTAATTCTATACATATAATTTAGTATAAATTTTAAGAGGTCTTATTTGTATTCTTGTTTTGGAAAAATCATATCGTAACTTTGTGTTTTAAATGACTGATAGTTTATTAAGTTGATGAATAATTCATGGAACATTAGAGATTCTTTCACTATTTCATCTCTTATGAATATTAAAATTTGTTGATTATCTGTAAGATAAAATCCGGAATTGTTTTAATCAAGTTAAATTATTTCTTGCGTACCAAATTAAAACTCTTTAATTATAAAATAGTGTGCAGGTATAACATTTTTTCTTCAAAGGTAGTATGAGATTCAACAAGATGATATCTTTTTGTATATGTTACGTAATACAACAAAGTGGATTAACAGTAATTTTTTAGTTAAGGTTATTTCGCAGTGAGTAACTTTTATTATTTATAATAAATAGTAAAAGACGTTAGATTATTTAAGAGATTGTCTCCAGTAGTTTTAAAGAATACAAGATTTATTTCTATGCGCTATTACGTTTTTTATATTTAAGAGATGATTCTAGGGTAATAACTTCTTATCTTTTATATCTACATCTAACAGTATATTATTTTTTTAAATCATTATTTTAGATATTGTTAAGAATAGATTTAAAACATTACATTTTATTTTATCTTCTGAAATTAAGATTGCAATAAAATAAAATATTTTTTGTGATATTTTATGAATTTACTTCACTTTTTAAAAGTGAGAATAAATTGATTAAATAGTTTTATACCGCTATATAACGTTATTTATATTTATAAATTAAAGCGTTATTAGTTATGTATAAGATTATATGTTGATTATAAATCATTCCTGTTAATACTTTTTAAGTATTGTAGAATATAGGAATAAATAAATTAATACATGCTTTTCATAGAAGAATATTCCTCTTATCAAATTCTCGTGATTATATTAATAATAAAGATAGATAATAATAGATTGTCTAGTAATATTAAAGAATGAAAATTAATGTTTTTACATATATATTAAAATATACTGTATTAAAGAAAGTATTCGTTTCTCAAATGAAAGAGAGAATATCGATAAAATTAATATTCACTGTTAATTATATACATTGCTCTTAGTAAGCGCGAACATTTTATATGAAATTAATGATGTTTTCGAAAGATATCTTTAATAAATCTCCAAATAATTACTGCAATCGTTAACTCAAAGCAAGGAAAAAAATAAAACACTTTGTTATTAGATTTTTTTAAATAAGATCTTAATACATATTTTATATGTATCTCATTATGCTTGTTTAAAACATAAAATTTATTAAGATATTGAGAAAAATCGGAAGATTTAAAAATTGTTTTTTAAAAATAGTATAATACTTGATAAGTGTATCAAGTCTAGCTGTCATCACCGTAAGTATATAGAAATTCACAGTAAAAATTTTACGTTACCTAATGATTGAGAATAATATTTAAAAAATCTGAGATGAGAAAAAATTTTTTTTTAGAATTCTTAAAATATTGAGATCTAATATTTTTGTAAGGAAATATATGTATTAAAATTTTACAATATTCAATTTATTTATATTATATATTTTCTCACCAGTAGGTCCCAGTTAGATAATCATGTAGAAGGTTATTAAAGTATAAAGTAATTTCTCTATTTATGGGTATATTGTAATTGTAACTATAAGTTTCATTTCATTTTATTTTTATATATTTATAAAATGTATTATAAAAGTTTATTATAATGTCATATGTTTAACTAAAGAAAATACAGTGCATTGAAAAATATCTAATTGATATTAAGGAATTGCATAACATTGGATGAAAGATCCTAATTTAAATTACAAGGATTGAGAATTATAAAAATGATCACTACATGTCAGCCTGTGTTAATAATTATTTTAAATTGAGTTATCGGCTTTGCTAAACATACTTAGTACTTGCGTAATTGATTGTTTTCTTAATAAATTCTAGCAGTCATTAATTTATGTTAGTGATGATTTTATTTACTATTGATAGAAAGATTATTGAATAAAGTATTTTAACATTTAGCACTAATTTTTAAAATAGATTGTTTAAAATTATTGAGAAAGAAGAACCTATAATTCTAATCTTTTTTAATTGTCTAACAATTTACCATGAGAATAATATCAGCATTTAATATTCGTGTTAATATATCATTTAGAAATTATAGAGATAAATACTAGGTAAGAATGTGAATAATACATTTTCAATCATATGGAATGCAATTTATTTAAATAAATCATTAGATAATTAAGTTCGTTACCTTGAGTGAGTAAAATATAAGTCTCTACTACAATCGGGATTATAGGTTTTACGAGCTATACATATACTACGCGTAATTTTTATGTGTTAATAATCATCAAAGTTATCTTAATACTCTAGTAACTAAAAAATATAAACATATATTGTCTAGCGGATTTTTAATACCTGTTTTAATAAATATTAGTTCTTTTCTGACGATTTGTATTTCTAAAGTATTTAGTAGTCAGATATAAGTACTCTTAGTAGAAAAAAATTATTAAAATCAGTTTGTTTAATATACGATAGTAAATAAAATATTTTATATATTAATTTTTAAACACCTTGTCAATTTGCAGTTTATGAATAAATAGATATTTAATTTATTTAAATATTATAATTACGTTACCGGGCTGTAAAATTTGATCATTTTAATAGTATACACAGATCATGATATTTAAAAAATACTTTGAATAAATATTTGTAGACTTTGTGGTTAATGTATATTTATTTTCTCTGAAATTTTTAAGAAGACTCTATTTTTTTTGATCAACTATAATTTCATGCAAAGTTTTAGCTAAAAAATAATAAAATCTTGTAAACATCGTAAGCAATGACTGACTAAATTATTTAGTAATCCATGAAATCCACTAAAATTAGTGATTAAGGCATAATAAAAGTGAATGCAGATTCTTAAAAAATAAGTAATCTAATATGTAAAAATTTTCTCTAATGTTTTTAAATTCTGAGCATTATCTGAGTACTTTTTAGTTTATAAGTAAAAATCAACTTGCAATGCGATCATGATTTTCAGTATAGTTCAGATTCTGATATAATTTTAAATTACTTATTCATTAGAATTTATATATAAAAATAACTTATATATTAATAATATACGTAAGAATAATAACAGACTTATTCAGAATAAAAGCTGTTCTATTAAAAATGTATAATAGTCATTTTATTGTGTATAGATTACATTAGTTACTTCTCTGACTAAAGATGTAAGAGGTCTAGTCTCCTTTGAATTATTAGGAACAATATAAGAAGCGTTATAATATACAAATTTAACATTTTTAATTGACGGTTTGTGTTTTATAAAAATAAAAATACTATAAGAAATCTTGTTTTGATTTCTAAATTTATTTAGTTTATAGATACAATGACTGTATACTTTAGTGTAAATAAATATTTATTATGAGTTGTTTTAGTGATATTTAACAGATTTTAAAATGAGTGATGATTTTTGAATACAAACTTATACTTCATTAGAAAAGAAAAAAATTAATGTTATTATTTAACGATCAAAACTACTTAAAGCCTATTAGTAATATTGAAAATATTTAATTAGATATTATTTTAGCTATGTCATTCACTATATAATATATAACTCACTATTGATAATTGTTTTAATTAACTTGTAGCAGTTATGTATTATTTATATTATAATGACTTGAAATGCAATAAGATAATTAACTCTAATTAATCATATTTATGTCATGAGTAACATCATAAAAACAATAAAACATTTTCTGTGCTAATTCTTTTATCAAGCTATATGATTAGCGTAGCCTATTTGATTTGCATAAGTCACTAAATTAGTTTTTTGTTATTCATAATGCAATTTTAAATCTAAAGTGAAGAGTATAGTTAACTACAACTTTACCTGAAGTATAATTCATATTAATAATATTGAACAAGTTTTTATTTTTTTGAAACATTGAGTGAATTAGAATACTTGAAAATAGAAAATATTTTTGTCTAAAAGTAATTGGAAATTGTAAGTATTTTAATCTACTTAAATTTATTAAATAATTGTTTCACTTTATTGACAAATATTAAGATGATTTTTAGAAGAGATCATTATATATATAAATTTTACTAGCGTGAATGATATTTAGTAAGATATTTTATGATTAAGTAATAATGATTAACAGGTGATAAGTTATGTAGCAGTTTTATTTTTTTAGATTGTTAAACTCTATTATCATAAAATAATTAAGATATTTTATAAGAATTAAAGAATGTTTATTTTGCTATTCATCTTTAATTATGATTAATATAGAATGTATTCGAAATACAAATAATACTAGCGATATTTAGCTAGTATTATTTTATGAATTATAGAACGTTAATGTAGATATGAAAGCTTTTTTAGAAAGAGTTATTATTTTACGTCAATTAGGGCTTGCTCCTTATCGAGAGGTTTCTGATGCTATGCATTCATTTACTGAAACTCGTATTCAAGATACTATTGACGAATTATGGTTTGTTGAACATTTTCGTGTCTTTACTCAAGGACAAGCGGGTAAAGCAGAAAATATTCTCGCACCTGGTGATATACCTGTAATCCAGAGTGATCGAGGTGGTCAAGTGACATACCATGGTCCAGGTCAACAAGTAATATATGTAATGTTGAATTTAAAACGCAATAAAATTAGTGTTCGTGATTTAGTTTCTGCACTTGAAGGTACTGTAATTAAAACACTTGCATATTATCACATCAAAGCTCATGTATGTTTAAATGCTCCAGGAGTATATATCAATGGTGAAAAGATTTGCTCATTAGGATTACGCATTCGAAAAGGGTGTTCGTTTCATGGGTTAGCTCTGAATATTAATATGGATCTTGAGCCTTTTGACCGTATTAATCCATGTGGATACGCAAAATTAAAAATGACACAGATGTGTAATTTTATTCCGAAAATAACTTTATCTAATGTACAAGATGTATTCATTCATCAGTTTTGTGATACATTTGGATTTCATATTTTTTAATATATTATACTATATTTTTTTAAAATATTGCATAGATCAATAGTAGATTTTTGAATTAATTTTTATAAAAATTCACTTATTTAATAACTTAAAAGATAATTAGAAATCTGATAACTATCATTAAAAATCTGATAACTATCATTAAATGAATGTAGATAGAATGTAGGATTCAATATTTTTAGTATCAAAAATAGAAATTATCATTGTGATAAACGCTATTACTAGATGTGAAGAAAAAATCTATATATAGCCAAGAAATTGCGATTGTAATGCTGGATAATAGTTTAATTATGTATAATACATTGTATTTTAACTTTTTTTGTATATTTTGATAATTGTATTAGTAATTGTTATGATCTTCGTAGCGATGTTATTTATCATCCTTTTTCTCGGATATTGCTTATTCTTCACTAAAGAGTTTAGATTTATTGAAATCTTTTAAAGTTAATAAACAATAAAATATATAATATTGCGTTATGTCATAATAATTATCTTGATTAACATTTCTTGCATCATAATAGAATGTTAGATCTTTTTAATTTCATCGACGTAATTCATGATAAAAGCATTAAACTTAAAATGTAAATATTAATTTGTAAAATTTGTTTCAAAATAAATCTCGAATTAGATATTTTATTGCAATGATAGTACTATAGTATAGTAGTTTTACTGTAACTTGAAAATATACTATATATTTATCTTCAGGTGTATTCAGTTTTGAACTATTAGATGGTTATTTTGTATTATTCAATATATTTTAAAATGAAAGCTAAGTATTTTAAGACATTTTAGAGCAATTATATTTAGTTAAAATAAATAAAGATATTATTAAATATTATATATGATGTATAATGTGGTGGTATAATAATGCTGAAATTTTGATTAGGATCGGTAACCTGATCTCTGTTATTTTTAGTGAAGCATAGTTTTATAATGATAGCTATAATATATGTTAATATTATTAGAATGATACATTTAAACAATTTGTATAATGTGTTAAAGAAACTGATTGAATAAATATTACTTTAAATGATTGAAATGGCTAGGCGTAAGAAGGTTAAATAAGATGAAATATCTAAAGCATGGTACTAAACTGAAATCAGTTGATTTAAGTAATCTCATTCGCTTCTTTAGTTTTATATTCTATTGCTTGTGAATAATCCATTACTTTATAAAAGATCAGATTAAATTTAGATACTGTTTGTTTTTATTTCAATACGTAATTAATATCATTTAATTGTTATTTGTTTTTTTTGGGATATGATTCCTTTTAACTAAGAGGAATTATTGTGTTTAATAAAATATACTTATACCCAGCGTGCATTATAAGTGATGTTATTAAAACAAAGTTAATGATCATTGTTTTTATTTAAAAAACATATTGTAGTCAAAATAACTTTTATTCTTAATAAAAATAATTTAATATTGTACATTACTATAAAAAGTGTTTCCTGTTTTTGTATGATATTTTACCTTTATATTTTAAAATTGTTAAATAAAACCTATGCTTATCAAGTGTCTTTTATAGTCTCTTGTTAAATTTTTGTTCCAATAACTAAAACATCACTGAATCTATTCGTACATTCATATGCAGATGAGTAATTAATTTAGTTTTTTATTGTAGCAAAATTCAAAACTATATAGATATTTTCTTTGATTATTTCAAATGTTTATAAAATTAATTTATTCAATAAAATCTTGCATATTTTTTGAAATTGCCTCGTGGTCAAATTTAAATATTTTTTAAAATACGAACTGACTATGATGCAACTATATCTTTAATTAAAAAAATATTAAAACTATGAACTAAATCTTAATATGTAAAATCAATTAACAGATTAACTAATTCTTAAATTATATTTTATTTTTTAAAACGTAATTCTTTATGTTATTTTTTAGAAAAAATTATAGTAATAATGTATAATTTATAAAGATTATAATACATTAAATGTATCTCGATCAGACGTTAAAAAACTGACTATGGAAGTTAGTGTATATACAGTGTTGGTGCACTTTTATTGGTCTTAACAATAAGTGCTTATTAAATTCATGCTACATAGCCATTTCCTGGAAAGAGTATTTATATATAAATACTCAAACGTTAAAAAGCATTTGTAACAACAGATAAGCCTGCTAAAATATATATTATAAAATATAATACACGCGGTATTCATGAACAGTAGTCCGAATGTTAATATAATTTTATTATTTATCTGTACGTAAGATTAAAAATACAGATATAGTTCTTAAAAAACTGTTATGATATCAATAATCAATTTTAACATAAACAATATATCACAATAGACATTTCAGTTTATTCGATAAAATTATAGTAATAAAATAACATGTGATTAATAAAAAAATTTTTAAATGTATTTTCGCTTAAAACAATTGATTTATATGAAGAAGATTTTGGCTAAGAGCGATTATATAAGTGAAATATTTTTAAGATTATCTGTATTATATTCTGGATTGCATCGTTAGAATAGAAAATATCAGGAACTCTATATTTTATGAAATGTATAACATTAGTTATTTCAAGCATGTTGATTGATAAAAATATAATTAACTCTGAAAGAGTTTTGAATAATATTTGAATAACTATTTTAGCATTTTTTATTTAATATTTATTCTCTTTTTGTTGTGCATAAGAAATTTTAAAAAATTTTTAATTACAAACTTTTATTTTTTAAAAAATAATTTTACTTTTATTAAATGTTTATATATCCAAAAGAATTTAGATTTATATCTAAGTGATAACTGAGTTGCTTTTCGTATAACACTATTAATTTTTAATAAAGTATTGTATTTAAGTTAAATTTTATGTTGAAGCTAAAAATAATTACGGTAAAAGATTGTTTTTGTCTAGTAATTTATCACCTAAAAATTTTTTTAAGAGCTACATAAATAAGAAAGATATTTTAAATCAACTTAATCATATTGATTGTTAGATATTTTATTTGAAATAATGACTTTAAATTACATGAATAATTATAACTGTTTTTATAGTGATTCATATTGATTTATTATTATAAATAATCATTAAATATTAATGATAGATTTTCTTTGTATAAATAATATCTAAGATAAATATCTTGAAAATTAATAAATATTTCATTTTTATAATAATTAATATTAAAGTAAAATACACAATAAAATAGAGAGGGAAGTATGCCTTTAAAAAAATGGCATGCATATAGCCGTTTAGCACGCATTGATAAGCCAATTGGTTTTTTTTTATTATTATGGCCAACTTATTGGTCGCTATGGATTTCCTCTAGAGGTATACCAAGTTTTCACATTTTAATTGTGTTTACTATTGGTGTTTTTCTAATGCGATCAGTAGGATGTATCATTAATGACTATGTAGATCGTCATCTTGATATTCATGTAGAACGGACAAAAAACCGCCCTTTACCTAGTGGAGAGGTTACAGAAAAAGAAGCAAAATATATATTTTTTAGTTTGATGTTACTCTCTTTTTTATTAGTATTAACATTAAACTTAATGACTATTTACCTATCTATTATGGGAATTTTATTAGCATGGATTTATCCATTTGTGAAGCGTATTAGTCATCTACCACAAATAGTTTTAGGTGCGGCATATGGGTGGTCAATTCCAATGAGTTTTTCCGCGGTCAATAACTCATTGCCATTAATGTGTTGGCTACTTTTTATAGTGAATATTGTATGGTCAGTTATTTATGATACACAATATGCGATGGTAGATTATAATGATGATTTAAAAATTGGAATAAAATCAACTGCAATCTTGTTTGGTGAATATGACAAAGCAATTATTGGCATTTTTCAAATTATTATGATAGGACTATTAGCGTTAGTCGGTTTATTGGTAAAATTCGGGGTAATATATTATATTTCATTATTTTTATTGGTAGCTTTATTTGGTTACCAACAAACTCTTATGATGAATAAGGAAAAAATAGCTTATTTTAAAGCTTTTAGGAATAACAATTATATAGGTTGTATTTTGTTTAGTGGAATTTTATTGAGCTATATTTAACCGTTTTGTTATTTAAAGTCTTAGTTAAACAGGATATTCTATAAATGGAATATTGCATTTATTTATCTTATTTAACTAGTTTTTTAATGTTTCTATCTTGTTTGTCTATAGGTTTATCTAAATTTTTTTATCTAATTTAAAAATGCATGATTTACTTTAGAGGCGTGAAATAGTATCAGTATCGTTTCTATTTTTTTTGAACATTTTCAATTATTAAACGAATTTCAGGTGATATCAAATAAGAAATAATAGAATATAATTTTTGCGTATTTTCAGTGAATATATCATTATTGTCAATATAACCTTCATCTTTAAGCGTTTCGATTAATGTTGAGAAAACAGCTTTATCTAAAAACTCAAAGGAATTAATCCTATGGGATCCAGACACTCTCTGAGAAAGTATTCGGCTTTCTTTTTTTAATGTATGACGATTAATTTCTGGGTTTATATTAAGGAGAAATAAAATAATTGCATAACGTTGTAAGGTTTCATGTACACTAGCAGAAAGAAGTTGTAACGTATGAATACGATATGGGTTGATTGTTACTATTTCATTATTTTTTAAGAATATTAATTTTTGAGTAGCGAGCTCGTTAATTAAGGTATGCACCATTTCCAATAACGATTTTTTATCAAAACGCATAAATAATTCAGTTTTGAGAAATGGATAAATTAGTCCGACTTGATAATGAATATCTTGGCGTTTAATTAATTTGTGATGCAATATAATTCTAGTAATTAATGATGGAAGCACTAGAAGATGATAAATGTTATTGCGATAGTAAGTCATTAAAACTGCATGATTTTGAGGAAGAAGAATTATCTCCCCAATACTGTATGTTTTGACTGTAAACTTATTTGTCTGTAAAGCATGTTCTAGTAATTGCTCTGCTGTTTTGTCTGGTGTAGTTGTATCATTAGTATACGGCACGTTGCGTAGTAACTGTAAATAGCAGTCTATTTGTTCAATGAGTTGTTTACGTGTTAAAGAGTACTGGTGTGATGACAGTAAGGCGGTTGAGCATAAATTAATTGCATTTACTGCTGCTGCATTATTTATATTCACCATAATATTATCAGCAAGACAATTAGAAATAGGGGTCAACCAGCTTGGATGGAGTGGTTCTATAGAATCAATTGAATCACGCCAATTCGGGACATGCTTCGTTAAGTATCGAGTTAATAAAATCGGTTGACCAAAATTTACATAACCTTGACCTAATTTTCGTAATTTACGCAGTCCACGTATCATTGAGACGAAGCCATCTTTCTCTTTTTTTGCACCGCGTAGTTCTTTAGCATAAGTACTGACTTCTATCACATGTTCATAACCAATATAAATCGGTACAATAGTTATAGAGCGAGAATCTTCACGGAGCATTGCCTGTAAAGTCATCGACAATGTGCCTGTTTTTGGTTGAAGCAAATGGCCTGTACGTGAACGTCCGCCTTCAATAAAATACTCGATAGAATAACCACGAGATAATAGCTCATTAAGATACTCGCGAAATATTGTTGAGTAGAGTTTATAACCTTTAAATGTTCTCCGAATGAAAAACGCTCCCAGTCGACGAAAAATGGGTCCAGCAGGCCAAAAATTTAAGTTAACACCTGCAGCAATATGCGGAGGTACTAATCCTTGATGATACAATACATAAGAGAGCAACAGGTAGTCCATATGGCTTCGGTGTGATGGAACATAAACAATCTCGTGACCATCTTCTGCCAATTGTCGTACACGTTCAGCATGCTGAACATTAATCCCTTGATACAATCTATTCCATGTCCAACTGAGTATTCTGTCAGTTAGACGCACAGCTTCATAAGAGAAGTTAGCTGAAATTTCTTTTATTATGGTAATAGCATTTTTTTGGGCTTTTTTTAGTGAAATTTTTTTACTCCGAGCTTCATCTTTAATCGCTTTTTTAATAACTTTTGAATTAAGTAATTTATTAAATAGCTCTTGACGAGTAACTAGTCTTGGTCCAACAGCTGCAAGACGTTGACGTGAATAGTGAATTCGGGCAACACGAGCAAGTTTATGCGCAATAATTGTATCAGTACCATGTTCTTCCGCCATCCATCCCATAGAAACAGTTGGGGAAAAACGAACAAAGCTATCTCGACCAAGCCAAAGAATAGCGAAAAATTTTTGGACACCATTAAGAAAGTATAATGGTGCTGGAGAATTATATCCTGCACGTCCAGGTGCACGACCAAACATAACTGATGCGGGTAACATTTGAATATTTAGATTTGGATTATGACGGTGTAAATCTAAATAAGAATGAAAAGTTTTTACAGAATTTTTATTTGGATCTGGAGAACAATAGTGAAAAATACGTGGTCTTTCATCAACAAAGACATAAGCTGGTAGTTTAATACCATTAATATTATTATCAATCAATGGGTCAGGTAAGCCTATAGACAAGCATTGATTGCGTAACGTTGCTAGGTCAGCTTTAGAATAATAAGGTAGAACATACAGGGTGAGTCGATTTGTATCTAGTTTCAGTTCTAAAATTGGGTTGGTGGGAATGAGTTTACTCTTTATTAGAAATTGAAGTGGTAAATTTAATATATTGTAATATATTTTACGCCATAGTGACATAAATGATTATAGCCTCTTATTGAGAATTATTTTCAAGAATATCAGAAATAAACTAGAAAATCTTTTACTAATGATTAATTTTAATCCTAAAAATAATCATTGTTTATAATATCATGGAGTAAATATGACAAATCAATTAAATGGATTTACGCATATACTTAAAGGGATCTGTTATTCTTTTAAAGGGTTAAAAGCAGCTTGGATTAATGAAGCAGCATTTAGACAAGAATTTGTTATTTCAATTATTGCTGTATTGATATCTTTCTATTTAGATATTAATTATATAGACCGTTTGTTATTAATATTTTCTGTTGTGATGGTCGCGATTATTGAGTTAATTAATAGCTCAATAGAAACTGCAGTCGACCGTGTAGGAAGTGATTATAATGAGTTATCTGCTCGAGCAAAAGATATTTCTTCTTCTGCTGTATTTGTTATAATTGGGTTAGCTTTATTTGTGTGGGTAATCGTTTTATGGCAGAATTACTTTGCAAGTTAGTATTAATAAAATATTAATATTATTGCATAAAAATTATTTTTAGGATATTTATATTATATTTTTAATTTCAAACATGTTTTTGTTTAAAAGATTTTTTATAATTAATATATAATATTGTTGTACTTATTTATAATTCATTTTTATGATTGATGATAATGTTCTAATTATTAACCGGACTACGGGTTAATAATGGTTATTTTGTATATGAAATTCTGTAGAAGTGAGCATGTTGATGCTATTAAAAATCTTAACTACGTGAAATAGTTTAAGAAAAGGTTGGGTGTAATTTTACAAAATAATTATATGTTTGCAGATTATAGAAATATT
Organism: Candidatus Hartigia pinicola; assembly: GCA_020541205.1. Classification (GTDB taxonomy): domain Bacteria; phylum Pseudomonadota; class Gammaproteobacteria; order Enterobacterales; family Enterobacteriaceae; genus Hartigia; species Hartigia pinicola. The sequence goes on from CP048208.1 coordinate 669,758, forward strand.
AAATGATATTTATGTCCTAATGTAGTTTACTGAGTGAGCGATATATGTATAATGAAACATTATATAATAAGCTAGATATGTTCTTAGCTTGATAGCTATCTCACTTTTTGATTTCTTTTATTTTGTATTAATATAATCCTTATATTTTTTTATTTGTTTTTTCTGATTGTATGAAATTGTAACAAAAGTTTGTTTATTCAGTAAATCTAAGTTAATGTTTTATAACTAACCTTGCTATAAAATAGCAATGATTTTTTGAAATGCTAATTTGTTTTAGCTAAATTGTTGTTAACCAGAAAGGTATTAGTGTAAATGCTATAAAATCACTGATAATTTTATTATGAATGCTATTGAAATTTAATTTTATTAGTTAGTATTAGCATGCGATATTGAATATAATTACATTAATGTACTTGTTTAAAAAATTAAAATCATGATTATTAATATTATTCCGTGTTTTAATTAAAATAATTTTTATCTGTCATGTTTTTATACTATGATTAGTATGTTAAAATGGGTACAGAGAATAATAGATTTTCTGACGATAGCGAATTACTAAGATTTATGCTATTATAGATTAATCAAGGTAATCTTTGTATTTAAGCATCTACTTTATTCTCTAATAAAAAAGATGATTAACTTAAAATTAATATTAGGTTTTAGTCAATTGATTAGATTGTAGTTACATTCAAGTATTTTTGTATAATTTAAATAAATTTCATAAGATATTGCGTCTTAAAAAGTCTAGACAACAAAATAAGTTAGATTACCATTATTTAGTCAGCGCAACACAACGCTAAAACGATTCTTTAAAGTTTTTAACATAAAATATAAACGTATATTCTCAATATATTGCGTAGTGTCTTTTAGACTCATGAAGTTTTATCTATGTACTATAAAGATTTAGAAAAAGGTAATACTGTATCTAAAAATTAGCATGGTATATAATGAGTCCGCAAAATATATATCCTTTCACGGTGATATAGTAAAAAATTTACAAAAAATCTTTAAAACAGTTTAACGAACAAAATCAATGTATAAAATTTTAATTTTCTAGGACAATCCTAGAATAGTGTGGTTTATAAAATATATATACATAACTATTTTAATAGTAATTTCTATGCTATAGAAATAATGTTATTAAACTTATTTGCGTTATGTGAATGATAATGTTAGTAAACTAGGTAATATATCAGGAATTGCTATGTTTAAAATTAAAGATAGTCTACTGATTAACTGTTTGATATATTAAAGTAATACTATAATAAAGTTTACCATCAATAAGGTAAACGATATAAAATAAGTCATATGTATGTAAGTAAACTCAGTTTTAAATTTTAAATTTATTTATCGTTATGCACAGTTAGCAATAGAGAGAAATATGTCTTTAAATCTATTAATTTTTACTATTTATTGCGATGTTGAATCTACTGAATGATTACGTACTCTTAGAAAGTATGACATTGATTATAGTAGTAAGATATTAGTAGATTTAAGTTAGTAATTTATTTTAGTTTAACAAATGAAATTAAAGAAGAGAGTATGTTTCTAAGAAAAAGTAGACAGTGACATGAAGAATATTATAAGGTTTTAAACAAAAAAAGCTGCAATTTAATTTCAAACAGTTAAAAATTAGAATGGCAATAAAAATTACTTATTATTCTATCAACAAGATAAGAAGTTATTGAAAATTGTTCCGTGAGTTTTACTAAAAATATTTTATATAAATATATTTAACATTTCCTTTATTAGCGGACCGAACGTTAACAGGAATTTTACAGAATAAGATCTTGAATTTTTTAATATTAGTCAATTGTTTTGAGTGCGTAAGTATTTCCAAATTTATTTTAAGAATTATTAAAAATATTAATATTTATAATTTTTTGATGATATTGTATATGAAAATATTAATTTGTATTATTGTTTCTACTATCTTCTAAAAAATACTGAATTGAATATCTAATGATATTATTGATAATTTCTTTCTAAGAAAGAAAGCATTATATTTAGTAATATATGACGAAATGTTTAACTGAAGACATTACGATATTTATAATATTAATTAGATTCTGTAAAACTTAGTATTAATTTTAGTATATAGTACTTTGTATCAAATATTTATATGATCATAATTTTGAATTATATATATTTTAACTAAGATTTATAAAATTTTTTGTAATTTATTTTCAATAGACAATTTAATTTTAAATTTGATCTAAATGTATATTATATATTTTAACTCGAACTAAATGTTTTTGAGAGAGTATTTGTATCCTCAAAGTATAGGGGTAGAAATAGATTTTTAAATAGGTAGTTGTTGATATTATTTTACCTGTAATATGTTAAAAATTAATATTTTTTAATTTAAATTTGTCTGAGACTTTATTGATGTTATCTAGGTGATAATTGAATGTATCAATAATGAAAATATGAGTTTATAAAAAAGTCTAGCATCATTAAATTAAGCTTAATTAAATCATTGCATAATTGGTTAATCATCAAAAGAGATTGTTCCATAATTAATAATAAATGATGCTTTATTAGATAATAATATATCATAAATATAAATAAAAATAAAAAATTTCTTTAAAAGAGTATTAGAGAAAAAAGAAAATTTTTCTCATACTAAAAATTAAATTATTTATATATTAATAGGTAAACAACTAATATCATTATATCTGCAATATAATTTATAAATTATAGATGTTTATAAAGTAGATATTATTTTTATTTATTTATCTATAAGTATAAAGTTGTTGATATCATCAGATTTTATAGGTTTTGATGCTTTATAATACAACACAATATAAATTGTGTTGTTAAAATTTTTAATAAGGTAACTTTATGAAGTGGATTCATACTTTTTAAGCGATTAATATGGTTTTTGATAATTAAAAATTAAAATGAATAGCATACTTTATTATTTAAATTATTAAAAAATAAAAACAAAACAGTGATTCATAAATTTTTATTTGTTGTATATTAGTTTTATGTTTATCAAAAAAATTTTTAAATTATTTTCGGAACGAGTTTGTAGATAAGCAGGTGACTGTTATAATATTCATGTAACTATAGTTTTATTAATCAACGAATATTATGGTTTTCATGAAATAAAATTATATTTTATTATTATGTTTTGAAAAAAATTATGTAGTAGCTTTTCTTTGAAAAGTATTAGTCATGATCTACTCGTGTGTAACGGAACTTTTTATTAAGCATGCATCAAAACACTTATCTAAGTGAGAGAGATTATAATATTAGTATGTTAACATAGATTAGCTTTTCTTATTCAAGAAAATAGGAAGAGCGAATTTTTAAAGATAATATTGATATAAATAATCTTAAGGACTTTTCTAAAAATGTAACGTAAAAAAATAAAAGTCTGTGAAATTATTTTTTCTTAATTTTTTCTTGGTATTTTTTATTTGATATTAATAAAGAAAAGATATCTGTAGACTTTTAGTATTAAGTGATTTAGCATTAATATTTAGAAAGTCATAAAATACTAATACATATTGATAAGCGTCTATGATAAAGTATTTGCATTATAAAAATAAATAACAAAAAAACAACATCTGTCGCTAAGCGATTCCATTCTAAAGAAAATTCTTGTTAAATAGTTATATATATCTTCATACTTTATCAGGAATGAAGAACTATTATTTTAATAGATTTTAGCTGATAGAGAGTTCGAAATGCAGAAGTAAAGTAGACACAATACAAATTTTGTCATGCATGCTCAGTATAAAGAATAATTATAGTTATAATATTACGCCTGAAGAATATAGCGGTAGGTGTTAATGAATTATTAAATTTTATATTATTTCTTTGTTTTTGTTTTTGTTTTTGTTTTTGTCTTTGTCTTTGTCTTTGGGTTTAGGTGGAAAAATGATCTAAATAATTTATTCGTCATATAATTTACATTTGATATTTTCTGAAATTTTAAAAGCGAATGGAGTTATTAATAATTTTATTTTTCATAGATTCTACAATATACGAACATTTCGTGAGTACGATTAATGTAATATAGTCTTGAAAAATAGTATTTATAGAAGTCATGACTAATAATATTGTTTTAAAATTAAAACTTAATATTCTATAATCTATAAAAGTATTTAGATTGTATGGTAATTTTTTAATATGTTAAGCAGTTTTTGAGTATAACGACAAAATAACTCATTAAATTATTAGGATGTTTTAATCTTAATGTATAAAATAAGTTTATTCTTTTTTTGAGTAATGGGTAACGTTAGAGAATATTAGAATATTGCTTCTATTTACAATTATACTGTATTGAATAAATATAAGTCAGTTATAAAGTAATAACTTTAATATTTAAAGTAGAAAATACACTACTCAATTTTATGTTTTTTGATTTTAATATATGAATAAAAAAATTTAGAGCATTATTATGTGTTATATGATAGATCAAATAAAAATTTACTATAATTAGATGATAAGATAGTTTATTCATCTTCTAAGAACAAGAATAGTGAAAAGATTATGATATTTATAATACATGAATTACTCTTATAGAGTAAAAAATATTTTTTATGCTTCATTAGAATAATAGTCAAATAGTCAAAGTAAAGATGTATTTTTCGTATTAGAGAATTGAGATTAATAGATATTTCTTTAAAACTCTTAGTTAACTAATTAAAAATATTTTTTAAATATTTAGAATCTGTATCATAATCATAAATAAAATAAAATATCACCATATGTTAATGGTTAATACTCGTTTATCTTCATTATTAGTTATTATTATATTCTAATATACTTATAAATAATAATTTATTTTCATTTTTTTAATTCAATCAACTTTAATGTATCTCTAAGTGTTTACCTATAATATATTTAAAATCAATATTGACATGTTTAAAATAAATCATACACTATATTAGTGATACGTATAATTTTTATTATTTTACAAACTATACTCTATAAAAACGATGATTAAGATGATAAAAACATATAAATTTATATAGTTTATTAAAAAAAGATTAACAGCTGAGAGTTTTATTGACATTTTTTAAACACTATTATTGTATGTATTTTCTCAGAATGAAAAAAACTTACAGAGTCTATATCAATTGAACGATGCTTTAATAAATTAAACTATTATTATTTAGTCTCTCATTATACTTATGTATTCAAGAAATTGATTTATATATGTGTATAAAATATTTTGTACGTCGCTTTCTATTTGTAAAATAGATGCTATTGGGGATATATATGATAATACTGATCATAGTATATCTTCATACATTGTGAGTGTAAAATTTAAAGAGCGAAACAATTAGAAAGAGCCTAAAACTTCTTGAAGCGATATAAAAAAATAGTTACCTCAGTGTATATTATTAATGTTTCAAACTTTAATACAATGATTATTATTATGGATGAGAAAATCGTTAAAATGTAGATGAGGTTTCTGAAAATTGATGAATCAATAAAATGGATTATGATATTACATAATATCTTTTATAGATACTCAAGAGTTATATTGTACAAATATAGTAACAACAAGATCTTATAGATAGAAAAAATAATTTCATAATTTTTATATTGTATAATCATTTTTGTGTATGGATAATGTATTAGAAAATACTGGTTATATGGGTAGAATTTTCAAGCATTACGTTATATATAATGAGAGATACTAATATGCAAGACATTCTATACTTTTAGTATAGTTTTTATTTTTAAGAAATAACAGATTCCTAAGGTACATAATTTTTTCTGAACAAATATCAATGATATTTACAGAGCCTGTGCGAAGTATGTTAATATTTTCTTCATTTTATCAGTTTCACAATAATTATCTTGATATTGCGTAAAAAATATTGTATGCGTAAAAATATCGCATAGTATCTACGTTTTTCGTGATGCATTCCAGAGAAATATCTTGGAATCTTGTAACATTAAGATAATAGAATGTATAAATTATATAAATATACTAATGCTTATTATGGTGATAATTATTTGTGTTTTGTATATAAGTCTTTAGTACATCTTACGAAAAGTCAATCTGAATGATTTAAAAGAAATTATGTAATTTTATTATTGAGTCACAGAGTATTTTTAGATGTTTTCTCATAAAATTAATTAAATAGAAATAGCTTAAGTTTTATTATAATTAGTGATAAATGTAGACAGAAGAGAGACTATCGTCTTTTATTTCGTTAATTATAAAGCAGAGAGATATCTATAATATAGTTATTATCTGTAATAATTATTTGTAATATAAGTTATTTTAACAACCTTTGTCAATTAATCTATTGTAAGTTTATTTAAATGGTTATATTAATGGAAATAGTAAAAGAGTGTTAATAAATTAAAGCAGAAAAATTTAAAGTATAATTTTAAATTTTATTTTTTTATAACTTAAAATGTTATACTAATTCTATTATAAAATTGTAATATTGCATACAAGAATTAAAGTTTTATCATAGCAGTTAATATTTTTGATTGATAGTAGGTAATATAATAATAATCTATAGTTTCTGTTGACTGAAACACTAGTGCATTTTTTAAGGAATTATAATGAAGACAATTGAAAAAATCGAAAATCAAATTAAAAAAAACTTAATCCTTCTCTATATGAAGGGTTCTCCTACGTTTCCAAATTGCGGTTTTTCTGCCAAGGCAGTGCAAGCACTTTCTGATTGTGGTGAACGTTTCGCTTATGTTGACATTCTTCAACATCCAGATATCCGTGCAGAATTACCAAAGTACGCTAATTGGCCAACGTTTCCACAACTATGGGTCAATAGTGAGTTAATAGGTGGATGCGATATTATCATGGAAATGCATCAACGTGGTGAGCTAAAATCACTGCTTACAAAAGCTGTTAATAAATGTCGCCCACCAGATGAGGATAGTGTAAAGTAGTAACATCCTGATATTTTTATAAAATAAAAAATCATATTAACTTTCAATATTAATGCTAATATGATTTTTTGAAGCTCTATTCATTTAGAGCTTTCCTCTTCGTTAGTGAAGAATAATGGCCAACCACCTAATTTTTTCCATTTATTAACCAATTCACAAAATAGAAGAGCGGTACGATTTGTGTCGTATAGTGCACTGTGTGCCTCTTTACCATCAAAAGAAATGCCTGCTGTTACACATGCTTTAGCCAAAGTTGTTTGTCCAAAAACAAGACCGCTTAAAGCTGCGGTATCAAAAGTAACAAATGGATGGAAGGGGTTACGTTTTAAATCAGCGCGTTTCGCGGCATTCATTACAAAACTATGATCGAAAGTCGCATTATGTGCGACAATAATTGCTCGGTTACAATCAGCACTTTTCATACCTGTTTGTACCATTTTAAAAATTGTACGTAATGCTTCATTCTCGCTAATAGCACCACGTAGAGGATTGTTTGGATCAATACCTGTGAAAGATAATGAAGAAGGTTCTAAGTTTGCTCCTTCAAATGGTTCAATATGAAAATGGAGTGTTTCATTTAAAGATAGCCAGCCATCTTTATCCATTTTTAGTGTGATGGCAGCAATTTCAAGTAGGCCATCTGTTTTAGTGTTAAATCCACCTGTTTCAACATCAATAACAACAGGATAATATCCCCTGAAGCGATTAACCAGTGTATTATGATTATTTTTATCAGACATTAGGTTTTCAACATTAGAGTTTCTGGAGAATGCTTATTATGTCAAAACTAATAAGGTTTTGTAGATAAAAGCAAAAGTAAAGATAAAGTTTGTTTGTTCTAAAAAACTTTACGTATCTTAACCATATAACAATGACTTACATAATGAAATTATTATATTTATGATATGATCTTAAGTCTTTATAGTATTGTCGTTTGTTCATAAGCTTAATTTATAGCTATTAATATTTTTTAAAAAGAGATATGGTGCTTATTCTATTGTGAACTATGGTGTATAACTTTAGAATGCACTGTAACTTCTATGTTAGTAAAATTATAGTAATCTTACATTACATCATTATAATTTAGGAATATTTATGAATATTATATATATAAGAGCGTGAGTATTTCATTGAGTTATTCATTTATGTGCATAGAACAGTTTTGATTACTTTAAAATGATAATATCTAATAAAAATACTCAGACTAGTCTCTTATTTTTTAAAGTAATATCACTATACAAATTAGATTAATAGTAATCATGTATACATAAAAATGACCCTATCGTTAGTAATATTTATTATTAAAAAAACTCAATCTTCAGGTGAGTATTTAATAATTTAGTTAGGTTTTTCTTAATTTTGTTGAATATCATGTTTTATGTTTCAGGGAAGGTAATTACTTAAAATATCACTCAGTGCTTGCTTTTATAGTAGAAATAAATAGTAGAAATCAATCTCTTTGCGTAGCAGTTTATTATTAATTTGAACAGTTTAGTTTTTCGTAATGTCTATTTAGATATATTGAAGTAATATTAAATGTTGCCATTCGTTTAAAATTGATGAATATCTATTGAGTGATATTTATTTTGATACTTAGAGCTTTATGTTAGATCAGTCAGAGTAATTCTAGTCGTTAATGAAATAATTGATAATTTATTTAACAGACTTATAGGTAATCTTAATACTGCCATTGTAGAGATTTATTAATTCAATGTTATAAAAATAGCTTAATTTTTTCTTTATGTCATTATTTGATAGTTTTCAAATTAACATTCTAGCTTTTTTAATATTTTAAAATTATTTAATATAATTTAGTATTTGTATTTGTATTTGTATTTGTATTTGTATTTGTATTTGTATTTGTATTTGTGTAGTGATTTTCAGTTTTATTAATTGAAGCGCAATGCATTTTCACGTTAATGCGTTTAATATTGTTATTAACAGACATTTAAATATCTTAAATTCACGTAACTATTTATAAGTAAATGATTATAATTATTTCTTACAATTTAATATATGCAATTATTTGTATGTTTGGTTAGTTATTGTACATCATAATAAAATATATTTTTCACTAATCATCGGAATTATTTATAAATATTAATTTGTCTTTGTATTTTTTATATGTTTACCGGGCATTAGTACTTATAGTATATCTGTGAGGATTTCAATGGTGTTTTGAAATTGATTTCTGAGAATAAATGATACTTGACTAAAGTTAATTAATTTTAATGAGGTTCAAAATATTCAAGGAAATAATTTTAATAATATACTTATGTATGCTAACAGAAGTGAAAGATAAAGTATGCAGTTATTTATTACTCTAAGAAAGAATTCAGTTTATTTTAAATTTATTTGAGTTATCAATCTACAAGCAAATAAATGAATATTTTAAAGGATCAAATTAGTATTACAATGTATATTGTATAAAAATAAAATGATTTTTGTAAAAATACAGTAAGAAATTTATAGAATGATTGAACATTAATTGATCTTCATACTAATACTAAAAAATACTTATTACAATATGATTATTGATATTTAATAAGTGTTTGCATTTTTCAATCAGACGCAATAACAATTCTAGATAAAATGCTATACCCTCTACGTATCTCAGTAATGAAATGAATTTAATTGAGTACTCACTGTTTCTCAATGTTTTTTAATTTAAAAAGGATAGTTGAATAGTTTAAATTCACTGAAATTATGTTCTTTATATTACTACTACTTAATTTCTTGATTATTATTAAAACTCCATATTAAGTTTTAAAAAATCTATTAACTCTTAAAAATGAAAAAGTGAACAGTAAATACTCATCTTCATTTTTAATTTAAAAGACACTTTGTCTACTACATTCTTGCAATAATATTAATAAAAGAAATAGAGAATCATAGATTGTTTTGGGTATATGAAAATGCTGAAAATTATTCTGTAGTAATTTTATTAAGAAAAAATATCTTATAGAAAATTGTAGTAGGTATATAGAAGAGAGTATAGTTTTCAAAAATGACTATTGAATTTCATTTATTAATTTCATTTTAGTAAAACTAAACTGTTTAGTTAACATAAATAATTCTCAAAGAAGTACTTAAAATTAAGTTAAATAATAAATAAACTTTAAAGTTTCTTCAATTAACGTATTAAAAAATCTGTACGCATTTCTTAAAAGGTCGTGAATATAAAACATAAACGTATATATTTTAATGAAAATAGCTGTAAATATTTTAGTCATTAAGCTATATCATTGTGAAATAAAAGCGTGAGAAGAGGAGAGAATAATTTTTAAAAAATAATATGATATGGTATAAGTTTATAAAATATGTATGTTGTCCTCTGTAGAGAATATAGAATTGGATAGAAAATTTTTATAACATAAAATGAATCATTTATAATTTATAAAAATTTTAGATTGTTTAGCCATGTGTACTGTTGTAGTTTCTGTAAAATATATGAATATACTGCTATTTTATTCCCAAGTTGATATACGAAAATATAGTGATGTTATATCTAAACGTGATATATAAAATTATCTTGTGTATATTTAAGTAAACATATTGCATCTAATAGAGAAAATAAAATCTTATTTTTTAATACAAGACGTTACCTGCGAAAATGCTATTATCATACAGTTACGCAATGAACGAGATCACGCTATAAAGTCAGTCTTATAGGTTATTAGTGATTATTTTTTAAAAGTAATTATTTTACTTATTATATTGTGACAGAAAGTGTCTAGAAAAGAAAGCGATTAAAATATTTTAATAGATAGAGCTTTATTTTTAAAATAGTTAAAATGCAGAGTGTTTAGAAAAACAATCTATATAAAACATTTGTTGAATTTCTTATAGATACTCAAAAACATTTATCCTAAAGGAGATTTTTTTAAGATATTTCGTATAAATATCATTAATAGAATTATTATATTTTTTTGGAAAAAGAACTTACGAAAATCAAGCAAACTTGAACTAAAGTAGGTTTTAAACTATAGTGATTTTTGAAACTAGTGTTTATAGTAATCAGAAAGATACTAATACTAATTTTATGGTATTAATATAAAAATAGGGAGTTACATGGAAAAGACTCATAAAATCTCATGAGGGTAACATCTTTCAGTATGAAATGACGTGTTATGGTGAAAAGTAAAGTTTACTTGATGTAATTTCACTCATCATGCACCTTCTGGATATAGTGAAATGTTTTGATGTTTTTATATTCTGTATATAATTATTTGAATCTATATGGTATATGTTAATATATCATTGTTATATGGTAAATTATATTTGAATGTTAGATGTCACATACTATGTGAAGTCATTAAGATAATAAAATGGAATTCATTTTATAATTTTAAGTTAATCTTTAAATGTTATGTATATTTAGTAATCTTTTTATAAATGCTGCAAAGATTATTAAATATAAATTAAAATATATTCATGTTTTTATTAAAAATCTAAAGTTCATATAGGATGCATTATGAGTTTTTTTTATACACATCAGAGTGAAGTATTAAATCAAAATTTAGTAGAGTTAAATGGGAAAATTAATGTCTCCTTTGAGTTTTTTCCTCCTCGTACTAAAGAAATGGAAAAAATATTATGGAAATCTATTGATCAGTTAAAACATTTAAAGCCAAAATTTGTTTCTGTTACTTATGGTGCAAATGCTAGTATACGTAATACAACATGTAAGATTGTTAAAGATATCAAAAAAAATACCGGTTTAACTGCTGCTCCTCATTTAACTTGTATCGACACTTCAAAAGATGAGCTAAAGATAATTGCTCGTGATTATTGGAATGACGGTATTCGACATATTGTTGCATTACGTGGTGACTTTACAGATAAAAGCCGGAAACCTAAAATGTATGCTATAGACTTAGTAAGATTACTTAAATCAGAAGCTAATTTTTATATTGCAGTTGCGGCTTATCCTGAAGTTCATCCTGATGCTAAAAGTGCACAGGCTGATTTAATAAATTTGAAACAAAAAATTGATGCAGGTGCTGATTGTGTGATTACTCAGTTCTTCTTTGATATAGAAAATTATCTTCGATTTCGTGATCGTTGTGCAGTAATAGGTATTAATGTTGAAATCGTACCGGGTATTTTACCTGTTTCTAATTTTCGTCAACTTGAAATTTTTGCTAAATTCACTAATGTTCGTATTCCTTTATGGATGAGAAAAATGTACGAAGGGTTAGATGATGATCCTGAAAGTCGTAATTTAGTCGGTGTATCGATTGCTATAGAGATGGTAAAAATTTTAAGCCGAGAAGGTATTAAAGATTTTCATTTTTATACACTGAATCGCTCTGAGTTGACTTATGCTATTTGTCATGTACTGGGTGTTAGATCTTAGTTTTTCGTAACAGGTCAGTTTAATCGGTTGATAAAAAATTTTTAATTATTTGTGCTAAAATTAGTATGGTAAATTGATTAACTAACAGTTATACAGTAGTACAGCATAAAATATCTCCTATTTAGGGTATTTAATATATCGTTTATATACTATATGGTAATTTTAAATTAAATTAGTTAATCCATAAAATATACTGGATTAACTAAACATTATTAACCTGTATTTCGCATACCTGCTGCAATACCAGCAATTGTGACCATCAGCGCTTGCTCAACACGTGGATCTGGTTGTTTCTGTTGACGTGAACGATATAGCAATTCAGCTTGTAGTAAGTTTAGTGGATCGGTATAAATATTACGTAATGTAATTGATTCTGCTATCCAAGGCAAATCTGCCATTAATTCCTCATCTTTAGAGACTGCAAGGACGCTCTTGATATCTTCTGATAGTTGGTTACGTAGTTTCAAACCAAGAGGCCAAAGACGCTTTTCAACTAAACGATGGTCATAATATTCTGCTAGCCATAAGTCTGCTTTCGCATACACCATTTCTAACATCGCGATACGTGTATTAAAAAAGGGCCATTTTAAACACATTTCATCTAAGATTTCTTGTTTATTTTCTTTTTCAATAACATATTTTAATGCAGCTCCTGCACCTAACCATGCTGGTAACATTAATCGGTTTTGTGTCCATGCAAAAATCCATGGAATAGCACGCAATGTTTTAAATTCACACGTTTGTCGACGTTTTGTGGGGCGAGAGCCTAATGGTAGTTTTTCTAATTCTTTCTCTGGTGTTGCTGAGCGGAAATAAGCTAAAAAATCAGGTTGTTCTTGAACAAAATTGCGATACATTGCACAGGAAATATTAGAGAGTGAATCTAGCACTACTTTCCATTCTTTTTTTGGCTCTGGCGGCGGTAGTAAGTTTGCTTCTAAAATAGCACTAGTATAGATAGCAAGACTACTAATTGCAACCTGTGGTAACCCAAACTTAAAACGAATCATTTCACCTTGTTCCGTGACACGCAAACCACCTTTAAGGCTTCCTGGTGGCTGAGATAATAATGCTGAATATGCTGGTGTACCACCACGGCCAATCGTTCCACCACGACCGTGAAATAGGGTTAATGTGACTTTTTCTTTATCGCATAGTTTAATTAACGCATCTTGAGCGCGATATTGCGCCCATGATGCTGCCATTACGCCAGCATCTTTTGCAGAATCAGAGTAACCAATCATCACCATCTGACGAGAGTCTATTAGCTTGCGATACCATTTCATATTTAATAGCTGTATCATTATGCTCTCAGCATTATTTAAATCTTCAAGAGTTTCAAATAGAGGTACAACAGATAAAAAAATAGAAGCACCTGTTTCTTTTAGCAATAATTTAACTACTAAAATATCAGATGGTACTTTTGTCATTGAAATCACATATGCTGAAATAGAGTCATTTTTTGCGTCTGCAATTACACGACATGTCTCAAAAACTTCTTTTGTTTCTGGGCTTGGCTGCCAGTTATGTGGAATTAATGAGTCTTGAGATTGAAGTTGAGAGAGTAAAAATTCTTGTTTTTTTTCTTCCGACCAAGATGAGTAATCACCTAATCTTAGATATTTTGTCAATTCAGATAGCGCTTCTGTATGACGAGAACTTTCTTGCCGTATATCAATGCGTATCAATTGCAGACCAAAGCTACGTATACGACGTAATGTATCTAATAATGAGCCATTTGCGATAATGCTCATACCACAAGATATCAATGACTTGTAGCATGCATATAGCGGTTCCCAGAGTTGTGTATTTTCAGTAAGAATATTAGTTGGAGGTAATATTTGTTTTCCTTTAATCCTGTCTTCTAAATATTTTAGAGTAGAAAATAGCTGAGTACGAAGGGTTTTAGCTATTTTTCGGTAAGGCTCATCAACAATATTTTCACCAGCTAGTATACGTAGTTCTGGTGTTGCTTCAGTCATGGAAAGTTCAGAAACAAGTATCTGAATATCTTTTAAAAAAAGATACGCTGCTTTCCAGCGACTTAGTAAGAGGACATGACGTGTAACTTCTGCAGTAACATTTGGATTACCATCACGATCTCCACCCATCCAAGAAGTAAAGCGAATTGAATTTGCTTCAAGAGGCAAAACTGTACCAATAGACTCTTTTAGCTGTTCGTTAAATTCACGAAAGAAAGCAGGAACTCCTTCCCATAAAGAATTTTCAATTACAGCAAAGCCCCATTTAGCTTCATCAATAGGAGTCGGACGGATTTTACGGATTTCATTAGTATGCCATGATTGAGCAATTAATTGACGCAAACGACGCATGATATTATTACGTTTATAATTATCAAGATCATGAGAGTCGAGTTGCGATAAGCAAGTATTCACTTCAACTAGTTTATGGATTAAAGTACGGCGTGCAATCTCTGTCGGATGAGCAGTTAAAACAAGCTCAAGTGATAATTGTTTAACGGCTTTTCCAATATCACTTTTTGTAATATTTTTATCTTTTAAACGGTTAAATAATTTTTTTAATGAAACAGGATTACTTTTTTCTTCACTATGTGGTGAAATACTATGATATTGTTCCGCGACGTTAGTTAGATTTAAAAATTGGTTAAATGCTCTTGCAACAGGTAGTAATTCATCATTAGAAAGATTTTGTAATGTCATAAGTAATTTTTGACGTTGCACTTCATTGCCCGTCCGAGATGATTTTGATAACTTACGAATCGAGTCAACTTTATCGAGAATATTTTTACCTAAAGCTTCTTTGATTGTATCATCAAGTAGCTTACCTAGCATATTAACATTACTGTGCATTGCGGCATATTGCTGATTCATGAGACTCCTGACTTTGTATGTGTATCAAGATACTGTCTATCGTTTAATATTTAGTTTTTAAAGATAATACGTTAGATACTATAATTACTAATAATCAAGAAACTATTAGCTAATTTTCTATAATAAAATTTGAGTTAGAGGTAATAGACTTATTATTTTTTAATATTACTAATAAATTTATGTTTTTTGTATTATGTAAATGACTATAAAACATTATTTAGGCATTTTCTAAATTTTCATTATACCCTTATGTGTATACATTTTCTTATGCTCTATTGAAATTTTTTATATCCTAGAAAGAAAATAAAAATGTGTTTAATAAACTGAAAATAATTTCTTAAATACCTCTTAGAATTGTTAATATGTAGTGACATTTTTTAATAATCTAATATTCAGAGATTAGTTTCAAAGTATAGAATCTACGATCTTTTTGCAGTCTTAACTGTTGCATTTAAAATGTGTGATATATTCCATTCATGAAAATTTTACTTCTGTAGCACTACTGGGTGTCTATTTATATATTTTTTAGTATATGAACGATTTGTTTGCAAATTAAAATTTATTAAATTATTTTTTACGTAATATTAATATTCCTCATTATAAATTAATGAAAGTCAATTTTAAGTATTGATCTTAATATATCACTTAATTTTGCAAATTTTTTATCTTTTTTGCATTAACTATCAATAGGTATTCATGTTATTTTCACTAATCTTTACGAATGCATTGTTCATGTTATTACCAACTCTAAAATAAAAGCCTTACTAATCAAATTATTTAACATTTTTATTAGGTTTTTATATTTCTAATAGTCTTGATTATTTAATTTAACAATAGTTTTATCTAAAATTTTCTATAAAATTACTTAAGAGTATGTACGATAAATTATTATTTGTAGAATATATAGTAAGTACATAAATATTTTCTACGTATCCAAGCCTAACGTTTTTGTGTGTGTAGTTATTTAATAATCAAGGGTTAATGTGTTAAAATATTTTATTAATTGACATTATTATCATGTAATTTTCTTGTTCAGAGAAGATGTATGAAATAATAACATTAAAAAAGTTTTAAATAATTTTTATACTGATATTCGTTCAAATGGTATTTAACAGTTTGACTGTGATAGGTAATATAGTCTGAGAGAAAAATATTTTGTGATATATGTTATATATCTAATATTTTAGATAATATCTCGTTAATTTTAAAAAAAATGAACATTACTCAAAATACAATTATTAGTATGTAGATGTGCTAAATAAGAACTAAGACTCCGATCTTCACCACTACCACGATGAATTATATGAGATTGTAAAATTGATTATCTATGTAATTAATCTAGAAATGTGACTAGGACAATTATGATACATATTATAAAATTCAAATAAATACTGTAGTGCATTTTTAGCATAAACTTATTAATTTGTAATTTATTGTTTATTAATACTATTTTTTCGTATATTTTATAGAATCATTTTAATTCTTAGTAAATATGTGTGCAATTTTATAATTTAAGTGTACTGATTATGTGTATAATAGAATATACATTCACTGAATTCTTAGTGAGTAACTTTTTGAAAAATTATTAGTTAATTCTTGTGTGAATAAGAATTAAGTTTAAAATCATAAAAATTTTTTATTATAAATATTTATATATATTTTAAATAATTTAAGTTTTTAGTGAGTAGAAAAAATATTTTGATAGCAAGACCCGCTATCACATACTGTTTGATTAGAATTAAAGATTTTTCTGTATTTTAAATTAATATAAATTACAACAAGAACTGACTATTAATGACCAAAATTCATTAAAGAAAATAGATAATTAATTATTAGCTAATAATTAAATTGCTTATGATAATTTTAATTATTCAAATTATGATTTGTTCAAAAAAATATAAGAAGTCATATAGAGTGTATAAAGCAGAATAAAATATTTATATAATAATTGTATAAAATAGGTTTTTGAGTAAAAAATCATTTTTTTCTATGTTTTTATTATACATCTGATTCGCTAGAGTAGAAAGGTATAAAAATATTAAATATATGATATATTTAATAGGATATTTTAATAATTATTATTATTTTTTATGAGATTATTTTGTGTTATTTTAAATGTATATGCAATCTCAAAAGTGTTTTTTCAATTACTCATCTGATAATATCTTATTAGCTGCAGACAGTGTATTTAGAATTAAAAAGCTCGTCATGAAAAATAACGAGCTTTTTAAAATTAGTTAAGTAAATTAACTTAAATTGCAGTTACATTAGCAGCTGCTGGGCCTTTTGCACCGTTTTCAATTGTAAATTCAACTTGTTGGCCTTCTGCCAGAGTTTTGAAACCAGCGCCTTGAATGGCAGAGAAGTGGACGAAAACGTCTTTGCTACCATCAGATGGAGTGATGAAACCGAAGCCTTTAGACTCATTGAACCACTTAACTTGACCTTTCATTTTGTCAGACATTTAACTTTTCCTATATAACATCAAAAAAACTTGCCTTTTCGGCATATATTGGCTGGAGTCAACTATTTAATTAAAAAACCAAGATAAAATATCAGTGTCAAAAACTATCTGGGATAACTTTCTTCTTTAGAGTACGTTAACTTAGTAATTATATATTAAATAGAACTTTAATACAGACCACTTCTTATTAACTCATGAGTTGAAGATAATAGCAACTATTTTATATGAATTAAGTATAGAACATATTTGATTTTTTTAAACGTCATTATTTCCATGTATTTCATTCTGAATAGGACAATCTTTCAGGAGTGATATCAATCAAGAAATATTTTAAAAATAAAAAATTTTCAGTATCCTATAATGTATATTATAAGAAATATAATATAGATAATATATTTATGCAATATTGTATATTCTTAAAAGTGCTTTTTACTGCATACGTTCCCGAAATTTTTTAGGAGAGTGTTGTATATAACTATTTAGAACTTTAGAAAGAAAATTATTCAAATAGATGAGAGCCCACTAAAGCAAGAATCAAAAAATATATTTAGCAAAATTTATGTCACCTGAAATTGCGATATTAACACTAATCTCATGATCATAGATGTACAAAAAAGTTTAAAGTCTAAGTACATTTTGTAAAAAATGATTATGAGAGCACAATCTTGTTAATTTAATGAAATATATTCTAGTATATACTAAAGGTGTAAATAATTAATTTTAGTTAAAACAGACAATATTATAGCCACAAAAAGATCTTGTAATAACTTGTAGTTTTTAGAAAAAACTTACTTACATGCTTGAAAATATGTGCAAGACCGGATGCAGTGTGAGTAAAATTTTTAGATGAATCTATGATCTACAAATAATTTTTTAGAGAGTAAATGTGATGAACTTTATACTATTATGGCATATTTAAATGTTGAATTGTTAAATTTTTAACTTGGTTATTGAAAAATTGAACCGTATCTAAAAACTGTTTTAAGTATTTAAATACTCGCTTTTGTTGATGAATTTAATATTCTTTTATTTATTTTTATATAGTTAAGATAATTTTTAGTTTTTTACATTTATACTTTACATATACAAATAAAGTAGGTAATATATTTTGTTATAAAAATATCACAATTCCTCTATAGTTCAGTTGGTAGAACGGCGGACTGTTAATCCGTATGTCGCTGGTTCGAGTCCAGCTGGAGGAGCACATTCAAAGTTTTTAAATTTTTTTATTTGATTTTTTCTTAGATTGACTTTGTAAACTGTGTTATATGTACGTGTTTTTATAAAACTAATTTTATGATAAATATAATAAATTTCTTATTAATATGATTGATAATTTAAGTTTTTCAATGATAAAATGTATAAATAATTTTATACTAATTTTTTAATTGTGTTATTTTGTAAAAAATTTTTTTGTATAACTTTTAAAAAAATCATATTTGAATTTTAGTATGTAGAAAAAATTAGAGAATTATTGATTTTCAGCATGAATCATTTGTAATGTTACAAATAGCAGAAATACTGACGCATTTGTGTTGTGTAACTTAAGTCTTGTTAAAAATTTAAAGTTCTATTCTAATTAGATAATGTTTACTAAAAGCCGATATGTTTTTAAAATACTACTTAGATTGTATTTTAAAGATTATTTTCTTTATGCATTCTTTCATAATGCACAAAAGTTAAGTAGCAGTATGAGTCAATAAAAATATTAATAAAAATTTTTATTCCAACCCGGATATCTACCTAACGTTGTGTAAACAATCTGTATTAGATTGTCTTCTAATACTGTTGTGTTTTTCAAAGCGATGATTAGTGAAACTCATTCACTAAATATTTTTTAAAAGAGTGCCACATATAAATGTGGCATTCTTTTAAAAAGAGAAAATACTAATAGTGATTGTAATACTAATATAATTTTATGATCGTTGACGTATAAATATTAAGAGTAGAGATATATTTTTTTAAAAAACTATCGTGATGGTAAAATTTGCATAATAAAATAGATTCAATTAGATATAACAACTTAACTTTATGTAATTGAACTTATAATAAAGAATATTATAATTAAAAATTTCTTGAATGATTTTTTGTCTATGAAATACTTACTTAATTTAGCAATCTATAGATATAGCAATTATTTAGGAAAAAAATTTTTAGATAGAACATATTATGTTTTAAATGTAGTTATAAAGATCAAAACGTTATAAACTCTATATTTAGAATATCTCTGTGTAAGATTGTATAATTAAATATTTATTTTATTGATCAGAATAAAATCTCTGAGCATGGAAGAGTTATGCAATATGCCTAAATATACTTGTTTTTCATTTTTATTTAGCCTTTTATTTTTCTGTTCTGTAAAATATTAGATAATTTTTCATATCTATATACTGAGTTAATATAAATCAAAACAGAAATAATAATATGATTAAGAAGTTGAAGTAATTAGGAATAACCATTGTAGATGTGTTAATTTTAAGTGTTATTAATTTTAATAAAGTTTAATGCATATTTTGCTAAAGATTTTATTTCATGCAATAATATAGCATGAGTGTTATTCTGTGTTCTCTAACGTGATGTCGTATAAGCATCACAAGAAGATTGGCATAATGAAAATTATTATAGGTTGATAAATTAATATTGGTTAAAATAGTTATTAATGTTTGTAATTATTTTTATATAGAATATTAAAGATAATATTCTTTAGTATATTAATAATATCAATCACTAATAGAGTAATAGTGAAGTAATATTTCGGTGTATAACAAAAAATGTTGAGTAATAAAATTATTATGTATGCTTTAAGAATATTACTATGTGTATAATTTTAATTCATTATCAATAATTTTTCATTGTTACTATTTAACTCAAAAAATACGTTTAGTCAGAAAATGAATATAGAAAATGTTGTTCTTCCTCTGTGGAGACTTTTTATAAGACAGTTTTATTGTAGTTTTTTTAGAATATAATTAAAGATTTTTGTTAAAGATTATTATTATATTCTAAAATTTTACTGGTATTATCAAAGTTATTTTAAAGATTTTGAAGTGGACTATTATAATAAAATGTTTTAGTGGGAAATGTATAGAAAAATGTGTTTGTATTGTTACTTGTTTAGAAAATAAAATTCTTTAATTTTATAATTAGTTTTATGTGAGTTGGTTATAGTATTATTAAGTATAATAAATTAATAATATAGGGATTTATTAAGTTAAATTATAGAAATCTTTTTAGTGCTGAATAATTAATATTAATCTTAACTATAAAATAATTATAGTTTTTACAGGTTATAATCTTTGATTTATTTTACTATCACTAAAACTTTAAAATAATATGTGTTGCAAGTGAGAGCGTAATATCTTTTTAGAAAACATTATTAAGCTATGCATTAAATTTTTTTATATTAAAGCGTTTTTAGAATTTAATTGTGTATAGTTTAAAAAAATATATTGACTTCGTTCTATAAAGAAAAACATTTTATATTGTCATTAATTTTAAAAGAAAATATTAAGTAATAAGATACATAAAATACATAAGATCATCTAGTATCTGATAACTATTAATATATAAGATATATAAAAACTAGTTTTCTAATATTCATTATGATAAAACTTTTTTAATTTTGATGAATATTATTATTTATATTTTACTTTTTAAGTAAATAAAATAATCTTTCTTGGAAAAAATATAATATAGGACAATCTATCATATATAATCATATATAAAATTAGAAATAACGACAAGTGAAAATAGAAAGTAATCTTTTATTATGATTATTGAAAATACTAAATAAAATTCTTTTTTGTTCAATCAATAAATATATAAAATTTTTTATAATATATTGATATTAAAATATATTACATCACATTTGAATCCTTTAATATTCAGTAGATTATGTTGTAAATAAATGCTGTACGTAGTTATTTAAATTATATCATTGTTTATTCTAATCAGATATTATAAATAATAGCTGTGTATAATATTTTATGTATTTTAATTATTTTAAGACATATGATATCAATCTATTTTTAAGAGATAGTTTTTAAGTATAGAAAATTCAGTGTATAATTTCCTGAAATAGATTTATGTGTTTAACTCTAAAATAAAATATATAATAAAATTATTAAAAATGAAAATATTTATGATTATATTTCATGATTACAATGCTTATACTTGATTACAAGTACATCATCAATACCTTAGAGCGTTTCAAAAACGTTGTGATATATTTAATTCATTCAAGAGATATGTAATTAATATATGCAAGAAGTCAAATAATGATATTAGCATTTAGTTAATTTTAATAATTATAGTGCTTAATCTGCAGTAAATTTACAATGTTAATTAATAGTTGGAATATCTCTAATAAATTATTTTATTTTTAATAATTAGATAAAATTAATAATAATTTTCATTTTTCTCAAGTGATTGTTTTGATGTATTAATAATTTTCGATTGTATAGAATCAGGATTGTAATATAAGAACTTTTATGTATTCTGATTCGTTTTTCTGAAGAGATTTTTGTTAGTCTATTATCTTATATTTTTGCAGAGAAAAATTTACTTATTGATCTTAAATATTTGTAAGTATTCTTTAATTAGCTTAAATAATAAAAGTTTTATAAGCGCTTAATTATCTAATAAAGTATTATATTTAATCACTCTAATACTATAATTTCATAGTAGTAAGTCGTTTAAATCATGATGGAGCACTTTCTTTGATGATCTGTGGAGCAGATGATAGGTATTAGTAGAGTAGAGTTGGGTATGATTACGATCTAGTTTATTATAAAAGTTTCGTGAGTTATACTGTGAATAGTTTACATAAAAATTATGAAAATATTGAATTTTAACATGTAAATAAAAAAATATTACGCTTTATGATATTGTTGTAAATGCGTAATAGAGTATTACTAATATAGCAATATCAATTCTTAATTTTAAGTATTGTTTAAAAAGAGTTTATTACTTTTTTATCTAGTGTACTTATAGTAATTTTTGATTTCATGCATGTATATTCAGTGGCTTTCTTTATGCCGCAGAATATTTTGAATATAGCGTAGATATTTTCTTTAACTGCGTTTTTATATTTTCTTATTCGGCTTGAATGTATTTTGATTTACATGTCTTTTATGTTTTGATTGTATTATGAATTTTAAGGTATTATCATTTACTTAAATAACAGTAAATAAATAAATGTAATAATTACGAAACCATTAATAGATATAACGTTTTTACGGCTTAATTAATGACATAAAAATAATACAATAAACTAAAAAAATTTAGCTAAGTATAGCTAAATATATTTTGTAATATTCATGAGTATTGCATGAGCATTGTTGAAAGATGATTTTCACTTTTAAAGGTTCATGTTTTATATTAGTATGGTTTATGATTAAAAAATAACAGTTATGTATACTTAACATATGTATTTAAATTTTATGTTAAAACATTGTCAAGGTTGTACTATTATTACAGTAAATCAAAAGTTTTAAACAGTTATTTTATTCTTCTAACTTGTTAAGGCTGTCTTATAAAGATTTAAAAAATTTATACGGAAAGGATTTATTTTTATTAAAATTATATTTTTCACTAAATCACTGTTAACTTTAGCGCTATCATTTTGTGAGAGTAAAAATATCTTATTGCAGGCAATCTTTTAATGCAATCTTAATAAGATTACTGAAAACTTTTTAATATAATATGAAAATCTGTTATTATTTATTTTATTTAACATCAAATTTCCAATGAATATTATTTGAAGGGCATGCGACGTTCATGTTATGTGTATTGTTAATGTATGATCGGTGTAGTTATGTTAAAATTTAATCCTGATAATAGGTTAAATAGAGTTAAGATTTGATAATCTTAATACTGTTTTTGCAGGTTGGTATAAGTCATTTATTTCTAATCATAATAATAATTGACTATAGTTAATCTTGTAAAACAGGATTGTAATTTTATTATAATACTAATTTTAGAAAAATGATTTGCGTACTAGTTATCTCAGTTGCATCATCAATCATTACAAAGTAATTTTCATATCTTAATATAAATAAAAATAAGATAAAGCACTAACTTGTGTACTAATATCAAAGTATATCTAAACAGTGTTAATTTTTTAACAGTAAATCTTTAGGAGATTAAGAGTAGGAGATTTTATGTTAAGGCGAACATTAAATTTAAACTACTACAATATATAAAGTCAAATATCGTTTATAAAACGATATTTGACTTGATTTAGAAAATATTTAGCATTATTGAGTTTTGTAATTCTCTGAAAATATAGTGATTTTTTAACTAGAGTCATTGAAATAGTTTAAAAATAGACTTTGACTTGTACTGCTTGTATTAATATGTAAGTTCTCTAAAGAAAAGTAGCATTAGACCTTCAAAAAGTTACTAAATAAGTAACATTCACTTATCACTAACATTTCTTTTTTATCTCCTAAAGTTAGATTAAAGATTTTTGTGTTATATATTTAAAATGTGTATTAGCTATTCTAGCTAATAAGATGCAGTTAGCCCACATTAAGAATGGGCTATAATCTATACTGTCACTCAGTAATCAATATTAGTTGGTTTTGTCATTTTCGATTTTGATCGGTTTGTGGCAACGTGTCCTCCAGCGCCACCTTTACCAACAAACTTCGAGATTTCACGTTTGTAAACTTTAATGTCCAATATTGATTCGATATCGTTGTACGCTTGCGCTTTTGTCCTTGGAGAGTACGCATGACAAGTAGTTTTACTCGTAGAATTTGTAGGTTGAATTGTTTTGATCATGTTTTTAACAGGGACAACTATAGCTGTTTTTATTTTAGGTTTAGCCTTAAAATCAAGATGTTGTGTTTTTTTTATATCTTTAACAGAATGTTTATAAATAGTTTGTTTAATACTAGTATTAGTTTGTAACATAACTTTAGTTATAGGGAAAGTGTCAATAATGTATTCTGATTGAATATCTTTTTGAACGATTATTTCTTGTGTATGCTGTTTTGGTAGTGGGGTAATAATACGTTTTTCTCGCGGTTTAATGCCCTGTGCAATATTGATAGCTTTTTTATTAAATGTTTCAGAAAGTGTATCTACTTCCATTCCTTGAGTAATAACAATGTCTTCAATAATAACGTTTTTGGTAGTTTTTTCTGTAGGCGTGAATGCAACATACTGTGATGCTGTCATATTCATTACTTCAGTATTAGATATTCTAGAATTTTTTTGTTGTTCGAGCATTTCTTCATTAGTAATAATAACAACGGTAGTTTTTTTTGGTTGAATAATTGGATAATTAATTAATACTTTACCAAAAGCAAGCTCCGGTGAGACGACTGCTAAAAATAAAGATACTGGTGATTTAGTTAAAGATCGAACATTGCTATAACGACGACGTTGACCACTGACACGCAAATGACGTGGTGAACGGCGAGAGCGACGTGGTGTGATTATCTCTTTCTGATTTTTATCACATGTAGATAGATCTTGTAAATTATTAATATTAGGAGTTTTTAGTATATTTTCTTGTGAATTGATTTGAGTTACTTCTGGTAATGTAGTAATAGGTGTCACTAGTTTTTGAAATCTTTCTCTAAAGATAGCAACAGTGGTATTTTTTTTTATAGCTTCAAGAGAAGCAGTAACACGAACTTTTTGTGCTAATTGACGGTCTTGTCTAATCGGACGTGTTTGTAGATTATCTATGTCAGGCTGGGTATGATTTGTATTTTGAGCTGAATACTGCGGGGCTATTTCCTGATGTTTTTGGCGTTTTTCTTCTTGACGTTGACGATACTCAGAGCGTTGATTACAGTGTTTTTGTTGCTGTGTATTTTGATGAAAATGATCTATTATTTTCTCATCACGCTTATTTTTGTTGTTATTATTGATTACTTTGTAAGTCTTTGTATCATTAGATTGTATATTATCATTAGCATGGTTTTCATGACTTTCGTGATGATGATCGTAGTCAAAGTTGTTATTATTATTGCGACGATCATTACTGCAACGTTTATTATTACTATTATTTTTATGATTCTTTTCGACTATTGCTTCAACAATGTCTTCTTCACTAAATAATTTTTTAAAAAAGACTGCGATTTTACCAAATAAATCTAGTTCAGATTGTGTAGTTTGAGAGTTAAGCTTGGCAGTTTTAGTACAAATTTTATTTTCTTTTAGTTGTGCAGTGTCATTAATAGTTTCTTCGGATTCTTGTAGAGCAGAAGCAGAAAGTGCTGGCTTCTCAGGTGCTTTACGTTCTGATACAGATTCATCAATACCGTTAAGTATTTCACTTTCGTGATATTGCGCTAAGTTATAACTTAGAGTGTTTACTTCTTCACCGTTACGAATACGAATGACATGGAAATGAGGTGTTTGCATTTGTTCGTTAGGAACAATTACAACACTGACATGATGTTGACGTGTTTCAATTACACTTACAGCTTTACGTTTTTCATTGAGAAGATAAGAAGCGATTTGTACAGGTACTATTGCATGTACTTCATGTGTATTTTCCTTTAATGCTTCCTCTTCAATAAGACGAAGAATAGAAAGCGATAAAGATTCATTGTCGCGAATAGTTCCTGTTCCTGAACAACGAGGGCATACATGATGACTGGATTCACCTAAAGATGGACTTAAACGTTGACGTGACATTTCTAATAAACCGAAACGAGAGATACGTGCGATTTGAATACGTGCTCGATCTTCGCGAACGGCTTCGCGTAGACGATTTTCTACTTCACGATGATGTTTTAATGGAGTCATGTCAATAAAGTCAATAACAATCAGACCACCTAGATCACGAAGGCGCAATTGACGTGCAATCTCCTCAGTAGCTTCAAGATTTGTATTAAATGCTGTTTCTTCAATATCGCCTCCACGAGTCGATCGAGAAGAGTTAATATCAATAGCAGTCAATGCTTCTGTGGTATCAATAACAAGTACACCGCCGGATGGAAGTCGAACTTCACGTTGAAATGCAGATTCGATTTGTGATTCGATTTGATAATGACTAAATAGAGGTACATCACCAATATAGTGTTTAATTTTACTAGAAAAATCAGCACGACCAATAGCTTCGATATGAGTTCTTGCCATCTCAACAATCTTAGGATTATCGACTAGAATTTCACCAATATCTGGACGTAAATAATCACGGAATGCTCGAACAATGACGTTGCTTTCTTGGTGTATTAAAAAAGGTACAGAGCGATTTTCTGCGGCTTTTTTGATTGCTTCCCAATGGCGTAGGCGATATAATAAATCTTGTTGTAAAGATTCAGCAGATTTACCCACTCCAGCTGTGCGGACAATTAGACCCATACCATTAGGAATTTCCAGTGAAGAGAGAGCCTCTTTTAGTTCAGTACGATCTTCACCTTCGATGCGACGAGAAATACCCCCTGCTCGCGGATTATTTGGCATTAAAACTAAATAGCTTCCGGCTAAACTAATAAAAGTGGTAAGTGCTGCACCTTTATTACTTCGCTCTTCTTTATCAACTTGAACGATAATGCTCTGACCTTCCTTAAGGATATCTTTAATATTTGGTCGGCCTTGAGAGTGATAATTGTTTGGGAAGTATTCGCGGGCAATCTCTTTAATAGGCAGGAAACCATGTCTTTCGGCACCATAATCTACAAAAGCAGCTTCAAGACTGGGTTCAATCCGAGTAATTTTACCTTTGTAGATATTTGCTTTTTTTTGCTCATGACCTGGACTTTCAATATCTAAGTCATAAAGACGTTGCCCATCAACAAGGGCAACACGTAACTCTTCTTGTTGAGTTGCGTTTATTAGCATTCTTTTCATATTGTTACTTACTCATTATTATTTATTTTTTAAATAATAGAGCAACGAAAAAGGGAGCCTATTGTAAATCGCTTGCCTACCGGCAGTCGTTTGTATAGAGACGCTTCATATTCGGTGAACCTAATTTTAGATTTAAAATGCAGTGTTCTTAATCAGGAAGCCGTTATAATGTAATAAACGGAAACTCCTAACCCAAAAATTTAATATCCGTTGCTCGCTAATTATTTGATTTAATTAAATATATTACGTATTTTCATAATTTTCAATTGAATAATAAATTTATTATACTTTTTATATTTGACTTTGTATGGAATTTATTATATTTAAGATACTAAAATCATATAGTTATTTATATTCAACGGTGTGTCTTGTATTAAAAAGAATTTTTATTGTGAAATATGTAACTTAAATGCTTTTAGGTATGTATGAATACTAAGCATTAACTTATCAAACATAAAGGTATGCCTTGTTATTTTACTGATGACAATATTATAGCAATGTTGATACGTTAGTTATATTAAAATTTTATTTAGATTTATCACTAATAAGCTATTGTTTAATTAAATTAAAAAAGATAAAAATTTTTGGAATCGGTATGATATTCCTTGCAAAAATACTCATAATTTAATTAAAGAGAGTTAGTATATTCCCGAATGAAAAGAAAAAATCAAATTCAGTTTATTGATATTAATGATGACAACTCTAGACAACGTATAGACAACTTCTTACTGGCAAAATTAAAAGGTGTTCCTAATAGCAGGATTTACCGAAGTATCCGAAAAGGTGAAGTAAGAATAAATAAAAGGCGTATATCGCCAGAATATAAGCTTGTAGTAGGTGATCGGGTGCGTATACCACCTATAACAGTAGCAACACGTGAACCTATACATATTTCGCCTAAATTAAATAAGGTGTCAGTGCTTAATGCCTGCATCTTGTATGAAGACGATTCAATATTGGTCATTAATAAACCATCAGGAATGGCTGTACATGGAGGAAGTGGCTTGAGTTTTGGTGTTATTGAAGGATTACGCTCCTTACGACCAGAAGCGAGTTTCTTAGAATTGGTTCATCGCTTAGATAGAGATACTTCTGGCATTTTATTAGTTGCTAAAAAACGCGTTGTACTTAGAAGATTACATGAACAATGGCGTCTTAAGAAAATAAAAAAGGATTATATAGCGCTTGTTCGTGGCGATTGGCCATCATATATTAAAGTTGTTCAAGCACCACTTCTGAAAAACATTCCACAAAGTGGTAAACGATATGTTTGTGTGAATCCAGAAGGTAAAATATCCGAAACGCGTTTTCAAATAGAAGAGAGATTTAATAGCGCAACATTGGTTAAAGCTAGTCCTGTAACAGGGCGGCTCCATCAAATTCGTGTTCATACGCTTCATATAGGTCATCCAATTGCTTTTGATAATCGTTATGGTGATCAACAATTTGATAGTCAATTAGTACGCACTGGTTTAAACAGACTATTCTTGCACGCAAGTGTCTTAAAATTTATTCATCCTAAAACAGGGGCTCAGATTAGACTAGAAGCGCCGTTATCTCATAGACTTGTGCAATGTTTAAAATATTTACGTATATATAAAATTCAACAATAATATATTTTGTTATTTAATTGTATTACATATTTCACATTTTATTCTATAAGAAATTCAAATATTATAAGTTAGTATCTTTCTTCATTATTTTTCATTAATTGTATGCCTGTTATCTAATTTAGAATAAATTTACTTAATGTGATAGAATAATACGATACTAGATTAGTATTTCTACTTAAGTAAGGTAAAATAACATAATGAGCGTATTTTGAGTTGCAGATTTTAAGTATGTTAAGTAACAAGATATATAAACATATTCTGATGAAGATGTAGAAGATATTGATTAAGTTTTTTAATGAATAATGAAAATATATTTCCATATCTCTTGATTGTGTAATTAGCGATTAATAGACTATAAATCGTTTATTATATTATATTAGTGTTTTTTAGTGTCGATAGATTAATCGGTACAATTTATATAGTATAATATAAAATAATTTTATAGATAGACGAGACTTGTAATTACTTGAAAGCATTTTTTAAAAGTTAGAAATTGAGATATGATATCATTATTTTTAACGATAAATTTATTGAAGTTAATTATTAAATGTTGATTTTAGAATTCTCTTATAGAATTAGTTTTACAAGTTCTACACGTTTAAGTAAATTTTATGAGATTTATTTTGTATATTGTTCTTATTGATATCTAAGGTAATTAGTAAAATCTATTTAGTGTTTAAATAGTTTTTAGATATTTGAAGACAGATATTCAAATAATTAATTTTATATTTTTCTCTATATGATAGAAAATATATTAATTCATTTTACATTATCTGTTGCTTAATCGGTTATTACTAGTGGCAAGGTAAGTGTACTTCGTATTTATATGTGATTATCATGCATTGCATAGTAAATGATGCAAATTTATATATAAAATAAATATTAATCCTGAATGAGTGTGATGGCTAAAGTGAGATTGAAACATACACTGACTTATGATTAAGCGTTACAATGCTTCGTAGATAATATATATTACTGAATGAGTAGTTAGTGCAGATTACAATAGTGTACACAAAATAGTATTTAAAGTAATAGTCAGTATTTGATGATAATAACAAATGTGTGTTCATTTAGATGTCACGTTATCGTATCAACATTTCAAAAAAAATTTTCAGTCCTAGGGTTAAATGTTATATAATTTTATTTTTGTCAAGCAGTGAAAATCTCAAGCGTAATTACAATGCTATAAATTAGTTATCATTGATAAATTTAGTGAAATAAATTTGTTCAAAGTAATCCAAGAGAAAGTAATTATTTTTTTAATTAGTGATACTAACTCATGATTTTAAAAATTATAAAATATCTAGAGAAAACATATTTTATTAATTTATGCGCGCAAATGAAAAATGAAATTTATTTACTATATTATCTAGTTTAAATATTAGCACTTCAGGAGTCAGAATAATGGCTGTACAAAAAAATAAACCAACTCGCTCAAAACGAGGTATGCGTCGTTCACATGATGCACTAACTGCTACTTTAGTGTCTTTAGATAAAACTTCAGGTAAAACTCATTTGCGTCACCATATAACTGAAGATGGTTATTACCGTGGTTATAAGGTGATTAACAAGAAAGTTTAATTTATCAGTTAATGCCTTAGTAAGGTCTTTCTATTTTTTAGATAGTACAATCTGTGCTATTGTTTTTGAGTAAGAAAGCGGAGTTACATTATAGATTTTCGCATATAATTTATCATTCACATTACTGTTGGTTAGTCAACTTAATGTCATGTAATTTTTTTATACTACAACATAAAAGTTAATTTCATGTCTAAATTTTTCTCTGAAACGTAATCGTTGACGATATAAAGTTGTTCATTGCAATTAACTAAAGTAAATAATGTAGTAATATAATAACTTTAAGGCTGAGTAAAGTTTTGAATTAGGATCGGAGAACTATCAAATCGTAAGTAATATGTGAACATTATTTAATAAGAGAAATTTATATTCAAAATTTATTGAAGGTATTGTATATTGAATTAATAATAACTCTAATTAATTAATTAATTAATTAATTAATTAATTAATAATATTTTCAAACATTTATATTAAATATAAATGTTTTTAATTATGTGATTATTTTAGTTAGATTCACTACCATGGGGTTTGATAATCGCTAAAGTGGTAGCTAACATTTAATCAATGAAAATCGTTTTTTAAATATTGACACAAAAGAAAGTGAAGGATTTGATAAAATTAGTGTATTTACCGTAGCACTGAAATAAATTGTGATAATAAATAATATCGGTTATATTATAGGCAATAATTGTATAATAGATAAAAAAATGTATTTCTGTGATAAATTTTACATCAATATTATATTGAAAAGTATAGAAGAAGCAATTGTTGTGATTTTTTTATTATTAAAATGAATAAAAGAATAAAAGAATAAACTAAAGTAAGTTTTTAAATAGCTAAAAATATAAAAAAGTTTAATAAAATGTTGTAGGGAGTTAAACATCGAACAATATAATGATGTATTTTATTAGGACTAAGGTTTTTTACTAAGAATGATTGTATAAAAATGCATGTGGGGATCTAAATCTGCTATTGATTATGCGCTATAAGTAGTAAAAACAAGTTCTTAATAAAATCACAGTTCGCTTGAATATTGTATTACTCGGGAGTGATCAATAACCTATGTATAGTAAAATATTAGGCACAGGCAGTTATTTGCCAGCACAAATCAGAACTAATGCTGATTTGGAAAAAATGGTTGATACTTCTGACGAATGGATTGTGATTCGCACTGGCATTCATGAAAGAAGAATTGCAAGTGAAGATGAGTGTGTAGTAACGATGGGGTTTTATGCTGCACAAAAAGCATTAGAAATGGCGAAAATTGATAGCAGTGAGATTGAATTAATCGTTGTTGCGACAACATCCTCAACCCACGCATTTCCAAGTGCTGCCTGTCAAATCCAACAAAAGTTAGGTATTAATGATTGTGCTGCATTTGATGTTGCAGCTGCTTGTGCTGGTTTTACTTATGCTATTAGCATTGTCGATCAATTTGTAAAAACGGGTATGGCAAAAAGAGCATTAGTAATTGGTGCTGATGCATTATCGAAAACTTTAGATCCTAACGACCGAGGAACAATTATTCTTTTTGGTGATGCTGCAGGGGCAATGGTAATTGGTACTTCTGAAGAGCCAGGGATTTTATCAACGCATCTTCATTCTGATGGTCGATATGGTGAGTTATTAGTGCTGAAAAATCGTGATCGTAACTCAAAAGATCAGGCCTGTTTAACAATGACTGGAAATGCAGTGTTTAAAATTGCGGTACGTGAGCTTGCGCATATTGTTGATGAAACACTCGAAAATAGTGGTATTGCGAAAGAAGATCTGGATTGGTTAGTTCCGCATCAAGCGAAC
The DNA here is from genome assembly GCA_020541205.1 of Candidatus Hartigia pinicola. GTDB lineage: Bacteria > Pseudomonadota > Gammaproteobacteria > Enterobacterales > Enterobacteriaceae > Hartigia > Hartigia pinicola. The sequence goes on from CP048208.1 coordinate 702,131, forward strand.
TTTAGAATTATTGCAGCAACTGCCAAGAAGCTTGATATGACCATGGAAAAAGTGGTTGTCACTCTAGATCGCCATGGAAATACTTCTGCAGCTTCTGTTCCGACAGCATTCGATGAAGCGGTACTTGATGGACGTATTCAACGTGGACAATTAGTACTCTTAGAGGCTTTTGGCGGTGGGTTTACTTGGGGTTCTGCACTTGTTCGTTTTTAATGTACTAAAAAATAGATATGAAGCAATTTGCTATGGTATTTCCCGGTCAGGGGTCTCAGTCTCTTGGAATGTTATCTACATTAGCTATCAAGTATTCGTTGGTAGAAAAAACTTTTTGTGAGGCATCTGAAGTATTAGGTTATGACCTCTGGGCGTTAGTTCAGAGTGGACCAGCAGAAGAATTAATAAAGACCTGGCAAACTCAGCCGGCAGTGTTGGCGGCATCAGTGGCTATTTTTCATGTTTGGAACCAAAAAAATGGTGCAACACCAAGATTGATGTCTGGGCATAGTCTTGGTGAATACTCTGCATTAGTGTGTGCAGGTGTTATCGATTTTAAAGCCGCTATTAAATTAGTAGAATTGCGTGGTAAATTAATGCAAGAAGCTATTCCGGACGGAACTGGCGCTATGTATGTGATTATTGGTTTAGATAATAAATCTGTTGAACAAGCATGTAATGAAGCTTCGCAAGGGGAAGTTGTTTCTTCTGGAAACTTTAATGCTCCAGAACAAATAGTGATTACAGGTGAAAAAACTGCCGTTGAACGAGCTGGTATTATTTGTAAAAACGCTGGAGCGAAACGTGTATTGCCATTATCCGTTAATATAGCATCACATTGCGCATTAATGAAACCTGCTGCAGAAAAATTAGCAATTATTTTAAAAGCAATTACTTTTAATAAGCCAAATTTCCCAGTAATTAACAATGTAGATGTGCAGATCGAAGAAGCTGCTGAAAATATTCGTGATGCTTTAGTCCGTCAATTATATAATCCTGTTCGTTGGACTGAAATAATAAAATTGATAGCATCTCAAGGTATAGAATATATTGTTGAAATTGGTCCAGGTACAGTATTAACTGGTCTAAGTAGGCGCATTGTTAAGAATTTAACTGCAGTTTCAACTAACAATCCTTTAGCATTATGTGCTGCATTAAAAAAACCTGAGGATAATAATGAGCTTTGAAGGAAAAATTGCACTTGTAACTGGCGCAAGTCGCGGAATTGGTAAAGCAATTGCTTTAACATTTGCTGAGCGCGGTGCTATTGTTATTGGGACAGCAACACGTGCAATAGGTGCAGAAATAATTTCTTCTTATTTAGATCGAAAAGTCAAAGGTTTTGAGCTAAATGTAAGAAATTCGGAATTAGTTGATGAAACTATAAATAATATTCATCAACAGTTTGGCAGTATTGATATACTGGTTAACAACGTAGGTATTGCTCGTGATAATTTTTTAATGCGTATGAAAGAGGATGAGTGGCAAGAAATTATTGACACTAACCTTTCATCAGTTTACCGTTTATCTAAATCAGTATTGCGAGCTATGGTAAAAAAACGTTGTGGACGTATTATTTCTATTGCATCTGTTGTAGGTGTTATGGGTAATGCTGGTCAAACGAACTATGCAGCAGCGAAAGCGGGGCTAATTGGTTTTAGTAAATCGCTAGCACGTGAAGTTGCTTCCCGAGGCATTACCGTTAATGTTGTTGCACCAGGTTTTATTGAAACGGATATGACTAAAGCATTGACAGATGAACAACGTGCAGGCATTTTATCCCAAGTGCCTGCTGATAGATTTGGTAATGCACAAGAAATTGCCAGTGCTGTAGCTTTTTTAGCTTCTAGTGAAGCTGGTTATATTACAGGCGAAACATTACATATCAATGGTGGTATGTACATGATCTAAATAAATGATGGAATTATTTACATTATTAGCGTTAATTAATTTAAATTAATGCAAAGTTATAGTTTGAAAATTTGGAATGAGGTTGTATTTTCCTGTTTTTTATAAACTACAAAAACCATCGCGAAAGCGAGTTTTGATAGGAATTTTAATAGTATGAGCACTATCGAAAAACGCGTTAAGAAAATCATTTTTGAGCAACTAGGTGTTAAAGAAGAAGAAGTTGTAACAACTGCTTCGTTTGTTGAGGACTTGGGTGCTGATTCTCTTGACACAGTCGAGCTTGTTATGGCTCTGGAAGAAGAGTTCGATATCGAAATCCCTGACGAAGAAGCTGAAAAGATTACAACAGTGCAGGCTGCAATTGATTACGTCAAAAACGCATCTAAGTAATTGTTTTAAAATATACATAGGCGGTCACTTGACCGCCTATGTTCTTTTTTTAACTTATCTCTCCTTGGAGGGTTGACTTGTCTAAGCGTCGTATAGTAGTCACTGGACTGGGCATGTTATCTCCTGTCGGAAACACAGTGAAAACATCATGGAAAGCTGTTTGTAACGGAGAGAGTGGTATCATTTTTATAGAACATTTTGATACTACTAATTACGCAACAAAGTTTGCTGGTCTAGTTAAGAAGTTTAATCATGAAGATTATGGGATTTCTTGTAAAAAAGCTCGAAAAATGGATCCATTTATTCAGTATGGTATTGCTGCTGGCTCACAAGCCATGAAAGATTCTAAATTGGAAATAACTGAATTGAATTCGGCTCGTATTGGTGCAGCTATCGGTTCTGGTATTGGTGGTATAGTCTTAATACAAGAAAACTGTAAAATATTAGAATATTTTGGTCCTCGTAGAATTAGTCCATTTTTTGTCCCTTCTACGATTATTAATATGGTTGCAGGTCAGCTGAGTATAATGTATGGTTTTCGTGGTCCTTGCATTTCTATTGCTACAGCGTGTACGTCAGGTGTACATAATATTGGTCATGCAGCTCGAATAATCGCTTATGGTGATGCAGATGTGATGCTTGCAGGTGGTACTGAAAAAGCAACTACCCCTTTGGGGGTGGCAGGTTTTTGCGCGGCACGCGCTCTTTCTACTCGTAATGATAATCCGCAAGCTGCAAGTCGTCCTTGGGATAAAGATCGTGACGGTTTTGTTTTAGGTGACGGTGCCGGTATTATCATTCTTGAAGAACATGAACATGCAAAGTTACGTGGCGCAAAAATTTATGCGGAACTTGTAGGCTTTGGTATGAGTAGCGATGCTTATCATATGACATCTCCGCCTGAAAATGGTAAAGGTGCAGCACTTTCTATGATGAATGCTTTAAATGATGCAGGTATTTTAGCGAGTGATGTAGGTTATATTAATGCTCATGGAACATCAACATTAACTGGGGATTGTGCGGAAGCAGAAGCAGTTATTTCTGTTTTTGGTCAAAATACAGATGTATTAGTTAGTTCTACTAAGTCGATGACTGGCCATTTGTTAGGGGCGGCGGGTGCGATTGAATCTATCTTTACTATTTTAGCGTTATGTGATCAAGTGGTACCCCCAACGATTAATCTAGATAATCCAGACGAAACCTGTAAACTTGACTTTGTTCCTAATAAAGCTAGAAAAGTAGAGAATATAGAGTATGCTTTATGTAATTCATTTGGTTTTGGTGGTACGAATGGTTCATTGATTTTTCGTCGTTATTGTCAATAATAATGCGGTCGCTATTGTTGGACTAACACTACCAGTGTATACGGTTTTCTCTAGAGTGAAGTAAAAATTACGAGCAGTATAAAATAATGTCAATACCATTGATTACTTATATTATATATTTTATATAATACAAAAATGTGACTCGATTTATCATACTTTGATTAAGAAGAAATTGAGAAATAAATTAATATATTTCTTCATAGAAATATTAATAATGTGTATGTTATATAGTTAATTGTTTTCTAATATGCTATAATTAAAATTTTTTTATAGTTCCATCAGCTGTAGCCATACTAGATTGGTTATATTGATTTGTGCTATTACCTGAATTTTCCCAAGTCTTTAAGATTTGAGGCTTGCCTCTTCTTTTAGTTCTATTTAAATGAGAAATAGTTTTTATTTAGCGTATAATATAGATTTTAATCAGTATAAAGTAATTTTATTTACTAAGAAATCAATAAAGAAACAATTAATGAGGTTTTGGAAATTTATATTAAAAATAATTTAATTAAATACTATGATGAGCATTTTATGCTGTTAATGAAAAACTTAATTGTAATTGCAATAAATTTAATATTTTATCTTATTAGATAATGAATTAAAAAAATTATCATTCATGCTATAACGAGTCTGTAATTTTTCAGAAGCTAAATATTTTAAAAATTTACTATTATGTGAGAATATGATACTTTTTGCTCACAGGTTAATGTGCATGTTATCGATATTTAAAATTACACATGAAAAACATGAATCATATTAAATAATATTAGTTATAAGTATTTTTAAAATCGTTTATGTTTCTAAAAAAATAATTTTATTAATTGCTGCATGGCATAAGTAACGAAAATTTTATCGTAAGTATAGTGTAGAATGAACTCTTATGCGCTTTTTTATTATATATATTAGAAAGTGTTAAATTATGTGATAGCTATTCTAAATACAACACAAGAAAAATTTTTCAAATTCTAGTCGTAACTGTTGAAATGTACTCTTAAAATATTGTTTGAAATAAAAATTTTTAATAAAAATAATAAATTTCAATAGTTATTTCACTTGTATTTTAGTTTAGAAACATCAAAATAAGCACGATCTTTTACAATCATACATAAATGTCTGAACAGATTCTATCGTTGATTTTTAGTAATAAAAAAGCTCAATTTTAATTCGTTTTTTAAGCTAATCGTTTATCTAACTGGATGAGTGTCTTACAAAACACGATTTGTTTAAAGATTAATTAACAGATAAACTTTTAAAAGAACTTTGTATATTTATTAGATTTAGCAATTATAATCTACTTGAAAGATTTGTATCAAGATACTGACTGATATACTGTAAATATCAGTGGTATTAGTATTTTTAAAATCACATATCAACGAATGAAAAATATTGATGACACTTTTGGGTGGTGAAAAGCTTCAATATAAAATATTTATGAAATACTAATCTTCCCTCAATTATTGAAAAACTAATGTTGAAAGTGAATTAACTATAGTTTTTCTTTTTATTAATTAATTAAAGAAAAAAATCGGTTGCAAGTTAATTTAACTGTGATGTATGGTTTTAGGAAAATAATATCGTGTTAAAATTTATCAGAGTAATTTAAATAGTTATACTCCATACAATAAATATTGTATTAACAGATGACCTCCTACGTCTATTTTTACCCTCAACCTTATCTTCGAGATAATCTGTAACGCATCCAGCTAAAACAGATTATTTATATTTTGTTGGTAATGGAGCTAATGGCACATATTTCGTTATAGCTTTTATGATTATAAATTGTTCTGTAAAAGTACATAGGAAAATTGAAAAAATAAATTTGATAAATTAAATGAAAAACGAATATATAGTTATTGAAGGATTGGAGGGAGCTGGTAAAACATCTGCAGTTAATGTCATTGTTGAAATGTTAACTCAGGCAGGTATAAAAGATATCATTTTTACTCGCGAACCAGGTAGTACGCCCTTAGCAGAAAAATTAAGAGAACTGATCAAGAAGGGTGTTTTGGGTGAAAGAGTAACGCATAAAGCGGAAGTATTAATGCTTTATGCTGCGCGTGTTCAATTAGTCGAGACTATTATTAAACCAGCGTTGGAAGCTGGGAAATGGGTAGTCGGGGATAGGCATGATTTGTCTTCTCAAGCTTATCAAGGGGGTGGGCGTGGTATTGATGGTAAATTACTTAAATTTCTTCGTGATTTAGTTTTAGGTGAGTTTAAACCAGCATTAACATTTTATCTTGATTTACCCCCTTACCTTGGTTTACAGCGTGTTTGTGCTCGGGGTAAATTAGATAAAATTGAACAAGAATCTCTAGAGTTTTTTGAACGTATACGAGATAGTTATCTTAAGTTGACTGCTGATGATGAGACTGTTTTTATTATTGATGCTACTAAAAATATTGAAAAAGTACAAGAGGATATGTGTAAAATCCTTAAAAAATGGTTGGGTAGGTAAGTAAAAAAATGAACTGGTATCCTTGGTTAAATCAAACTTATCGTCAATTGATCATGTCTTATCAGAAAAATGCTGGACATCATGCTTTATTATTGCATTCTCCTTCAGGAAATGGTAAAAGTATTTTATGTTATGGTTTGAGTCGTTGGTTAATCTGTCAAAATACGAACGATTTTCAAAGTTGTGGTGTGTGCCACAGCTGCCGACTAATGTTAGCAGGGACTCATCCAGATTATCATATCTTAGAATTAAATAAAAACACAATTACTATTGGTGTTGATGAAGTACGTAAACTAATAGAAGTTTTGAACAATCATGCTCAACAAAATGGAGCAAAAGTCGTTTATATTCGGAAAACTGAAGTGTTAACTAATGCAGCTACTAACGCATTATTAAAAATATTAGAGGAACCGACAAAGAGAACCTATTTTTTACTGTGTTGTGAAAATTGGAATAATTTATTTATTACATTACGAAGTCGTTGTCTTTATCGTTTTTTACACCCACCTACATTACAAATAGCATTGCACTGGCTAAAAAAACAAATCCCTAGTGTAAATGACGATGATGCAGTAACGGCATTAAAATTGTGTCAAGGTGCTCCTGTTACTGCTATGTTGTTATTGAAACCTGAACATTGGCAAAAACGAAGTGAATTATGTCATGGGCTTTTAAACGCATTAAATAACAACGATATGCTATTATTATTGAATATTATGAATAATACTAACGCTGTTACTTGTATTAATTGGTTGCTTGAATTATTTGTGGATAGCATAAAATTAAAACAAGAAGCGGTAAAGTTTTGTGTAAATCAAGATCAATTTCCACTTTTATATGTTTTAGCTTCAAAAATGACAACTTCACAACTATTTTATGTTTATAAATCATGGAGGCATTGTCGTCAACAATTAATGTCGATTCCTGGACTTAATCAAGAATTACTTTTAATAAATCAGTTATTACCATGGGAAGCTTTACTAACGTTTTGAAATGATAAAAAGAGCGAAATATGTTTATAGTTGATTCACATTGCCACCTTGATTGTCTTGATTATGAAGTATTACATATTAACATCGATGATGTTATTAACAAGGCATCCTTACGAGATGTTAAGTGTATATTAGCTGTTTCTACTACATTGAACGGTTTTGATAGTTTAAAAGTCTTAATTAAGAAATTCGATAATATTGTATTGTCTTGTGGCATTCATCCATTAAATTTAAATGAGCTAGATGATTTTTCTCGTTTAGAGTCGATGGCTGTTTGTGAAACATCTATTGCTTTAGGTGAAACAGGGCTAGATTATTTTTCTCAAAAAGAAAATTTTCTGTTTCAGAAAGAAGCTTTCCGTCAACATATTCGAATTGCTCGTCAGGTGAATAAGCCTATTATCGTACATACCCGTCATGCTAAAAAAGATACTCTATCTATCTTGCGTGAAGAGCATGTTTATGATTGTGGTGGTGTTTTACACTGTTTTACAGAAGACAAAGAGACAGCAAGTACGTTACTTGATCTAGGAATGTATATTTCTTTTTCAGGCATTATAACATTCCGTAATGCAGAAAAAATTCGTGAAGTGGTAAAGTTTGTTCCTTTTGATAGAATTTTAGTTGAAACTGATTCGCCTTATTTATCTCCAACCCCACATCGCGGAAAAGAAAACCAACCTGCTTATGCTAGAGATATTGTTGAGTGTATAGGTATTTTGAAGGGTGTGAGCACGGAAGATGTAGCGCAAATTACAACTAAAAATTTTAATGATTTATTTCATTTAAATATTGGCAGTACTAAATTATCATTATTAGATTCTATCGTCTAAACTTATAAAACTCAAATCTTCATGTTGTATATTATAAATAGAATCAATTTTATTAGCTAATATAATTATTTAGTTTTTATTTTTTCTAACTTATTAGACTGGTTTGTTTAAATGAAATGTATAATTAAAGGAAGTTCACATGGCAAAAGAAACTGTGTTTAGTCAGATTATTCGACGTGAAGTACCTTCTGATATACTTTATCAGGATGAATATGTTACTGCATTTCGTGATGTTTCTCCTCAAGCCCCATCTCACGTTCTTGTTGTTTTAAATAAACTCATACCAACATTAAATGATATCAATTCTGATGATGAGAAAATGCTGGGTCGCTTATTTATAGTAGCAGCAAAAATTGCTCAACAGGAAGGGATTGCTAAAAGCGGTTACCGTTTAATTGTGAATTGTAATGAGCATGCAGGACAAGAAATACTTCATATTCACATGCATCTTGTTGGTGGACGTCCTCTCGGACCATTATTAACAAAGTAAAAGTTACATAGTAAATATTTTTTAGTAACACATTTACATAAATTCAATGCAGTTATTTTTTTAAGGATGCAAAAGTAATTTGCGTCTAATAAAATTTTATTATCAAATAGCGTTTTCTTTTGCAAGTAAAAATTTTTAAGTGATCAATTATTAATAATAATTAAAACGTAAAAATTTCTAGCGTATGTAATTGATCAAAAATTACTGTAACACTCACATCATTAATGTTATTAAAAATGAGTGATCAATAGCACAGAAATAATTATATTTCTATATTTTAATATAACAATTTTAGAAAATTATCGTAAAGTGAATCGCTATTAATAGCGATATTTGCTATAGCTTTAGCAGAATGCTACTCTTTCGGTATTCTAGGTATTAAAACTCATTCTTCTGTCTGATCGACAAATTCAATGAAAAAATTATCAAAGCTTTCGACAATAGATAAAGTTCCGATAACATCTAAACAAAATGTAATTAATTGGGTATCGATCGTAACGCCTTTAATAAGTGAAATAGCACGCGTTATAATATTAGAAAAGAAAGATGTTATTTATTGATTCTACTAAAAATAACACCAATAGTTTATTATCAGTACAAAATACAACTTCTGCGATTATAGTAGCTATAAATAATAACCATTATTTTAAAGCTATTACACAGTATGTCGCTAATTCTGTACGTAAAACTTTAGGTTTATCTCAAAAAGATAGCCTTGTGACTAGTAGTCAAGCTATTACTTAGGTCGTTATGTATATGCTGATTATGTTTTGTATAGTATAATTTTAAATAATCATAGACCGCGCAAGATTGCAATTCAATTAATGATAGTATAAAATTGTGAAATTCTGTGGTCAGGAAAACATACTATTAAATAGTAACATTCTGTATAAACTTGCTACACTTCATGTTGATTGCGCTGTGTGAAATTGAATGCATAAAGTCTATAATGTATTATTTTATTGTTTCAGTGTATGTGTTGACAGTATGTCTTATGATGCTAAAAGATTGACTTTATTAGTAGTTGATTTTATAGTAGTTGATTTTACTGGGAAATAACTAGTATTTGATTTTATCTAGAAAATCAGTTGTTTTATGTGATTTCGTATAGATAGTAAACTACAATGCAATTATGTCATTTTTATAAAAACATGACTATAATATATGGCAATAATTAATCTTTATTTATGTACTAAATAGTTTTCTATAAATAAAATCTTCTACTATAATCTTGGTATAGAAATAAATATTAAGTAATGATTAATTTTAAAAATATATTTTAAATCTAATTTTATTACAAGTATAAAATATATATATGTTTAAGTATTGTTTACTTATTAATACTCTGAGAGAGTTCATTCGAAATATTTCAAAAATAATTATATTTATATATTATATTGTGATGAATGATAACTTACATAATAAAAATTAGTTGAAAAAATATTTCAATAAATTCAGTTTTTCAATAACTTAAAATTTAAATAATTGATGTGTATACAGTATTTTTATTATTATTTTTCTTTAAAAGCATTTGTTAATAGGACTGGATCTAAAAATATTTCATAGTATGAATATCGTATATTCAAACTTTGAAAATTATCAGGAATAAAGCTTAACCTGTTATATGAGGTATTAACAAAATATATTTGACTAGTTTTGTATTGGAAGTCATTAAGAAATGTTAATATAACTTTATAATTATTAATACGAAAAACGTTCAGATCATAGATATAGCGTTATATAAATAACGTAACATAGAGACATTTTTCTGGTATTAAAGAAAATTTTAAGGTATCCACTCTTATTTTATTTTATAATCTTCAACTGACAATGGAAAATTGCACGAATAAAAAATGAGATTTTAAAAATTTTTAGTGTATTAAATGTGCTTTCATGAATAAAAATTTGTTAATACATCAAAATAACAAGTATAAAAATTTATAAATGGTGTTTATAATATATTCTACGAATATCTTTAAGATAGTGAAACTAAATATCATTCTATAGTTTCATTTGTTCTATAACTCTAAATTGTTTAATGTATATTAAATTGTGTAGGAAAATATCACTAAATGTGAAAAATAACAAAAAGTATTTACAGTACTTGACTGTTAACTGTAGTGTATAAATCGTGTATAGATTGAGAATTATTGTGATAACTAACTGTATTAAATTATAATAAATTACTTCTTTTAATAACTAAATGAATTTGAAGTGTTTTTCATTTAGATTGCAATAACTAAGTTTTATTCATGTTAAAAATTTTTAGTTTAAAGCTCTTTTTTAACATAGGTAACTTGTTTTATCGTAAATATTTCTCTTGAATCTTAATATTAATAAGTAAAATATTGAAGTCAATAATTTTATTTATAAATCAGTAGATCTAATATTAGCATAGTTTATTATTGAATTATTTTAGGATACTTACATGGCATCTATTTTAATTTACATTATTGGTAATAATATTTAATTATTTCTTAACTACCTGTAAAACTCGGTGCATTTCTATCTTATAAATACGGATTTTATTATTAACTAGAAACAATTAGATGAATATGTGGTACTTTTAGTTATATTAACATAAATTGCGGTTACAAGAATTTTAGATATACTGTTAGTAGTAAAATTAGTTAATTTTCTCTGTGGATTTAAATCTATAGATTGAATCATCATTTAATTGTTATGAGTGTAATGTTTCATACATCATTTAGTGTTTTTATTTTTTTTAATAAGTATACTTACTATGTAATCTGAGGTAATAAAAGTAATAATGCTCAGCACTTAATGTATACCTACGTAGGGGTTTATATAGCTAATATATTGATAAGCTATTGATTATTTCTTAGAAAAGAAGACACTGAAGATTACAATAATAAAATTTTCATTAGTTTGTGTTGCAACGTATAATCACTACATTGCTTCTATGAATTTTTTAAAAGTCATCTTTTGGATCTGTAAAAATATTGCAATATTAAATCTAGTCATCAAACAATAAGTGTTGAATCATTATAATTAACGAGAAGTAAAATATACCAAAAAAGTATATATATTATTGTTTATATCTATATTTTAAAATAAAGACATAAAAAATAAAATATTGTATTACTAAACGTATTTTACGTATTGTCTATAACATATTATCTCGCATGATCAAGAGAAAAGATAATACTTAGAATCATTAATACACTTTTTCTATTAATTTTCTTAAATTAATAGGAACTATAAATTGAATTACATAATCAGTGTTTTAATAAATTTCTTATTTGGTTAAGTAATACTATTATCTGCTCTATATGATAAGTATATTTTAAGAAAAAAAATGAAAGAAGCAGAAGAAAAAAATATGTAATAAATGACAATAACAACAAAGTACTGAGTTTCTGACTCTTTTTAGTTAACAATAGATTAAAAATGAGATGTAACCACTCACATGCAACTTTCAAGGTTGAATACTAAGACAATAAGTAATATAAGTAGAAATAAAGACCATAAGATTAATGATTATATTTGCATAATAGGTATAGCTGTTAGAATTAGTTAATCGATTAAACTGTTATTAGTACTGCTATTTTACCAACTCCAGTAGATTCAAAGTAAATCATATTATCGCTAAATTTAGCGTTTTATGTATTTTAGTTATTTATCTATAAAGATAAATAACGATTAATAAGATAACATAGAAAATGCTGGTATAAGCGTAATGTTCTCATAGAATTGTAAATGATATTGGTATTATCATAATTATAATTATAAATTTTGTAGTGATTTATCTTATTTTATTCTATGTAGAGACAGAAAAGAGAAATATTTAAAGCATAATCATATTTATATATAGATATACTGAGTGTGATATGTTTCTTATTTTTATAATTGTTATATTTTATATAATCTTGTATATTTTTTGTTGAGTTTTAATTTATTGTTACCTAATAAATTATGATTGAATATATGCCTGACTAGAATATTAACACATGAACCCGTGTACATATTTTTACGATAACAACAATGATGAGTTTATTGTCAACCGGGTAAATAAGTGTTATTTGACACTGTCGTTGATACGTAGGAACATTCTTGATGTTAGAGATTTCATAACTAAATATCTGCAGAACATTAAGATAATAAAAATTTATTAGGTGTGTACTAAATAAGCTATATTTATCTGTTTTATTAGATGTGTCAGAAAACGTTATATGTTTTTCAGCACTACATCTTAATATTCAGAATGAACATAGCTCATTTTAGTTGTGTTTTATCTTCGTATTTTAAAGCACTTTTAAAATCTACATTTTTATTTTTTCTGAAATGTTAAGTAGTAAAATAGTATTTTTTTGAAAACGTTAAAGATCATTCATAAATCTGGATTAGAATCTCTTGTAGTCTTTTAGTTCCTGCAGAAAGTAATTGTAACTTCATATTTAGCTCCAAAGTTTTTCTAGTTCATACATGCGACGGCTTTCATCCTGCATGATATGAACAATTGCTTCACCAAGATCGACAACGATCCAGTCTGAAACACCTTGACCTTCAATACCAAGAAATTGTAAATTATTTTTACGGCATGCATCAGTTAATCGGTTTGCTATAGATATTAAGTGACGGTTTGATGTTCCTGTACAAATAATCATTTTGTCGGTAATGCTTGATTTTCCATGGACATTAATAGAAATAATCTCTTTAGCTTTTCCATAATCAAGTTGGTTGATAATAAATTGTTGGAGTTGAATTCCTTGCAAGAAGCGCACCTTTTCTTTAAATGATATAGAGTTATAGATAAAATTATTCAAGTTATCTCTATATAATTACTCAATCTATTCATGAGTAGTATCAATAATATCTTATTCAGTTAGATTGGTTATGTAAACCCAGATATAAACATAAGGTATAATGGGTATGATGTTTAATAGTGTTAATAATATATTATTTATTTAGATAAAATTTATTTTATTTTCATTTTTAAAAATCATCTGTTAGATGATGTATATTGCAACGATTGTAATTTATATGAAAAATTTTCATTATGGTAAGTAATTTATACTAATTTTACTATACATTAAGAAATAATTGTTTACTTATATTAGCAATAATCTATCTTGCTAATGACAGCATACATAGGTGAAGATTATGCTATTTTAACTATGTAATGATCTTATTTTGAAAGTATGTTATAAAAATATTTTTACCTATATAGCATTTAAATTATTTTTAAGATTAATAATTAGAATGATTGTGTGAGACTAATGGCATGTTTATCTTAGTTTATTAATTAAAACGTAATTTAATAATTTTAACTTCTAATAATAAAATAAATATAATTTAATATTGTAAATTGATATAACAATATATGCAAGGGACAAAATAACTCTTAACTCATGCACTTTTATACTTATTTTATTTTTCTTAAAGAGCAAACATCAAGATAAGATGTAAATGTTATAAAATCGTATGTGTAATGATAGCTTATAAGAGTGTATATCTGTTTAATCACTTAAAATCAATGAATATTCATGCGAAGTGTATAGCATGAAGTTAAACTTCGTATCCGTTTTTTTTGATTGATCTGTATAAGAGAACATACTAACTATCAAAGTTCTGTATTTATAGTAGACAGAAATATTTATTTATAATTCATTGTTTGTGAGGTTAGAAAGAAAGGTATATTTATTTTTACGAAATTTTTAAATAAAATTTACATATTCATTTTATTTTCTGTATATTATAGATAAAATATTTAAGATATTCAGAGGTAATAAATAAAATACGTTTGGAGTGATTTACTTATGATTATATAAAGTAGATACATAATTTCAATGAACTGTTTAAAGATTTAATATTATTTTTTAATACATCAAAATTATTTATAGTAAGTAATTTTGTTGATTCCTTTATCCTAAATCTGACAATAAAGAAGCTCTTTAGATTTAGTATATATCTTTTTATTAAATATACATTATTGTAATTATTGAATAGGCTATCTTATTTGTTAATAAAACTTAAATAGTTAACAGATTTTAATTTTTCAGAGAGTGATTATTGTTAAAGGATCAGAAATAAAGTATAGTTATTTGATATAAATTCAATTTATTTTAGTTATCTATTGTATATTTCTTTAGTTAAATTTATATTTTTTCTAAAAGTTTAATATCATTTAAGTATGTATAGATGAGTAAGTGAAAATCATTAAGTAATTATTTAAGTGATTGTGTCCTTTAATTAATAAAACAAATCTTTGATTAAAGTTACAAAATAATGATTTGTTTATTAATATTATGTTATCGTAAAGATGATAACATTGTGATATACATAAAAATATATTTAGAATTTTTTAAACGTATTTATTTTACGTATTTTTTATAATGAGAATATTCAAAAGTAGAAGTATTAGTTAAAATATTTAAAATAATTCAACTCTCATTGCTGATTATTTTATAATGAACAATAACTTTAGAAATCAATTTATACAAGTATTTTATGTACTTTAATGTCTGCTAAAAAATCAGATATACATACAATCTTCTTATGAGATATTTTATAGTGCCAGTAATTATATTATTAAAAATGTGAGAACAAAAAACGTCAGACATAAAACTAAACTTACTGTAGAAAACTGTAAGCGTAGGTGGTTAAATAAGTATTCGTAGTATTTAAAACTCAACTGCGCTTTGTGAACACTTATTTATTTAAAGTGTTAAGAATAGAAATATTCTTCTGAAAAGTGATGATTCTGATAAAAGCATTTAACATAAAATAAAATATTATGCTAAAATACAATGTTTTCTTATAAAATATTTGGTAATAATTTGTAATATTATAGATAGAAAATGTTTTGATAGATTTAGCTTATGTAACAATTGATGCAATTCATAAAACAGCATGAATAGATAAGGTTTATATAGAAAAGTATATGTAACATGTTTGTAATATTGTACTTTCAATCGTTGAGATAAAAATGATATATTTTATATTGTAACGTTATTCTTAGCCTTAGATTATTGAATCTTAAGGGTATTTTGTCTCAAAATATTAATTAAGACTTAAAAAAATGATAAAAATATTTAAACATTTCTGTGCAGGTTTAAATTTATGCATCTGATAGCAATATTATTATTGTTGAATAGAAATGATACTATATAAGCTGTACTAAAAATAAAGGGCTATCATAATGCCTGTAATATTAATAGTAAGCAGAACGTTGTGTAGCTAAGCTTTAAGATATTAAATTGTTATTTAAGAATTAATTTTAGTTATAAGGAATATTACACGCTATAATTTAGTATCGAGAATCATTTTATAACTGAATTTAATTTTTTTAATACTAAGACAGAGTAAAATATTCATAGTGAATAGATGTCTTTAATATCTTAACTAAACTAAATTTACATATTTTTACGTTTAAAGTGTATAAATAAAATTCCTTGGTAAAGAATTAGCACATATTAACGTAGTTAAAGATTGTAAATTAAGCCATACAGAATAGCTAAAATCTTTTTTAAGATTTAGCTCTATTTGCATTAATAAACGAAATGCAGATTGTAATTGGTATAGACTAAGACGTTGAAAAGCACTGATGAGCAAAAACCGGCGATTTTTCCAGATTTTATATTGATCGAGTAATAATTTTAATGATATAGTTTTAGATTGACGCTTTAACGTTAGTAAAAGCATCAATGTACGCTGAATAGATCTTAATAAGATAATTGTTTCGATGTTTTCTTGTTCGAGATGTTTGAGAATATGCCATGCACGCTGCAATTTTCCCTCTAACATTGCATCTATCCATAGATGTGGCATGAAATAAGGTGAGTCATTAACTACGCTTTCAACACGTGAAAGCGTTAATTTTCCATCGGGGAAAAGTAGTGATAGATGTGTTAACACCTGAGATAATGCAAGCAAGTTTCCTTCATAGCAGTGACAAAGTAATTGATTCGCTTCTGCGTCTAAAATAAGCTTCATACCATGCGCACGTTTGGTTACCCATTTTGGGAGCTGTTGATATTCAGGGATTGAACAACTGATATATACACCTTCGAAACTAAGAGCTTTAAACCAATCACTCTTTTCTTGTATTTTTGTTATTTTTTTTCCGCACAGCAATAATAGTAAATTGGAGTGAAGTAACTGAGATAATTGAGTTAGTTTTCCCGCCATAGAAATATTTGGGCCATTTTCTGGTAAAATTAATTTTAGTAATTGTCGTGTAGAAAATAAACTAAAAGTTTTGCAGAGATGAAAGATTTCGTTCCAATCAGTATGTTGCTCAAGAGAAAAAGTGAAATGTTCTTTAAATCCTTGAGATTTTGCGGTTTTACGGATCGCATCTTCACTTTCTTGAATTAAAAGCGGCTCATTCCCCCATATTAGATAACGGTTTTTTAGAGAGTCTTGCAACTGAGAGGCTAGTTGTTCAGGGTATAAGCAAATCATTATGACTGCATATAAAAGATGATTTTTTCTATATTTTCTTTTTTAAGATCAGTATTAAGAATAATTAGTCTTTTGTGAACTAAGATGCGATCTGTTTTTTTAGAAAATTTTTGTTGAGCTAACTCATTTTTTTGCATTTTTTTATTATTAATGAATGATAGAAGAAGATACGTTTCACTTGCTTTTTTTGTGAAGAAAATACAATTTTAGCATCAAGAATTTTGTATTAAGAACAAAAGGTAGCTTTTTTTAAATGTTATACCATTTAATAAATAGATATAGTTTCTATATTTTCTTATTTTAAAATTAGAATGTTAACTTTGTATTTTCAATTCTATTATACTAAACAGTACTTAGTTTAAGTTACTGTTTAGTGGTTCCGAGGGATGCATTATAAGACGACTTTAAACGTAATGATAATATTTTCAATGCATCAGGAATCTATATTATTTTTTACAAACAAATAAAGCATTTAGTGTAAGTAGTACTTAACAGGTTAAGTAACCAAATTATTAAATTTAAAAATTTACAAATAATATATGTTACTTTATAAATATTATGCCTTCTAGGAATTTTTAGCCTTATATTGTATATATTATATTAAGTAAAATATCTAATTTGCATTAGCTAGTACTATGATTTATAAAATTTATTTTATGATTAAATTAAATAAAATGCATTTTTATTAATTATTATTTTTATTTACAAATAAATATTTAATAAATTAATATGCTTTTGTAATGTATCATATATTTTTAAGTATGTACAAGAAATAATTAATAAGAGAATTAGAGTGATGACTTAAAGTAATTATTGTATAAAAGTATATTGTTGTTCAGTTTTGTGAGTACATGCATTAATTGTATTGATTTTCTTTATAAAAAATACCATATATAAAATATGGTGAAAAATAAAATGGTCAATGACTTGCATCATTAATTTATAGAAATTACGATATAAATTATTTTATTCACTAGTGAATAAAATAATATTTTAAATTTGCATAATTTTTGATAGAAGAGAATTTACAATATGTTTTGTAATGTGTTACTCAAGTAAAAATAAAGTAGTTGACTCTTTTAATCATAAACTGTTTGCCATTCTATAGCTAGAATTTAGTATAATTATAAATCATCGTACAATATTTCACTAGTATTTTAAAGTTATTAATTGAAAATAAATACCGTTATTGTCAATGTAAAGATGTTTATGAAAATACAAATTAATTTTTAGAATGAATGTGTGTAACAATATAATTTTTATAATATTTTACACTAACATCTCTGCTAACAAATCAAAAAATATTGCTTCTCTCTTTAATAGAGAGTTATAAAGGCATACTGCAAGTATGATTCGATTAATGTAATAAATATATTCAACTACTTATTACAACTCATTCATGTTATATTACGCATAAATAAACGAAGAAAACGGACACATATAAAGTCTATGATACTCGCATACAAGATCATTAATATATTAATTAAATAAATAATGATTAGTTAATGAACTTAAGATTTCATATGCTTTATAGTATTATAAGAAAATATAATATGCGTAGTGCTATAAATACTTTATAAAGGTATATTTTTTAAAAAAATCAAGTTAGTAATTAATGATATTTATTTATTTGGCATTAGCTTTATTTAGCTTAAGTATGTTGTTCACTTTAATATTATTCAACAAAATAATAAAAAGTTTATTTTTAAAACTATCAATAAAGTGCTATATTTTATATGTTTTAATTACAAGTATCAAATTCAAATAACATGGATAAAAAAGTTTCGTTACTTAAACAATTGTTAATTCTATCTTGATTTTAGGTTATTGCTAGTAATTTTAGATATTTTATAAGATCTAAAATGTTATTTAATCTGCTTGATCTTTCTTAGATGACTATGAATGTTTTCAATTATTATTGCTGCAATGTCAGATTAATGATCTATAGTATTTATTATCATTACTTTAATAGCAGATGATCTTATGTATGCATTCTAAGTTTCGTTGATCGTAAGAAGAAAAGAAATTCCGCAAGTAAGATATTTTATTAACAATATATAGCCTCTCATGTAATTAAGTAATTTTAAATTTATTTATGAGTAATAAATAGATCTTTGTTATGTTTTTTTAATTTATTTTTGACTTCCAGATTTACTATTTTTATAGTAGAATTTTGTGATAAAAACTTAGTTTATTAAAATTGAAATATTAGTTTTATTATCAGAAAGATTAAGATAGTACAGTCGGAAGTGACGGAAATAGTGAATTTTATTGTTTCTAATAACACTCAAGGTTGATTTAGTAAATTCTGATCAACTTATCTTATTGTATTATATTATTTTAAGTTTTTGAAGGAATTTTAGATATGATTAAGGTTGTTCAGTATTGTTTATGTATAAACTATAGTTTTAATGCACTACTGAAGCTTTTTTAACGGGCGTATTACGCTGTCATTAGTAACTATAGATGATTGATGTGTTTTGAGTGTTTTTAAATCATGCTGGTACTAGTTTACTGTTATATTTGATATTTCTAGTTTTTTTATTATCAGTTAGTGAATAATTATTACTTATAATAATAGTCATTAGGCTCGTACAAGGCTGAGTTGCACGACTCGAGTCATCAATAAATTAATAAAAAGACTTTTTAACTAATAGTTTGTAGTATATTTTTTTATATATATACTAATTTTTGAGATATAACATCATTAGTTATGTAAGTAATACGTATATTTTATATATATTCGTCCAGAAGATAATGATACATAGATAGTCAGTGGTAATGCTGTTATTCTATTTTATTTTATAATTTGTAAAACGTCTTTTTATTTTAGCTATATTTGTAGTACTTTCGATTGTATATCACTTATCAGATACTACTATTGTACATAGTAGTGGTAATCTTATAGATTACAAAGGACTATTAGTAAATTGAATATCTTATTTTAATTTATTTTTAAAGAATATGGAATATTATAATCGAAAATCACGATAGTAAATTAGTTAACCCTGTAACGAAAAACGGGATAGTATTTTTTAAAAAATACAAAAGTCTTACTTTAAGACTTAATAATTTAACTGACATTTAAGAATTATAAAAATTTGTATAATAACATCGAAAGATGCCTTACTATCTCAATTTTGATTGCGTTATTTTTTTGGATAGTTTAATTTATCAATTCATATCTAATGTTATTAAAAAAGTTGTTTGTAATAATACTGTTATAGATATGTTGATCTATAATCTGATATTTTAATAAACGAAGAGAAGTAATATATTATTTTTTGTCTTGAATATTTTTACTTGGAGCTTCTGTTTTAATAATAACTTTTCATTTTCTATTTTTATTGGAAAAATTTATTTACAGGTGATTAAAGTTACTAAAACATTTTTTTATTTTTTTATTTAAGGGTAACATCAAATATTTTGGTAATTATTGCAAAGTTCGGGAAAGTTTTTAGTCAATTTAGTAGCATAGTAATTAAATTTATGTAAAACACTACAAGTAGTAACGCGGGCATGTCTTGCTACTTAAACACTGGTCAGAGAATTTATTTGCATCACTAGAGCATTGACGAACATTTACATTATTTGGACTGTTTATTTAGTTCTCTTATTGTTTTTCTATGAAGCATTGTCATATAAATAATAATTAAATATTAAATAATAAAAAGATATAAAATCACTTTATATGTTAAAAATATAAAAATTTTTCTATACGTGTATTTAAATATTTGTATTATTTATCTGAATATTATGCACTAAATCATACATTTTTTTTGAATTAATTTAAGAAATTTTAATATTTTATTTGTCTAGATTTACCATATAACTCAGATAGTTAATGGATAGAATGATATTAGATTCTTGTGTTTTAATTATGTAGCTTAATGCATATTTTAAATATAATACATTATTTAGATAAATTTTACGGTAATAAAATAATACTTTTTTAAAATTTATTCATTATGTGTTTTAAACATAATTATTATGTGAAGTTTATTAAAATAAACAATTAATGTTATTAATATCAATAGAAAAAGTTCAGTAAATTAAATGCTTTTAAATCAAAAATGAGAATATTAAATTGCAAATAAAAAATTAAGATATACAAGTATTTAATGTTTTATTACGCTCTCTAAAAAGCAATTTCTGGTTCAAGTACTCCCTCATAATTTTTTAGAAAGAATATTATATATTGATATTCTCAACTGTAGAAAAAGAAATTCTTTCGATAGGTGTAAAGATAAAATTTTTATTAAAGTAATGGGAGTGAAATTAGTTATAAATGTTTGGAATATCAAGATAATTTTTCTGATTATTGATATGAAAAACGTTCAGCATACGGATAAAATTTATTAAATAAAATGTGTTAAATGATATTATTCTAGAATAATGGTCATGATATTACACTATTAAGGTAAATACTAAAGATTTTCCCTATTATAATAAAACGTTATGAATAAAATTATAAATAGAAAAATTTTATAATGGTTTGTAATTTACACAAAATTTTTTACATCTGCAAAACTACTTCAGTAGTTAGTTGTGATATTTATTCAATATTTACTCATAAGGTAGTGTGTACTATATACTAAATGCATGGAGTTGAGATAGGAAAAGTATGGTAAATGCTATATTTACTCTAATCTTGAAAATGTAACTATTAAAATATATAAAATTAGCAAAAAAATTTTTCTAAATCACAAAAAGCTGTGAGAAATATTTCAAGATTTATCGTCGTGTATTATTTTAGAATTGATTGTTGTATTTTGTGTAGAATAAGACTCATCATTTTTTTAAAATATTGTTTTTGATATTGCTTTAGAAAAGTTTATAATTTATCATATATTTTATATGGTTAGAACTGAAAATTGAGAATTATCTTCAGTGATTCATGATCTTTAAAACTTCTCGAGTAATGTTGTAAATAGTATGATGATTAACGCTACATAGTAGGATTAATATCGTATCGTTTTTACTCTTCTATGCTGATCTTGATATTGAAGTTTAATGTCCATCTTAAAAAAAAGATGGATGCCACATTAAAATAGTACATCATAGAATATTTTTAGTGAATTCATATTCTAATTTGTCTAACTTAATTAGTTATAAATGTTATTTCTTATTCTTCTTTCTGAATAATTTTTTTATTTTTTTAAGTGATTTTAGATTAAAAATATACAATTTTTATTAAATACATGTTAGAACTAATGATATAATGTTATGCAATACTATTATGATGTTTTTTATTACGACAATATTTAGTTCTTATAAAGACGATTATTCCATTAAGTATGATTGAATATATTTTGGTTATTGTAGTTTTAGAAATTATTAAGTGTTTTTATGTAATAAGAGATAATAAAAACTAAATTAATATAATAAAAGAATGTGTAAATATTTTTTATGATTTCTTATATTTAATAACATTTTCTCTATAATTTAATGTAAATTCAATTGTTTAATATTTTAAACAATTGAAAAGATATAATTTATTATGTTTCTCTATCGTAATAAACGCGCTGAGTATTATAATACTCGTTATTCAAGTTAGTAAGTTTTTAATGATATTACAGATATTATCTTAGATATTTTACGTATATAAATAATCTGATGCGCACTAAAATATATTTCAATTACTTTGTATGATACGAGATGATACGAGATGATACGAGATGATATGTAGTGACTACTATGATATAGAGTAAAACTTATGCGTTGACTACAAGGGCTGTTTAATTTTATATTTTCTTCTCTAGCTGCATTGTAAAATTTTTATGACCTGTATATCTATTTTTTAAAATTTTTGATATAAATTGTCATAAAATTTATCTTATCCATCTTGAATAATGCTAAAATAGAATCTCTAACTATATTCTTAAAATTTTTTCTTCAATAGATTAAAATGACTTCTATTTCCAAGGATCTTCCTTTTTTATAGTATATAAATTTGCTGAGCTAGTTATAATGATTTTATTGTTTAAAATATTTTTGACTTATTATTAATTCTTAATTCTTGTATTATTCTGATAGAATATGTTAAAGTAATTATATTAAAAAATTTTTAGAGATTAACATTTATTAGTCAATCATTTTAAAAAGCTAATACTGTAACCCATATTGGATTGTTTCCCACTGGGTAGCAGTTAATTTGTGTCAGTTTTCCTGTGATAGAATCAATTGCAGATACTGCAATATTATTTGTTTTTTGACCACTTGAAATTAAAAAACGTCCTGTAGTATCAATATTAAAACTCCGAGGTTGCTTTACTGTTGGGTAAATATTTTCTAAAGTTAATGTTTTTCCATTGTTAGAAATTAAGAAATGGCTAATATAGCTATCTGAACGTTCACTAGCATAAAGATGCCTACCATCGGGTGTTATATGAATATCTGCAGCCCAGCAAAAAATTTTCTTTTCTTCCGGATATATATTAATATGTTGTATTTGACGATAACATGTATATTTGTAATATACATTAATGGTTGAATGGAGTTCGTTAAGACAATAAATTATTTTTTCTTTTGGATGGAATGCAATGTGACGAGGTCCAGAGCCTTTTTCTGTGCTAATTTTATCTTCTGAAGATTCAGTTAAGCGACCATCTTTGTTTAATTTAAATAAACGGATATTATCTTCCCCTAAACATGGTACCCATAACTGTTTGTTATCTATATCAATATATGAAGAATGTGGGTTACCTAACCCTTCAACTACATGAATTGCACTTTGTGGTATACCATTGCTATTAATCGGTAGAACGGTTAAATTATTTTGATGATAAGATGGGATAAATAAATATTTTCCATTACGATCTAATGATAAATGTACTGGTATACTCGGAATGGGTATTTCAGATTTTAAATAGAGTATACCTGTTTTTTCAACTTGATAAGTTATAATTCGAACATTCAATCGAACACCAACATAAAGGTATTTTTTATCATGGCTTAATACCATTGTTTGTACTTGATCGGGTGTTGTTACAGTTTGTAATAACGTGAGCTCACCGGATTGATTCATCGACCAAACATGGATTTTATAATTCCAAGAGCTTGCGATATAAATAACTTGATACATCTTTATTCCTTATTTTATTATAAATATATATTTTTATGGCAAGTGAGTTTAAAGATGCTAACTTATGACAAAACAGATCGTGAAGAGTAAAAATAGTATTTTTATATAATAGTAAAATAATACATATTAAATTGAAAACTAAAAGTTTGTATTTTTGTACTGTTCTAAATTTTTATATTTGGTGATATCAACGATTTCGTTTAGCACATAGATATAGACTATCCATAAAGTTGCACTTGTATTACTATAATTTTTCACGTATTTCATATATATAAATAATTGTATATAAAATAATATTTATCTAGAGATCTTTTTACATGTAAGATTATTTATTGCTACTGATATTTTGTTGGTTACACTTATAGTTGTTTACTACACTATATCATTTAATATTGGAAAATTTTTACTGTAATTGTAATTTTTTTAAGAGCTACATTTATATTCGTAAAGTTATATATACTGATTAATTAAAAAAGTTGTATGAGCACTTGAGTTCTTGTTAATAATGGACGTTGCTAAATATATTTTCATTCTAGTTTTAGCGTACTGTGCTATATTTTTAATTCTACGTTTTGAAAGAGTAATATTATTTTATATTCATACTTTGAATATTACTAGTAGCATATTTTTTAGAACATGTTGTATTGTATATAAAGAAATATAAAAAATTTATAAGTATTTATATCTTTTAAATAAGTATTTATATCTTTTAAATAAGTATTTATATCTTTTAAATAAGTATTTATATCATGAGGTAAAAAATATATATAAATATTATATTAACTTGACTTATTTATTACACTCTCGCATCAAAAAGTATGAATATAGAAGTATGTTTTGTAAAATTAATAAATTTACTTAATAATAGTTATTTTATTTATAAATTCTGTTGCACTTAGTAACTTTTTATTACTTTTGATAAAATATTAATAATGTTAATTATTTTTAATAAAGAAAGTTTTTCGTTTTTAAAACGATATTTAATATTTACATTGTGCATATGTTAAATTCTATTAATCTTTATAGTGTTTTTTAGCTGACTACAGATTGTGTTGCTAAAAACTGACTGTATGTGCTCTGATGTTAATATTAAACATCGTTGATATAAATTTTCCTTAGATTTTTTCAAGATGACTATTCATTGATTTCTCTTTATTGATTGATTTTAGTTTGCATAAATATATTAACTTATTTGAGTTTAAGCTTAAGTTTATTGTGCTGTAATCAAACCTCATAATGAAAATTTTTAGAATACCAATAAGTTTTGATTTTATTATCGTAAATTTAGAAAACAGTCTCTATAGTTTGAACTTAATAACAACTGCAAGCTGTAGATGTTAGCACTTAATTATTCAGTAATGCTATGTTTTCATACATTGTGTATACTCTTTTAGAGTAGAGATTATTCAAATGATTATTGATATTAATTTTGCAATTCTTAAACGAGATAAAAGTAGACACTAGTGATGATTATTACTTATACAATAGATGGTTAGAAATTATACACATGATTACTTGAACGGCTTCTCTGTTCAACTAAACTAGAAAGACAGTGATTTTTACTTTTTGTAAATAGAAATGTATTACTGTTCAACGAAATTGTTTATAATACTTCGTGATTATAACTGATATAAATAATTAATTTCAGGTATTGATTAAAAAAATAGTTGCTTGTTTATTTTAAAACTGTCGGTAGAATTCTACGATTTATTTTTTAATAGATATTTATCTAGCCCATGAGCACAAGATAAAGTTTTTGTTATTATAATAGTGGTTGAACGTCTGTTTAAAATTTTATTTATTTTACTTAAAATATATGATTTTGTATAATTTGAAAATTTATATATTTTATTTTATTTTTTTAAGATTTAAGAAAATTTAAGTATATATGTGTTCAACGCTTATTTTATGGTTATAATATCTTCATTGCTTAACTATTACTCACTAAATAGTTGTTGTAATTATTTTAATAATGAATAAATTGAATGCATTACAATTTCTATTAGATAATCATAAATCATGATCAATGCATTGCACGCTCATTCATAAAATATAGAAGTATATAAAGACTTACCTTTTTTCCTTTTTTTACTTATTTTATTGAGAGTTAATAATGTTGTTTATATTTGTAAGTCATTGTTTTAAAAATTAAATATTATTTTGTTGTTTTCAAAAAATACTAATGTATTGCTTCGATGTATGTATAAGTTAATCTATATATCATAGCTGAGTTCAATATTATTTTCTTTTAACTGTATTAAATTCTTCTGCAGAAGGTAAGTATATATTTATATATTTTTCTGACTAAAAAATAGATTTGGAGATTGTCCTATTCCTATAACCGGGTTTCTTTAATTTTACTATACTTACAGTGATAACAAGTATGATATTATATATTCATGACACATTATACTAATTTTTTGATAATGTGTAACCATGTTCAGGGTTTCTGGTGATATTTATGAAATTATGACTATACTAAATAGTATAAATCAATTCAATTATGCGCTGAACTGTGTGTTCAAAAAAAAGTACTTAAGAAAAAGTGTCTAAATTTTTTGCGTTTATATTAGAAAATGTAGAGTAGATATATTATTGTTCAACATGTTTAAATATATAGCTTTAGATTGATTGATTTTTGTGTAAAAAATTTTTTAATTTACTGAGCTTCAGTGTCTAACTAAACACTGTTATGAACTTTAGTGTAATTATTTTTATTTGACTATTTGCGGTGTCTTTTAATGCAATATTTTAATTAAATTATCATAATATAATATGTAGTTTTTTAGTGTCATTAAGATAATCTATGATCATTTACTTTTATAATTGGTTTTATAATAACAGCGTTCTAAAGAAAAGATTATGTAAATCAAAAAATATAAGATAGTAAAAACGACTATATTTTAAATACCAACAAAGGCTTATGTTTAACTTTAAGTACTAATAACAAAAATAGATTTGAAATTTAATAATATACATCCTTTAATTTTAATGTCTGTAGTTTGTTAAATTATTTTTATTTACTTAATAGTGAAGATATAATTTTATTATTATAAAGGAGGTTTTTATTGTATTATAAGACTAACTGTAATAAATACATTAAGCTTAATTAAAAGTAGTTCTTTCAAGTGTATTTAAGAAAATGAATGAAAATTGATTGAGAGATTTTATGTAAGTACAACTAAAGACATACCATCTCAAAGAATTTTAAATGAATATTAAAGCGCATTCACTCAGTTTTTTAATGTAGGATATGCATTCTCGTGAGAAAATTATTCTAGAGTATTAAATGACATGTAAAAATTGATAGTGTAAAAATGAAAGTGCGTTTTATATAAATTCAGAAAGTTTTTAAGTTTATTTAATGGTATTGATTTTTTTATTGTATTATTTACTAATACACAACTCGAAGTTGGTTTTAATATGAAATTTTGTTATATTATCTGAATAATAAAATTATATTTCTGAACTACATTTAATTAGTAAATCATAATGAATGAAGTATTTGGATAGAAATTGAGTTATAATAATTGCCATGTTTTATCGCGTAATGCGTTTGATATAAAAATAATGTTTAATATCGTATATCTTGTAAAAAGTTGTGTATGAAAAGAAAGTGTCTTGCCTATGTTAGGTGAGTTTACACATAAACAACTTAACTGTACGGAGTATCATTGCTGCTATTATGTGACGTAATATATTAGAAAGTTTGAAAAGCGATAATTGTAATTAAGCTTGCACAGTAAAGTACATGATCAAGGGTTTGGTCTTAATCGAGTCAACACTTATAGATTTTTAATATATATTCAATTTATTAAACTATGATGGCTTGATTTTAAAATTAAAGTTGTTCATAATAATAATTTTCCTGTAAGTCTTCTAAAAATAAGATACTTAAAGCCTAGTTGCATCAATATTTAGACAACTATTAATAGATTCATTGATTTATATGACAGTAAAAGTATTGTTGTTAACACGTCATTCAAACAATGCACTTGTCAAGTTTTTATAGTGTATTCTAGATAAAAAGCAACACGTTAGTTTAACAGATTTTACACTAAAAAATTAATTATTGCATTTAATCGTGCTAAAATAATTAGTTAAATTTTCTAGATTAAAGGATATTATTATTTTAATAATATAAGATATTTCACATTGTTATCAGTTGCAAGATGTAGTGGCGTACGAATAATGGTTCAGGTTTATAGTTTATTATAAGTATTTTTTTAATATTTATGTATAATTCTCACTTGTTTTGAGATAGTTATTTAATTTTTGTCAATGATTAATGAGCTTGCATTGTGTGATTAGTATGAGTGAAATGTAGAAATTAAATAAAATTTTAAAACAATCTATTTTTGAAATACTGTTTCAGAAAATTTATATTTTTTGTAAAAATATAGATTTTTTTATAAAGACTGAGTTATATGAAGAGTATTTTAATAAGAATAGATCAATATATATCCTAAAATGAATGATTTAAATATATTTGTAATACTTCAAGTTTCCTCATGGTTGTAGGAATTATATTTTTGTGTTTTTCATATAAGTTTATGATATCTAATGTATACGATATCTTAAATGATGTTTGTTATATTAACAATAAAACTAAGAAGATATATATGAAAGCTAAGATCGTGGCTTTATGGTTGTTTATTTTTATGTTAACACCGACATCATCAGTACTTGCTAGTACAGATAATGTAGAAGACATGCAACTTAAACAAATTTTACTCTTTAGTCGTCATAATTTACGTACTCCTATTGTAAGTACGTCTGTTTATAATGAAATCACCGATAAGAAATGGCCAGTTTGGGATGCTAAATGTGGTCATCTTACAACGAAAGGGGGTGTGCTTGAAGTGTACATGGGGCACTATTTTAGAGAATGGATTAATCAAAATAAATTATTTTCTGATGAGATCTGCCCAATAAAAAATAAAGATTTTTTTGTATATACTAATAGCTTACAAAGAACTATTGCAACAGCGCAATTTTTTATAGCAGGTGCATTTCCAGGATGTTCGATAAAAATTCATCATCGGTCTAAGATAGATACAATAGATCCTCTTTTTAATATGATCGTTACAGATGACAGTGTAGAATTTAAGAGAAAAGCATTATTAGCGATGAAGAAACATTTTCAAGCACTTCATTTGCAGTCTAGTTATGATGAACTAAACCCGATTCTTAATATTAAAAATTCGAAAAAATGTCATATTGATCAGTTATGTAACCTATCATTAAAAGATAACAACTTTATTATTAAAAAGAATCAAGAACCAAAAATTTTAGGATCATTGCAAATAGCTAATTTTTCTATAGATGCAATTAACTTGCAATATTATGAAGGATTTCCTCTTGATCATGTTGGGTGGGGAAGAGTTGATACTGCAAATAAATGGAAAAAATTAAATATATTGAAAAATAGTTATCAAAAAATATTATTCTCTCCTAAAATTATTGCAAAGAATGTTGCTCATCCTTTATTAAGTTACTTTGAAAAAAATTTCACCTCTGTCAACATAGGTAATACTGCGAAGTTTATTATGTTAGTGGGTCATGACTCAAATATAGCATCAATTATGTCAGCTATGAATTTCAATCCATATAAGCTGCCAGGGCAATATGAGAATACACCTATTGGTGGAAAATTGCTTTTCCAACGTTGGTATAATAAAAAAGATAAAAAAGAATATGTAAAAGTAGAATATGTTTATCAAACGGCTGATCAGTTAAGAAACAATAGCTATTTATCTTTACAAAAACCACCAAAACATATTACATTAGAGATGAAAAACTGTCCAATTAATACAAATGGCTATTGTGCTTGGAAAGATTTTCAAAAAGTTATACAAGCTGCATTAAAGTAATGATAATGCTTGTGTTTCTGTTTATGTTATTTATGAAAAGCTTAAATATAAATCACATCTTTAAGATTATATGCTATTCTGAAAGAGCTAAATTTAATAGACGATCTATTATTGAATTTAGAAATTTTTAGATATAAAGGTGAACATTTAGAAATTCAGTTATAATACTTGACGTTTCATAGCATTTAATTACTGGCATAATTTTACTTATAAAATACATGCAACTTGAATGATAGTTAATATGTTAAAATACTAATTTTATCAATAAATATTGATTTAGAGGATTTTAAGAAAATAAATTATTGCGATATTATTATCACATGCATAGGTATTAGAAAGTATGAAAAATAATCTAATCAGTGATAATTGAGTTTAATGGAACGCATTGTCATTACTCATTTTACATAAGAAAGCTCAGGGGAAAATTTATTTAGTATTTGTATAAAATAGCTAAATAATAATTTTAAACATACAATCTGAAAATAAATATGTAAATGTTATTTACTGATTTTTTATTTTATGATACTTGCTGTTAATCTAATATAAGTAAGAATTGTTTTAACGTTTGGAAATTTTATATTAAAAGTATATAGTGTATTGTATTGTGCTATATTAATAATACTCTCTAGTATATTATATATTGGATACTTTTATTTAAGTGTTGTATTTTATAATTATTACTTGTGAATATATTTAGCATGCATATATGTGGTGGTATATATTCTAAAAGCCATTCTGGTGGTTTTTGCGTGCAAGATTATTTTGATTACTGTAATTGTATAAGATAATTTGCTTTTTATCGCGATATATTATTTTACAGCAACTGTTTTTAATTTTTTATTATAGTTTTTAAAAATTATGATCCGTTTTCTTGATATTTTATCTTGCTGCTTATAACAACGATTCTAGTATTTAGTATTATTAACGCTGGTCTTTCCGACTATATTTGATGATTATTTTAGTAGATGTGATTTTATTTTTAACAGTTTTTCATTTAAAGTGTACAATATTAATTTAAGGTACTTTTTCAGATAATTACTAGGAAATTATTCTTTACGATCAATTGATTTTTGGAATATACGATAGTAAACGCAACGATTTATATATATTACATTTTTGCAATGTGCGCTTGATTTATCTTGAGTAATAAAATTAAAATTTATTAAAATACTTTTAACGAATATCACTACTGTAAGACTGAGTTATCTTGAAAAGATATATGAAAATAATAATGTTTGAAAGTTTTTAATAGTATGTAAAACTTTATATTTCAAGATGAAATAAGATTGATTTTACTACTTTTAGTAATGATTTATTTATAGAGATAACTTAATTAAGTTGTACAATCATTATATATTATGAAGATATATTAAATATATCTGCAAAAAGATAAAGTATATTATATTAATATATATAGTGTTATATAAAATTTTTTGAAATTATTTTTATTTTATTTATTATATTTATTAGCAGTAATCTAATAAAATAATATTATTAAAATAATTTTAGATTAAGGAAAATTATTTTAAGCTACAATACGATAGCTATAACAGATACTGTATAATTCATTATTAATATTATAATTTTAAAATACATAATGTTTTATGACTATTAATTTTTTAAAAAATTTATTATGTATATCTTATAAAAATAAAATTTCTACAGTATAGTAACGTAGTTAATTAAATTTAATGTTATATAAAATTTTATTTTTTAATCTGAATAATGTTCGCATTACTTAAAATTTAAGTATCAGTTTTAAGTAATTTGAAGATATGAATTATATATTTTATTTAGGTGCATTGTATAGCTATTTAAAAAATGGATTGTTATAAATCAAGAAAGATTTTTTACTTTTCAAAATTATTTTAATTAACATAATAATTTTATATATTACTAATTGGACTTTTTGTTTAAGAGATCTGATTTTTTGAGTTATATACACAAAATAAATGTAATTAAATTACATGAATATCAGTTCTTTTATTCGTCGAGTATTTTACGTTATAGTTATATAAACTTTAAATAAAATATTTTTAATTATTGATAAGCAGTTATCGTTTGAAGTATTTTAATTAAAATTTTATTAAAATAGTGCTATGTTTAATATTATGTAGTATAGTGGTGAACATGAAATTTATTCTTTTTTATTCAAATTAATAATTTTTAATATGTATTATTATGATAAATGTTTCAGAACCATCATAAGAATTATTATTTTTATAATTTAACGCCTGTATTAATTTCGGTTTTATAGCTATAAAATTTTACTTACACTATTTAATCAATGATTGGTAAGTTGTCTCTTATTTTTAGCATAAGCATTGATAAGTTTATTTTTTAAATTTCATTGAACTTATCATAACAATATTTTCATTTAATAAATATTTATTTTAATATACTGTTTATGATTTACAAGCTGGATTTTTAATATAGTAATGTTTATGAGTATTTATATTAGTAGAATATAAGTCACTGTAGTTATAGGTAGTTGTAAAACAGAAAACAGTATGAACAATAATGTCAAAGGTTTTTATTAAGATCAATATCAATTTAGCTCTTGGATTTATTTTAAAATTTAATCAATGTCATAGCTTTGATTAACACTACTAAAATATATTGATACTGCTTTTATAAAAAACTGATAAGTTAATAGTCACTATGGCAACTGTAGGTTATGTATTTATCTTTTTTTATAGCAGAGCTAAATTTAGAGTAATTTAATAAAACGTACAAGAATTATTACACATTATATTTAATTAGCTCTTGATGCTCTAGTGTTAAATCTGTTTTATCTTCAATTAGTTATACTACAAGATAGCTATCTTGTTATATCGTAATTATTTTTTCTATGTTATAAGAAAATCTTTTTTGAAGAAAAAAGAAGAATTATAGAAATTTTATTAGTTTAATTACCTGAATTTTATGTTAATAATACAACATCTAAAATAATAATATCTTCTTTTTTCTGATGATAAAGTATTATATGAATAGTATGCTAAATTATTTTGTACTTTTAATTTAGCAAAAAACTTACTCACAAGAATAAGATGTTATAGAGATATGCATTGATTTTTCTACACTGAAGTTTTAACATTCTAGTTGTCTAGGTATATTTGTTATTTAAAATAAATAAGGTTTATTTTACGTACTGAAACGAAATAAAAGTGGAGTTTATATTGCAATTTATAGAATAAAGTATTAGAATATAATATATTTGATACGAGTTTTGTGGTCGAGATAAATCATCAATAATGATATAATATTAAACAAAGTAAAATATAATATACTTAATCACGAAGAGTAACTAAAGAAATATTTTCCTCAGTAATGGAGCATTATTAATATTTTATTATTAATCATAATGACTGAGTATAATATGATGATGAATTTTAAATAACTACTGGTTTATCTGCTCC
The DNA here is from genome assembly GCA_020541205.1 of Candidatus Hartigia pinicola. Classification (GTDB taxonomy): domain Bacteria; phylum Pseudomonadota; class Gammaproteobacteria; order Enterobacterales; family Enterobacteriaceae; genus Hartigia; species Hartigia pinicola. The sequence continues at coordinate 735,327 of CP048208.1, forward strand.
GTGAGTGTTGTGAAAAATTTTGTCAAGTATTAATGTTTTTTATTAAATATTATAATGCTACTGCTAAGTAACAAAACTATATTTTCTGAGAAAATATTTATGATTAGATTAGATAACTTATGTGCTTATGTGTTGATACTTGTGTATTAAATAAATGCATTTTCATAATTTGCGTTAATCTAGGAAAATAAGTGCATTATTTGTATAGATCATAACGAGATTTTGCTACTTAGTTTATACTATTTATGAATAGTGTTATTTTCAGTGTTTTATTATTTTTTAAGTGTGTGTAGTACTAAATACTACAGTTTTTATATTAGATTACGAGAATGTCAGAATGTATTGTAATATTTTTAAAACATACTAAATAAATGTATAAAAGTATGTATTTTAAATACAATAGAAGATTTTGAAAAGAAATAAATTTTATGAATTATTTATTCAATTAATATTCTTGAAAGATTTATGTCTTTACTGATTAAATCAATATATTATTTGTAAGTATCAGTATTCAATTAAAAGTTAAAATTATTTCTATCGAATTAATCAAGCGCTGTTTAATATTTACTTAAATTATGAGCTTAAAGAAAGCATTATCTTATTTTGGGGTATGCGATTCAAGTAAGAGTTTTTGAGTATGTGTATTAAGTTTATTAGCAGTACCACGTTTCAGTCCAGTTTAATATAGTAAATTAAGAATTAAATTTCTTTCATTCTTTTAATGAGTAAGATATTCACATCATTCTCTAAAATGTTAGCGTGGTTTTTAACAGGATAATTTATGGTCTTATTTAACTATTATAAATACTTTTATTGCAAAGTTTGGTTATGTATTAAAACTGTCGTACAAAAAAACTAAGTTAAAAAGTAAAATTTATTAAAACTTTTACTTTTTAATTTAGTTTTCTGGTCGTTTTTCTATATGATGAAACCATAGGTTTTATTATATAATAAACTCACTCCTGTGTTTGACTCTTAAATTACTGAACAAGTTATTGATGTTATTCTTGAATTATCAAGAGAAGAAGCTATAAAAATTACTATTATTCAAACAGTTGAAGTAGTGTGTCAGTTTTCATTACCGTATAGTATACGTAGAAAATAGTTATATTATTTAGTGAGCAGATTCAAATTATTTTTAGAACTTTAAGTTAAATAATTTTTAAACTATGTCTTTCATTAATAGGATATTAGTAATGAGAATATTCTCTACGTTACTTATTTTTATTATTATTTCCCAGCACCGCGCCTTATTTGCCACTGTATGAAAAAAGAAACCCTTCGTTTTTGTATAGAAGCAATTTATGCACTATTCAAATAGTTTGATAAAATAATAAAATTGTTAGTTTTTAATATTCATCTTTCAATGCTGTTTATAAAAAATGCATGCAACTTGTAGATTTACTCACTAATTTTTTGATATATTCATTCTTAGTCTAAAATTTTATCGTTTTAACGCATTGATGTCAGGTATAGACATTAACTCTAAAAGATTCGCGTACAAAACAATATTAATCATTAGAAATATATACTAGAAAAATGATAACTGTTTTTATGCAGATTATTAATCAGAAATTCTTGATTTACAAAGCGCTCATATTGCTATATTTTATATAGCAGTTACTAATAATTGGTTTAATATTATAATTAATAAAAATTTATCATAAATAAGTGAGAAAATAACAGATCTAGAGTATTTTGGTATTTGTCTAAATATTACTGTTCGAAAAGATACTAAAGAGTTATTAAATAAAATAAATACAGACTTAAAAAATAAAAGTTTGTGGTATTTATAACGTTACTTACAAAAATGATTTAAATATCAATTGATATTGTTAATGAATGACTTTCTTTTTTTTACAATCGTTATAAGTTGAGCTGTTAGTATTATTGTTTCTATTTTAATACTGTCTTTCATCTTCTCCATCCTATTTACTGTTGTGGAGTCTGTTTTCTTTACATCTATAAAATTTAGGGTATTGTAGGTAACACTAGTTCGTGGTTTATTTGAATTATAATGCTGCTATTGATTCATTTTAACATCATGTACCTTGTAAATATTTTTAGTGACATGATCTCTATTAATCTTAGCTTTCTGAAAATGAAATTAAAAATTGAACTTAGTATTTTTTTTGATACTAAGGATTTGATTTGTGATTTTTTTTATGGTGTAACTATTTTAGTACTGATATATGCTGCTTATTCTTCGTAACTTTTTTTTAAGAGATATATTCAATTCTTGTCTTGTAAATCATGAAACGAAAGTATGTTTTCTGAACTTAATAAACGGATTATTTTTTGCTTTATTATGCATAAATATTTTGTCATACATGATCAGTATTGGTTAACTAATAATTAGTATTACTTCAAGGTGTTGCATGAGTTTTTTAATGAGAATTACTGATTACAAATTACATACTTTAATGATTGGTAATCAAATAGATGAATCTGGTAGTTGATATATTATTATTGCGTGAATCTATCGTATAATTACCTTGTTAAGCCAGGTTATTCTAAAAGGAATTACAATTAAATATAATATGGTTTAAGCAAGGTTTATTGTAATGAACGATATAATTTTTGATAAACTTAAGTTATCAATGAATTCATTCTTAATTTTGAACGAATTGTTTATTGCATTTATTGTTGTATTATTTATTTTAAGTGTATCTCTTACAATTCTTATGTTTGTCAAACGGTTAATGTTTATATTAGGTGATATATAAAGACTTTATTACTAGTACAGTTTTTAATTTCTCATGACTGAAATCAATTTAAATCGCTGCACAATAGCTCTACTCTGTGTTATGGCATTTTCACATCGTAAAAATCTGTTATTAGAACATTTCTTTTTAATGGTACAATGTACTTAGCATGACTTTTCCATAATACAGTAAAAAGCTATCTAACCAAAGTAATGGTAAGGTTGACAAGTATTAGATATGTTTAAAATACAAGCAATGCGAATTATTCTATCTTATGCATTAAAATGTGTTTTTTATTTTATTCAAATGAATGATTGTGATATTTAAAAGTAGCTCCCTTCATCAATATTTATCACAATTATGTATATTATGGACCATAGTGTCAGGTATTCAGATAAAATTGGATGTAATAATTTACGTAGAAGAAAAAAATTGTGTATCTTGTAATAAATGCTCTTGGAATAACCATTATATATTTGATTGAATATAAGACTCTTCTTTTCGAGAGAAAAACTAATACATTAAATTTTATTTAAAAAAATTTTTTAATAAAATACTTGATTATTCAGTAAAGTATTACTTAATATAATATCATATACTATGATTTTAAAAGCATAGAATTGATATTATTACTTATTATTTTTTCTTTTTTAAATGTACAATAAAATCATAGTAGAAATTAAAACTATTTATGTGAAAGAACACTATAGAGAGTCTAAAGATGTTTCTAGCGATGTATTTTCCAATTAATTAAGAATAGATCTAACGTGTATAATTTATAGTAAACATTGATACTTCTTTTCAATGAAATGGTTATTGATATTGAGCTAAGGATCACTAACATAGCTCACTAGTTTTTACTATTAATTAAGGGAAGAGCTAACAATCTTATTTAATATAGTTTTAGTACCGATAATATTTAGTTTTCAATAAAGATTTATGTTACTTATTGAGTCATGGGTGAAATTATATTAACGTAATTGTTATTGATTCTTTCGCATTAAAATCCCTATCTGTTTTTTGAATTTTTTTTCAATATTTTAATATAATTTATTGTTTTTTCGCGCTCTATTTTATATTAATCTGAGATTGTTGGGATTCAATAAATTCTGACATAAATATAGATCAATGTCTTGTCACATTATTGCACAAGGAAATTATAACGGGTGTAACTATTAATCAGTTAATAACTATGACAATTTTACCTATAATGAGTAGCTGAAATAGTTACAGAGTGAGTTAGTAATAATTAAAAAAAAGATAAGATACATTTAAAATTTATCGTAGTGATGTAATCAATTTATAAGATTTATTAAATGTTATTTAATATATTTTATGTAGTTTAATACTGTAGTTTATACTCTTTAGGTCATGTTTTGTATTATAAAATTATCTCTACTTTCACTTAAGTATATTTACCTGTTATTTAATGTATTGTGATACACTAAAATATTAATAAGTTGTACAATATAGCTTCGTGATAGAAACGCTAAAATCTAGATATTTTGTGTTGAGTAATTTTTCAAGAGTGTTAAGTACTCAGAGTTGAGTGATTGTATTTTATAGTTTGAGTATAGTAAAATTTTTTATGAAGTCATTTATAATCAAAATGAGCATAAATATATTTTATATACTTTTATAAAGTATCACTTTGTTTTTAAAGGTTATTTTTAGTTTTCGTAAAGTGTTCATGTATGTTTATATAGTTTATACGTAGAGAATAAAGATACAATAAATTTAAACAAGTTTTGTTGGAAACCGGTCTTTAAAGGCATTAAAAAGTGATTGTGTACTGTCTGTTTTTAGTTGAAAATTTAGAAAGATTATTTTTATTCTGGTTTTTTAAAGGTGTCTTTCGAAATTTGTTTATTTTTTTAAAAAAGAATTTCATCTACTGTGATTCATTTTTTAATTATAATTTAATATTAATTTTTATGTTGCTATCTTTTGTATTGAAATACTGTATTACTATTATAAAAACTATTTTCTTAATAAATTTAAAACAATATTATTTTAAATTATTAAATATTATTAAGAATGTATATTGTTATTTATTAATATCATGACGATAATATAATAAAAAAAATATTTAAGTTAAAATTATAGCTTAGAATCAACTATGAATTTTTAGATTTTTAAGGTTTATTAGCTGATAGATTATAAATATTGAGATCTAATAATGACTAATAGGATTAAGAGTGAGTAATATTAATATCCTGTTTTAGTAGTATCAGGGTGCTAAAATTACTTTCTCTCGATTCATGATACTATAATTAAAATCTATTAATAGTTTAAGACAAAAACGTTTATTTGATCGCTGCCTTGATTTCAAAAGATAGATGAAGTGTTACTAAGTCAATCTATATTAATTATGACGTAAAACAATCAAGGACAGGTAATTAATAAATTTTTGTATATCAGCATGATTTTAAAATAAATAAATCGTTAAGTTAGCTATTAATATATAATAAAGTTAGATTTAGCTAGTTTGCAGTTTTTATGGTAAACAATTTTCAGGACACTTAGTAAACTTTGTAAAAATTAAATATTATTTAACAACTTAATAACGTAATATGAGAAATGTTTAATTCCTAAAAATACAGGAAACATATTTTTAGTTAATTAACTGTATTAAGCTTTTGTTAAAATTATTAAAATTTACTGACTAAAATTTGTTTATTTTAATATAACATATGAATCCAGTGAGATTGAAAAAATAAAACAGTTTTGAAACTTACTAAAAAAATATGTTTTTTGATATAAATTAATAAAAACTTTATTAACTCAATAATAATAAATCTGAAAAGATTTTAACGAATATAGAATCTAATAGAGATTAGTGTAAATAAAACCAGCAAGTGCTAGCTTAAGTTTAAATACAGTACTATTATTAATAATAATCGATAATGCATTATTATTAATAATAATCTGGATTAAAGAAAAAATAATGCGCAGTATACCGCAATACATTATGATATTAAACTTGATAATTTAATATTATTAATAGAAAAATAAATTTTTAGACTGAATGCAATTATTGAATGATTAAAAAATGTTAAGTAGAACATATTCACAAATAAAAAACTCTGTAATGAATACAATATCTCTGTTAAATTTTTTTCTTAAAAATAACTCTCATTTCTTTTTATATTTTGTATACTCTATCAATGATAGCTACACTTTCTTCATACTTTCATATTACTACATTACTAGTATAGTATATTATAATTATGTCATACAAATAAATTACTCATAAATAATATCTGTAGTTTAGTTAAGAAAAAAATTTGAGAATACTTTTTATTATTGTAGATATATACTAAAAAACTTAAAATATCGCAATAGATCTTCCATGCTAAGCTATAACGTTAGAAAAAGGTTTTTAGTACTACTAATTTTGAGCAGTGTTCATCATAAACAGAAAAGTTCTTTTGCAGTAATAAACCTTCATTAAAATTGCTGGTTTTTTTAAATTAGCTATTAAAAGAATAAAACTAATCCTTATATACTAGTCAGGAGTAAATAATCATGATGTTATTTGTAATTTATGTATAGAACGATATATGTATATTTTCGTCATTAGTAATTTATTTTTAACAAATAAAAGATAATTTTAATTGTTTTTTTTGACTAAAAAGAATTCTAATAATAAGTTTAAAAATAATTTACCTTGTTCAGTAATTTGCCACTCATGTTTAGTTTGTGTGATATAGCCCTTGGCTAGTGCTGCATCTAAAGATGTTCGTATTACAGATTCGGGTAATCCAGTGTATTGACTAAATTCATATCTTGGCATAGTTTCTAATAAACGAAAGCGATTCATAAAGTATTCAAAAGGTCTGTCTTGCATATTAACATCATACAATTTTTGTAAGTAATTGCATGACATATACCCACGTGGGTGTTTTGTTTTAATTGTGCGAAGAATTCGTCCATCAAGAAATGAAACTTTTCCATGAGCACCACATCCAATTCCAAGATAATCACCAAAACGCCAATAATTAAGATTATGTTGACACTGATAACCCGGTTTAGCGTAAGTAGAAGTTTCATATTGTTGATAACCTGATTCAGTTATCAACTGGTGTCCTTCTGAATAAATTTTCCATAAAATATCATCATCAGGAAGTATTGGTGGGCGTGTACCATATTGTGTATGAGGTTCAATTGTGAGTTGATACCAAGAAAGGTGTTTTGGTGCTAATTGAATAGCTTGATTTAAATCTGATAAACTTTCAGCGCAAGTTTGTAATGGTAATCCATGCATTAAATCTAAATTAAAATTATATAGATTAAGATTAGCAGTTAAGCTTACTGTCTGTTTAACTGCTTCCGGGCCGTGAATTCGGCCAAGAATAATAAGTTTATTACTATCAAAACTTTGCACGCCAATAGAAATACGATTGATACCTGCTTTTTTGTAACCATAAAACCGATCTTCTTCTATTGTACCTGGGTTAGCTTCTATGGTAATCTCAGCCTGAGGATCAAGGTTAACACGTTGACGAATACCACCGATCAGCGCTTGAATAGACTCAGCACTGAATAAACTAGGTGTACCACCACCAATAAAAATAGTTTTAACTTGACGCTGATTGATGAATTTCACGTCATTCTCTAAATCAGATAGTAGATGTTTTACATATTCATGCTGTGGTATGTCTTCTTGAATAGAATATGAGTTAAAATCACAATATGGACACATTTTTTCACACCAAGGAATATGAATATACAGACTTAAAGGGGGGATTTGCAGCATTCTTGAGTACGTCCAATAAATAGCATTACCAAATTTTTACTAAAATACAAAGCGCTTATTTTTAATTTTTTTTAAATTTGGTAATCTTTAAATGAGTTTAAACATATAATCAATATCAGTGCATAACTAAAACTATCTTTGTGTAGGAGGTTAATGAATAAGATACTGATGTCTAAAAGACTATAGAAAAGTAAAGAAATATACTAAGTGCATATGATGTTAGCATGTTAGAGTATAACTAAATCATATTTTTATCTATGAGAAATAAATTTTATAGTAAATGATATGTACATCAATATTTTTCTAATTCTTCGAGTTTTAAACTGCATAGTGAACTGAACATATTGCTTGAATATGAAGAATAAGTATCGACGAAAATATCACAATTATCAGTAAAATCAGCTTAATTTGTTTAAATAGAGAGCTGCTGAGTTTTAACAATGATATTGTTAATAGATATTAAACTAGTTTCCTTAGAAAAAGCAATAATAAGATTTTTTTAATTATGAACACACCTAATTATGAGTCTATAGATTAATTACAATCACTATACACACCTAGTGTAGATATATTGAATTTATTCATGAATTTTAAAGATGACGAATGAATGACATTAATAGTTTTTTAATAGATATAGATAGTTATACAAATATAATTTTATTTTATTAAGTATTTTTTTAGAGTAATTAAAAAATTACTGATAAAATTAACAGAAAACATTTCTATAAGAACAATGCTTACGATTAAAATTAGCAATCTACTTCGTTTACTTAAAGGATAAAAACAATATTCGTAATGACGAAGAATAATAGCAAGCTATTGTACAGTATCTACAGAGTACATATTAAGAATTATATGAAGCAGTATACCTATAATACGTTTAGTTAACTTCACTATAAATTGTAAAATATGTTATAGAATCTTCTTATATATACTATATTCACATATATAGCAGAAAATGAAAAACTGAAACTGAATAATTATTATAATACCAAAATATAAGGTGTGAATTTTTTATGCTGTTAATTAAAAGTTTTCATTTTGTTTTCTAAAAATCGTAATTTTGTATAGAACTTGCTTTTTTTAAAAAGACAATTAAACCATGAAATTTCATTATATCACTGCTAATATAATGTGTTATAAATTTTAGCTGCATTCATTGTTACACATTAAATATTTTTTTAATAATTTTGATGAAAACCAGTGTCTTCTTTGATATTGCATGTTAGTTTATTTTTTTGTAGAGTTAAACTATTTTCTTTACTTTTCCTTACATTTATAGTATAAAATATACAGATTAAAATATTCGTAATTAAAATAATACTCTTAATCTTAAGCTCTTTTAACAGTAAATTATCTATTTAATATTTGAAATACATTACTTGATAAAGTTCTGATATTTTAAAGAAATATTATTTTGATGAAATCAAAAATTCAAATGTTATTATAAAAAGATAAGGTGTTGTATAATCAAGGATGAGTTGTATATGATTATGCTAATATGTTTTCAATAGTAACGTACAAAATATGGTTCATTAACTAGGTTAATGTCATTATGCTAAAAATCAACCTATTATCTACATGGTGTTGTTTTAGAACACTTGAAGATTATCAGAAAATTTTTATTAAAACATATAGTGATTTGATTGGTACAGCCTTGTAATACTATATGAAAAATTATATTATTACTACTAATAAACATAATTTATAATATTCATACTACTTTTCTTATTTTTTTATATTCAAGAATATTAAAGATTTAAAAATTGTTAAAAACGATAATATTAAGTAGTTACATTGTGCAATATGTGTATATACATTGGATGCGTTAACATAAATAGTTAAATTATTATATTTTATTATATTAAGTTAACAAGAAATAACATTCATAGTATAAATATAGCGTATAATGAGAGTGTGCTCTCTGTGTAGAGATTTATAAAATAATATTAAGCAATGAAACTATGAGATTTAATCGCTTTTTTTAAACCAACTTTCAAGAATTAGAACAGCAGAAGTAGAGTCAATTTTGTCTTTTCGTAAGGCTCTATACCCTCCAATTTTAAATAATTCGGATTTTGCTGTCACAGTTGATAGACGTTCATCATGCAGTTTGACTTTTACACCAAATCGTTGATGAATACAATTAGAAAAGTTACGCGCTTGGATAGTGACCAGTTGTTCACTGCCATTCATGTTGAGAGGAAGCCCAACAATTACTAATATAGGTTGCCATTCTTTGAGTATTTTTTCTATTTTTTTCCAGTCTGGTAATCCAATATTTGCTTTTAGTGAAGAAAGTGAGCTGGCTGTTCCTGTAATTTCTTGACCAACAGCAACACCAATATTTTTCATACCAAAATCAAATGCTATAAATATTTTACTTGACATTATATATTTCCTTATTGCATAAATAGTTAACATCTTAATCTGAAAAATTTTTTGGTAGCTCGTTAAAAATTTTTGATTGATAGGTTAAATATAAATTAGGATTCTCACTGTTAGCATGTGAGCTATGTTTGTTATTGCAGTTTTTAATTATAAAGGTCTTATTTTAAATATTTCAAACTTTTTAATGAATGTATTTACTTTTCGATTATTAAGAGAAATATTTAATTTCTTGCATAATAAGTAAATAATAATTATAAAATAAAAATCGAGTGGTCTTGAAATCTTCATGACTATTATTCCATATTTGGCAATATTTTCTAGACCAATATATTATTATGATCGAGAATATTTTTTAAAAAATAGATCAAAATATATAGTTAATTTTATTCTGCTATCTTAATGATTGTTCTTAGTACACTAATATCTAGTATTCGAAATTATTTATCAATATAATTTCTATCCGTTTAAATATATTTCACGTGTCTAAGTTATGTTGTCATTCTAGTTATTAGAATAATCTTAGGTAAAAGTTATTAAGTATCTAGTGCAATATATCCGTTAAATATCACAATTTTTATCTATATTACGATTTTTACGATAAAGATTAGTATCTTGAATATTATTTACGCATCTATGATCAGTGCAGTGGTATTAGTATCTTAAATACTGTTGAGGCGGGCATTATAACTTTATTTTAAGCATATACCTAAAATTTTAGCTATTGTTATAATCATTTTCTTTGAAAAATTTTAAAGCGTTATACATAATGTTCTTTCTTGGAAAATTATGGAAGATATAAAAGAATGATGTGTTCGTTCGTCGTTATTATTCAATAATAATTTCATTTATTAAGATGTTTCTGAATTGATTCAGTATTATAATTTTCTAATTTTACAAAGAGAGATAAATAATAATATTTGAAAAGATTCTGGATATAAGCTTAATGACACTCAGTGTTTCCCTGAGAAAAGTGTACTTTTCTTAGAATTCATCTATAATAAAATTGCATAAACCAAGAGATGATCTAACATTTTTTGCTTAGCATAACAAAAATTTTGTAACATTTTTCTTGAGTAATTTGAATCTTAAATGAAATATTGATTTTAATATACATTATCATGACTGTAAGGTAGAAAATTAAATTAGTCTAATGCAGATTATCGAAAAGTATTAATTTATCAAGACAATGAGTATGATAAATTATGAGTTTAAAATACGTCTATTGTTATTATAAGTATAGAGGTAGTTATCAAGTAATGTATAAATATACTACAGCTGTTTCGCTACGTTAAGATTATGTTAAAAGCGTTCTAATACCATACGCAATCTTACAAATGTATTTGCTAATTTTTATGTACAGCTAATAACTATATTGAGGAATAGTGTGTAGTAAATAAAATATCATTTAAGGAAGTTTGATTTCATTCTAGTGTCATTTATTCGTATTGGTAAAGCTAATCTGTTCATTGTATTTAATAATTTTTAGTTGAGAATTTATGTTTATTTACTTAAAAATCAATATATCATTACTTAATTATCTCACTTAATAATTGAGTTGCTGATGAGGATGATGTTTCTTTTATTCGGAGTTATTATGATATCTAATAAATAATATTAGTACTTAGTACATTTTTTAATAATACTAATAAAGTTAGTTAACTGTAACTGTTTTTAGGTTTAACATTATATATTAGTTAATATCTATCTATTATTCGTGATAAAAACAACAACGTTCATTTTTAAAAAAAATAGGGTTTATTATAGTTTTTTAAAATAGTATGTTTTAAAACATGAAGTATGGATCATTCTTTCTCTAAAATTCTTTTCTTACCCATTGGTATGTTTTGCTAAAACAGAACACAAGCTATGTCTTTTTTATATTAAGATACATATAGTTAGTGAAGTGTAATTAATATTCTAAAATCAGTTTCAGGAAAAATTACAATTCTTTTTTAAAAGTTATAGGTTTTAACTTAACTATTGTTTATTTAGAAATAGAAAAGTATAAATAAGCTTCATCTACTGTAAAGCTATATTATTTATATCACTAAAATTTCATTTCATTAGCTATTCTAATATTAAGACTTAATATTTAAGAACAATAATCCAATTATATTTTCAAAGATATAGGCGCAATAGTGAATTACTGAACTGAATTTTGACTAAAATCATTTTTCTTACAATACTATACACATAAAATTAAAAAAAGATATATAATGATAAAATTTTCTAATCATTTTATATCAATGAATGTGACATTGATATTTTTTTCATAAAAATCAACACTGAGAAGTGGTAAGATAAGTTATTCATGTTTAATGATAGTTAAATATTATTTTTTGTTAACTGTTAAGAAATTTTAGTAGTATATATAAATACTCATTGCTTATAATATCTTCATAAAATTGTTTAAGTATTAAAATAGTATAATATCCAATCTTTACTAAACAAAACAGTGATGTAGTTAGATATTTATCTGTAAAATATAATAAATGTTGTTATATATTTATTATTTTATGATGTAAAATCTTAGGAGATCAATGATGTATCTTTGATACAGTATGATGTAAAATTTGTATGTAGTGTATGAGAAATTACTATAGAACTACCAACGCCATATTTTTTGTGGCGTAATAACTTCAGGTAAAGAAATATCCCAATTTTCTACAGGTAGTAGTGACTTAAAATATTGGCAATCATGAGCTAATCCTATTGGATAAAAATCTTTTTTTTTCCAATTAACTAATACTCTATCATAAAAACCTCCTCCCATTCCTAACCGTTGTCCTATACTATCAAATGCCACAAGTGGAATCATCATAATATCTAGTTCACAAGATGGTATAGCTTGAGTAATATCTAAGATTGGTTCATTAATATCAAAGCGGTTTTTCACTAATTGAGTGTCAGAAGTGTAACTTACAAAAAGTAACTTATGTTGATTTGATGGATCTAAGACAGGGAGATAAACGTTAATATTCTTTTTCCATAACGTATTTATAAGTGGCTGAGTATTAATTTCACCATCAATAGAAAAAAATAAGGAGATATGTTGTGCTTGGGTAATTTTAGGATGTAGTAATACATTATGTATAATTTTGTGTGCGGCAAATTTTTGTTGATCAGTAGTCATTTTTTGACGTATTTTACGAATAGATTGACGAATTTTTCGGCGCATTTTAAATAGATCATCTTGCATAGAGTGTATACTTTAAGGTAAACTGAGACAGTAATATTTGTTAAAATTTTAATAAATAAAATATACTAGATATTACGTCAATAGTCATTATAGTTAAATTCTAAATTATTGTTTCTGATATACATTTGATTAAGACGGTAAGTAGTAAAAAGATTTTAATAATATTATAATAAATAATGTAACTTCTTATTTATCTATTTATTTATATAAATACTTATGGATAATTCATAGAATTATACTTTATTATTGTATATTACCTGAATTCTTTACTATACAATAACATTATCTAATAAAGCGAAAGTTACTTTCTTTTACAATTGAAAAAAGAGATAAAAAGTAAAAATTTTCAAGGTGTGATTGTGGGTTGTTATAACTCTATATTTCTTTTACTTAAAGTGAACGTTGCTTTAATTCTATATATAATTTTTTTTACACATTGTTATTTTATGTATTTTATCAGAATAAAAATATTACAATCGTGAGATTAATGTATAAATGTTTTTATATGTTATATTTTTGTTTTAATAACTGCAATGAATGTACTGTTGCTATTAAATATATTTAAGTTTTTGTGCATTTTGTTATATCTACATATTTAAAAAAATCATAAATAGTCAGATATGTCTCTCACTGATATTTATAGAAAGAGAATGATGTATTATGATACCAATATTTAGAAAGAAATAATAGTGGAAAATATCATCAATCTACTGGGAAAGACATTACAATATGGTTTTAATGTTCACATCAAAAACTATTTAAATTTCCTGATATCACTTTTGTAATTATTTATGTGCAATGAGTTTAGAAAATAGATACTATTCTTAAAAACTGTGATATAGATAAAATATCTAATATCAAAGAATATATTTTAGTAAATTGTTAAAGTTTATTTTCTGCGATTATAATTAAGATAATCAAACATGACAGACGGAAAATGTCTTCATGAATTTTATTAATAAATTTTTTTGGATGTTGAATACTATGTATATGTATTTGGTACACAAGTTAATATAGTGAAAAGTCATAATTCTATACTTTTATAGAATTTTAAATTAATTTATCTTTGGATTATTTATAGGTTTATTGAGATAAATTTCACTAAATATGGCGGATAGTGAATAAAATTTAAATATCACTTTCAAAGTGTCAATTGAGTTTTTTGTTCTTTTATTTTTTATAAGAAAAAAATTAATAGTTCTTAAGATATGCTAAACAAATATGGAAGTATTATCAGTTTAAAATAAAATTTGATTTCATTAAAGCATCATATGAAAATACTTTTTGAGAAATACAGTATTAAAAGGAACATTCTAAAATAATTTAATTGAATATATATTATCACTCTACATTATCATAGTGAAATAAAAGCATGTTGTTTAAATTATTTTTCAATCAGCATGATTTGACTGTTAGTCATTTTTACTTAATCGAGTAATACTCGATTCGAGAGTTTGGTGTAGTATTTTTATCTTCTCTTCAATATTATATGCATAATTACGTGTTTTTGTTTTTTCTTGTGTTAATTCATGACATACATTTAATGAAACAATAAAAATAAGCTGTTCTGTATTTGTTACTCCACTCTTATTTTTTAGATTTTGTAGGCGTTGTTCAATTTCTTGCGCTGATACTAACAAAGCTTCTTTTTGATCTATAGGACAATTAACTTTTATTGAGCGCCCGAGAATTTGAATATCAACTAGTTGTGTAGACATAATGCCTCTATAAAAAATATGACTTACTGAAAAAAAAGAATGTGTGACGTATTAGAAATAAATTTTCTATGCGCGTCATGTTTTAAAATGCTAACTAACATAATATACCAACTTAATTCACTGAAGTTTTTCTATTCGTTTTTTTTACTTACCGTATTTAAATGTACTCGGAATTATTTGGAATATATAGTATATAAACAAAAGTTTTCTTAAAATGTAGCTAAATTTTTTTATTCTAACAACTATTTTATATTATAACATATAATAAATCATTAGATAATATAACTCGTGAAGATTTTTATATAAAAATTTGATTGCATTATAAAATATACAGTATATTTTTTAACAGAATATAATGATTCTGATGACAGTTGAAATTCATAGATGAATTAATTATATAATGTACAGTGTGTAATGTGGTTGTAAACATAGTTTGGAAAACTTTAATCTATGATTTAGTTAATAATAATTTAGTTCATTTGCAAATGATTACTCAATTTTTACGTGAGTTATTTGATATTATTCATGTCATACTATAGATTAGAATTTATTTTCAATTTTACTTGCTGAGAAAATACATGCTATTTTTTGCTCATCTAGATGTTCTTTTAGGTAAATTTATTATTACCACTAAAAAGTTCTTGTAATCTTATCAAAAATTTTATTAATATAAAAAATATTGTAGTCATTAATAATTTTTTTTGTAATATAAGCATACTTAATTGTGACGAGAAGATGAAATTTTTAAGAGTGAGATTAAGATTGATGATAAACTTATTGTGTATATTTGAATTACTGTAAAATAAGTTATATTATTTCATTGCTCATTGAGCAATTAACAAGTTATTAAAAAGTTAGAAAGTTATTTATTAACATTGATTGATATTGTCAGTATTTTTTCAAAAACCCCCTTTCTTGGTGAAATATATAAACTTACGTATATATTATTATATAATAATATGTCGTGATTCATATTTCATGACTTGTATTATTAGCATCAACAACATGTATAGTGTTGTAAGTTACATGATACTTAGATGATGCTAATGATAGCACTTTTAAAAGCAATTAGAAAATTTATATCTCAGTTATTTAAATTCTCAAAGTACTCACGTAATTATTGATGTTAAAAGATAAATAATACTGATATTTTATAAAAATTAATAAAATTTAATTTTAGGACTATTATTTTGTGGATTTATAAATAAGTGATTTTCAACATAATGATTTTGTGTATTTTATCAGAACGAGTTAGGTATAATATACTTTCAGTTAAAAAAGCATTGCAATTAATTTTCACTTGTATGCTTGAAATTTTTAAACAATGCACTTTAAAAGATATTGTTTATTCAGTGTTTTGTATACCCAATATATCTTTAGAATTTATTTTTAGTTGAACGTTTTAAGCAGTGATTTTTTAGGAAAACTATTGTTTATCACCATTGTAAATTTTAGAAACAGAAACTGCCAGTAGAGGTTAGATTTAAGATAAGATATTATAAAATTAAATAATCTACTACCGTAAATACTAAAATTTTATCTAATGCAAGTATAGCTTTAAAAGCTTGATGTGCAAACTGATAGATTAAAAACAAGAAGTTATAATTATAGATTTTAAAATCAATTATTTTTATGAAATTATGTAAAAGATAAGTGTGATACGGATAAAATGTATATGCTATATGCATTATAGATTAGGTATAATTTTTGAAATAAGAAACATAATGAAATTTATATTTTAATGTAATCCTTTGATATGCAAGGTTGTTTAGTCTAAGTATTAATTAGTAGGAACATTTTTTTGCATACGAAAGAATTTTACGCTATCTTTAAACATCTTGCTTGGTGTATTAAGAAAATATTGGTTGTCTTGCTATGGTGTAGAAAAAAATACTGAATAGTATTTAACAGGAATAACATATGCAATTATTTGATGTAGTTATCGCTGGCGGTGATATAGTTGGTTTAGCGCTTGCTTGTGGTCTAGAGATGGCAGGTTTACGCGTTGCTGTTATTGAAAAACGTCTACCTAGCACGGTATGGTTCAATGATAATACTGACTTATTTAGAGTTTCTGCAATTAATGCTGTGACCAAAACACTATTAATGTACTTGGATGTTTGGTCAGTGATTAAAAAGATGAGAGTTTCTTCTTACCATGGTATAGAAGTTTGGAGTAATGATAGTTTTTGGCGTATTCAATTTTCCGTAAAAGATCAAAATCCTAGTTATTTAGGATATATTGTTGAAAATGATGTAATTCGTGATGTTTTATGGAAAAAAGCAGTTTTATTAAAAAACGTGTCTCTACTAGTTCCTGCTACAATACAAAAAGTGATTTGGGGTGAAGATAATGTTTTTGTCACTCTAGCTGATCAATCTATGTTAACAGCGAGACTGATTGTTGGGGCTGATGGAGTAAATTCATGGCTGCGTACATATGCAAATATTCCATTTATTTTTTGGGATTACGAACAGACCGCTTTGTTAGCCACGATCAGGACGAAACAGTCTCATGAATATATAGTTCGTCAAGTCTTTGATAAAAAAGGAATATTAACATTTTTACCTTTTATTAATTCTCACCGTTGTGCAATTATTTGGTCACAGCCAACAACTGAAGCTGTAAGGCGCCAACAACTTCATAAAGATGATTTTGAAAAAGAGTTATCGGTTGCCTTTAATATGCGTTTAGGATTATGTCATTTAGAAAGTGATAGAGTAAATATTCAATTATTTGGTCGATATGCATGTCATTTTTCTGCACAGCGTTTGCTTTTGTTAGGTGATGCCGCATATAACACTTGTCTTCTTGGAAGTCAAGGGATGAATTTAAGTCTTATGAATGTCGCTATGTTGTTAGGAGAAATTCAATACTTAAGTAAGGAAGGAAAAGATTTCGGGCAACACTGCTATTTGAAAAATTTTGAACGTAGTTGTAAATATAATTCAGCGATTATTTTTGCTAGGATGCAAGGTTTTTGTAAATTGTTTGATGAAAAAAATCCAGTAAAAAAATTATTAAGAGATTTAGGGTTATCATTAGCGGATCGTTTTCCAAACGTTAAACCATACATATTTAGTCATGTTATGGGAGTTTTTGATGTGCCTGATTGGTTACGAAAATACAGATTAAATAGATAAAATACTCTCATGCATTTATTAATAATTATTAATTTCTGTAACATTTTCTCCTTTAATGATGTTATCTACTTATAATTTTAAGTGAATTATTTATGATCACTTTTGTTTTTAATGTATTGATTAATTAATAATTGAGTAATTTTCATAATTTATTAATCGTATTGTAGTTTTCATTTTATTAATTATTGTGTAGCGATAATAATATATCTTATGTTTTATTACAATGTAGAATAATAGCGTTTTAAAAGATTCTAAATAGATTTAAAATTAATTTAAGTTGTACGTATAAGAGAGTAGCTTGATATAATCTGAAAACATATATGTGTATGTGATAAAATGAAGGTCTTATTTATATATGTAAATTTTGAAATTTAAAACATGATAAAATATTTCTTTTGTATAAAAGAAATCAGAGTGCAAGTTTTTATATTCAAATGAAACAGATATTTATGAAAATACAATGTTATACTGTGTTATAAAAAATATAACTTTTTAATAAAAATTATTAAATTTGTATAATTAAGTAATATTAGTATATTGTCGTTTAAAAATTAATACATATTATCCACTCATGTAAGTGATGTAGAAAGATTTGATGTACTTCACATTATAACCGTGTATTTATATTGTACCAATTACCATGATTTTTATACTTTTTCTACTGAAGAATCTTATAATATCAATAGATAAGGTAAAATATTTTATATTAACATATTAAATACTTTTTGTAGTTCTGTTGATTATTGATAGTTTATTACTATAACAATCACTTTCTGTTTTCTAGTGCTGAACTTTCTAAAATGATCAAAATGTTTATGGATTGAGGAATACATAAAATCTTATATTAATTATTGTTATGATCTTATCGTTAGAGTTTTAAGGAAAATAGCGTAATACTCATTTAAGAAATAATTTATTTGTATTCACTAATTAGTAGTATATTCAATGTTAAATATGAAGTTGCCTTTTGTTTGTTGAAGCAAGTAATTTTATTTATTTCTACAACTATTATACTAGCGAATACACAACATTAAAGCGTATGATTAATAATCTAGGTTGTTAATTTTGTCGTGCTTATTTTTTTAAATAATGTGCCTATCCTACAGGATAGTTAAAACGCATCTTTTACATCTTCAATCTTATCTAAATTCATATAAAAACAATATAAATAAAACTTTTATCCTTTTTAACGAAAATTAGACGACGTTATTGCGTAAAACCTAGAAAATTTCTAATATCACAGAAGGTATTAGAAGACACGTAAATAAACTACCGAGAGTTAGTGGTTATGTTATTAAAGACAAAATATATATAGCGTATAATCTGTTGTTTACTGATTGTATAGTTAATCTAAAATGATAGATAATTAAAATGTTCTGTTTTTCTTTAAGATGAAATTTCAATTTTCTATTAATGTAAATGTAAAATAAAATATAAAACAAAATAATTTTTAAATCTTTAATCAAAAAAATATTTTTAGATTATATAATCTGTTTTATATGATTTTAGAAAACTTTAATTCATTTTAGTAAATTTATATATATTTTTAAAATATGTAGCATTAGAAAAATAATGTATTGATAATGAGCAATCTTTTTAATAAGTTTCAGTATGTACTTGAATATAAATAGATTTGTTATGAAGATAATGGAAAATAGATGATGTTGATTACTGAACATCGACAAATAATATTTGGTAAAATTATATTTATTAACTTATGTTATATAGTAGATTTTTTTAAGTATTAACAGTGAGTTTTCAGTGGTTCGATCAGTGCAAGAAATTTCTAATATGTATATTTTGTTAATAAAGAAAATCATTTCTATGAATAATGAGTTAAGAGATTATTAATAGATAATTTCTAATATATTTTTTTTAAAGAATTTAGAATTTTTTTAGGTTGTAACTCTTTAAAAAAATAATTATACGATTATATAATGAAATTATACTCAGTATAATTTGTGGAAGGAAATTGAAGGGGAGAGTAGATGAATATTCTATTATTAAGTTAATAATAGTGTGTTGTGAATCCTAAAAGCGTCTTTATTAATTAAAAAAGATAAAAGAATAAAACAGAGATCTGGTAATATCAGTAAGTTCATTAAAATTTTTCAACTCTACATGGATCTATCAGAGAAAATATATACACTTCTCTTGAAGAGAAGTTATTTTATTTTTTAGATGTGTTTTGAAAGAGATTGTATATCAAAATGTCATTGTTAGTGTGTTCGAAAGATATATATCCTTTTACTGAGAAAAACATTGACTAACTCACGCAATTAGTTTATTAAATAAATATTATAAAAACTATCTTGTCAGAAGTTATGAGATAATAATCTTATTTCTTTCTTTTTTTCTCATTTTTTAGCAAAAATTAAGTTTGTATATTAATATATCCATTTTATAAAAACCATAGTTTGATCAGTTTTATTAAAATTATTTTAGATTTATTGTGTATATTACATATTGCGTGAAATAGTCATGAAAACTAAAAGTTTAGTAATAAATAGTATCAGGTAAAGTAAAACGCTAAAACTTTTTCTCAATATGAAAAAAAGTTTAAAAAATAAGATTAGTCAAAGATATTCAATAAATTTCATTTTGTTGCTCAATATTGAAAATATACTTATTTATAAAAATTTTATATGTTTTCATGTTTTATAGATTTCTATATAGTTTCAAAAAGAGTAATTATTAAAAAACTGAGATCGCAGTAATTTTTACTAAAAATGCTACATTATTATTTAAAATTTTAAATAATAAATACTAAAAAAATAGATCTGTGTTTTTACAAAAAAAAGTATTAAACATTCTGCTTTTGAAGCTGTTTCTAGCAGTGTAAGATTGCGTATATAATATGCATAATTATATATAATAAAATATTAAGAATATACATATATTTTGTAAAATATATATGATTCGATAAAACTATTTCTAATCTTAAATAAGATATAGTCGTAGATCTTTAAGATAAATGCACTGTAATTATCGTCACAATAGGTAACCTTAGTGACAGATAGAAAATATCTGAATACCTTGTAACTTTTAGAAATAATTATTTTTCTGTATTGAAAATGTATGAACAACTTTGAAATTTTTCGGATAAAAAATCGGATCTGTTGATTATACACTGAACGTGATTGTGATAATCGCACAATTTAATACACTGCACTTTCAATGTGATTAGAAACATTTTAAGGTTGCGAAGGATAGTTAATGCACGGAAAGAATATTAGCTTTTAGAAAAAACTGAGAGTGATATTTTAATATACCAATTTCAGAATGTAAGCTTAATATTTATTATCTTAAACTAGTTTAGAAAACATGTTAAATAATCTTTCACTAATGAAATTTTATAATCTTTTCATGTATCTAAAGTTATTAAATTCGTTTTAATTAAAAAGCACTACTTAAAAATATTAAAAATAATTAAATCATTTGATAATTTGTAATGAAGTCGTTCTTTTCGTAATATTTTTAGTTGAGTACAGGCGTGGCTTATTAGATATCTAGATCGTTAATTATCTGTATTAATATCCAGGTTTTAAAATATATTGTGTACTTTGTATTTTGATAACAAGTGTGCAGAAAAGTGAGTATGCTATATATACTAGTTAAACATACTAACTAAGTATAATTTCTGTTGTATTCATGTAAGTCTATGATTATAATATAATTTATATATATTTTACTAATATTTATTTTTTATGTGAAATAGATGGATAATGTGTGTTAATAGTGTTTTTTATGAGAATAAGTTTTTGTTTAGTTCATTACTTTCAATAAGTTATGAAAGATATTGTGAAATTGTATTATTTCAGCGAATTGTTGAAATTAAATTGATAGCTGTCGGTTAGTTTGCATCTTTTTGTCATAAAGTCAGTTTTCTATAAGTATTCGATAGAAATATATTCCATTACACAATTTCATGCGTATATTATCATTACACTAATTAGTTTTTATTAATTAATCGTGATGAATAAAAATTTAACAACTTCAATAATATTTGAAATTACTACATTTAGGTAAAAATCTAATGAAGTTAATCATTGCTATGTTGAAGTTTTTGTTAATCACATGTTATTTGAATTCCTAGAATATTTTAACATTTTTTAATTTGATCATGAGAAATCTTCACGGTAACAATGAATAATTTGCGCTTGTACTTTATAGGCTCTTGATTGATTATAAATATGTAAATCTTTAGACGGCTAAATATTTTAAGGAGCAAACATGTCTGTTATAAATCATACACTTGGTTTTCCAAGTGTCGGTTTAAAAAGAGAATTAAAACGTGCACAAGAAGATTATTGGGCAGGAAAGATCGACCAAACCGCTCTTTTAGAGACAGGATATAAACTGCGTACTCGTCACTGGCAACAACAAAAAGACGCCGGTGTGAACTTATTACCTGCAGGAGATTTCGCTTGGTATGATAAGGTGTTGTCAACCAGCTTACTATTAGGTAATATACCGCCTCGTCATCAAAACAATGATAATTTAATTGATTTAGATACTTTATTTAGAGTAGCGCGTGGTCATGCACCAACAGGGAAGCCTGCAGCAGCAGGAGAGATGACTAAATGGTTTAATACTAATTACCACTATATTGTTCCTGAATTTTCAAAAGGGCAAAAGTTTTCTCTATCGTGGACACAACTTTTTGATGAAGTTGATGAAGCATTAGCTTTAGGATATCAGATTAAACCTGTATTAATTGGTCCGTTGACTTACCTTTGGTTAGGGAAAGTAAAAGGCGAATCATTCGACCGTTTATCATTATTGAATGAATTGATAGATGTATATCAGAAAATTCTTTCACGTTTGTCTCAACAAGGCATAGAATGGGTTCAACTTGATGAGCCAACCTTAGTTTTGGACTTGCCTAATGAGTGGAAAGAGGCTTATAAAATAGCTTATCAAGCATTAACAGGTAAAGTTAAGATACTACTTACAACTTATTTTGATAGTGTTGGTCATCATCTTGATTTAATTAAACAGCTCACAGTACAAGGGTTACATGTTGATATAGTGTCGGGTTGTGATGACATTCACAAATTACAGCAATCACTACCGCAGGATTGGGTATTATCACTTGGAATTATTAATGGACGTAATGTATGGAAGTCAGATTTAAGTGAAAAATTTTTGCGGGTGAAACCACTACTTGGCCAACGTGCTTTATGGATAGGTTCATCTTGCTCTCTCCTTCATAGCCCAATTGATTTAAATACTGAAACACATTTGGATACAGAAGTGAAAGGTTGGTTTTCTTTTGCTCTACAAAAATGTGAAGAGTTAGCAATGTTGTCAAAAGCGTTAAATCAGCCAACAGAAGACAATATTTCTGCATTAGAAAAATACAGTACACCAATTCGTTCGCGTAAAACTTCAACTCGTGTTAATAATTTAGCAGTGTCACAACGTCTAAGTACTATTCGTGAGGAGGATTTTGAGCGTAATAACTCATATTTAATTCGTTCAAAATGTCAACGTGAGCGTTTTAATTTGCCTTTATGGCCGACGACAACAATTGGCTCTTTTCCACAAACAAGTGAGATAAGAAAGCTACGTTTAGACTTTAAAAAAGGTAATGTAAATAAAACGTATTACCACACACGTATTAATGAGTATATTAAGCAAGCAATTAAAGAGCAAGAACTATTAGATATTGATGTTCTTGTGCATGGTGAAGCTGAGCGTAATGATATGGTCGAGTACTTCGGTGAGCATTTAAATGGTTATGTATTCACTCAAAATGGCTGGGTACAAAGCTATGGTTCTCGTTGTGTAAAACC
This sequence comes from Candidatus Hartigia pinicola, assembly GCA_020541205.1. Taxonomy (GTDB): domain Bacteria; phylum Pseudomonadota; class Gammaproteobacteria; order Enterobacterales; family Enterobacteriaceae; genus Hartigia; species Hartigia pinicola. The sequence goes on from CP048208.1 coordinate 759,041, forward strand.
TCCTGTAATTATTGGTGATATTAGTCGATCAGGAGCTATTACGCTTGACTGGGCTAAATACGCACAATCTCTTACAAAAAAACCTGTTAAAGGCATGTTAACTGGACCTGTGACTATTCTGAGCTGGTCATTTCCCCGTGAAGATCTCAGTCGAGAAATTATTTCTAAGCAAATTGCATTAGCATTACGGGATGAAGTAGATGATTTACAAAAAGCGGGCATTGGTATCATTCAAATTGATGAGCCAGCGTTACGTGAAGGTCTACCTTTACGCAAGGACGAATGGGTAGAGTACTTAAATTGGGCAGTAAATGCTTTTAAATTAAGTGCTGCGATAGCTAAAGATGATACTCAGATCCATACTCATATGTGTTATTGTGAGTTTAACGACATCATGGAATCAATTTCTGCACTAGATGCAGACGTCATTACTATTGAAACTTCGCGTTCAGATATGGATTTGCTGGATGTATTTGAAAATTTTGATTATCCTAATGAGATAGGGCCTGGTGTTTATGATATTCACTCACCAAATGTGCCCAGTGTATATTCGATAGTTTCATTGTTAAGAAAAGCAGCAGACCGCGTGCCAGTTGAACGTCTATGGGTAAATCCAGATTGTGGGTTAAAAACACGTAATTGGTTAGAAACTCGCCAATCACTTGCTAATATGGTTAAAGCGGCTAAACAATTAAGAATTGAGTTTCAATCTTAATATTTAATTTAATAAAAATAGATAGGTGAATCAATAAAGTAATCTATCTATTTTTTTGTATTCTTACGTTTTTGATTTTCTCGTTTTATACTGATAATGACTTTTGATAGTGATTAATCAAGAAAAAATATGAAGTTTTTAATGATGTTATTTTTATCCTTTGAGTGGAATAAAAATGATCTTAACTTAGGGTAGTAATAGTTTAAGTGCTATTTAAAATCATCGATTAATCAAGTAATCACAATTGTTGATGCACATTTTATTAACTCATTATTGTGATTTTCAAACATATTGTATTTATAATGTGATAACATGTTAAAAACAATACCCTTACAAAGTAGTTTATTTATATTCATATATTTAAAATAATGTAATTTAATTCATAGTTCTTAAGAAATTTTCAATTAATTAAACATTTTAAACTTATGCGTAGTATTTTTATTGATTAAACTAACGGAAAGATTTTTATAATTTTTTTTGGAATGTTATCTATTATTTAAGATTAGAATAATATTTATAGTACTATAAGACTGGTTTTTTGTGTTAAGAGTGTATTTAGTATGTTATTGTATAATAAAATGTAGTAAATATTATTTTAAAGATTAAATAAGATCATTTGAATATTCTTTTACTTATCATACTATATTCAGTAATCCTTTTCTGTTCACTTAATATATATTGAATAATTGAATCCTGTATGTGCATATTAAAAGTATGTTACGCATTGTATTTCAGTATTATGATGATGTTAACTAGTATGATGATTAAGCTTATTTAAAAATATTTTGTTAGTCTCATCGTTATTTATTGCATTATTTTCACGAAGGAAAACATTATCTTCAGAATCAGAAGTATCTATATGATATTAAGATATCTGTAATATTATTTATTGTAATTATCATTATGTTGAAATAAAGATTGAATATATACCTGTTAGGTATCGCTTAATTTTAGAAATATTTTATTGAATCGTATGTATACAATTATGTATAAGTTTCATCTGTATTCTTAATATTTTTAAATGTATCACTATAACAGTTTGTTAATGCTTTGTATGTTTCTGTAATAATTTTTTCCAATCAGACGTCTAATGTTATTTCTGGTAATATATAACTATATTTTCTGATGATCTGTCTTTTTTAAATTTTACAATAGTAAATATGAGAATCTTTTTAAAAAAAATTATGGTGAAAAAACTTTTTTGATAACTGATGTTGCAGATCTTGAAGATATATATCAATGCAAAAAATAATTAATATATATAGATATTTCTTGGAATATATCTCTGCCGGTTATGCAACTTTATCGTTAGTAAAGATATTAGTTATAAAGTTTCATGAGAATGATATTCTAAGAAGAGAGCGCCTGATAGTAATTGTTGTAAGTATTTTTTTTAACGATAATATTTTATTGATGAGTTTATACACATTCTTGTTTTAGAGTCCAAAATTAATCAATATAATTTTAACAGATAAAAAGATTATTATATACGTATCTAATTTTATCTCAGCATTACAAAAATATTAAATACTCATTATTAATAATTATTTAGGTATTATTATGGGTAGTGTTATGATATATCATATTAATTCTTACTATTTTATTTTTATAAGTGTACGCATGTGAGATTGTAAGAATGATTTCAAAAACTATTTAAAACATTTTCTGTGTCAATTAATCAATTAAATCAATATATGCAACCTAGATCAGGTTTAATTAATATGATTGAGCAGAGAAAAGTAACCTATATAGCCAATAAACTTTATTTTTATTAAAGTGTTTTGTTCTTTGTTATCTAGATACGATATAGGTGTCTTAGAAGTGTATTTATTGAATAAAGACGAAGAATTATTTAATTATAATATCATTTATGAAGCTGTCTCTGAGTTATACTGTGCTTTCTATTAAGAATATTATAATATTTAATTAAACAGCACCTCATCTTCAACATATATTTTAAAATAGCAATAAATAAATGCATGGTGTCTTTTTTTTCATGAAAATTATATCATGTTCAGTAAGTGTTGCTGTTAATGAATAAATATTAAATCATATTAAAATATCAAAAGAATTGTTTCTTGTAGTTTTTAAAATAAGAACTCGTTTTATATTAACGTTGTTATATATAGTTTTATTTTTGAAGTATTTTTTAAAAGTGTTTATAAATTTTATTTTCTAAGCACTTAACATTGCTTCTATTTTGGCTCTTATCTTAATATCTAGATTGTTAATTGATTGACTTTACTGTGATTGCACTTGGATTTCTAAACCTCTCAATCGCTTTCTTTCATTATTTTATAAACGCTTAAAATCCGTTTATTTTTTATATTTATATTTTTCGTCTGATTTTTTTGATTTTAAAAAAATAGCTTAGATACTTTACATTTACTAAAATTGTTTTACTTCTATCAGTAAACTTTAGTTTCATGAATTAGATATTATCAAAGTTTGATAATATTAAGTATAAAGAGGTTTGCCAGTTTTAATAATTTTATAATAGACAAGTTAATAAACTATATTTTTAGTTAAATAGTTTTTGAATGACACTAATGTTATGATATTCACAATAAAGATAGATAATTACCAATATCTTCATAATTTAAATAATTAAAGATATATTATTCAGCTATTATTAAAGTAATAGTTTTTTAAAACAGATTTTTACAATTTTATTAAATAGATCATAACTATAAAATAAGTATGAAGTTTCGTAAAAGACATAAATCTTAATATATATAAGAATTTTTTCATGTAAATTCAGAATGTTAAAAAAGTATTTTAATAAATCTAAATAATATAAGATCTTTTTTAAAATTCCTCATTTAGAAAAATAAAATTCCATACCCTACTTTTGTACTGTTATAATGTGTATTTTAAATATATTACTTAAAGATAATTTATTATAATTTATCGGGTGATAAAATGAGAAAGCTTATTAGGAACAGTCAATTTTTTAAAATTTCTTAATTAAAATTAGTTTATATATTATAAGTATATATAATATAACTATCATTATTATGAGCATAAAGACTTCACTAAAATCTTTAATAAATATCTGTATTGCTTCAACTATGATTTATAAAATATAGTCTTCTCTCAACCTTTAAGATTGTAATAACTAAATATTATGCTGGTGCTTTATCGCATATGAATTATTCCAATAAAGCGTGTAAATACTTAACTCAGTGAACTGAAGAGGTGCACTTGCATTTTTTTGCACCTGTTAATAAAGTTAGCATGATAAAACAATAGAATATATTTAATGTTATAATAACTGATTTTCAAATGGAATTTTTCTATAAGTCTTCAATGAATTAGGGAAAATCATATACAATAAATTGTGTGTCTAGAGGATGTAGAGAATCAGTAAGTGTGAAGCCAATTTTGTAACATTGAAAGACCAGTAACTAAGCTGCTTAGCTTATTGTATCTATCAATTATTTAGTGATGATTAGATATAAGTAGAAAATCCATTACAGTTTACTATTCTCAATCTAAGAAAAATTTTAGTTTTGTAAAAATAATTTTAAATTATATAAAAATAGTAAGCTATTAAGTGAAAATAGTTGAAATTTAAATTCAGAAGTTACATTAATAATTATAGAAAATTTTCATCTTTATTCTATTAACAAGATGAATAGTTATTTAAAAGTTCACTGTTGAAGTCATTTAAAAATGTCTTGGTAAAAATAAAAGCTATTTAATTAAATAATAGATAGAATTTGCATTCTATGTCTAAGAGATTATTAGCAGCGTATCAGAATACGATATAATTTAAAAATAATTTTTTATTATTAATATCATGAAATATTTTATTGAGTTATTTTAAAATAGCTATTATTGGAGATGATTTCTATCATTTTTTATGATCGATCATATTAATGATATTAAACTATATTATTGCTTTTTTATCTATGTAGAAAAAACTAAAAAGAATAGTGAATATAATTATTTGAACGATATTGATACTATAAAGTATGATAAGCGTTGGGTGAAATTAGTTTTTACTGAATAATTTAGTAATTATACTATATTATTTTAAGAAATGATAGTAATAGATAAAAGCTATCAATATGCAAAAGAGAATATTAATTTTAATGCAATTGATACTAGAAAATAAACTAAGCTTTTACTAAGTGACTTTATGTTAAGCATATTTAAAGCAATTAACATACGTTCATTCAATGATTTTTGAATTTTTTTTGAAAAATAGTTATATTCTTGAGTTTTTAAATCAGATAAAATACAACTGAGTCAGTTGTGGATTTTTTTAGGTAAAACCTGTAGGTATCTTATCTAAAGCATTATTTCTTGGATTAAATTTTCTATATGTATAGAGGACTGTATAATAACATTCAAGAGTATATTTAGATAGTGCATATATTTAAATTTACTTTCTCTAAAGATCGTACTCTATATTTTTAAAATAATTTTCATCACATCTGATAGCGATAGATAATGTTTTTTAAAAAACTAGAGATTTTAGTGATTTTAACAACTAAAAATAGTAGAGTAATTGTATATATGATCTGTTTTAATTATTAGCGTTTATTTGAATGTATTGTATTTCTCAGAGCTATTATTGATAGCTAATATAAAAACTAAGATGTATTACATAGCAGTACATAGTTTAAATAATCCTAAAAAATTAAGTGCGAAGTTATTCTAGTTTACCTTGAACATCTTATCTCTTGTCACAAGAGTGACTACGAAAAATAAATGCTTAAAAATATTAAATTATTATTGAGAGATCTGTATGTTATTTTATATAATTTTCGTTCTTTTTTAAGGTCTGTATAGTTTTTACATAAAAATATAATATATTTTAGTTTAACAAATGTAAATCTGGTATTATGATATCTCTTAAATCTTTGATAGTAGGAATTTTTTCTTCTAATCTTATTTTATATTAGATAATCTAATGTTTAGAGTTCCATATTAAAATATTAAGTTTATTATCTTTAACTATTTAAAAATGTTTGTTTAGTATATTCTGCATGCTATCCAAAAAATCTTTGACTTAAACAATTTTTATCTGTTAATACATGATTGATGTATATCAGTCATTTTTCGTTTCAAACAGAAAACTTTTTTAAGTTGTATTGCAATTTTTTTTCAAACTATGTTTATTTTATAAATTATTTATATTAATGATTTGTAAAATCAGTGTTAGTTTTTAACCATTATAAATAAGGATCTTTCCAATGACAGTTTGAATACCTGTACTAGTAATTTTCATTCTATCTTTGATAAAATTATTATTATAACAGTTTATAATAGTAAGATACAGTGTTATTTTTGCAAGATAATGAATTAGTATGTCCTACTAGAAAGCGTTGTAAAGTATATATCAATTTTTTTAGTATATATAAGTATATTACTGATAAGTAATAATAAGTCAATATGTTGAAATGTTTTTTTGGATAATATCATTCTTATAGTCTGTTTCTATGCCTATAAAATACACGAATATAATAATACTTCAAAAGTATTTTGAATAGCATTGTACATAAATATACTCATTTATCAATAATACAAAAACTGGTATCTTCGTTCTCTTGATCTTGTATTTATTGTTTAACTCTGAAATAATGTTTTATTATAGAAATTATTCAATGTCTATAAATACACTTGATCATTTAAAATATAACGTAATACATTAGATGAAACATGATTATATTTTAGTTAAAAAGTGCAAAGATTTAATGAGTTTTAGTTTTATGTTTAGAGTTAAAAATTAACGAGCTTGATTTTTTTAATGTTCTTATAAACAAAACCTTCAGATCGCATTCTTCTTACTGTTAATTATTATTGAAATTAATTACAAAATTATCAATTAATATTTTACAATATCTTTACAATAACTGAATGATTTTAATATCCGTATTAACGATTGTTATTATGATACTTCACAATAGCAGCACAATTATCAACTATGATAGTAGTTATTAACTGTAGACCCATTAACTTTATGAAATTACTTAGACTAGTTAAAATTAAACAAAATAACTATTAAACCTATGGTTATTTTAAGTGAATTTTTATTATAAATAATTTACAAAATTATGAGGTTATAAGATAGAAGTGCTGAGATTATGCTGAACATGTAATTAGTTTAGCAATATATTATATAAAGATAATATAGGTTACTTAGGGAGATTATTTGTTGTTATTAAATCGGATACAGTTGTAAAGTTATTGTAGTATTGTCATCATTGTTTAATAGCAATATAATAATACTTAGCGCTCTTGTTTAGCATTAATTCTTTCTTAGAGTAACAGATCATCACTAAAAAAATATTGTTATTGTTAGGCAATAGTCTTTTCTAGTGGGTATTAACTGAGCTTTCAAAGTCAATGTTGCTTGCATTGCAATATTTGTAGATTATATTTAAATGATACGGTCTTTTATTATAAGAACTTGATAAGTTTCTTTTATTTTGGTACTGAAATCTTCAGAAAATATTAAACTAATATCTACTATCACTAGATAGTTTATATTAGTATTCAGAGTTCTGGAAGCTGTTAGCATTCTGAATAGAATAGCAACAATTACTATAGTATGCTTTTTCTTAATAGTATAGTATTTTATATAAATAAATAAAATTAAAGCGAATGATATTGGATGTACATGGCACACTAATAGTGATTAATTGATTCGATAAACTAATTTAACTTAGCAGTTATTATATTTTAGTGGTATCATACAGGTTATATTAGTCAGAATATGTAACATTATAATAATATAGATAGACTCAAATATAAATGATCTTACGCTTATAAGTATTTAAATTTAAAGAAATAATTATTGATTAACCCGGTTTAATTTATTTATATTTTTTTATCGTTTTAGTGCTTTTAATATTAATTAAGGTTTAGGGCATTCACAATATCATAAGACAATCTTGATAATAGATTATAGCGCTATCAAGTTTCTTTATACTTCTGGATTTTTACAAGCTTGTTTAAAAAGCGATAAACTTTTAATTTAAAGAAGATATTAAATCTTAAAATTATTTTGGGAAATATTATTACTTTCAATAATAAAGTTAATATTTATTAATCAAACTTTTTATGAAAATAAAACGTTTAATGTGTTATAAAATTATATTTTCATTATTAGCAGTAGTATTACGATACTTTGTAAATGTATTGTATTGTTCTTAGAGAGGTCTATAAATTACCAAACACAACTACATAAACTTTGATATTAAAATAAACTTGTAGTTGATTTCTTTAAAGTATTTGACAAATAAGTTTATTCATAATTATTCACGGTACTTTAGGCATGCAAGCATTTTTTTTAAACTATCTTGATAAGTAGTACTAAGCAGTATATTTTGACTATTGATTGTATTAGTCTCTTAAGAATAATTTAATTTTTATTTCAAGGAAGAATTTCTATTTATACTTAAACGCCGTTAGTTATGAGCTCTTCTTGATATTAAAATGTTATAGCAAATTTTATGTACGACTCTGATTTGTTTAACAATAATATCTTTAGGAAATGGTGATTTTATGATTATATTAGTTATGAACTAGCAGTTTATTTAGTCTTACGCTATTGTTATGTATTACGGCACTTAAGTTAAAGCTATAAGTGACTCATTTGTTATTACCTCAATATTGTACAAGTTTATTTTTTATTATCATGAACATGAATAATTAGAGTATTTTTCTTAAACAAGGCATATTAACTTGTTCTAGTATAATGACATATGTTAAATGTGATTGATTTATAGCAACGTAAGATCTTAATTATCAGTGCAGCTTGACTCAGTCAATCTTGGCTGGGTATTTAAGTCTTTACTTGGATACGTGAAACGGATTAACAAGGCTAAAGTTATTAATAGTGCTTCTTAAACTAATTTATTACTTGATGAATAGTGTGATTAAGTAAGATGGCAGAATATTTAGATTAATTTCATGAGTTTCTCTGATAAGGAACAATCACGAAATCGTTTTAGAAAACGTAATAAATTATTTATATAACACTATACGACATAAAAAGTAAGGCTCACATTTTTTAAAAATATGTTTTAAACATGGTTAGTATAACGAAAAAGTTTGCAGTTGTGAGTTTTGAGAATAAAATAATGATCATTATTTTATATGTTAGTTTAAAAATATATCAAAAAATATATCTTATATCATAAGTGATAGAAAGCAAGAAGAAGGAAAAAGATCCTAGATTTTTTATTTTTTTTTGTTATGATTCTATGTGTTTGTAGTGTATAGTACTGGTTTTTATATTGGTTAGTTTTATAAATAATGAAGTGTTATGGTATCTTTGTATATATATTAAAATCAGTAGAGTCAGTTGGAGAAGCGTAGTAAATATTTATAAATAATTAGTGCCAGCAATATGCGCTTCGATTCTTGTCGTCATACCAGAAATCGGCAGCAATGCTTTGAGTGTGCCTGTGTTTAGAAAATAATTCATCGTTGTTAATGAAAAAAGAATATTGACAGGTATGCTATATAGAAGATCTTTTTTTAATGTTCAATCGTTAAAATAGACTATATTAAATTTATGGTGGAGTTATGGATAGTATACGAAAATTTGGAATTCTATAATGGATCATTATACTAAATATAACGCAGATAATAGTTACGTATTTATTTGATTATGAATTATTCAGCATAAAGATGGGTAACATAGAGAATAAGCATTTGATATAATTCTAATGCACATCATGTGTGTTAAGACAATCATTAAGTGTATATAGCACTTTGTTATTATTTAATCGTTCATTAGTTTAAAAATATGACTAATGTTTTATTTAAAAATTTACGTATTATTACTCTAGACTGAAACATTATTAGAATTTTGGACATGACATATCTTAATATATAATTTAGACATGAGAACAGATTAAATGATATCTAGTACTAGGATAAGACTTAGATGATCTAGAAAATATAGTTTTTCTATTTTTCAGAGTAATTATTTAGGTATTTATTGTCTGCTTTAAGCAGAAATGATTTTGTGATGGCTCGATAATTTTGCTGAAATTTCAATTAAATAACTTTAGTTCTGGATATATTCTCCTCTTAGTTCATCATTTTTAGATATATTGAATAATTTGAACATTAATTAAAGTTCATGTTTGATTAAATGTTATTTAATACTTATTTGAATACTTAAATTATACTGGCTTCGTTTAAGCTAATAGTACTCCATATCATAGCTCGTCAAGAGAATAACTTTATGCAGTGTATAATACAATTTTATAGTGGCCTCAACATTTTCCTGAGATAATAAGACGGTATCTTTAAAATAAATTTTTCGCGTTTGTATTAGATAATTTGGAGTAATAATGTTGAAAATTTTTAATGCTTGGATTATATATATTAAACACTTATCTTTACTTATGGTGAACATTTTTTAAGAGAGATCTACGCGTGTTATTCATGTCATTATGAATATAATAGCTATAGAAGTTAATCATCATCTATAACTGAATGTCACTATTATTTATATTTCTCAATTTTTGAGTTTATTCATACGTCTCAATCGCATGGCACATATAAATATTATTATTAAGTCATATAATAATATTTTTGTCTTAATGATTTCATCAATATCTCTGTTTTTGACTAAAAGAATTTTTTATTTTAAGAGATAATTGTATTATTTTCAGATATCGTATTTATATATTGATAAATTCATGATTATGTTTCTTTAACGCATTGTACGTAATTTTCTGTTTTTAAAAATCTAGGTTATTGTCTCATTAATAATTTATATTATTTTACTAAAATAAGGGATTATAAATGTTATAGAAAGTACGAAAAAGTTATAAATAAAAAATTGTTTATATAAAGAATGCTTAAACAATAATTAAATACTAATGTGAATCTTAATTAATTTATTTAAAATAAATGAATGAATAGACTATTAATTATAAGTTTAGTATTGGAATAGATTAAAAACTAAATAAAATACTGCGTTACATTGTTTAAAATAAGCATTTACTTTAGTAGATAAAATCTTGATTAACTCATCATAAAATTAAAGATTTGATTATGTGAAGATCTAAATTAGAGATGCAGAGTTATTTATTTTTTATAATGTAATAAATGTTATTGATACTTTTATGCGTATAAAGCATTGTCTTTTATATTCATAAGAGTATTAATGTAAATAGAGTAGATACTAGCTGTTGAGCATATTCTAAATATTGGAAATAGAAAACAGTTTCTAAGTTATTCAAAGTAGACATGAGTCATGTCCCTCATATAAATAAACATTAGCTAAATATTCTTGTTTAGACGTAATAGTAAATATTTTGTATTTTTATAGAGTTTTATGAAACAGTCTCTACATCTTTGTTAGTAAATAGTATTGATTGAATAGAGTAACGTATGTCTAATCAGATATGTAGTGTATAAAATATACTCAGAAGAAAAGTAATTAGCTATTAATTACATTTTGTAATTTTAAATATTCTTTATTGCACCAATGGGACAGAGCTTATATGAGTAAAAAAGTTTTTTGATGATGTGCATAGTATATGCTACGAAATTATTATAATAAAACAAATCTCATACACTGTATTATTATAAAGTAAAATAAAATATTAAGTTGATTAACTAATATAATTATAAAGGAAAAATCGACTAACTTAAATTTTATAATAAGTATATAAATATTTATTATAAAATTTATGACGATAAAATTTATTGTTTTTTTGTATATAAAATTTTGAATATTTTTTAAAAAATATTTTTAATGTTTAATTAAATATAATGTGTATTATTATAATGATGAATTTACAAGAATTAAGTGAAACATTACTCGAGAGAAATATTTCAGTCTACATTTAAAGTTCAATATAACCTTTTACAACCAACATGGTAACCTGAAGTGTTATATGAGGTATAATTTAGTAATTTCCTCGGCATTGAGCTTACTATGGAGTTGATTCGCGGTATACAAAATATTCAATCATATCATTACGGGTGCGTATTGACTATTGGTAACTTTGATGGTGTCCATCGAGGACATCAGATTTTACTGAAGAATTTAAAGCTAAAAAGTAGACAGTTAGGCCTGCCAACTATTGTAATGATTTTTGAACCACAGCCTCTTGAATTTTTTATTGGCAAGAAAGCACCTGCTCGTTTGACGTGTCTGCGTGATAAAGTGCAATATTTAGCAGAGTGTGATATTGATTATCTGCTTTGTGTTGAGTTTAATCAGTATTTCGCTTCTCTTACTCCTAATGCATTTATAGCTGATTTATTAGTCAAAAAATTAGGTGTAAAATATCTTGCAATTGGTGAGGATTTTCGTTTTGGTAAAAATCGTGTTGGAGATGTTAGTTTACTAGAGAACGCTGGAAGCCAATATGGATTTAACATTTTCAATACAGAGAGTTTTTGCGAATTAGGTTTACGTATTAGTAGTACTGTGATTCGAAAAGTAATAAAAGCTCATGATTTTGCATTTGCTGAGCTTTTATTAGGTCATCCCTATAGAATCAGTGGGCGTGTTATCCATGGGAATAAATTAGGGCGAACAATTGGTTTTCCAACTGCAAATGTATCACTAAAACGACTGGTGACACCAGTGATGGGTGTATATGCTGTAGAAGTATATGGATTAGGAAAACGTCCATTGCCTGGTGTAGCGAATATAGGTAGTAGACCAACAGTATCGGGTAAAGACCAACAATTAGAGATTCATCTAATTAATTCCAGAATGAATTTATACGGGTGTCATATTAATGTTGTGCTACGTAAAAAATTACGTAACGAAAGGCGTTTTGTTTCATTGGATGCACTTAAGGAGCAAATCGCTAAAGATGTAGTTATAGCTAGAGAGTATTTAGCTGAAATAGGTGTAAAATAATTTAGTGGAAATGGAACGAACAATTGATGAGTAATTATAAACATACCTTGAATCTACCAAAAACAGATTTTCCAATGCGGGGAGATCTTGCTAAACGCGAACCAAAAATTTTAGAGCGCTGGTATAAAGAAGGTTTATATCAAGCAATTCGTCAAGCAAAATTTGGCAAAAAAACTTTTTTTCTGCATGATGGACCGCCTTATGCTAATGGTAACATCCATATTGGTCACTCAGTTAATAAAATACTTAAAGATATTATTATTAAAGCTAAGGGATTAGCGGGTTTTGATTCTCCTTACATCCCTGGTTGGGATTGTCATGGCTTACCTATTGAACATCAAGTTGAACAAATTATAGGGAAACCTGGAACAAAAGTTTCATCTGCTGAATTTCGTATGCAGTGTCGTCAATACGCAACGCAGCAAGTTGAAAAGCAAAGAGCTGGTTTTATGCGTTTAGGTGTTGTAGGTGAGTGGGATAAGCCATATTTAACGATGGATTTTAAAACAGAAGCGAATATTATCAGAGCACTGAATAAAACTATCGCTAATGGTCATTTATTCAAAGGAATTAAGCCTATTCATTGGTGTACAACATGTAGGTCTTCTCTAGCTGAAGCAGAAGTTGAGTATTATGACAAAACGTCACCATCTATCTATGTACGTTTTCCTGCGGTTGATAGTAAAAAGGTAAATGAAAAATTCGGTGTAAAAACAGATAAAATGTCATCATTAATCATTTGGACAACTACACCTTGGACTTTACCTGCGAATCGTGCAATTTGTTTAAACTCAAAATTTAAATACCAATTAATTCAATTAAATAATGAGTTAGTAATTTTAGCAGCAGATTTAGTAAAACCGGTCATGAAGAAAATAGGTATTATAGTGTGGAAAATCCTTGGTGACTGTGATGGTAGCGAATTAGAATTTTTACGTTTTCAACATCCATTTATGGATTTTGATATTCCTGCGATTTTAGGTGAACACGTTACGTTAAATTCAGGCTCAGGTGCCGTGCATACCGCACCTGGACATAGTCCAGAAGACTATGTGATCAGTCAAAAATACAATCTAAAGATTGTGAATCTAGTAGGTCCTAATGGTTGTTATTTAAATAATACCTATCCAAATTTAGATGGTGTATTTATTTTTAAAGCTGATTATTTAATTATTAAACTATTACAAGAAAAAAATGCATTATTACATGAAGAATCTATTTTACACAGTTATCCATGTTGTTGGCGCCACAAAACTCCTATTATTTTTCGTGCAATACCACAATGGTTTATTGGCATGGATAATAATAATCTGCGTAAGCAAGCCCTTAAAGAAATAGAACATGTTCAATGGATACCAGATTGGGGTCGTGCACGAATTGAATCGATGATTGAAAGCCGTCAGGATTGGTGCATTTCACGTCAGCGTACTTGGGGTATTCCTATGTCATTGTTTGTACATAAAGATACTGATGAATTGCATCCACGTACTTTAGAACTAATGACAGAAGTTGCTAGGCGTGTTGAATTGGATGGTATTCAAGCATGGTGGGATCTCGATTCTACTGAGATGCTTGGTGATGAAGCTGATATCTATCGTAAAATACCAGACACTTTAGACGTATGGTTTGAATCAGGCTCAACACACTTTTCAGTTATTGATGTTCGTCCAGAGTATTATGGTCGTTCTGCGGATATGTATTTAGAGGGTTCTGATCAGCATCGTGGTTGGTTTATGTCATCTTTAATGCTATCAATAGCAATAAAAGGGAAAGCGCCTTATTGTCAGGTTCTTACTCATGGTTTTACAGTCGATGGTCAAGGTCGAAAAATGTCTAAATCTTTAGGCAATACAGTCAGCCCACTGGATGTAATAAATACATTAGGTGCTGATATCTTGCGTCTATGGGTAGCGTCAACAGATTATACTGGTGAAATTGTCGTCTCAGATGAAATTTTAAAACATACAGCAGATTCTTATCGTCGCATTCGTAATACAGCGCGTTTTTTATTAGCTAATTTAAATGGTTTTCATCCAGATACTGATATGGTGAAACCAGAAAATATGATTATATTAGATAGATGGATAGTTGGTCGAGCTAAGTCAATACAAGAAAGAATAGTAAAATCTTATAATGAGTATGATTTTTTGTCAGTCATTCAACATATAATGTATTTTTGTTCTATTGAAATGGGATCTTTTTATCTGGATATAATTAAAGATCGTCAGTATACTTTAAAAAATGATTGCATTGCTCGTCGCAGCTGTCAAACAGCTTTATATCATATTCTAGAAGCGTTAGTTCGTTGGATTTCACCAGTACTCTCCTTTACAGCAGATGAAATCTGGCATGAGTTACCAGGTAAACATGCTCAGTTTGTTTTTACAGAAGAATGGTATGATAAATTGTTTGGTTTGAGCTTATCAGAAAAAATGCATGATGGTTTTTGGGAAGAACTATTAGTTGTTCGTGGTGAAGTTAACAAGGTACTTGAGCGAGCACGTGTGAATAAATACATTACTTCTTTTTTAGAGGCATCAATAATTTTATATGCAAATCAAGATCTTGCGAATAAACTTAATAGTTTAGGTGATGAACTGCGTTTTGTTCTATTAACTTCTCAAGTTATTGTTTTTGACATAGACTCTGCACCAAAAAATGCGAAACAATCTAATTTGAATAATTTAAAAATATTTTTTAGAAAAGCATCGGGGGAAAAATGCCCTCGCTGTTGGCATTATGTTGAGAATATAGGTGTAGAGGCTAAATACCCTAAACTGTGCAGGCGCTGTGTTACTAACATAGTAGGCAGTGGTGAAGTACGTAAGTTTGTATAATGAAAAAGCTTATTCGTTCTAGTGGGATATATTGGTTATGGTTAACTTTTGTGCTTCTTATTTTAGATTTTGGTATTAAACAGTTTGTTATAAACACAATGAATCTATATGAAAATTATCCAATTATGCCTAGTTTGAATTGGATATATATACGAAATTTTGGTGCGGCATTTAGTTTTCTAGCAGATGAAGAAGGG
Source organism: Candidatus Hartigia pinicola (assembly GCA_020541205.1). Lineage (GTDB taxonomy): Bacteria > Pseudomonadota > Gammaproteobacteria > Enterobacterales > Enterobacteriaceae > Hartigia > Hartigia pinicola. The sequence continues at coordinate 774,647 of CP048208.1, forward strand.
TGGCAGTGTTGGTTTTTTTCTGGAGTTTCCATAGTAATATCAATTTTTTTAATAATAATCATGTGTCGTCAAAGTGTAGAAAAATGGTTAACTAATATTGCATATGCATTGATTATTAGTGGAGCTCTTGGCAATCTTACTGATCGCTTAATGTATGGTTTTGTAATTGATTATATTGATTTTTACATCGGAAACTGGCATTATCCAACATTTAATCTTGAAGATATTTCAATTTGTATTGGTGTCTTTCTGATTATATTAGAAGGTTTTTTACTGGATAATGGTAAATAATTAGTTACCGTTATTGAGATGGTGAGTTTGTTTTTAGATATTTTCAAATGTAGTTAGTGTTATTTATATTTTTGGAATAAAAATTTATAGTGATGTAGAATAGTCGATCAATATTTTCACAAAGCAATTTTTATTAATTAGCCTCTAATAATGATAAATGTTTCTAAAAAATTGATATTTAAACATTATATGTGTGTATTACTGTATATTTACAAAACAATTACTAGTGCCATATACCTCTGAACTGTATTTTCAGAGGGAGTATTGAATGTTATATTTTCTATTTTAGCAAGTGAAACTTTAAAATAGTTGATAGTCTGTTTAAGAAAAAAATTTTAAATACACAGTTAGCGATTTAGTGTCTATAGTTATTGGAATATTAATAGCATTTCATAATTATTTACGTAAAAAGCAATGAAGCATATAGATGTAACTCCTGTAAAATCTATAATATAGGTAAAACTTTCTTTAATTAAATGATCTATTAAGTCGGGTTCTGCAAGTTTGCATTATTGAATGTTAAAATTTTATCATGAATAAAAAGCGAAAACATAATTTTATTATACAAAAATTATTCAAATGTATAAAAAATGTTAGTGAATAAATTTCTTGTTCTAAAAGATTTGTGAATGGCTATGGAACCATAGCCTAAGTATAATTATTTTTACACTGACATATACTGAATTGTATATTTTAATATAATCCTAACATAGTTAGCATATTTAGTGCATCATAGTTAAATTAATGACAATATAGTCGGATAAATATGAAATTTAAGAGACATTTGAATACTTGTTCATAAGTTTATGATTATGTTATTTATTGTATTTTCTGTGACGAAAATACTAAATAGGTTATCAAATTAATACATATATTTATTTTTTATAAAAAATAAAATTAGTATATAAAATATAATAATATAAATGCTTACGTATTGATTATATATCTTATTTTTTCGATTAACGTGTGTTATTTAAAAAAGACTATTTTGATATCTAGATAGTGTGATTTCATTTTTAATGAGTAAGTAATTAAGATTATCAATTATTTATTATAAAACTGATATAATTGCAATACCATAACATTTGAATACACAATATATTTGTATATTTATACAAATATAGCATTTTAATAATAAATTATTATTTTAAAATTCATATATTTTATATTTCTATGAAACTGAAGTTATTACTTATCTACTAATCAATAAATAAATAATATTATTAGATAATTTTATTATTTTTTAATTAGATTAATTTTCTTTTCATATCAATCTACCATAAACTAAAATAGTTAACAAGGTTTTTATATTATTTACGATAAATTTCATCATTAATATATATAATTTATTATTCATAATAAAATATAATTATAAAATAATTTAATGGACTTTACTGTTATTATAAATTTGTTGTAATTATATAATTTTCTATAACAAGGAGATGATAAAAATCTGTAATGTAGTAGAATCGATACAATTATGCTTATTTTTTGAATATTTTTAAAAGAGAAAAATGACCGCCATATTATTAATGTGACTTATATTCATTTAAACATATGAGTATAACTTATTAAAAGTATGAATTCTATTTTATATATTATTACATGATTTATATAAAATAATTTAAAATCATCATAATACAATTTATGAAAATATAATAATTATTATATTTTCATAAATAGTTTAGTTATTTTATATTTTATATTTTTATATTCTATAATTAATAAAGTGTATGCTATACTAAGGAAGAACGTTATTAATATCTAAATATTATTTTTTTCATGAGTGAATTCTTTATTTTAAGATTATTAATTGTATTCTTAAATAAACTCATTTTATTTTAGTATTTAGTTTAATCCTTATCTATAACTTTATTAGATTATACTTACATTATTAGATAATATTAAATATAGATTATTTTACGAGAATTTAATTTTTTTTAAAATAGGTAATTAATAAAGAAATATAATGAATTAAAAATGAAATTATTTTAATTATAAATATATTTTTTATTTTTAAAAATAAAAATTTTTACAGTACTATCTTGATTATTTTATATAAATGTATAAAGTGTAAATGTAATGAATAGTCAATCGTCATATTCTAAAAGAAACTAAATAATAGAAGTGACTTTTAATACAGTACATACAGAATTTATAAAATATTCATGATTTATTCTAAAAACAAAAAATAATTTAAATAATTATATTAAATACAATCTAAGAATCTCATTATTTAAGTCAAAAATTCTAAATTTTAATTAATTATTTAATATAATTAATAATTTACATGTTAACAATATTATAAAATTAGGTTCTTACTTTTTTTAAAATCAAGTATGTGAAATATTTATTTTAGTATACATACTGAAAATTTGAAATTCGTATATTTTATAATGTTTGAAAATAAAATATAATTTTAATATAAATAAATAGATTATAAACACGATAAAATTTTCGTGTAATAAAATACATAGTTTTTCTGTAAATTAAATAAATAATATATTTATACATTTTTAAATTAGTTATTTTAAGTAATTTTATGTAATATAATATACAAAAATATTATTCGAAAATTTTTTTAAGAAAGTTAAAAATCTATTAACTTAATTCATAATATATACTTAAAATGTTTATATAGATTCATATACTATAATAGTAGTATTTAATCAATTATTTATTTTTTTATTTTTATATATATTGAAATAATTTATTAAAATTACTAGTTAGATTAAAAAAGAATAGTACTATTATTTATTTTATTACTTTATTTATTTCATGATATAAAAATTTAACTATACATATTAATAAATTTTATTTAGTGAAAGAATAGAAATTTAACTAAATTTATAGAAATAAAATTTACTTCAAGTATCAATGTAAAATATTATGTAATATAATTAATAATATACATTATAGAGATATATTGTATTATTATGTATCTATTAAAAAATACTGGTAAGATATAAAATTAATTTTTAATGAAAATATTAAATAATTATTAGTATTAATTTTAAAGATTAATACTAATTGTATAAATATTTTATTGAGTGATTTTATAAAAAAATATAAACATTTAAATTAAAAATTAAATATAGAATAAAATTAGGTACATTTAAAATGATATCATTCAGTTATAATGATTCTTTAAAATCTAAAAAAACTATAATATTCGCCTTACACTATATTTTTTATTTATTATGGTATATGTAATAATATCTAGAAAATATACTATGCTATAAATTATTATAAATTTTTATCTTTAAACCTGTTAAGTTCTTAATAGTATCTAAAAATACAAGTATATTATTATATTAGTAATATAAAATAAGATTATGTTAATTTATCTTTTATGTAATTTAAGAACTTAAAAGATTTATATTATTACGTTGACATATAAGTGTTTTATCATTTATTAAAATATTACTTAATTAAATATTATACCGTATTATTATTTAGTAGATTAATTACATAATAATTTATTATTTTATTTGGAAATTAGTTGAAAAAAATAAAATAAGTAATAATAATAAATAATATCATTTATTTATGAGATTTTTATTAGTTTCTAAAATTAGTAATCAAAATCATAAAATTCTTGATAGATCTAAAATATTTAATTTTTCGCTTATAGTAGCTGTATTGAGTATTTTATTCAGTTATATTGTTTATTTTATGTAAGAAATGTAATACACTTATTTTATTATTAAGTTTTGTTCGCATCTATCTTTTTTTTGTACTTTGACAATATTATAAAATTTAATACACACATTAAGATTAGGTAGATATTATTAAACAATATAAATGAAGTAATATAAAAGTCAGAGTAATAATGAGAGTTTTCTATGTTTAGTGTTTATATATTATCTACTAATTTTAATTATATTTGATTACATTTATATTAACTTATGTGTTTCTATAAAAATTTTTGTTAATTTAAAAAATTAAAATTTTATATAATTAAGTTATTATATAGAATTTTAATTCTATAGTATGTTATTTCTTAAGTTTTATTCACAGTTTCCTGTTTGTGTAATTTTTAAAAAACGTAATATGTTATGATATGAATTTTAATATTAGTTATCTCACTTATTCTATATATAGAGATATTGAAAAATCTGGTAATAGGTTTTGCTATTTTCTTAGGTATTCTTGATGTTAAATCTAATTAACAAAACCTGATTTATTTTTATAATTGGTCGAATCATAAGATTATAAATCTTGTTTTGAGATACTATTAGATTTTAGTTGTATTGTAGGTTCACTATGTCATAGATAGTATAAATAAGTTAAATTTACTTGAAATATTTTATTTATATTAAAAATTTTAGGTACGTTAACTGTTTTATTAGTTTTTAATATTAGGTCGCAAATAGGTTATTATCTTTTAAGTATTTAATAAATATGAGAATATAACAATAATTTTTTAATTTAAATAATTATTATTTCTGAGTATACAGTGATTATAATATTAATTATAGTTATAGGTTATTATATATTTTTTATTAGAATTTTAAAAATATAAAATATTTTTTATATTTTATACATAAAATATTATTCTAAATTAGATTTAAATAGTTTAATGAAATAGAGTATGTAATGTTTAAAAAATTAATATACTCTTTATTTAGATTATTTAATCTAAGTGCATTTTATTGTTTTTTTAGAATAAAATTAATATGTCTCGAAGGGAAAATTTAATAATCTCGAATAATACAACAATCTATTTGCATTTTTTAACTGAATGCAATAAAGTTAGTTAACTTATATGTGAATAGACTTGAATATAAAATGTGAATGCATACCTTGTAATGTGCTTTACGGTGCTTATTACTTTCAGCATGCATGGTTGTATGGTTAGACAATCATGGAAGATAAACTGTTGGGTATACTTATACAGTCTTTTTACAGAGACATTTTCAATCATAAAATATCTAGATATACTATTTGTTTATTGTCAAGTGAAAATACTGAAATGTGGTAATATTATAGCTTAGTTGCATGAAATATTATTTAATAAGTTTTTAGAACTGAGTTAAACAATATTTGAAACTATTTTAGAATGAATAAAATTTTATTTTATACTATATAAGGTCTTTATTTATCATGAATGCAACCATACTACTAATTTTAATAATTAAAATAAATAAAACGTTAGAAATCCATGGTTATAAGTGAGAATATATCGTAGGAGTAAGTTGAGAAAGTTATATTATTATATTTACGTTTCTTAAATGAATCGTGTAAGTGTTGTTGATTCAATAATTTTTGTTAATATAATTATTTTCTGATCTATAGGTTTGTATTTATAATTATATTTTGGTTTGATTATGTAAATAAAATTTTTTTGAGTACATACATATTAATGTTAACGGTTATTTCAATTTAAACAAATTAATTAAAATAAAATGTGTGTGAATATGACTAAATTATATTAAAACATAGTTAATTACTAAATGAAAAGCAATAATTCAAATACAGTAAATCAGTAATCATTACAAAAATAAGAATTTCTCTCTTTTGCTATTATGTATATTGTTGGTGATGAAAGCTAGTCATTAGTATTGCCGAAAAGTATATTAAGCAAAAACTATGCAATATTTTTTTGAATGAATGTTAAATAAAAATAACTGATATGAGTATTCATATCTTGAGTACTGATAATAATTTTACTGAATAGTAATATTCAGTTTTATAATCAGTTTACAAGTCAATATTTTCTAAATGGTTGAGGGTGAATGTGAACATGAATTTTACAGTTTAGTAAAAGATATCTGCCTCATGATATTCACTTTTATTATTACTTTTATTATGTATTTAATAAAATATTAAAGGAAAAATCGAATAATCATGAAAAGAATTTTTATTTCAGAATAGCACATGAGATCTTTGTTTGTAAGATATGACTTGTATTACTTACTTCTTAAATATTTTGTAATGTGAAGTATGATAAGCATCAATGAACACTTTAAAAATAATATTTTCAAGTACCTACTTAGTATTTTTAGGCAATTAAAGAAGACAGATACAAATTTACATAATGAAAATGATATTTACATATATTTTATACTTGTTTCATATTGAATAGTGTGCTTGTAGAAGATTAAATGTTCAATTGATGACGATCATAATTATAATATATATGAATAATATAGAATAGATTGTATTTTTCTGTCTTAACCATGATGTCGAGTACACCAATATACACCATGAAAAAATATTTTTGTCTGTATACTTAAATTTTTTAATATATTATTATATGCAGTCTAGTCATTTTATATATAGCAGTTATTATCAATATTTATTTTGTATCTGTTACATTGTCAGTTTTACTAAAATTATCTAAAGATAAAGATAAGTAGTTAACTTTCTAGAGTGTCGTATTGTTTAGTGATAGATAGAGAGTGTTATAGCTATATTAATTTAGAATTAGTTATATCCTTATTCTTAAGTCTTACATATGAATATTTATAAAAGTTATATTAGTACGTATTTTAATTATTTTTTTCAAATCTATTTTGAAAGGTAGATTTTTTTAATTTCTGCTTGAAGCAGTCTTCTTTCTCTTTTTGATAGAATCTCTTTCTGTAGTTGAAACTACTAATATACGGTAATTTAAAGAAAATCAAAGACAAGAATGTTATTTTGATAACATATTTTAGAATTTACAGTAGCATACACATAATACTTCATATATATCAGTTCTTTCCTAAAGTCTTAATTTTTTACTACTGAGCAATAAGGATTAAATTTATTGAAATATTTTTGACTTACATAAATCGTTCTTATGATATTTTTTATTCTGATAAAATATATACAATAACTATATTTAAAAATTTTAAATATATTTTTAAATATTGTGTATTATATAGTAAAAAGATTAGTATAATTCATTACTATTTTATGAATATATTTTTATTTTATTAACTATATTAAATTTAATTAATACATAAATAATATTAAATTAATTTAAATAACTATCAATATTCTGACAATTGATTATACTACTAACATAAAATTAAATTAAAATGAAGATAAAAAAATAAATTACATAATCCTGAAAATATTATAGATATTAGATTGTAATAATTTTAATTAAATATGAAGTATTTAAAATAAAAATAGGGTTATTATTTTAATTTTATAGAATCAGTCAAAATAACTTTTATTATTTTTAAATAATATAACTTATCAAAAGTGTTAGTTATTTAATATTGAAATTATGATATGATTATTATATATATGAATTCTCTTAAATTAATTTATATATTTAAAATAAAACTAATATTTTAAATATTTATTGATATGTAATTAATATTACATTCATACTTCAAGTATTAATATATAATTTAATATTAAATGATATTTTTTATTAAGGTGTACGTATCAATCTTGTGAAATTAAATATAATCATAAGTATTTATAAACAATGATAGTCGTAGAAAATATTAACTACTGCATATTAAATATTAGTATATAAATGGAAGTCATTAAATAGTAGTTAAGCTGTTTGATGGGAAATAACAAAAACCTAATAGCAACAAATAAAAATTAGCTATCGGGTTACTGAATATGACATATTAAATAAAAAAAATTATAACATATAACTTTCTTTAAAACAATAAAGTTGTCAAGAAAAAAATATTATATTTTAATAAAAATAGCATAATAATATAAGTGAACTAATCTTGAGTGCATAAATTACATCATGTTGTTTTCACATTTAAGAATTAAAAAGTATTTGTTCATTATAAAGCTTGAAATATTTTTTTAAAATCTTTATAAAAATTATAATTAGTGATGTATATTATATTAATAAAAATTTATTATCAGTAAAATATATCTCTATACTATCTTTATGGACGATTATAGTCTAAAATGTCTAAATTTTTATATATCTATACATAAGTAATAGAAAAATATAATATTTATTTTAATTATTTCGGGTAATTTTAACATATATATAGTATAAGTCTAATTTATTTAACTAGATTATAACTAAAAAAATAATCACCTATAAAGTATTTCTTATTAAGAAATAATCAGTTTTTATTAATGATAATATTGTAATGATATAATTGATGATAGAAAGTTAATTTTGATTTTTTAAATTATATTTAGAAATTTTAAATATTATTGATATTGAATATTAATCTGATCACCAGATCAGATTGAAAAAGTAATATTAATTGAAAAATTTTTATAGATTGAATTTCTACTTTAGAAAATACAACGCTTATTTTAGAATAATTAATGCATATAAAGTAGATATTTTATATTATTATATATTTTGTAATTTATTTTGATCTGTATACCTGTTCAATTACTTTCCTAGAAAAATGTTCTATATTATTGTTTTAACTTTTAAAAAATTTAGAGATGAACTTTATTCATGCTAGACAAGGAGGTTTAAAAGATAGCTTATAAAAGTCACCTCATTATTTATTAGAAATAAGCATACAATTCCATGATAATTAATCAAAAAAGATGTAAATAAGAGCACAGGTTATAAAACGTTATATAATCTAGGTAAAATTTTTTCGGTATTAAATAATACATCTTAAAAAAATTAAAATTTATTTTATGAAATTGTACTCAAAATTAACAATATTATTTAAAAACAAATACTTAATAGTTTTCTTCCTGAAGAAGATAATTGGTATGCATGAAATGCGTTAGCAGATAAGATTGATCTTGATGAAACGTATATTCATATTGTATGTTATACAATCTGTACGTAATAATTGTAATAGTGAAATACAATAACACTCCATATTTAATGGAATCTTTAAGTATTATATAGTTAAATATACGTTTACTTGATAGAAAAATATTAAAAATCTAAAAGAGTGGTAATACTTTCATTGATTACTCTAGGAGTATGCTTGTTTGTACTGTAAAAAGAATATCAAATAAGCTAGAACGTTAATATTCTCAATTTAGATATGCTAGTGTAATTTCTATAATAGAAAAATGTGATTTAAGCTTATTCAAAAAAACACACAGCTTAAAATATTACCATATTTTACGTTAAAAATAATATATCTTTTAATCTCTACATATTTCATTTAGTTAAGGAAAATTAGTGTGCGTAGTCTAGGGCTGTATTTTTGATCTAAACTAGCAAGAAAGTTTTATGATTAGAATTAAGAGTTAAACAGTTTTATATATCGTAATATACGATGTATTACATAATATAATATTAATTTAATTAAATATTTATCTTAATTTTATAAAATAGGAATATTTAGGATTTTATTATTATTTTTGTTTCATAAAATTAAATATAATCTAAATATTACTAATAGTAACATTAATATAAGGTGATTATAAATCACCAGAGATTTTAAGAATGTTTTAGTAAAATACTAAATGATTTGTAATAGTACAATGCTAGCAATACATTTTAAACTAGAGAAGTATAATGAAAATATTAATGGCTAATCCTCGTGGATTTTGTGCAGGAGTATATCGTGCAATCAGTATTGTAGAAAAAGCACTTGAATTTTATGGTGCCCCTATTTATGTTCGTCATGAAGTTGTTCATAATGGCTATGTAGTTGATGATTTGCGACGGTGCGGTGTTATTTTTATTGAAAATATCTCTGAAGTACCTGATGGGTCAATCTTGATTTTTTCTGCTCATGGTGTTTCTCAAGCGATACGACAAGAAGCTCGTTCGCGTCATTTAACTATGTTATTAGATGCAACTTGTCCATTAGTAACCAAAGTTCATATGGCAGTGGCACGTGCCAGTCAAGAAGGTAAGGAAGCTATTTTAATTGGTCATGCGGGACATCCAGAAGTCGAAGGAACAATGGGGCAATATACTAATGAAGAAGGTGGAATATATCTTGTTGCAAAACCAGAAGATGTTTGGAAAGTTCAAGTGAAAAATGAAAATAATTTATGTTTTATGACCCAGACTACGTTGTCTGTAGATGACACATCTGATGTGATTGATGCTTTAATTCAACGTTTTCCAAATATTATGAGGTCACGTAAAAATGATATTTGTTACGCTACAACAAACAGACAAAAAGCAGCGAGAGATCTTGCTAGGTTAGCTGAGATTGTATTAGTTGTTGGTTCTAAAAATTCATCAAATTCTAACCGTCTCGCTGAATTAGTTTCTCGCATGAAAAAGCCAACTTATTTAATTGATGGCGCTGAAAATATTAAAACTGAATGGTTAACAGGGAAATCAATTATTGGTGTAACGGCAGGAGCTTCTGCACCAGATATTTTGCTCCTTCAAGTGGTTAACAAGCTAAAAGAATTTGGAGTTCATAACGTTGTTGAACTTCAAGGTCGTAAAGAAAATATTGTTTTTAAAATTTCTAAAGATCTCCAGATTGAAAGAAAATAAATTAGTTATATTACTTACAATAAAGAATTTATATTTTTAAGTATGAGTATATCAAGTGTGTCGTTGTGGGGTAGGTATGAATATCTGATAATAAACTTGTTTGATAATATAATTAAATTATTAAGATAGTTGTTTATTTTTTAAAATTTTTATCTAACATTATAAGATAGAATTTTTCTCATGAGACAATATTAAAACAATTAAAGCAGATCTATGATGATCTGTGTAAAATTATCTTGCATTTTTAGGAGGTACGAGAAGAGATTGTGAATAATGATATTTAGTAAAATATATATCATGACGTTATTTCTATAATAAAACTATTGTTATAATAATCAAGAAAAAAATTAATAAATAGCGACATGAAATTACTAAAGTATTTGTTTAGTAGATTATAAAGTCTAATTTTTATTATTTTAAATATTTGCTGATGATTGTTTTGTATAGTTCAGTCACGAATACCATTATAATTTAGTTGATAGATTTTAGATAAGTTAAAATTTTATAATTATTATAAATATATACACTATTATTGTATATACTTCAATTGCAGTTATGGTCTTCAGCTCTCTAAATACTAACAAAGAAACTATTTAATTTAATTAAATCACCGTTACAACGTTAATTGTAATGTGTTAACCATCACTTATTATTACGTACTAGTACGGTAATAATTTTTGTTCTCTATAGAACCACATCAGCTTATTTTATGATTAAAGAAGATAAAATTATAAGCTGATGTGATAGCTATTCTTATATTACTAATCATCAATAAAGACGTATCTAAATCAGATCTGTACTGTCAGTGAGTATAAGAATTTTACTCTCTTACTGATTATTACAATTGTCATTTTTTGCTTGTTATGTCTTTAGATGTATATATCATATTTAGTTAAAGAAAATGTTTTATATAATCTCTTTTGCTATTTAAAACAGAAAGATCAGATTCTTTACTGATGTTTACTATATTATTTAATTTATATTATGATGCATGAATACCATATTGCGTACAAACAGAGGCTAAACCACCTTCATAGCCTTGACCGACTGCACGAAATTTCCACTCAGTACCATGACGATATAATTCACCAAATAACATTGCTGTTTCTGTTGACGCGTCTTCAGTTAGATCATACCGTGCTACTTCATTTTTGTTATCATCATTCACTAAACGAATAAATGCACCCGATACTTGTCCAAAATTTTGACGTCGAGTTTTAGCATCATGAATAGTAACAACAAAAATGATTTTATCAACATTAGAAGCGATCGCATTCAATTTAATTTTTAGTGCTTCATCATCACCATCACCTTCACCAGTACGGTTATCTCCTGTATGAGTGACTGAGCCGTCAGAAGAGATAAGATTATTATAAAAAATAAAATCAGCATCACTACGCACTTTCCCATTAGCTGATAATAAGAATGCAGAAGCATCTAAGTCAAAATCCTGACCGTCTGTTGAACGAGCATCCCACCCAAGTCCAACTAAGACATTGTTCATTGTTGGCGCCGCTTTGCTTAAAGAAACATTTCCGCCTTTAGATAGAGACACACTCATTATTATAACTCCTTTGATTTTTAAAAACGCTTTATAAAAGAATGTGAATTATTTGTTCACATTTTAATTTATTTTTTTTCTGGAAAAATGATACTCGCAATTACACCTAATATAAGTACACTAAGTACGACAAGTAAACTTGTGCTAGCAGAAATATTATAGCTATGTTTCCAAATCTCATCTGTTGCATTTAAGAAAAGTTTAATAGCAATAAAGAAGAGAAGAATAATAACAGCTTTCTCTAGATAGGAAAGGTATTGTTTTAATGCTTCAAGAACAAAATAAAGCGTACGTAAACCTAGTATCGCAAACATCATTGCGCTATAAACAATGAGTGGCTCACGACTAACTGCTATAATAGCGGGTACAGAGTCAAATGCAAACATCACGTCAGATAGCTCAACAACAGAGATACATAACATTAGTGGTGTAGCATATAATATTGCTTTTTTTGTACGATCAATAGCTATGTCTTTGTTTTCAGGTTTAACTAATTCTAAATTGACTTCTTGTTGTGTTAATAAAAATGAATGCCCCCTTATTTTAGGCCAGACTGGAAAAAAACGTTTAATTAACCGATATGCAATATGTTGAGAGTAGTCCTCAATTTGATTATCAGTAGCGCTATTTTTTAACATCATTAGCGCGGTCCAAGAAACTACAAAAGAAAAGATGATTTCAACATAGGGTCCTAAACTAAGCAGACCAGTACCGATGGAGACAAAAATTGCACGAAATATGATAGCGCCAAGAATCCCAAAGTAGAGAATCCGATGTCGGAATTTGTCTGGCACAGAAAACCAAGAAAAAATAGCCATCATAACGAATAAATTATCAATAGAAAGAATTTTTTCGAGCGCATAGCCTGTAAGAAATAAGCTAGAAACTTCTAAACCGTGATGGATATATAGGAATCCAGCAAATCCCATTGCAACAGCAATCCAAGATATAGACCAGAAAATCGCATTTTTTAATGTAATCGGTTGATCTACTCGATGCATAAACAAATCAATAAAAATTGTTCCAATGGCTAAGATTATAAAGATAACCACGGTTTCAGTCGGAAATCCAATTTGAGTGGATACCATAAATAATTCCTCAACAGGTTCCTTAATTAAAATTATAGACCAAAGTCTGAGGGTTTAAAGCCTAATAGTGTTATAATTTCTCGTACTGATTCTTTTTCATCATTATTAAAATCACCATCACTTTTCGCAACTGCAATACCAACGCGAATTGCTAACTGAGCTTCTTCTGGCTGATCTTTCATTGCAAGAATGTACTTCATTGTTTCACCTTTACCAATTTCTGAATCAAAATCAAAATTAGTAATTAACTTGTTAAAAAAATTCATGACTTCATTAGTATCAAAAACTTTAAGTTCATCAGATGATCTTAAAAAACTAAGCATTTTTTGTTTTTCTTCAGAACTGACTCCATCACTTGCAATTGCAATTCGTGCACAAATAGCTACAGTTCCTTGCATGAATTTTTTGTTTTTAAAGCGACTGACTTGTTTAGTTAATTCAGAACGACTTGAATTAATTGCATCTTTTAATGTATTGAAAAAACTCATATTTATTCCTCTATTTTTAAATTATTTAGATCCGGCTGACCACTGAAATCCCCAGCCAAATGCATTATCCATATCTTTATGTCCTTGAAAGAACTGGTTGATACGTTCAATTTTTATAGTATTGTGATTATTCACTAAGCGCCCGATAGCACACATACTAAGATTATCATTCCCTTCAGTTAATTTTGTTTCAATAGGTCGTTGATCAGGAATAAGAATAGTCACAACTCCATCGGTTTTTTCCCAGCAAGGTATGCCTTCATAAATAAAAGCATAGATTAATATCTGTTTAATATTTTTCCATTCTAATCCATTGATATGTATCCATTCTCCATCAGAAGTATCTCCGGTTCTGTCATCACCTTGCAGTGCAACAAATGGAGATTGATGAAAGTTTCCGAATGTATTTCCCAATGCTTGAATAACATATTTTTCACGATTTTGTAGTTCTACAAAAGCACCTAAATCAAGGTCAATACCTTGATTTTTAATATTAAATATACTACTTAAAAAATTAGATGAATAGTAATTTTTATTATTACGATGCCAATTAAGATTTATTCGAATATCTTTAAAGCTATTTTTTTTAGTTAAACTAATAATAGGTGTTTCTTTAGTTAAAGAAACCTTATTAAGGTTATGTGATTGTTGTATAGATTCTGATGAAGCCGTTAATAACGCAGAAGATGATGTAAGTGTATTTTTGAGGTTAACGCCAAAATATTCCGCTAGTGGCTTAAGACCTCCGTTAAATCCTTGAGCAATAAAACGAAATTTCCAAGTATTATTACGTAGGTATAATTCACCAAGAATCAAAGCTGATTCTTGTCGACTATAAGTTTCAACTGTACCATTTAGCAGTATTTTATGTTTAGTGTAAACCTGAATAGATAGACCCTTTAATATAGAAATAGTTTCATTATTATTGCAAGTTACAGTAAAAACTACTGTTTTTACACTTTGATTTAAGTGTTTTAAATCAATAGTAAAGGTATTTTTATTATCTTCCAGACGATAAGAAATAGTTTGATCATTATTAGTTGGTTGATTATGAAATACCATATCTGTATTATTTTTTACTTTTTTAGATTCATATAAACAGAAAACAGATGCATTAACAGGTATGCTTGATGTAATATGAATAATCAGTAGTTGAGTTGGCACTACAGTATTTTCACCTGGGATCATATTCATGGGCGTATTACCACATTTATAATATCAGTTTTCATGTCTTGGATTGTTTGACCAGTACAAGGTTCACCATGAGCTGTAAAATCCCATTGACCATGATTGCGACGTAAGGAGGCGATTATGATACCTGTATGTGAACCTTTCTCAGTAAGTTTGTAGTTTGCTAACTCTATTTTGCTAGTTTGTTCCACGACACGGCAGAAAGCATTTTCAACTTCATTAAACGTTTGACCGTGAAAACTATTAACAGTAAAGGCTAGATATTCTATATTTAACGGTAATTTATTTAATTGAACGAGAATAGATTCATCATCACCATCTCCTTCACCTGTTAAATTATCACCTGAGTGTGTAACTGACTTGCAAGTAGATTGTAGATTACCAAAAAATACAACATCTATTTGATTACCTTTTTCATCAAGTAAAATACAGCTAGCATCTAAATCAATAGAGCTACCTCGACCAAATAGTCCACTCAGGAATCTTTTTTTCTTAATAGGATCCCAGCCTAAACCAAACATTAGATGATTCAATTTAGGATTGTGTTTTCTCAGATAGACAGTTTGGTTTTTTTTCAATGAAATCATAGGGAAATTCCTTTAAATGTATAGTAAATAGTGTATTTAAACAATTTAAATATTAATATAAAAGTTAATGCTATCATGATGAAGTAGTTCAGTAATATTATTTTTATTAAAATTAATTGAATTTAATATAATAATTTGAAATTAAAAAATAATTTATTTTAAAAGATAGTTGAAATAAATATTTATTTTTTTATATCAATTTTTGAAAAAACTTATTACATTAAAAAATTATAACATGATTAACATACTACTTGTTAGGTGTAATTATTTTCAAGTTCGCGTAAGCTCTCTTAAAGAGTATTTTAAAACTTAAAAGTAAAATATAAAAAGTTTATTGTATAGCAGGATCATTATGTTAATGTCTTCATTAATATCTTAAAAATTATGATATTTCTTCTTATTTTCATAACTGTGAAATGGAATATGATTCTAGTTAGATTATTAATTATTTAGATAAAATTAGATACTGAAAACTGTTGTAAATTTATGAATTCGCACAAAGAAAAGACATTAATATAATCTAGTCTAAAATAAATAACTGATAGTTTAAATCTGATAAAATGAAAATTAAATAATTGAATCTCTACTTAATTACTGGAACATCCGATCTTAATATATTTAGTATTGTTCATGATCAATATGTATGTGTATATTTAATGCAAATGCTATTTCTTTTGTCTTGTTTATTCGAAAAGATTTTTTTGGATAAGTTGTAAATATTTATTGTTTATTCATAACTTCATCAAGTGATATTATGTATTTTTTAAATTTGTTAAAGATTTTTATAATATAGGTTGTAGTGTTTTAATAGTACCATTTTATCAATGTTGGTATTTGTTTATACTGAAAACCATCTAGTTAATTTAAAATTATATTTAAGAGGGATAAATCAGCTCAAATCTTTAAAATTCTTATTTGTATATTGTATTGATTAGGTTGAACCTACTTAGCAGATCAAGTTGTTGATAATACTGATGTGATAACATTTTTCTTCTTGTAAATTAAAAATGGTAATGAATGATGAGCTGAAATGATTTCTACTAATGGAGTTATATTTAAGTGATAGTATGCTAAGATAACAGTATTATTAATCAGCAAACCTTAAATAATATTTTAAATATAATGCTGTTTAAGATTTAAAGATTTATATGTTTCCATTTTCACTTAGCTCAATCTAAAATTACGTCACTCACTATACCAGAATTTTACTGTATATTAACTTAGATTAGTCAGCTAATAATAAGCAATAGTTATAAAATTCATTTTTTATTTACTATTATATACTCAATTATAAATTGAAGAAATGAAAGTTTTGATAAAATATATTTAATTATCATAGATAAAAATTAATCATAAAGAGTTCAACAGATTTTTTTGTCTTCATTTTAGATATGTGACTTTTAGAATGTTGATAGTGGTGTAAAGATGTTTTTTTTGGTGAGCGCTAAATGAATATTTTGAATATTATAGAAAAATGTAAAAATACACGTGGATTTTTGTTGTTAAGTAAGATGTTGAGTTCATTTATTCTAGAAAAATTTTACTTAATTAACAATCTATAAATACTTATTTTAGTCATCTCTCTTTTTATTCTTAAAAGGTTTATTTATTTGTTGAAATAACAGAAATTACAGTAGGTCTAGATGTTAGTATATTTAATTGTATACACAAGTATTATAAATAAAATATTTATTTAAATTAGATTAAATATTATTTAATGTGGAAAGTTACTTTATGATTTTAATAGAAAAGTTATGTGATAGGCTATTTTATTTATCTATCGTAAAATATATTTAAAATATTTAAACACTGATATTGATTAACTATAAAATGATAATTAGAAATAAAGATAGTCATTTTCTATGTGTGAAAAGAGAAAAACGTAATTTAGTATATTACATAAATAGTAATTATTATTTAAAATGGCTTGGCGTGATAATATACGAGAAATATGTTTTTAATTATCTATAAAACGTTTTCTTAGTCTATAGTCAATGGGATTTAAAAATAAAAATGCGACTATTTTTAATTTTGTTTAATATTAATCTTGTAATATTAAGTTATTTCTCAAAAAAGAATTACAAGGACTATCTAAAATTTAAAGTATTATATCCGTGTTTTCTAATTAAAATCACTTTTTATTAGTTCGCACCAGTTTTTCTAAAAATTATTTCATTGGATGATCAGTTAAAAAATATCTGTGCAGAGATTGAATATAGTTCTGTTGTTCATATTACTATTTTAATAAGCATATGAATTTCATTAAAAATTTTTAAAATGAAACACGAGATTGGTATTCTTTACTCTATTTATAAAAATGATTGATCTCATGTTTTACGTTTTTACTCTGTATTAAAATATTAAAAAAAATTTATTATGCAGTATTTGTAGATTCATTAAGTAAAGTAGCTTAAAAATGTGCAGGTGATTTATTATAAATAATTTCGTAAATTTATAAAATAAAATAATATCATTTAAAATTGATAGAAAAATTATTAATGAACTTAATTGAATTGCTATTTATCAAAGTGCTATATATAGAGCATGAATGTCTCACAGAGTTACGACTGAAGAATAATTGATACTGATTTGATTGAACCAATAAAAACATGGATTCAATGTTTGTGAAAGTTCGAAGGAACAGAAGAAATAGATTATATTGCATTTTTATGTTAGTTGTGAATCATTGCAATAGATAGTTCAGTAATATTACATGCTAGAGAATTAAAAAAGATAAGAAATTGAGAGCGGAAACTTTAGATCATTTAATAACTATCTTGTAAAATTAGTGAAACATACAGAAAGATATTATAGTTCTAATGAAAATACTTCATATACATATTTAGGATTACATTAATTAGGAGTGCGATTTTTTTAATTTATTTGCTTATAAAACATTATGTTAGAACTGAATTTCATAATGTATATTTAAGCATGATGTAGTAAACGATATTATTTTTAATAAAATCTTTATATCTATGATAACAACAATATTTCGTAGTTTTTGAGTTAATAATAGGACAAAGTTGATTCCCTGTTTACTTGATAAATAAGGATGTGCATGCGGAATTTTTTAGTTTTTTCTAGATGCAAGTTTGAATGACCATTGATTTCTGTAGTTTTTATTTGGCGTAATTATATTACAGTAAAATTAACTGATACATAAAATTACTGAAACAATTTTTAGGTTGTATTAACAACGCATAATTTCGAATCTTTTTTCGGGGACTTTTCTTTAACGATGTTCATGTTGGTTACAATCTATCATGATTATTGATATAAGAGTAAAGAGTCAAATAATTATAAGTTTAATCAGACTTTAAACATGAGGCATAGCAACAGCTATATTAAATCGATTTTGTCAATAATTTACTAAAATATCACTTTTGTTCACGATTGTATCTTGTAGCGGGTTATTTTCTTATGAAGCATACTGTAACAAACTCTGTATGCAATAAAAAACAAGTTACGCTATTTATAGTACAAATATTTCTTTTAAATAGAAAAAATGGTACTAATGCTCCAGACAAGATGGAGCAGCGTTATAGCGCTGTAGAAATTGTATTTTGTAGATAACGAAGATAGGCAAAGATGCAATAAGCGGTTCACTAATATATTTATTCACTGATAGAAAAGTATACCTAAAATAGATTAGATTAATGGTTGATGTAGACTCTTTCTCTCTATGCTTAGTCATCTGCTAATTTAGATGATTAATTAATTTTTTGGCATTATAAACTACTGATTCTGGACTGATACTATACTTAACTTTGATTGAGTTTAGATTTTATATTTTTGTTAAAGTATAATCAAGGGAGTAAGTGTGAATATCGCCTAGTAGTTATTAAAGTGTTTCTGGATAGAGCAGTAAAGTAAATATTCATTTTATGAGTACTTTTTGTTTTTAAAATAAGAATATTCATCATTACATTAATGCAATAAAAATTATAAAATTTTTAGTAAAATATATCACATTACTCATATTTCTCATATAAACCTAGATTGTAGAAAAAGTGACTCGTATTATATTGGAGTATATTTTAGAATTTATGTTTGTTAGAGATGTCAATAATTTATGTATTTCTTTTTTGATTAATTTGACACATTAAAGTATTGCTTTTAAAGAAGTTACTAATGATATCGGAAACATTCTGTAAGAATTATTATTAATAATGTTAATAATAGAATGTAAATGTTTACTTTGTAAAATTAATGGTATTTTTATATATTAATAATACATATAGATATGAATGAAGGTATGAATAAAAATTAGTTAGTGAGCATGATATTGTAGCTGTAATAACTTAAAAAAGTTGCAATTGATATTATATACAACTTTATAAGAAAATGAGTAATAGTAGTTTTCACTTGATAACATTTACTTAAAATAAGTAAAAATAAGAAAATAAATAGTGCGTAATTCCAATTTAAGTGTGATTGACAGTTTTCATTATTGAAATTTATATGGAATTTTTTTACTTATTATAGTGAAATATCATTAAATATTTATTTATATACCATTTCGATGTTAAAAATTAAAAAAAATATTTGATATCATTTAAATAATATTTCTGACAAATGAAATATTTAGATACTTTTGGCTAAAGTAGATAGTTGATTGATATATTGAGGCAAGCTATGTATCAATATTATTTTTTTAAACTGTATCATTTATACTATTTTATAGTACTCTAATAAATTATCTTATTCAATACTCATTTTATATGTAAATTATGTCATTAGTTTTCAATTACAATAGCATGTAAATATATTAATGATGATTAAAGTACAAGAAAGAATGAATCTTGATATTGCAATAGTTGAGTATGTATATTGATCATCTATCTGAAATTGATAAGTAAAATAAAATAGGTTTTTGTGGTATTATAATCTACAGGTCTTGATACATTACGCAATAAATACTTAATATAGGTGGTATTTAAAATATTACAATACCATGCGCTCACTTATGTAACAATAATATAGAAGTGTTAGGTGTTGTATACAATCAAGAAATACATGGGTATGTATAAAATTGATTCAATATTAATTAATAACTCATAAACCTAATGTAATTATTATATTTATAATAATATCTATTATATGTAAATTTATTAGTTTTACATGCAAGTAAAACCTTTTATCCAAATTCATAGTAAGAAGTATAACATATTGTAAGTATATAGTTGATGAAAAAATAAAATTATTATAAAACCTATTTATGATCTTTTGTAATATATTATTTACGTATTTTTTCAGAACAGGATAAATTTTAGCGCTAGTATAAATAAATATATATCTTAATATATTAAATGTTATTACTCAAACGTCTCAAATATGCATACTGATAATGAATCAATATATGTTAGATTTGTGTATTAACTTTTATATCTTTATAGTGGTTTTATAAAATAATATTCTTTATAATCATTGACTTAGAAAGAGATCTTTACGTTAAAATTTAACATTTTTAGACATAGAAAAACTAAAAACAGAGTTAAGTCTTCTAAAACTAACATAAAATATTTAACTAGATATTTCTCAGAAGGAATAAGAATACTAACAGCACGATTTAGATTTTTAAATAACTAAGATCGCTAAGAATATGAGTACGATTTTTAAAAAAATTATAATAGAAAATATTGAGATATATGCACTCAATGTTTATCCTATAAAATAATACTGATATTAGAAATGTTTTACAATATCTCGAACAAAAAACCTTTATTATTCTTAAATATTATAATAATTACTTGAATGTATAAAAATGTGTTAACGATTACGAGTGATACAGATAAAATTTCTCGAGTAGTCTATATAATATACTAAGAAACATTTTTGAGATCACAAAAGAGCACAAACCTTGTACTGTCAATAAAATTTTAAAATATACAATTCGTTGAACTTACTTAGAAGGTTATCGAGAAAATATTATTGAATCTGAATCACTTTGAAAAATATTTTCATACCACTTTAAGTTTATTTATGTGGATGAATTGTATGTGTTCTAAAGAAAAATATAAATAGATTTTAGAACTTTTATAAAAATATAAAATAATCTTATTCTTTTTATATTTTTTCACTTAAGGAAACAGGTATAGCATGATGTAATTCAGAATGTGTTAAATAAGGATTTATACGCTAGCAACAATGTTAAACTAAGGGAGGCATATTGTTGTAAGAAAAATATTTCTGTTTTTTTTTTGGAATAGTCTGATCTGATGTTAACTTTTAGTATTAAAATAGTTTTAAGAGTTTTATGACAAAGAGATACAAGAAAGGAAATTCAATCATTTTTATCAGGAAATCACAAAATATTTTCTTTAAAATAAAGCATTACGTTCAATGTCAAAAAAATTGATTGTTTATTAAGGAATAATGCATCAAAAAATTACTAGATGAATAAGATTAGATCCAAAGAAAAACAATTTACTTTTTATCATTAAAGATATCAATACTAAAAAGTTGATCGTTTATTTTAGCTAAATAACTGCTCCTAGTTATTTAATACAGTTCGTGTGTGTTAACTTTATGAAAATTTATTTAAAATATAATAGTAAAAATAAAATTATAGAAGGAGTTCTATTTATTATTTTTCAGCGTTTAATAAAGTCTAGTCAGTCATTTAAAGTTTTTAGAACACAGTTTTTTATTTAAAAATTTTATATTGTATCTAATAAAAAATATTAATGCTGAGCGCGTATTTTGAGTAATAAGTTATAATTTCTGTGTTGGCGATAAAAGTCAGATCCTAGTGAAAATTTATACTATTAATATAAGCTTAACAATATTGAGTCAATTCTAGATAACACGTCTTGCTATTTTGTAAAATAACATTATCTTTTATACTCTACAATTTTATATACCATTTATTTTTGGTGTTGAATACAGTAGTATTTAAATTTTTATCTAAACAGTTTAAAAATTTTATTAAATTCGATTAAATGTTAACTTAAATCTCTGAGTTTACCTTATTTCTAGTTTCTTTGAGATGTAAATATTGATTTATAGTTTTTTGTTGATTGTTGGGGATTTGTGTACAATATATATTAACTAAGTGAATATCTAGATTATTAGCTCTACATTACTGATATAATAAAATAAAAATTTTATTATATTGATAGATATTACTATGATTATTATTTAATGAACAATAAGTACAGTTTGCTAAACTGATTTTAAATTATATAATTTATAATTATTAATTGTTTGTTTTATTGATTAAGATCATATCTTAATGTTAAATATAAATAAGTATATCAATCTTTTTAAGATTAAATAGTACCAAGGTTAATGCTTATTCAGTATTTATCGCTTGATACGATTTTTTTAGTTCATTCTCACTGTTATTTTAATGATGATAGTATATTGTTTAATAATTTTAAAAAATAAAGGGATATTATTAAGCTTCATTAAGAAAGTAATTTCTTACAAGAAGATTTTGGTATTAAAATGGAAGTAGTACTAAAATGAAAATATTAATGCTAAGTTCACTTTAATAGCTTTATTGCAATTAAAGTGAATATTTCTCGTATGAAGAAAATAAGTTTATAAAGACATATGTGATTAGGTTGAATAATACAATAGTATGTCTAAGATTTTTAACTTAGCATAATAAAAAATTGCAAGCTCTTTCTTATATTGTTCAACGTGAAGTTTGAATGCATAATCTTCATATATATTCATATCAATATTAAATTGATAATGTTAGATTAATATTACATGTAAGATTTGGAAGATTTTAAATTGTCTTGTATAAAAATTATAGAACAGTTTATGAATTTATGAATATTCTTATCATCACGATTAATATATAATAGAGCTATACAAAAATTTTTGTGGTATTCCCACTGCTAAATATAATACTAAAATAGTATTTTTAGTTTGGTGAATTTTATGATCTCTTTACTAAGATATTTAATTTTTTTTCTTTTTGTTGCTTAGTTAATATTCATGATCTTATCATATTAAATCACGGATCTCTTTCTTAGAAAGAGATCCGTGAAATTAAGTGAAATAGTAAGTATTTTCATGAAAAATAAAATATAACGTATTATGGCAAAATTTAATTTATTGGGATTAAACCATAGTGAAATATTAAATAAGTAGTATAAAATATCGCAGATTTGGTTTTGTACATATACATCTAAGTAGAGATAAATATTTACTTGACATTATTATTATGAGTTATTTATGAATCACTAAATTTCTAGGGTCATAATATTGAATTAGTTTAGAGTATCTATTGCAATTGTTGATTTTTCTAAGGATTGCATATATGTTGCGATTAGTTTAAAATCCATCATTTAAGTTAAATATTGAAAATATGAATTTTAAAAAATCTTTAAGTGTAATACACAAAAATTAAGAAATATAAAATTTAGAAATTTTTTCGTTATATGAATATATGTAATACATATTGAGTGAGAAGACCAAGATTTAAATAAATGAAGTTAATAATGATTATAATAAGACTTTTACACATAATTTAAGGAGGTAGCATTAATAGCTAATAAAACCGATTTTTATGAATAATGAATAAAACATACGTTCTGTATTAATTGCAAGTAATTGCAGTTATCAATAAAAGATTACAAATAAAATATTCTCTTATTTATTGTATTTTGAAAAATAGATTCCTCCAACTTCGTTGGGGAAACTTATTATTAGACTATTCTTTGCAAATTAATGATAGCTTTTTGTGTGAATTATATCAAATACTATGAGTATTTCTACTATTTATACAAAAAATTATTAAAATATAAACTACACGATTATCTACATGATCTTCTAATGCAGAATACAGGATTACATCTAGTAGATGTGAGATGTTACTTAATATTTTAGTTTTTACTATGATATTAACGTATGAAAATAATTCTAATGATTTATTTTTTCTTTTAATAAAGTTCGTTTACGTTACTTTTCGCAATGTATTGGTATAAATTTTTGTTGTTATGTTTATTTAATGACAATTGTAGTAAAAATTTATTAAATTAAAAATAATTTATATTAATAACTAGTTAGGTTAGTTTTAGTTTTAACTTTAAGCGCTGTGATTACTGGGCATTTAAAAAAATATTAAAAGATGTTTTTCCAAAAATATGGTAAGATATGATTTAACTCTGATTATAGATTGAAACCAGTATCAAAATTTTAAAATATGTTAATACTATTTTAACGTACCAAAGTGAGAGTTAGATTACTATTCAAGAAAAGTAATTTTACTCTTTATGATAATCAAGGTAGCATCTCTGCTTCAGTATGTTTAAGTTTGATATATCTCTACTCATGGTTATAGGTGTTGTACTGTGTTATCTGATATGACTATCACTGATATTTTCTATTTTATTTTGTTCGCATACTGGGGGTGTTATTTAGTAAGCTTTTTTTATTAGATATATTTTGTGAGATGCATACAAAATAATTATAGCACATTTAAAAAAATGATAATAGAGCTATGTACATAGCCTATCGGCTATATTATGAATAATAATAAAATTATAATTGTTCTAGGATACATGTTTTATTATCGTATCGTTTATCTAAGTGTATCGCATCTGTATATTAAATTATCACTTCACTAATATGAAATCTTTTATTGTGTTATTTGCAGTAAGGTTTTATTTTTTATATAGAGACATTATGATGTTAACTATTAATGCAGTTTTACGTAAAGAGCAGGGTAAGGGTGCAAGCCGTCGTTTGCGCAGAAAAAATCAATTTCCAGCTATCGTGTATGGTGTAAATAAAAAAGCTATTTCTATTACTTTGAACCACAATGATACTATTAATAAAGAAGGCAAAGATGAATTTTACAAAGTTCTGAATTTAGTTATTGATGGTCAAGAAATGAAAGTCAAGGTTCAGGCTGTGCAGCGTCATCCATTTAAACCAAAAGTGACGCATATTGACTTTTTGTGCGTTTAATGAATGCTACAAAATAAACTGCGTAAGTTTTAGCATACTGAAATAAATTATATTAAAATAGCTGCGTTATTTATAATAAAAATTATTTTTTATTTTCTCAAGCTGAGTATATAATATAGGTAGTATATTATGAACTATGAATATATTAATTATAGGATATTAAAAATTTTTTCTTTATTAATATTATATTAAATTAAGAATTATCTCATTGATATTTATTGAAAATTAAATTAATTATTGTAATGTCGTTTGGTTAGTAGAAAATTATTTACTAATTGTTTTAATATGTCAAATACGAAAATTGTACTCTTGAATTATCAAAAAGTTGATTGATAGCGTTTGCATTTTTATTTTCTTAGTTTGATTCAATTTATTAAGTATAATTACTATGGATTTTTTAATGGTAAAGATGGCATATATTTGATTGATTTATACTATGTAATAAAATGATAAAGAACTTTTTTGGTGCTTGTGTTTTTTATATTTTTAGGTATGAGTAACTGGTTCACAAAATATTATATACTTCATTACTGTTTTGATATTTTAAAAAAATAAAGAATATATTGAGTTTTAGTAATTTTTAATGTAGGTAAATTGATGCTAAAAGAAATATTTATGTAAAATATTTATATACTGAGTGATATCTCATTTGAAGATATTATTAACCAATGTAGTATTGTAATCTCCCAGTATTAAAATCAATTAATAATGATTATTACTAATACATTAATAAAATAAACAGTACGATCACCCATCAACGCTGCTATAATACGGTTTTAAAGATGGTTATTTTAGACGTTTATTTTTATTGCTTAATACTGTACTCATATTTGTTCTAAGTGGTAGGTATCTATTTATTTTTAATTGGTTAAAAATTTTATCTGGCAAATTTTTTGTTGATTAGTTCGATGAGATACTTTAGTTTATAATTTATATTCTTACTTATTTATTGTTTTTCTTTAACTGTATGATGATTTCTTACTTACCTCTAAGATTAGAGCGTGTCACTCTTTTACGGTTGGTATTGCACTACTAATGTTTGATATTCGTGTGTATAGTTAATGTGATTTTTATTGTATTCTCCAAGTTTTAGATCTTGTTATTAATACTGGAAAAAAGAAAGAAGATGTGAATGAAAATTAATATTTTAGCATACGCATAATCTTTCTTATGAAAATGTTACCTTTTACTTGGGTTTAGAAGAAATACGCAGCCTGATTTATTAAAATTTTAGTAAGTTATTAGCTATTTTATTCATTGTAAAATTGATTTTATCATATTTAATGTATTTACAATTAGATATAAATTTTTATCATTTAATTACTATGCAGTGATATAACTATTTCCTTGTACAGACAATGAAAGTAAGCACACTATTCGATAAGTATAGTCTATAGATTTTTCTGAACATCAAAGTCATGTGTTCTAATATGGAAAACTAAACTTCCTTAAAATTTTTATACTTACTCAAACCACTGAGTTTCTGAAATTAAAGTATAGATTGCAACTGATCGTTACTGGTTATTGATGATTTAGATAATACATTAAAAGCTAATTACATATTGTTTACTGAATCATGAAAGAAACGTATTCTAAGTTTTCAAATCATTATATTACTTGTTTTATATTTTAATATGATTGTATGGTATATTGTTTAATAATCTTGATCACATTCTTAATGAATTACAAGCTTTTTGTATTGCTTCAAGTGTCACCATATCAATGGTGCTAATTTAGCTTGTTTTTACAAAACATATTACCTTGTTTACTAAGAAACGTTGTGAGTAAAATATACGCACTGTTATTTATTAACTGATTCAATTCCTTACACTAAAAGATTCATAAATTAATGAAACTATCAAGATCTTTTGATAGGTATCATGTGGTAATGATTATATATTTTAAAGTTTCTAGATCATTACAGTGAAGGAGAAAATTACTTTAGTTTTGATCATAAATATCTGTGGATTATTACTAATAGTTATAATAATATTGTAATTATAATGCAGAACATTATCTAATAGATAAATATCTAGGGCTAAGTTAATGTTGATGATATTCAAAAAATCGCAATTAAAAATCAACAGATAGATCTGGCTGAATCATTAAAAATTTTACTGAGCTTAAGCAATTGCATAACATTAATCTTTATAACTTAGTTAATTACATAATTCTATCTTGTTTTCAGAAGTAAAATGAGCATTATTATTTGATATTCAGTATATATCAACGTTTTTCTAGTATAAATTCATGGAATATCGGTATTTTTTTAGTTTAAAACTTGATAATTGTTATTTACAATACGTTTGTCGCTGTTTAAATATCAATATTCTAAATTTCGTTTATAATTTTTAATTAATTGCTAATTTTTTTTAAACGTTTGTAATAGTCAGTTTATTTATTTAACCTGGTTGTTAACTTATATTCAGATGTATAATGTTTGTTTTTGAAAGTTTCTTTTTCGCATCTTTAGTAAAAAAATACTAAATCTTAGCAGATATTTTTGAGTAATATTAATTAAATGAGTCAACAGTACTTATATTTTGATTTTAAAATTATAAAATATTATATGAAAATATGCAGTTTATTACATTGTAGTATTGTAACTATTGTTTTAGTATACAAGAAATATTATATAAAATATTTGATTTGTATAACTGCTATCCATATATATTTATATGTATAAATAATTGTATACAAGCTAAAACTATCAAGTAGTTTTATTTATTTATGAACTTTTATATTTTTACTTGAATGGTGTTGTGTAATTGTTACTATCTACCTCTAAATATATTATTTTATACTTTAAGTTTTTCCTAATATTATTAGCGTATTGTACGATCAGTGTTTTATATTTTTAATGTTGAGTTTTTAATTATTAAAAAAGTAGTGTTAGTATTTTCATTACTTTAATATATAAAGTATTAGTACATGTTTGTTTTTTTATCTAAAAGTGTGTTTTATTTTTTATTTAAAAAGTTTAAAACATTAATATACAGTATTTCAGTCCAATGTTTAAACAAACAAACTGACTGTTAATTGTCTTTCGGATATATAATACTCACGTAAGACTTTATATACATTACTCACAACATCTATTGATTTTTAGTTTTTTTCCACAAAAAATATTAATTTGTTGATGTATTTCTTATATCATAGCATATTTATTTTCATTCTGATACAAGATGTAAAATAGTAATTTTTAAAAATATCACTATACTCTAAAATGAATTGTATTATAATGTCGGTAACGAATAAAATATTTCTTTAATATGTAATATAAAAATATTATTAATGTTTAAATTATCAAAAGTAAAGTAATTAAATTGATTTTATTATGTTTTAGGAATTGACTTTATAATAAACTTTTCATTTAAATTGATGTTTATATATTTAATTTTTATAGAAAATTTTTTTATTTGATCAATAATATTTTTGCGTTAAATAATTTTATCTTATTCTACATGTGAAGAGATAAAGCGTTCTTTTATAATAATCATGATGTAGCGTGTGATTTGAATAATATAGCTAAGATAATCTCATAGAATTTACAGAATATATAAAGTATTTACCCTTATGACATCATTCATAAGTCGTAAAGTGATTATTTTTAGTAATTTTCTTGTTATATACTCAGAAAATATGCATTCTCTGTATAATAGCTACTATATAATAGTTTTATAGTCTCTAAGTTTAGACTATGTATTTTACCTTGTAAAAAAGTCAATATAAGTATTACGACTAATTTAATAAAACATGATTCAAGTTATTAACAAATAACAAGCGAGATTATTATTGAAAATATATAAAGCATATCATTTATGTAATTAAATAAACCATAATTCTGCTACTCGTAGTATGAGGAATTTAGAGAGAATAACTTTAACTGAGTATATAATGATGATTAATATTACTGAAGCAGCACAAACTCATTTCGCTAAATTATTAAAAAAGCAAGAACCGGGAACTCAAATTCGTGTATTTGTGATCAATCCAGGAACACCTTCTGAAGAGTGTGGAGTTTCTTATTGTTTACCATACACTGTTGAAGCAACAGATAAAGAATTAAAATTTGAACATTTATCTGTATTTCTTGATGAAATCAGCGCGCCATTTCTAGATAATGCCGATATTGATTTTGTGACAGATGAATTAGGCTCACAGCTTACGCTTAAACTACATAATGTGAAAATTCCTAAAGTTTCACAAAGTGCCCCTTTAATGGAGCGTGTTGAATATGTTTTACAATCACAAATTAACCCTAAATTAGCTAAACACGGTGGTTACGTATTTTTAATAGAAATTACTGATGAAAAATTTGCTATTTTACAATTTAGTGGTGGTTGCAATGGTTGTTCTATGGTTAATGTCACATTAAAAGAAGGTATTGAGAAAGAACTGTTAAAAATATTTAAAGATGAATTGAAAGGGGTTAAGGACTGGACTGCGCATCAACATGGCACACACTCTTTTTATTAATTACTGACATCAGCTCAAAGTAAACGTATATGAATATATCAGGTCTAGAATTTAGTTTGGTATGTTTTATTATTCTGTTGAAAATCTATTGTTTAAAATATTGTATTTATATAAAATTAATACTTTTATATTAGCGCATTTGAATTCCAAAACGCATTAATTATTATAATATATTAGTAATAATATACAATATTCATAAAACTTTACATAGGTCATATGAATTATTAATATCACTTAATTAAGAAGTAATAAAAGCATTTTCAAAATAAGTTAACTATAAAATTGTATAGTAATTAGTTATTACTGTTGTAGCAAGTAAGGCACTAGATGATATTTAATAAATATTAGCTTTAAATTTATTGATATGATAAATAATGATTTAGATTTTTAAAATAAACATCTATAAATTGTTATAAATTTTATATATTTAGTGAGAACAGGTATGTATATTTTAGATTGTTTTTTTTGAATAAACCTAAAATAGATTATATATTATTAGTAATAAAATAATTAATATATTTAATTATATATAAGTAAGTAAAGCAATACAGAACTAGTTATAGATAGATAAGAAGCTAAGATTTAATAGAAACTAAGTAGCTTTGCGAGATAGAAAGATAATAAATAATAGATGAGCATATTAAAGAAAAGTCTGATAATATATTCATATTTTCTTCATATTTAACAGTGTTTTGCTAATTTTCTAATATAATGTATCATTAGTAAAAGTTAAGGATTACATTAAAGCCTGGAGTTAACTATATTTCACTATTTGAGTAATGGTATGAAACATAGGATATGCAACATCTAAAATATTTCCTTTATATAAATACACTTTATTATTCTTAATATGTTTTAGGTAAGAAAGTGATTTTTTTGTACACTAAAATCTATTTAGATGATTTTTATTCGAAATATTCTACATAATTACTATAATTTTATAGCATATACTTGCTATGTCTTCTAAAATTTGTTATTTTACTTTAAAGTTTTTTTATTTATATTATAAACTTTACAAGTTTTATACAGATGATTAATCTGTTTCTATATGTTAATAATGATGAAATTTTTATATGAGTACTTAAAAATAATTTTAATATAAATCTTTTTGACCATATTGTCAACTAATTCTATATTAAGTTTAGTATTGTTTTTTAGTAAATCTTTCTGAAGTTTAAAAGAGTAATCTGTGGCACTGCTCTAGACAAAAAAACTGAATGAGCGGTGTTGATAATTGATTTACCTTTAAGATATAGAGTTACGTATAAAAAATTGTATAAATATTCAGTTCTCAGTCAGTGATTTTTATGTTTTAATTTCTGTATAAAAGAATTTTCATTTATAAAAATTACTAAATGATATCAATATGTTAAGTTTTTCTTATTGTGAAATGAGATTAATGAGTAGTATGATATTTAAAAAATTTAATAGATTTAAAAATAAGACGTTATTTTTGAAAAAATAAATAGTTATTGGAATTTGTATGGTTTTTTTGTTATAAACTTGTTCTTTCATAGCAAGGCGAAAATATGTTTTTAAATATGCCAGCACTTAATTATCAAGAACAGCAAGAAGCAGTGAATAAAATACATAAGTTAATGACAGATGGAATGAAAACTGGAGAAGCGATTACATATGTAGCAAAAGAGATCCGTAATAAATATAAAGACAAAGAACAAATTTATGTTTTGTTTGAGGATCATGATTAATATATAAAATAAATAATTAACATATATGCTAAATATCACACTAATTAGTTTAGTAATGCTATTGAGCGTAACGTTAAATTTTATTGTTATTGTTATTTATATTAATATATAAATTACTAATTTAGTTAATTACATAACTCTAAATAATTTGATTAATTTATAATTAATGAGTAAATAATACTTAGAACATCATAATCATGAAAACTTTATCTTTATGTAAGTATTCATTATAAATTAATATGGGAACTATAATATTACTTAAGAACCAAAGGATCTAAAAATATTCCATAACAAGCATTAAGTGAGTTGCTATTTTTTTATTGTATCTTAAGTAGGAATAAAATATTATACTACGCTGTTCATTATCTGTAAGAATTTGTTTAAATTGCGATTTGAGATAAAAGAATAATAACTATATATATAAACAATTATTATGAGTTTTTATAAAAAATTAAAAGTATTTTGGTCTTATAAGTGATGAAAATTTAAAATTAAATTTATTTAATAATATAATTTTTCATTAGGAAAGCAATATTATTATCTTATAAAAAATCAGTTATATTAATTTAATAATCATTAAGTATTAAAGTTATTTACTTTCTAAATACTAATAATATACTATTATTAACATCACTATCTAATTTATACTAACTGAGAGTTGTATAAAAATAGTTTAGTAGATCAATTATAGAAAATTAAGTGTATTTGAAGCACATCAAATAATAAGAAGATACTCTTTTATTTTTTTTACATTTTAGAATAAAATATCTAACAATTCTTATGTTTAAAATATCAGAAATATTTTGATAACGTACTATGAGATATTAATGTTTCTTGAACATATTTTATTATATTCTTATATTTTTTATGCAAACTTTTTGCGAAAGTTTAATAATGTTGTAACTCTCTTGAAACATAATCTTTCAAGTATAAAATTTATATTTATTTTATTATTTTACTGAACTAATATTTAATAATCTAAAAAATATCTTTTTAGATCAACAAGATTTAAAATACTATAATTTTTTAAAATAAAAATAATGTTATTCAATATAAGTATTAAGAATTAATAATTTATTTTGTATAATTAATTATTTTTAAAATAATATTGTGAAAATATTTATTTTATTCTACTAATTTATATTTATAGACAAGAGCTGAATTTAGTAAATAAATTCATAAAAGTAAAAAAGATTTTTTTAGAATTAACTTTTAAAAAGAGTGCAAGATATTGAGTTTTTAATTTACCGATAGATGATAATTAGTTAATGACTTTATAAAGTAATATAACAACACTATTATTAAAATTTTATTAATGTTAATCATAATTTAAGATTATTTTATTTAATTTTATAGCAGCCTATATTTAGATAGAATCAAAAAAAAGTTGTTACATCTATTTTAAATGAATTGGAGATTATTAGTATAAGTGGAAATTATTTCCCTACTAAATGATATATTTAAAATTTTATTTAGTATTATTGACATTGAATAAATTAAAATAATGCGAATTATATTTAAGAACTAAATAATTCTATTTTAGATATAGTAAAATTACGTGATTTTAATCAATAAGTTGGTGTAATCAATATAAAAGTTTCAGCATAATAATTATAAACATTAAGAGACTTATAAATAATAGTTATTTATTTAAATATTTATAGATTTTTTTTTAATTTATATAAGAATTATATCTTAAATATTTAAATTTATTTTTAATGAATAAATAGTATTATAATATAATAACTTATAATAAATCTAAATTTATTTATAATATAAAATTATATATAATATTTTACATAATAGGAATGTGATATACGCCAGATTGATAAATAAATAGTACCATTTAAATTTTCTTCACAGTTGTGTGACGTATAAGATTAATTATATTTACTTAATACATTTAATATGTATTTAGCAATCTCAGGCTTTAATGTATTATGTTTAAAACTTTTTATGATTTAAACGATCGATGCCTGTGTATGATGTCTTTATTTGGACATGTTGTAATTATATTATTATCTGCTAAAATATTTTTATATAGCGAAAATTTTATGTTAGTTATAACATTAGAAATGTATTTTTATATAGATGATATTATTTTGTTGTTAGTAAGATTACATAAGTTTATCAATATTTTTACTTTGAATGGATTGTATATTTATGTAGTATTGTATGCAGAAATCTTTTTTTACCTTACATTATGGTGTTTGTCACAGATATATTTATATTCTGAAATTTTTTATTAATAGATACGAAAATTATATTAGTTTCGAATGTTTCTATCTCCAAGATTATCAACTACATTTTATTGAATTTTGTTCAGATAAATTGTCTGTATTTCTGATTGTTTATATATCAAGTTTTAAATAGTAATCTATAAAATATATTCTAGGAAATTACTTAATAGCATTTTATTTAAAGAATGTATGGGAGCACATAAATACTTTATAGATATCGCTTTCACAAAGTTTAGTGTATTTTTGTTACTTAACAATAATGCTTTAATGGATTAAAATATTCTCAATAATATTACTAATATAACATTTTAAATTTGATAGGAAATATGAAAATGATGATGTTTAAAAATGTTTTAAATAGGCGATTAAGATAAACATAGAAGAAGAATGATTTATGTATTAGACCGTGCTTTAATTATTTTACTATATAAAAATATCAAGACATATGCATATTTCTGTTAAGGAGATGTTTGAATTATATAGTATAAATATATTTTTAATCTTTAATTGTGAGCATAAAAGTCACCTACATAATGTTTAATGTTGGTAGTGATGACAATTATGTATTTACTACATTTACTAATTTATATTATATAGAAACAACTTAAATTGTAGGCATTGAAACTCTTATTTAATGTTCAATTTTGGTGAGTTATATTATATTCACTTATATTGATATGATTATTTTTTAGTTTACTTAATTATGAATTTATTAAAATCGTTAGCTGCAATAAGTTTTATGACCATCATGTCGCGGGTTTTTGGTTTTATTCGTGATTCTATCATTGCGCGAATATTTGGGTCCGGGATGGCAACGGATGCTTTCTTTATTGCATTTAAACTTCCTAATTTATTACGTCGTATTTTTGCTGAAGGTGCATTTTC
Organism: Candidatus Hartigia pinicola; assembly: GCA_020541205.1. Lineage (GTDB taxonomy): Bacteria > Pseudomonadota > Gammaproteobacteria > Enterobacterales > Enterobacteriaceae > Hartigia > Hartigia pinicola. Next base: position 809,465 of record CP048208.1, read on the forward strand.
ACAAGTTGTTGTGCCGATATTAGCTGAATATAAAAATCAGAAGGGAGATGAAGCTACTCAGACTTTGATTGCTTATATATCAGGGTCTCTTACACTTGTTTTGGCGTTGATAAGTGTATTTGGGGTGATTTTTGCGCCTTGGGTTATTTATGTTACAGCTCCAGGTTTTACTTATAATTCAGATAAATTTATTTTAACAACAGAATTACTGCGCATTACTTTCCCTTATATTTTTCTTATTTCTTTAGCATCACTGGCGGGCGCTATATTAAATACATGGAATCGATTTTTAGTACCTGCTTTCATACCTACGTTATTAAATATTAGTATGATTATTTTTGCTTCTTTCGCAGCGCCTTATTTTGATCCACCTGTAATATCACTGGCATGGTCAGTAATAGTGGGAGGTGTATTACAGCTAGCTTATCAGTTGCCACATCTAAAAAAAATTGGCATGTTAGTACTACCACGTATATCATTTCATGATAGTAGAGTCTGGTATATAATCAAAATGATGGGGCCAGCTATTATAGGAGTATCAGTTAGTCAGATTTCGTTAATTATTAATACTATTTTTGCATCATTTTTACAAACCGGATCTGTATCTTGGATGTATTATGCTGATAGATTGATGGAGTTACCCGCAGGGGTGTTAGGAGTGGCGTTAGGAACAATTTTATTACCATCTTTAGCACAAAGTTTTATCAAAGGTAATCGGACGGAATATTACCATTTAATGGACTGGGGTTTGCGTCTATGCTTATTATTTACTTTACCTTGTGCAATCGGGTTAGCTATTTTAGCTGAAGCTTTAACTGTGTCATTGTTTCAATATAACAAATTTACATCTTATGATTCTGTGATGACACAGTATGCGCTTATTTCTTATTGCATTGGATTAACAGGGATAATTTTAGTGAAAATTTTAGCAACAGGTTTTTATTCCTGTCAAAACACTAGGACACCAGTTAGAATCGCGATTCTAACACTAATCTTAACTCAGCTAATGAATTTTGCATTTATTGGCCCTATGAAACATGCAGGTTTAGCTTTGTCAATCAGTTTAGCTGCATATTTTAACGTAAGTGTTCTTTATTGGCAACTACGCAAGGAAGAGATTTTTCAGCCACTACCAGGCTGGCCTATTTTTGTTTTGAAACTTTTCATAGCACTTACCATCATGGTATTAGTATTATTTAGTTTATTATATATAATTCCACGCTGGGATGATGGAAATATGACAACACGCTTATTACGTTTAATGGGTGTGGTTATAACAGGTGCAGCGAGCTATTTTTTTACACTATTTTCATTAGGATTTCGGATCAAAGACTTCAAAAAGTATATTATTTAATATTAATGTTATAAAATATTTTTTCAAAAGTCAATTTTATTGAATCGATTGTTAATTTTATTCATTATTACATATAGGTTTTAATACTAATATTGAAAATTACATTTTTTCGACAGTTTGTATGCCCAATATATTTAGGCCTGTTTTTAAGATTTTTTGAGTTAATAGTGCTAATTTAAGGCGACTTTGACGTTGAGATTCATTCTCAGCAGTTAGTATAGGACAATATTCGTAGAAGCGAGAGAATAGTCCTGCAAGGTCGTAAAGATAAGCACACATCACATGTGGTGTTCCATCGCGCGCAACTATTAATATAGTTTCCTCAAATTGCATTAGACGAGTGGCGAGTGAAATTTCATGTTTACATTGTAATATAATTGGTAAAACTAGTTGTGTTTGTGTCATATCAGCTTTTTTAAAGATAGAAGCAATACGGGTATAAGCATATTGCATGTATGGTGCAGTATTACCTTCAAAAGCTAACATACTATCCCAATCAAAAATATAGTCTGTAGTTCGGTTTTTTGATAAATCAGCATATTTAATTGCACCAATCCCTACAACATTGGAGACAATATACAGTTCATCTTTAGATATGTCTGGGTTTTTTTTACGAATTAGTGTTTTTGCACGTTCAATCGCTTCATCGAGAAGATCAGTAAGATGCACTGTTCCACCAGAGCGAGTTTTAAATGGTTTGCCATCTTTACCAAGCATCATTCCAAACATATGGTGCTCAAGAGACATTGATGGAGGGATGTAGCCTGCCTTGCAAACGATTGTCCATACGTGCTTTAGATGTTGCTGCTGACGTGAATCGATATAGTATAGCACACGGTTAGCATGTAGTATATCATAACGATATTTTGCACAAGCGATATCAGTTGTTGTGTATAAGAAACCACCATCTTTTTTTTGGATAATTACGCAAACTGGTTCACCTTTTGTATTTTTAAATTCATCTAGATAGACAACAGCAGCTCCTTCTTTTTCAACAGCAAGCCCTTTAGTTTTTAAATCAGCTACAATCCCAGGTAACATATAGTTATATAGACTTTCTCCCATTACATCTTTTTCAGTTAGGGTTACGTTCAGACGACAATAGGTATCTTGATTGTGTTGCATCGTAATATCAACTAATCTTCGCCATATTTTACGGCAATATTTGTCTCCTGACTGTAATTTCACCACGTAATTACGTGCACGTTTTGCAAAATCAACATCATAATCATAGCGCTGTTTTGCTTTACGATAAAATATCTCTAGATCTGAGAGAGATATATTTTCAGAATATTCTTTTTGTATTTTTTCAAGGTAAGCAATAAGCATACCAAATTGTGTACCCCAATCACCTACATGGTTTGCGCGAATAACTTTATGTCCAATAAATTGTTGAATACGAACTGCAGCATCACCAAGGATAGTTGAACGTAAATGCCCAACATGCATTTGTTTAGCGATATTAGGGCCTGAATAGTCAATGACAATTGTTTCTTTTTTGACTGGGGATAATCCAAGGCGATCGCTTAATAACGCTTTTTCAAGCTGTTCGATAATCCAATTGTTATCAAGAAATATATTAATAAAACCAGGACCGACGATTTCTATTTTATTTGCAATATTTTCAAGATTTAAGTGGTGAATAATTTGCTCTGCCAGTTTTCGGGGATTTACACCCATTTTTTTAGCAGCTCTCATGACACCATCAGCTTGATAAGTACCAAACTGAGTTTTTGATGATTGACGCACAAGTGCATCACTATCTTTTGGAGCTCCTATTTTTTGCATGACTCTGTTGATTTTATCTGAAAGAAGGGTTTTGATATTCATTGGATTGCCTTAAATAAAAAAGATAGTGACTATATCTCTTCATGACAAATATTAAAACTAAAAAAAAGAAGAGGGAACTTAGAAAGTTGTATACCATATTCATGGAAGACTGAAGAGTTCAATAATTTATTAATTATACTGAAATGATAATAATGCATTTTAAAATATAAATAGATAGCCTGATATTAAGCTCAATTCTAGTGTTATCTATATACATTAAATTTTTTAACTTATTGTTAACAATCTAATTAGAATGATTTCAGATCATACTTCTGTTATATTAATAATGATTTATTTAAAGTTATATAGTTTTATAGAATTTACGCTAGAATAGTATGTTACAAGAAATTAATTATTATAAATAACAGATAATGTCTACTAACTATTGATGTAATTTTTCTTAAATTAATATAGATACGAGTAAGTATACTATAAAAAATTATAGTTTTTATTTAAAAGGAAAGCGACCGTAAAAGTAGGTTCTCTTTTAAAGTGATATAAATTTTTATCTATTTTGATAAGCATGAAGAGTATGATATATTCAGTCTAGAACATTTTTACATGAACACAACTATACATAGAACAGTAAACTTATAAACTATAAATAATAAATTCAATATTGATTTGTACTTATTAACAGTTTAAATAATCTTAAATATAAAAGTGTAGTTTTGAATTTTTTATTTAAATTATAAATAATAAAAATCAGAAGATATGTTAAGTGAAAAAATTTAATTTTTAATAAACTAGTTAAGAAGTTTAAATAAAATAATCAAGAAATTAAATATCAATATAATTTATTTATATACAATATAGCTATTATATTAATATATTTAACAATTCTTCCTATCAAAAAATCATTATCTTTATGATTGCATACTTCATGTAATAAATATATTTTTAGTTAACGTTACGTATTAAAGTGAAATAACTGAAATATGAATTGTCAAAATAAACAATAAAATACCATGTTGTTATATGAATAATAAACGCTATTTTCTTAGTGTAGGTTTAAAAGTAACTTTATACATTATTATATGTAATTTTCTTAGGATTAGAATTCTCTAAAAATATATACTTAGTTGAGAGTTATATTAATAATATTAAGTATTTAGATTATCATCAACTGATGATAAAAATTCTGACAACAATAGATATGTATATAAAATTCTGTATATTCTGCTGTATTTTACTAAAAGCACGATTTCTGATATAGTTGATTATGTAAAAATTTTTCTACAAAATATCCTGCAGGATTATTGTCAGTTATTAAAATAGAAAAGAATAAAAATACAGTGTTTTTTGAATGTATGAAATTTTAAAACATGTAGTTAGGCACTGTGTAATGTTCCATCAGTTAAATGTCAACATTAATTTTGTAATTATTTATCCGGAAAAGTATTGAGGACATAAATATATTTTTTTTAAAAAACTATAATGCGAGTAAAAAAATATTAAAAATAATCTCTAGCTTTAAATGCTTCAAAGTGATTTTGTGTAATTTTAATTATGATATGTATTATGGATAAAAGGATTGGGATAGGTTGATTCTAAACGACAAAATATCTATAATTTTTAATTATTTAGTACAACTTGCTTTAATTAAATTGATCCTATATTGTATGCAAAAAGATTTTTTTAGCTTATTATCTGGTGATTATTACAATCATGACCTCAATAAGTAGAAGAATAATAGTAAAAGATGAATATTAATATCATATGTACGATAGATTATTTTAATCTTATAATAAAATTGCTCTGTTAAAAAATGAAAAACATTAATTTTAATTTGAGATAGAACATAAAATATTTTAGAAGAGAAATTTTTCTCACTGATTAACTGACTCTTAATTAATTTTAGCTATTTTTTAAAATAAAATTGTTGACACGTTTATTTAAGTTTCTTTAAGAATTGTTATTAAGACTGATGACGTAACTTTAAGTAGAAATAAAGATTATTCTTCGCAAGTGGCTTATACGTGTTTCTGTAAGTGTTATTAATTTTATGCATTTAAAGCTTAGTTTTTTTAGAATTATATTTTTATTCTATATAATTTAGTATTTTCATATATATTTTTATATTAACTTGTTGGGATATAATAATGTTCGAATAAACATACTCCTAATCTTTTACCGTATAATTATACATTTAGTTAATTTCAACACTTGTTTTTATCACACAATAATTCACCGTGATCATTATTTAAAAATTATTTAAAGCAATAGAATGCACTAACTAATTTAGTGACTTGCAATAATCATAGTATACACTGTTAATTTCTGATTACAATATAACTATATGTCAAATTTATTTTATGTTTTTCTTGTTTTATGCATTACTTTTATTTTAATTATCATTGCAGTAGACAAAAGCTTTTATCAGCATAAAATTCATATTTTTCCTAAATATGTTCACTTTTTATTTAATAAGTATGTATGAGCATGATTCATCTGCTTCAAGTGAGATTCAATATTATTATGTTTTAGTATATCGAATTGTTGATATATTCAGTCATGAATTTATATATTTATGTTACTCACGTTGCAAAATGTTTTTAGTATTAAATTTTTAAAGATTATAACTAGTAGTGTGAGCTCTATAAGTATTTTACTATGAAACTCAGCATATTTATTTTAATGACAGGTATGTTGATATTCTCATAATATATTACATAGATTTTTCGGAGTAATTTTCACTTTTCTAAATATTTTTATGTAGGTTATGACTAAATTCATTATAATAAAGCATGTTAACGATATGTTTATATTGTATGTTTATAAAATTATATAGATTTTTAATTGTTTAATTATACTAAGTTAGAAAATTTAGTCAAAATATTTTATTTTTAGGATTTTTAAATTTTATTTTTAATATTTTTGTAGAAAATTAATATCTACTAAGATAGATGTTGTAACTAAAAGTTAATATTAATTTTTAGTTAAAATTGCTTTTATTTTAGTTTTAAAAACTGATTGAATATGTTCATCTGTGCATTAAGTTAAAAAATCGTAAATTTAGTTTTCAAAATAATTCAAGAACATTTCTCATGGTTGATCCTTATTATCAATACCATTTCCATGTAAGATGTTTAGTAATGAACGTTTTTAAGTTAAAATATGCTTAAGTATTAATTGTTATTCTTTTAACACTCTAAAATTTCATGATGTGTATATGTTGTGAATAATTTGTATATTCTACATGTTCAAGACTGGTAATAGGTAATGCGAGTGATTATTTAGTAATATTAATAACTTAATTTTTAGTACTTGTTGGCTATTTAAACTAATTACCTAGTTTTATGAAAAATTTTACATATTTCTCCTTAATCTTCTTGCAAAACATAAAACCAGTTTTTATGAGTAAATATGTTTTGAGTACATTCTATAGTGTTAGTAAAATAGTATTGATCATAAAAATAAGATTAATTATGACTCTTGATATGATATCGTAATAAATTGACGTAGTTTTATATATTTGTACAAGAAATCTATCGATCAATTAGCAGATATTTAAAAGGATAAACATTAATGTCATCACTTAACTATTTCAAAACTGACTGTTGTTTGTAAAAAAAACAGAAAATCATTTTCGTGATTATATTTTATTAACTGTTGTTGAAAATAATGCCAACTACTAACTACAATATAGTTTTTACAGAAACAAAAAATCAAGTGCATTTTCTTTGTTTTTATTGTTGAAAGAGATACGTTAAATATGTAATTTATTCGATAAAATAAAATGTCTGAGTACAATACGTATCATTATGCTAATAGAGTTCATTTGCTCAGTAACATTCATTCAGTATTCATAAAAATTTTTATATATGTGAAGAAGTTATTAGAAAATATTAGTTTTTATACCTAAAATAGTTATTCTTCATAATGTTTATTGTGTAATTAATAATAATTATTAAGAAAGAAAAATTAAATGAAATCAATAGATTCAGTGTACTTTACTAAGGTTAAAATATGAAACGTACACAGTGTTAACTAGCAAATTATTTCTGAATCTAGAAATTATAAGATATATTTCATACCTGTTTTTAATTTTAAATTTAAATGTATTATTTTAATATTATACAAAATAGCAAATGAATTTTTAAGAAGATTTTGAAAGTTGTATTTGTAAAATATTAACTTTTTAAATGAGTAAATCAGAAGATAAAGGATTGAAAATAATTTTTACTCATAGAGTAAAGTTGTCAAATCATAAGCTGTTAAAATAATTTAGAAATCTTCTTATTTCATTATTGTATATTGTATTTCGTTATTACGACTATATAGTTTGAGATGATGAATATAATTAGTTTGATTATTTTAAATAATATATTTGAAAGTATTCTTTCATCAGCCTATATGGTGATATGAATGTATTTATAAGATAATGTCTTTAATCACCGTCATACTTTCATGTTTCTAAATTGAAGATTTTTTAATTCAACACACTCAGTTATTATGTTGATATATTTTAATAGTATTATAAGATGACTATAATGGAAATGAAATTTTATTGATAATCTAAATAAAAACGTACTAGAGTTATGTAAACCTATAGTATATATTATAAAACTTGTATTAAGCTCTTAGCAATAACCAAATGCCATAATTTTTTGGTAACGTTCATTCAGCAATGTTTCAATATTAAGTTTTGTTAGTACCATTAGATCTATAAGCAGTTGGTGTTTTAAATTTTCAGCCATCAAGCAATAATCGCGATGTGCGCCGCCAAGTGGTTCAGGGATAATTGTGTCAATGATACCTAATTTTTTAAGTCTTGGTGCTGTAATTCCCATGACTTCCGCAGCAGCTTGAGCTTTTTGAGCGTCTTTCCAAAGAATAGAGGCACAGCCTTCTGGTGAAATCGCTGCATATATACTGTATTCTAGCATATTAATACGATCACCTATTCCTATAGCTAAGGCACCACCAGAACAGCCTTCTCCAGTTATAACACAAATTATTACAGTTTTTAAACGAGACATTTCCATAATGTTTCGAGCTATTGCTTCTGCTTGCCCTCTCTCTTCGGCGCCAATGCCTGGATAAGCTCCTGCAGAATCAATAAAGATTACAACGGGTAAATGAAAGCGTTCAGCCATTTTCATTAATCGCAATGCTTTTCGATAGCCTTCAGGTGATGGCATCCCAAAATTACGTATAACTTTTTCTTTTGTAGTTCTACCTTTTTGGTGTCCTATTACCATTACAGGTATATTATTTAAACGTGCTAACCCGCCGACAATGGCTTTATCGTCAGAAAATGCTCGATCACCTGCTAATTCTTGGAATTCATTAAAGATTAAAGAAATATAATCAAGTGTATAAGGTCTCACCGGATGTCTTGAAAGTTGAACAATTTCCCATGCACCAAGTTGAGAAAAAATATTTTTTGTTAATGACATGCATTTTTTTTCAAGTAATTTAATTTCTTCATCAAGATGAATATCAAAAAAATGATCATGTTTTTTTAAAGCTAGCAAAGCTTCAATTTTTTCGTTAAGTTCAACTATGGGCTTTTCAAATGCAAGAAAATGATTAGACATATATCCTTTAAAATCAACTAGTATAGTAATTGAATAAGTTTAATGAAAATTAAAACAGATTCCTGTGAATAAAATAGCATTGATAGTTATCAATAATAAAATAATAATATAATAAAGTTTCCGTTTATTTATGTTGAGTGATTTTTTAAATATATTGTTATAATTCTTTAAACTTTCATATCAAGATAGTTTTTTTTAAAAGAATTAGCAATATTTATGATATTATTTTTAGCATTATTAAACTATTTTATTTGATTTTAATTTAATGAAGTTGATAATAAATTAAATTTAATAAAACGTGAAAACTGCTTTATAGTAAAGTCTTGACTTAATTTTATGAATAAAAAATATATGTTCTTTATCTAAAGAGTAATCATAAAATTGTCTATATTCTATCATAATCAATGTGTTAAAGATTTTATAAGCAATTCGTATTACTTATGTATAATAATACAATAACGAGATTAATCAACTAGAACATGTACTCAACTCAGAAAAGTAACTTGATCTATCATCAACATAATAATTTTCTGAAATTAATTTCATCTAGTTCTTTAACTCATTACAGATAAAATCCTACTATTTGTTAAACGCTTTCTTTTTTTGTAATATAGAAAAATATTCTGAGAACCAGAGAATATTAATATGTTCTCTTTTGATACAAAATAGATAGTCTCATTGAAATTGTTTTTCAGTGAATTTTTATGCAGATTACGTTGTTTTATTACCTAATCTTTTATTTAAATGAGATGAGTAATAATCTATCAAGTTTTATTATTTTTAATATAACGTTGATTTATATATTAAAAATTAAAACAGTAAAATTTTATACATCAAATTTAAATTATTTTTATGAATTATAAAAATTATTCAGCTTTAATATTAGTGATGGACTTATAAGTAGTTAATATTCTGATTTAATAATTATCTTCTATGACTGTACTAAATTAATACATTCAACGCATATAATCCGTATTCTCAATCGTAGTTAATATGGAACATTACTTTATTATTGATTTCATCAAATACGTTTTTTATTTTAAAGAGAATAATAAAATTATTATACATTGTATGATAATTTCTTTTTAAGAATGTGTTTTATGACATGTTATAAGGTTTTTCGAATATAGTTCATTCCTGCTTCTCTCAATCAATTCATTACTAGCATTTTGTCTGGAAAGTTATGGGGGTTCCGCTTCATAAAAATTATTTTTATTTTTTTATAGTTTTATTTTAGTATGTCATTATTTATAAAATATGAAAATTATATTCAACATTAGCTATAGAAATAATAATTTTTAATTGTCATTATTTTGTTTTTCATATTTATAATGACAACTCTATTAACAATAAACTAGAATAAGTTTATAAAATAAACTGATTTTTATGTCTTGAATATTAATTTTCAACAAGGTATTAGTAGATAAAAGTATTTTATATGATTGTAAAATATTACAAATCAGTTTAATATATTTATTATTTTTGCATGATAATTGATTGATATTGCAAGTAGTATTATTTAAAATAAATATATCATTTTAAGATATAATTATTATGTTAGTACAGATAGGTTGTATTGAATAATTGTTATATATAATCAATATTTACAGAAAATATCTACTTCATATTTACCTAAATTTTGCAGTAAGAACAATATAAAATTCATGCTATATTTAGTATGATTTCTAGACGTTAGTTTGTTTAATATATATAATTATATTATGTTAAAATATTATTAAATAATAGATACCTATAAAAGATGCATAAACGCTTCACTTAATAATATAAATCTAATATTTATTTTATTTTATTTTATTTTTTATAGAAATTTTTAAAGAAGATCTAAGTATAATCGTATTTTTTTGAAGTAAAAATAAGACGAAACTAGTATCTATAATTTATTTTTATATACTAATATAAATTAGTATCATATTTTAATGATGTTAGTAATAGTTTTAGCTAGGATTTTATTATTTAATTTTTTAATAATGTGAAATTAGATACATTAGAGTTTAAAAAGGGTAATGTAGTGATAGGAAATAGTGTTTCACAGGAAAAATGTTTTGAAAGTTTTAAATAGTTTATTCATTTTTCATGCATTCAAGAATATGGTTAAAAGGTTATTAAATGGCAGATTTAATTATACGTATTGCAATTGTCGGTGCTAGTGGACGAATGGGACGTCAACTTATTCAAGCAACACAAAAAGCAGCAGGGATTCAATTAGGCGCAGTAATTGAGCGTCAATGTTCTTCTTTGGTTGGGATTGATGTAGGAGAACTCATTAATATTGGTCGTATTGGTGTTATTATTGTTGACTCTTTTGAGAAAGTTGTGAATGATTTTGATGTAATGATTGATTTTACGCGTCCTGAGGGTACCTTAAAATGTTTGAGGTTTTGTCAAACTAATAAAAAAGCCATGGTTATTGGTACTACGGGGTTTGATCAGAAAGGAAAACAAGCAATTATAGATGCTTCTAAATCAATTCCAATTATTTTTTCTGAAAACTTTAGTGTTGGAATGAACGTTGTACTCAAACTACTCGCAAAAGCCGCTAAAGTAATAGGAAATAGTACTGATATTGAAATTATTGAAGTTCATCATCGTGATAAAGTGGATGCACCGTCAGGAACTGCACTTGCAATGGGAGAATCTATCGCTGATGCTCTAGGCAAAGATCTGAAGAGTTGCTCGGTACGCATACGCCAGAGTTATACACAAAAACGCACACTTGGTACAATTAGATTTTCTGCTATACGAGCTGGAGATATTATTGGTGATCATACTGTGATGTTTGCGGGTATTGGTGAACGAATAGAGATAAGCCACAAAGCATCTACTCGGATAATCTTTGCAAATGGGGCTATTCAAGCATCTGCTTGGGTAGTCGCTAAAAAATCTGGATTATATAACATGAAAGATGTTTTAAATTTAGATAGCATCTAATATGTGTAATAAAAATTAGCATGTATTAAGTATTTTGTTAACTCTTAGTTAATAAATGGTTTTCTATTAAACAACTTTGTTTTATCTCATTTTTTTATAAATGAATATAATTCATTTTATTAAAATGATTTCTTTATCGTTGATCATCTCTTCGATAGTGGTAATTTTTATAAAATAAGACTAGATATCAAAGAAGTTAAATAAAATCATACATGTGCTTTTATCGAGATATAGTAGATATAATGATTAGATTATTTTTCATTTTAGACAATTACGTTAAAATACATTTTACTGATTTAGCTCAGTGCATCTGAATTAATGTGAATTAATTATTATTAATCACTTTTTTATTTTTTGTGAGTAAGACAGCTATATTCATTCGTAAAGACAGGAAATATTATTCTATAGATGCACTATATAGATAAAGAGTGTGTTATTTTACAAAATGATCTTGAATACATGAATCATCAGATCTTAAGAAATGATTATTAACTTTTCTAATATTCTTTTATTATTATTTTATTAATTCTTATATTGATCGTACTGCAACTCATGTTAATGATGAAGAATTTTTAGTAGTTTATATTTACATTGTATTATTCCTCATTTATTATTTTCGGGAGTGTCGCGCTTAGGTAGGCATAATAATTCACCTTACTATCTGTCAGGTGATATTTTGTGTTAACATACTGGCACTGGTACACCTAAGATGATGTAGTTGTTGAAAGATAAATAAGTGTAAAACGTTTCTGTTGTTACGGGGTAATATAAATATAGTAATAATATTAAAATATTATCTAAATTCTTTAGTATAATCTATTTAGATTTTTTAAAATCAGAATTTAATAAAAGAAACTTGTCTCTAGACTTAAAATATTATTGATACTGAACACTGGAGGTAAGAAGTATCAAAATAATTATAAATGATTGTTGCATATTGTGCTTTATAGCTGCGGTAAAAACATCATATATAACATATGCTAAGTGACTTAAAATTGTCGGTTGTAGTATTGGTCTAAGACTAATACTAGTAAACGTGTTCTCATAATAAATAAGATTGTATTTTTATATTAAAATCTTAAGTAACTCTTCACTTTATAATTATTTAGGTAAAAAAATTATTGATTTTTAAAAGAATACTTTTATTTTTATGATTTATTTCATTTATTAATTTCTTAATATTTTAAGTGTATAAATGATGCGTACTTAATTAAGTTGAATTGAGTCAATATTGTAAATCTTATTTAATGAAAAATTTAATGTAAGATTTTTTTATGAAAATATCATAAGAATACAATTATAGTATAAACAAACTTAAATTATTTAATAAATCTACAAAATTATATCATGCATTGTTTAATCATTTATTTTATATTATAAATTAATATCGTCATAACTATTCTTAATATAATATCAAATAATTTACAGAACAAGACAAAGCATAAAAAACTAAAAATATTTATTATAGATTCTGGATTGATTTGATTAGGTAAGCTTCTTAGTTTAAATATATATTTATTAATATGTAAAGAAATTGAGTAAAAAAGTTACTGTATTATTCTCATTAATTACCATTTTGTAATCATTATAGTTACTTGAGAAAAAATTAATACTATATACATTGAGTTGATTGATTTTTAATTTATATATAAAATTATATAAGAGATTCTATATTTTATTTTATTTATAATTAGTGTATTTAATTACATAATTCATAAAAGAGAAATTGTTAACGTTTAGATAACATTATTACAAACATTTTCAATATAGATATTTGTTTGATTAAAAATTATATATAATATTTAAAATTTTATATGAATAATCATGATGTTATTTTTTAGATTATTAATTTTTATTTGTAATTAGCCTAATTATTTTATATAGTTTAAAATTTGTGTATGTGCATAAAATAATACATATATAGTCTTAATATCTGATTCATTAATCAGTTATTTTTTATTAGTTCAAGATTAGATGGAAAGTTCATGATATGAAAAGGTTTATAATATAAGAATTTTGATATCGTATATCAATTAAATACATGATACTGCGCGTATCTTATATAAAGCGCTCTACTATTGAAAAACCAGAACTAGAATTAATTAATAAAATTCAATTATACGTGACATCTAGAAGATTCTTTTGTTAGAAAAAAATTAAAATAGAACTATAATCTTTTATTTTTTATTACTTGAATAATTCTTGATTGATTATTATAAAAATTAATTTAATATGTTTCGTTACTCTAAATTAAAGGTACAGGCGTGTGTCCTTTAAAAAGATTCAGTTCAGATAGCGATTAGTTATATTCTAGACAGAAAGATGAATAGCATTATTATTAATCATCCATCTAGACTATTGCATCATTAATCATTGATGTTATAACAAAAATACTGTGTGTCAACTTTATTATTTCTAGCATAACTAACTATCTAAACTAAATTAGTTAGTAGACGCATCACTAATTCTGTTATCCAAACAAATGTTATTGAATTTTATTTACTGTACGAGGTATAAGAAAAGAAATGTGTTAGGTCTAACTATTATGATTAACTTGATAAGATTCTCACTTCTAAAAGAATCCATTGTGTTGGTGCGATAGTTAATCAGGTAATTAAGGTGAGGGTTTATATACTTAGGTTGTCAAGAATCAATACTAGTGACTCATAAGTAATAATATATTTAGAGTAATATTTTATATTAGTATCGTTTCTTGTATTTTATTACTGATAAAATGGTTAATTTAAATTTCATTTTATTGATAAAACTTTTTTACTTGTAGTGTTGTCAATTATTAATTGAGACTAATCTCTTACTCTGTAGTTATTTGTCTTGTGACTGTTATCAACATAATCTGGGAAGATTTTATTTATAGTTTTAGCATCACTTTAGCTATATAGTTGATATTATATAGCTTGTGTAGTGTTTAAGATCTGGTAAATAGACTATAAGATTGAAAATCTAGCAGTATAGGTTAAGAGTGCGAGATTTTGTTGATGAAACAATGCTTTCATTTGAAAAGGTTAGTACTATCCTACATAGTAGAGGAATTATTATTAATAAATAAAGAATTATCATATCTAAAGCTAATAATAATTATCTTTACATTGATGATTCATCTTATAGATGTTAAAATTAATATATGTTAGAACTTGTAAAAATTGAAATAATTCAATAACGCTATTATTAGTTGAATAATACTCGTGTAGACATTGTTCTTTTGAGTCAGTGGTGTGAAATGGTTTTAGTGTGTATTTTAGCTAATATTAGATCATTAACATTTTCGAGTTAAGTTTTGAAGTGATGCTGTTGAGCAAGTTTATGCTCATGATGACTTTGTTAAGTAAAAATAAGGAATTGATGTTGATGATAGTATTTTAAAGTAAAAATCTTATCTGTTGTAAAGATTAACTAAAGGTGATAACTGTCCTGTATATCTAGAAATTTTTAGATGGCTGATATAAGTTTAGGCAGCACCCAATAATACAAAATCAAAAAAAAGAATTGAAACCATTAAATTTTATTTAGCAATATTTTAGAGAAATACGCATATTAGGATATTTACGGTTCGTTAAGAATATAATTACTAGATATTTATCCTTTATTAAATATCGTAACATTTTTCCGATGATTTTGTTATATTAGAATACTCTTCAGAGATTAGGGGTGAACTATACTAATGTTAATAAATATAGCTTCTTATTATTAGTAAGAAGTGAGGATAATGACTCTATACTTAGTATAGAGTGCTGCTAATCTTACTTGCTAGTATATCTGTATTTATAAATTTTATACTATTAGTTGTGGTTGTATTTTAAAAATCTATGTTTATATTTATCTTTCCTTGAGTCATTAATAGTTTTTCTGATTATATACTAGATCTGCTAGAGCATCATATTTAAATAACAGTAGAGAAAGTATATTTTAAAATTCAGTTGACATAAGTTAATATATTGGAATATAAAGTATTTTAAGATCATCTCAATTGAACTGCTTCACATAAATGAATCCTAAGGAATTTTGTGATAGGACAGCGAAATCTAGATCAGCTCGTATGAAATAATTGTGTAATAATTTTATACGTATAAAGAGCTTATTGACAGCGCTTAAAATTTTATGTAGTTTTATATCAAAAAGCTGTAAATAACTACTTTACTGTTATGACTAATTCACATGATTATTATGCTTGACATATAAAGTTGTTATTATTATCCTCATTATCCTGAATTTTGCATTTGATATTAAGTTTCATATAAATGTTTTAGTACTTTTTATTAATACACTACCTTGAAAGTTAATTGTTTTTTATATTATTATATCTCTGGTTAAGAGTGTAGAAATATATTGCGTATAAGAAGTTTACTTATTTCACTATAATATCTTTCTGTTTATATAATTGTATAGTAATTGTTAGTGTCAAAATTAATATTGCGAGACTCAACTATTATTACATAAAGTTTGAGTAATATTAAAAAAATAAAATAATTAGAGTTGATCGTGAGTTATTCAGTGACACAATAGAGGATTTATTGATCTTTCAAAAGATCTTAATAAATATTAAATTATCTATTGTTATTATAATTAATAAATATAGCAATTCGTTTACTAAATATTAGTCCATGAGTTATTACTGTTTTGTATATTTCATTGAATTATCTCAATTTATCTGGTATTTACATGTTTTAATTATAACAGGTAAAATACGAGTATCTATATCATTTTTGCATTTATAGCGCTCATGTAAGGTATTATAGTAAAATAAATACTGCAGTTTTATTTGATGATATTTTTGTGTAACGAGCGTTGATTTTTATTCTAATATTGACATGTAATCTTTACTCATGACTAGTATACGATCTTGTTTGTGAATCTTTACTTTTTTTTCGGGTGGATAATTACTCTACGATTTAACTTTCGTTAACACTTGAAAAGTTTTATCTCTTAAGTTTTTTATGTATTGCGATTTGAATATTTAGCATCAAATTGAAGTACGCAAGATGTTAGCGACATCGTCAGATTTATTTTTATACAAATCTGAATAGTGCAAACTAAGATTTCTTAAATATTAATTTATATTGTAATTATTAAGACTAATAAATCACAAAATTTATAGGTCTTTCCATAATCGATATAAAGATTACAACTTTTTTATGCTGATGTTATCTACTGAGATAGATCAGATACTTGCGCTTTAATTTCTTCATTTAACATAATATAGCGTGCTTAAGTTTTAAAGATTAAAATATTTCTAGTAAGTGTAGAATTACAAAATAATCAAGGAAATTCTGTGTTAAGCAATATTATTTATCGTTAGATGCAGTGCTAATATTAAGCTATCTCTTTTCTAGAGATACTAGAAATTGTATTGAAAACTATCTATATCTTCCATTATATCTATAATTTAATGAGCTTTATTATTTACAGCACTATCAAAATAAATAAATAGAGTACATAGATAAATCACTTCTTAAAAACAGTTTTTAGTCATAGTTATATGAAAGATGGAGGATTTGTCAGATCATTGTATTATACAAAAGAGTTACAATAATATGTTCAACTTTGATATTTATAATATTCTATTATAATAATAAAGATAAATAGATTGTTTTTCCAGAACAACATCAGTCAAATAGTTAATTTTATATTAGCTGCAATGATATGTGAGTATTTACGCATCAGTTAATTTGAAATGTATTAAATGGTAAACTTATAGGAATATTTAAAATATTATTCTTACTTGTTAATAAGATGGTTAGAAAACAATTACTTGGTATTGATTTTATACTGATATGTTGTTAATGTATTATATATTACATTAATTGAGAGAACATATTAAGTTTATTGAGAAAATATTAAGTTCTTGTCAAGAAAGAACAAAAAATAGTTTTAGGTACATAGTGTATCAGTAGTTTTTACTGAACTCTTGATTTAACAGAGTTAAATGATGTCAAGTCATTATTTAGAGAACCTGTAAAAACTAAACTAAGATTGTTATTCTAAGATTTTTTTTAGATATATTATTGTTGTTAGTGAGGCATATTTTACATATGTTAGTGACACCAACACAGTACTTTTTTCTATTAGTCATTACTGTATTCACGTTGTATATACTGATTAAGATTTCTGTAAAAATCATGGCTTTTATTATATCTTCAAGTATAATCAATACGTCATCCATGCAAAGCTAAATCAGTACATGAACTTCATTTAGTTTTTACGAAACGATATTGTATATGCATTTAAGTTATGAGTGAGACTTTAGTA
Organism: Candidatus Hartigia pinicola; assembly: GCA_020541205.1. GTDB lineage: Bacteria > Pseudomonadota > Gammaproteobacteria > Enterobacterales > Enterobacteriaceae > Hartigia > Hartigia pinicola. The sequence continues at coordinate 827,405 of CP048208.1, forward strand.
AATCACACTATATGAAAAACACTAAATGCAATATTCCTAAAGTTTATATCAAATTTAACGTATAGACTTGTAGCGTTTATTAGAATTATATTGAACTTATTCACATAGAATAAAGACGAATATTTTTATTAAAATGAGTGAGCACTGAACTTTTGAGTTAAGTATAATTTTAATTAAAATGAATTGAGTTTATAAATATTAAAATTTTTTTATTTTAGAAAATATTATAAAATCAACTCTTAGTTGAGATTTATTAAAAAATAATTTTGTGCCCGGACTCGGAATTGAACCAAGGACACAGGGATTTTCAGTCCCCTGCTCTACCGACTGAGCTATCCGGGCAGTAGATATATTACAACATAATTTCATTATGAGAGTCAAGATTGATGCGAATAAATTTCAATTAAATAGTTTCAATATGTATAGCTAAGAGCTAATTAAATTAGATAAAACCTCAACTTGTCATGGTTTTATCTAAACTGCGCATGTTTAAATATAAATAATACTTAATATTATGTAAATTCATCCAGAACCTATTCGATATTTTTTATAGAAAGACGATTAACGCTACGTTAATACACTCAAAGTGAATGTTTAAATACTTCTTAGTATTCTGATATATATAGAGACATATTTTCAGGTATATTTATGCACGTTCACTAAGAGTTTAAACATTCTGGATAAAATTGAATTTATGGTTGCGTTGCATTTTGTAATATTAATGCAAGAGTATAGATTATATAATATGTTATATGTAAAATATTTTATTTTTATAAACGGTATAATAATCGTGTTCATCAGTTTCATCTGAGCTTGATCTATACTTTTAAGGTTTTTTCTATCAGTAATCAGAAAACGTGTTCTGTTGGTATTTTAATCACTGCTGCAATAGTGATTTGAAAATTTTTTAATCCTGTTCAAATAACTTTTATCTTTATTGCTTATACTTTTTAAAGTGTATAATAGTTATATACGATAATTTTATTGATAAATATACTCTGGAATATCGTACTAGGTATGGTGACTGATTACAAGAATATCAAAAGACAGTGAAAAATAATTATACATATTGATTTTCTAAAATTATGTGTATTCTATGTGATTAGAAAATAATGTGATGTATTGAAATTTTTTCGATTAATGTTAGTAGTGTATCCTTCTCATTTTGAGAATGATATATAAAAATCATTATATTTACAAAAGATTTTGAACAGCTTTTAAGATATTTATATCTAGCTATATGTGTAATATAATTGCCGAGATTTAAAGGTTTTTTACAGTATAAATATTAAAAGTTTTATCGCTCATTATGAATATACGTTCTTGATGCATGGGTTATTTCATGTTAAACATTTTAAATACTCAATAATAGATTACCTTTTCTTTTAAATATAAAGAAATGTAGTTTTAATTTTAGCTGTTTGTTAAATGGGTTGATTATTTTGTTTAATCACAAAACTTAAGATATTTTGTTTTTACGTATTGTTATGGAAATAAAAATTTCTATTATCGTAATCATTAGGAGTATTAAATGACTTAAAGTCGTAAAATAATGCTATATATGCAATATCTATTATAGATATTAGCTTGTTAGTTAGTATTTAACTATATATTTTAATCTTCTAAAAGAGTTTTACATATAATATTCATTAAAAATTTTTTAACTTGAACAATTATGTATACGTAATTTCTTTATATCATTAATTATGATAAGTGATTGATAGATAAAAATATTAGATAAAAGAGGTAAATTTTAATTTATTATTTAATCTATTATATGAACTTTTTGAAAAGTGATGTTTATCATCTATTATGAATATTATGATAAATAATAATTAAAATGATACATAACTAGATGTTTAAATATCAACATGTCTATACGTTAAAATTTCTTTACGTTTATAGTTAGTAATACAATTATCATCCTTGATAATTAAGTGCACTGAAAGTAAGTTAATATACTGTATTAATAACTTATTGATTTAATATTAATGTTATTATTTTTTTAAGTTCAATGTTCATTCATATGTCAGTATATATACTGAAAATAAGCACACATTTTTGTGTTTTGATGATTGTAATATTATTTTATGAAAATAAATCAGGTAACTTATAACAGAATGAATCGGTGAATATGTTAGTCTATATTCTGATTATAAAACAAAGTGATCAGATGAAAAGATTACAATATTAATTTCATTGTCAGTACTAAAAATCATAATTCATGACTGTACTTATCGTTAAGTAAATTACTTACGTCATATGGCTAATGATAAATTATTTTTGAAGATCTTTAGATGTATTCATGAGCTATCCTTAGTGAATGATGATGACTTACGTAAAGAATGTAGTATGAGATTTCTAATGTTGAGTGAGAAAGAGATTGAACGTTAGTTAAGCATTTTTCTTAGAATTGAAAATACTAATTTCATCACTTATTTTCAGAGTAATATCAAATAATAGCAATTGATATTTTGAATTTATTAGAGCTATTGGATCAGAAAAAATTTTTTTAATATTGTAATCAGCATACATAAAAATGTGATAAAATATTTAGAGATCAATAATATGTTTATATTTTAAGCATCATAAGTATATCCGTTTTCTATAATAGTCAAATACAGTCTTTTGATTTATTTAATGCAGTTTGTCTGTCTTTTTAAGATCTATTTTATCTTAAAATTTATTTAACATCTTGTCTTACGTAATAGCTAGATAATTAACGTTTAAGTTCCAGATTGAAAGTAAAAATTTAAAGACTTTTAATATTTTTATATATACAGAAATTTTTTTGCTCATTTGCTATATTTGACAAGTGAACGTTTTTAGATAACATTATACTCCATAAAGTCTATTTAATTTTTTATTTTTAAAAGATTTTGTGTAGTATATGATTTATTTTTCATCCTTTATAAAATCGCTATTTTAATAGGTTTTTAATAGAAGTCAGTAATATTGTACAGGTTAGACATTATGACAATGTTTTTATTTATAAATTTAACTATTGTAAATGTAATTACATGAGTTATAAAATTTTAGTATTTAGGATAATCTATACTGTCATGTGTAAACTTTTATAAGCATTATAGTGTTATAAACTGTATTTATATTTTAATGTTTTTATAAATAATCATAAGTGTCATGTGAATTTTTTGACTATTTTGATCGTGACTTTGTTAACAATACTTTAAAGACTATTTTTAGAAGATTTAATTATATTTTAAGGTTATACTGTTCTAAAGTGTATGATCATCATATCCTCTTCTCTTGCTATAAAAATCTCTCTCACACATATACCACTAGTAACTGTTATAAGAAGATATAGGAGTAAACAAAGAATTCATATATATCCATGTCTTAAAGTTATATTTACATTTTAGATGTTAAGTATGAAGGAAATATAATATATCATCACAAAAACTGTAGTCATATGTTGTAAATAATTGATTACTCATAATACTGAAACAGTATCTATGAAGTACTATCATATCATTGATATTTCATTAGTGATGTCAAGAAAATAATAATTATTTATATATAAATCAGTTAATTAAGTTTAATATTTTTTTAAAAATACTAAACAAATTGCTTAATTCCGTATTTTTAAACGAAAATTATATCTTAATAAAGATATATACATGATGCGAAAATATCAGTGGAATTATCGTCCCTGCACTTAAAATACGTTAAGAATTACTTTTATAAAAATAATGTATTCTAAAGAATATCATATATAAAACTCTGTTGTGTTCTGTTTCGCTGAAAATAAAAACCTGTGCAAGTTTGACAGGTTTTTATAAAAAGTAGATTAATTACAGTTGAGCATTGTAGTTTATTTAAACTGAGACTAATCAGAAGCATATGTTCAATATTTAATTACTTTTTAGAACCCGGGAAGTTGAAACGCTGATTAAAACGATCAACACGACCTCCTGTAGCAATATCACGTTGCTTACCAGTATAAAATGGATGGCAGTTGCCACAAACGTCTAGGTTCAGTGAGTGCTCTAATGTTGAGTGAATGTTAATTACATTACCACAAGAACACGTTGCAGTTATTACTTCGTATTTTGGGTGAATACCTTTTTTCATGGGAAAACCTCTATTTCAGGATGTGTTATCATTTAGCTATAATTTTAAAAAATAATTACATGTTATTTTATTAAGAGCAACCTATTAGTTTTAGTTATATTGCAAATCATATGTTATTATCACTTTATTCTCTATATCCTATATTTGTTATATAATTATTGAGATTTTTATGACGTTTTAGTATTATATTCTTATTAATAAATTATTTTGAGTATGAATTAGAAAAGTAGTTATAAATTTGTGCGTATGTTATAGAAAAGATATATTTATGATGCAATAAAAATTAAATAATTTGATGTGACTCTAACGAAATAATTCATTGATATTTTTATAAAAAATGGACGGACATTTAGTTATGATTGTCGTTCAGGTAGCTTTACCAGTTCCTTTAAACCATACATTTGATTATTACTTATCTGATAATATGCTTACCCCCCCAATAGGAGGACGAGTAAGAGTACCTTTTGGAAAGAGACAATTATGTGGCATAGTCATCAGTTACAATTCAAAAAGTGAGGTGCCTGAAAATCAATTAAAAGCAGTGGAACTTGTTCTTGATGATGAAACTTTATTTCCTAAAAATTTGTGGCGCCTTTTATTATGGTCTTCTCAATATTACCATTATCCTATTGGTGAAGTGTTATTGCATGCTTTACCAACTCTGTTGCGTCAAGGAAAAGCAACTAAATTATCTCCTACTTGGCAATGGAAAATTACAGAATGTGGGGAAAGAATTAATCTTAACACATTAAAACGTTCATCTAGGCTAAAACAGGTACTTTCCTTATTACAGAGTCGTTCTATTTATCAATATCAAGTTATTGCACTAAAATTAAGTAAAAGTGTATTACAAACACTACAAAAGAAAGGATATATTGCACGTTATTCTATAGAACCCATTTCTAAAAAATGGCAATCTCAGTTTCTAGTTAGTGGTGAGCGTCTGCGATTAAATTCTGAGCAAGAAACAGCTATTACCGCAATCCGTGAAAAAGATAATGAATTTTCACCTTGGTTGCTTGCAGGGATCACGGGATCTGGTAAAACTGAAGTTTATCTTCATGCTTTAGAAAACATTTTAGCTCAAGGTAAGCAAGCGTTAGTGTTAGTTCCTGAGATCAATTTAACACCGCAAACTATTAATCGCTTTCGTAAGCGATTTAATGCCCCTGTAGCTATATTACACTCTGCATTAAATGATAGTGAACGTCTTTCTGTTTGGTTAGGGGCTAAACAAGATAAAACTGCCATTATTGTTGGTACGCGCTCTGCGCTTTTTACTCCATTTTTTCGTTTAGGTATCATTATTATTGATGAAGAGCATGACAGTTCCTACAAACAACAAAATGGTTGGCGTTATCATGCACGTGATCTTGCTGTTTTGCGAGCGAGGAATGAAAATATTCCAATTATTCTTGGAACAGCAACTCCTTCTTTAGAAACGCTATTAAATATTCAGAAAAAAAAATATCATCAGTTAAATTTAACATTACGAGCAGGTGACGCCAATCTCGCCACTCAGAAGTTAATTGATTTAAAAGGACAATTTTTAAAGCATGGTTTATCTAAATTATTAATTAAACATATTCAAGATCATTTAAAAAAAGATAATCAAGTGATTTTATTTTTAAATCGCCGAGGATATTCTTCAGCGCTGATTTGTCATGAATGTGGTTGGGTATTCGAATGTCAACGCTGTAATCATTATTATACGTTTCATCAAAATTCCTATCAGTTACTTTGTCATTATTGTGATAGCCAGAGCCTCATACCTCAGCAGTGTATAGATTGCGGTTCAACATATTTAATCCCTATTGGGATGGGAACAGAACAACTGGCAGAAGGCATTACTGATCTCTTCCCTAGCGTACCAGTTACACGTATTGATCGTGACACAACTAGACGAAAAGGAGCGTTTTCAAAATATTTAAATGAAATTCATGCAGGTGGTGCGCGTATTTTAATTGGTACACAAATGCTTGCTAAAGGTCATCATTTTCCTGATGTTACTCTTGTCGCTTTATTAAATATAGATGGTGCTTTATTTTCTAATGACTTCAGATCAGCTGAACGTTTTGCTCAGCTATATATTCAAGTATCTGGTCGTGCAGGAAGGTCAGGCAAGCCAGGTGAAGTATTCTTACAAACTCATTATCCAGAACATCCACTGTTATTAACTCTACTGGATCGTGGCTATGATGCATTCTCGCGTGACGCTATGGAAGAGCGTCGTGTTACTATGTTACCACCTTTTACTAATCATATTTTAATTCGATCAGAAGACCAAAACAATCAAGATTCTCAGAAATTTCTAGAAAAAGTAAGATGTTATGTTGTTGAACACTCGAAAAATGATTCACGTCTCTGGATTTTAGGACCAACTCCGGCAATACAAGCTAAACGAAGTGGTTATTTTCGCTGGTACTTGTTATTACAGCATCCTTCTCGGTCTTATTTAAAAAAATTGACGGAAAAAGTGTGTTTTCAATTACACAGTCAACCAGGAAGACGAAAAGTAAAATGGAATATTGATGTTGATCCAATAGATTATTAATCTAACATACCATTGATTACTTAATGGTTATCTGATAAAATTTATTATTTTATTTTTATAAATAAATTAATTAGATTCAAAGTTTAAATTTATTAATGCTTTAGAATTAATTTTATTTAAAATTAAAGTTTTATTGATATAATATATTTATATGATATATTAATATTGCTGTTTTTAAACAGCATAGTTATGACTATTACAATAGTAGAAAAGAATCATCTAAAATAATATTCAGCATGAATTTATATAAATTGGATTATACATATTCTTTATTTCAATTATTTATAACAACTTATAAAGTTCATTGATTAGTATATTTATGTAATTCTACAAGTAATTAATGAATTAAAGTTCAAGAAACTCGTTATACAATCAAAATAAACTAATATTACAATTATGCATAATCTTGTTAGTTTTGCGTTTTTATCGAGCATAATCGTTTTAAAAATATTAATGAATCTAGCAGAGCATATAATTCTTATAGGAGAGAAATATGTTATGAATATTAGTCACTATTATCTTATTTAGAATGATTTAGGTGACCAAGCAAAATTATACTGCTCATTATTTTTAATATCTCTGTTATATTTTTTCGTGATATAAACTTCAAACTTCAAAAATAGTTGTAAAAGAGAGATTTGTTTTTTATTAGTGAGTTATAAATATTAAAAAATAAACAACAGGTTTACTAAGCTAATTATTACTAAAAATGGGTTGAAGGTGCAGTGCTATTAAAGATTATGCAGAATTTTCAAATATAATCATATGATATATCCTATCAAGATAAACAGTGTAAATTAGTGATGTTTAATTAATAAATGTTTAATGTAGATTCATTATCACTGCTAAAAACCTAAAAATATACAGCGCCTAAAGAAGTCAATTTACATGATACTTTTAATGTTGCTATATATTTGAAAAATCCGTTCCCAGTAAGATATTGTCCTTAAGAAATGTTTGCAGAAAAAGTGCTCTACATAAACTATCTTAATTTTTTAAGGAGAAAATCATTCTAAATATAAAATGTCTTGACTCAAGAGACGTTAAGAAAAAGTGTTAGTAAGATCTTTGTTAGGCCATAGATGTGATGCTAACATATTATTATGATCATCAATACTGAACATTCATGAAGAATAATATGCATGTAAAATATCTTAACCAGATAGTGCAACATGAATAAAGTATATTCTGAGTAAGATATGACAAATACTGTTACCATTCTTATAAACTAAAAACGTAATTCACTTGTTCCTTTTAAAATAACATTGCAGTGTTGAGTGTTTGACTTGCACATTGCATGGATAAATGTAGTCAAGTATAGAATAACAGTGAGAGATATTTAAAGAACTTACATTGCTATTATTAATCTAATATTTGTTTTTTGCATACAGTGCAGAGAAACACTACATCACTGTTAGTACTCATTATACTTTTTTAATAAAAACCACGATTAATGAACATTAATGCAATTTAACATTTTTAAAACATTTATCACCTTGTGATCGAATGAATGGAAATGTTGTAGATGTTAAACGTATAGTACAATAGCATTACTCATCTTAAGTGTATCAGTATAATAATTAATAAAAAAGATCAAAAATTATTTGAAATATAACCAGGAAACGGTGCGAGATTAAAATTTAAATCAATGACACACTAAAATTCACTAGATTTGTTTAATACACAGATACTAACAATATTAGTTTACATGTTTTGGCAGTTTACCATTGAAAAGTGTCGACTAGTGATTCTTAAATATTATTATTAGTTAATTTCTGAAAGTACATGACGATTGTATTTGATGTTATTAATAAAGTATGTAACAATAAAACATTGTCTGATATAGATGCGTATCTAAGTAAAATATGTTTCTTGACTTATGTATAAACGGTGTCTTTTTTATCAATTTATTAAATTAATTATTTTTTTAAAAATAATTTTTGGCACTTATCTTAATTTTTAAAACTGTGATTCATTCTTAGTGTGAAAGCATTTATTAATGCTTTACTGAATTAAGTTTCATTTATGTTCAATGTAAATGATCGTTTAAATTCTTATTTATTATTCACTTTATTTATATGCTAAAGAAATAAAATTAATAGAACGAATTAATATCATTAGGTAGTTATATATCTTATATAACTAAATTACAATAATTCATGCTCTCAATTACTCTATTGATAAATAAAGATCACATGTATTGTTAATGTATTATAAGCAATATGATGGATTTTCAATAAATAATTATTAAAAATCAATATAATCTTAATCATTACTGATATCGGTAATGAATGTAATATCTTGGTTAAAGAAATAGATAATAATTACTCTAACTCTTTCTTGCGTAATATCAATGTTTAATTTTTTAGTCACCATGGATTAACTTAGCGAGTAACGCTTAATTTTTATTGTTATAGTTACTATTGATTTTTATGTCGATATTTTAGATTTATTGATAATATTTTAAATATATTTGATCTAATTCAGAGTATTACATAGCAGACTTGACTCTTTTCTTCTGTTTGATTTTTTTGTTGAACATCATCCTGAAATACATCTGAAAATGTCCTAATTGAGCGATAAATTTTCAGGTATCTTCATATGTATAATTATCGGTAAAATGATATATTACTCTGAAAATTATTTATAAAATTAGTGCATGCAACGCATCCTTCGTCACTCGGTTAGTAAATTATATCATGACGATAGAGTACAATTTCATACTGTGGTAGATGTTTTATAAAAACAAAATATTTTCTATTCAATAGAAAAACAACTAATTCTAATTGTATATACTAAAGAGAAAAAAAAGAAAGTGTCTTTTGACAATTTTAACGTTTAAAGATAACGCAGAGAGTTTATAATTCAATATTTTATTTTAATGATTTAGACGCATATATTGTAGTTGCACCCTTCATGATTCATTGGTATAACTTTTGATATTATAACATGCTTGTCATGCATATTAATCATTTTATGTAAACTAACAAGCTATGTAAGCATTTCTATAGGGTGAATTTTAGTAACCTATCTCTATATGTTATTTGATGATAGAGTTTTTTATTTTTATTATGCTTGTGTAGGAGATTATCTTAGTGTTTTAAAATTTTTTGTATCTATGATTATCTTAGTAGTGTTGATATTCTTTTAACCTGTTATAGGTAGCATACTAATTATATCTTTAACTCTTCACTGATAAGCTTAGATTTATTTCTCACTGTTTATTTTTTTAAAATTTATCATAATCATGAGAGGCACTTTTATTTAAAAATATTAGTAAGTGGTGTAAATAATATAAACAGTGTGAGATAGTAAATCATACAAATCAATTTTTTAGAGAAAATATGTTGCAGTTTTTCGAGAAAAAAAGTATAATATATTAAAATATTTTTAATAGATTTCTTATAAGTTTTATAATTATAATAATGCATATTACATAATTTTAATTGAAAAATATTTCTGAATAATGTCTAATAAATGTCATTCACTCGATAGTGACGAGTGAGCGTATTAAATCTAATAACTTGTTTTTTAATAAGGATGTAAATAGAAATTGGTTCTTCTATAGAAAGAATATAACTTTTATATCGAGAGTTTGTCTTGAATTATTTATACTTTTAGTATATCTAAAACGATATTTAATATTTAGAGTATAGCGTCTTAAAAATCTTATTAAAGAATAGTAATTTTCTTTAGGTGTTGTTAATCACTTGAATAAAACTAATCAAAATGTTAAACTTACTAACAACTTTCTCCGACAGAGAGAATTTGACATTTTTAATAAAAATATTTTTTAACTATTAATAACTGATAATATACAACTAGAATGATGATTAGTTTATAATATAATAACTAAAATGTAGTGCATTGTTTTATTAATTACCTAATGTGATTAGGTAATTAATAATTACACACTATGCATGTAAGCGTAGTTCATGGTTATCAAAAACTAATCATTTTCTAAAATAATTTAAATTATTATATCAATATTATCTTTTTAAATAATTTATAACAATTAACATTGTTAATTAGGTTATTTGATAAGTTTTAAACGGATTGAAAATTATATTCTTATTTTTTTGTTATTAATTAAGAGTTTTTTCTTTTTTGAATCAAATATTAATGTTTATATTCTTATAATATAATTTCTCATTTTTTAAGATGCATTTATATTTATAAAAATATCTATTTAATTTTGATGTAATAGTTCATACTAAAATCTTTTATGAGAAGTTAATTATTTAGCTAAGATATTTATTTAAAATACATAATAGATAAGTAATAAGACGATTATTCAAAGAATGTTGTATAGTAAGTAGTTCTCTGGTAGAATATTATAATCCTACTTGCGATTGTATTGTTTCCAGTTACACTGATTTAATATCTTTTTTTTATTGTTGATTTATATTATTGTATGTTTCCACTGACTAGTGAAATATATTTTTATTTTAATTTATAAAAAATTTCGTGATAAATATCTTATTTATTAAAATGTTAGAGATTCATTTCGATAAAGGTATATTCTTGTTTGCTATAATTTTTGTTTTATATTATTGCGTTTTTTTAATTGGCTTTCTAGTCTAGCAGTGCCTGTAATATAGGCTTTAGAGTAATAATCGCTTTATTTTATTAACTTTTGTAAGATATGTTTTTTTATTTTATAATATTGAATGAGATTGTCTCATTCGTTAAGAAATGATTTAACACTTTTCTTTTAGTGATTAGCTAGAATTACTAAAACAATTGCAGCTGTTTGTTTTTGTCGTAAGAAAATTATTGTTTATGAAATTAAATAATATTAAGTATGATTTACGAAATGAAGTAGATATTTTAAACTCTAACAAATTAATATAAATGTAAATTATTTCTGTTGATTTTATGACTGTTTTTATATAGCTGCTGTTTAAGTTTTTGGTATGTTATTTTTATTTAATAAAATTATTCTCAGACACTTGAGATGTAAATAATTTATTTTTAATTTAGTGAAGTACTTTTTTAAAGATTTTTTTGAAAATGAATTCAAATATTATAGCTTTATAAGTATTTAACTATTTTTTTATAATTCTTACTCCTGTTTTTTATAAGTCTTATGTATTATCGTTAATTTTTTATTTTCCTCTGTCTTTCTCTTTTGAAAAATGTTGTGTATTATTTTTTTGTTTAAATCTTGCTTAATTTTTCGTTCATTTTTTACGTTGCCTCTCAGCAAGAGTTAATTTAATAGAACTGGTATTTTACTACATAACAATGATATCAAAATCTATGTACTCTTGATGATTAACCAACAATCAGTTGTTTTTATGTTTTTTAAGATAATGATTTTTATTATAAATCTAGTCGTTTATCACAATAGATAATATTCGGTAAAATGTTATATAATTTTGTTTCTATTTTTTATATTTTTTGTCATTTGTTTAATTGCCTTCGTCAATGTCTGAGTTTATTTTTTGTGTTTTTTTAATTGATTTTATTTCTGTTTTAAGCTAATTGTCTGAAGAAGTTGAGTATGCTATAATTAAGTTTTTAAATTTTTTATAGATGTCTTCAGTTTTACTCTATTTTTATTATTCGAAATGATTTTTTTGAGTGTTAAATAGAATACTATTTTTCAAGAACTACTGTGTATCTTTGTGTAGGTTAATTTGTTACTTTTATTTTTAACGCTAATACTGATTGTCTTATTTTGAATTTTCTTTTTATTTTAAAACTATTACTTCTGGTAGTGTTATCAATATAATCTTCATATTGTTTCAGGTTCTAATATGACTTAAAATAGACATATTTATTTTTACTAAAATATATTAATTTGTGGTAATAATTTATATGTAGATATAACTTTCTTTTGTATTTTATTAATTAAATTCTGTTAAATGTGATATATTGACTAATATTAGTAGGATTATTCAAAAAAATTTTAATTTTTATTTTTAATAGAGTATTAGATTTATTTAACGCTTGAGTATTATGATCACTTGAGCTTTTTATCTTCTGCATGTATGTTGTATGTTGACTTAGTTTATGTTGTATTTATGATAATTGGTTTTGTAGTAGAACTACATCTTATAACTTATGCTGAAAGATTTCCGGTAATTTGCATTATCTGACTGCACGAATGGATAGTGTATAAATAATTGTTGTTGATATTTTAATTCTAACCATAAAGAGTACGAGGATTGCAATTAGTAGGTTATCTAAAAACGTTGATAAAATTTAGTGTATTTACTTAATAAGTAATTTCTCTATGTTGTTGTTGATTTTAGTTGTTTAAAACGCATAGTGAGTTGCTTGTATGTCGTTACTAATTATAGTAATTCCAGAGAGCACATTTACTAATGAATGAGTTATGATTCTAGGTTATCAGTAAGATTGTTTATCTAATAAGAGTTTTCTATTTTCTTCATTTAGAAACAGATATTATATCTTGAAGTTTTAAATTTCTTTTCTTTTTTTATATTCAGAATAAATATAGCGAAATATTTTCTTCTAAATCGCGCTATTGGTAATTATTTTCTAGGAGATGTTCTTTTTTTATTAATTGTATTTAAAAATACAATGAAATCTCTTTTGAAAGTAGTATAAATTTTATGAATTAATTTAAAATAAATACTTATAATATTCATGATTAGTTCTTTATGTTACTCATGATAGCAAGCTCGATTTTTATAGGATGGAATCTTTGCTTTTAGTCTATTACCAGAACGTCGTAGATTTTAAAAAGTGCAAATGTTTATAACTTTTAAGTAGACATTTTTAACCTATGCAAGATATTGACTTATAAAATATATGTCATAAATAAATTTATTGGTTAATGAGATAGTATGTAATGTAGTATTTGATCCTAGATTACTAGAGAAGTAACATTGAGTAATGCTATTTTATCTGTGTTAATATGCCTAGTTATAACGTGTAATTTTTTCTAGTAAAATATTCATAAGTGAAATGAATCCTCTATTAACTTTCAAGAACAGTAATATTTTTAAGAGTAGATTGCGAATTCTTATACATTTTTTTAGAGAAAAAAAAGATTATAAAATTTACTGAATTATAGCAGAAGTTATTACTTGTTTGAGTGATTATGTAGCAACTTTTTAGTTAGAGCGTAAAAAATTTTTCAGACGTTAATTCATTGAAAATTGCATTAAATCTACTAGTTGTTACTCTGTTTTTGTTGCATGCAATTAGGTAATTTTATGATGACACTTTCAATGTCTCATGAAATATAGTACTTTCTAGTAAAATACAATACTTTTTTTAATTATTCTTAAATATTAACTTGTAATATTTTATAGTTTAACAAGGTTGATAAAGACAATATCTTACTAATTTAGGATTGAGATCTCACAATCTTTCAATAAAACTAAAGAGATATTTTTTTGATTTACTTTATTAAAACTAACAGTGAGAAAGTATCAGAAATAATGAATATATTTTTTACTTATGATCTGAAGTTGATGAATATATTTTAATACAATCACATAACTTGTAAGATGGAAAGTATTTGAAGGAAATGTATCTTAGGATGTTAATATATAGATATTACGGATAGAATCAAATATTTCTAGGCCATTAATTGTTAATGGCTATTGATCATCATAGGAATTATAAGTCTAAGTGTTTTTTATATTGCTTAGCTAAGTAATAATGAGTTTAGTAATAATTATGAATTACTGTTTGAAATGACAATTTTTCTTAAGTGTTTGATTTAATAACATTGAATTGTACATTCTATATATGTAACAATGAAACTGTACATAAATAATGTTACATATTTTCTTATGATTTTTTTAGTGTGAGATGATGCAAGCTTGAGAAAATTAAGTAATAACATTTGTATTTAAATAAGAAAGTAAAGAATTTATTTAATTGAGATTTGAAACTTACTTATAACTATCCTAAGAATTATAAATTTATAGCCTGTTTATCGTAAAAAGATGATAAATTGATTATAGAATTTTCGTGTATATCTAGGATATCTTATATTAAAATAACGCAGATTGTAATTACACATATCCATTTGATATTTTTACATTGAATTGAGTTAATTAAGTGCTAAGTGTTAATAATTGATATATCGATGTTTGATCAAAACATCGAGTCATGATGTTCATTAGAAGTATGAGTGATATATCTATAAAATATTTGATTATATTATCATTAAATAATATGCGTTTATCAATATAGACTTCCATACTGCAGTTTAATTAAGATAATAAGTAACAATACTTAAGTATGTTTATATAACTACTGTGTTTTGACTACTGAGTATCAGCGAACGAGGTTATGCCTTTAAGATAATATAATATAAATAATTGTGATTTAGTGAGATTGTGTGTACCTTTATAAAATAACAGATTGTAATTTTATTTTTGATAATCTCTTTTATTTTAAGTATTAATCATAGTAAAATTTACTCTATTTATCAAGATGAAGCGAATATCTTAGAGATAGTTTTATTTTGTATTAAAGAAAAAATGGTTTTTAGTTTATTGAAACTGATAATTATGATTTTAAAATTCTGGAGTTAATGAATTAATGACTTAATGTTATTATTTTAGATTAATATTTTAGTTAGTATCAAATACTTAATCATGCAGGATTGAATAATTATAACATACTATATGTTTCTTAGATATGTGGAGTATGTATATAGTAATGAAAATAATTTAGCTGCATATGAAATTGTAATGTGCATCTGGAAGATATGCGTGATGAATGTCTAGATTTTTCTTTTAAAGCAGTGCGTTAGATATAAAAAAATGCTTAAAGACTGAATATAATTTATAATATAAGAGATTATTCTTAATTTTTACTGATAAATAACAAGAAAAATACAAACGTATTATAAAATGTTCTTTATAGCAGTAGTGAGTAGAAGGGTTATGTTATTTATCTCATCTTTATTAATATTATTTATTTTATTATTTTTTGCACTTGTCTGGATTGGTGATAATTTAATTAAGAATTCATAATTCGTTATTATTCTGTACCTTAAAATAGGTTTTTATGATATGCAGATGACTCAGTGTATATTTTTAAAACTGACTAACTTCAATAATGTAACTATAAAATACCATCGAAATGAAAGTAATTAATTACAGTTTTTAATGATTGTAAAATCTTTGAATCATTTAGTTTAGATAATTAAATGTGATAATATTATCTTTTAGTAAAACTACTAAAAGTAGAAGTTATGAAGATAATTGATAGTATATTTTCATTTATTACATCCTCTGAATTTGAACTAGTATTTTATTTTAAAATTTATGATTGAAAATTGATATTAGAAAAATAAATCCAATTAATATAAGATTGTAAATCTTGCTAAATTTTGATAATTCATGCTTAGTAGCGGTATAAAGCGACTTTAAAAACGTTGATTAGAAAAATTAATATCTAAATTTTTTTCTAATATTATTTTTGAAGGGATAAAGATCGCTTGCCGTTGTTTAATAGTATTTTAAGTTAAAACTGACAAAAAATACTAGTATTAGAAAAGAAAAACTATATGCAATAGAAAAAAGAAAATATATTATATCAATTACCTGATAAAAGCATTATAATGACTATTATACATTACAATTTCATCTTTTATTAATATTAATTCAAATATTCATAACTTGATGATTTTAAAATCATTAAATAAGAGACAATAAGATTGAGTTAACAACTAGATCTGTTTGATTTTGTTAGTTAATTAAGATTTTATGTATACGCAAAGAAAAAATAATTTTTGAAATTTGTCGCTAATTTTTTATCGTATCATTTATAAATGAAATAAGGTAAGTCACTGCAAGAAGTTGATATCAATAAATTATAACAAGTATTTTATCAAGTCAATAAAATTGATTTTCTGTGGGTAGATTGCTAGAAAATAATCGATAAATAATTTATAATTATTAACTATAATAATAGTTAATTGTGTATTTTATGAGTTATTTAAATAAAATAGTTACATTTGATTTATTTTTTCTACATATTCACTCTAGAGTAAAAAAACAAAAGGTAGTTATCATTTTAAACAAATAACTGATTTATATTTGAAATTATCAAATTACAAATTCCTCTTGTATATAAAAAGAATAGTTCTCTATTATTATTCTTCTTGAATTTATAAAAATTTATTATTTTTTATTTTTATTAATATATATTAAAATATAAACTTTATTAAATATCACATTTTTAATAATTTATTTTTTGGATTTTTAAGTGAGATGAATATAAAATGAAGAAATTTAAAATATTTTACTGATTTACTGGACATTAAGAAGTGCTTTACTTGGTTGTTAGCTCAAAATTCTCGTATTGATTACTTTGATTTTAAATACAAGATTCTATATTGAACAAGATTACTTTTAAAAATTGATTTAGTATATTTTATCTAAAATAAAGATAAATAAATGCTAGATGTTACAAACTAAAGATGAATATTTAAATATTTTACAGTTTTTTTAACTGTTGTGAAATTTTTTTTGCTCACTTAGTGATATATTAGTGATGTATTGAAGGATAATATATCTTCTTAGAAAGAAGATTAAACATATTGGTTGTATTATATTATAATATCTTCATAAATTTTCGATAGATGCAACATATAGCATTTGACAATTGTTATATCAATAATGACATAAGTAATCCTGAAGTTTAACTACGATTGAAGTAGTTTATACAAACTATATTCTTAAAATTTTATATGTAAGTACTTTTATTAGTGAAAAGTTTGTTATGAAGTTCTACTTTGATTATAAAATTGTAATTGTAAGTATTATGATATTTAATACAGCATATTTTATAGCCAGTGTATATTTTTGAGAGATATCCTGAAATTAGATTAATGATAACTGTTTTGTGTTGAAACTATATTATGGTCACTACATTTTATTACTTACAAAAAATTATTAATCTTAAATGAGTCTAGAGCATTTTTTAAAATCATAGTTCGTATTTACACAATGATATTATGAAATTAAATTTTCTTTGAGGGTGGTTTGTTATCTATTCGTAAATTTTTAACTAGAATCAGTAGAAAACTATCTTAATATGTTTTTATGTACATCTCTAAACTCAGTTATTCATTTGCATGCTAATTATTTTGAGTTTTCTAAATTAATTAATGATTATGTTATTTTTCTCAGTGATGCTTTCAGGTATATTCACTTAATATAATTTTTATTTTCTCTCATAGTATTATGATAAAATGAAAAATTTCTTTTAAGATGCTAATCAGTTTTTTGTTACATCTTTTTGTTTGGAAAGATCAGTTAAAGATATGTCAAATATTAAATATCATGTTATTTATAATTGCTAAATCTTCGTTTGTCTTGATTATTAATATTTACTATTCAGTATAAATATAAAAACTTCAATTATCCCATGTAGCATTGTTTAATTAGGTATTGATAGTGTATTTAGAACAACAGATAATTCAGAGAAGTATTCACAGTATTTAGTTTAATATTTTTCTAAACAAAATTGAACTATCATTGATCTAAGTAATTACTTTCAACGATGAGTTAAGAAGATATCTGACAGTTTTATACAAAATACTATTTAGAAATAATAATAATTGAATTTTAAATAATCATTAATACAAATTATCAAATCATTGTTAAGATTTTTATTGAGGTAATTATTATTTAGTTTATGAATTTTATGTTTTTATTAAATATCGTATCATCTTTTAATATAATTTCGTTTTTTTCGTGTTCTTACTTTTCTTTATTTTATTTTTTAGGATTTAATACGTTACGATTTATCTATGCTCAACCTTTTATTAACAGGAGATATATAAAGATATTATAAATTGCATATTTATCAGTAATTAAATATCTTAATAATTAATGTACAGTGTTACATTTAGCGATCTCTAAAGTTTATCTGAGTAAGTATAAAGAAGATGTAATGAATCTTCAATGGACCGATATGATACATTTATATGTATGATTTGCTTTATCCAATTTTAGTAAGTGCGTGTTAGAGCATGTATTATTTCTTTGTTTATATAGATAAAGGGTGACGTTAGTCAATATTCTTTAATTTTTTCGTGATAATCTTTATGTTTATTACCTGAGTTTAATTTCAATTGAGCTGAATACACATGCTCCTTAGAAGCTAATCTTAGTGATAGAGAAAAAGTAAATTTATATATTTTGGTATTTAAAATTGCAAAATTTTTTGGTTGGCTATGTTTTGTGATTAGATTTTTTGTTTAATTTGGTTAGAATATTATTATAAATCTCTGTATATTTCAAGTACTGAGTAGGCGTATGTGTATTTCCATGAAATATGATAGAAATTTTATAGTATAATTGAAAATTTTCTTAAGTTTATATACTATAAGTTATGCAATTGTGTTCTGATTGTTTACATTACAGTACGCATTAAAAAGATAGGTTTAAACTTTATGTTTAATAACTTATTCAAAAGTTAATAATATTTTGCGGCGCCTAGTTAAAAAATACGAAGATTATTATATGCTTTTCAAAATATTTTTTGAGATTTATGCAGTTTTTCTAGAAAAATATTAACTGTATTGATATTAAGTAGTGTAATGAAAAGTTGATATGAATTTTTTTAGTAGTATAATATTTTCTTTGAATGTTAACAAATTGTTTTATACGTTATTGTCTTAATGAGTTTAGAATTACAGAGCTTTCATTTCAATTGCTGAAAATGATTAAAATTAGTTATTAACTATCTCTAATATTAATATTGTTGCATAGTAGTAAGAAGAAAGAACATAAAAATTAAACAGTCCGAATTAATATCAATAGTTACTTTCAGTATGTTCAAGGTTAACGATCTTAGTGTGATCAATATTTCATTTTGATCCTAACTCATATAATTAAACTTTAGTAAGATATATATAAATATTTTAATTGTTAATAAATTTAATATATTAACACTGTGTGTTTATTGACGATAACTAAGATGAAATCGTATTAGTATTCTGATAAAAATTATTATTTTATTGCATATATGATTAGAGAAGATTAAGTAGTTTTATATCAAGTTAATGTATTTCACGTATATTCAAGACAGTGAAAAACAATCATTAATCATTTTATGCATATCAAAATAACTTAAAATAAAGAAAGTTAACAAACTGATTATTAATATTAGAGTGAATTAAGAAGTTTTCAGTTTAATTTTTTATTTTAAAATATTTTTTGATGGAAATGACAATTTCATATCTTGTGAATTATATTGTACTTTATATTGTTAATTACTTTAATGAATTCATTTAAAATATCTCATTGTATGAATTACTAAGATAGTATGTGTGAATGGAATTAGATTAAGAAGTTTAATTTTATCTTAAAATGAATAACGTTTTTATATGTTTTCCTAATTAAATTATTATTGAGCAATGTGTCACTAAGAGCGATAGCTATGTTATAGATGCATTTAACTTAAAGATATGTTAAAGAAACGTATTTTTAGGTTAATTGAATAGTTTTTCTTGTTTTCATAAGAAAATTAAGTATATATTATTTTTTATACGTGAATGTTTATCTACTTTCATTTTAAAAAACGTTAACTGACTTCTATTGCTTGCCTTAAATTTCTTATATGTTTAGTTGGAGAATACAGTCCATACCTGAGAATTTATTAAACGAAAGAGTGGTGTATCTTACAGAGTAGCATAAAATATCTTTATAACTTTTTGTTTGAGTAAGAATTCTATGATCACTATATGTATGAAGCTTTTACTAGAGAGACCTTATTATTTTAGGGACTATTCACTATTTTTTATATCATAAACAATAATTAATGCTAAAGTAAAACACTAAAGAAAAGTACTTCAATACTTTTCATTTTCACTATTATTTTCCATAATATTCTCCACTAAACTTTATACATGCTTAAAAGCATAATACTTAAAGATTATATTTAAGGTATGCAATTTTTGTTGTGCTACTTTGATTATTTTACACAGTCATTGGGATTGGTATAAAATATTCAATGCTCTTAAATTTTATAGTGTGATAATAATCTTTAATATATTATTCATGAATTCAAGTAATTTTTTCAGACTAAAGTTATTAAGATAAAAATTTTTTGTTTGTAATATAATTTTCTATAACACAGTTATATTTATTTGTCTGTAAAGGTTATTTTAAAAAAAAAGTTTAAAAAATAATATTTGACTTAGAGAAGCGCTAGCCAAGTATAATAAACGACCACTCTGTCATGGTAGAGGATAGATAAAAAATATCAATAAAAATAAGAGTGTAATGTATTAAAATTATTTTTGACTGCTGTCTCTGTTGTAGAGTGTTATCA
This sequence comes from Candidatus Hartigia pinicola, assembly GCA_020541205.1. GTDB lineage: Bacteria > Pseudomonadota > Gammaproteobacteria > Enterobacterales > Enterobacteriaceae > Hartigia > Hartigia pinicola. The sequence continues at coordinate 848,334 of CP048208.1, forward strand.
TTTTTGATAAGATTCATAAAAGTAATTACGTTTTAAAAGAGTGTTATTTTGTTCTTAGCTAAAAATAATATTAGTAAATATTTTAGTAGTTATCTGTTTTATGTAGAAGATTTAATCTATTATTAATTATTTTCCAACCGTCAAAAAAATCAAATTTATTTTTAATAGCTTAAATTAATATGTGTTAGGTGTCTTGAAATGTTCAAGATCAGAAATAATTAAACTCTTTAATTAAAATCGTTTTATGTTAAAAGAAACATCATTATTATAATTTCGTTTTTGCAAAACTAGATTGCTTATTGCTTGATATCTGTAAATAAACATCTTGTTCATTCTTAAAAATTTAAAACTTTAAGATTCCATATTCTCAAATAATATCTTCTAAATAAACACGCAGATTATCTAGTAAATTTTTAAGAGAATTGTGATTTTATTTTTCCGTGTAAAATATTTAAGTTATTATACGCTAGATAGCATATATTATCATTTCTTCAATTTCTTCATATTCATTTAAGAATGAGGTGTGGATCATTTTTAGATTTTTATATTTTTTATAACCTGACACTGTGGGTTTATCACTATGCTCTGAGTGAATTTATTTTAATTTGAATATGTGCAATAGACAGTTAAAACATTTTGCAATATTTTTTCATTTTTAGTGTAACTTTCAATCTTTCAGAAATTTTTCTCTGCAGACTGATGCTGTCTTCACCAAATAAGATTATTTTTAATAATAAAGTAATTATAATTTATTATGTATTATATAATTATTTGCTTGATAATTAAAACAGAAGTGATTATTGATTTTTATATTCTAAAACAATTTATAGTTTATAAATATTGTTCTTTAATTTTGCAAGTTTTTAAGATGATTATAAGACAATCTGATGAATTCAAACACACTCTAGATGTAAATAGTGAATTAATTCTATAATATTGTAAAAAAATTACGTAACTTCAAAAATGATACAATAACTTAATTAGTTATCATAAATAATAAATACATAAGAGGGTTATTATTATTTACGGTCACTTATATGCTTTTATTGCTTTTTACTTAAGAGGTTTATTTTATGCAATTTCTTCGTCGTATTCGTCGTGCTTTGCTTAGTGTATCTGATAAAACAGATGTTCTTCAATTAGCTCAAGCACTGTCTCAACGAGGTGTTGAACTACTCTCTACTGGTGGAACAGCAACATTGCTCAATAGTGCAGGATTAACAGTCTGCGAAGTTTCAGATTACACTGGTTTTCCAGAAATGATGAATGGTCGTGTTAAAACTCTACATCCTAAAGTTCATGGTGGAATTTTAGGTCGTCGAGGTACTGATGATGATATCATGAGTCAATATCAAATTTCTCCTATTGATATGGTTGTAGTAAATCTATATCCATTTTCGCAAACTATTATAAAACCAGATTGTACATTAGAAGATGCAATCGAAAATGTTGATATAGGTGGACCTACGATGATTCGTTCAGCAGCAAAAAACTATAAAGATGTTGCTATTGTTGTAAACAGAAAGGACTATGCAAAAATCATTAAAGAATTAGACCAACATGAAAACTCATTAAATTTATCTACTAGATTTGATCTGGCTATTAAAGCGTTTGAATACACAGCTTCTTATGACAGTATAGTTGCTAACTATTTTGGTACGTTCGTTAAACCTTATTATGGCGATACAACACGGTTATCAGGTCGCTTCCCTCGCACCTTAAATGTAAACTTTGTTAAAAAACAAGATATGAGATATGGTGAAAATATGCATCAAAATGCTGCTTTTTATATAGAGAATAACCTTAAAGAAGCATCTATTTCCACTGCAACACAAATTCAAGGTAAGGCACTTTCTTATAATAATGTTGCAGATACTGATGCTGCACTGGAGTGCGTGAAATCATTTGACGAACCTGCATGTGTAATTGTAAAGCATTTAAATCCTTGTGGTGTAGCAATTGGTAACAACATTTATGCTGCTTACCATCGCGCTTTTAAAACTGATCCAACATCAGCATTTGGTGGTATTATAGCTTTTAACCGTAATCTTGATGAAGAAACAGTACAAACAATTATTTCGCGTCAGTTTGTAGAAGTGATCATTGCTCCATCATGTTCCAGGAATGCAACTGCTATATTAGCAACTAAAAAAAATATTCGTGTACTTACCTTTGGTGAGTGGAGTCAATCTCTTTCAGCGTTAGATTTTAAACGTGTTAATGGCGGCTTACTAGTGCAGGATCGTGACTTAGGCTCAGTGAAACAAGAACAGTTAAATGTAGTGACTAAACGTAAACCTACTGCACGTGAATTAAAAGATGCGCTATTTTGTTGGAAAGTAACTAAGTTTGTCAAATCCAATGCTATTGTTTATTCTAAAAATGATATGACTATTGGGATTGGTGCAGGTCAAATGAGTCGTGTTTATTCTGCAAAAATTGCAGGTATTAAAGCAGCAGATGAAGGTTTAGAAGTGGCTGGTTGTGTGATGGCATCAGATGCTTTCTTTCCATTTCGTGATGGTGTTGATGCAGCAGCAGAGGTTGGTGTTACTTGCATTATTCAACCAGGTGGTTCCATCCGTGATAATGAAGTGATTGATGCTGCCAACGCACACGCTATTTCAATGATTTTTACAAATATGCGTCATTTTCGTCATTAATTATGTAAGAGTTTCTATGATGTTGAATTATTGATTTTAGAAATCATAAAAATCCTTGAGCGTAAAAGTTATAATCGTAATTTATTAACGAATATAACTTTCTCCGGGAAAGATTATAACTACATCTTAATTAAAACTAAAAGTATTAATGCTTCAAAACTAAGATGAATACATTTTATACGCTATAAAGAATAAAATTGAGTGGATTATTCTTTATTTCTACAGTAAAATTTTATTATTAGAATCATGAATGCATATCTACCAGGTCTCTTCAGATGTTGTAGTAGTACATATTGTCTTGAAAATTTTTAAATATTTAAGGCTGTGAATAACAATCTGTAGTTCATCATAAAATTTTCATTATTCATTATTAAGATGTGATTTTTATTTGAACTAATATTAGTTTATTTTAATGAGACATAATTAACTTACTATAAGAAAGTAGTCTCTACAGTTAATACGTCGTTATCTGTACATAAGAGTATAATTATTATAATAAGAATCATTAAGCAACATGCTATGCAACATATATTCTTTAGGTGAATAAATGTATTAATAAAAGATTTGTACTGCTATTGTGTGATATACTCTCTTCGAGAGTGACAACAATCCTGTTCGTAGCGAACAGTTAGTACATATCATAAATATAATCCAATAGTGATAAAATAAGATTATATAGGTCTTATTGAGAATTAATATAGCTTCTAATGCAAAAGTTATAGAAGTTTATTATTAAGTTTTATTCTGATTGACAAGTTTTATCAGTGCGTGATCAATCTAGTGATTAATTTAATAGTTAGTGAAATACATTTTAAATAAAATTATTATTAACGTTTTATATGTATGTTTAATGATTAATACAATAACTAAATTAAAATGATGAAGTGTAACTGCTGTTTTAGTGCACTAGAAACTTTACTTATTCTAATGTCATTAGCATTAGATTGAGGTATGTAATTTTCTTCTAGATTACATAGCGAGTTAGTAAATAAAAATTCAGTATAAGATTTGCATCTTATTTTGATGTCATAATCTTAGTAAATAACTATTCTGACAATGATCGCAACAAAGAAATTGCATGTGGATTAATAATAAAAGATAAAATTAATAGTAAAGTTTTCTTGATTAGTATAAAATAAAATATGATGAAATTATTTTAGTTAAAGCTATGTTTGTACGCGATAATATTTTTCGATATTGAATCATTCTCAGCTATAGTGTACTATACTGATAAAATATATACTGAAATTATGTATCGACTATTACTAAATATTAGTTATCAAGCAATTATTTATTTGTAAGTTATTCAGTTCAGTTAATCAACATATAATAATTTAATAAAAAAATCAACACTTTTTAGATTTTTTTAAATCCTTCATGAAGTAAATTATGTTTTTAGTTAGTTTTTTTGTTCATAAATTCTTATGTAAGCTTGTAATATTAGTTACATTTCAAAATAAGTTTGAATAGTTTCTAAGATGTATTTATGGTCATTGTAAATAATATATTAATAGTTAAATTTATAAATTTATTATTCATGATGGTAAAATATATAAAGATTTATTGTTTTAGTAAAAAATAAACGTTGTAAGTTAAATAAAAGTACTTGCTTATCGTATATTTTTTTTATAATATTACTCATAGTTGTTTAGTAAGTTTGTTATTTTTACGTTAAAATTAAAGTAAATTAATGCGGGAATAGCTCAGTTGGTAGAGTACGACCTTGCCAAGGTCGGGGTCGCGAGTTCAAATCTCGTTTCCCGCTCCAATATTTTTATTTAACATACTAACAGCCTTCTTAATTTTTTAATAAAAATGATAATAGTATCATTATCTACATTCTAGATTAGTATTCTGTTTACCTGATTCAGTATTTAATTTTAAGAAGATATATTATAGTTGTTATTGCTATATTTTATTTTATTAAAATATTTTTTTATTACACAGATACTGTACATTACTTTCAATCACTTTTTTTTAAAATTCGTGTATTGTAGTGATGTATTAAGAAAAATTCCTAGTGACTTTGAAGTATTGTATTAGTTAGATATTATGAATATTTAAGTTTAGAGAAAATATTATAATCATTTAGTGTGATATTCAAATAGTATATTGTTTAAGTAAAATTTTTTTAAAAAATATTTAGATTTAATGCGTGTTGTTTTGGAATTTTGTTTTATAGTGTGTGATTAAGTTTTATTAATTTTACTAGAAATTTTGTCTATAAAGCAAAAAAATAGTTTATAAAGTCACAAAAATTCAGTAGCCTTCATTATAACTTTATAATTTTTTCGGATCATTGCATTTTTACTTCCATTGTATTAGCTTCTGATATAGAAAAGATAATCGATATAGTTGATCATGATTTTAATTGTTATATTTATAGATTATAAAAGATATAAAAGTTCATTTTTTGTTTACTTAGTTATTTTTTATTTTAATATTATGTTTTTTAAACTTATTTTGAAATCGTAAAAATAAAATCTTTGAAGTGTTTTTTTATTAATACATGACACAAGAAAATATTAGAACTCTCATATTTTTTCTAGTAATAACAGTGTATTGTAACAGAGTTATTTACAAAATCTTGAAATTACACATTAAATTTATACATCTTTTAATAACTATTATCTAATTAAATTCTTTTTCTATTCATACGAGACTAATTTGTATGAGTTTGATATTCGCACGCTTTTTCAGCTAAACCATTAGGTATAGTCGTATAAATTGTATTGTTATTGTGAAGTATGAATAGTTCTTTTCGTGTGTTTTTCACGATATAATTATTGCTGCATTATTGGAAAAAAGATATTCATCGAATATAATTCCTAATTTCCTGAGTATACACATAAATTTTGATGATTTGGTTTAGTAAATACTCAACGGTATTTTTATATGTAATACTAGTTTTCTTACAGGTTGTTCAGTATTTTCGTGTAATAGGAATATAAACATCTTAGAATACTAAGATAACGGTCAATATTTAAATAGATTTTATTGTTGTTCTATATTTTGTAATTTAATATTTTAAATATTATATTAAAATATAGAATTTATGATTTTTGATTTTCTTCAGGATTATGCTGAATCTATAATAGACTTTATCTAAAGCTTTGCATCTCTATAATTTTCATGTATTAATGCATTATTTACGTATGTAGTGATAATTTTTTAATAGTCAAAAGCTATTAATGTGTTTTAGTTTCTGATATTACCTATACTGATTACATAATGGATCAGAAACCTTAAGTATATGTTAGACCATGTCGTTTGATGCCAGAAAATGTTACATATATTACATGTTTGCACATGCTATATTTGTATTTTTAACGTCTTGTGCAAATAATGATTATCAAAATGATATTATTTGTAGTTACCATTTTGAGATAGATGTTAGTTAAAATTTTTTTGATATTTTTTAGAAAAACTGTACTTTTTTTGACAGGCTTTAAAGTTTAGAATTCTGAGGCATCATACTTTTTACTAAAAAATACTGAGAAGAGCATTTTCTATTAACATATCCTTTTGCGTGTATGCATTGGTATAAAAATTATGCATATTCACTTTTTAGGAACTATCTGTTTTTAAGTTTTTGAGTAAGAAAAATTTAACTTATTGAAATATTTTTAATTGTTTTAATTTCTGTGAGTTTTTATCATGCTTATAAAATAGTAAAAAGAATTATAATTAAAAATTTTGAATAAATGTTTATATAATAACTTACATAATAAGTTATCATTTGGTTATAATAATATTAGATAAAATTATTATCCTGTTTGTATACTATTTATAATGGTATATCTATTATTTTTCTGATAAGATTGATCTTACTTGTAATATATAAAGAAATATAAATTGTTTACAGATCTTATCTAGATGATTCATGAAGTGAAATTTAATTATAATACTTTACTTGTTAGTATAATAGATATCAATACTATCTTCATAGTAAGTAATTAATGTAGTTGACAGATAATATACTCTATAAGATTTTTATGTTTTGTCTGTAGCACTTTTAGTAGAAGTTAAAATATTGATTTTTAATCGTTGTTTTCAAAATCATTTAGAATTTCATACTGAATAAGTATTTTTTGAAAAGATCATACTCATTGTTTTCATAACTACTAAATAGTATATCATTTTATTCACACTGGTTAAATTATATCTTTAAAGCTATATAAGATTACTTTCTTTATGTAATATTTTTAGAATTTTAAGTATGATTAATCAGTATATAAATTAAAAATATTTTTTATTATAAATAAGAAATATAATAACTTATTTTAAAATATCTTTTGATTACGTTGTAAGAGACATGCTATAAAATTCATTTTGAGAATCAATAAGTAGTATGAAATAAATTTTCTTTATAATACAAATATTTACATTTTATAAAATATTATTTAGTCTCATTCTCTTCTTAAACAATACGGTTATAAGATTTGACTCATTCTATATAAATAATTCATATTGACACTTTCGATGCTAGCTAAAATTAAAATTATAGTGCATAGTTGTATGAGGTGTATATTTAGTGTTTCTGTTATTTACCTTATTACAAATAATATGTAATATCTTTATATATCAGATATCAAGAATTTTATTTTATTTATTTCTTTGAGTTGCAAGATTCATTAAATTAAAACATTCATCTATATGATTTCTAGGCTGAGGATTATGATTTGATCTTTATCAACAAGAAAATTTTTTGTACAACATCTAAGTTGTAAATTTTAGTTTATTTTTTTTCGTTAAATAACGATTATATTATTTTTTTTAAAATCACAATATAAAATAACAATTATTATTTAAAAATTTTAAGATGATTTTAAACCTTAGTCATCAGAATTATGAATTACTGTATTAGGCAAAGTTATTTTTCTTATTTTTTAATATAGCTCCTAAAGAATTAACTTTTTTATTTTTTAAGTAAGTAACTCAAATGTTTTTAGTTTTTTTATAATAAGTCAATGTCATGTAAAAATTATCGCATACTTATTAAAAAGTATGATGTAACAGCGTGATGTTGTAGATCCAGATTCGTTTTCTTAGCAGCGGAATAGTGTTTTAATCAAATATTTTAAATATCTATATTTATCTTTAATTTAGACCACTCTAGCATCATAGTTTTTTTGATCAAGTAATCACAACGAAGATATTAAATTATCATATACTCTATTCATCTTTCGATACATACTGTGTTTGCGCTGCGTTTTAATTATTTTTTGCTAATTAATAATCTTAATTATATAAAATCATAGATTGCATTATATAATTCATATATAAAAATATCATGATAACATTCTACAATGTTTTAAACAGTTTTTTTATTAATAAAACGTGACTCCTTAGAAGATAACTATCTTGATTTTATCAAGATAAAATATAAAAAATTCGTTTATCGGAGAAATTATGCGTCAAATATGGGCAATTATCGCCATTATATTTAAATTTAACTGGCGGGTATTACAATTTATGAGGGAGTTAGTTTTTAACATGATATTTCTAGTTTTGTGTTGTGTAATAATTGGCTTGATAACCTTATACAAATCTGATTCTATACTTGATAAAAAATATCTTGGTGCGCTTTATGTTGATTTACAGGGTGTTGTAGTTGATCAAGTTTCTACTCCTAATCCATTAAATCGAGTGAGTAGAGAGTTATTAGGAAAGCCTATGCATCGCCTGAAAACAAACTCACTTTTTAACATTGTTAATACTATTCGTAAGGCAGCTACTGACGATCGGATTACAGGTATGGTACTGCGATTAGATAACCTTGTGAGCGCAGACCAATCTGCTTTAAATTTTATTGGTAAAGCTATCCTAGAATTTAAACAATTAGGGAAGCCAATTTATGCGATTGGTGATAATTTTAGTCAATTGCAGTATTACTTAGCAAGCTATGCAAATCAGATTTTTCTTGCTCCACAAGGTGTAGTAGAGGTGCAAGGGTTTTCAATGAATACCCTCTATTATAAAACCTTTTTAGAAAAACTTAAAATAAATAGCTTTATTTTTCGAGTAGGTACATATAAATCAGCAGTTGAGCCATTGATGCGTAATAATATGTCCCCTGAAGCATATGAAGAAAATATTCAATGGTTAAATTCTCTATGGAGTAATTATCTTGATACAGTTGCTAAAAATCGTGGAACTACACCAGCAGATATTTTCCCAGGTACAGAAGTGTTTTTAAGAAAATTAGACGCAGCTAATGGTGATAATACAAAGTATGCTGTAGATCAAAAATTAGTAGATAAGATCTATACTCGCACACAAATGGAAAATGTACTAACAAAACAGTTTGGTTGGAATACTACTGATAAGCATTTTAACTACATTAGTATTTATGATTACTCAGATAAAATTACTAATACAAAAACTGAAAAAACAGGTAATGTTGCAGTGATTGTTGTTCAAGGCACGATTATGGATAATGGACAAATGCCTGGTATTGCGAATGCTGAGCTAATTAGTCAACAGATCCGAGACGCTCGTCTCAATGAAAATATCAAAGCGATTATTTTACGTGTTAACACTCCAGGAGGCAGTGTTTCTGGTTCGGATCTGATCCGGAGTGAATTAATGTCAGTGCGTGAATCTGAAAAACCGATTATTGTTTCCATGGGTGGAATAGCGGCATCTGGTGGTTATTGGATTTCAACACCAGCAAACTATATTATTGCTAGCCCAATAACTTTAACAGGTTCTATTGGTATTTTTGGTGTACTTAACACTTTTGAAAAATCGCTTAATTCTTTAGGAATCTACAGTGACGGTATATCTACCACCTCTCTTTCTGATATTTCAATAACGAAAGGCATTAGTCCTGCATTTTCCAAGATGATGCAGCTTACTATAGAAAATGGCTATCAAACTTTTATTAAGTTAGTATCTCAGTCACGACATAAAACGTTTGATGAGGTTGATAAAATAGCTCAAGGGCGTGTTTGGGTTGGTATTGAAGCGAAAAAAAATGGTTTAGTTGATCAACTCGGTGATTTTGATGATGCAGTCAAAAAAGCCGCTAAATTAGCAAATCTTGAAGATGTAAAATTAGATTGGATGCAGCCTGATTTAACCTTTATAGATCAAATCCTTCTAGAGTTGAATGTGAACTTTCAAACTCTTGTACCAGATATTTTACAAGTTTTTTTACCACAATTTCTTTCTACTAATATTCGTCAACAAGAACAATTTTTCTTAAATGTGAATGATCCACAAAATCGTTATGCATTATGCTTAACGTGTGCTGAAATTAATTAACTTATTTAACCTCCCTGTAGCTGTTATAAAGGGAGGTTACTTGTTACTTTTTCTGAGTAACAAAAATTCTTTTTATTAAAAATTTTTTAATAAATAATATGTAAGTAAAACTAAATAAGTTTAAATAGTTTTTGTATAAAAATAATATATTTGACGGTGTGTTTTTATTCTTTATAGATTATTAATTTTATTTAAGTAGATGAGATATAATAGCAATAGATTTATAAAAGTATATACTGACTAAACTATCAATATATGATGCAGTATCATAAGTCTGCATTCTCTATATTAAATTATTTTATATTGTATTGGTTAAAATTATTGAGTATTATTATTTTAAATCCTTAAATTTATTAAAATAATACTAGATTTTATTGATTTTTCTAACTCTATACTGAGAGTAGATATTTTGTAATGATATTAGTAAAATATAATTATGACTATGACTATGACTGAATTATACTCTTAGCTAGTAATAATAAAAATGTATTGTATAGATTTTTCTTTATGTTCAGTTTAAAAAAAACTAACACATATATTATTTTTCTAATTAGATATGCGTGTTAATGATTTTTTTAGAAAAAGTGTTATATAGTGTTTTTATATTTTAGAAAGAATGACCCTCAAAAAAAAGAATTGAGTTGTCTGGAGTGGAAGTGCAAAATACACATTTAAAATATTTTTAAAATGAAGTAAAAAATGAAAGGCGCATACCATGCGTATAATTATAAATTATAAAATATTAACAACACAAATATAATGTCTTCAAAGATTATGATACTAGTAGAAGATTTTTACTATTAAAATAGTATATTGTAGTAGAAAATTAAGTTTTATCAAAACTATTATATGTAATCATAATAGTGAATGGCATTAGAAAATTATCTTTATGATTTTTATCTTATAAAAATGATTGCTCTATGTATGCTATGTCTTAATAGATTATCGCTGATAAACGTGAAAAGTATATGAGCTGAGCTGCATTTTAAATATCTGTTTTAGTTTTTAGTGATAATATATACCGTCTAGGTATTGCGTAAAAAAATACTAAATAAGCACTGTTAAGTATTATTTAGCGATTCAATGTTTGCACTATTCTTTTTATTAGTTTTGGCGTAAAATCAGATTCCTGTTATGTTTGAAGTGAGTTAGTAATTCATTTTCACTTCTATTAAAATGTTTAACATTTTACTCTTAAAGTAACTTTATACGAGAAAATATCTTAGTAAAATATTCTTAAATTTTATTAATGAAATAATGTTAGAGTTGTTAATATATGCCATGTATTGATAGATAATTATTATTAATAATAAGATCATAAAGTCGTTTTTAGTTTTTATATAATGTTAAAAGTATATTGAGAATCAGGATCTTTCAAAAATATTTTTGTATAATCAAATGATAAAAGAAAATAGATTAATCTAAAATTAATGTATTTTACTTGTTAATCAGAAAACTAATGCATAAGTTAATTTATTAGTTTTCTGATTATTTTTAAAGATCTTATTTACAATTATTATTGTTATTTTAATGATAAAATTGCAAGAATCAATATCAGTATTTATGATTATAAGTAGTTTTATTTTACGTGTTTTTGTTTAGTGTTTTTATATCTTTTTTCTAAAATTGCTATTATATTAAATTTTAGCATTATATTTTTATATTGTTGAATTAGTCCTGCTAAAATTTTCAGTTTCTCCTGTAAATATTATTCGTTATCTCAGAAATTTTAGTCCTAAAACCATATTTACATTACTTAGTTTTTAAAAAATAATATATTTATGAATAATATTTTGCGATATTAGATTTTTATTAAAAATAAAATTAGTTTCATCTTGTATTATTTTTTAAGCCGAAGATTGATAGATAATTATCAGATTCATGTATACAACCACTATAATAATTCCTGTAATTGAATAATTCTTCATGAAAATTTATGTTATTTGAGTGTTCGTTTTTAACTAACGTGAATCATTTTTATTTTATCTTTTCTACATTTTTAATGCTGTTTCATTTGCAATGTGAATCAGTGCATTAAAAGAAAATAACATAACGCAATAATATTAGAAATAATCATAAAAACTGTGATTGTCATTTGTGCGTGATTTCAATAATGTGTTTGTTAAGTCTAATGTTAAATTAATACGAGTATAAATAACAGTGAGTGTAATAGTTATTACAATAATAAGGAAGGCTTTTCACTACATATGTAGAACGATTCACGCTTATAATATATAGAGGTAGTTTCTTTATGTTAAAGGTTTTTTTTAGATCAAAATAGTATTATGTGAGACTAGTTTGATAGGAAGTATACTTTTCAAGTAGAGATACGTTATCATGATAGTCATTATTAATATTTATAACATATAATTAATTAATAGTGTAATATACAAATCAGTCTGAGATGTTGTCTTGATTTTAAGATTATGTCATAGCGTTTTAATTACGTTAAATTTATAATTTTTTCTTGTTTATTATTACTAGAATGTATTATTTCATATTGAAAATCAGTTTCAGTAAGTAATGCACTAGGCGTTGATTAAACTACTACTTTAAGTAAATATAAGATTTAGTGAGATTATCTGTATTTTACAAAATAAACTTAAGTTATTATAATTATAGATAATCATTAAGTCCTCTAGTTTAGCATTTTTATTGAAATACCTATTGATTTATCATATAGATATTAGCATGACAGGCGTTTGATTTTTCTGGTGTTATTGAGCGGTAATGTTATTAGATGATTTTCACAAGATAGTCATAGAGTAGCTGTAACTGCTAAAAAATGTGTTAGTATTTTACCAAAATTATATAGATAGCTCTTCTAAAAAAATTACATTTTTACGTCTGTTATAAAAAGATACGTTAATTCATATCGCCTGATAAACAATTTATGAGAATATATTTAGGTATAGACGAAGATATAGATAAGCATAGATATAAGAATGGTGTAATATTTTATAACTAATATAAGAAATTGTAATCTATGAACTTAAAAAGTTTTTTATTAGTTATAAAATTGTTTTTTAGATAACAATTAACTTGATAAAACTCAGAGTTTATTTAGTATTTGTTGCGAAATACAACAACAATGAATTCTATATTTACAAACTAAAGTTATGTATTTTATATACCTTTTATCGTTTTCTCATATTTTATGATGTTGTTTTTTCATTCAATTGACATTTAATAATTCAATGGTTTGAAAGTGTGCATTTTATTTTATTTTTATATCTTAACGATCATTAACAGTATGTACGGAAAAGGATCTAAAAAAATATTTCATTCCTATTATAGTCATTTGATTTATATATTATTTAGGAATTCTAGTAAGTTATATGTGAGATGAAATTTATCTATAAATTTTATTTATATCATTCCTGTTGTGTATATATCAGTACATGAAAGATACCGTCAGTCGTTAGCGCAATATGTTATTTAATATCGGAAATTTCTACTGGAATACTAGATTTTATGTATCGCGCTAATTTCTACATGCTTAATCAGATTATGATGACGAAAGTAATATTGATATTTCTATCGCTATTTATATGAACTTTATTAATTATTCTTTAAAATTTATCTTGGAATAGATTGATACTATTTTGTCAGTTTAAATTCATGTAGTTTAAGAAATATATAATATTTTTCTAAAAAAGTATTATGATAGACATATCTATTAGTAGTTGTTTGTAAAAATATATAACAGTGTATAAAATAGATCACATAGATCAATTTTCAATACACTTCGCGATTTTAGCTGATAAGTTACAATTTTTTAATTACTTGTAATATATCTTGATTAATGCTATTATCACATAACGTTTTATTCTAAATCAATACATAAATTGTTCTGTTGATATGCAATTCTTAAAATATTTTTATAGCGTATTTTATTAATGCAGATTCAATGTTTTCGGAAGTATTACATAAAATCTGACTTGATTTTATTTAACTCTTAAATATTCTGAAGTTTCTTATTTGTGTTTATATAACAAGCTAAATTTTTGATTGATGATAATAATATGCAATAAATACAATATTTATACTCATGAAAATTAATATACTTTATTTTTGAATTTGTGACAGTTTTCACATTTATTTTTGATAGAAGATTTTATTATTCTGTATGTTTTAGGGATATATTTTAATATATATTGTTTCAAGTAACTGAGCATTCAGATATCAAGTGGTTCTTAGGGTGAATTTAAAATTATTGACACTATTCTCTTGACGGCTTATAATATTTTTGTGACTAACAGATAACTTAATTCATAAATAAATAGTTTTTGGAAATACTATGACTATCAAAGTAGGTATTAATGGTTTTGGTCGTATTGGCCGTATCGTGTTTCGTGCTGCACAAGATCGTTCTGATATTGAGATTGTTGCAATTAATGATTTAATTGATATCGAATATATGGCTTATATGCTAAAGTATGATTCTACTCACGGCCGTTTCAATGGTACAGTTGCAGTCAAAGATCGCGATTTAGTTGTAAACGGTAAAGTTATTCGCGTTACTGCAGAAAAAGATCCTATAAATCTAAAGTGGGATGCTGTTAGTGTTAATGTCGTTGCGGAAGCAACTGGTATTTTTTTGACTGATGCAACCGCACGTAAACACATCCAAGCGGGTGCAAAAAAAGTTGTTTTAACTGGTCCATCTCAAGATGATACTCCAATGTTTGTTATGGGTGTTAATCATAATAGTTATGCAGGTCAAGAAATCGTTTCTAATGCTTCTTGTACAACCAACTGCTTAGCGCCTTTGGCTAAACTTGTTAATGATAAGTTTGGTATAATGGAAGGTTTAATGACTACAATTCATGCAACAACTTCTACTCAAAAAACTGTTGACGGTCTTTCTCATAAAGACTGGCGTGGTGGTCGCGGTGCTTCTCAAAACATTATACCATCTTCAACTGGAGCCGCTAAAGCTGTAGGTAAAGTTATTCCTGAATTGAATGGTAAATTAACTGGCATGTCTTTCCGTGTACCTACTCCTAATGTTTCTGTTGTTGATTTTACCGTACGTATTAAAAAATCAGTGACTTATTCACAAATTTGTAAAGCTATTAAAGAAGCTTCTATAGGTGAAATGAAAGGTATTCTAGGTTATATTGAAGATGACGTTGTATCTACAGATTTTAATGGTCAAAAATTACCTTCAGTATTTGACATTAAAGCAAGTATTGCTCTGAACAATAACTTTATCAAGCTCATTTCTTGGTATGACAATGAAACTGGATATTCAAATCAAGTTATTAACCTTATTGTTCATATATCTAAATATGAGTCTTGAGCATATTAACTGTAATTGTAGCCGTCGATTGGCGGCTTTATATATATTATTTTAAATATACTAATTACACGTATCTGATTTTAATAATTATTATCCATAAATAGCTTACAATATAAAGTTAAGAGAATAGAAAGTTTTTAAGCTTATATGTATTTTTAAGTGCTTATGAGATAATTAATAATATTACGGATTGTAATAGAAATAGAATAAATTCTAATTTAACTCACTGCAGGAAGAAATTTGATCTTTTATATAGCTCTTTGAAATTCATCAATATTTTTTAATTCAATTAGCATTAGATTCATAATCTAATACTTGAAAAGTATATTAAAATCTTGAAGTGAATTGCGTTTTCTTATTTTAATAATGATGTTTAGTATAGTATACCACTATATGTGCTTTTCACTTATATAAACGCTATACTCTGTATAGTTTTATATAGAAAATTTATTTTATCTACATAAAAATTATTTACATATTTTTGATCTATAACATAGACTCTTGCTAATATTATAATATTTATTAAATTTTTTGTCTTGCTCTTATGCTTAATATAGAATATGTTTAATTCATATTTATGTTTTCTGTAGTAATAATTAGATTTATTCTAGTGATCTATCTATTAAAATATTACGATAGTGATGCATGGTAACTTTATTGAGAAATAATTAAGGTGGTATTTTATAGGCAACTATCTTCTAGAATATATTAAATGGTATATAAAATACATAGTTTATAGAGATTCAGTTTAGAAAGTATGTATATACATTTAATTCTTTTTGAAAAAGAAGGGCTAAATTTAGTGAAATATTTTTCAATGAGTCTTATTGCTGTAAAGATTATATTATTCTGATAATATACATTATATAATAATATTTTAGAATGCTATATAATTGCATATAATTATATAGAATAAGATTCTATTGTAACAATGTAATAATGTAACGACTTATGATGATATTGCACTATCATATAAAATACGAAAAATCTTACCATTTTCTGTTAAAATTTGTTGAATATTATGATGAAACTAGCATTGAATCATTCACTTTTATTTTTATAAATCGTTATCAATATTGAGTTTTATTATGCAGTAAATCTAACTTTCTAGTTTATCTAATTTTTAACAAATTAAATTTTTAATCGTATTTTACTCATTCTTACACTATTAATAACTTAAAGAAAGTACGTAATTTTTAATTTTGTAATCTAATTCGCAAAGTATTAACAGTTTTTTGAGAAGTGATCATGTACAATCTTGATTGTTATTATAATATACCTATATTATAGAGAATTTTTTAATAGTATGGTGACTTATATTTAACAATGCGAATTAGATAGTTTTATTGATTTCATAATATTGATATATAATAGATATTATTTTACTACTATATTTAACATAATTAAAATATAGTGTAATGTAGTTTAAAAGGTATCGATCTATATTTTAAATATGTATTACATCTCTTTAATTAGAAAACTAGTCGCAGTCATGAGGTTTTATTTTTAGGGAGTCTATTTTGTAATACTATTTATATTACTAGAATTTTTCTTTAGAAATATTTTTATTTAAAATAATAATTTCATATTTTTTGAAATATATATCACGCTATTATAAAACTCAAAACTCTAGATTCGATTATTGTAATAACTGTTATCTTTTCTCTTGTATACAAAAATATTTTATAAATAAATATTTTATGAATTATTTTAAATAATTTTTAATTAATATTTATATATTGAAACTATTAATTAAATTATATTAATATCAAATTTATTATTATGTATATTTAAAAATGAAAATATTTAAATTATTAATAATAAAATATTTCATTTAATACTAATATTAAATTTCTATATTCTAATTTTTAGAAACTGATTACATTAAATAAAAATTTAATTTTTATAAACTATTTTAATATTTTTAAAATTAAATTTAATATAATATAAAATTACACATAATTAATTTTAAAAATATTTTTATTAATTTATTTATTGTAGTTAAAAAAAATAAGTCTAATTTTATTAGTTATCTCTAGGTTAAAATTAATATATGTTTTGTAATTATAGAATTTTTAATATAAATATATTATAATGAATTATATAAATATATAAGTGATGTTTATTTTTATATTTTTATAGTAAATTATTTAATTTTCTATAAATAACTCCGTTATAGATAATAAGTATTAAATAAAATTTTTTATTTTTAAATAAATAATTTCAATATTAGAGATAATAATTAATAAAATATTTCACTAAGATATTTTAGAAAGTAAAATTTTATTAATTAAACTTAGTTTTATAAATATAGTTTCTTAAGAAAAATAAGCATATATTATAATAGAGTAGAATAAAAAATTTTTAAAAAAAATTGATTTAAATAATGATGTAACACAAAAATTAAATCGGATTGTATCCGACTCTTAATATACAGTAAAACTATAATAGAGATATTACAATTATTTAAGAACCTAGTTTGTTTAAGTTATAAGACTCTGTATATATTTTACACAGTAATAATAAAGTAACTTAATAATGTGCGTTTTTATATTAAACGTTATATTGAAACTGATGATTTCTATTAATAGAAATAAAACTGCACAACATTGATTGATTTTAAATTGTAGCTCTTATAGTTTTTGAAAAACTAATAGTTTCTTTTACATCTTTAGAAAGGATACTAAATGTATTGTATGGAACATCTACTTATTTATTTAAAGATTTACGTTAAACTAACTAAAAACTAGAAGAATCTAGTGTAATTTTTAATACCAATCTCAATTATGTAGTTTGTAATTGTATTAAATAGATGAGTTTATGAATAACATTTTATTAATTATGTTTGTATACTTTTAAATAGATTTATTTAGTGAAGTGTAGTTTATCTTCTAAAATTAATATTGTAATAAAATTAAAATTCTTTTTTAATAACAACAGATTTTAGGTAATTTTTGTTAAATAAAATGAATGTATATAGTTTAAATTTTTGTTTTATTCACTACAATCAGTCTTTATTATTAACAGGTTTAAATATTTAAAAATAAATAAATTAATTATACTTTAAAAGACTTCAAAATTTAATGATGAATATTGATCTCAAACTTTTAACTTTAACAATATTTTTTTAGGTAATTTTTACTCTCATTTGAAGGAGAAGAAAAATAATAACAATTTTCTAATAATGTAAAACATGAATACTGATCATTATTAATGTTTTGTTAAAAAATATATTAAACAGAGTCTTTATAATTAAATAAAAGCAAGGATAATTTTCAATTTTAATATTATTTTTAGTGAAACAATGTTATGAAATAAATATAAGTACATGATTCTATATAAAATGAATCAGTCTTGATAGGTATTTTAATAAAGCTAACTATAAAATAGTATTAGGTTTGTCTAAAAGTTCTAGCGAAGTGCAACAAACACTTCTGAAACCTTTATTTAATAATTTTGAATATGAAGTTGAAACGCATATATTAAATACACTTGAATATCACTTTTTCTGTAATGGACTATATTTGATATTTTGAAAATGTTTAAAAAAGTTAAAATTATTTGTAAAGAAAATTATTGTAATTTCTTATAAAAAGATAAGATATGTCTGTCATCACTGTTATTCTACACATCTGCATAGTAAAATCTTACGGAAAATCCATAAAAAAGGATAAGACTAAAAAGTCTGTGTTTATGAAAATACTGTTGTGTAAGTGTCATTAAAAATTATATCATATACTGTTATTTATAGTTAATCACTATTTATTAATCATCTCGACATTGAGTTAAGTGGTAGAAAATTCAATTGTTATTTATAGTGAATGTGAAAATTATTTTTGTTATTAATAACTACTAACTACAGTTGTTGAAGGTTTTCAGATATTTTAATGATTTTAAAAGTATATTTATTTACTGATTGGTAGGCAGATTAGAGATGTCTAGATTTTTACTATACGAGTAAAATATTAAATACATCGATATTAAAATGTATTGAAAATGTCAAAGATGAATCAAAAAAAATGTATGTGTGGAAGTAGATTACATTGTATTAGTATATCTTACAATATTAAGGAGGAGAATTACTATTTATATACGGAAGTTAAAAATTATTATAGAAATTAAGATCGTAAATATTATTTTATAAGTTGGATTGATAATTACTTAAATTCAGCTTTTAAAATTCTTAAAAAGTAAATTAGGTAAAGCTATAAATGATTTACTGTGTTAGGTGTTAGGAATTAATACGCTCGTATAAAAATAGCTTCTCAACTATTAATAACCTTATTATTAAATAGGGTAGTTTATCTCTTTAATACAATTTTTCAAATAATAGATTGTTTATAATCTATATTAAGAAGTTATTAAAGTGTAAAATTTATTATTATGTAATAATCTACAGACGAATAATATCAACGTTGATTGTATTATTCTTCCGTTTATTTAGTAAATTATAAAGTAGATGAATACTGAATAAATGATATTACAATTTTCTGTTAAGGTTGTTCTGAAAGACAGATACACTTTGTATAAACAATATTTACGTTTACTAAAATGAAGTTGTTTAACTAAAATTTGATATTGATTTTTAAGACTATAAAATTTTTTTTAAATATAACAGTATGTTTTTATTCACTATTTTTGATAAAACTGTAGAAGTGGATTACTTTAAGTTTAATATTATTACATCAGATGAATTAGAGAACAAGATGGTTCAATTAAAAATGATTTATTAATATCAATTATCATATATATATTTGTTTTTAAGGGAAATTTCCTTGTGCATGCTGGAGATTAAGAGTTAAAATAGTCGATAGAACTAAGATTTATCAATAAAATAGCTTATGTTTAGTAAAGCTAAGTTATTGAAACTGTTTATATGAAAATAAAATAATTTCAATAATTTATTGATGATTCATATGAAATGTATTGTATTAAAAGAGAGTTTTAATTTTATTTTTATACTCATTATCACTAGATAAATTTTGTTTTACTCAATAGATTCATTAAAGTGCATTTAAAACAATCAGTAAAATATTACTAATATATTTCGTTATTAAAATATAGTTGACAACCATTCAAATAATTTGATTAAAATTAACGATCAGACTAGCATCTTGCTTAATTTTTAGTGTTCCTAAAAATCTTTGAGTAAATTAGAAAATACCTTAAAAAAATGTAATGTAATAATTTAACTATATAAAACAGGTTTTTATTTTTAAAATTTATAGTAAACATTATCTAGAATAGATTTACTATTATTAAGTTTTAACCACTAGCAATAAAAGTTATTAACTAAAATTATAATCTAAAGAGAAGAAATGATATAGTTACATTGCTTTGTTAGCTTGTGAAAAATGTCATCGGAGTATTAATGTTATTATTAAGTTTTATAATACTTCTCAGTAAAAAATAGTGTACTCTAAACGAAGTTTAATAGTCATATCAGCTTTATTCAGTACTGAAATTGCTCATAAAAAATTCTTACTGATAATTTTTAGTAAGAATATTGTATATAATGTTTTTGAAATTTTTAAAATAATTAGCAATAGAGCATATCAAATTTAAAAAGTATTCAGAATATTAGGTTAGAAAAGCCTTTATTAGAATTAGTTATAATTCTAATCTTACTTTCATAATTATTGATGCTAAAGTTATAAGAGTATATATGTATTATTGCAAAAAAATATAATAGAGGTCGAAGATTGTAAAATGAATTACGCATTATGGTAGATATGTGATATTTACCGGATAAATCTACAGTAAAAGATCATATAACAAATAGAAAAATGATCTTGATGAATTTGAGTCTATTTAAACATTATTCGTATGTATGAATAATGCGTTCTTAAATACTTTGTTTGCTAGTGAGACAATTTAGGATACTGTGTATAACTATAATCCTATCGAAATCGTTTCAATAGAACACGCTATGTACTTTATATTTTAATATAATCTTTAAGCATTATGTCATCTATCATATATTAAGCTACATGAAACATGGTTAAATTTTAAAGCATTTGAAGAGATAGTTAAATATTTTCTTTGAAGTTTTAAATTTAATTTATTTTATCTTAGTATTTTTGTATACAAATAATAAGTAGGTTCTTAAGTGATATTTAGCTAATACCTAAAAATACTATGAAATTTTTAATATAATAATATTACATTTTATTAATAATTAATTTAAAGTATTGATGAATCTTTAAACTATCTTAATTAAAGGTAATGACATGTAACTCTAAATAATAATTAATAATTATTCTATTTTGAAGTGGGTGTCAGTAATAAATTATTTTATAATACTAGTTTGATAATTATTGATTTACTGTTAAAGATCTTTGATAATTTTTGTTTTTTGATCTTGAATCGCAATTATATTTTAAAAGACAATTTTTAGTTGAACAATATATTCATGGAATAAAAAGTTACTGATTTGATTTTAATAATGGTGATTTCTTTCATTGAAGTAGAATAAGATAAGATGTCCACACTAGTCAATGGAAGAATTGAGACATGCGCTAAATGAGTTTTACTGAATGCATGTCACTATTCTGTATAGATAAAGATTTTATGCTCGCTAATAGCGAGACTAGTTATGTAGCTAAGAGAGATATTTGTCGTATAATTAGGTTATAGAGTGTTGTGAGTTGTTTGATGCTCGAAATTTATTTAATCATATATGTTAAAGTATCACTTTTGTTTTACAAAGTTCTCTAAGATAGAGATGAATAAATTTACTAGTAAAATTTTGTACATTATTAACGATTACATCAAAAAATTTTAAAATGAGATTAAGATCGTTGATTAGTTTTTAAATAACTTTATTATTGTCTTATTATTTTTAGGAGATTATCATGCATAGCATTAATGATATTTTAGAAAGCCTGCGTTTTATTAAATCATATACAGATATTAAACCTACAATTGGTATTATTTTAGGTTCTGGTTTAGGCTCATTTGCAGAGACACTAAAAAATATAGTGACTGTCCCTTATAGTAAGATTCCTCATTTTGTAAAATCACAAGCTATTGGTCATGCAAATGAATTAGTTATTGGTACTATTGCAGGCAAAAATATCATTGTAATGAAAGGTAGATTGCACTATTATGAGGGATTTTCACTTGATCAGGTTACTTTTCCTATTCGCTTAATGAACACACTTGGTGTAGAAAAATTAATTATTACTAATGCATGTGGTGCTGTTAACACTAGTTTTAATCAAGGAGATTTAATGATTATTACTGACCACATTAATTTAACAGGAAATAATCCATTAATTGGGCCTAATAACCCAGAATGGGGAGTACGTTTCTTAGATGTTAGTGAGGTTTATAATAAAAAACTTTGTCAAGTTATCCAAAATGTTGCGAAAGAACAAAATGTTGTTCTGCGTCAAGGTGTGTATGCATGGTGCTCTGGACCCACGTATGAAACACCAGCTGAAATTCGAATGATTAGAACACTTGGTGCAGATGCAGTTGGTATGTCTACTGTCCCTGAAGCTCTAATCGCGCATCATTCAGGAATTAAAACGGTTGGGATTTCTTGCTTAACTAATATGGCATGTGGCATCTTAGAACAGCCACTAAGCCATGATGAAGTAATGAAAACTGCCGAAAAAGTAAAGGTGACATTTATGAAGTTATTACAAGGTATCATCGCTCGTTTTTAATTCTTTAAAAGAATATACGTCATGTTATAACTGCTAATACAGCTTGGAATCTACATTAAAAGAGATTTTTCATTACATGAGTTTCTTGCAGGTATAGCATTAAATTTTTATGAATAATTTAAATTTTTAATGTAGTTTTTTTGAACATATAATTATATTCACTTAAACAGTATTAAAAGTAGATTTTTAGTGATTTATTTGGAGTACAAGTCTTGAGTAAAAAGAAACTATTTAATCAACTTTCTAATAAATAATTAGTATTTATACTATTATATTTCGTAATATCTACTTTTTTTATTTTAGTGTTATGTCTGTTAATAGTTTACATGCATCGGTGCTATGTTCTTCTAAGAAGCACACATCAGTTTTGCATAGTCATGCTAATAGTTTCTTTGACTTATTGATGAGAGACGTATGGATAGATAAAAGATTGTTACATAATATTACTTTAAGTTTATTAAAATAATGTATAGTATAAATTTATACAAAATGCTTTCTTATGCGATATCTGTTTATAGTTGTTTTTTATTAGCATCGTAATAAATTTTAGATATTGAAATTATTTATAGTATAAAAGATATAATTTTAAGTATGAGTGAATATCATTTAAATAAGATCTGTTATAAATACTAAAATCTAATAAAAGCTTTATCTTGTTCTTGCGAAATTTTTTACAGAAAGTTGCTATTTAAACTGCATGTTTACGTGATAACAATGCTTAGTACTCGATGTTGTCAGAATTGAAATATTTTATACTTAAAGAGTTATTTATCTATTTTGATTTTTGTGAATAAAAAGTTATGATAATTATATGATTGTTTACTGAGTTTATATCATCTGTTATATTATCTATTTTATGTTCTCATGTTGTACTGTGATAAAATAGATTGTTATATTTTGATAATTCTTATTAATGTTATGATACTTATGAAAATTTTTTAGTAAATTAATATAGTTAGTTACTATTTTTTAAGTTAATATTAGTTCAATTTCATTATTATTTTTTATTTATGCATATATGTAAAATAGTTTATTTTATTATGATGATAATAGAGTAATTACATTCTTTAAAGTTTACGTATATATGGGTAAATAAAAATTTATTTCAACAATTGAGCTTAATAGTTTAGAACTAAACATAACAGAATTATACAAGAAATAGAATTATAGGAATGTTTGTATGATTTTACACTTTTTTTTAGTTACGTGCAAATTAATTACTAGTATGTTTTAGTAGCTTATTTTAGGCAAAACCATACCTACTTCTTTATATTTAGAATATTAATGGTAAGTTTTATCTATTTTATTATTCTTTTCACCAAGGCTAAATGTTTACTTTATTTGAGCTGTTTTATTTTTTTAAAAAATCTTAGAAAATAAAAGTAATCTTACTAAAAATAATGTAGAATTTTTCTATGTTATTGTAAGATAAGACGTACTAGACTTATACACTAAATTGTGTATTGAAATATACCCTGTTACTATTTTTTTAGATTTAGTAATCTTTTTTGGATAGCTAAATTTATATTAGTTGACTTGATTTTCAATTATTGTAATAGTAGTATATATTTTATTGTATTACGTATATATATACGAGCGCATATATATACTTGATACCATTTAAAATATTTCACTGGTATCACTTTAACTTTATAGAGCATGTTATGTATGAAATGAAGTTGTAGATAAACTGAAAGTGATTAAAATGTTTTATTTGTTCGTTATATAAATTATAAATTATTAAAATTATATAGATACTTTGTCATATTAATTACTATTGCAGTGAGTTAATATTTTATTACTTCTAATATAGAAGTATGTTATTAGATTTTTAATCAGTGTATATTACACAACTTAATTTTAGTACATCTAAATATTTTATGAAAAGTGAACGATTTTTAAAAAGATATATTTAATCATTTTAATGAATGAAACATATTGTTTAAGTGTTTAATTCAATATCAACAAGACTACAACTTTTATTTAAACCCTGAAATTTAAGATCAAATATATATTTTTAATATATCTCACATTGATTTTGACGATTATAGACTGTGTCATATAATTAATAATCTCTAAAAAAGTAAAATTATTTTTTAATAATTAGTATAATATATTATAAGTATATAAAATATCTATTTTCTCACTGTGTATATGTAAAATATTATAAAAAATCTTGACTATATTCAAAATGTTAAGTGTTATCCATACAGTGTAATATATCCTAAAATATCCTAAAATTTTTACCGTGATCGTCAAAAAGAATCAAATAAAATTTGCTCCATTGGTAAGTGAGTATCTTAAAATTTCACAATATTACACTTAGATATAAACATATTCAGTAATTAGTTTGTTTGTATCTGTAAAAGTAAAAGTTTTTTGTGAGAAAATAACACGCGATTGATTCTCTCATATATTACATACAAGGATAAAATGAAAATATATGTTTTAAATTTACTGAATAAATAATATACAATAAGTTATTTTTAACTACTTATCAATTTTATTAATTAATTTATAGATATTTAATTATACTATCTTAATATCTGTCATACAAAGAGAGAGAGTCTTATTAAGAGTATCTGTACTACAAATTTATTAAAGTCTGATAGGCACAATTGAAGAAACAAATCTAGATAGTAAAAATAATAGGTATATCTAGATATTGCATAGTTTTGAGAAAAATCTAGAATATATGCTCTAGAAATTTACAATGATTACCGCAATAAAAATCTTAGATTTTCTTAATTAGAGGAATGAATGGTTATTTAAAACCGTGCAGTTAGTTTATTAAAAAGTGTTTTTTGTAAAGTCATTAAATCTTTTGTTAATTCATAATTTTAAATTAATGAATTACATCAGTGATACTTAAATAAGTATTAGACAATATATTACTAAATAGTAATATTAATTGTTATATTATAATTTTAAAATTTAATATCGTCTTAATTACTCTAAATAGAATCTTGTTAATCTCTCATTTTATTATGATATAATGTGAAAATGATATAATATAACCTTACTGTAATTTTAGCTTTCAAAGATTCTGTATTTTAATGCGGTTGAGTTAGTAATGACTGGATGATTCAGTAATTAGATTGTATCGAAAATCTGATTACTGAAAATACAAAAATACAATCAGTATATTTATTTTAAGTATATTTAAGATAATTAAAGAAATACAATCAATGTATTGTAAGATTTTTTGTATAATCAAAAAAATGCGATAAAGTACCCAGTGTAATATGAATATAAAAGAGAATGTAGATAGTTTTTAATTGTTGTGTAAGTCATTTACTACTCAATAGAGTAGTCAGCTTAAAGAGTGAGTTTAAGATAGAAAATGAATAATGTAAAAATAAATTTTTTTTATAACACTACAGATAGTGATTTTATGGTAATTTAATATTTTGAAATTGTTTTAAGTAATATAAGTTACTTACTTATAAAATTATTTTTAATATGAGATAGTTTGTTTCATTTATTTTATATTATTTGAAATATACGCTTATTGTTAATGTTTGATTGAATCTTAATATACCTTTAAATAAAAAAATTATATCTATAATCTAGGTTAATAAGTGAAGAGTATCATTCAGGTTAAATTATTAAGAATTGAAAATATCAATATTTTCAAAAATTTGATATGCATGAGTTTTAACTTTATTAGTGTATATTTAAAAAAATGCAATATAATCTTCTTTTTTTTAATTTTTTAGTAAGAGTGGCTAAAATAATTATTTTAAGTTGTAAGAATAGTAATACTTAAAAATAAATTCCAGTATTCTGGAGAAAAATTACAAAAATATGATTGATAAGTTGTATATCAGTAGTCGTCGGAACGTCAATACTACTTTGATATTATTATTTTATAACACTTAAAAGAAAAAGTATAGTCTTTGGAAGCACTGTGATTCAAATAAAAAAGTGTCTAGCATGATATAAAAGTCATAGCTATAGATATTTAAAAAGTTTATCCTATGCTTTCACAGTAATGATCATAATCTGATGGGTAGAATAAGTATTGTTAATAGTTTTCATCTGGATAAAATAATTTATATACGTAAGAATATGCTACCTGATAGCGATAATATGAATAAATGCTGTCAAGTTATATCTTAGATACCAATCTTAATTTTAAGATAGAAAATATAATAAACTATATATTACAAAATAATATTTAAATATTAAACCGTTACACTTATATGTTTTTATTTGACATATTGCTAATGCTAGAAAAATTGTTAGAAACATTTAAATAATACTCATTTAGTATATAAATTTAATATTTATTTTTTCTAATATTTAAAAACTATATAATATCCCAGAAATTTTTCTTTAAAATATGAAAGTAGAGAAAAATTCAAAACTATCATCCAGCTCATTCTTGAGCTAAGATTTTTATACTATTTATTGTTGTAGCTTTTTTTTAATGTAATACATTATATATCTATTTTTAATATTATTTAAAATAAAAGTTTAAAATTCACGCTTATAGATAAGTGTAGCCATAAAAGATTTTACTATAATTATTTTTAGAATTGTGCATACACATAATAATATGTATCAACGTTTTTCATATTATGCTTTTTAGTTTATCTTAGTATATCTCCTGTATTTAATTTAAGTTGTTCTAAGTATAAATATTCTGCAGTTTTATGGATTCATTTTTATTAATTATAATATTATTTTACATATTTTCATATGGAAAATTAAATAAGTAATGAAATTACTTGCTGTGATGATATTGAATAAATTTTATAGTTATTATTAGATATAATTTTTCTGATAGAAAACGTACTTTTTATTTCTTGATAATTTAAATATAACAAGAGTATGTTTAATATATTATTTTGTTTCTAATATTGTTTATTTATTATATGTAGTGTAGGGCGCAATAATAATGTAGTAAATAATAATTTGTTATTATTAACGAAACTTTAACTAACACTACACCGTCATTAGAATCTTTTTTTATAATTGAAATTAGTTGGGTGCATGGATACCATTACGCTAAAAATTTTTATTTTATTACATCAATTATAATTGATATATCTTTATGAAGAACCCTCAAAGAGATTGAAATTTCAGGCGTACGATTACATATTATCGACTAATAAACATTAAACTGTTTTCTAGATGCAGCAACTATACATTTAAGATAGTCAGGAAATTGTTTACTTGATTTTAGCATAGATTCACAAAATATTAATATTGTTTATGGCGCAATATTATTTATGGGAAAATTTATAAATTCGTACTAATTAACTTATATTAATTCATATATTTATGTTATAAAATTTAGAGATTGAAATTAATATGATAATCAAGTACTTACTCATTTTAAATAAAAGAAAAATTTATAATATAAATTATAGAGTTACATTGGCGCATCATAAAATTTATTACTTAAATATTACTTGAAGTATGATGATTTTATTACTCGTGACTAGGTTACTAACTGTAAAATATAAAACTATTTTAACTTTTTATTAAAAATTATTTTACTTTAAAGCTTCTGTTTGAGATTCAAATATAGATATTAGTCCCGTTTTAGCAAGCGATAAAAGATCTATCAGCTCTTCATGACTAAATGGTTCACCTTCTGCCGTGCCCTGCACTTCAATAATTCGACCATCGCTCATCATTACCACGTTTATATCTGTTTCGGCGGATGAGTCTTCAAAATAATCAAGGTCGCATAATGCTTCACCATGAACAAGGCCAACAGAAATTGCCGCCACCATTGATTTTAATGGGCTTCGTATTAATTTACCATTTGAAACCATATTATTAAGAGCATCCACTAATGCAATGCAAGCTCCTGAAATTGCAGCAGTTCGAGTACCTCCATCGGCTTGTATCACATCACAGTCTAAAATAATAGTATACTGACCTAATTTTTTAAGATTAATGGCTGCTCGTAATGAACGAGAAATTAAGCGTTGAATTTCTATTGTACGACCTGTTTGTTTACCTTTTACTGCTTCACGATGGTTACGTAAACTTGTTGCACGAGGAAGCATACTATATTCAGCTGTTATCCAACCTTGACTTTGGTTGGCTATAAAATGTGGTACACCTGTTTCTACAGTTGCATTACATAACACTTTAGTATCTCCAAATTCAATTAGAACAGAGCCTTCGGCGTATTTAGTATATGAACGTGTTATTTTAATTGGGCGAATTTGATTTGCTATTCTGTTTTTGAGACGCATAGTATTATCTCCATTTTACTCAATTTATCTTAATATATTATTTAAATATATAACACCTATTATGAAATTATTTATATTGGTATAATTTTGTAATAGCTATTATATAAGTTTTAATTATGATCAATAGTATCATTATTTTTATTTTTAGCTGGTATAAAAGATAATTAGAGAATCATATATTACTAGTGGAATTTGAGTGATGAATCTTGTTTAAAAATTTATTACTATTTAAAAGTACTTTTTAGTGATTCGGATTAGATCAGTTAGTGTATTAGTTCGATTCTAAAATACTTTAAAGTTGAATATAATCTATATATTGATTTGTATGATATACATAATATTGATTTTATGCTGAATGAAATTTAGTTTGTCAGAACATTAGTATTATTCATTAAGCAAAAATTATAGTCTATGAAAGAAAAATCAACCAGTAAAAAATTCTATATTTATTTGTTGTTGGGTCAGTTCATGAATAAAATGTAGATCTGGTTACTAAAAAATGTTATCTAGTTTTTATAAAGCTTTCTACCGTTTGATTTAACAACTTGAAATTTAAGACTCTGTACTAGATTAATTTAAATTATATGAAAAGCAAATACGTAGTATTATCAATAAGATAAAGATTAATTTTGTTATATTAACTTTTTGATATAATCATTTAATTTTGAATTGCATATATTATTTTAAATTTTATGAATAATGATATGATGAATTTTGAAGTAAAACTTAAATTAATTAATGAATATATAAGATATATAGATTCAAAATATTGAATAATCACTAGTATAACATTAGCAATTATTCACAAGTTATTTTATATATGTAAGATCGTCTGGATTTTATTACTGCAAGAAAACGTAGTTAATTATAATAACTAATAATTAAGATATATACCATATGATATTTATATATTTCAAAAATGTAAAATTGTAATCGATTGTAAGATGTCATTAATTACAATTACAGTAATATTGCAAAAATGATACATTCTATAAAGTTTAATATAAACTTAAAACGAATCTGTAAAGATTTTTTGATATTGAATATTTTAAAATTGATCTATCTATAGCAGTATTAATATTAACTTTAAGAGTTTCATTTAGTATATTTTTCAAAAATGAAGTAAAATAAATGACAAACTTATAATCTGTAAGCGATATTAATAAATACCTCTAATCGTTTTTTATATATTTGAGATTACCTAGCAACTGTAATGTACATACGATACCCTAAATTTTGGAATAACATTAAAGTATGTAGTTTAAGGAATTTTGTTATCTCAAAAAAATGTGTCTGGTATGTTATGCTATCTTATTCGAAAATATTTTATCTGCATAGCTATTATGCGCTAAGAGGATCTTAGCGTATAATAGCAATTATTAAAAAGATAAAACTTATGAAGGTATTTGTTTTTCTATAACATCGTCATCAGTTCTTATCATGATATTAATACAACCAACTTCATATTTCGTTATTTTTATGATGCTGAAAACTTTTAATTGTATGAGAACTGTTTACAAGATTTATTTGTTTTTTTTGAATGTTTTAAGAATCCATAAGAATAAAATTATATTGGCGTTCTTATAAGTGTTTCTAATGTATATCTTATTAATTATCTTTGACAATATTTTCTTTAGAAGTTTTATGTTTTTTAAACAGATTTTCTTTTTAAAACTTAAAATAGTTATATAGACTAACGTACTAAGAAAATTCTGTGGATTATTTTTACTGAAAATAGTTGTTGAATATATATACCGTAGTAATACATGTTTCATATATTTTTACTTGTTATTGTCGTGTTTTTCGGTTGTTAAACAAAAATGAAATTTATCAAAATATTTTTAATTGACTGTATATAATCTAATGATGAATTTTATCTAAGTCCCCATATAATGAGGATTCACCTTGAGGGCGAGTTTTAAACCGTCGATGTAGCCACATATATTGCTCAGGAGCTAACAAGATAGCCTGTTCAATAATTTGATTCATTTTTGTTGCTACTGCGATTTCGTCATTGATCGGGAAATTATGAATTGCAGGTTGAATGATTAATTCATATCCCTTCGCATTAGGTAACCGACGAGGTATAAATGGAACAATTATAGGTGTTGCAAGGCGTAATAACATTGCTGATCCATCCGTAGTTGCTGCGTTTTTTACGGCAAAAAACGGCACGAAAGAGCTATTCAGAGGACCATAATCATGATCAGGTGCATACCATAGAACTTCTCCTTTTTTTAAAACACGAATCATACTTTTTATATTTTTACGATCCAGCATATATTTGTTAGATCGTAAACGTCCGCGATTTTGTAGCCAGTTCATTAATTGATTATCATTCGGTCGATAAACACCAATTCCTGGGTTCAGCATACCAAATGCACGTCCTCCAAGCTCTAGTGTTAGAAAGTGAATACCTAATACAATAACACCAACACCAGTTTCTTGAGCTGCAATCATATGCTTATATCCTTTAATTTTAAACCACCAACGTATACGCCATTCAGGCCAAAACCAGGCCATTCCTGTTTCAAAAATGCCCATGCCTACTGACTCGAAATTCTTATTAATATAGTGCTGACGATCTTGAAGGCTCATATTTGGAAAGCATAATTCTAAATTGCGATCTACGATTTTTGCCCGTTTTTTTAAAAAACGTTTAGAAAGCAGTCCTAAATTGGTTCCGATCCAATAAATTAGTGGATATGGAAGAAGAACTAGGGAATATAATAGGCCAATACCAAGCCAAATTAGCCAGTAACGAGGGTGTAATAAACTTTTATTAAACTTTAACGCTTGTATCATTAATTTTTAAAAATTCAGTTAGTTATGCTAGAATCGTTAAGTATTTAAATTATATAACGATGGTTTAAATGTCCTGATAGGACAATGAGTTTATTATTGTAACCGGTCTTTTCTGGTTTTGAAAACAAAATGTTGAGCTAATCATTAAACGTATTCGTATTTTTATATTTAAAATATTTTTCTATATATGCCATACATATGAATGATAATATTAAATATTAATCATTTTATCTCTTCTGGTATTTAAAGTATTATTAATAATAAATAGCATAATAGCATTGTTCATGAATAATAATGAATGATATGCATTGTATTTATCAATTTAATTGTATTTTTACAGCTACATTTCTATTATTCAGATACAACATCTCTCAACTGTTCATATAGAAATACAAGTAACATTTATAATCGTATAATTCATTATGTTTTATAGAATATCTTTATAGATGTCTTTTTGACTATAGGGATTTTTATGGTTGTGCTATGCGGAATAAGATGTTTTCATACTTAGTATCGAGTTTCTATCTAAATAAACTTATTTAAGAGTGATAGAACATAACTCTAGTTATGTAATTGTTTTTATAAAAAATTCAACAGAACTTAATACAACTTATTAAAAGCTTCTGAATACAATAAGCCATAATGAGATAACAAAAAAATAATTAACATGCTTATTATATATTTTATCTATGTATTTAATGCTCATATCATGTTTTATTATTTTCATATAAAGAAGAACATATTCTAAGTAGAGAACTTTTTATTTCGTAAATTTCTTTTCTTACAATTATTCTATATAGTAATGGTATAATTATATGTTTCAAGAAAAATAAAATGTCTTTTATATCAAAATTATTATTTAATAAATATGAGATCAGCATGCAAGAATGATTATATGTAATCATAATATAAATAAGTAGTTGTTGTCTTTAAATAAAAATTTATTGGATATTCTTAGTGATTAAAATTATAGAGTTACAGCGATTTTGGAAAAAATTCTGTTTGTTTCTGACTAGATAAATATAACTCCAATGAATTTTCAATATATCTAAATTTACTAATAAACTAAATATTTATTATTATTTAAGTATGGATTCAGTATTATTTATATACCAGAAAGAGAGTAAATTATATTTTTTGCACTAATAAAAAAATAAAAACTATTTAAATATTTTTCATATTTCTTTTATGTTTAACGATGTATTTAAAATAT
This sequence comes from Candidatus Hartigia pinicola, assembly GCA_020541205.1. Taxonomy (GTDB): domain Bacteria; phylum Pseudomonadota; class Gammaproteobacteria; order Enterobacterales; family Enterobacteriaceae; genus Hartigia; species Hartigia pinicola. The sequence continues at coordinate 881,480 of CP048208.1, forward strand.
CTACTCTATAGTGAACAATCCTATTGTTAAGATCAGATTAACAACATTAAAAATTATTGCATTTTTGTTATCACGATGATTACTGTTAAAGTTAGCAATATAATACATATTATCTAAATATTTCACTTGCATTACTGTTTTTGATAATAGATTCTTCATATATGTAAGTATTTTTTGCATAATTCATTAAAGTTATTAAATATAGTTTATCTATTCATGAGTTTCATTATTGTTACTGATTAAGATATCGTCATAAACCTTAATTGTCTTCTTGTGCGTGTCGTTTAATATAAATAACCTTTCTATCTATATTGTAATATTTTAATGAGATATATAGATAGCTTGAATGCTGAGTGTATGAATTATCATAAAAATTGTATTGGTATTCTAGTTACTATTCATGAAAATGTTGCTAAAAATTTTCAAAATTTAAAATAATTATATATGAAATTTTCTCTTGGAAAGTTACTGTGAAATATTTTTAATAAAACATCTATGAAAATATGCAGTGAATAAAACATATGATATACATTTATTGTTTAATGTATATGCACTTTAGTTTCTGATTAATAAAGTTTTCATTTTTAAAAATTTTTAATTAATATAAAGAATATAATATTTTATTATTTTGAGAAAATATATAAGATGTTTCTTGGAAAAAGATTTTGCATTAGTTTTTTGAGATGTATTTTAGTAAAATATTCAATAATTTTAAATAGGCAATGTTGTAAGAACATAACACAAGAAATATGATATTAAAGTCAAGAATGGATTAATCTCTAAAATAAAGTTAATATAAAAAACAACATCGGACAATTTAAGTGAAAATTCTGATTGATGAAAATATGCCATATGCTCAGACATTATTTAGTAGGTTAGGTCACGTTACAAGAGTACAAGGGCGTGCAGTTTCTGAAATAGATCTTTTTGATGCAGATGCATTAATAGTGCGATCAACTACAAAAGTAAATAGCACGTTGTTAACTAAAACGCCAGTAAAATTTGTAGGTACAGCAACAGCAGGCTTTGATCATATAGACACAATATGGTTGGCTGAAGAAAATATCGGTTTTTCTTTTGCGCCTGGTTGTAATGCAATCGCAGTAGTTGAATATGTATTGTCAGCATTGCTAATGTTAGCTGAGCGAGATAGTTTTGATTTGCGTGATAAAACTGTTGGCATTATCGGTGTTGGTAACGTTGGAAGTTGTTTAGCAGATCGCTTATCTTCTTGGGGTGTAAAAACGTTATTATGTGATCCTATACGTGCTAAAAAAGGAGATCAAGAAAATTTTTTATTATTAGACAACTTATTACCTGAAGCAGATGTTTTGACCTTCCATACTCCACTGAGTATGGAAGGTTTTGCTAAAACGTTTCACTTAATGAATATAAATCGTCTGGAAAATTTACGTGATAGAACTATTTTAATTAACACTAGTCGTGGTGAAGTGGTTGATAATAAAGCTTTGCTTTCCGTATTGAAACAAGGAAAAAAACTAAGTGTTGTTTTAGATGTGTGGGAACTGGAGCCTAATTTAAGCATTGAGCTTTTGCAGTATGTAGATATAGCTACACCACATATTGCGGGTTACACACTCGAAGGCAGAGCTCGTGGTACGATACAAGTGTATACAGATTATTGCAATTTTTTAAGGAAAGAAGACAGTATTACATTGTCTGCTTTTCTACCATCCTCTAGAATAAGTACAATTACTGTTCAGGGAAAATTATCGCAAAGTCAACTTAATAAGTTAATTCATCTTGTTTATGATGTGCGTTATGATGATGCAGCGTTACGTAAAGTTGCTGCGATTCCTGGTGAATTTGATAAATTGCGAAAATGTTATCAAGAACGCCGTGAGTGGTCATTTTTTAATATACATTGTGACAATGAATATATGGCAACTCAATTAAGCTTATTAGGTTTTCATGCTTACTTTATTAAATAAAGTTAATTATTCTGTTATTTATTATACTTTAAGTATTTGATTGTTATAGATGGGTGAGAGAACGATTATGACGTAAATCGTTATTCGTTTCTAGGGACAACGCAATGCTATATAGACACTCAAAACGTTTTGCTATTATTGTTATTTAAGACAACTAGTTTGTCTAATTTAATGAGTGAATAATTTAATTTAATTTTTAAATCGTTTAAAATAATAAAAACAATCGAAAATTGAAGTTGAGTATGATTTCTAAGGGAACTGATTAAATTAGCAAAAGCATTATAGTATTTTCATATGAAAGTAAATAGCTTATTGGTAAATCTGCTTATTATTTAGAAAATACAATACTTAAACATGTATGCATTTTATAATTATCATTGTTAGTTTGAAAGTTTAGTATTTTGAAAGTAAAATAAATATAGCTAAATTTTGTAACATGAAAATTAACACTCTATAATATAAAAAATGAGCAATGCAAGTACGCTAGATTACATAGACAAATATATTTTTTTTGGAGCTGTATCTATCTTAAGCAAAAATGCTGGAGTGGACTGTTGTAATAGTTGCAATCTTGTTGTGTTAACTGATAGCATTGTAAGTCAGCTGAATAATTTTATAAAATATATGATAAAAGTCATAAATTTAGTTGAGTTTAAATTAATACAGTATACTATGTATCTCTACATATCATAAAGTAGTTTTGGACGTTTCAATTCGATAGAATTCTTACCTACTTTATAGTATCATTAACATATTAAAATAAAATTTTTATTAAAAATTTTATTTTAATATGTTAATTTTGTTGTTTAATATGGATAATATTATTTAGAAAAATATTTTTAGTTAATTAAATCTTATAGAATAATTGTGTATTTATATTATTAATGTTTATTGAATTTTCAGCGTGTTCTGATAATATGTAAGTTATTTATCTTTAAGTATTGCAGATAATGAGCGCAGGAAGATCTTATAATGATCTTGAATTTATTAATAATATTAATAGTTTTAGCTTAGATAAATAATGCAACTCAGGTGAATTATTTAATTAAACAACAATTATTTAAGCTTTAATGATATCAGTAAGCATAATGGTATTTTAAAAATTTTTAATTTTAAATCGTTTTTAATCGTTTTGGTTCTAATGAAAAGTTTATCATAGCGAAGATAGAAAAGATATTAATTTAGGAGTTGTTTTCGTAATGCTTGAGTCAGCACCGTTATTTCGTATTGCTTTAGGTATCGAATATAACGGTAGTCGTTATCATGGTTGGCAACGTCAACAAAAAGTTAAAAGCGTGCAAGGCTGTCTTGAAAAAGCCTTATCAAAAATTGCTAATCAGCCCATTAATGTTTTTTGTGCAGGGCGTACTGATACGGGTGTGCATGCAACAGGGCAGGTAGTTCATTTTGAAACATCTATAAAGCGCAAAGAATCTGCTTGGACAGTTGGTGGTAATAGATATTGTCCAGAAGATATTGCAATACGTTGGTACCAAACCGTTAGTAATGAATTTCACGCAAGATTTAGTGCGATCGCTCGTCGTTACCAATATATAATTTTTAATCATCCTTATCGTCCGGCAATATTATCAAATATTGTAATGCATGTGAATTATCCAATTGATGAGAAAAAAATGGATCAAGCAGCTCAAGCTTTGTTAGGAGAGCATGATTTTACCTCATTTAGATCCGTTAATTGTCAGTCTCGAACGTCTTGGCGTCATGTGATGCATGTTCATGTGACTCGTTATTGTAACTATATTATAGTAGATATTAAAGCCAATGCATTTCTTTATCATATGGTTAGAAATATTGTTGGTAGTTTACTAGAAATTGGTCGTGGTTACCAGGATATTAACTGGATAGAAAAATTATTAGTACTAAAAGATAGAACAAAGGCAGCAGAAACCGCTCAAGCTAGAGGTCTTTATTTAGTCTCTGTTGATTACCCTAACAAATTTTCATTGCCATTAAATATCATGGTACCTGTATTTTTATCGGATGCATTAATATAATGAAAAGTTTAGGTTATTAAACAGTAATAGCGAAAAATTAGTTAATAATAGAGTGTTGTTATAAAATTCATGAGTGTTATTATGGATTTTATTTTGTACATCATTACTTGTTGAGAAAATTTTATTCTTTGAGTATGTAAGCTGCGTATATAATTATCTTATATTTGAATTCTTTGGTAAACTATATTAGCTATTTACTCTTTTTACCTACACATATCACTGATATTTTTATATATTATACTGCATCTATAAGGTGATGATTTCAATATTTATTAATAACATTATTAATAATATTACAGAAATTACTAATGTTGTAATAAAATACACTATTTTTATTTTAGTAAAATTATTCAAAATTATCAATTAAAAATTTTCTAGCAATTTTAATTATAAAAATTATATAATTTTTATTAATATATTATTGTAAATCTGTTTTTCTTTTCTTGACGTATCGTTCAATATGAGAACTTTCTAACCTTATTAGTAATCATTATAGATGAGGTATGATGACTAGTATATTCATAGATTTATGTAAGTTATTTTTCAACGATTTATTGATCATACAATTGTCTTTATTACAATTTTTTCTAGGGTGAATAAATCGATTTGTTATCTTTTTACAAACAACTAAAAAATATAGTGATACAAAAGTAATAATTTATAACAAATTAAAAATTTACCTAAAATAGAACATATCATTATATTTTCATAACGAATAATGAAAATAATAGAGCTACATATTGCACAATATCAGTTATACTGGATTCAGTATAGTTCGAATTATAAAGAGAATATACTGAAAATTATATGCATGAGTTATACATTAAGTGTTATTCGCGATAACCTATCTCTACAAGTATATAAAGTAGTTTATTTAGTAATTTTCTTATGAAGCTAACTAATAACTAAGAATTTAAAGCATATAAGTATATATTAGACAATTAATTAGAGACAAGATTTATAATGAGCTGGATTGAAAAAATATTAAAGAAAAATAGCTTAACTCATTCACGTAAAGCTAATATTCCTGAAGGTATTTGGACTAAATGTGATAGTTGTGGGCAAATACTGTATAAGGCTGAATTAGAACGTAATTTAAAAGTTTGTCCTAAATGTGATCATCACATGCGTATTCATGCACGCCAACGTCTTAAAGCTTTTTTTGATGAAAATTCAACAATAGAATTAGCTAGTGAACTTGAGCCAAAAGATATTCTCAAATTTCGTGATTCAAAAAAATATAAAGAAAGAATTTCTGAAGCTCAAAAAGATACTGGAGAGAAAGATGCTATCGTTGTAATGAAAGGAACCTTAAAAGATATGCCGATTGTTGCAGCAGCTTTTGAGTTTTTTTTTATGGGAGGATCTATGGCGTCAGTTGTTGGTGCTCGTTTCGTACGAGCTGTTGAACAATCTGTCAAAGATAATAGTCCATTTGTTTGTTTCTCATCAAGTGGTGGTGCGCGTATGCAAGAAGGGCTATTATCGCTAATGCAAATGGCAAAAACAAGCGCAGTACTGGTAAAAATGCAAGAACGCAGTCTGCCATATATCTCAGTTTTAACTGACCCAACAATGGGTGGTGTGTCTGCAAGTTTAGCAATGTTAGGTGATATTAATATCGCTGAGCCAAAAGCATTGATTGGTTTTGCTGGGCCTCGTATTATCGAACAAACTGTAAGAGAGAAGTTACCTCAAGGATTTCAGTGTAGTGAATTTTTATTAGAAAAAGGTGCTATTGACATGATTCTTCGCAGACCTGATATACGAAATAAGGTGTCAGATATATTAGCAATGCTAACTAATAAATCTAGCTTTAATGTTTCAAAGTCCATTCCTGCTGTTGCGAAAAATAAAAAAATTGATATTATCAAAAAATAATATAGTTGCTGAGATTTATCAGTAAAAAGAATTCTACTAAACATAAAATGATAAGTAATTTATTCACTATACCTCAAGCTGAGTCTTCTTTAGATATTTGGTTATCTTATCTTACAAAGTTGCATAGTCAAAGTATAGATATGGGACTAGAGAGAGTTAGACAAGTTATGGAAAAAATGGAGCTAACTCAGCCTGCGACTCGAATTATTACAGTCACGGGAACTAATGGTAAAGGCACAACATGTCATGCAATTGAATCTATCTTAATAGCTGCAGGTATAAAAGTAGGTGTATATAGTTCTCCGCATCTTGTTAACTATACTGAACGTGTGCGTATTCAAGGTCAAGAGCTTCCCGAATCTGTTTTTTGTCGTGTCTTTGCGAATATCGAATCTGAGCGCGGTAATATTTCATTAACTTATTTTGAATATAGCACGCTTGCTGCATTAATGCTATTTAAGGAATCTGTACTTGATGTAGTAATTCTTGAAGTCGGATTAGGTGGTCTTTTGGATGCAACTAATATTATTAATTCTGATGTAACTGCAATTACAAGCATTGCTTTAGATCATACAGATTGGTTAGGATCTGATAGAGAGCGTATTGGTTATCAGAAAGCAGGCATTTTTCGTGAAAATTGTTATAGCGTTATTGGTGAACCAGATATGCCAAGATCTATTGGTCTATATGCTAAAAAAATTAACACTTCATTATTTCGTAGGGAGAAAGAGTGGTCATTTTATCAGAAAGATTACGAGTGGACTTGGCAAAGTATAAAAGATGAATGGCATAATTTACCGTTACCTAATATCCCATTAGATAATGCGGCAACTGCATTAGGTGTTATCTCTTGTATTAAAACACGTGATTATAAACTAGGCAGTCAAATTACCAATCAGGCAATATATAATGGTTTAAAATCTGCACAGTTACCTGGACGTTTTCAAATTATTAATAAAAGACCATTAATTATTTTAGATGTAGCGCATAATCCACATGCGGCGAGTTATCTCGTCACGCGTTTAGGAAAGTTATCACCTGTTGATGGTCGCCGCATTCGTGCAGTTATAGGAATGTTAAGTGATAAAGATATTCAAGGTACATTGGCGTGTTTGTCTAAGAAAATCACTGATTGGTATATTGCTCCGTTGACTGAATTGCGTGGCGCATCAGTATTAGAATTAAACCAATACTTAGATTCTCCGCGTGTTTTTAATTCTGTCAGCGCAGCTTGGTTGCAAGCATGCCTTGATGCAACAGATAATGATATTATTATTGTTTGCGGTTCATTTTATACTGTTGCACACGTACTAATGCTATTAAAAACAAATAAATGAATAGAGTTAATGACAAATAAATTTCAGGATCGTCTCGTCGGGGCGATGCTCTTAGTGGTCTTTAGAGTAATTGTATTGCTTTCCTTACTTTATAGTGATCAGAAAAATTATGAAAATAAATCTCCAGCTATTTCTCTTATTTTAAAACCAGATAATAAGCAGTGTATTACAATTATTGATGACCCGTTAATTATGACAGTTAAAACAGGAATGATATCAGAAATAATACGCTCTGAATCAATGTCGGATATGAAAGAAATATCTGTCAATTCTACAGCTTACAGTATACCAAATATTTTAGGTTTGTTTATTTAAAAAGTCAGCACTAAAGTCAGTATCTAAACTTAAAGTGAAAATAGCGCAAGGTAATTTTTTTGTAATGCAACTTGGTGTATTAAAAATATATAGTTAAAGTAGCATAAAATGGTTGTGCAATTAAAATTATCGTAGTGTTAAGTTTATACAGTTCCTGTGTGTCTCGTTATTGGAAAATTAACTCGTGTTTTTTTTGCAGGATTTGAAATTTGACTACAGTCGTTAAAAGTTATTTTACTTAAACTGCATGTAATAACCGAGTTACGTGGTGTTATGAAGAACTTAAAACCATAAAATTATTGATAATAATTTAACTATATTTTCTTATATTTAAAATTTTGGATATGTCGTATAGAAATTAAATTATTTTTTTGAATCAGATGATCATAGTGTTTCTATAGAGTATTTAATATGAGATATTTGCATGTTATCAAATTGTTTTAATTATACAAATTATTTTTAAAAATAACTATAGAAGTAAAGATATTTTTACTAACACATATTTAAATTGTATTACAATTAGTTACGTATTTGTTTTTAGGATATAAATTGTTTTTGTCATAGACGTAAATTTTGGAATAAGATATGATTTGGGTTGATTATGTAATTATCGTCATTATTAGTATCTCAGCATTATTAAGTCTTATCCGTGGGTTTGTTAGAGAGACATTATCATTGATTGTGTGGGGCTGTGCATTTTTTATTTCTAGTAAATCTTATCATTCTGTAGCTAAGTATTTTGCTTATTTTGATGACATACATGTGAGAAATGGAATTACTATTGCAGTATTGTTTATTGCGACGTTAATTGTAGGTGCTATCTTTAATTCTGCAATTAGCTCTTTAGTACAAAAAACTAGCTTGTCTGGGATAGATCGTATTCTTGGTGTTTGCTTTGGAGTATTGCGTGGCGCATGTATTATATCAGTATTACTATTTTTTCTTGATATATTAACAACTTTATCTAAAAATGAAGATTGGAAACATTCAATACTTATTCCAAAATTTAGCTGTATAATTAAGTGGTTTTTTACCACTTACAAAATCGTCAAGTGTTCTACTAGTTGAAAGTATTTTTTTGATATAGAGAAAAAATAAAAAATTAATGTGTTACATTAGTAGTATTTTCAGTATAACATTAATTAAATGAATTGATTATACATTTATAATATTTTAACAATGCAATAAATTTTTGAAGAATTACTATGATTAATGATAATAATAATTTTTACATATAAAGCCTGTTCTCGTAAATACATTTATGAAACCTAAGGTATCTTCATATTGTATAGGTTTAGCTGTATTTATTATATATTATCTTAAATCATTAGGTAAGTCTGAACAGTGTTTTTGTCTGAACTTAATGTTTTTTATCACATGACTAAGTAATATTGATATGTGAAATACGTCTAAATTAATTAAATATGACTGTCAATTGACAAAAGCATAAATAATTTGATAAACATAGATCAATATGACATGTTTTCATAACTTTCTCAATTTTGTAGATTAAGTACATATTGAAGAAAGTATATTGAAATGATTAGTGTATAACAATGTTTATATTACGCAAGATATTAACAAGACGCAATTAGATTAAATAATGAACCGAAGTAGAACGTTTAGATTATTATTCAATATGTTATTTTAGTAATATATTAAATCAATAACTAAAAGACTAGGGATTAATAATGTTAGTTCTTTAGGTAATTATAAAATTTTAAAACTTAAACGTTGAAAGGATGCTGTAAAATTACTAAAAAATATTTGCATTTTAATTTGTAGTAAAGAAATGGACGTTTTGTTCATTGATGATGTTATTGATGCTTTTTTAATTTATACTATGTAATATCAATTACTAATGTCAGATTATTAATGTAGTAAATACTTAATAGCTTAAGTAAGGTATGTTGATAATACGTATGTTTGGTTTTAAATGATCATTAATAGTACTATCAATATAGAGATTCAAATTTTTTACTATTATCTTGTCAATTGTCTTCACTTTAATTTTTAATTACTTAATAAATAGAATGAAATTTCTTAAAATCTTGTTTTTTGAGTGAATGAGACAACATTATCATTCATATGTTATTAGTAAGTGAATCAAGTGTAATAATCAATTAAAACACTTAGTAGATAGAATCATTTATGCAGATTTCTGGATAATAACTAGAGATGACTATAAGATAAATTTTAAACTCACTATTATGAGTGAGTATATATTAGTTTCATCTTATATTGTTTTTTAAATGTTACTCAGTACATGTGAAATATTGTTATTAATAAAAAGAAGTGTTACTTTTTTAGTAACAGTGTTTATTTTTTATGACAATAACTATAATTGTCTTTCATCTGCGGTCTTTTATGTTAAGTGGAGAATTATTTAGGCAAATTTATTGTTCCTATGTTTTAGCATATCGAATTATGATAAAATAACATGTATCTAGATATACATGTGATAATTATCAAAAAATCATGACTTTTCTAAATCTATAAATATACTAAGCGTCTTAAAGATCCTGAGTATTGTGTTGTGATATTTTATACGCTTATAGTAATGTAAACTATATTTTGTATGATTATACCTGATTACTTTAATTTTGAGAATCATTTTAACTTTTTTAAAGTTTTTAATCTATTTTTACTATATTTCATTAACAAAATAGTCAGTGTTAATTTTATTCTAGGATATTAGAAAGAGGGTATTTAGTTTCTATTGTACTAATTTTCACAGTTTTAGGTCGGTTTTTTTTATTCTTTCATTTTTGTTTTTTTGAATTTTTTAGGATTTATTAACTTTTCGTGCAAAATGTATATTTACTGAAATAACGTTGCTTAGATAAAATCTAATATTGATTTTGAAATGCTATTGTGTCTTACGTTTGTATTTCTGGAGTCTCTATTTAAAGGGAAACGTTTTTAATAAATCTGTAATGGTATTGATTGTAATGTTTAATATCATTACACCAACTGTATTATTTGTTCTTTTCTTGAATGATGAACTAATAATATAATAATAGATACATCGTATAAGTTAATAATAAGAAAGAGAGTTAGTTATGATAGTATTTAGTTGTTAAAGTATAATCATCATAATTAGTACTGACTTTTAAGTCTTGATAATAGAAAATAAAATTAACATTATTTTGTTATTAATAATATAATTTTAACATGCATTTAAGGTATTTTATTTTTTCTTTCCAGTTTATTATAGTAGAATTATAAGTTTATTCGTATTGTAAAAATTTTAATTTTATCATTAGGTTGATTGTAAAATAAAAACTAGCAATTATTAAGTAAGTACATATTAAGAACGTTTGATATAGTTACCTGAAAGGTGTTAATAGATTTGTAAAGTTTATTCCATTAGTTGAACCAAGGTGAAATCTTGAGTTTTATGTATGAATATAACAGGATATTTAATTCATTGTTTAATTTTTGAAGTATAAAATGTAGATAACTGAGTGAATATTCTAGAATAGAATATTGAATATAATAGCTTGACGATATAAAGTCAGCTATTTTAAAAATTATAAGAAAATTTCTTTTTGGTAACTGAATATTATGAAGCCACATCATGAGTGGAAAAAGTTATTGTCTGTTTTAATATAATTTTAATATGCAAATAGTTCGAATAAACTTTCTTGATAGTGAAGTAAAATATAAATTAAATATTCATATTTGTTATTACATATAATTATTTCGTTAAGCAAAAACACACTATACTGGAAATAGCTGTATTACTAAGTAATTAAGCTTATGAGATAATTAAGTGTATTTCAAAAACCATTGCTAGTTAACACATGTTCTTCATAGATTATGTCTATTAAAATTAATTTTTAAAACAGATGCAGTAGCGAATAAAAATACATATGTATTGACTACTTTTAAGTGTATATATTTTGATTCCGAGTAACAAAAAATGAAATTTTATTAAATATTTTTTTTACAATACTACTACTGTAGACCTCTCTTATTGCGAGAGAATTATAAAATAATTAGCTTTACAGTAAATTCTGAATTATCTTTTTAAAAGGGATAAAGTTTTATAAAAAAATTTACAAGATTTCAAAACGTGTTACATCATTTACAATACACCTTGTGTATTAAAAAGTTTTCTATATCTGAAGTTTTATATTTTTATATGCTTAATAGTATAAGTTAATTAGAAGTATATAATAATTATAATTGTGTATGCATCAAGATTTATAGTACAAGATTGAAATATTAGATAAATTGAAAATTATTTGAGAATATTAGACAAACCTTTATCATCGATGTAAGTTTAAATGTTGAACGAACTCAGTTGTAGTTTTGAAAATATAAACATAGTAAGTAAACAGTGGAATCAACACAAGTATAGAACAAATTAGTTATATATAATTAATAAAAACTATTTATAGGTTAACGGAGTAATAAATGATTAAACGACTTAGAAGAACAAAAATTGTTACTACCCTAGGTCCAGCTACTGATCATAATAATAATTTTGAAAAAATTATTAATGCCGGAGCTAACGTTATACGCCTTAATTTCTCCCATGGAACTTCAACTGATCACATTATTCGTGCAAAGAAAACGCGTGAAATTGCTGCTCGTTTAGGTCGTCATATTGCAATCCTTGCTGACTTACAAGGTCCTAAAATTCGTATATCTACATTTAAAGATGGAATAGTTTTGTTAAATATTGGTGATGAATTTATCCTTGATGCTACTTGTTCCCAAGGTGACGGTAATCAACAAAAAGTAGGTATTGACTACACAGGTTTACCTGCAGACGTAGTACCTGGTGATATTTTATTGCTTGATGATGGTCGTATACAATTAAAAGTTCGTACAGTACAAGGGCTTCAAGTTTTCACTGACGTTATTGTTGGTGGTCAGTTATCAAATAATAAAGGTATCAACAAATTAGGTGGAGGTTTATCTGCCGAAGCCTTAACAGATAAAGATAAAGAAGATATTATTATAGCAGCTAAAATTGGCGTTGATTATTTAGCTGTTTCTTTTCCTCGTTCTGGGGAAGATGTAAATTATGCACGTAGTTTAGCACGTCATGCAGGTTGTGAGTGTCAAATTATTGCTAAAGTAGAACGTGCAGAAGCTGTTTCAAGTGATGAAGTTATGGACGAAGTTATTCTTGCTTCAGATGTAGTTATGGTTGCACGTGGTGACTTAGGTATTGAAATTGGTGATCCTGAGCTTGTGGCTGTGCAAAAGAAATTAATTCGTCGTTCTCGCCAGTTAAATCGTGTCGTGATCACTGCAACACAAATGATGGAATCAATGATTGCCACTCCAATGCCAACTCGTGCAGAAGTTATGGATGTTGCTAATGCAGTTCTTGATGGTACTGACGCAGTGATGCTTTCAGCAGAAACTGCAACAGGTCAGTATCCAGTAGAAACTGTCTCTGCTATGGCGCAGGTATGTTTAGGTGCAGAAAAAATGCCAGGTTTACATGTATCTAAACATCGTTTAGATACTGAATTTAATAGTCCCGAAGATGCTATTGCGATGTCAACTATGTATGCCGCCAATCATCTTAAGGGAGTAAAAGCGATTGTTGCGATGACAGAATCAGGTCGTACTGCACGTATGATGTCGCGTATTAGCTCAGGCTTACCTATTTTTGCTATGTCACGTCATGAAAAAACATTGAATCAATCATCTTTGTATCGTGGTGTAACACCAGTATTCTGTAACTTGCATACTGACGGTATTGCTGCGGCAAATGAAGCTGTAACTTGTTTGCGTGATAATGAATATTTAATGAGTGGTGATCTTGTTTTAGTCACTCAAGGTGATTTAATGGGTACAATTGGTAGTACTAATACCTGTCGTATTTTAGAAGTTGAATAAGTTAGCTTATGACTGATAATAATACACCTTCACTCAATAGTCTTTAGTTTAGGTGTATTGTTATTTATATTAATAAATTATTGAGTTATTGCATTATAATTAACGGTATAAATCATCTCGTAAATAGGGTTCTATGTCATTTACTTTCCTCGTTTTTAGTAACTTAAGTATCCAGGTATATTGTTCAGGATAAGGGGCTACAAGGTGTTCAAGTTCTTCATTCATTCTTCGTGCAATATACTCATCATCTCTTCCAGCAATATCATCCATTGGTTCACGAATATAGATATGTAATTGATGATTATAGTGATCATAAACTGGGAATAATGGTACGATTTTTGCTTTACAAATTTTCATTAGTCGTCCGACTGCTGGAAGAGTGGCCTTGTAGGTTGCAAAAAAATCAACAAATTTACTTTTCTCCTCGCCATAATCTTGGTCAGGGAGATAAAACCCCCAATATCCTTGTCGTATTGAATCGATAAATGGTTTGATTCCAGCTTTTCGAGAGTGTAAACGTCCGCCAAAATGGTAACGTGCTTTGTTCCATAAAAAATCTACCACAGGATTTTTTTGATGGTGAAACATCGCTGTTATATTTTGTCCTTTCGCTGAAAGGAGCATTGCAGAAGCATCAATAGCCCAGCCATGTGGCACCATGAAAATAACATTATTACCTTGTCGCTTTAAACGGTTAATTACCGTTTCATTATGCCACAGTGTTCTTGATAAGGTTTTTTCTACATCAAATAAACATAATTCAGCTAACATCATGAATGATTGCGGAGCTGTTCCGAACATTTTATCAATGAGCTGATCTCTTTTGTATTCCGTTAAGTGAGGAAAACAATACAAAAGATTTATTTTTGCACGGCGTCTAGCATTTTTAGCTAACTTTCCTATCCATTTACCAATTTTAGCAAGGATAGGATCTCTTATGTGTACAGGAATATAAGCTAAAGTAGCAAATACACCGGCTCCTATCCATACACCCCAATATCTTGGATGTAAATAAGATTTATGAAAGGTAGGTATGTAGCCCAATTTACTATCTGTATCTTTATACATAGCATACCTAAAAGAATAATCACCACTATTTTATAGCTAAAAAAATCATAAAAAATTTTTACTAAGCAAGTTATTAGATGACAATTACTTACTAGTCATGGATAGGTTGTTATATCTTGATCTGAGATTATACCTTTTTGATTATCAATAAATAATTTTATATTCTTCACTGATTAAATTTCTAAAAATAACTTATTTTTAATAAATTAGTAGTTTTCTTAGTTATTTAGAGTGTAAAAGTAAAAACTTAGACTCATCAAAAGTAAAATATTTTGTAAAAAAGAATAATGTAAATACTTTATTTTATTTTTAAACTAGTTGAAATAGTAATACGGTTACTACTGCATTGTTATATTTAGAAATAATGACTTCACTATTATTAATCTTTCTTACAGATACAACTAATTTACTTATTAGGTTATAAAATTAAAACTGTGTGTAATTTTATATATTTTATATAATATTTTTTACAAAACAACAAGTTATGATACATAAAATTTTTTATTATTGAAAATTATAAAAACTCAGATTTAAACAATGACTTTCTACATTATATAAAACACAAATATTTTACTCGAAATGTCTAGAAATTGTTCTTATTTTTATGAAAACTTGTACTAACAATCTAGTTTTATTCACTAAGCTATTAACTATTTAACAATTAGCTTAAAAAATAAATTTAAAATCTTTTGAATTTACAAAATTATTTTGTTATTGACTATAGTATAAACATTTTACGTTTTTCGCTATATTTTGAGGCTTTCTTAAAATATACTTTGCGCGAATCTTTCATTAATAATCTTTTATTAAAACACTATGATTCCATTTACTAGATTTACTATCTTAAGTTTTTTTAATTTTTTTATATTTCTAACGTAAGTGTAGGTACATGTTTTATGCCAAAAATTTTACGTTAGTGCTTATAATGTATTATTATTTTTGAGAGTCTAATTAGTATTACATTAATCTTGAAATGATGTGAAAATCATTATAAAACTGAGTTTTAACACTAGATGGGTTGTTCTACGACTAAAAATATATCGATCTGAGATTAAAATATCATTTGATATTTTTCAGAAAAAGTATTTTAAAAATATTTATTAACTACATAACTACTGCTATTTTACACAAATCTTATTTATTGAATTAATGACAATATATCAGAGATGGGAAGAATTTTTTTAATAAAAATTATTAGTGTTAAAATTGGTCGTAATAAACAGATTACTGGTCGAGAGATGATTATAAGCAATATTAGTGATTACTATTATTTTCAATACTACTTTAGAAGGATTGAAAATTACTGTGAATTTATTTAAGTTTTTTAACTGTTTATTATGTTATAGAATTTTTGTTTTTTAATTTAGGCAAGTCGCATATTGTTGTGAAAGTTGAGTTAAAAATTGCATATAGCTTTCTGGTCCTATTTTGATTTTGTTACCAAGCGGGTCAAGAGTACCCATGATAGTTCCTGTATTTTTTATTATAGTTTTTATAATAGTAGGGCTAAATTGTGGTTCAGAAAAAACACATTTTGTTTTATTTTTTATTAGTTGAGTTCGTATTCTATGCAATTTCTTTGCACCAAATTGCAATCCTGGGTTTATTGTAAAATACCCCAATGGAGCTAATTGATAGTATTTTTCAAAGTAACCATAAGCATCGTGAAAAACAAAATATTTTTTTTTCTTAGTTAGTTTTAATATTTTAATAATATTTTTATTAGTTTTTGCTATATTTCGATTGAACTTACGAAGGTTTATGTCTAATATTTCTTTTTGATTAGCATATAGAACGATTAAACGATTATGAATAGCTAAAGCAGCTTGTTTTGCTATTTCTGGTGACATCCAGATATGCATGTTATATTTACCATGATTATGTTTGTGATGTTTGTTAATAGTTGAATGAATGTAGTCATAATTATGTTCACCAGTCTTATTACTTACTATTAATAATGATTGAATATTTGATTGTTCAGATAATACTAGCTGTTTGTTCTGTGATAATGTTTTAAGTGGTTTATTTAAAAATATTTCCATATCATGGCTAATCCAAACAAATAAATCAGCTTGTTGAATTTTTTTTAAATCTGACGGTTTCAGTGCATAATCATGCGGTGATGAACCATTAGGTACTAGAACTTGGGTATCGGTTACACCATCTGCAATGCCTGATATAATAAAAGCAAGTGGTCGGATAGATGCAACAACATCGGCTTTTACGGTTGTTATAAAAGTTATACTAATAATTAATGTAGTAACTGCCCATAAGATATGGTGATAAGCATTAAATGTAAGTTTATGTATCATTATTGTATTTCTCCGTAATTGTAATCTTGTGATGCTATAACATAATAAAAATTCTGCGAAATATTTTTCACATGCAACCATTACTAAATTTAAATAAAGTATCTGTCACATTTGGTGGCAGATTTGTTCTTGAGAATATTACTTTTACTTTAAATAAAAGTGATATCTTAACTGTGTTAGGGCCTAATGGTGCTGGAAAATCTACAATTGTTCGTGTGGTTCTCGGTTTTTTAGTACCTAGTTCAGGAACTATTCAACGTGCATTACGACTCTCTATTGGTTATGTACCACAAAAACTAAATTTAGATACTACACTGCCTTTAACGGTTAAACGATTTTTGATGCTGAAGCCAAATGTCTGTTCAGAGCAATTATTACCTGCGCTCGATCGAGTTAAAGCCACTCATTTACTTTTACAGCCTATGCGAAAGTTATCAGGTGGAGAAATACAATATATATTGCTTGCACGTGCACTACTTGCTAAGCCTGATCTTCTTGTATTGGATGAACCTGCGCAGGGTGTTGATATTACAGGTCAGGTAGCACTGTATGATCTTATTAATCAGCTACGTTCTGAACTTGGGTGCGCGGTTTTAATGGTTTCTCATGACCTCCATTTAGTAATGGCAAAAACAGACAAAGTGCTATGTATTAATGGTCATGTTTGTTGTTCAGGAACACCGGAAGCGGTGTCTAATCATCCTGAATTTGTTGCGATGTTTAATTACCGAGGTGTATCGCAACTAAGTGTGTACCGTCATGATCATAATCATCAACATGGTTTATAAAGTAATATTGTGATAATGTATACAAATATTAAGGAATATAACCATGATTGAGCTACTACTTCCCGGTTGGATAGCGGGCATGTTATTAGCTATTGTTGCAGGTCCTCTGGGATCATTTATTGTTTGGCGTCGGATGTCTTACTTTGGTGATACTCTTGCTCATTCTTCACTGTTAGGGGTAACATTTGGTTTATTACTGAATATTAATCCTTTCTATACCGTGATTACAACAACACTATTGTTAGCTTTTATTTTAGTCTGGTTAGAGTGGCAATCTCAACTATCTATTGATACTTTATTAGGTATTGTAGCACACGCGTCATTATCATTAGGTTTGGTTGTTCTTAGTCTTATAGATAACTTACGTTTTGAGCTTATAAGCTATCTTTTCGGTGATCTTCTCTCAGTTACTTATGATGATACTATTGCGATTTTAATTTGTGTAGCTCTCGTATGTATTTTATTAGTATGGCGCTGGAAAGCATTTCTTTCAATGACAGTTTGTCAAGAACTAGCATTTGTTGATAATTTCAATATTCAACGTGTGCACTTATTATTGATGTTGTTAACAGCATTAACTATTGGTATTTCGATGAAGTTTTTTGGTGCACTTATCATTACATCATTATTGATTATTCCATCTGCTACCGCTCGAAGATTTTCTAAAACGCCAGAACAAATGGCGTTTATAGGAATTGCGATTGGTATGTTATCTATTACGGGTGGATTAATATTCTCTGCATTTTATGATACACCATCAGGTCCATCTGTCGTATTAGTATCGGCAATATTTTTTATATTTAGTTTATTTATAAAAGGAAAAATTTAAACCAATCAAAAATTTAATTGTTGTTTATGTTTGTTCTATATTTTATTTAATGAAGGAAAATGATATTATTGAAGATAACTTTCCAAAAATTATAATTCAATTACATCTAATCAGCCTAATTGAGGTGTGTTATTATCTAAGTGAGATTACTGTAATTTAATATCTTTAATGATTTACAATATGTGTCAGCATGCAGTTAAATGTCTTATAAAAATATTTTATGCATATAAAAGCTAGATAATTTGGATAAATGCTTTGTAAAATAATGTGATTTTGATATATATCACAGTTATTCTCCATGTCACCTAGAAAGTGAATGAAACTATCTAAATTACATGCATCAGTGCTGACTTTAAATAGGTAAGTGTAATTAATAATATACTATCTATAGCATAACAGTATATAAATTATTAATTAATATATTAGAATATTACTTAATTTATCAATAATTTACAATATATAAAATGAGAATCCGACAAGATAGATAAGTATATAATAATTCTTGATTTATTGCACACTCTTCCACTAGAAATTTTTCATTCTTTTGTGAAATTTTTTATACCTGTATTTTAATTTATATTTCAATTAACAATTATCTAAAGTTAATATAACAACGCTCATGGTAATTTAATAGATTTTAAGTATTTTATTTTTATCTAATGTTTAATTATATCAATAATAAAGTTATTTTAACTGAGCTATTTATGGTAATAAGATGAATTCTTCATTACCTTAAAAATATTATCATTTGAACAAAATAAACACCTAAATTTATATTGTATAATATACGTTAAAGCTTTATGAATATTATTGATATTTAAATTTCTGGCGAAATAATACGTATAATCTTAGTAAATCCAATAACATTTTAATATTCTTGAATATTAATAAATACATATAAAGTAACAGGAATAAAATTTTTAAGTAAATTTTAATAATAACTATATATTAATTAATATAGTTTTTATAGACATGTATTAACATACATTTCTATGCTTTTAGAATTTGCTATTAAAACATTTTATGTTTTTATTTTTTTAGAAATTTACTAATCAGGGTTTTTTTGTTATTTTTTATTTAAGATTATATTATAGATGTGTATCATGTTAACATTTAATATCTTTAACTTTTAAAATTTATCCTGCAATTATTGAATGAATACTTCGCAACTTTGATCTAATCAGTTTATTTTTTATTATGTGATATACTGTGAGATCAGATTACATAAAGTTTTCCTAAAAATAAAATTTTTACATATGATAGATTATTTACATCTTAGAACTAAAAATTCTATACAATCTCGAAATAGTTATTAAAATAAGCAGTGAATAAACTAGATGAGGTTGTTTCATATTAGTATAAAAACGGGAAGCCAATAATAATAAAAATTGCAGGATGTATTTATTAATAATATTTTTTAATAAGTATTTTTTATTTTTAAATTGATTATCTTTTCTATTATAGATGATAGGTAGTAAATTTCTTGAGTAGATAATAAAGCATGAGATTTGCACTGTCTACACATTACTGATAAATCACATTATATTTTGATATCATTTTCTAAAGTACCATATAATGTTAAATTAAATTACTTGATAACTATATCTATAAGTATAGTTTTTAATTCTAATTCTGATGGACTAAAAATATCACAGATCATGAATTATATTTCTAGGTAATGTAGTGGTTTAAATAAAATTTTTATTTGTTCTTTAAATTATGAGCAGGCTAAGATAGACTGCATCTAAAATTGTATGGATATTATAGTTAATCTTTTTTGTCATACGTTTTTTAGCAGAACGTAAACAATCAGATTCACTTATCGTTTTTATTTTCTGACGCATCGTGTTGCGCGTAAAGTATCATGAATTTAGTGTTTCGTAATTGTTATCTGGGTTAATAATATTACTAGCTATATTTTAAATTGTATTGTATAATATAATTTTAACCTTTAAACAATTTATATTTATATGGTCAAGGTTTTGAATGTTGATAATACAAAAAGTGTACTAATAAAATAATTTTTAATTTTATAAATATTATATGAAAAGAATAGTTAGTATTATTAGCTTTATAGATAATAATATCATGATGCGATTACTAGTCTGAGGACTAGTACAGTTTATTGTAATGATTTGTTACATTAGTTCTTGTTTTTATTTTTATCGAAGCTATAGAATTATATAATATATATATTTAGTCATTTGTGTTATACGGTTATTACAATATGATGCTAAGCTTTGTCAATTTTATGAATCACTTTATTTATAAAATACTTAATATATATTTAGTCTTTTTTGATCTTTAATAAAGATACAGTGTATTTATGATATATTACTAAAAATATATTTTAGTTGAAATAATGCACGGTGATGACGATAATCAAGAAATTTTGTACATTGTATTTTACATTGGTTAAAAGATTTAGAATAAATTTAACTATAATACTGAATATGTCTTTTTTAGAATTTGTTTCTAGAAAAGTTTATTTTATTTTTAGTCTTAAAGACTTAAATGAAATTGCATTTTAATTTATTCTAGTTAAATCGTGGCAGAACATGATTGACTAAGTTTAATTCTTGAATTTGTCTTATTTTTATAAAGATTATTTTTAATAAACAAAGTCTCTATCTATTGTTAAGTAATAATTACTAACGCTGATAATTTAGATAAACACTTCTCAGATATCTGAATAAAATAATCAATTTAAGAATTCATACATTTGTTTTCAATATACAGAGATTGTTAATTCTAACAGTAGAGAACATCATAAATTATCACTTTATAATCGTGTCAATATTAAAATAATTGCTATATAAAATTTTTTTATTTCTTTAAGATTACCTATTATAATATTTGAATATATTAATTATAATACGATATATCAGATATTATTATAATTTTTTAAAATTTTAATTAATTACTGAGTGAATTTTAAAATTTCAGCTAAAAAATTAAAAGAAAAATAAGGGAGAGTAAAAAAATAAGAGATCAGCACTAGTCTATTTTTTATAAGAATATTATTTTATAGTTTTTCTATTATTGTTTTAGATATAACACCGTTATGATAGACTTTTTGTACATCATTACAATCTTCTAGAAGATCAATTAAGAGTAGTAATTTTTGTGATTTTTCAATAGTTAATTCTATTTTAATTAGTGGCTCCATAGACATTTCTGCAGATTTACTGGTAAATCCTGCTGCATTAAGGTTATTTTTAACATCACTAAATATTTCTGGTTTTATGTAAATATCGATAGTGCCATTATCATAAATTTTTAGATCGTCAGCACCTGCTTCTAATGCGTTATTAATTAGAGAATCTGCATTAACACCTTGCGCATATGTTATTACATAGCGTTTTGTAAATAAGTATGAAACTGATCCGTCAGTTCCCAAATTTCCGTTTGTTTTAGTAAATGCATGACGAACTTCAGAAACTGTGCGATTACGGTTATCACTTAAGCATTCTACTATTACCGCAGTACCGCCTGGACCGTAACCTTCATAAATAATTGTTTCTGTATTATTATTGTTATCATTTTTTACACCACGTGACATTGCGCGATTTAAAGTTTCACGATTCATGTTGTTTAATAACGCTTTATCTATAGCAGCACGTAAGCGCGGGTTAATAACAGGATCATAACTCCCTAAACGAGAAGCTATCAATAGTTCACGAGTAATTTTAGTAAAAATTTTACCACGTTTAGTATCTTGCGCTGCTTTACGGTGTTTGGTGTTGGCCCACTTACTATGACCTGCCATGAAAACCTCTAATAACGTTAATAAAAATAATTAAACAGCAAATTCTAAAATAGCATGACTATTATTCCAAGACTTTGTCAATTTTGCTGCTTGTTGCGGGGTAAGCCAACAAAAGTCAGTATGCTCAGTTAATGTTGGTCTTAGCTCTTTATTAAGAAGCATTTTAAACCAATGTTCTTTACAATGAGTGATATTGGGTGCATAACGATGTCTAAAATGCTCGAAGATTTCAAAAATTATTTCGCGTGATAAATCATATAATTGATTTTTTTCTGCAAAAAATCCTGTTTCTTCATACACTTCTCGCGTCGCTGTTTCCAATGTACTTTCGTAAAATTCAAGACTTCCAGTCACAGATTGCCATAGGTCTGGATCATCTTTGCGTTTTAACATAAGTACTTTCCCGGTACTTTCAGCTATGATGATGACTAATATTGACTCAGGGCGTTTATAACTACTCATCGTTAACTCATTATATTTCTTTGTTTTTTTTTATAATTGCAATCCCTATCTCTTTTAGTGAGTTAAAGGTTGCATGACTTGGCGCATTAGTCATCAAACACGCCGCTGTTGCTGTTTTAGGAAAAGCCATAACATCACGAATATTTTCAGTACCTGTTAACAGCATTACTAAACGATCTAAACCAAATGCCAAACCCGCATGTGGTGGAGTGCCATATTTTAACGCATCAAGTAAGATGCTAAATTTTTCATCTTGTTCTTTGTCATTAATACCTAGAATATTGAATACTGTTTTTTGTATGTCATGCTGATGAATACGAACTGATCCGCCTCCGACTTCATAACCATTAATGACCATATCATAAGCATTAGCTAAGGCTTCTTGAGGTTTATTTATTAAATCTGTTATTGATAAGTTAAGTGGAGCGGTAAACGGATGATGCATGGAAGAGAAAACGCCTTCCTCATTTTTTTCAAACATAGGAAAATTGATCACCCATAATGGACGCCACTTATTTAGATTTGTCAATTCAAAATCACGACCAACTGTTAAGCGTAATGCACCCATTGCATTAGTTACAATCTTTTTATTGTCAGCACTAAATAAGAGGATATCACTATTTTTCGCGTTGGTTCTTTCTAAAATTTCATTAATAATGTTTTCATTGAAGTACTTGCTTATTGGGCTTTGGATTCCGTATAAACCTTGTTCGAGTTTATTAATTTTCATCCATGTCAAGTTTGTTGCACCATAAATACCAATCAATTGACTATAATGATTAATTTGTTTACGGGTCATCTTAGCGCCTCCAGGTACTTTTAATGCAATAACGCGACCTTCAGGATCATTGGCTGGGACTGTAAAAATAGTGAAAGTAGTGTTTTTAACAATATCAGCAATATCCACTAATTCCAGTGGGTTACGTAGATCAGGTTTATCTGAACCGTAACGGTGCATTGCTGTAGAAAAAGTCATGACAGGGAAATCGCCTAAATCAATACTTTTTATTTTTAGCCATAATTGACGTATCATACGTTCCATAAGTATACGCACTTGATCTGCTGTCATAAAAGACGTTTCAACGTCTATTTGCGTAAATTCAGGTTGACGATCTGCGCGCAAGTCTTCATCGCGAAAACATTTAACAATTTGGTAGTAACGATCAAAACCAGATATCATTAAAAATTGTTTAAATAACTGTGGTGATTGTGGTAATGCGTAGAACTTACCTTTATGAATACGGCTTGGCACTAAGTAATCACGTGCACCTGCTATAGTTGATTTAGCTAAGATGGGAGTTTCAATATCAACAAATCCCTCACTATCCATGAAATTACGGACAAAGCTAGTAATTTTTGCACGAGTACGCAGACGTGCTGACATTTCAGGACGACGCAAATCAAGATAACGGTATTTTAGACGATGTTCTTCAGTATTAATTTGATTAATATCAATAGGTAATGGTTCTGATTTATTAAAAACATCGAGATCTTCAGCAAAAATTTCAATATCACCTGTCGGCATATTTTTATTTTTTGGTTTTTCAGGGCGAACTCGTACTGTTCCTGTGATTTTAATACAAAACTCATTACGCAGCTCTGAGGCTTTTTTAAAAAGATCTTTAGATTTAGGATCGAAGAAAACTTGGACCACACCTTCATGGTCTCTCATATCAATAAAAATTAAACCACCTAAGTCTCGACGACGGTGCACCCAGCCACATAAAGTAATTTTTTTGCCTTTATGAGCAATATTCAAATGCCCGCAATAATTAGTACGCATACAAGATCCTTTTTTGCTCATCTGCTTGAAAGTTTACTTTCTGCAGGAATTTAGTATTTTTTAAAACTTAATAATGATAAAAATTAAATATTATATAGGAAATTTTATCTTTTTGTTTCTAATAATTTTTAATAATTAAGAAATAGCTTTAATAAAACTAACAAGTATTTCGTAGTGATTAAAATAGAGCATATTATTAAGCATGATTTTTAGTGATTTTGTTATGTATGTATATACTGAAATACAAGTTAATTGCAATTGATCATAATTGATTGATGAGCTATTAGTAAGAAAAATAATGATCTGATTAAAGAAGTAATAATGATATTTAAATAACAATAGTTGAAGATTTAGAAAATTATAATAATAAATAATATATTTAGTGCATTTATTAAATTAACTACATATTTATTTTTAAATTTTTATTATGACATTAATGCAAATAATATTGACTTGTTTTTTATTGTTTTTGTATAGACCATTCAAAATACATAAGAGATAGTTTTAATGATATTAAATAGTTTATTAAGTATTTTTAACGTTATTATTTATGTCTTCTCTAAAAATAAGTGAAGTTTATATAGTGTTGGCATCAGTCAAATATTGAGATATCTATGAATCGTTAATTTATATTAATTATTTATGTAATGTTATATATCCTCACATCTATCACGATAGTATTATTTATTGCATTAATTTTTAAAAAAATTAATGCATATTATCATTTTAAATGTTATGAATAAAAATTATGAACAAATAGAGATAACTTTATTAAAACAGATATTATAAAATATGTTCTAGCATTACATAACACGTCTTAGCAGGATTTTAAGATTTATTTTTTGGTAAGATTGCGTAACAATCAACACAGGTCATTAATAAAAGAAATACTTTGATAGTTTTTGTATTTCAAAAACTATTTAAATGTATAAAGTACATTAGCACTTTCTGTGTATGTAGGGTAAATATTTTAAATAATTTGTAATATATATTAGATAATATTATCGAGATAGAAAAATACAAAAAACTCTATGTTTTTAATGTTTCTCTCTCAAGTTCTGAGGTATTGATTGCATATTAGGAGCATTAAAGATATCGTTAAAGATAAAAAATTATCGAGTGAGTTCAAAATCTTATTTTTAGTTTTTCAAACTAGTTATTGTTTGTCAGTTGAAGAAAAATATTAAATAAGAGTATAAATTTTAAGAATATTAAAAATGATTACAATTTTAATCAATCGCTTTATTGAAACTGTGCTTCTATTATTTCGCTGAAAGAGAGAAAATGATTAAACTAGGTATCGTTATGGATCCTATTTCATCCATTAAAATTAAAAAAAATACTACTTTTTCTATGATGCTGCAAGCTCAACGTCG
The DNA here is from genome assembly GCA_020541205.1 of Candidatus Hartigia pinicola. Classification (GTDB taxonomy): domain Bacteria; phylum Pseudomonadota; class Gammaproteobacteria; order Enterobacterales; family Enterobacteriaceae; genus Hartigia; species Hartigia pinicola. The sequence goes on from CP048208.1 coordinate 907,232, forward strand.
TGGTTATGAAGTTTATTATATGGAAATGAATGATCTTTATTTGTATAAAGGTAAAAGTCGCGCAACAACCAGAATGATTACTGTAAAAGAAAACTCAAATAAATGGTATGAATGTCATGATGAACAAGATCTTGCTCTTGAAACACTAGATGTTATTTTGATGCGTAAAGATCCACCTTTTAATACTGAATTTCTATATGCGACCTATATTCTTGAAATAGCTGAAAAAGAAGGTACTCTTATTATTAATAAACCGCAAAGTCTACGTGATTGTAATGAAAAATTATTTACTGCATGGTTTCCAGAATTAACACCAGAGACTTTAGTAACACGTAATCCTAAAAAATTACGTGACTTCCATAAAAAATATGGTGATGTTATTTTAAAGCCTCTTGATGGGATGGGTGGTGCGTCTGTTTTCCGTTTGCAAAAAAATGAGCTAAACATTAATGTTATAATTGAAACTTTAACGAAGAATGCAACATGTTATTGTATGGCACAAAATTATCTTCCTGCAATTAAAAATGGTGATAAACGAGTCTTAGTTGTTAATGGTGACGCTATTCCGTATTGTTTAGCGCGGATTCCATCTCACGGAGAAACTCGTGGTAACTTAGCTGCAGGAGGACATGGTGAAGTACGTCCTTTGAGCACAAGTGATTGGGCAATATCACATGTCGTTAAACCAATCTTGAAAGAAAAAGGCCTATATTTTGTTGGTCTTGATATTATTGGTGATAAGTTGACAGAAATCAATGTAACCAGTCCAACTTGCGCACGTGAAATTGAAACAGCTTATGGTATTTCTATTACTGGTATGTTAATGGACATAATTGAACAAAATATTAAAAAATAGTATCATTCATGATGTGTTGATACTTATCATGAGATTCTGTTTTAAAAACAGTATAATAAATTATATATCTTTATAAGATAAGAAAGTATGCTTTGTAAAAAAATTAGAAAAAATATTTGTATTTTGTTGTATTAAGTATATAATTTTTCACTTTTAAAAAAATTGTTAACTATATAGAAATTCATTTGATCAACTGATCAAATTCTTTTTTAGCACTATACTCCAAAAATTATATGTATTATTTTAATGACATTCTTATAATGTCAATATTTTAAAAGATGAATAATTATAGTTCAAATTATTTTTAAGGAATGTAGTGGTATGTTATATAACACAATAGACTATTCTTTCTACATGTGATATCTCATGATCACATTATCCTAATAAGATCGAATGATTTTTTAGAAACTGTTTATTTTTTTAATAAGTTAGTATAAGACAAAGTAATCTAAATAAATAGATTCAATGCAAGTGTTCAATGGTTTCATAGTTTTTTATGTTGAGTGATATATTCTAATTCACTGAATATATTGTTGATTATAGAGTGCTAAAGAATTACATTTATATTTAAATTAATGCAATGCAAGTAAAAAGTTTTTAGTATTTTTTGATAACTGTTAAAGTTGAGTATATTATATACTATACGCGCATATTTTCTATGTTAATAATATATGCTTTATACAAGTAAGTTATTTTTATGTAGTTTAAATGTTTTTTCGGGCTATTTTATCTTATAATATTTCTTGTTATTTCTAGAATTCAATAAGATAAATTTTATGTGATTACCGTGATAAGTGTGCTGGATGTCATAATTTTAGTAAAATTATAGACTTTTTGATTTTTAATTAGTATTATTTAATACCTTTTCGTATATTATAGTAATAATGAAAATAGTGTTAGTATTTCAATAAATTCTAACCTACATCTTATAAATTATATTTTTAAATATCTGCTTAAATAGGTTAAAATCGTTTTTTCGTAAAATAATTTTTTTTAACTTATAGAACATAAGTTTCTATACTGAATACGCTCACCAATATCAGTGCATAGCATGAAGTATCAATAGATTAGAGAAGTGTATGCATGGGTAAACTTATATGTATTTAGCTTATGTACTCATGTTCGGGGAAAGGTAATGTTAGTAAATTAAATATTACTAAAAAACTAGATGTATCATTTTTGATTGATCTACCCTTATGAAGGTAAAATAATGCTGTTAGATAAATTTATTGACTAAAAAGTAGTTGAAATTACTTATGTCTCAAATAGTGCAATTAATAGATATTAAAAGTAGTAGTATTATAGTATTAAACCTCAAAAAAATATTTTTATGATGCTATTGCATAGTTTATTAACCCTGTATTAAAATATATAATAAAGCATTAACCTCGTATTACGAAACCTTATATTAATAAGGTATTAGTGATAATATAATAAATAATTCTTTAAGCGCAATGTCGTTAAGTTATAAAAAATGTTGTGTGTTTAAAGTGTAATATTAAGGATTAGGATACACATCTTCCGCTAGTCATCCATAATCTATTGTTAGTTAAACGTTCGTTTGAAAAGACTAGTGTTGCAAATACATAAAGAAAGTTAATATAAATGTTTTTAACTAATTAAAATAGCTTCTCTTAGATCTCGTGAAGAATACTTTGTTAAATCTCAGAATTAAATAATTACTTGATTTTATATTGAATATTATAATGACTGATGAAGTAACATTAAAATAGATTAAATTATAAAATAGTGATGATATATTTACTTAATTATATTAGCTTTTCGTGTAGTGAGTAAAAGTATTTATAATAAATTCTATTATATATTAAAATCTCTATAGCAAAATAATGTCTTATTTTGTTCAAAGATTTTTTATTTTTTATTAAGTATTTAAATCATTATTGGCTCGCTGTAAATAATAAATTTTTTTGAGAGTGCAATCTTATATATTATTATCTAATTTTTCAATATATTACAATTTCAGGATATGCCTGAAAGTTTGAAAATGATGGGTCTATTTTTACTTTAGTAATATTTTTAATAATTAAAGAAAATTTAGAAAAATAATGTTTATATCGTCATTTCTGATCTTGTATTTTCATGACAACATTGCTGAATAAGCAATTAAATATTTTAAGAATAGATTTTATTTATCTTCAGATAATAAGTGATTAATTGAAAATTAATTTTATTATCTGAAGACGTTATTTTTGTGCACATCAAATACATAATAACGTATAAATTAGCTAAAAATTTTAAAAATGTGTATTATGCTAGTGTTTATATATAATAAAAGTAATAAAATAAATTATTTAATTTTTTTGGATCCTATCATTATAGTTTTATCACTACTATTGCTCTTTGAGAAACGTTTAACATCATATGGAATGCGCTTACTTATAAAATAAGTAATTAACTTATTTTATTATATTGTATGACGAACTGTTTTGTATTTTTTCTACTATTAATAATTATGCGTATTTTCTGAATTTTAATGATTAAACTCAGGTGTTACTTTGGAATGGGTTAAGGCAAGGATATCTCTGTCATGTTAACAATTATGGAATCATTATGATTGATGATAATTATTTAGTTATTCGTGCTTGTAGGAATAATGCAAAAGGAGTTTTTTGCATTATTATTAAAGTATATGCATTTTAATAAAAATAGCTGAATATTTTGAGAAAAAAATTAACATTAATAATGGTATTTAAATTTAGTCTATTGGAGTATTTTATACTTTTAATCGCTAGTATATGTTATTTGAAAATGAAAGTTTTGGATTATCCTGTATCAGGATGGTAATATTAAATTTAATTATTTTTAGGATCATTGCATGTCGAGTCGTATTCTTGCTATTGATACAACAACAGAAGCATGTTCAGTCGCAGTATTGTGCGATGGAGAAATTATTTCTCGTTTTATAATTGCACCTCGAGAGCATACTCAAAAAATATTACCAATGATTCAAGAAGTATTATGGAAAGCAGAAATTCATCTAAAACAATTAGATGTATTGGCATTTAGTCGAGGTCCTGGTAGTTTTTCGGGTGTGCGTATTAGCATTGGGATTGCACAAGGTTTAGCAGTGGGTGTAAAATTACCTATGATCGGAATTTCATCACTAATGACATTAGCAGAGGGTGCTTATCGTGTTAACGGGCAATCAAAAGTATTAGTTGCTATCGATGCTCGCATGTTAGAAATTTATTGTGCTCAATATCAACGTGAAGAGAATGGAGTATGGTTTGGTGAAGATACTGAAGCTGTTATGAGTCCCCAGAGATTTAAAGATACTTTGTCAAATTTAAATGGCATATGGGGTTATGCTGGTAATGGATGGACAATATATCCGCAGCTTCATGAGAACACGATTAAATTAATAGAAAGTACAGTAAGCTTTCCGAGGGCACAAGATATGTTACCAATTGCTGAACGTCTGTGGTTATCAGGAAAAATTCAGTCAGTGGAAGAAGTGAAACCAATTTATCTTCGTAATGAAGTCACCTGGAAAAAGTTACCAGGACGCTAAGCTTTATTATTTTACAATATCTTCTGTGATAATTATATTGATTTTAATTATAAAGATCATCATCTTTTCTCATAATGTTCTTCTTTTAATATCTATTTACGATAAAGTAAACAGATTTTATCATAGATTACATAAAGCGTTTGTGTAAACATCATAATAAAAAATTTTTTATTAGAAAAACAATATATTGAGATCATATTATCTTTATTTTTTCTATTTTAAAGATGATATATTCTAATAATAATATTGATAAATCTAACATTAGTAGGTAAGATAAAATACATGAGAGTATAATAATTATTCTTTTAATGTGTATAGAAGTAGGCAATATAAGTATTAAATACTATCATCGTGTTGCAGATAGTATCGACAGCTTATAATACAGTAAATAAAATTGCATAATATAATATTAATTTAATGTATATAGATAGCATGTTTTAAAAAAATAGATTACTAAAATATTATTTTAATTTACTATACTAACATGAGTCATGTTAAACTGAAATAAAATATTATTTTTGTAAAGTCTTGTGAAAATTATACTGTCTTAGTTATTTTATAATAAAATATTTTATTAGATAGTCGTTATATTATATGTTTAATTTAATTATATAATTATATAAAAAGTAATTTTTAATATTAAATTAATAATTACATTTATTGTTATTTATAATCTAAATCTAATTTCTTATTAAGAAAATTTTATTGAGAGTCGTTTTGTGAAATTAGAATAAAATTCTATAGAGATGATGTATAAATATATTTTTTCTGTCAAAAGTTTACAGCATAATTATGCTATATATGTTATTAAAAAGGTCTTTAAAATATAACTGAAGAAAAGTATTTGTCGTAAGACAATTTTTGTATTCAATATACGTTATAACACTAGTTTTAAAAATTAGTATTTCTAGTTCAGATAATGCAGCATACAGTCTAGCAGCTTAGTTACATCAACATAGCATGTTGATAATATTTTATGAATAATGTTATTAAATATTAAGATCTTAAGGTTTGTTATACAAAAATTTTATAACATTATAAGATAATAAAGTACTTAAATTTTTGAAATAATTACAAATATGTACATTTAAATCTATAGATTACTTATGTGAAAATTTACAAAAGTATTATCATATTAATCGTCATGATATAGCTATTATTATAATTATATATAATAATTATTTATTACAGTGATTGTGAATACAGTGCAGCTACTACTCATAATCTATAATTAATATATCCTCTTGAGGATGAGAAAAACTTATAGTATTACATTAGATGAGAAATCTTGTAATACATTACACTTTGATTTTTTTAGAAACTGAAAATATATATCATTCAAAAAATTAACATATATAAGTATTTTACACTTATATATTTTATTTAAAGAGTTTTAATCAAAAATTACTTTGTAGTTATTTTTTAAAAATACTTTTTAATTATTTAAATGTGTTAAAATAGAGATTGTTAAAGATAGCTCTAAATCTGTTGGTTTCAACGTTAAAATTCTTAGTTTTAATGTTTATACTAGCAAAAATACTAAAACGTAAATATTACTTTTATAATTATTTATGCGGAACAGTATTAAATTTTGTAGATATAGTGCATGAACATATCAGAATTCAGGTGAAATATTAAATATATTCTTAATATGATATTAGTTAAGATGGGTATAAATTGAACATAAAAAGATACCTTGATGATTGCAGTTTAAAGAGGTAAGGCTTGCATATATTCATTTTTTGTCAACAAAGACGACACTGATAAATAGTAAAGACTTTTCAGATAGTGTATATACTTGATGCTGTGCGCAATCGTTGATATAGTATAATCTTAAAATCTTCATACTAATTAATATCCATTATGAGTAGTGAGTAGTTAAACACACATTAACTTATCTAAAAAATTTGAGAAATATAGAAAAATGTTTAGTTCTATTCACATGCTCAAATTTAGTTTGTCAATCTAGTAAATAATTTGCGTTTATTGCTTTCATTTCGGTTGCATTGTTTCTATAAACATGTGATAATATATGTATCAATACATAGTGTAGTTAATGCAATACAGTTTGTTAGTTAACAATATAACTATTAATTAATTGTAATTTTCAGAAAGCGTACATTAGTACGCTAAAATTAAAATATATTTTATAATAACATTAGTCCTTGATTTTACAAGCTGCTTGTTGGCATAGTTTATATAATATTCATGCAATTTTTAACAAAATAAAAGTTAAATAGTGTGCTGAATTTTTATTAATTTCTTGACAATAGAAAATTAATATTTCTTTTAGTAAAATATTATTGAAAGATGTGTGTCTCTTTACTTTTAAAAAACAGAGAACGTATATGTATAATGTTTTTTATAATTATTAGATCTGCTGTATGAAGTTTTAAGTTTTTTTCTTAAAAAGGACAGTATATTTAGTTCCTATCTAAATATTTTTTCTAATATATCATTATATTTTTATAAGGTATATATCGGTAGTTAATTCCAGGTAAGAGAATATAATTTTATCATGTATTTAATTATGAGTATTTGTGAAGTAATGTGACAATATTTTCTTTACAGAATCCACAGTCATTTTATTTTATAAAAATAATTATTTTTCTCTAGAATTGAGTGAAAAGTAATCCTCATGATTATTATGCGAATTTTCATTATATAGGAGAAGAATGTTCAGTAACACTTTAGTATATATAATTATATTTTAAATTTAAAATCAATTCATGACTCTAATAATTTAGAGTTGATTTCAATAGACATTATTATTCTATATAAAATAATTTATAATATTTAACTGTATAATTTTAAAAGAAAAAAATTGATTTTAAGCAAGCTTTAGCGATTGAAAACTCATCTAATGTTAGGTTTGTTTTATTAGTGATTATTTTTTATAGGTTATATATGTAGTATTTTGTTTATTTTTTATAAATAAAACCACCTCTTGTTAATATCTTTTAAGATACATGAAATACATTATTACGGCACGTATACAATGACAAGCAGTTCTCATCAGATAGGATTTTATATAAAAATTTTTATAAGATCGCAGGTGTTTCAATATTAAAAATAATTAACTTATATTTAAAATCAATATTATGAAGAATATGTATTTTAACTAACTTTACTTTTCTAAAATAAATTATAGTCAAATAGTATATTTGTAAAAATATTTAATCACGCTGTTAGTATTGTTAATATTGTACAATAGTTTGTGATTTTTAAAAATTAAGTTCCTTAAAATATATGTGATATCTTTCTGTGTAACAGTAAGATCATAAATACGAAATTAATAATTTCAATATAAATATTGAAATTTTTTCGCTATTTTCTATTGAGTTTATAGTATTATTTATCGTAATGACTGCGAACAGTATATGATGTAAACTATACTGTAACATTTCATCTGTACTCTAATTTTTATCCTATAAAATTTTGTTATAGATACTAGATGTATTTAGTGTAAAACTATTAATGTATTTTTCGATGCATAACATTGCTGATAGTGACTAACAGTTTATGAAGTAGAACTGTTTATGTCAATCTCAACATGTTATTTATATTGGCAGTATTCTACTTGAATTTCTTAGTAAATCAATTAGTAGCGATATTTACTACTGAATTCTGTTGTATAGATAGACATAATATAAAACAACTTACACACATACCATTAGTGTATGTAATGTTTAGATCTTGAAAACACTGTTTAATTTGTTAAAATATTTTTATAATATTATATATTGTAGTTGATTTTTCTGATATATAAATAAGATACTAGAGTTTAAAAACAAATTAGTCTTTAAAAACTGACGTTATAGTGATTTAAATAGTTATTTCATATTATATGGATCTGCAAAAAATATCATTTTTATAAATTAATTATATGTTGTTAACTTATGTATAACAAACCCTATTTTATTATTTATTTATATAGTTTTAAACAGTATGTAATTAACAATATATCAAAACTCAGTTTAATATTTCCTCTTTATAGGAGATATATACTAGACTATAAATTAGCATTGTATTGAGGTATTTTGATTACTGTTTCTAAAAAATTTTTAGGAAGTTAAAATTTTTGTAAATTATATTTAGCAGCTTGATGTTTTAATAATGTTTTGTAAAGTTTTATATATTTAAAGTGATTATATGTATATTTATATATTTATAATAATTAAATTGATTTTACGGGATAATGTGAACTTTTCTGTATGATTTTACTTTATATTAATTCAGTTCATTAATAATAAAAAATCACAACTAACTGTATGTAAAGTATCTGTTTTAATTTTATATTTAAGGATGTCAATAAGTTGTATGGTCTTTCGTTGTGCTCAATTCTAAAATATAGGAAAGTAATTTTATGGTTTAAATTTGTTTAGTATACCTATAAAGATTGTTTTACTTTGCGTAAAATGCTAAAATATATTGAAATTAAGTTTCTTAATCTGAGAAACTAATGTTGATCTTTTAGTGTTGCTCTTTTCAGCAATAAATATTTTTTGTCATATAGTATTGTAATACACTTGAAATAAATTGCATTCAATTATTTCAAATCATTAAATGATGTATTATTACTTATCTGTAGCATTAATATATTGCCTTATATATTTCAGAGTATTCATAACCAATAGAGTTAAGATTTAGCAATGTAAATAATAAATAGAGTTTTTTAGTTAGGTTCAACTATAAGCACTGTTTTTCTAACCAGAAAAACAAGTTAATACTTCTTAACAGAAAGTGAAGATTAAAGATCACAACTCACATGAATTAAATTTTATTTAATTTTTAATATTATATTTTCAGTTTGTTTAAATTATAAAAGGATAAGATTATTACATATCAGGGAAACTCAGTTGTTGTATTAGCTGTTTTTTTTGGAGAACAAGCAAGATCATAATTCGTTTCAATATAGAGACATTTTAATTATACTTAACACTGCGATACATCATATAAATTATTATATTGAATTTTTCTTGATTCATTGTCTTGTTTGGATAAGACAGTAACTGTAATATGCTATTATTTTACAGGATATATTCACCCGAAGTTTGTTTCGGATATTTTAATTTTGTGAGCACAATAGATGTTAAAGTCGCCCATAGAACTCAAAGGTAGTATCTTTACTCTTACAGTTCTTTACCTTCGAAGTGAAGAACCTATACTTATCAAAAAAGCGCTACAAGATAAAATTAATCAAGCACCAGATTTACTTCAAAATGCACCAGTAGTTATTAATGTTGCTGATTTAACAGAATATGCTGATATATATAGTATTTATAAAGCAATTATTTCAACTGGTTTAAGAGTTGCTGGACTTAGCGACTGTAATAATTGTGTTTTACGTCAAAAAGTTAATGATGCTGGTTTACCTATTTTGAATGAAGGTAAAAAACAAAAAACTACTAATATTCAGTCATCAACTACATTAGTATCTACATCTTCTAAATATGCATTTAATTACTGCAAAACACGTATTATTAATTCCCCTGTTCGTTCAGGGCAACGAATTTACGCACCACATAGCGATCTTATTGTCACAAGTAATGTCAGTGTGAGTGCAGAATTACTTGCAGATGGTAATATTCATATATATGGTTTTATGAGAGGTCGAGCATTAGCAGGCGCTTCAGGAAATATTGAAAGTCAAATCTATTGTATTCATCTACAAGCAGAATTGCTATCAATTGCAGGTGAATATTGGCTAAGTGAGCAGATACCACCTGAATATCTTGGTAAAGCAGTTAAACTTTGTCTCGTTGATAATAAATTAAATATTAAAAACTTATTTTAGGCTTTATTGTTTACAAGGAATTATTTATGGCACGCATAATTGTTGTTACATCTGGTAAAGGTGGAGTTGGTAAAACAACTTCAAGCGCGGCCATAGCTACAGGTCTAGCGAAAAGAGGAAACAAAACAGTTGTCATCGATTTTGATATAGGTTTACGTAACCTCGACCTTATTATGGGGTGTGAACGCCGTGTAGTATATGATTTCATTAATGTTATTCAAGGTGACGCCACTCTTCATCAAGCTTTGATTAAAGATAAACGTACTGAAAATCTTCACATCCTTCCTGCGTCGCAAACTCGAGATAAAGATGCTTTAACCGTTGAAGGTGTTGAAAAAATTTTAAATGGATTAAGTAGGGACTTATTATTTGACTTTATTGTATGTGATTCACCAGCCGGTATTGAAAGCGGCGCTTTAATGGCATTATACTTTGCAGATGAAGCAATTATTATAACTAATCCTGATGTGTCGTCTGTACGTGACTCTGATCGGATTTTAGGTATTCTTGCATCAAAATCGCGCCGTGCAGAGAAAGGACAAGATCCAATTAAAGAACACTTACTTCTTACACGTTATAATCCTTTTCGAGTTACTCGTGGTGATATGTTAAGCATGGAAGATGTTCTTGAAATATTGTGTATTCCATTAATTGGTGTAATTCCTGAAGATCAATCTGTTTTACGTTCATCGAATCAAGGTGAACCTGTTATTCTAGACGAAGAATCTGATGCAGGACAAGCATATAGTGATTGTGTTAATCGTATTTTAGGTGAAGATTGTCCGATACGATTTATTGAAGAAGAGAAGAAAAGTTTTTTAAAACGCTTATTTTGGAGTAAATAATGGCTTTATTAGATTTTTTTCTGTCGAGAAAGAAGCCGACAGCAAATATCGCCAAGGAGCGATTACAAATTATTGTTGCAGAACGTCGACGTGGCGATAGTGAACCATTATATCTATCTGATATGAAAAGAGACATTTTGAAAGTGATTTGTAAATATATTCACATTGACCCAGATATGCTCTCTGTTCAATTTGAACAAAAAAATGATGATATTTCAGTGTTAGAACTGAATGTGACCTTACCAGAATGTGATGATGTTAAGTTTTGCGAAAAATAATTACAACAAGTAAGTCGTTATTTGATTATTATGATAATGGCTTACTTTTATTTTTAAAATAATTAATTTTAAATTATTACTCTTAGAGAGACATAATCTATAATAGATAGATTATGTGAAACATTTTTAGAGACAATCTTTATTTTAAAATAAAGTTGACTGTGATGATGATGGATTATATTTTATTTAATGTCTATTCTATCAGTATCTATAAGTAGATTAATGTTTTTTATAAATGTTAAATATTAATAATATTAGAGTGAACGTTTGTGATTCAGAACTTATTATTGCAAGTTAAAACATACAGTTATAAGAAATTGAATCATGTAAATTTTACTATCATTTGAATATTTACTATTAAATTAAACTATATCTTTAAAATTACATCAATAAACTTTATTGTTTTTATTAACTACGTTTAGAAATTTTATTTTCTAGTTTAGATAAAAGTATTTTAAATAATTCAAATGAGAAATATAAAAAATTGAATAGTAAAACATTTCTATTTTAAAAGTTTTATTAAAAAATAATTTTCAATAATAATTTCTGATAGTTTATTTTGAATCTTTTTGTCTGCTATTATTTTTGATTTATTTCTTATTATAAGTATAATTTATAGTCATGACGTTATTAATTAGTAAATATTTTAATAGATCAAACTCTTTTTTTAGCATCTAAGATATACATTTTATTCAAACTTATATATAGATTAAATATTTTATTTAATATTACGCACCTAAAAATTAGATTCCAATGAAAGATATATTTTTTAGTTATTCTCTAATTTTAAAAAACTTTCAAGAAATAAAAGTAAGCTTATTGATTAGATTTTAAAAATATAATTTTCGAAGAAAATCTTATTACTGATTAGCACGCAAATATAAATTTAGTGTATCATTAATACGAATAGTGTTTAAAATATGTTTATAGATCGTTACAATACTATTATGTTACTACTCATTTTGAGTACCACTAATATCATAGTAGACATTACAAGTTTATTTCGTACTATTTAAGTGATAAAAGTAAACGTCACAGACAAATAAGTTTTTTTATATTTTAGGCTGAATATAATATTATTAGTATGTATAAACATATGTTAGTTAATAGCAACGATAGATATAAATATTTTCTTATAGGATGCAGAATATGCTAGGAGAATCATTGAAATTATGACAAGGAATAAATGCAATCTGTCTAATATGATCCTGAAGTGTTAAGTGTGCTTCATGTATATTAAGTGGTCTAGAATAGCTTTGAAGAATATAAAAAAATTTTAGTAGTCTGCATATTATTTTCTTTTATTTTCTAATCTAAGATGGTCTCTTTTATGCAGAAAAGATATTCTATAGGTTCTTACTCTTCATCTAATTTCATTATTTATGCTACATTGTTACTGTTAATTAATTTGTACGTCTAGAGGTAATCCTGAACATACCATTGCAGCTTTCACTACCACTTTATTTACCTGATGACAAAACTTTTTCTAGTTTTTACTCAGGGAAAAATGAGACATTATTATCTGCTATTAAATTAGCAATTAACCAGTTAGTAGGGAGTTATATTTATTATTGGTCTCGTGAAGGAGGAGGTAAAAGTCATCTATTGCATGCAGCTTGCGCTGAACTGTCTGAACGGAATATAGCAGTAGGATATGTTCCTTTAGATAAAAGTACATACTTTGTACCTAAAGTTTTAGAAGATATGGAGTATTTAGCTTTAGTTTGTATTGATAATATTCAATGCATTGCTGGTGATCCTCAATGGGAAATAGCGATTTTTAATCTTTATAATCGCATTTTAGAAATAGGTCGAACTTGTTTATTGATTACAGGCGATAGGCCTCCACGTCAAATTAAGCTTACTTTGCCTGATTTAGGATCTCGTCTTGATTGGGGGCAAACTTATAAACTATATCCGTTGAGTGATGAAGATAAAATCCATGCATTACAGTTGAGGGCCCGTATTAGAGGATTTGAATTACCTGAAGATGTTTGTCGTTTTGTGTTAAAACGTCTTGATAGGAAGATTGGTACATTGTTTAATATATTAAATAAATTAGATCATGCATCAATAGTAGCACAGCGTAAAGTAACTATTCCGTTTGTTAAAAACATTTTGCAATTATAATATTTCAGAAGTTAAATAACTATTATGTTCTGTTTAACATATATGATAATTTACGTTTTTTCTAGTGAAAGAGATAATATTTCTTTATTGCTCTTAACAGTACAAGAGCATATTATAAGTTTTATCTAATTAAGTAAAACTTTGATTAACTATATTTATGTTAACATTTCGTGAATAAGTTTTTGGTATCTTCATCGAAAAGTGTTTGATTCTAATTGATTTTAAAGTGTTAACGAATCTTAAGTATTATAATAGTTTTAATATTAGTAATATTTAGGATTTTATTAGCATGTTTAATAATTGTCGGTTGAATTTTTTTAAATTCTGTTATTATACTGTCGTTATAGATTTTCTAAAGGATGAAGACAAATTTTATAATATAGTTTTACACTTTTTTTATGTAAATTTTATGACTTTCCGTACTTATATATTTGTCTATATTGACGTCATGTCTTTGTTATGTTGTTGATTCAAAATCATTAATTTTTTCTTTATTATGGCTATCTGATTGATGAGTAATCTTGTAAAAACATCACAACCATTTAAATAGTAGGTTAATTTTCCTCAATATCTATCGAGAAGGTAACCACTACCTTGTTTGTAGTTATGCTGTCTTTTTTTAATTGATAAAGTTCATGTGTTCTAATGCGGAGTAATTTAGTTATTTTTCAATAAATCTATAATATCGAGAATAGATTTATTTATTCAAATCTGATTAGTATAAAATTAGTATTTTATTAATAATTGAGATTTTGTCTGGTTATTGTAAGAAATTTAGTTAATATTTTGTTTTATTTTATATATTGTATCTTTTTTTAAAATTTTAATGTGAAACTATTTTTGTAGTGTGTTTATATTATATTTGAATTATCTATAGTTTATTAATTGTTTTAGTTAGTTTATTTAAAGCTTATCATGATTTTTAAATATTTAATATAATGTTAGTTATAAAAAATTTTTTTGAAAGTTTTCTTATTTAAATTAGTTACTCAATAATTCATTGTACCTCTTAAATACTTAATATAGTGATGTTTTTAACTCTTTTATTAAATATGCTATATGGCGTTAAGTAACGTGAGAAATGTTTTAAAATATTATAGAGGTTTATTAATCTTTATTTTTATGCAGATAAAAAGACCTAAGTAGAATACGAGACCTCTATACAATAAATATCAGAATAAGTTTTAATAATAAGATTACTTCACTATGTGCAATGTCTCTAGTGGTTTAATATAAAGTATATTTAAAAATATTGTATCTACAATTTTAATCTCTTTTGTTGAATAATAACTAATAAATTAATGGTGTGCTGATTTCAATCTAATGAGTTATCGAATTCTTGTATCATAATCTTTGAATTGTAAAATATATGTATAATCAGCGTTAAGACTCAGGTTTGTCAGTATTTTTTAGTTAGACTGTTGAGTTAGCAAGATACATTATTGCTTTGTGTTACTTTTAATAAAATTAAAAATAAATTTTCAGTTTTTTTATGAAACCATTATTACTGTAAAGTAATTTATCTTAAAAGAAATTTATATTTTCATAAAGTTACTATAATATCTATGAATTAACATTTAAATTTAATAAATTAAGATTTTTAAAAAATTTACTCAGACGATTAATGAGTGTGTGATTACTTTAATGTTTCCTATGGGAAACATTAATATTATACATAAGTGAAATTAGTCGAGAAGTATTTTAATAAATTAAATTATTTTTATAATACCAAGAAGAACTCATGCCTCTATGAACACTTAATATCTGTCAGGTGTTTTGTACGCTGATGTTTATTAGAAATTTTATTTCTTGTATAGTATATTATTGAATAATATAATTAGAAATTAGTACCATATCACTACTTGAAGCTTTAGAAAAAAAATACTGTTAGAAAAAAGATACAAGTTTATCATAGAAAAGGTTAAAATATTTTTGGAGATGTCCGTTTAGTATTGTTGATATGTTAGTATAGTTGTCGTAATTGTTGATAAACAATAATAAGAAAATATATGATTTTGTAAAAGTCTATGATATGGAAACAGTTTTATTGTTAAACAATATATGTGATAGTGGTAATGATCTCTGTTCTTATAGATAAAAAAGACACTGGATAGTTGTATCTTTTAAACGCGTGTATGCATCAAAAGATGTGAGTATACCATACTGATATAAGTAAAATATATTCTAATCTTACATATTATGTACTGGACTAAATTGTTAAATAATAAAATACAATTAATTCCATATGTTTAATATAACTCTCAAAAGTATTATATTTTAATATTAAGTTAACTAAAAATAACCTTGAATATAAACAACTATTAGAAGTATTTTAATATCACTCTAGTTTTTATGTTCTAAAATTAATTATTGTTATTGTACAAAAGTTTTAAATATACTATATAGTAATATTAAAAAATCAACATTTATTTAAGAATACTTTAATGAGTTAACTATATATTCATTTCTATTAATATTTAAACTTTCACACTTTGTATTTAAGTTTATTAATTTTATTTTAAAGATAATATTTCTGAAAGAAAATATTCTGCGATTTTAGCTAAGGACATGTGGTATATTAATACCTATTAATCTTAATAATCTGAAACATTAATAGTTATTGCTATTGTGAATAGAAAAGTGAAATCAAGCTAGTTGATCAGCAGAATTTTAATAAATGTATTATATACATTTTTATAAACTCAATATAGAATATCGATATTTATTTTAGAATTTAGTTTGGTTGTTAAAGTTTATTGTATAATAACGCTGTTATACTATACTAAATTGTGCATAATGATTTGTATTGACAAGTACTTAGGAATATCATACTTACTGATTATTTTTAATATAAGTGCAGAAATATAATATTATTAAGATATCAATATATGAATATTTTGTGATGTATATTACTTTATTAATTAATAATGTTCACTATTGTTATTGATCAATACTCAATTGTTTATGTAGTGTTAATTCGCTTTATAAAATTCAGTAGGTCTAGTTCGTAATTTTAAATAGATAGTATACATTTCATTTCAGCAAGCGAATTGTACTGTTTTAGAATATTTTTATAAAAATATTTTTGTAATATAATTCAATAACACTATCTTCGATATTGTATATGATCTCTGATTTAATCAGAGTGTGCTATTTTTATTTTAAATTCTTAAAAGATTTTATACAGCCTTATCATTATAAGGCTTTTCTATTTTTTTTAAGAATCAGTATTTTTATTGTTAAATCAGCATATTTATTTATAGTTCAGATATTACAATCAAGAGTTTTGAGATTAGAAAAATACTTTAAAATTTATAAATATAAATATAAATATAAATATATATAATTATAGCTAAAAGATTTAGTCTATACATGTTCAAAAAACATATTGCATAAAACTTGTCGTATAGATTACTATAACCATAAAATATGAAAAATTTTCTGTTGTTGATAAAGATATAAAATTTTAGTCAGTTCACTGAATAGATTTACCCTGCTAAAATATCAAAAATTGTTGTTATTATTTAAATAAATTATAGTATATATACATCATATGTATCAAGTATTTCTATTTGAGTGCATGTATATGCTTTAGAATAATATAAGCAGCATCAAGAGAAAGTTATTTATGGGTGTAGTTATGTGTAAAACAAAGATAAATTATAAAAAAATTCTAATTGGCAGCATTGTTGCCATGATTACACCAATGGATTCAAATGGGCTTTTAGATCAAAAGAGCTTAAAAAAATTAGTTGATTATCATGTAGTAAGTGGCACTTCTGCTATTGTCTCTGTTGGAACTACTGGGGAAGCAGCAACGCTAAATTATAAAGAACATATTGATATTGTGCGTGCAACGCTTGAGATAGCAAGTGGACGTATTCCTATTATTGCAGGCACAGGTTCTAATTCGACAGCAGAAGCAATTTTATTAACAAACGATCTCGAAAATTCAGGTATTGTTGCTTGTCTTACAGTAACTCCTTATTATAATAAACCTTCTCAGGAAGGGTTATATCAGCATTTTAAAGCAATTTCCGAAAATACAGACTTACCTCAAATTCTGTATAATGTACCATTACGTACGGGATGTGATTTATTACCTGAGACAATAGGACGTTTAGCTTTACTCTCTAACATTATTGCCATTAAAGAAGCAACAGGAAATTTAGTTAGAGTCAATCAAATCAAAGAGCTAGTCAATCATAATTTTATTTTACTCACCGGTCATGATGCCACTGTAGTAGATTTTATACAATTAGGTGGGCAAGGCGTCATTTCAGTTACATCTAACGTTGCTGCAACACAAATGGTAACAATGTGTAATTTAGCTCTTACTGGGCAGTATGCTAAGGCATATGAATTAAATAAAATACTAATGAGACTACATAATCAATTATTTATTGAGCCAAATCCAACGCCAGTAAAATGGGGTTGCTATCGTCTAGGGTTAATTTCAGATTATACATTACGATTACCAATGATACCCCTTACGGAATTTGGTCAAAAAAAAATAGAAGAAGCTCTAAAAATAGCTAGACTATTATAAAAATTAAGGAATTTTAATGTTGATATTTTTGAAACAATTAAATGTCATGAAGATTAGTAGCTTGTTATTTATTTTTTTAGTGACGGCATGTTCCAGTGAAGAACGTTATAAACATCAAATTAATAGTAATGAAGACTATCTTGATGCTGATCCATTGAAAGCATTACATATACCTCATGGAGTAACATTGCCATTGAAAAATAAACAGTATGATCTTCCTAAAATCACTTCATCAGGGCCGGTAGGTCAAGCACTTGATATTTATCCGCCAGAATTAATAAATTAAATAAGTAGAAAAATTTATGTATTAAAAATATTTTATAGTCAATCTATTTATTAATATTCAATAAAGCTGAAAATAATCTACTATGACTATTACGTCATGATAATTTTTCGATATAAAGGTATTTATTATTTTTTAAAATCATTATCTTTGCTCAATTGAAACAGATGAAATAAAATATTATTGATCTGATAAATATATTTAAGTAACATAAATATTCTTAAGTTCCTATAAATACTAAAGGTATTTTGAGAACGCGTTAATATAATTAACAGTCATTTAATCTCTATGTGTGTCAAGTAACTAAATGACTTACTCACTAATCAGTCCATGAATTTTATAATAATTTATTATTGAATAAATTCAAACAGCGTATAGGTAACTATATAATAGCTTAAATAAAGAGTATATAGTGATTTATACGACTAGATTTTCTTTTTTCATTGTTGATAAATATATTTATATGTATAAATATATTTTATATATAGCTTTTAATGTATACATTATAAATTAATGGTTTTACTTTTTTTTAGCTATTTTTTACTTTATGGTAATATAATATTTTTAATAGCTCTAAATGGAAAAATTTACGTACGAAATATATATTGCTTTGAATAAGCTTATAAAATTCAGTTAATATTTTTAATGACTATAATAGTTTATAGTATTTTTAAAAAAAAATTTTATTAACTTTAAAATAAAACATTTAAATGATTTACGAAATTAAATTTTAGTTCAGTAACATCAAATACAATCATTGTATTAGTATTTATGAAAGTTATTATTCATGAAGATGCGTGATTGTTGTATAATATGGCATAATATATTTTACAGGTTAATTGCGGTTAAGTCATTTACAAAATGCATCGTAAACTATTTTTTAGTTTATTTTACTATTGTATATGAGTAATTAAATAACATGATAGCTAAATCATAAAAATGCAAGTCACTAATGGATAAAACATCTCTTTTATGATTTACAATTATTTTATTTATTAGTTATTTGCAGTGATCACATAAAGTAATAATTAATATACTAAATAATATTTACTTTACTCTATTGATGTTATTTTAAAAGTTATTTTGAGATAAAGTAGAGTAGAAAAATCAATTTCTATGTTTTTAGATTTTTGTTATTAATTATTTAAATCATAAGATTGCATGACTCAGGTTAATGTTTTAATTTAATTATTATATATCTATATAAAAGTATATAAGCTGTAAGAATTAAGTTATGTCTTTGGCGTAAGTAAAACCATTGATTCTACATAACATCCTGATTGTTTGATTTTAAGATTTTGTAATGCTTATAATACATCAAGAATTTTAAGTAAGCTCATAGTTTAATTTGTGCATAAAAAAAATAGTCATACTAAGTGAATTATTTATTATAGCTCAATTTTAAGAGAGTAGTAGGATTTTAAAATGAATTAAAATTCTTTCTTGTCTAATATAAAGCGTTAGTTAAAATTTTAGATACAGTGTCTATTAAATTCCTTATTCATAATTGTTCTAATAAGTTTTTTGTTGTAGTATCTTTTAATTTTAAAAGAAACAATTACAAAATTATTTTTATTTAAAAAATATTGTAATTGTATAAAATTATTTTATATTTTGTCTAAAAATTACAAAAACTATAATTTTAATATCAATAAAGAAATCTTTCAATAAATTGAATCTTTGTTTCTAAGTAAGAGAAAGCATATAAAACTCTTATAAAGTAAACATATATTAGTTTTTCTGTGCTATTGTAAATTTATTAAAATAAATATTTATCATGCATTTTCTTTAGAAATGGTTTCAAAAATAATATGTTATATTATTAGTTTAAAATTTAGACAGATCAATTTTGAAATCAAACCAAACTAAATAAAATCAACGTTAAAAATGTAGTGAACAAGCCTAGTGTCAGCAATAAAAATAACGTAAATAGCACTTGTATAATAATTAATATACAAGCGTAAATAATACGAATATAATTTATAAAATATAGTGCAGGTTAAGAATATCTTACATAAAACAACACAGGACATCATGATAGATACTCATGTTTTATATTAGGTAATGCTACTAATTATGTCTCATAATCAAGAGTGCAAAATTTTTGATATTTTTAGCTTATATGAAATTATTAATATATATGAATGTATGTTAGAAAAATATTGCTAAATATAGGAGAATTTTAAAAGTATTTGAATACAGACTTAGAGTTTGTTGCTTTAGTTTTTATTGTCTAACTATTGTGTAAAAATACTGAAGAAGTTTTAAAATTAGGTTTCTCAATTAAAATTTTTTTTATATTTATAGATACTATTTTTCTATTTTAATATTAAATATTTGATTGAGTAGATTATGTTATTTATGGTATTACTTTAGAATACATTATAGTTACTCAATATTATTAGTGAATTTATTATAATTTGTTGATCTTATGAAGATTATTATGAGAATTTGATAAATAAAAATCATACGAATGAAAAGTGCGTGTTAATATGAAGTGTTACACTTTGTGCTATTTTAAAGGAGTATATTTTGTTTATATTGAAGATTGATTTTGAATTCATAGCTACTCTTATTAAAAATTTAGTAATATCATTAACTAAGTTTTAGCTTTGTAAAAAATTCTATTTCATTTTGCAGTTTACGGCACTCAAATTAAAAGTAACGATACAGAAAAGAAAATTTTAATATAATCATAATTGTTCTTGCAGAAAATTCACAAAGCTTCACTAATCAGATCTTTTTAGTATATTTATAATAGTATGCAAATCTCGTAATAAATTTTCGCATTTATTGATAAATAAAATTAGTAAATCAAAAAATTTCCTACTTAATATAAGGGCGCATTGTAGTTAATTTTTAGTTATTTTTATTGAAGAATTTATAGGTTTCTGTTTTTAAAACACAAAAATAAATTTATTATGATAACTTTACTATTTAAAAGTACAATGATTCTTTCAGAATCATAAGAAAGAATTCTCTAAAATAATGTAATATTTTTATTGTTTTTCTTTCTAGTATTAGAAATTATAAATGGTCATATAATTTATTATACAATCATAGCTATTGTGAATTATTTTTTTGATGTACATAAAATATGTATATAGTTTAGTTCTTTTTATTGGTTCTAAATAATACTTTTGGGTTAAATTACTTTTTCTAAACATAGTGAAAGAACTAGCTTAGGTTTATGCGTCTTTGATCTTAATACAATTTTCAACGGTGTTGAAATCAATAAAACACGGTTAGGTTTTTTCTTAGATAATTAGTTAATAATATTAGTTGTACTTATTGATTTTAGTTAGTTTTATAAAGATATTAGTATGTTTTATATAGGAATTTTCTATGAGCCAAGTTGATCTTACATTAATAGTATTATTGTTTTTTTGTGGTCTTGGCTTGATTAGCCATAATATAGAAGTAACATTAGCAATGTTCTGTTTGCTGCTGATGAGAATTACACCGTTAAATAGTTTTTTTTATTGGGTGGAAAAATATAGCTTACCGATAGGTGTGATTATATTAATCGTGGGCACGATGTCTCCTATTGCACATAGTAAAATTTCAGCGCAAGACATATTTAATTCATGCTTAAATTGGAAATCTATTCTTGCGATTTTGATTGGGATTTTGGTATCTTGGTTAGGTAGTCGTGGTGTATTTCTGATGAGAAATCAGCCGTCCATGGTCTCAGGTTTACTGGTTGGTACTATAATTGGGGTGATTTTATTCCGTGGAGTACCTGTAGGACCATTAATTGCATCAGGAATATTATCATTATTACTTGGGAAGTCTTAGCTATAATCTATGAATATTTTATTATTAGCAGTTTTTCTTCATTTAGTTTTTTACTTATATTTGTTTATGAATTTTTTCGCTGAAAATGAATAAATTTACAATAGACTCATTAGTGATTAACTGATATTATTGAGTACAATCATGAAAGTTATAGTTAAAAATGAAGTTTATATTTTTAGATAGAGAATTATATATGTTATTTTAACGTAAAAGTAAATTGTGTAGTAAGTTTATAAAAAATATTTTGTAAATATTAAAAATAGATAATTAACTGATTTATATATTATAATTTAAGGTAGTTGATACAATACAACTCGATAGTGATAGTTTTTTATTAAAGTGTACAATAGAAGATACATCTTAGATCGCGTATGTATGCATTATCCATAAAACGAATGCCAATTAAATCTAGATCCTGAATATAAAATGGTAAGATATTTGCAATTTTTTAGTGATAGAAAGATATAAATGTGAGCTATCATTATGTATAGTAATATTCATTTTAACATACATACTGCATGAATTAATATCGTTTGAATATCGTATTTAGGCATTAATGTTTCTGACAATCCCTTGTAAATTTAAGCTTTGAGTTTGTGTAGTTAATAATAAAGTGAATATTAATACTAAGCTCGGAAAATCTATGCTAGTCTTTAAATCTTAGGATCTAATAAATTATTTCCTTATATTAATAAGTATATTAAAATTAAAGAAAATGGATTCATTACCAACAAATCAGTAAAATACTTATTTATATTTTATGATAAATGATAGTTCATCATTGTGATTATAAATAAGTCTAGATTTAATTTGATTAATGTATTTATACTCAGATTAATAATTTGATACTATTTTAATATTTACATTGAACTGCGATTTCGTAAATAACATTTATAAAAATGACTTTAATTATGTATTAATTTTGAAAAATATCTTTTTTATATGTAAAACAAAATATGATAGTGCAGAATATTTAAAATCTAGCCAAAGCTAGATCATTCTGTTGTAATGAAATGATCCATGGGTATATACTATTCAATGCTTTTCTTTCTTTATAAAGCTTACTAAGTATAAAATAATAACTATTTATAATAGTAGAATATGTTATTTAATTAAGTTATATATTATAGCTTGTTGAAAAGCTAATAAAATGCATAGTATGAAGTAAAAACATTGAGTTTGATATACATGGGTCAAAAAATATAGTAACGTTACTTTTATCTACTATAGATAGTATCTAGTAAATATTTAAATATACTTATATCGTATTATAATTATTTTTATAATATTAATATTTTCAAGAGTAATAAATAGTTTACTATGACTTTATGTAAAATACTAAATTACATTATGTATAAATTTTCACAGTAGTTGGTTGTAATTTCACAAAGTTAGAAGTTATATAGAATTGCAGCGCGTTCTTTGAGTGGATATCAGATGGCTAATATAGCTATAATCATAAACTGACCTCTGTGTCAATACATTAATCGCATTATTGAATTTTGAATAATATAAAATCATAGTTTAGATATAAGTTCTGAAAATACTATGATTTTTTTTAGTTAATCTAGAAAACACTTGAAATTACTATATTTGTTCTTAACTGTAATTATTACTAGAATATATATTTTTATTAATAAATGCATTTTATAGAAACTTAGTTAAAAAGTAGAACAGAAGTGAATGAGGTAATTACGCATAATATTTTGAGTTTTTCTTATCACAGTAAACACCTTACATTAAGTATGATGAGAATACTGTTTTGTTATTCTTCCACTGACGTAACTGTGGTTACTTAAGAGTAAGTAATAAAGCCTGAGTATTCTTTCAGTGATTCTTGTAATGATCACTTTGTATTAACATAATGTAATTATTATATTTTATTTTGGTAGAATGATTTTTATTTAGATGTATTATAACATTAAAAAGTACTTATGCTATTGCAAAAAATTTATACTAGTATTGATATTTAAATTCGATGTAATACATTATAATGTCATATAAAAAATGATTCTACTAAAAATGGTAGAATTATAATTCATTGGAATGAATATAATTCTTACTTAAAGTTTTCCTATGTAGGTAATTATATTTTCATGATTGTCTCTTAAAAAGATTTATCAATAGCCAATATAAAAAGAATTATTGTTATCTTGCTAATTTTTATTAATGTAATATTGATTTAGATAATTAATATTAGTGGTTAAAGATAAGATCATTTATATTATTTTGGTTTTTATGATTTTTGTGTCTCAGTTACTTGTTAATTTATCAAAAATTAATTAATAAATATAAATAGAATATCAATACTCTTAATACCTTGAAGGTAGATTACAAGTTTAAATTATAGATGCTCTCTTACATAAAACATCTTCAATCGTAGTTATATAGTTGAATATAATAGTTGAGGATATAGTTATTATTAGTTAATAATCTATTTTTATTTATTGTATATATATTTTAACTACATTTAGAGTGATATAGTTGACTTTTCTTATGACAAAGAAATTAATAGTGCATATACTAAAATAAATTATTTAATATCAGTATTTTAATTGTAATCAACGGTAAAAATTATAAATAAAATCGTAGCGCTTATTTATTAATTAAATGTAAAATAACTACTAACTCTATCTTTTTATAGTTTTAATTTTAATTATTTAAAGAAGTATAAAGATCGTAGATATTAATCTCTGTCACTAAATAATAATAATAAATAGCTTTTAAGCTATAGATAAATCAAAACAATATTACTTTATATAGGGAACTTCTTTTCAATAGAATAATGTTACTGGTTAATTATGCTCATTAATAAGATTATTTGTATGATTAAAATATCTTATTTTAGATTAATTGTTATCATTAAAAATTAGATTATACTTATTATATTGCTAAAAGCTTTAGTATCGTTAAATTTTAAAAGTTCTAATTTTCAGAAAAATTCTCGGAAGTTAGTAGATGAGTTTATAACTATTTGAATTTAAATTATAATAACAGCAATTCCATGATGCGTTGGTAAATTAAGGAGAGTTGTTTAAGATCATTAATGCTTACACACTCATCTACTTTATGGATAGTTGCATTTATCGGGCCTAATTCAATCACTTCAGCTCCAGTTTGTGCAATAAAGCGTCCGTCAGAAGTACCTCCACTAGTACATAACTTAGTTTTTTGATTTGTCAGTTCTTGAATGGATTGAACTGCAGAATTTACTAAGTTACCATGACACGTCAAAAAAGGTTGACCTGAAAGTTCCCATTTTATTTCATACTTAAGTTGATGATATGAAAGCATATTTTTAATTGTATCACGAATTAATATATCAGTGAGATCATTGCTAAATCTAAAGTTAAATTGAACAAAAATTTTTCCCGGGATAATATTATTTACACCTATGCCAGCGTGAATATTGGTAATTTGCATGCTAGTTTCAGGAAAAAAATCATTACCTTGATCCCATTTTTTTTTGATAAGATCATGTAAAAAATTCGTAGCACGATGTACTGGGTTATCAGCAAGAGCTGGGTAAGCAACATGCCCTTGAGTGCCTAAAATTATCAGATTAGCAGTTATAGATCCACGGCGACCAGTTTTAATAATATCCCCTAATTTCAATTGACTAGAAGGTTCACCAACTAAACAATAATTTAAAGTTTCACGACGGTTTATTAGACTCTCAACAACTTTTCTTGTTCCATATGTTCCTTTCGTTTCTTCATCAGAAGTAATTAAAAAAGCTAGTCTATTATAGTGTGCTGGATGCTTTTTAACAAAGTTTTCAACAGCAATAATCATCGCCGCAATAGCGCCTTTCATATCTGCTGCACCTCGTCCATAAATATATTGATTAATAATTTTTGGTATAAAAGGGAAAGTGCTCCATTGCATATAATCGCCTGAAGGAACTACATCAGTATGCCCAGCAAATACTAGTGTTTTACCATTTTTACCACGATGAGCCCAAAAGTTTTTGGTATGACCAAAAGGCATTCGTTCAATTGTAAAACCAATCTTTTCAAGACGTTCAATGAGTATAGATTGACACCCATGATCATCAGGACTAATGGATGGACGAGCTATTAGCGCTTTCGTAAGTTTCGTAATTGGGCATTCCATTTCATACCTTAGATAATTAAATGAATTACTAATATTTATAAAATAAGCAGATGTGTTTAATTATTTCTGGATCTAGTAAAATTCATTATATATTTATAGTGTTAATGATTTTATTTTCATTATCATTTGATTTTACTATACGTTCCTTTAGTAATAGATAAGTGTTACACTAACTCTTTTAAAAAAAATAAAATAATATATTATACATACTATTAATTCAGTAATTGTGCAATGAATAGTTAATTTTATAATTATAAAAGTAGTTTTAAGCTTTTATGATGATGTAATAATCTTTAATTCTATACATAAGCATAGAAAGAAAATTATATTTAAAATACAATTTTTTCTAGCGCTCGTTATAAATAATTTTTAAAAATCAATTACTTATTATATTTGTAATATATTAAGTCGTAAACTTATTGTTTTTTGTAATGTCAGCTCCTCTAATATAGTCCCAGGTATTTATCTAAAGTAATTTATAATTCGGATATACGTTCGACGAAAATATTTTACAATGTCAGTACAGTATATTCAACTTCATGATATCTTAAATAACTTAATAGTTTGATAATATGTTAAGAGTCGCAACTAAAGAACGCTAAGAAAAATTCTTTCAAGGAAAGCTATTTGATTTAGTTAGTATAGTTTCAGAATTTTTCTATAATATATATTATATTACTTAAAATATCATAGAATTATAATTAATAATCTCGAAAATTTTACTTAAATAATTAAGTAAAAGACCGCTATTTTAAAGTAAAATACTTTTATTTTAGATCAAATAATGATAAGAGACTATTTAGTATGATTCTATATAATAAATAAATAGTAAATATTCAAGTAATAATTTGAAAAAATTTTAAATATTTCTTATCGTTCTGTTACACTCAAGAGGATTTTTTTGATGATGAAATTTTTGTTTTTATGATAAATTTTTTATTAAATCATAAGTATAGAATTTATTATATTTTTCTATTTAATGATTGGGTTCAGTATATTATCTACATGATATTGAAGATTTTCACTAGAATAATTCTCATTTAGAAATATCATCATGGATATTAGTTATTATTTATAGAAATAAAATTACTACGACTACTTTATCTTAGTAAGATTATCAATGATAGCGGAAAGTTAAAGAGTTAAATGTTCAGTATGTACTATAATATATCTTTTGATGTTAGTAGGATTTTTACTTGAATCATAGTATTTATACATCATATTATTATTGCAGTACTTTCTGAGTCAAAAATAATTTACTTTCTAATATAGTTTGGCGATAAATTTTGATATAGAATTTAAACAATGAGATTGTGGTAATAATTTCTGTAGAAAGTTTGATAGAGTTTGTAATAGTAAACCTGTTTAAGGTGTAAAATAGTAACATACGTATTCTTCTGTAAAATGATTATTGCTCATTTTACTGGATACAGTTTTTAAGGATGTAGAGTAATATATAAAATATTGCATATTCCTAGTTTTACTATAGATATATATATCTTCTGAGAAATTAATATTGAATTTTATAATATTTTACGAGTCATCTCACGACTGTAGATGTTATTGTTTTAATAAAATATGTAAAATCATTATGTTTTAAAACATGTACAATAGATCTATAGAATATTTGTGAATAATTAAAGGAAATATAAGCCCATTCCAAGAGATAATAAATTATATACAAAAGATATATATATGGATAAGCTAAACAATAAAATAGCCCTCTAACATTGATAACTCAGTGAAATAAGATTATAACACTCTTTTCCTGAATCTTTCAAATGTGTACTTAAAAGTATGCATTTAAAGTATATCTTTTGATGACTATTAAAGAAATCAACTAGATGCTTTTAGTATTGATAAATTTTAAGAGTTGAACATTTTTTAAAAAACAGTGTAATGTGATGTCATAAGTACAAAACATACTTTGTGTTACTGTGAGAGTATATAGCTTTATAGAGTAATTTTCATATAACGAAATTAATAATTATGATCTAGAAAATTATTACTTCTCTAGAAGTATGTTGGACTATAATCAATAAAAGATGTAGATATATTCTGCTTTATTTTAAAGTTAATATCCTTAAACATAGTAATATTTCACTTAGTTTCGGTAGAATTAGATTAACTAATTAATAGATTGAGATCGAGAATACAATTAAAAATATCCTAAAGAAAATTCCACGGGAATTATTCATCAAAGCTTTTATTTTAGCGGATAAATATATAATATAAATATCTCAATAAAACAAAGGGAAAGTATTAAGTAAGTCTTATATTTTATATCTATTATTTCGGTAAATTTATAATTAATTTTTTTTAATTGACGTTATCACTCTATTCGTGTAGTTCATTATGTTTAGTGATTTTAGGTAAATATTACGCTAATGTCTTATCGATATCTATACAATAATTATATACTAAACTTTAGCATGTGAAGGAGATGAATAGACATGTATAAAGTAGAAATTTATTAAAGTCTAACGATATTAATCAGAGAAGGTATGCAACTCAGAGAATGATTCAGTGATATCAGAATATTATATATTATGTAGTATTTAGTGATAAATTATTATTAAAATGTGCATAATTCAGAATAATTACGACAATAACAATCTCTAACATGATTTAATTAATTATCTTCATGAATCACTTCAATTTCTCTATAAGAGAATTACTAATTAATTTTAGGTAACACTCATCAACTATTTTTTCGCAATTAATTATTTAAATTAGTATTTGATCTTATCAAGTAATATTATATATGAATAATAATATTAATTAATGGGGTATTATTCTTTTATTCAAGAACTGAAGTCAGGCGATTATCTGATCTAGCATAACGTATATTGAAAACACTAAGCTTTAAGTTTTTTTTGATAATTTTCTACGTAAATAAGATCAATTTTCTATTATTATATTTCTATTTATTTAGAATATTATTAATATACAGAGAAATAATATTCTAAATAATTAGATTCTTTAGAATACAGTATTACGTTTAGTGAAGTCAAAAGATTTTACTAAATAATGAGCTTTTTGAACGAATTACAACTTCAAATGTAATTTTGTAATATTTATACATAAGTGTTAATAATACAGATACAATTTTTAAAAAAGTTATAATTCTGATCAAAAGATTTTTCAGCATTAAATTTGATGCTGTGATAAATACTTAAGGTTTTACCTGCTATTACCAAAGGGATAAAAGATATTGTTATGGATAGAAAAAGCATCTTAATATTTTTTAATTTTATAATAACAGAATCACAATATATGAAAAATCTATTTTAAAATAGTAGTTGTATTAGTGAAATTTTTTAAATAGTATATATTTTATAATAAAAAAATTATGAAAATTTTATAACGAAATGTGCTTTATAATGTGAATATGATTTATCATTATTTAATAATTGAGCATATATTTAGATAGTAAGAAAAAAAATATGAATTAGTTAACTTCTTTTCATTATCTTAATAAATAGAAAACTTACATCGTAAATTTTAAATTTTTTGTCATAAACAACTATTTTAAAAGAATAGAGCGTGTTTAAAAAAATCTCAAACAAAGTTATAAAATATTTATAGTCTTAAATAGTTTGAGCCTATATAGACTAAATGAATTTATTTTATGAGATAAAGAATGATGTGATTCGAAGTATTACTGTACTTTTATTTTTTCAGACAATAGCAATATAATGTCATCACAGTTTTATTAATTTTAATTTAGTTATGAAATAGTAAGATATTTTCGTTATTAACTATTACGTGTACTGCGTGCTTAATCAATTTCTTCAGAATCAGTTGCACTAATAATTTTTTGATTCCACAGTGAACCTAACCTAAAATCCCATGACAGTGGTTCTATTTTAGTGCGACCTGCGTTGGGTGAAAATGTCAGTTCACTAAAATAAAGCGTTTGGCTAGATATTAAAAAATCAGCACGACAATAATCAAAAGGATTTACTAATTGTTTCGCAAGATTTAGCATATCTTGGAATAGTTTTGGTTTATCAATGGGTTGTAACATATTGGGATAACCAAACATAATAGGTTGTAGTTGCCATTCTGTATCATAAATATTAATATATTCAGTACCACATTTTTCAGTATAATCAATTTCTGCATACATTGGTTGTCCTGAAAAACAGTGAATACGGTAAGTTTCTGGAACTATCTTTCTGTTTTTATTAGAAAATATATCAATATATTTTTCACAAATAATTTTTGCCGGAATATTTTTATAATGTCGCTCTCTTGTTATATAATATAGATTTTTAATTAAATGAAATGACAAAGTATCTTTTGCTTTCTTTAAGTCAAATTGTGCTTTATCTTGACAAATTATGCTGCTACCACTATCGTGAGAACATTTCAATACAAAACTTTCAGGTAATTGATTAAAATTGATTTCGTCTACATGATTATAAATAGCTAAAATTGGTACTAGGTATTGATTACCAATTTTTTTTGAAACATATTTCCTTACTGCTAATTTATCAGCTAATTCTGTATATAATGGATTGTTATCATACAAAATTCTATAGTTAACTTTTTCATTAAAAGTTTTTGGATAATTGAGATTGGGAGTATAACCTATTTTTTTTATAAATTTATTAGTGAGATACACTTTATCACTCATATATTTTGTGCGTAATTTTTTAAGTAAATACTTGATTTTTTTCATGTTTAGTTGAAATCAATAATTGATTAATCATTAATGATTAAAAATCATACTATACTAAAAATGAATATAAAATAAAAAAATTACTATTATTTTTATAAATACATTTCTTAGTTACAAAAGACATTAAGTAGTAATAATTATGAAATGCAATATTTTGAGATGTTGTATGATCCTTTATTTATATTATATAGATTATATGTGTTATATAAGAGTAAAATATTTGATATTTGTTATAGTTTTTAGTCTTAACTGAACTTTAAGCAATTATTTAGTTAATTTTTTATTAATGTTTATTCACATGCATGGTATATTAAAAATAGATCATCATGAATGATCATGAAATATTAAATTTCATATTCATTTATTTTATTTAATATTATGAATCTGGTATTCGATAGATCAAGAAAGTCACAGGTAATGTCGTTAATTGTCTTAAACATATTAAGAACTATAGCTCGTTATATTAAAAATGAGATTGAGTAAAAAGTTGATTTTGATTGAAGTAATATCAAGTAATGATAATGATATGACAGTTTAATTAGTTTAATAAATTACTATGATAACGTTTGAATAGAATGAGTAATTAATGAATTTATGCATATACTAAATACTATATTATAATTATAAAAACAACTGATATATTAGTTATAATCAGGAGTATTAAAATTACTGTATGTAAAATGAATTTATTTAACCTTAATTAGTATATTACAAGATGAAGAGAAAGGAAATATTTTAAAAATATAGATTAGTATTATACTAGTGATTTATGATTAATAAATCAGTTGGACATAAAAACATTGATTGTATATTATCGAGCCATGAATATCTATAAACTATCAGTTTTTCATTAATTGCATTAATATTTCTATTTTTCTTAATCTAGTTTATGGACTGATTTAATGAAGTCAGTAATAATCTTATTGCACTGATTTATGCCGGTGCAGTAAATGCTAATATTTATTGTAAAAATATAAGAAGCTAATAGATTGGCTTCTTTTGTCTAATTTATTAAAATTTAAAAAATTGTACGATTTCATTTATGATATATTAATACAAATTTTATAAATCTCGGTAATTTAACTTGTATTTAGTTCTATTGACATGTGTAAATTTTTATGTTACTTATTGATTTTTTAAGAGTTTTTGATATAGTTCTTCTTTTTAGTGTCTGTTTTATTTTCTAAAATTTTTATATGATCAAATTATATTTTTCTTTTAAGAGCCTCATGTGTTTCACTCTAGTATTTTCTTGATTAAGAAAGAGTTTTAAATTATTACAACACACATAAAGTACATTATGTACGTTTCTAAATTTTAGCATCCTTAAGTTTTGATTAAAACGCGATATAAATATAAATAAGCCTATGATTTATTAATAGACTTAAAGTATTAAAAGTTAATTCTATTCGCACTTTTAACTTAAATGATTTTTTTATACATCATACTATCGCGATAATATTTATGATCAAATAGAACATTATGTATTTTTAATATACTGAAATAACTAAAATCTCCGCACTATTATAATAGAATTTAATCAACAAAACAGTCTGTTAAAGTTAAAATTCAATACTAAATGACAGATATTACAGTTCTAAAATTAACATAGTTTTAAGTTATTAATTGTATTCAATTTAAATGTTTTCCTCAAGGTAAGTAAGTTTAAAAAAATTTTCACTAGAACAATGATACAATATCTTACTTAATATTTGTAGTCTTGCAATACAAAGATTGAAACTTTTTTCTTGAACGCTTGGATGTTTCTTTAAAGAGATATGTTAAATGCACTTAATTATGATTATTCTAATCATAAACTGTATTAACATAAAGAGAATACCTTGAAAGAGAGTTGTAATGATCTCGAAAAAAAGATTAGTATCATAAATTATAATGCTATAATATATTTTGTATCATAAAGAATATAAAAACTTGATAGAATAATGCTAATAGCACTGCAAGTAGACTGTAATTAATACATATGTTTTTCATATCTTAGTCTGTCTAAATGTTTTTCACTATGCTACGAGATAAGCTATAGATATATTTTCCTTCTATCGTCTAGTTAATATACTAACAGTGCAGAGAGATTAAATTAAAGTTATGATATATAATACACGGTTAGTATTGTGTAGTGAGATAATAAATTGTTGATTGTTGTAGATAAATGCAATCAAGTAAAATTTTAAAATAAAATAGTTGAGCAGTATAAAGTAATGTTAGACATGTGTGTAGACTTGTTTCATTTTTAATTTAAATTTTATTCGATTATTATTTTCAGTGATTAAATTATATTTCACATGCTGTGTAAGCTATGCTTTAAATGATTGTCACTGTGATTCATTTACTTGCAATGACAGTATTTACGTTTCTTGAAATTTATCACATAAGAAGAATAGTAAGACGTGCATTTTAAAAATCTATTCACCTTAATATACACTGAACCAAAAGAAGCGTTAAGCGTAAGAAGGTCGTTAGTAATATTCAAATATTTCATGATAGAAGATTTAAATATAGAAACTGAATGAGAATTACCGTAATAAAATTTTATCTGTAATTGAATTACATTACATTAATAGCTACTTGAAATAAACAATTAGCATTCATAAAAAACGTGTTTTTAAATGATGTTGCACGCTGTTTATTTTAAAAAATAAAATTAGTTATTTAAATTAATAATGGTCGACTAACGATATTTAATATTTTTTCTAAATTGGATATTTTTCTTCATTAAAGATTTACAATAAAATATGTTTTAATAAATGAGAAAAATATCAAGAGAGCCAATTTTATAACTTAAAATACTGAACTGAGTACTGAATAATTATTTGAACGATTTCCGTCTTGGAATACTGAATATGGGCTTAAATTTGATTAACACAATTTTCATGTAATGATTGAATGCTTAAAAAAAATTTATATATACGTATTTATTTTTTAGAAATATAAAAAATAATTAAGAATTGCATTAAAAACTGTATTCAGCGCATAAAAAAAACCTGCAAGTTATATTTTGTAATTAATAATGAGTAAAAACATAACCCTTAAATACCTAGTATTTTTTCTAAATAGTGAATTTGCGTTTCACCTTGTTGAAAATTTTTATCATTTATGATCATCTTTTGAAGTTCAATATTAGTTTGGATGCCATCAATAATTAATTCATTCAGTGCATTTTTCATACGTACTATAGCAATTTGACGAGTCTCCCCAAAAGAGATAAGTTTACCAATCATCGAGTCATAGTACGGAGGCACTGTATAACCAGAATAGATATGTGATTCCCAACGAATACCAAAACCACCTGGAGAATGAAAACGAGTGATTTTACCTGGACTTGGTAAACAAGTACTCGGATCTTCTGCATTTATACGACACTCAATAGCATGACCATGAATAACTACGTCTTTTTGCTTAATTGACAAAGGTAAGCCAGAAGCAATATTGAGCTGTTCTTTGATTAAATCAATACCAGTAATCATTTCAGTGACTGGATGCTCAACTTGAATACGGGTGTTCATCTCAATAAAGTAAAATGTTCCGTTTTCATATAAAAATTCGAAGGTACCTGCACCACGATAGCCAATTTTAATACATGCATTGGCACAGCACTTACCAATACTATGACGAACTTCAGCTGTAATACCTAGTGCTGGCGCTTCTTCAACAATTTTTTGATAACGACGTTGCATTGAACAATCACGCTCCGCTAAATAGATAGCGTTACCTTGACCATCAGCCATCACTTGAATTTCAACGTGACGTGGATTTTCAAGATATTTTTCCATATAAACTATTTCTTTATTAAAAGCAGTTTTCGCTTCTGTACGAGTCAAATGAATTGACGATTCTAAATCTTTTTCGTTATGTACAACGCGCATACCACGACCACCACCACCGCTGGATGCTTTAATAATCACAGGATAACCAATGAGTTTCGCGATAGTTTTATTTTTTTCTCCGTCATTACTGAGTGGTGCATTAGAGCCTGGTACACAGGGTACGTTAAAATTTTTCATAGCTGCAATACCCGAAACTTTATCGCCCATTAGACGGATAGTTTCAGATTTTGGTCCAATGAAAATAAAACCTGAACGTTCTACTTGTTCTGCAAAATCGGCATCTTCAGATAAAAACCCATAGCCTGGATGAATAGCTTGAGCACCTGATATTTCTGCTGCGGAGATAATTGCAGGAATATTTAAGTAGCTTTTTGCAGATATAGCCGGGCCTATACAAATAGTTTCATCCGACAGTAAAACATGCTTTAAATCACTATCTGCTGTAGAATAAACAGCAACAGTTTTAATACCTAATTCTTTACAGGCACGAAGAATACGCAGTGCAATTTCTCCACGGTTAGCAATGACAATCTTATTTAGCATGGAATCCTCATTATTCGATAACAAGCAATGGCTCGTTAAATTCTACTGTATCGCCGTTTTCTAACAAAATAGCCTTAACAACACCTGATTTATCTGCTTCAATTTGATTCATCATTTTCATTGCTTCAACAAAGCAAAGAGGATCACCTATACTAACAGTTTGACCTACTTCAACAAAAGATTTCGCTTCTGGACTTGGGGCGCTATAAAAAGTTCCAACTATTGGAGAACGTACCGCATGACCAGATATTATAGTTTGTTCAGATACTTGTGTATCTTTTATTTGTGTTACGGTACTTGCTAATGTAGTTTTTTCTTCTGCAAGAGGTGTAGAAGAAAATTGTTGAGCAGGTGGTATGAGTGGAGAAATAGATACAATACGACTAATGCATACAGAGTTTTCACCTTCAGAAATTTTTAGTTCAGAAATACTAGACTCTTCAACTAATTTGATTAGTTTTTTAATTTTACGAATATCCATAGATCTGATTCCGTACTCTTATATTTTGATTTAATTGATACATGCCATTTTATACTTCAAATTGTTACTACATTTTTAAAATATTGAATCAGATAGTTTATTTTGTGTTTATAATATAAATCTTCACTTGATACCTAGATTAAAATTAAATATTTTTAGGTATATAAGAGATGGATGATTGCAGACTTTGAGAGCAATTTTAACTATTAACAACAAAATAAAAATCATTTGAACAGCTTTACCTTAGAGAGATGACTAAAATGTCAAGATTTTATCATGAGGATTAGACAAATAAATTTTAATGAATTACCATTGTAGATACTATTAATATACTAATGCACAGCAATAACTCATATATGTAAATATAACCCGATTCGTCAGAATAACATTTACGTACTCTTTTGTCCTCAATTATATTAATGGATCTGTATTCTATACTGGAACTAAACATTAATACATTTTATCTATTAGATAATACGTTTTATTAAATGTGTAATATACTTCACAAGTCTTAAGTTTGAATCCTTATATAGTTTTTATATTTTTAATGAATTTAACCTAGGTCTATTAGGAGTAAAATATGAATATTTTCTTATCGTGTTATTTATTTTGAGATAGGTTAATAAATTAATAACATAACCCTATGTTGTTAATTTGTCATTTGTTATCATAAAAATAGATAAATTTTTTATCGATATAATATTCTTATAATTATTACAAATAATTGCACAGTATATAATAATAGTATATTAGTTTTGTTAGAAAATTCGTTATATTTCTTTTTACTTTTATAGCAAATGCATTTTTTAAATTTGTATATTAAGGAAATTCTTGATGTAATAAAATAACTATTACATGAGATATTATCTTATTTTTTAATATTTATCATCTCTATATTCTACTAATATCATTTATAATACAATTGATGTGCGAAATTGCCGTAGTGATAATTAATTTTAAGCACTGCTGAATAAATGTACACTTAGCAATAAGCTAATATAGTGAATTAAAATTTTATAAATTAATATGACTAAAATAAACAAATACTGTGCTAGGAAACAAACACTGTTGGTAATTTCATAGATAAAAACTACTTATTGTATTAATTATTAACGAAATGCTACTCGTATGTAAGAATACTGAATTAATAGTTCCCGTATAAATTTTTATAAAATTTTTTTTTAATTAAAGCAACATGACTATGAGGCGATTTTTATTTTATAGAGTTATTTTTAATATCTTGATATGTATTAAAAATTTAATGATATCGCATCACTAAAATACAATATATAGAAAGAAAAAAATACTTTTCTATAAATTTAATTCACCTGAAATCATAAAATAATAAAATATTATTTAAATTTTCATGCATAAAAATTTATGAATATAGATAAGAAAGAAAGAGTATATAAAAACTTAAAATACTGTTATTTTGACGGGTATTTGTAATACCTTTTAAATAACTTATAAAGTATAATTCAATGTAAAAGTTATTTTTTCTATTATTTTACAAAGATATATATAATATTTGTGTTATAATAATACATTAATTCATTATCTTCTCAGTTAAAAGTCGTTAATAAATTTATTAAGACAATTATAAATTAATACAACATATAAATAATGTTTACTTGTTTTGGTGTATTGAACATTTTTATGTTTAAAAATTCTTTGATAGATTTTAATAATCTATCATTTAACTTAAGTGAAAGATAATACTTACAATCATATATAAAACAAAACTAAAATAACATGCATTTTCTGTTTTTTTTATTCAGAAAGTTCGTGCTGGTACAGATAAACGTTGCTATAGTTACTAGTTAATCTAAAAAATCTAAGGTATAAACCTAAAGTATTTTCAAGAAAGCTAATAGAAATAGGTTTTATTGCTATTTTAACTGAAAATATTATCATATATTATCAACATAAGTGCATGATTATTTCTTTTCGAGATTCACTACTCAGTTCTAGTTTATGTTTTTGTTCATATTACTTAAGTAACTATTAAATGATATGTTACTTTGCATTAAATAGTTATATGTGAGAGTTATTATTTAATTAAAGAGACGCAGTTTTTAAAGATTGGTATTAACTTCCATTCTTAAGAATAACAAAGATTAGCAGTTATCGCGTAATGAGTAAAGAAATATTACTGAATTTCTATTATCTTCTTAAAGAAAATTGTTTATTTTTGTTATCAAACGATTATAAAATCCCTACTCTTTAACGATATTTTAATCAGTGAAAAATTATTCCTCAACGTATTAAACATAATTATTAGTTTAACGAACTCAGTTAATATAGTTAATAAAGTTGGGACAATCAATTTAAGTTCATAAAAAATTTTACTTAAGGTTTTCTAAGAGATATTTTAACATAGTTATACTGAATTAGAGCAATACACTATTGAATTAACATTTAATATTTACAGTATATTGTTATCTTGTTCAAAAAATTTTGCATTGTGACATAATCTAGATTGATTACCGGTTAATGACGTTAGTACGCTTATTGTGTTTGTAGGAAATCTACGATTTCTGTTTCTTTTAGTGAAAATAAAATATCAACACTATTTATATTCATGGAAACAACCTGTTTAGCGAATATTCAATAAGTGTCATATACAGGTAAAATAACTTTTTTTACTTTCCTATCCACCATATATTTCATTTTTTGTTTTAAGTTCAGTTAATCAAATCATTTTTATTGCAGTGAGTGATGAAATATACATTTTTAAATTATAAAAATTACTATCTTATATGAGGTCTATCTTTTTAGTTTTGTATTATTATTGTTGTTCTTTTAGTAAAAGCATTGATAATAATGCATTATCGTTTTAATTATATTTAATAAATCTATATATATTTAGATCCAGACTGTTAGTCTATTTTACTTTTAAGAAATTGCTAGATTCAGTGTTTTGAAAATAATTTTTTTGAGTACCTTGATTTAAAAAATAAAATATTAGCTTAAGAATTAAATATTTAACCATCTGATACTCTATTTCTTACAGTATTAAAACAAAAATACCTTTTGTGTGAGGTATTATGCTTACTATATTTATAAGAATGGAAATGATAATGCTAAAATAAGTTATTTCTAGTGAATAATATCTTATTAAAAAATAAAAATAATAATGTATATCAAAAATCACTAATTATAAGTACTAGAGATATTATCAATTAAATCATCTCTATAAATAATATGAATAATTTAGTTCTATTGATTTGTAATCCTACATTGTAGCACCTGTGCATGTATTGTATAATGATATTAAATTAATTTTTTGATGTAAGTTGAATTTATAACTGATAATTAGAATGATTATCAACATACTGATATTGTAGCAAACGTTTTACTGATCACTCCTTATCTTAGATGGTTTTTTTTAAGATTTTTACTATCTTTATTATCTTTAAAGTTAATAATATCCTTTGATAGGCTTGTATTATTGTTAATCTCAATACTTGAAAAAGTACAATATCTAACTATATTAGTTGATTTTCTTAGATAATAATTAGTAATTATATTATATTTTTATAAATTTTAGCGTATATTATGAAATGAATGAGTTATGAATGAAAATTCTTTTAAAGTACTATTGAAATCCTAGAAAAAATCACAAAACATTATGAGCATTATCAATAACATATGTAGGTTAACAGTAAAAGTATAAAACTGTGGTTAGAAGAATTGAAATAAATGATGCGATAATAATCTCAGCGTGATTGAGATCTGTCATTTTTATTCCATGAATTATGTAAATATATTTATATCTAGATTGATAGCATTGTATCAACCATTGTTGTGGTTATTTCTTTTTGTTTATTTAGTAAAAGTTTAGCTAAATTTCGTCAGTATCAATGTAAGTTTTTTTGAAAGTTTTTGTGGATTTTTTTATAAAATTCTCTTTTAGACGTTTATATGCTCTCATATATTAAATAAGTTATCTTGTTTTTTATTAACATTGATGATTAATCATAATAGCGCTATAGCAGTAGATTTTAATCAGTTTTTACTGATTTTAATACTTTAGAAAAAATTCATCACTAATATTTAGTATGTGATAATATTTGAAATTCTGCAATTTTTATCTCTAAAATATTTACTGTGACTTTAATTTGTATTTTTTAAAGATTAAATTAGGGGAAAGTAGTAAAATTATGCAATACTTAAAACAGTGTATAGCACTCAAAATTAAAAGTATATTAGTAATATATACACTATATAATAGCTGTAATTAATAATTATATTATAGAGCTTAGTGAAAATTTTTTTAAGCATAATTATTTTATATATTTCATAAATAGAATATTTTCACAGTAATGCATAGTTAAAAATATTTTCAAAATTATATATTTTTTCTTAATAGTTGAAAATTCATACGATAACAGAAAATTGATAAGGAGAATTGTAGAAGATAATAACATAGATCGTGTGCGATAGGTGTTGGCTAACATAATGCATTCTACGTTAATATTGTTCGTGAGAAATTTATATTTAATACACCTAAGATATTATAACTTCATATTAAATATATTAGTGAGTATTAAAAGGCCTTTATAATACAATATTTTTTAAAAATGCTATTTTATTACCTGTATCGTTACAAATCATGTCAGTGATGATGCACTTTAATAAAAAACATATTTCTTAATGAGAATGTTAGTTAAAGTTATTACATGAAAAATATAATATCACATATTCATATTAAAATTTACTGTAAGTTATCTCTTTCTTATTAGCAGATTCTTAATTTTTGAAGTGTATCATTAAATAGAATTTTTATGAATGTTTGTAACTGATCAATAATTATAAGAATTTACTGATGTGTATGTTATTAAGATAATGATGAAGTGTAACTTGTATTAAGGAAATAATTTATTGAATGTTTTAATGTAAAAAAGAGATTCAGAACATTATAGATAAAGTCAATCTGACGTTAGAAGCTAATTTGATTATTACTCAAGCTAGAATTATGAGAATTATTAT
This sequence comes from Candidatus Hartigia pinicola, assembly GCA_020541205.1. Lineage (GTDB taxonomy): Bacteria > Pseudomonadota > Gammaproteobacteria > Enterobacterales > Enterobacteriaceae > Hartigia > Hartigia pinicola. The sequence continues at coordinate 947,961 of CP048208.1, forward strand.
TACCAATACTAGTCAGTTTTTAGAATTATGACTTTAAAAAGATAATATTATATTATGCATAATAAAGAAACGTAAGTAATATAATATGAATTATGATTTTAGAAATTAAGACAGTATTATTGTTTTAATTTTATCAAGATTATAAATGTTAAAAATTTTCGTGTGTTTTACTCTTTCTGCAAACGAAAAAATAAGTAAACATTCAGTAGAAATCATTATCAATTATTTTTTTAAATAGAAGTTGTGGAATAATCTGTAAAGAAATAAAAAATGTTTGAGCGTATTTTTTGATAATGTTTATTCATCTTAGTTAAAAAAAGTTTTATGTAATTGATTGATATACGTTTCTATTTATTTTTATAAGAAACTGTACAAACGCAGTGTACTATTAATGTTGATATGTTATGAATTCATTCTTCGCATAAGTAATAGCTTTATATACTAGAGATATACTTTTAGTTTAGTGAGAGTGATAATTTTACTGTTATGCTAAGTTAAAAATTAAAACTAAATTGTATCTATTCAAAAACATTTCAATTTTGTTATGATGTTTAACTTAATGTAAAAAGTAGTTAGTCAAATACCTTCTAGAAGCAGTGTTAAAAAAGATGGTTGTCTTTTTACTGCGCTATTCGATCAAGCTATAAGTTTTACATTTCTTTTTTTTGAATATCAATATTTTGATAAAATATTCTCAATATTATTAAAAATATTCATATATTTAACTGTTATAGTCATATTATACAGATATCAAAATATTGACTAATGAGATGTCTAGAATTTTTTAATACAATAGTTGTTGAAGATATTGCTTGTATCAGAGATAATACATATTATAAAGTTTAATATAATTCTATTTCTACAGTAAGCTTTATCGATAAAATATATTAAATGATATTTTAAAACAATTCAGCTACTGTGCATTTCACATAGTTCGTTAATTTTTTTTATACTATCAAAAAAATATAATCATGATTTTATCTATACTATGATTATTGAATGAAAAATAAAGTAATTTTAATACGACAAATTAGCATAATAATTATATAGATAATATAATATACTTTTCTAAAATTGATAATTAATTATAGCATATTTTCTCGTTTCTGATATAATCTAAAGATTAATAATATTGTGATTAACTAAATATAATCTTTTAGAAACTCAGTTGGAGATATTAATATAAGGTTTTGAAATTCATTTTTTATGAATGTTATAGTTAGATATTGTCATATTGTATTTTAGACACATTTCAATCAAATAACCTGTATGCCTACTTAACATCAGTATTCATATTAATTATTATATAATTCTAAAAAAGAAACCTAAATCTGAATATATTATTTTTATTTAACATATAGCGTTTCTTTAAAATGATTCATTTGAATTAATGAATCCACTAAAATTATTTAGTAAGTTGTATATTTATTTTTAATCTTTCTCATTATATTTAGCTTTATTTTTAAAATGTATTTCGATTTTTTTAAACATAATTTTTATATATTTTATTGACAGCATAAAGTTCTACAGCATGAATATTAGTTGAGAAGTATTGGAATCAGCTAAAGTTTTGTTATGAATGAGCTAATGACTACTCAGTGGCTTAAGATATTTACATACTAATATATATTTAAAATCAGTATGTAGTAACATTTACTCCTGAGTAATTTTTTAAAATCATACTTTTATATAGCTATTCAAAAATTCAAAAGGATAATTTCATATAAATAGATCCCAGATGTCTAGAACGAGTATTAAATAGACACAGCGCCGTAGTAGTTTTAAGTTTTCATAAAAACACTGCCATATGTTAACTTTTGTTAGTAAAATGTTGCTGATAACAAAGATATGTATTCTATTTTAGATATATTATACTAAATGTAATACAGAGTATTCGAAAATAGAGTATACTTTTGATACTTTATATAATCTTCAAGTGTTTACTGAGCGAACATATATTTTATTATTCACAAATACTGTTACATATAAAAATTTATGAAAGATATTTAGATGCATTCCACTTTAGTTTTTTAATTATTTATTTGTTTTATTTTTCAGGAAAAAATATTTAATAGGTGTTTCATAATTGACATGCATGAACAATAAAAATAATACTTTCAATAAAGTTGAAAGATAATCTTCTGATTTTTGTTAATATCATGATTTAAATATCTTTATAAAATATATTTAAAAATCGAATCGTAAATATTTAGCCATTATTGTATCATATAAAATAAATAAAAGATTCGTTGGTTAAGTAACATTATTTGATCTGGTATTGATTTAAAAATAAAAGTATCTAACTAAACAAAAGACTAGTGAACATATTTTAATTATAATAACTTTATATTGTTATAAAGAATGAAAAAATTATTAGAGATTATGAATATCAGTACATATATGAAATGTGAATAGCATAATTATATGTAAAATATTGTACTGATCTCGAAGAGATAAGTAGTGTGTTTCACATATACATGTATCTCGCATTCTGAAAATGATTATATAGCATGATAATAAAAAATTATTTAATAATTGATTTTAAATTGTTTTATATTTTACAATTTTTAAAGTTTTTTAACTTGCAAATTAACATAAAGTTAATTGATTTACAGTGTGTGTATATATTATTTTAAATCGTAACTTTGATGAGAATTCAACCACGCAATTTCTTTTGGCCAGATGTCTGGGTTAACTGTTTCCAATATTAATGGGATATTATTAAAACGTACATCTTGCATAATATAGATAAAAGGTGTAGAACCAATATTACCTTCACCTAAGCTATGATGTCTATCAACACAACTACCAAACTGACTTTTTGCGTCATTTAAGTGCATACCTTTCAGATATTTAAAACCAATAATATCAGAGAATTCTTTAAAGGTTTTTTCACAATTTTCTTTTGTACGCAGATCATAACCAGCAGCAAAAGCGTGACAGGTGTCAATACAAACACCTACGCGGCTTTTATCATGTACTCCTTCAATTATGCTTGCTAAATGTTCAAAACGAAAACCTAAATTAGAACCTTGACCTGCAGTGTTTTCAATAACTGCAATCACATTTTGTGTTTCATTTAATGCAATATTAATTGATTCAGAGATACGAGCTAAACAATTATTAATTGTAATTTTTTTGAGATGACTTCCAGGATGAAAATTCAGTAAATTAATTCCAAGTTGTGCACAACGCTGCATTTCATCAATAAATCCTATTCGTGATTTTTCTAATAATTTTCTTTCGGGGTGGCCTAAGTTAATTAAATAGCTGTTATGAGGCAAAATTTGGTGTTTACCATAGCCATATTTAGCACAATTAGTCTTAAATTTTTGAATTATATCTTTTGTTAGAGGGGGAGTATTCCACTGACGTTGATTTTTTGTAAATAATGAAAAAGCAGTGGCATTAATTTTATAAGCACGAATAACGGCTTGATCAGCACCTCCAGAAGCACTGACATGCGCTCCAATGTATTTCATATATTGAATCCTATTTTCTAAAAAACAATTTAATAGATTAATCAATAAATAAAAAATTTATTATAATGTTGATTCATAAAAATTAATTTCAATTATAATAGAATAATTTAAATATGTATATTTATAATGAAGTTATACACCAGCGAGCAATAGCATGAAACGTTTTTATTTAAATATACTTAACTCACTTATTTAAACAATATGCATATGCTAATTAAAGGAATATAATAACAGTATTTTCATGATTAATTAGATCATATCAGTAACAATTATCTACTTTATCTAATACTATTGTTATTAAAATAAATACATTACATGTTGAAATAAAAATCAACATCATTCAAAAATAAAAGATTGCGTAATATGTCTTTTTTAAATTTTAGATTTTCATTATATTTCATAGAATTGAAAGAAATTAATAAGATATTTTATGCTAAAAATAATATTGTGAACAAGATGAATTTTAAAATTCAAGAGGTTATTGTAATTTATAATTCAAAAATAGTTTGTGGTTCATGATTATTGCTTAACGATCGTATTTTCTATATAATTAATAAAAAATACTTCAGATATGTTGATGCTAATTCTAGTAATCTTAATTACGCACTAATTTAGTAACAGTATCGGCAAAAGTATAATTGTCTTGAGTATAATAATAGTTAAATAATGATAATGGTCATAGAAAGCTGATGAGTATGTTCTGAACGTTTAATTATATATTTTTTGTCATGATTTCTGTTGTACTAGATATATAACCATTTGAATAATTAAAGAAAGTGATTTTTATGATCTCATTTAAACATTCATTTCACAAAAACAAGTTAATGCATTAATCTTGGAGTAGAAGTATGAATTAATAATATTATTACACAAATAAAATTAATATAAAACTATATAGATTAATTTTATACGTATTAATGGTGGTTAATAAATTTCATATTATAATTATTATGAATCATAATGGTTATAATAATTGTGTGGTCAAAAAATATCTAAAAGAAATGCAGATAAATTAATGTAAAAATTTAAGTAGTTTTCTAAAATATCTTATATATAGTGTGTAATATTTTTCTATTGAATACTAAGATATGTTGTATGTTAGTAAATAGCTATTTTATCAGTCTTTTAAATTATTTTATTCATAATATTTATTGTTTAATACAATCATAAAATTTATCCTTGACGATTGTATTAATAAAGTATATTGATACATTATCAATTAAATTGTTCATGTAATTTAAGATGTAGATAAAAATGGAACTCAATAACTTAAAATCACAATCTTCAATATTAAAATTTAATAATTTATTTCATGTAATCATGAAGATAAATTTTAGAAAAGTATTTAAATTTTTTTTACTGATTTTTTATATTCTAGATATTTTTAGACTAAAAAATGTACAGTAACATCTCAATTCTTAGATATTATATTCTAAATATAGAATGTATTGTATTTTACTCTCTTAATGATTGCTTTTAATATATAATAACTAGTATTTTTACATACTTTACCTTCATTAATATTGAATACTAACATATTTTAAACATATTATAAGTATTTTATGTACGGACTAAAAGTTGTCAAGGTATATTACCTCTTACATACAACATATTGTCATTTCAATAGAAAAATATCCTTAAAAATCTTACCGTAATCTGTTGTTTGATGATAAAAACTTTTTTTCTTAATGTAGTTAGTAAGACTAATTGGATTCATGTAATGAAGTTTTTATGCATTAATCATCATGAAATAGTTATACATTTTTAATTATTATTTAAATTAACTTAAGCAATCATTTTTAAATACTAATCCTAGTAAAATGAAGTACAATTTAATTATTTTTCTTTTCAAAGTGTGAAAGAATAATGTATGATATTTCGAGTAAAATATACTCTGGAGTATTTGTGATTGTTACGTATGTCTTAAAGAGCATAGTTATGCATAAAATATCGCATCTAAAGTTACTTTTTTCTGAACATATCTACGTTATTTACTGAGATCGGTAATAGTTACTTTATTATAGTGTTGCTCACTGAATATTACTATGCTAATTTTTATTTTTAAAACAAAACACATGAAATAATTCAATGTAACAATTCTAAAAAAGAGGATAAAAGTTCTGAAAAATTTTAAATAATTAATAAAATTAAGTAGTAATAAAGTAAACGAAAAGAATAATATTATAAAAAATTTGTATTAAAAAGTGGCTTATTATTGATATGACTCAAGTGCGTTTCCTGGAGGATCAAAATAAATTATTAATATTGTTTTCTATTATTCGTAAGATAGAAAAAGTAATCTCCGATTCAATGCATGCTAGTCTAGGATAATCACTTTTTATAAGATTGATATAGATATTCAACTTTGAGAGTAATAAATAATTATTAATTTCAATAGTAATAAATATCAGCAGCATAATACTTAGATATAAACAATTTATTACATATGAAATTCTTTAATGGTAAAATTCGTTAAAAATCTTTCCTAGATCTCTATTTTCTATTTAAAGATGTAGACAGTGAATAAAATTTTGTTTTTATTTAGGTAGTAAGATTTAATTACAGTTTATTATTTTGTACATATTTAATTAATCATAAATAGATTTATAATGATCAGATATGTTGTGTTTAAAAATGCTCTGGCTTATCAGCCAAGGCAGCTAATCTTTCTAATCTTTCTTTTAATTTTTTTGAGCTGTTTTGTGCTAAGCGAAGTAGATGTTGTGCTGTATCCGTACTGATTTTTCGTTTATTTAAAAGTATTGCATATTGAACTGTTTGATTATTAAGTGAACTATTTTCAACTGCTTTTTTCATGAGAAGAGGATTAATTCTGATATCGATTGAAAATAAAGATGGTAGAATAGATTTACGTAGTGTAGAAATTAAATTGAATTTTTCATAATTTAATCGCATTAACCAGCTCGCGTTAACAACTTCGATTATTAAAATACTATTACGGTAATGTGCAACGCGGCATATAAGTTTTGTTTCAGAAGGTAACAAGCTTTTTACTATTAGATTTAATTTATTTATTATCTTAGCATTGTGTTGAATTATTTGTAATGGGTGATGGGTAGTTACGAGAGAATTCTTGAGAAGAGAAAGCAGTGATTTTGGATAACTATCTCTCATTTTTTTATCTCCATTTCATGAGTTAAGAAAATACTAAAGTGTAATTTATGTATTATATCGTAATAACTTCAAAATACTGTATCAAAGAAAAGCATAAGAATTTGATCAACATCTTTACCTTTTGAAAAAAATTTTGTACACAATATTTCTTGTTTCACTTTTATTATAAGTACTGGCACAAATTTTAGTATGTCTGCTATTATAATACTCTGTCAGACAGGTAAAACCCAATTTAATTCTTTTTCTATTAATTGGAAAAATCAAGTGATCAATACGTTTCATGTTTTATTTTTTCAGCAACAACTTCAATGCTATTCATTAATCTTTTTTCTATTAATTATCCATAACAATATTAATATTAAAAATGTGATAAGGAAATTAACCTTTGCATTTTTGCAATTGAAAATGATTATATAATGAAACAGAATAAACAAGAAAATTGACTGTTTTATAAAAAATTGTATTAAATACTTTATATGCGATGTTAGTAGTGTTTTGCATGCAATGAGATGAAACGTGACTTCACTTAATAGATATATTGGTCTTTTTTATGACTGATATTTATTAGTTTACGATTTAGTTTTCTCAAGTATAAAGTATTTTTTTATTTTAATAACTGTTTATCTTCTGCGAATAACTATTTTTTCGTCTTTGATATAAAGTATATCGTCTATAATAAATAATTATACTATTTAGTAATTATTTTAATTAACTGAGAAAACATAAAGATGCTAACAAAACTACTTACCAAAATTTTTGGTAGTCGTAATGATCATACGCTTCGTAAGCTGCGTAAAAAAGTTGAAAAAATTAATTCTCTTGAGACTGATTTTGAAAAATTTAGTGACAATGAGCTAAAATCAAAAACACAAGAGTTTCGAAATCGTCTGAACAAGAATGAAAGTCTTGAAAGCATTACTCCTGAAGCCTTTGCGACTGTTCGTGAAGCTAGTAAACGCGTTTTCAGTATGCGTCATTTTGATGTTCAAATGATTGGTGGTATGGTTTTGAATGAACGTTGTATTGCTGAGATGCGTACAGGTGAAGGTAAAACATTGACTGCAACTTTGCCTGCTTACTTAAACGGATTGACAGGTCAAGGTGTTCATATTGTTACTGTAAACGATTATTTAGCAAGACGTGATTCTGAAAATAATCGCCCTTTATTTGAATTTTTAGGATTTACAGTTGGAATCAACTTACCAGGTATGACTCCTAGTATGAAACGTGCAGCTTATGCTGCTGATGTGACTTATGGTACAAATAATGAATTTGGATTTGATTATTTACGTGATAACATGATATTTTGCCATGAAGAACGTGTACAGCGTAAATTGTATTATGCTTTAGTTGATGAGGTAGATTCTATTCTTATTGATGAAGCACGTACACCACTAATTATTTCAGGTCCATCTGAAGATAGCTCAGTATTATATAAAAAAATTAACAAATTGATTCCAAAATTAAAACGTCAAGAAAAAGATGATTCAGATATTTTTCAAGGTGAAGGTCATTTTTCTGTTGATGAAAAATCACGTCAAGTAACAATTACTGAGCGTGGTTTAATCTTAGTGGAAGATCTTCTAATAAAAGAAGGGTTAATGGAGCAGGGAGAATCTCTGTATTGTCAAAAGAACATTATACTTATGCATCATGTTATGATGGGTTTGCGTGCATATACATTATTTACGCGTGATGTTGATTATATCGTTAAAGATGGTCAGGTTATTATCGTTGATGAGCATACTGGCCGCAAAATGGAAGGGCGTCGTTGGTCAGATGGTTTGCATCAGGCAGTTGAAGCGAAAGAATACGTTGAGATTCAAAATGAAAATCAAACATTAGCTTCAATTACCTTTCAAAATTATTTTCGTTTATATCAAAAACTAGCAGGTATGACTGGCACTGCAGACACTGAAGCATTTGAATTTAGTGCGATCTATAAGTTAAATACAATTGTTATTCCAACAAATCGTCCTATGATACGTAAAGATTTGCCTGATTTAGTTTATATAAATGAAGCAGAAAAATTTAATGCAATTATTCAAGATATTCGAAACAGGACAGCATATGGGCAGCCAGTTTTAGTGGGAACAATTTCAATTGAAAAATCAGAGTTAATTTCTAGTGCATTAATAAACGAAAAGATTGGACATAATGTTTTAAATGCGAAAAGCCACGCTATGGAAGCTGATATCATTGCTAATGCAGGTCAACCCGGTGCAGTAACTATTGCTACTAACATGGCTGGTCGTGGTACAGATATTATGCTAGGTGGTAGTTGGCAGTCAGATGTTGCGCGTTTAGAAAAACCCACTCAAAGACATATTGATGAAATTAAAGCTCAGTGGAAAATTCGTCATGATGCGGTATTAGCGTCAGGTGGTTTACATATTATTGGTACAGAGCGTCATGAATCTCGTCGTATTGATAACCAATTACGCGGTCGCGCAGGTCGTCAAGGAGATCCTGGTTCTTCACGTTTTTATCTTTCAATGGAAGATGGGTTAATGCGTATTTTTGCGTCGGATAGAATGACTAGTATTATGCGTAAATTAGGGATGAAACGTGGGGAAGTTATTGAACATCCATGGGTCACGAAGGCAATTACTAATGCACAATGTAAAGTTGAAAATCGTAATTTTGATATTCGTAAACAGCTTCTGGAGTATGATGATGTTGCTAATGATCAGCGCCGTGTTATTTATGCTCAGCGTAATGATTTACTAAATTCTGGTGATATCCAAGAAACTATTAAGAGTATTTGTGAAGACGTATTCAATAAAACAATCAATGTATATATTCCACAAAAATCTTTAGAAGAAATGTGGGATATTGAAGGTCTAGAAAAACATTTTATACATGATTTTAATGTATATCTACCAATAAAAGAATGGTTACAAAAAGAACCTCAATTATGTGAAGATATACTTCGTGAGCGTATTTGTACTAAAGTAATTGAAGTGTATCAACAAAAAGAAGATGTGCTTGGCATTGAAATCATACGCAATTTTGAAAAAGCTGCTATGCTTCAAACATTAGATACTCTTTGGAAAGAACACCTAGCATCTATGGATTATCTACGTCAAGGTATCCACTTACGTGGATACGCACAAAAAGATCCAAAACAAGAGTATAAACGCGAATCTTTTCATATGTTTTCTGATATGCTTGAAACATTAAAGTATGAAGTAATAAGCAAACTGTTTAAAGTGCAAGTGTGTTTACCAGAAGAAATGAAAGATTTAGCACTCTGTAGTAAAAAAGAAGTAAAACAATTAAAAAAAAGTCAAAATTGGACTAATAAATCACCTGAAAAATCACTCAATTCTGAACTAAAATCTAAAATTATAAAACAAAAAAATAAAATAGGTCGTAATGATCCGTGCCCTTGCGGATTTCATAAAAAATACAAACAGTGTCATGGTCGATTAAAATAATTAATAATTTAATATAAAAATTTGAAATAATTTATCTTTCATTACAGATTAATATTAATAAATATTTTTTAGTTAATAACATTGTTTTTTTAAATTGAAAACTTTACACGCATAATAAGATATAAAATTTATTTCCTTATTCCATTGCAATAATTTTATTTAGTAAATATTATATATAATTTAAAATGATCTCAATATATCATTGTTATTGGATAAAGTATTATATTTATGTATGAACGTGATTATAGATCTATTTTAAACTAGAAAATACCTTGGATATCCATAAAAGTAAGCGCTGCTACTGAAAATATATAAAGTCAAGGTTTAGAATACTATATTTAATAGAAGTAATTTTTATATAGATGATCATTGTATGCGATTTGTATTGTTGTGTTTGATATTGTGTGCATTAAGATGACATAAGGATGTGAGTTATATTAAGAATCTCTATATAAAATTTTTAAACTATATTTTCATTACTTTCAGCGTTTTTCTAAAAAAAATTACATGAATACTATCTATTTATTTACTGTTTGTTAGAATTTAGAAATGTGAAGTTATTGCTATAATGAATAACAATAGCGCTATTATATATATTTTTAAATATAATAATAAAATATATTGTAGATAATTTTCTTATTAAGAATTATATTATAGTTAATAATTTCTAGTATTGTGAAGAAAATTTTAATGATTGAAAAAAATTTATGCTTGTTGTAAAACAAAAAATATTTTTAAATAGATAAGTTTTACGTTCAGTGTGCTCACATAGTATGTGTTTCTATTTTCTGACACGTATTCTAATTTGAGACATAAACATTATCTAAATATGGTTGTACATTTTTAAATCAGATTAATTTAATTAATTATTGATTTAGCTTATTAAATTTTCTTATTAATAAAATAAAAAGTTTTTTAGGATACTAAAGAGATGGTAATAAATTTTAGTTCTATTAATTGATTGTTAGCACTCAAAGTTCAGTCTATGACTGATATATGTTTAAAAAAAATCTAAGGAATGCAATAGTTACTATTGATTTTATTTTTTGACTTTCAGTATTCCTTTTACATGTTATATTTTTATATATAACATGAATGATATGAAAAAACAATGATAGATTGTTTATATAATGTTGCAGAACAGAAAGCGATGCTATTATCTTGTAAGAAATAAAAGCATTTTAAATAACTTAGTTAATACTAAAACAAAAGAGATCATCATGCTAAAATTAATATTAATACTTTAGTAAGTAACTGTATTATAGCCACGCAAGGTTATTCGGTTTTAAGTGAATCAATGCGGGTAGGAGTTTTCAGAAAGATCAAAAAATAACCTATTGAACACTTCTAAATTAACATAATATATAGGCTATAAACTCCTCGATAACCTTTATAAACGTAAAGTTTAAATATATACCTTAAGTATACTTCTTTATTGTGAATCTTTCTATTTTAAATTACATGAGTGTATTAAAATCTAGAATAATTTTAGATTATCTTAAAAATATTCATATATATTATGAACATAAAATATGTCTATTATTGAAGTTAGGATATAGAGTATTATAGAGAAATATTATAACATAAAACTTCTTAGGTTATTTCGAGAAGGGTCTAAGATTGAGAGTAATCTTTATTTTTTTCTGATCAACAATATATATATTGTTTCTCTATCATTAAGTTGAGATAACTCAACCGTGATGTAGTTAGACAATAATTCTTTAAAGTTTAGTAAAATAAGAATTATTTTAAAGAAGATAAATCGCCATAGATTAAAGATAGCTATTATTATCGAGTATTAAACAACGGCATAAACCCTGAATATCACTGAGTTATATATTTAAGATATCGATGCAACGATAAGTGTAAAATTTATTTGAATGTTATATACATTATTAACGAGTGTGTTAATTATTGTATCGATTTATTTTATTGATGAAGAACAATTACTATTGATTTATTAATACCTACGAGAGTTACGGTATTTTAATTTCTCTCAAAAATGTTAAAAAGATGTAAGTTAAAAAATTAATTTAAGCTAAATGAGGTATCTCAATAATAATAAATGTTTTCGTATAAAAATTATATCAGATGGTATTCTCAAGACGTTAAATTTAAAAACTTAAAATTTCAATGTATCATTTCTCAAATAATTAGGAAAAATAATCTGATATAGTATTTTAGTAAATTTCATAAATCTCTACTGGTCATTAAGTAACTACTATGATGAAAAATATTTAGTTACAGGTATTTATTGTTTGATTAATAAATTATTGAATTATTAGCCCGCATTGGTAATCATTAAGTGATTATCAATAGTAATGTGAATGAAATGAGATCGTTTATTTTTACTATAGAACTAAAATAAAATGTTTGACGATGTATTTATGTTAGGCACTAAATTATAATTACTCATTATTAAAATTTAGTAATAAACATTTCGAAAAAATGATATTAACAACTACTATTATTGCTATTATTTATATAGAAATTACTGAAACTAATAATAAATAAAATTAGAAAAAATTTTTTTAGAATAAGAGTTCTAAATGAATAATTGAATGATCACCATCTTTCTCTATATTAAATGAGTTTCTTTATTCATTACCACTCTATAAAGGTAGTACTTGTATAAATATTTTCTAGATAACGTTCTTTAGAATAATATGATAGAAATTTAATTAGTTTTATTTTAATAATATAGATAACTATAATATATTAATTCTTTGTATTAAGTTTATCATCAATTGTATTAATATTATTTTATTATGCACATCATTTATTTAGTACTAAGTAAATTACTGTGTTACAATTTTTGAGAATTCAATAGAGTCAAAAGATCCTCATTATACATAGTTAAATATAAAAATTTTAGACAGTATTTTGCACAAAATAAGTTGAATAATAAGTCTGATATTTTATTTTTCACTACATACGTAAACTTTTTATTGGTATCTAATGAAATACTTATTGTTCTAAACATACTAAAATATTTTCATCTTTAGACATAATATGTAGTAAAATACTTAAAATTATTAAGTATTGTTAGTTTAATACTCGATTTTAGCGTTATTCTTATCGTTGTATTGTTCTGTATATATATTATTATAATTTTTAGTTTACATTAATATTTAGGTATTTGATGTTAAGAGCGTGATCAAGCTCAGTTTAAACTGTTTAGTTGCATTACTAATCCGCTACGTCGTTTACTTGGTGTTTCAATTGCTCGACGTAATATTTTTAAGTTATAGTACAAAGAAAGTTCTTTTTTTGCTCTTGTGATTCCAGTATATATAAGCTCACGAGTAATGATGGGGGAATATGATTTTGGTAAAACTAATGCGGCATGCGTAAATTCTGAACCTTGTGATTTATGTACCGTCATTACATAAGCTGTTTCGTGTAAAGGCAAACGATTTAATTGAATATCCTTAATTTTACCATCTGAAGACTGAAAATATGCTTTAAGTACACCTTCATTATCAGGTAAAATAATTCCAATATCACCATTAAATAAACTAAGTGCGTTATCATTACCGCTTATCATAATAGGCCTACCCGCATAATATTTATTACATCTATTAAAAGGACAGTAAATAAATCCTTGTTTACAAAGTAATTTTTCTAATTTTTCATTCAGTCCTATCATCCCATAAGGGCCTTCTCTTAACGCAGTAAGTAAACGGTAATGGTTAAATGCACGTAAAATTTCTTCAGGTGAATTATTCTCTTTGATTTTCAAAAAATAATTATGATACAATCCTGTTGCTGTTAATAGCATCTGAGAATAATTATGTTCATCATTTTGTACATAACTATTTATATCACTGAATGTTTTTTTCAAAAACCTTTCTACGAGTTTTGCATTGCCTTTATTAACTAAAACAGCTAACTGACCAATACCTGAAGAAGACGAAAAACGATAGTTTTTACGTAAAAAACAAATACTATTTCTAATTAACGGTCCTTTCTTTGCTATAAACTTATTAAGTGAATAGCCTGTTAGCTGGGTAAGTTCTTGAGTACGTTGAAAACTATATCCCATACTCGTACACTCACAGATATCTTTAATAACAGCACCCGACTCTATAGAAGCTAGCTGATTTTGATCACCTAAAAAGATTAGTCTTGTATTGACATGCAAAGCTTCAATAAGATTTGCCATCATTGATAAATCTATCATAGAGGCTTCATCAATAATTAAAATATCTGCTTCAATAAGGTTTTCTCGATTATAATGAAAATGTTGACTTTCTGGTTTAGCTCCAAGTAATTTATGTAATGTTTTAGCTTTATTAGGTAACATTTGACGTTCTTGATGGGTCAATGATAAAAGATTTAATGCAGTTCCTAAAGATTCTGTTAAGCGAGATGTAGCCTTACCTGTAGGTGCTGCTAATTCAATTTTAATATTTTTATTATTGTTAATAGATAGTTTAATTAAAATAATTAATATTTGTGCAACTGTTGTTGTTTTTCCTGTACCTGGACCACCTAATATTATAGATATTTGACTAGTAACAGCGATAGCAGTAGCAATTTTTTGCCAATTAATTTCTTTATCGTGTTTTGGAAAGAGAGAATTTAAAATTAATTTTATAGCTTGCGTATCATACTTCTGTTCAATAGGATATGAAAAATATTTAAAAACTTTTTGCTCATCCTGCCAAAGACGTCGGAAATACAAAAAGTCTCCTGACAATACAAGAGGTGAAAGTTTATTTTCACCGGCTAATGCTACAGATTGTGCATTTTTAACAGTTAAATATATTTCTTTAGCATCTAGTGCTCCTATCGCACACCAAAATTCTTTTGCTAATTCAGAAGAACGACCAGAGAATAATTTGTCTGGGACAATGTCTGACAATGCTAAACAAACATGCCCAGAGATCGTTTCTGCACTCAAGAGTGCAGTGATTAAAAGTAATGCTGGATTTTTACATTTTGTGATGTTGTAAGCAAATTGCACATCGAGTGGTGTGAGTAAATGTTCTTCAATCGCTTTGTTAAAAAGTTTTATGATCATTGTTTAATGTTTTAATATTATGAAATAAGAAACTAAGTTTATTAAAAAATGCTTTTCTCAATGAGAGTTATACTATTTTGATTCTATGATATAAATAATGTGTAAGAAAATTAGTACAGACTATTACAGTGAGAATCATAGCTGTAGTTAATTAATAGTGTATTAAAGTCACCATCTAATCTTGATAAAAATAACGGATATTATAAATTATATTGATCATGAATAATTGTCTAAGATATTAGTTCTTGAGATGCAAGTTACTAATATGATTAACTATAAAATAGTATTAATATTTAATAGTTAGGATTTATAATCCACAAAACATTGAAATTAATAAAGTTTTAAAATGGAATGCGTTTTTATAATTATAAAAACAGTAATCTGATGATAACGAATTAAGCACCACTAAGTGATTGAGTAACTAAATTTTGTATCTAATAACAGAAATAATATCCCATTGACTCAAAAATATTTTGAGGTTTTATCGCCGATAGGAGTCACTTATTTCTAGTCAGATAGTTATAAAATAGTTTTTCATGATGCTACAATATTTGTAAGAATTTTATATCAGCATAAGATTTTTTAACTATTATACAAGTCATTTAAACAAAGTTTGTTATGAAAAATAATTTTTCTAGAAACGATGTAAATATTTGTAAAAAGTTAATATTCTTAATTGCTATTCAGCGAAATACGTTAGTAGATTTCTTTAAAAGAAGAGATACGTTTTTCAATGCCTATGTTTCACTCGAGCAATTTTATAAATTTACTTACATAATATCATTTTCACTTTTTCTATAGTGATCGTGAGTATAAATGAGGTCTGAATAATTACTAATTTATTAATACTCATAAAATAAATAAGGCATTTTATTTTGTAGAAATCTCATCATCATCGTGACTCAAATATACAACTTATAATTTTACGAGTTTATAATCATAAAGCTAAGTATCTTATTCTTTAATGCTAAAATAATTTTTTACTACTTGATATTTCTTTTCTTATGTTTTAAATTATATAACTTAGTACTTCAATATACACCTATTTTTTTATTTTCTTGAGAGTCATTTGCAATATTATAAGTTTTATATTATACTAATACACGCGATTATTTATGCAATATAAATAATCGTAAATTTTAGCTAAACTTTCTGAATTATTAAAGGTTATATTTTGTTCTTAAAATGCAAATGTATGCTATGCTTTTATTTCTCATAATAATGTATATTTTATAGTATAATTTACTACAATAGATAACGTAGGGTATTTATATTGAAGGTATTAAAGTTTATAGACAGAACTAATTTAGACAAGATATTTATTATATTTTAAAATATATAGTCTATGTTAATTAATACATACTACAATGTATATACCATTTATTCTTTAAGATATTATTCTTATGATATTTTTAAATATGTACTAAATCTATAAAATTATCTTTATCATCCTTAGTTAAAAGAAATGCGTCAGTAGTATACTCTCCCAGTATAAAAATTCTGATCATCAGCATCATACGATAATTATGCGAAATAGACTTAAAATGAAAAGAATAAATCAACTAAATTGTCTAAAATTTTTAATATAATACTATTTGACAAAACTATAGTAAAACCTCAGATTTTAGATTGTAAAGATGAATATACTATTAATTTATTAAATTTATTATCAATGTTGCTTGCTGTTAACTTTGTTATTAGTTCGCAATAATATCAATATCAGAGGTTGATTTGAAATCATATGACCTATATCCTTGCATTAGAAAGTACTACTGTGAAAATCACTAACAGTTATTTTTAGATTTTCTTACAATATATTATATAAAATAATTGTTTTATTATTTATAATAAAATGCTGTTAAATTAATGAGATAAAAGGTGATCGATTGTGTATTTTACTCATCATTATTCAATCTTATTTTGTATTGATATATAAATTTTAATACAATTACAGAGTACTTTTAAAAGTTATTAAAATTTCTAAAAAGCATAATTCACTTTTTAAATCATACATTTAAAAACTTCAATACATTACTGATGTTGAATGAGAGATTTAGTAATTTTTACAGCTTAAATATAAAACAACGCTATATGGAAAATGTGCATGATTCATGAGAATAACTTATCAAAAAAAATTTTATTTTATTTTTTTAATAAATATATGAATATATATATGATGTTTGCATGGTCCACATTTTCAGCAATAAATAAATTATTACCACTACAGACACTTTCTGATCGCCTCAGTGAAATATAAAGAAACGTATTAGATGTGTAATGTTTTATTAATGAAATTAATTAAAAATTCTGAATACTATTACAGCTCTGCTATGTTTTTATCTTTAATGAACTTCTTATATTGAAATAATTGTAAGAGGAATCAAAAGATTTTGATAGATTTTGATTAAAAAAGAAGATCATTGTTTTGTGTAAATATAATCTATTCTAGTTATAAATAAATTTTACTTATATTATCTCGTTTGTGATTAAAAACATATATTATATAAGCTATGTATAATGCTGAGTGTTTTGTGTATTTTACAGATATTGCAATAGTCTACTAACTAAAACAATCACAAACTATAAATATATGAATTAAGCTAAAAACTATTAGTTAAGTGTAACATTCATAAAGACAATTAAATAAAAAGATTTTCATGTTGTTATTTAATGTTCTGAACTTTTAATAAAATTTTTAAATGTTTTTATTTTTCTTGATTATTATTTACTCTTGTTATGTAATGTAATCATGATACCATAGCGTTTATCATTAAATAATTGAGAATATAAAATCTTGTTACTAAAGTAAAGATATCCTTATTTCAGTATGAGTAATTGATCTTAAATAATGATTCATTAATATTAATAGATATATTTAAATATATAATTAAATAATATCTTTTTTAAAAAACTGTGCATAATATACAGTTCCGCTATGTTTATCTGATTATAGTAATGCATTACGCATATTTCGAAAATTCTTGCTCTTTTTATATTGATACTTATAAAATAACTTGAAATATTCTTGTTATTTTTAGAAACCATTTTATTTTAGATATCAAAAGATCAAATAGATCTGTTTACAAAAATGTTTGTATAACTTATTTTTCTTACTTAGTCAGAGTCATTAAAGCATATCTTTTATTTTGAGGAAATCAAGAAATAATAGTTTTACTGATATAGCTATAATATAGACGGTAAATATAAGATTTTCTTGTATATCTTTTACTTACTTGTCTAATATTTTCATTAAATTTTTCTCTTGAAAAATAATGGGAAGAATGTAGCATGTTTTAGACTGATGTTTACCTGATTTAATCAGTATATTTCATGAGCAAATATTGGATATTTCAGAATTATTAAAATAATTTTCTGGAACTTTTGTGTGTTATGTTTTGTTTTGTTATTTATATTTTTTCTGTACTTAGAGACAAGATAATAATCTAGATATTTGAATTACTTCTTGCTTATAATCATTAATTTCTATTTTACACTTATCATTATAAACTCAGTTAAAAATTTTACATTTATTTAAAACGTAATGTTGCAGATAATACGTTATAAGAATTTTCAATAGAAATTTATTTTAGTAACAATGGATATCTATTATATATAATTTTGCGTTAGTAATTTTTGTTTTATTATAAACCGCATGACACACACTGTCAATCGTAAAGATAAGTCTAAAACTTTATGTTATTAGGTAGTTACTTTGTAAATAAAAAACTCTAGATACTAACACTGTTCTGAAGAGAAGAGTTAGTTAATATATTATCAATATTTTTATTATTGATAGAGATTAGATAGGTAAAATTTTAAATGATTGAAATGTCATTATTCCGCTAGATAGTCTAATAATTAGACTAAAGTTTATTTAGGTCTTTTATTAAGTATGATTATTGTGTGTATTTCACTAGAATGGTAGAATACATTTATTAGTAATTTTAGTCAAAAAATTATAATAATGTAAAAACGTATTTCTTAGAAGTAAAACAATGCATACACGAAAATTAATATATACGTATTTGTTCGCTACTTCATATGCGAAATATTACTTATCAAGATTAAGATTCTCTCAGTACTTTTTAATAAAAATATTGTATATTTATCTTGTAAGTTTAAAAGAGAAACTATCAGAAAAATAGTTAACTCAATTATAATTAATAGAATGCATATGGTTGCTGAGTTTTTATCAGCAGTATTTAGGAGCAGATATACTATTTTAAAGTGTTAATGCATAAAGTCTTAATTCGCAGATGCAGATTGTAAAACTATTATATAAGTGTTGATACTCTTTAGTATCAAACGATACGTTGTATTAGACATTGATAGTTTGTCTTATGTGATCATACTAATTGATAGTAATAGATATAGAGAAAAATGTCTTTATATCTCCTAAATCGCACAGAAACATACTTGTATACATAAAATTAGCAAAACAAAATTCACAGTACGCGAAAGAGCCGTATCAAGTGTTTGAATTTTATTTTTTAAATGATCAATCTAACATATATTTATATTATTTAAGGAAAGTATCGCATCAGATCTTAGTAGTTGTTTATTATAAAAAATTTATTTTAGTACAATCTATGATGTGAAATTTTACTTTTAAATTCTAAATTTTTATTTATTATAATTAAATATAACATAATTATAAGATATATTGAGAATTATCAAGTCCATTTTGTTAATGATGGCTGAATATTCTCTTTTTAAACACATATAGACTATAATTTAGCTCTTAGAAATTTAAGGCTACAATATTTGACAAGAATATTAAGATATTTTGCTAAATTAACGTTTTCTATTTCCCGCTTTATTTTTTAAAAATACAAATGAATGAATTGTTAATATTATAAACTGTCATATATGGTTAAAGCTTGTGTATGTGTTTTTCATGTTTTAATATAATCACATGCAAATCATCTCTGTGAACTATTTTAATTAATTCAGTAATAGAATAGAAACAACAATCTCTGAATATAAAAAGATAATCTAGTAAATTTATGAACTTTTTATAATAGTATTTTGCATTGAAGTTATAAATTGATGTGCATTTAAAATACTCATAATTGATAAAGTGTATAGAATTTCATTTACCTACAGTAGGTTTCTGTATTTCTGTTGAGATAATAACATATATTTTTTGTGTAATTTAGCTACTGTATGAGAGATATTGAATCTACCATTGTAATTATGTATAATGTCATGAGCATACAATAAACGTTTTTCTCTATGTGCTTGCGATTTTAAAATCTGAATTACATGCTTTTTGCTAATCTTATCTCTTTTCATAGTACGTGAAATTTGTTCTTTAGGTGTCACATCGATAAGAAGAATACGGTTAGCCAAATGGGATAGATGATTTTCAATGAGTAACGGTGTAACCCATAAAATATAATTGGTATCATTTTCCCGTAATTGTCTTTGTGTTTCTTGATGAATTAATGGATGAAGTAGATTATTTAACCATTTTTTTTTATTGTTTTCAAAAAAAATTATATTTCTAAGACGTTTTCGATTAAGTGAACCATCAGAATGAATAATATTGACGCCAAATTGGTTTACAATAGCATTAAGTGCGGGGGAGCCAAATGTAACTAGTTGTCTAGCGATAACATCGGAATCAATAACGCGTATCCCTAAATTAGTAAATTCATTAGTCACTGTTGTTTTACCGCTACCAATGCCACCTGTTAGAGCAATAATATAAGTCATAATTTTATTTATATATATTTAAAAAACGATAAATACATAGATTTACATGTTTGTTTATAATTATATAGATTATATAAATAATAAGTTTATTGATCATGTTATGATTAAATAATTTAATATTATATATGTAAAATATTTTATTATTATAAATAATAGTATTTCAAATACTAAAATACTTGTTAAATATTCATTTAATATTAAATATTAGAAGATATAGAGATCTATATGATCGTCATCATTAAAAGTATATAGTAGTAATTAGGTAAGCTATCATTTTATCGTATTTTAGATTTATAAATAATATTATAATTTTAATAATACCTTCATTATATTATATGTTATGAAATCATTAATATAATGTTTAGTATAGAAATAGTTTCAGTACGATCCTGTAGAAAATATTATAAAGATTTCTTTTTGATAACAGATTAATAAATTAAATATTTCTCAGTTGTATATTTTAAATATTACTATCATAGTAATATTTAAAATATGTAATTGATTTTATTGTATTTGATTTAATAAGAAAATAAACACAGTGTGAAAATATTTTAAATTAATAAAAATAATAAAATGAAATATTCAACTAGAATATTCCAAAAATGAATGACTAATTATTGTTATTAAGATTGACTAGTTGCACTTTATAACTGACACTGACTTGTTATGTATATAAACAAATTTCATGAAAGCAATTACTTTTAATCCTAATTATTATTTAAAGAGCAGCATTATAGTTACTAGAAGTATGATAACACTAAATAAAAATATTATAACTTATTATATGTATTGGTTTCAATTTCAAGAAAATAAGTTATGATTATTGTAGTTTTTTTATTGAACATTATATCGAAATGAGTGATTTTACTAATAGTAATAAAAGATTCAAGAACATTAATAAGCCTACAAGATAGCTTCCTGAATTTTGTATGAAATAATAATGTAAGTTATTAAATAATAAAGTTGTTATATTAAATCAATTTTTAAAATTGTTGATATACTCTATATATTGTAGAGAAATATAATAATTATCTAAATGTATTTATGTTAACATAACTTTGAGTTATTATCAACTTCCAAATCATCTTCTATGTTTTGATATAATTAAACTAAATTTTATATTCTAGAGTGCCAGATTATTTACATCAGTATCGAGTATTTCTTAATATTTTAAGCAAATAGTTACAGTATTCGTAAAGATTGAAATTATTTTCATAGCATATTCGTCTATAAATGCTAGATATTAACAATTTTGATGTTGTGACAAAAGCAGTATAATTTTGCATATTAACATGATCATAGATATTTCAATTATTATAAATTAACATATATCGCTATTTCTAATATTAATTGATAAGATAGTTGAGACATTTACTTAAATAATGTTTATCTGAAACTAATATTTTAATTTTGCATGAAACGTAATCTAACTTATAAAATAATGGCTGAGTTTGTAATGATCATAGTAATTCATAAGTTTTCGGATTTAAAATCCGTTGTTTTATTTTAAGGCTGTATAATTTTTGATATAATGAAGATCTTTTATATTACAAACTTTTTTAGTTTAGTTTCTAAGTTAGAATGAATTTTAAATCTCTATATATTCTAGTATCTTAATTATAAAGTGAACGTCAAAATGTATCGAAAATTAATCTAGTTATTACAAACAATGATTATAATTATACTCAGCAATTAATGAGTAAAATTTTATTTAAGCTTGGCTAGTTATCGTTGTAAATTATGATATGATGACTTTTATACTTATCGTGATGATACATTAATATATAACTTACTTAATATCGTGTACGTAGTGTATTGAAGAATTCCAGAGATTTCATTTAGGAAAAGAAGAACTGTTCTAGTAAAATATTGTTGTCTTCTTTTTAAAATACTACCTGTTGTATTATAGTTTGTACGCATTCAGAGTTACTTAATGTATGTGATGAAGTTTAAATGTGCCTCGATGTGGCGATTAAATGAATGTGCTTTTAGTAGTCTAGGATAATTGAGATTATATTTAGCACTATGTAGTGGAGTGAAGATTTTACTGTAATCTTAAAATACTCATATTGATGACAAGTATATTTCTCTATTCATTAAGTATTAAATTAATTATTAAGATATAAATATAATGCTTTATTCTTTAAAGTTTTATAATCTATATGAATAAGTTTAATAATTAGAATATTAATAGTGATCTACATTCAAAATACACTTTCAATTATATACCTGTCATACTGTCATTGAAAATTTTATTGTAACCATTCAGAAATTTTTAATAATTTATTTCTGACTCAGAACATTTAACGATGATTTTTACCATGGTTTAGATAGCGAGAAAACTATTACATTAACTCATGATTAAGATTTTTAAATAAAATTGAACATTATGTGATGTTATGATTTTTTTGTGTAATTGTAAAAATCTATTTTAAGCTGTTATTTTACTGATATTACAATAATATAATTAATAAAATCTATTATGTATCTGTGTTGATCATGAACATGATGATGCCAGTTGATGTAATAACAAAAAATATTTAAATTAAAAGTAATACTCAGTATTAATGAATTATACTTTTCGCTATTTTAGTAGCGTGTTAGTTTATTTATACTTAAATAATTCTTTCATTATAACTATATAACTAAAATCTAGTTGTATAAAATTACGTACTTTTTAATAGATATAAATTGTTTTAATTATTTTTTATAGATACTGATTTTATAGTATAAATATTATTGATATTGTAAAAATAGATTTAATGATGAGATTGACTATATGATATTAATCAGAATTATTAAATATCTATATTTTAAATGAATTCGAGAAAATCAAAAGTATCATTAATAAATTTCTGTATCAGTAACGTTAGAACTTAAAAAAAGAATTACGAAATGAAAAATTAATAAATAATTTCATTTATTAATGTGAGTCGCGATAATAAAACATTTTCTAGATACTTATTAATATTTTAAAAGATTAATTTTATTTAATAAATTTATCATTTAAAGCTAAAGACTGTCAAATATAAAAATTTTAAGAAATATTTGATACTTGTTTTTATATTGCTTCATCTAGTATTATTGTCTGACTCTTTTAGAAATATATCCAATAGGTTTTAGGGTTTTTTTTATTTTAAGCAGATACTTTAAAGCTATGAAGACGACTGATTGCTTTATCCATGCTATCAGTCAGAAAAATATCGGTACATCTTACGGATTCATCGATAGCTTGATTAATCAATTTCTGCTCAAAAATAGTTGGGTTGCTAAGAACAAAGTCAACAACTTTATTTTTATCACCAGGATGACCTATACCAATTCGTAAGCGATAAAAATTTGTATTATTAAATTTGTTTTCAATATCTTTAAGACCATTATGACCATTATTACTTCCGCCTAGTTTTATTTTAGCTACACCAGGAGGAAAATTTAATTCATCATGTGCTATTAAAATCTCATGAGGGTTAATATGATAAAAATTAGCAACTGTTAAAATTGACTTACCACTTAAATTCATAAAAGTATTTGGTATAAGAAGATGAACATCATTACTATTGATATGAATACAAGAAGTGTAACCAAAAAATTTTACTTCTTTTTTAAGTTTTTTATGATAGCGATTAGTGAGAAGTGTCACATACCATGCACCTGCGTTATGACGCGTTTTATCATATTCCACACCTAGATTTGCAAGCCCAACAATTAACTTAATTTTACTCATGGAATATATTTCACAATTAATAAAAAACTGTTTTTAAGTGTACTGTATAAGAGTAGAGTGTGTAAAATAAAAATAAACAACATTACTTATATTGATGTAAATGGTTAAGATGAATATTTTTAAAAAATTAATACTTATATACAAATCATAAATAAAGTTTATTAAAATAATTCTTATTATAAATAATATTTTTATACTATCAATAAAAATAAAAAATAATTTTCTAAAGTTTTTAAATGTGCCAACATGTTAATCTGGGTAATATTAAAGTAAATATAAAAAATAAAATAGCTTATTTTATACTCAATATTTAATGAGTATGACTTAGTTTTATAATTAAAAATTTAGTATTGCATTTGATTATTTTATGTGCTTATGTGATTCTTTATTGAATTCTATTAAGGTCAGTATATATTTAGGATTATTATTAGTGCAATAATTGTATTTTTTGATAAAAATGAGTGTGCGAAAAAATATTGACTATCATAAGTTAATATTATAATATTTTCATTTCAACTAAAAAGATAATCATTGTTTTACAAATAATATTAATTATTTCAAATAGTTGTATATAAAATACTCAAAATAAATTTAAGTAATGTATGAAGTGTCATTTTTATCTATAATGTTAGAAAAATTATTTATGTCTTAATTAAATGTATACTAAAATAGTTAAGTTTTATCAACAACTAAAAGTATAATGATGTTAAATAAAATTAATATTGCTTTAAATTAAGATTCAGTATTAATTTTTAGTAAAAGCTACTAATTTTAAAAATGATGTGACTATAATATAAAATTGCTTTTATTTTTTTATTTAAGGGAACTTGTCAAAATTGTTTAAATATGATCATTTTATATATTATTTGCTAAATAGAAAAGAACTATATAGTAATATTCAACAGATAATTTCAATCAATGCAACTTTTATTACTCAAGATCTAAAGACAAACTACTGAGGAATAAATGTGTATAAATTTATTTTATACGAGTATAAATGCTTAACAGCAGGGATTAGTAAAGTATGTTATACAGTACCTTAGAAACGGTACTGATATACTATCTTGAAAATTTTAAAACATCGTCAACAATATACCTAAGCTTACTTGATGAGGTAGAAAACAATGTGGTTAGAAAAAATTTTATCAGAACTTATCGAAATGTTAACACAATTTTCGTGATTATCAATACATAAAATACAGATCCAGCTTAAAAATTATAATATGAATAAAAGTATTATAACATAAAATAAAATATAGCGATAGAAAGATATAAAATATTTACTCTATAAAATTATATACATACATGATTTATATCAGGAATAAAATACACTTTGATATATTTTAGACATTTTAATGTACTTATTAAGATGAGAAATTTATATAATCTATGTTTTTAATGTCATTTTAGAGAGTTTTATTATTTGACGTATCAAAGATAACATCTCCAAATGTAGTAAACATGATACTTATTTAAATGAGCGTCTTTAGTTTATGCATTTAGTATTTATTTTTCTATTGGAAAGCAAAAATATTTTTTAAACCCTGTAGCTTCTTGAACATTTGAGAATATTAGTCATTTTCAAGTGATTTGTATTGTTTGTTATTTTAAATGAATGTCACTAGAAATTTAAAAATGAATATTTATTAAAATAAATATAAACAAAGCTTTTATAGTGAGCTTTCAACTATAGAAGCTTTGTTTATATGAAAAGATAATGTTGAGATATTTTGTTAAGACATCCTTAATGCTCGAACATCGCTGAAATCGACTCTTCATTACTAATGCGTCGAATAGCTTCAGCTAACATACCGGATAGTGTTAATGTATGAACTTTATTTAATGCTTTAATTTCAGATGAAAGTGGAATTGTATCACACACAATGATTTCATCAATAACTGAATTTGTAATATTTTTTACGGCATTGCCTGAAAAAATTGGGTGAGTTGCATATGCAAATACACGTTTTGCACCACGTTCTTTTAGAGCTTCAGCTGCTTTACACAACGTCCCTCCAGTATCGATCATATCATCAACTAAGATACAGTCACGATTAGAGACATCACCAATAATATGCATCACTTGAGAAACATTTGCTCGTGGGCGACGTTTGTCAATTATAGCCATATCAGTATCATTTAAGAGCTTAGCGATTGCTCTAGCACGTACCACACCTCCGATATCTGGAGAGACAACAATTGGATTGTCTAATTTTTTTTGTAACATATCTTCTAAAAGGATAGGACTACCAAAAACATTATCAACAGATACATCAAAGAACCCCTGGATTTGTTCTGCATGGAGATCAACGGTCAGAACATGATCAACACCAACACTAGACAGAAAATCGGCGACAACTTTTGCGGTGATTGGGACGCGAGCAGAACGTACGCGACGATCCTGCCTTGCGTAACCGAAATAAGGAACAACTGCGGTAATACGACCAGCGGATGCACGGCGCAATGCATCCACTATAACAACTAATTCCATAAGGTTGTCATTAGTTGGTGCGCAAGTTGATTGGATAATAAAGATATCTCCGCCTCGAACATTTTCATTAATTTGCACACTAACTTCGCCGTCACTAAAACGACTCACAACAGCGTCTCCAAGACTAGTGTAAAGACGATTAGCAACACGTTTTGCTAGTTCCGGTATAGCATTACCAGAAAAAATCTTCATATCGGGCATGAGAAAAACCTCAGGCTTACGTCTAGAGATATATTTTTGACCAATTATAGTATATATAACTAAAGGTATACTTATTAGTGTGATATATCAGTTATCCCAGCGCGGAATTTGTGCAAAGGTGATTCATTTATTCCTTGTGCGACGAAACCATGCACCCACGATGGGGTCTTATTTAATATCTTCAGAGCATCAGCTTGTGTTTTAAATTCAGAAAAAAAACAAGCTCCTGTTCCTGTTAAACGAGAAGGAGCATATTGTAGCAACCAAGAAGCCAGTTGTTCAATCTTATAAAAACGCTTTCTGGCTATTGGTTCGCAGTCATTAAAATACGGGGTCTGCAGTAATGAGACTAATGAGCGTTTTTCGGAATTTCGATTTAATTCTGGATCTTGAAAGATTTTTGATGTTAAAATTTTAATTTTAGGGTGTGTAACTAAATACCATTTTTCTTGAGGAAAGACAGGAGTTAAAATTTCCCCAATACCTTCAGAAAAGGCTGCCTTTCCTTGAATAAATATAGGAATATCAGCCCCTAGACTGATACCTAGTTCGGCTAGAATATCATCAGAAATTGAAGACTCCCAATGTGTGTTTAAAGCAATAAAAATTGTAGCTGCATTGGATGAACCTCCACCGATACCAGCTCCTATTGGTAATATTTTACGAATCCGAATATCAGCACCCAGGTTTGCTTGATAGCCTAGTTTATTATCATAACAATACTTTTGTAACAATCTCGCAGCTTTGATGATTAAATTTTTTTTGGGATCAATATCTTGCATAGATGTTAACAAATTAATTTGGCTATCATTTCGGGTTGTTATCATTATTTTATCACTATAATTAAGAAATTGAAATAATGTTTGCAATTCATGATAATCATCTGATCTACGGCTAATAATATAGAGAAATAAATTTAATTTTGCAGGTGAGGGCCAAGTTAACGTCATCTTTTTAAAGTCCAATTATCTATTTTTATCTTAATTAATCGAATTCCTTGATATAGCTCTAAGCTTTTCGGTAATATTGGTATAGTATTCTTATTATAAGATAAATAACTAAGTTGCCATTTTCCACTGTTATTTTCAAAAGTAACAGATTTTAGTAAATGATTTTTATCAAGTTCGAATTCTCTTGCGCGCCCAGGAGAACCAATGAGCCATGCTGTTAAATCATCTAGAGGAATTATCATTCCAGTGAATTGATGCATTAGATCAGAAGAAAGATGACTTATATGTTTCTGTCCAGTTTTAGTTTTTAGACATGATATATTAGGTCTCACAATAATTTCTAACTCTTTAATACCTAATGGATTAATTATTAATAAACGGTATTTTTTTAGCGAATATTGATGCCAAAAGAAGTTTGCATAAATTTTTTTTTGATCTTCTTGATACATGCAAGAACCACGAATCTGATATTCATGAAGTGTATTTAGTTTTGCTTGATGCGTTTCCCATTGTGGATCAGAGATTAATTCTGTACTAGATTTTTTGTATTCATTTTTTACACAATTAGTCAATAACAGGCAAGATACAAGAAATAGAAACCAAAAAGTACGTGTGATTAAAGAGTAATATGAAGAAAAAATAGTAGAAATCTGCATAATTATTCTCAAATATAATCTATTATATAATATAATAATGAGTTCTTAGAGTTTATTCAGTATTTTTTTTGCAAAAAATGAAGTAAATACTAGATGAACAAGCTAAAAGCAAGTTTTTAAAAAACCTTATAGCGTGTTCTGCATGTAAAAATATTTTTCAGTCAATATCATTATATGTTCAAACACTGAATTCTGGGAGATTAAATCATACGTATAGAGCATTTTTCATTTTTGTTATTGTAATAATTGAAACGCATATATGATAGATACCACTTATATTGTTAATTTGTATAATCTAGATCTCTTAATATATTTCAAAAATGTAAGCAATGTTGTGTAGGTTAAAAGTTATTAAGGTGTATTTTATATTTGTAAAGTTTTCTTCTGTCATTACTATAACTTGATGAGGATATTTTAAGTGTCTACTGATATCGATTGCTTAATTTATATAAACTTCTACCTGTATTATAGTTATATTTACGATTTATATTAGTATTTTTATAATGTTTAAATTAAAAATTACTGAATTGTGCAATAGTCATTATATTGAATTTTTGCTAAGAAAAGTTCTAGGAGAATATTTCTCATTACTAATACATTTTCAAGATATATAATTTTATCTAACGCTTCTAGATACATATTAATTTGTTATGAATGTTTATTTTGCAGATTTATGAAAAAATACAGTGACATTTTTAAAAGCATTCTTAGCTAATATTATTATTGTAGAATTATCAAATTGTAATAGAATGTATATAAATAATTCAGTTTAAAAAATTTAAATAATATTTTATTATTAATACTTATTGAAGTACAATGTGTTACTTTGTTATAGAAAAGTACGTTAATATTCGTCTTTAATACTGTGATTTAAAATTATTAGTAGACTGAAGTAGAAATTATAAATCAGATTTCAGTAATTTAATTAATATAGTTTGTATTCTTTAATAATTATTTATTAACAAGCTATATAGCTATATCTTATACTTATTATTTATAATAGCTGCGCATGTCTTAGTCTGAATCAGAATAATATATTTTTATAAATAGTGTAAATAAAATTAAGTATGTTATTAACATTATCTTATTTATGTAGATGTAAAATCAAATATTTATAGGCATTATTTTTTTGAATTTTTCGTTTTTAAAGAACAGAAAGTTATAATTTAATTATTTATAATAGTTAGTAAATAGATAATAACAGTATATTTCTATAAAAGAAATAATTTTTAATTTATAAATATAATTAAACATAAAAATCTTATTAGCCCGCATCACTAATCATAAAATAGCTAGTATCATATTTGTGAATAGGAAATTTCAGTTCTGAAAATCAAGCATTCACGTCAAGATTTATTAAAGAAATCTCAAGTTTACAGTGGTGTTGCATAGTCTACATATAAAAAAATAACATGGTATTTGAGTCTTAATGAGAAGCAAAAGTGTAAGAGTAATGCATTTAATAGTGATGTGGTTTTATAATATCTTTGATGCAAAATTAAATAAGTGTATAATTAACACACGGTGGTTAATTAGTAAGTTCTTTAATATGTATTGAAAGAAAAGAAGATTCTTTAGTATTGGCGAATCACAAATATTCAGATAAGTTAAAATTATATTTGTGCTTTTTCAATAATTATTTTCTATTAAGTAAATTAAAATGTTTATTTTAAAAATCATTTATCATGGAAAAATCTTTGTATCTTAAAATAAATATTTATAACGTATTATATCAGTTGTGTTTTATATTTGTAAACCGAAAAAGAAAGTGTTTGAATTACTTAAATAGTGAAATATTTTTTTAATAAAAGAAGGAAAATAATCGAATTTCTCAAAAATTAGTGACTTGAACGGTACATAAAATAATAGAAAACTGAATGTAGAAGTGGCAAGAATATTTAAAATATAGAGTAAATACTGAAGTGATTAAATAATTGAATATTGTTAAAAAAATATCTTAATATGATATTATGAGCATGACAACAATTTTATTATGATTATTAATAAATCCATAGTTAAATATATGATGAAAACATAGTGAAACAAACCAACTTTATTAAAATGATATCGTTTATCTTGAAAGATAAAACAAAATATTAAAAATTAAAAATATTTATTATTTATACTGTCAAATGATCTTGTATACATTATTTAACAAAACTCTTTCCATCTAAAGCCTAAACTATGAAAGCTAAATTTATTGTTGAATAAGAGAATAGATATTATAGGATGAGTTGCGTTCCTAATCTGTAGTTTTTATAATTTACACTTATAGAAAAAGAATAAAAATCTATGAGAGAATGACTAAATTAGCATTAACAGAAATGGGACTAAATTAGCATTAACAGAAATGGGACAGAGTACTGATTCTGAATAAATTATTACATTATTGATTTAAATATTGACTAACTTTTTAAGTTATTCACTGGTAACATTACCAATCAAATGATTGTGGTATAGTGATTTAGAATGTTTATAGTTGCTTAGATACAGATTGGAGTTAATTGTCATTAACCAACATTTAATTATAGGTCTGATATAACTAATGAAGCCTTCTATTGTTGTAAAGCTAGAAGCATTACAAGAACGCTATAAAGAACTTCAAGCACACCTAGCTGATGCAAGTGTAATTTCTGATCAGGGGCGTTTTCTTGCTTTATCAAAAGAATATTCTCAATTAGCAAATGTGTCACAATGTTTTAGTGCATGGTGTAGTGTTCAGAAAGATATCGAAACAGCAGAAATGATGCTAGATGACCCTGAAATGAAAGAAATGGCTCAAGAAGAGCTAAAAAATGCAAAAGTACGGAATCAAGACTTTGAACAGAAATTAAAACTGCTGTTACTGCCTAAAAACTCTGATGATGAATATAATTGTTTTCTAGAAATTCGAGCTGGTTCAGGTGGTGATGAAGCTTCTATTTTTGTGGGTGACTTATTCCGTATGTACAGTCGCTTTGCAGAAGCTAATCACTGGAATATAGAGCTGATGAATACTAGTGATGGTGAACGCGGTGGTTTTAAGGAAATTATTGCAAAAGTTTCTGGTGATCGTGTATATCAACGATTAAAGTTTGAGTCTGGTGGGCATCGAGTTCAGCGTATCCCTGAAACTGAATCGCAAGGGCGTATTCATACTTCAACATGTACTATCGCTGTACTTCCTGAACTGCCAAAATCTGATTTACCTGAAATTAGTTCTGTAGATATACGCATTGATACATTCCGTTCATCTGGTGCTGGGGGGCAACACGTTAATACTACAGATTCAGCAATTCGTATTACCCATATTCCAACGGGGATTGTTGTTGCATGTCAGGATGAGCGCTCGCAACATAAGAATAAATCAAAAGCAATGTCTGTATTAGGTTCCCGTATTCGTCAAGCAGAAATAAATAAACGACAATTAGTAGAAGCATCTGAACGTCGAAATCTTTTGGGTACAGGAGACCGCTCTGATCGTATCCGTACTTATAATTTTCCTCAAGGACGAGTAACGGATCATCGTATTAACTTAACGCTTTATTGTTTGAATGAAATTATGGAGGGAAAATTAAACACTTTAATTCAGCCGATTATTCAGGAATATCAAGCTGATCAATTGTCTGTATTCTCTGAGAAAAAAACTAATGAAATACAGTGAATGGATCAACTTCGCAGTAGAAAAATTGCTAGCTAGTGATAGCTCAAAACGTGATGCTGAAATTTTGCTTCAGCATGTGACTAGGAAAAGTCGTACTTTTATTTTTGCATTCCCAGAAACTGAGATTAATATAAAGGAAGAAGTTAAACTTGCATTATTGTTACAGCGTCGTGAATTAGGAGAACCCATTGCTTATTTAATTGGTGAGCGTGAGTTTTGGTCCTTGCCTTTCTACGTGTCATCTGCTACCTTAATCCCACGTCCTGATACTGAGTGTCTTGTTGAACAAGCACTCGCTCGTTTACCAAAATACACTAGTCGTGTTTTGGATCTTGGTACAGGAACAGGGGTAATTGCATTAGCTATTGCTTCTGAATGTCAAAAAAGTAAAGTTGTTGGTCTTGATTTTAATTTTGATGCAGTATCTTTAGCACTGAAGAATCAGCAACGTCTTGCAATCAATAATGTACATTTTTTACAAAGTGATTGGTTCACATCACTGTCAGGTCAATATTTTGATATAATTGTAAGCAATCCTCCTTATATTGATAAAAAAGATTGTCATTTACAGCAAGGTGATGTAAGATTTGAACCTTTGACTGCATTAGTGGCGGATAAACAAGGCATCTCTCATCTATCACATATTATAGATAAATCAAGATCATACTTAAAATCTAAAGGTTGGTTACTTGTCGAGCATGGATGGCAGCAAAGCGTTAAAATTCATAAATTATTTAAACATTATGGATATAAAAATATTGAAAGTTGTCAAGATTACAGTGGTCAAGACAGAATTATACTTGGTCAATGGTATTGATTCATTGAAATAAAATAGCAATATAAACTATCAATATACTTTATATCGAAGATATTATAATAATTTCTTCTCTTTATTAAGTAGATGAATCTTTTGATAAAAATTAAATTTATATGCAAGTGAATATTCAAGTGTTCGTTTAATTAAATTGCTTGATGTAATTAACTAATATCAGAGTGATATTTTTATAAAATAATAACATTTAGTTAAGCAGTGAAGATTTTTTGTGATCAATTATCATTCAGAAAAATTAGTTTCTGTACATTATCTAATATTCTTTAGTACGATAAGATATTAATATATAAAAAATATAATACACTAGTTTACTGAATGTTACTTTTATCTATATTTTAAAAAAATTAAAAATCAATATTAAATATGTTATTTCTCAACTCATTTTTATTATTAATTAAACATAATTTTTACAATTTTTTTATTTATCTCTTGAGGAGGTGAGATATTTCTTATAATAAGTTGTCTTTTTTTTAGCTGAAAAGTAGTGGATTGAAAAAATCCTTACACAATCCGTTATTATGAATAAATTCTATTAATTTATAATGCAATGATATTCAGTTATTGAAGTTATTTTAATTCAACATAATCTGGAAAATCTTATTTCTAAAAAAGATTTTAGATTCAGTTATATTATATTAGCTATATAACTCTTTAGTATTATATACATTTCTCTAGAGAAAGCAATCTCTCTTGATATAAAAGGTAATAGTATGCAACAAAAAATAGTTAGCATTGGTGATATAAAAATTGCAAATAATTTACCTTTTGTGCTTTTTGGTGGAATAAATGTTCTTGAATCCCTCGATATGGCAATAAGAGTGTGCGAGCATTATATTAATATTACACAAAAGTTGTGTATTCCTTATGTGTTTAAAGCTTCTTTTGATAAGGCTAATCGTTCATCCATTCATTCATATCGCGGTCCAGGCCTTAATGAAGGAATGAAAATTTTTCAAAAATTGAAAAAAATTTTTGGCGTTAAAATTATTACTGATGTTCATGAACCATCTCAAGCAAAACCTGTATCTGAAGTAGTCGATATTATTCAATTACCAGCATTTTTAGCTCGTCAGACTGATCTTATTTTAGCGATGGCTAAAACAGATGCTATTATTAACATCAAAAAACCACAATTTATTTGTCCAACGCAAATAATTAATATTGTTGATAAATTTATAGATAGCGGAAATAATAAAATAATTTTATGTGAGCGTGGTGTTAATTTTGGATATGATAATTTAGTCGTTGATATGCTAGGTTTTAGTATCATGATGAAAGCATCAAAAGGTTGCCCAGTAATTTTTGACGTCACGCATTCATTGCAATGTCGTGATCCGTTTAGTGCCATTTCTAATGGTCGTCGTAATCAAGTGACTGAATTAGCAAGAGCAGGAATGGCCGTAGGTTTGGCTGGATTATTCCTTGAAGCTCATCCAGATCCTGATAATGCATATTGTGATGGTTCATCAGCATTACCTCTTGATAAATTAGAGTCTTTCTTAAGACAAATTAAAGCAGTTGACGACATAGTTAAGAGTCTTCCTGAATTAAATACTAGTCATTGATTTTTTTTCTTATAAAACTAAATTATAACATAATAATATTTTAGTTTGATTATAGAATCTTTATAACAAAATTTAAATAAATGATACTGATAATAGTTTAGTCAGTTTAATGCTAATAGTATGCTAATATATGGTTTTAATTAATTATCAATAATACAAAGATAATTATATTCAAAGAATAGTAGTTATATAAGTAGTGATCTAATCAGGAAAAATTTAAGTATAAATTTATAGTATGTATATTACGTTTATATCAGTTCCCATGTCAAAGTTTATATTTTGAAAATTTTATATACATAGGATTTGAGTGAAAAATATATGTAGGATTATATCGTTAAATAAAAATTTATTTTTATTTTAAAAAATTTTACTATTATAAATTAATGAGTATTATTAAAAATATTTATAAGCTCTACAAGCTTGATAATTATAGAGCACACAAATAATATAGATTATATCAAAATTTTTTGAGCATTATTTATATTCACCACTTTAATACTATAAAGGTGCTTTGTTGTGAGACATTATTAGTTTTAAGTGCTACAAAGTTTTATTATTTTAAGTATAAACACTACAACTTTATCAATGTGTAAAATAATTTTATGCGATTTTATGAACACACGATAAGAACTATATAATTTTTTAATAACTAGCACCAAGACCCGATGTAATTTTATAAGTATTTTATAATTATGTTGGTATTTTTAAAAAATTTTTCAGAGATTTATATTATATTCACATTAGGAGTTTTATTCAATAACAATAGCTTATGATCTTTTATCATTTATTTTAAACTTATCTATAATATATTTAATTACTTTTAAAATAGTCGTTTATTTGTTGCAAGGTATTAAGTAAATGGATTTGTATTATTTTAAGTAGTGATTGATTAATATGAGTTAAGATGGATATTAAACAGTATGTAAAATAGTAGCGCTAAATCTAATAACACTCAACATAATTTTATTATCCAGTCAAAGATGACTTAATTTAATCTAGAATTATATTCTAGAGTAAAAGATCGTTCAATGCATTATTTACTTTTGTTTTTGGTAATTTCTAAAAAGCTAGCAGAGTAATCATAAGCGTTGATATTATTCTCACAATAGTTCATTACTAAATTATTAAGCTTCATACTTGCGAAGGCTCTTTGACGGATTGAAAATCATTTATTTTCTCAGCTGAGAGTACACTAAAAACAATCAGTTTAAGCTACATTCTTTGTCAATATCCAGTTCATTATAACCAATATAAATTAATTTAATTTTAATCACTAATGAATACATATATTAATGAATAGTTGTTTTTACAGTATTAGCGCATTACTTTTTAAGTAGCCGTTGATGAACCTAATCCAATAACTAGTAATCTTTCATTATTTAAATTGTTATTGATATTCTATGATGTAATTGGAGTTCTTTCGTTTTATATCTAGAACATTTAATATAACTTAGTATTGTTTACTCGTTTATTTATTAGTTTAGTATTTAGGGTTTTAATGTATTTTACAACATATATGTATTGACTATTCTGTTTGCGTGATAGACGTTAAATATAATATTAACTTGTAGAGTGACGAAAGTACTATTAACTAACAGACACTCTCATATTTTTAGAATAACTAAATAGACTAGTGTTAAATAAATCATATATAATAGAAAAAAATAAGAATTACAGTTTATGTAGTATTATATATTGAAAAATAAAAAATAATAAATACTAGATTACAAATTAAAGAAGAGTATCAAAAAATATCTTTAGTTTTTTTAAATGTGAGTACATTATCTTTTTAATTAACTGAACACATGGTTTGCAACAAAATTTAATAATTACATTTAATATTATAGAATGTATTGCAATTTTGTTATATAAATGCTTTCATTTAGTATGTGATAAAATTATATGTATATATGTTATACTTATCATAATTATCTGCTAACACATATTTCATACCTGAAACTCTTTTTGTTCAAGAGGAAAGTTATGAACAATCTTCTTCGAGCCTTAATGTGACGTTTGATAAATAGAAATTATGATATATTATATTAAATATAAGAAAAATTTTATTGATATCATAGTATGTTGATTAAATATATTTGATGTAAGAACTAGTGCATACATAATTAAAACAGTTTTAATGGTATTTTGAAGATTTTTAATATGTCCTTATCTAATCACATTGTAGTATTTTTCTAGCAGAATTGATTCTATTTATGCTATTTGAAAAATTTAAAATCGTCATGTAGATTTTTATTGTTAATTTGATCACTAAAAACAGGATTACTATAAATTCACTCTCAGGAACATATCAGTTTGAAAATTCCTCAGACAGATTTATTTTATAAAATTCCTTTTAGTTTTGTTTAGTGAGTAATGCAGTATTCAATGTATTATGATATTGTTTAACTTATATTATTACTATAGTCTTTTTTCTTACTTCGATATGATAAATTAAATATAATAATATTTAAAAATATTATCAATCAATTGTTAGCGTTGATTTTATAAAAATGAACTTTTATGTATAAGTAATGGTATTTTTTCAAGATGTAATAGTAAAGCTTCCCTAACTCTTATTATTGAGGTAATGGATATATGGGTTTTAAATGCGGGATCATTGGTTTACCTAATGTAGGTAAGTCTACCTTATTAAATGCTTTAACTAAAGCAGGCATCGAAGCAGAAAACTTCTTTTTTTGTACAATTGAACCGAATATAGGTGTTGTAACAATACAAGACTCACGCCTCAAACAATTGGCTGAAATTGCAAAACCACAACGTATTATACCGACTACGATGAAATTTGTTGACATTGCAGGTCTGGTAAAAGGTGCATCTAAAGGTGAGGGATTAGGTAATCAATTCCTTTCTCACATTCGTGAGACTGAAGCGATTTGTCATGTTGTTCGCTGTTTTGAAAATGATCATATTATTCACATTTCTGGCCAAGTTAATCCAGAAGAAGATATTGAGATTATTAATAATGAGCTAATAATGGCTGATCTTGATACTTGCGAACGTGCTATTTTTCGAATGAAAAAATGCATAAAAAGTGGTGATAAAGGTGCTAAAGAAAAATTAAAAGTTTTAGAGAAATGCTTACTTCACCTTGAACAAGTAGGAATGCTACGTATTTTAAACTGTAGTAAAGAAGAAAAATCAATTATACGTTATTTAAGTTTTTTAACTCTCAAACCAACAATGTACATTGCAAATGTTAATGAAGATGGCTTTAAAAACAACTTATACTTAGATGCGGTCTATAAAATTGCTGAAGAAGAAAGCTCTATGGTTGTTCCTGTTTGTGCATCTATTGAATCTGATATTACTGAATTAGATGATACAGATCGTGATGAATTTATGCTTACTCTTGGAAATAAAGAGCCATGCCTTAACCGTGTGATCCATGCAGGTTATGATTTATTAAGCTTACAAACTTATTTCACTGTTGGAGTCAAAGAACTGCGTGCTTGGACAATCTCTATTAATTCAACAGCACCAGAAGCTGCAGGTAAAATCCATACTGACTTTAAAACAGGTTTTATCCGCGCGCAAGTTATTGCATTTAATGATTTTATTAAATTTCATGGTGAGAAAGGCGCTAAAGAAGCAGGAAAAATGCGTATAGAAGGTAAAGATTATATTGTTCAAGACGGTGATATATTGAACTTTTTATTCAATGTATAAGCGGATATGCTTATATTGTATACCAATATAAAACTTTATCTAATAATATAAAATAAAATTTATTAAATGACATAAATATCATTTTATAATATTTAACTATATTCTACAAGATCTTAATAGAGAGTTAAGTCTCATAGAATATACCTATGACGGTAGTTTAAACTAAAACACTCATATTATATATACTAAATATAGATATGTGTACATTTTTTTAAAAAAAGAGTTATATGTTATTTATAAAGATTAAAACGGTATCAACTTCTGTTTTCGTTAAATTTTTTAAATATGATAAAAGATGCATTTGTTAAAGTTTAAAAAATCCAGATATTAATTTAACTTTAATAGTAGATTACTATAAGTATCTTACATCTATTATGTAAATGATTTTATTGTAACAGATTTTCTTTTATTTAGATGAAATTAATTATGTTATAGATAATAGATAGTTAACTTATCACTGATGAATATATGTTTATAATGAGATATTATGTTAGCGATCTTTGCGCAATCTAATTATAGATTTCTCGTTAAAGAATAAAGATGTATTACCTGAGTGTTTTATTTATTTTTTTTACTCTGTTCATATGTAGTGTATCTGTTGTTATTTTTCATGCAATAATAAAAATAATACTTAGATATAATAAACTTAGTTTACTTATTAAGAGCGTTTCTAGAGCATTGCATGAGGATATTTTAGATTGTATTTCTTTTAAATCTAAGATCAGATTAATAGCTATTTTCATTTTGAATTATAATCACGCTCATGCGGTGATTGTATGTTTTTTGTTTTCCAAAATAACTTATAGTTAATTATTATTAAAGTTATTTGATATCCAATCTATATATAAAAATATGGTTTTTCGAGCATATAAAGATTAGAATTTGTAAATGTCATTAAAGTTTCTTATAACTAGTTGTCTTTTATATTATCGTATAAATATTAAGATACTTCAGTGGTTTTTATTTAAAAATAAGTTACTTTTTGACAATCTTTTGTGAAGTTTTAAAATACAATATAAACAAGCAATTTATTTTATACAATTCAATAGTTTTTAGTAGATGATTTTTACTATTACGCAATTTTCATAGAACTATTTTTAAGAACGAATAGTTTCTATTTCTGTTCATGTCAGTATTGAATGATAAATTTTAAATAAATCAATTTACTACAAGTGATCACCATACTTAAGTATATGACATTAAATAAT
Organism: Candidatus Hartigia pinicola; assembly: GCA_020541205.1. GTDB lineage: Bacteria > Pseudomonadota > Gammaproteobacteria > Enterobacterales > Enterobacteriaceae > Hartigia > Hartigia pinicola. The sequence continues at coordinate 987,719 of CP048208.1, forward strand.
TTATTTTTAAAGAAATACATGTTTCATGACGATGATTAGAAAATAATATTTACAAGTTTATTTAGAATTTTTACTTTTATTATTTTATGTATCTTATTAGAATAATAAAAGAAAATAACAATAAAATTAGTTAAAATATTTCAAGAAGTTGCATTTTCATTTCTTACCAAGTAAAAATATATTTTTATACAAAATCGATATACATGAAGTATTTTGTGAACTTCGGTGTATATTGACACGTGATTTCTAGTAAAATATTCTGTAAAAAAATTTTTCACTTAGAATGCTATACATGACGAATTGAAATTTTTAGGAAGAAATAACGTAAAAAAACTAAGACTAACAATTGATTGAGTATTGTTATGATATTATTATACAACATAATGCTATTGCGAAGAAGTGGAAAAGTATTCTATTTTAATATTTTGAAGAGTGTTTAGATTTAGTGTATTTTTAATCAAATACACCTCACCTTAACAATTTAAGGTGTGGAAATTGTACTGATTACGTTATCGTTATCTTAATAAGAGTTTACAATATAATAGTATAAACTATTTGAAATGTATTTTATCATAGTCTTTATCTTCTAAGATATTTTTTAAGAACTCTAGTAATTTTTGTATAAACTCAAGTGATTAATATGCTTTAGAAGTTATTTTACGTATTATGGTTGGAAGTTCATAAAGTTAATTTTAGGTGTTTAAAACGATTTATAATTTATGCTTTTAGCAATTTTTTATCTGAATAATAATTTTTTTAGAAATCGAATTTATATTTTTAATGTTTATCTCATCTGTCCTGACAGAAGTTTTTTTGATATTCAATAATTATCGAGATAGGTATTAGTAATTATATTTATGTTAATTTTTTAAGGCTTAAAATCATCACATATAAACACTATTTCTGAGAAAATCATTGTGGTATTTTCCACTGAAAATCGATGATCAGTATATATAGCAAGCAGATGCATTGAATATACAATAAATTCCTGAGGAATGTGTGCGTTTTAGAGTATCAAAAAGCATGCAATTTACTGAAACATTTTACAGCAATATTATTAACATAGATATTTCTTATTTCGTTAAGCGTAAATAAAATAATAATAATCAAAATAATAATAATCAAAAAGATTGTATTCCACTTGAATAATGTTTAATTTTTTTAAATATTCTATCTCTGCTTATTTAATTTTCTATTCTATACAATGAATCCCATCTAATAATTATTATTTATTATTTCATTAAAATAGACTACATCAAACTACTAACTTAAGATGTTCCATAATAAAATTAGAAAATATTAAATATTTATCATCTGTATTTATAATTTTTATATATCAATCAATAAAAGAAGTCTTAATAATTTAATTACTCATAGCGGTAGATAAGTTAAAATTATTTACATTAAAAATGAGTATACTAGAAAGGAGTCATTTTAGAGAGTCAACCTGTGCTAGCTCAATAGTTCTTGAACTGAGAGTATATTACAACATTTATTTATGAAGATACATTAGAACTATATTTTTAGTTAAAATACTTTTTTTCATTAAGTACGTGTTAATAAAAGATATGCTTTCACTAATTAGAGTAATGTTAGCGTTATAGAGTCAGTTCTCGTTCTGATCAATCAGAACGAGATATAATATGAATTTTTATTACAGTGTTATTTATTTAAGTATTGCAGCATTTAGTGTTTCCTACATACCAAAAATTACTAATTACTAAAATTTATTTTTTCAGAGTGTATATAAGAGCATGTTAATTATATAGAGCACAATCAGTATCCAGTATGTAGAACTAGGTAATTAGATATTTTTATCTTGATTTTTAAAAACTTTATTATATAGAGCACTCTGATCATTATTAGGCACTTATAAAGTGATCACTTTTTCTTTAGATAAAAATACGATTAAATATTGCAAATTTAGTTTTAAGTTTTAGCACACCTGATATGGTTAGTCATGCATTGTAGTGGTTTTTAATGATTTTTATTCTAAGTATTGATTGGCTACAAGATCTTATCTTTATAGTTCTTTATGCATTAATACTGCCTACAGAATATCAGGAATCTTCTTTGTTAAAATACATTTTATTATTAGTTTGGTGCTCAGATTTTTGTGATTTTTTCAGCATATGCTCAGTTTTTTTTACATCATACTGACTAATGTTATTACGATTAGATCGATTTCTTGTCAAGTTAATAGGAAACGAAATTATAGCAGCGATTTTCTCGGAAATAGTCAACCATGATAAACCAGTAAGTAATGTAAAACCAATTAACAACAGTAATAATAATGTTAGCGTAGCATTGAAAGAATTACACCATCTCAAGATAAGATTACTGAAGATACTGCCAATGACACCACCAGAAGAAAAATGTGGCAAATCATTAAAGTGAATTTCAGCTAACCCACAAGAGGACAAGATGAGTGACAGACTGCCAATTAGATGTGATGAGAGAGAAAAGAAGTCAATATAATTTCGCTGATTTACATGATAGTAAATTATCCAATACCCAAATAATAATAGCGGTGGTATAGAAAATGCAACAATTCCAAAAGCTGAAAAAAGAATATCTGCACTCCATGACCCTACATTACCCCCTAAATTTTTTATTGTTGTATTCCATGTTGTTTGTGACCAGCTGGGATCTGAAGATGTAAAACTCATTAATGCAATCATAAAAAAAATAGTATTCAAACCAATAACAATAAAAATAACTTTAAATATTAGTTGTTTACTAATGAATTTTTTAAATTGAATGTATTTATGTTGTATATATTTTTTTCTCATTACTATTTCTTTTGTATGCTAATATTCTACTAATCTATGTAATAGTGCAGTTAATTATATTGAAAATAACAATAAAAAATATTGTTAAAGATTATTTTAGTATTAATATTTTTCTAAACATCTTAAAGATTCGATAAAAAATTAAGTTACTATAGATAGATTAATAATTAGTATGTTCTTTTAATAATGTAGATTCAATGTGTATTTAATATTTACAGATTTAATCTTTATAAATTTAATATTCAGAAATTAAAACTGTAAGTTATTATTATAAAAATATTTTCAGAAAAATATAGAAAAATTAACGTTAGTTTTAAAAATATATCTGAAGAATAGAAAATTTCAAAACGTGTGACGATTTAACACCAAACTCATTTAAGTTTAATGCGTACAGAATATGTATTTTTGTAACAAAAACATATTTTTTATAGAAAGAAGATTATTAAAGATGTTCGTATTTATTTATGAGTAAAATATTTTATTTTTATTTATTTTTGTAGAAACTGAATACTTACAAGTATCATTCATATTTTTCAGATAAAGAATAGTCTTTCAAAATAGATTATGATAAGTGAAGTGAATATATTAAAGAAATACACATTATCAAGAGATAGTCGCAATATTTAGAAAAGTAATAATTTTGAATTGGTTTATGTTTTTAAACGACGAATTAAATTATTTAAAACATGCGGTGCATAAAAATTTAAGCTGATCTTAATCAAAAAAGTAATAGATTAAGATAACTGTGCTTCAGTAGAAATATGTAGAATGAATAACATGCCATCTTTCTAATTAATAATTTGTTTTAAATTATTGATTTCATTATAAAAATATATTTAAATATCTCTGACTGAGCAATACGTCAGATTTCTGTGGTCTGTAAAACATATTTTCAATATAATTAAAATTTTTTTTGTTAAATATTTTATATCTTTGTTTGTAACTATTCTTTTATACTTATAAAAATAAAACCATTGTTATATTTTATATACTTCAACATTAATATTTAGGAAATAAACTGATGATAATTACTTATATGTTAAGTTACAAATGTTAGATTATTAGCTTTTTAATAAGAATAAGTACTCATTAATTTCAGTTAGCGTTCTAGATCGTGAACACTTAGATAGGTTTTTAAAAAAATAGATTCCAATTCTTGAATTAAGTAAATAAAATTAATAAAAATTTTTAGAAAAAGTTTGTTCTATTTTGATTTAAAATAAGCCTTAGATCTGATACAGTACTATAACTTTATTTATGATGTAAGAATTTGATTATAATATTAATAATTATTCTGTGTCATATGAAAGTCTGACTCAAATCTAATTCGTACTTTAAATTGCTATCTTTAATCTTTTAATTTTTTATAATTTTATCATCTATACTTTTAATATTACATACAATGTATTTATGAACATAATAATACATAAAAATTATGCTTTTGGGTGTTGTAACAACTTTTACTGCTGATATAATTTACCTTTCTCAAGAAAACTGAGTGTAATACTGATCATTGAGATGGAAAAGTGATAAATAAAACAATACAACTTATTCTCAGCACTATCTTATTAACCTCTGAAGACAAAATAAATTATAAGATTAATAAATCATATATATTAGATCATACAATGATGTTTACGATCGCAAATATTTTACATTATATGAATATAATTAAGATTATATAATGATCATCTTATGTATTTAAAAATACATGTTTGTAACATACTTTAATTCTTATAATAAAAATTATATATATTATACTAATTTTCTCTTAAAATCTTTTAAAAATATGATGTTTCTGTAAATTCAGTGCTCATTTTCTCTTTTATGTTAAACAATGATTGTTATTAATAAAGGACAATTTTATTTTAATTACTCTTTTATATTTTTAAAAAAAATATTAAAATGTATTTTATACACTCGCAAGTGTTAGAAAAAATTCATCGAATATACTTATCTGATGTATAAAGTACCAAATGATCACATTTAATGTTGATCGTACTCCTCGAAGTTTACATAAAGTATTAAAAAAACTAATACTGTAGTAAAAGTATTCGTAGCATCATGTAGACACATAAGAAATAGAAAAAACTAACAGTAATATTACTGTTATGTATTATTATGATACATAACTTAAACACATGATTTTTAATGACTGAGTTAATTTATAAAATATATGATTTTATAATATTTATGAATTTATTAGATATTGCATCAAGACTCTTGTATGCTAATGTTTTTTCCTAATTCTGACAAGATTAAGTGCTAGTGATACTATATTGAATTTGTTATTTTTGATATAGTTGAATATTTCAAATACAGTAGTTTTTTATGAAAACTATATCTCACCCAAGTTTTATTTATTATTGTGATATTAAAAAAATCAATATCTTCTCGTAAAGAGAAAAGAAGTTTGAAAAATGAATGTTACATCAATTAAAAGACTCTTTTAAAAAAAGATTAAATACTGAAGTCTGTAATCAGTCTCAATCGATTAATTTAACACTATCTTTTAGCATCAAGATAGTTCAGATGATTATTTTATATTTTTAGGTATTATTACTAAACGGATATCGTAATCCCGTACAAACTGCATATTATTAGCAGAAACAATAAGCATAAAACTATAAAATTAGTACTCATGCTTTCCTAATTAATAGATTAGAAAACATTATTTTATATTTGTATTACATATAAACAATATTCTGTTTAATAATACTCTTCTAACATTCAACGTATTATCTATAACATAGATAACTGATTTCATTATTTATTCACCAAAGTTATTGTAGTAATACGAATTTCTTAATTTTAACTAACTTCTGATGTTTTATTACTATCATAGTTGACGATTTTGCGTATTTTAATCTATATTTTTAATATTATATAATATCTTAATATAAATTAAGGATGTTTTTACATTATCTTTTCGTTAAGATTAATTAGTGAAGATTTTAATAATTTTTTGATATATATATTTTAAAACTCCGCTAGCCAAAGGAAATAAAAATCCTCTAACCTACCTAGAGGCTACTCAATAAGTAGGTGTTATACATATTGAAAATTTATGGATTTAAGAGGTTCTGCATTGTGGTTGATCATTTCTAGTAACGATAAGATATATGTTATACTAACTAATACGATAAACTGAGTATGCAAGAATTATTTTATATTATTTTACTGCGTTCATTTAGTTATATTACTATCATGTAAGTGTCCTAGAATAGGGTTTTCTCTAGTTAACATACTAAATATTTTCATTATACAATCCGTTTTATTCTCTAGCTATATCTCATTATTAAACAAGTTGACTTGTCGACTGAATGCAATATTTAAATTACAATATTTTTGCAGTATAACAATCTTAATTTTCAATACTTATAATGATATGACGAACAATACTAAAAATTAAACTTTTAGAGATCAAGTTTATTTCTTTAGTATTGCGAAGATTTTACTGTAAAGTTTTGTGTGATCACGAAAAGAATAACTATATTTTGTATTTTATATTATATACAACGGATTTTAAGTGAGAAATGTAAACTATTTTAATTGTCATGCTAGATTGATAAAATTTATAGTTAAAAACACTTATAGTGCAGTGTATTCAAGTGACTTTATGAGATGTTTTATTTAACTTTAGGGAGTATCTGTAGTCCTGTTATTCTATTTATTTACAAAATATATGTAATATATTAGTGGTTAGATATATTAAATATGTTCATCAGAATTAGTTCACTGTGCGTGGGAGTATTTTGTTTTACTAAGTTTGTTCTACTTAATTAACAGTTAATATTGATTGTTAAGAATTATTATATTTCTCTTCATTGAGAATCAAAATTCTATTTTAATAACATTATTACCAATGGGAATGAATAGTATTGTTTAAAATGATTAAGCTCATAAAGAGAATTTTATTATCTGTTTTTTATTAGGATTATAATAACAATTTGATACGCAAAAGATCATTTCAATCAAAATCGTTGTGCAGTTTCAATTTTTGTAGTTTTATTTTTTTGAGGTAAATAATTTACTTATTTTCAATATTGAATCCTGATTATAAAGATACTTGAGCTGAAACTGAGTGATATAATCAGTATAATTTCTCTGGATTAAAAATATTTACAGTATTTTAGTCGATTCTAGTAAAGAAAAGTCATTGTTATTTTTAAATAATCTTTAGATTTGATTGAGAGAACAATAAAATGCACTATATTGAATGAATAGATGTCTAGTATATTCATTAGGTAATCTACAATATATCATCAATAAATCTATAGATGTATGTATAACTAGAAATAAAATAATTTGTAAGGGTAGGTGTTAACATAAAAACTATTACATCAAGTTTTATAGTTATTGCAGGAAAGTAATTTTAAAAATCAATAATTAAAATCTTTAAAAGATCAACTCAAAGTAATATCTTATGCTAGATAACAATACTATAATTTTATAAAAATATATTAAGTATGCTATGAGATCATTTAAGATTATTAAGATTTTTTGATTAGTGATGCACGTTACTAACTTTATGATGATCTTGAATACAAAACAGCTAACATTAATTAGTTTTATTACATTTCTTAAAAATATACGATAAATGTCAATATTTTATTGAATAACATGACAAATTCGAGTAACAAGTATTACTTTTTAAAAATAGTCTAATTTATTAGCTGAAATTTATTGAGTGATTATATTTGTACTTTTATTTATATTTATAATAATTAAAATGGTATATACTTAACAAGTAAACATATCTTTTTTTCTGTAATGCTCATTGTATAATTTTATATTTTATGAAGAGATACTTAATTGGTGCTCTTAGAAAGCGTCTCTGTTAAAAAATTTACAATATTCTCAAGAAGAATAAATATACTTTCATTATTTCGGCGGGATTTATATTCCACTTGATTGTTGTCTAGATTGCGATCACTAATAACAACAATATATGGTACACCAATGAGTTCTAAATCAGAAAACATTACACCAGGGCGCTCTTGACGGTCGTCTAAAATGACGTCAATATTTTGTGCTTTTAAATTATCATAAAGCTGCTCTGCGACTTTTTTAATACGGTAAGATTTATACATATTAATTGGTAAAATCGCCACGCAAAATGGTGCAACTGCATCTGACCAAAGAATACCTCGATCATCATGGTTTTGTTCAATAGCTGCTGCAACAATACGAGTCACGCCAATTCCATAGCAACCCATGGTGACGATTTGGTTATGACCTTTTCTATTTTGTATAAATACCTGCATAGATTGTGAATATTTTGTACCTATTTGAAAGATATGTCCCACTTCAATACCACGTTTGATAAATAATGTACCTTTATTGTCGGGACTGGGATCACCATTAACGACATTACGTAAATCGAAGGTTTCTGGCTGAGGTAAATCGCGTTCCCAGTTAATTCCAAAATAGTGCTGACCATCAATGTTTGATCCAGCAACAAAATCACTCATCACTGCAACACTATGATCAATGATAATAGGTAATTGAATATCTATAGGGCCTAATGAATTCGAAGTGATATTAATAGTATTTATAATTTCTTCTTTAGAGGCAAATTTTAGTGGGTTTGCAATCAATGAGTGTTTTTCTGCTTTAACTTTATTAAGTTCATGATCGCCACGAACTAATAAAGCTACTAATATGTGGCCCGAATATTTTTTTGCATGAACAATTAGTGTTTTAACAATTTTTTTGATAGGTAAATTAAATTTTATCACTAGCTCGAGAATAGTGTTGACGTTAGGCGTATTAACAAGACGCAACTCTTCAGTTGGTGTTAAGCGTGATCCAAATGGCGTACTAGCTGCTACAACTTCGATATTAGCTGCAAAATCAGAGCATGTTGAAAAGACAATATTATCTTCACCGTTTTGAGCCAGCACTTGAAACTCATGGGATTTACTACCTCCCATAAAGCCTGTGTCTGCTAATACTGAATGGAATTTTAAGCCAATACGAGTAAAAATATTATTGTAAGCTTTATACATTAGATCATAAGTTTCTTGAAGCGATTCTTGTGATGCATGGAAAGAATATGCATCTTTCATAATAAATTCACGTGAGCGCATAATTCCAAATCGAGGACGAAGTTCATCACGAAATTTCTTTTGAATTTGAAATAAATTAATTGGCAATTGTTTATATGAAGTAATTACATGACGCACTAAATCAGTCATTAATTCTTCATGAGTTGGACCTAAAACGAAACAACGCTTACCGCGATCAGTAAAACGTAGTAATTCTGGACCATATTCTTCCCAACGACCACTCTCGTGCCAGAGATCTGCTGGCTGGACTATAGGTAAAGAAACTTCAATAGAACCTATATTTTCCATTTCTTCACGAATAATATTTTCGATTTTGCGCAAAACGCGGACACCCGTTGGTAGCCAATCATAAAGACCAGATGCAAGTTTACGAATCATGCCTGCTCTAACCATCAATTGATGACTAATTACGTCAGCATCTGCAGGAGTGTCTTTTAGAGTTAGTAATAGATATTTAGTAGTACGCATTATATAGATTCCATTAAAAGAACTAGTTGATGGTAAAACAAATATTGTTATATCAATCCAGACTTAAAACTAATAATATAAAAATATAATTTATCAGAAAGAGTAATTTTAAGAAAAGATGAAGCAATTTTCATGAATGTCAATTGTTAAAGTATTTATATAATATTATGTATACTTTTTTACAGAAGATTAAATCACGTAAATCAACGATGTAATAACATATTGTTATTAAGAACTTTTTTACAATTAATAAGCTATTATTTGGCTATAGATCTATTTTTAAATATTTTTAAACGTTATATATATTTAATATAACTAATTAAGTAATGAGAGTTTAATATCAAAATTTGATTGAAGAATATGTCAACACAGTAAATCAATTGTGATTCACAACTAAAATGCACCCGTTATCTCGCTAGATATTGATGCATATGAGATGTTTTATGCACCGTTATATATCATCAAAATTGTTTGTGACAGAATATGTTTTTAAATATTTTTTAGAAAAATCATTATATATTAATAGATAAAATCTGGAGATATCAGACTAAACTTATACTCAAGAAAATTTAACAATCCATTTGGTACTGTGTATATCAAAACTTATTTAACAATGCATGCAATTTTTTATTTTTGATATTCAAAAGAGTTAATAATAAAAAGATGGATTATAAATGATGTTTGTATTCAGCTAAAAATTTTAATATCAAAAAATTATTACAGTAAATAAAATTTAAGATTGATACGATATAATTTCAGTAATGATATAAGCGATTCATTATACAATGATATTGTATTTATTTTGACCTAATCTAATATTATTAGGTAGATGATTATTCAGATTATTATTTAGTTTTTATTTCATGATTTACTGAACCGATAGTAGAAAAAACATAAAATTGAATATTATTTGTATGAAAAGTTATTAGAAAGCTACAGGATTCATTCTCGTAATAAGCTTTGTCTGAATTAATCAACAAATAGAGCTTTAACTCTACAGTAAAGATGTAATAAATTCTATTTAGTGATATCTTATCAATACTTAAAAAGTATTACTAAGATAGGTGATGTATTTTTTATCTGTTCACTAATAAATATGATATACTTTTTACTCAACATACTTCTTAATAATACTAAGGCTTTGATTTTAGATAGTAATTAATACACATTAAATAAGTGCTCATGATTTTTTTTATTGCATTATTAACTTTTAGATTGAAATTTTACCTTTCTTGTTTAATAGCATATAGCATTTTGATATAAATTTAAGTTTTCTCATATATCTCACTTTTTCTTTGTCTATTTTTAGATTTCAAATATATTATGATGCGCATGAACTATTATCAGATTGATTTCATCAGCGTGAAACTATTGTGACTTACGTAGTAATCGATAAGCACATTACTATAATAACAACTTAAAGTTTCTGTATGCAATATAAGTGCTCAACTAAATGTACTTAATTATAAAGTTATTATGCAATAACAGTGTTGTTTCGTTCAAGCTGTATAATAAGTGAATCACTGTCACTACTAACGATAAAAAATTAATAATATTAAGTCATTTGAGAGATATCTTCTAATGATTTTAAAAGTGCAGTGTATATTTTATATTTTATTTTATTGTATTAAATAAAAGGCTGAAAGTTTACATTTAGTAATTTTAGATGTATTGTAAAATCATTAAATAACTCGATAAATATGCTCTAATATTAATATTTCGCGCAGACATTTACTTAATTTTCATTATATATATGCAATTTATTGATAGTCTTTTATGAATTCTCTTAAATATGCTGAAAATAAATTTATTTAATAAAGGCTAATTTATTGTTTTTGATTATTCTAACGAGAAAATTGAAATACTATTTGAGAATGATAGTGCTTCTTCTCAACTATCATCAACTAAACAATGATTTACATACTTTAAATTTAGTAAAATAATACTGATTATATTACGTAATTTTAATTCAAGAATCTTTTTAATCGGGATTGTATATTGATTATAAACAATCTATTATCTTCTTTAAAGATACAATAATAGCGGTTAATGCTGCAAGCACTTTAAAGTTAAATAATCTTTTTAGATATTAGATTATGCTCATGATGTTTACGAAAACATAGATACAATTTTCCTAATGATATTAAATAACTTTAAAAAATACTATTGACATTAAATCAAGAAAAAATTTTTTTAAACAAAAAATGTTGACTACTCAGTAGAGTAGGAAAAGATAAAATTGTTAAAAAGTAATACTTATTTCTAGTTCAGAAACTTTAAACAAGTAAAGTAAAATGCTTTTTTAAGCATTATAAGAAATTTTAAAAATATTTTTAATAAGAATGAACAAAGCAATAACTTCTTTTATAGAATTGCATTCAGTATAATAAAATATTCTACACTTTTTGTATTGATCATTTTTTTCTAAACATAAAAATTAATATTTTCAATATACGTTATTATGACTCCTAAGATTATCTAATGCATAAACATGACGACAAAACTTAGATAGATTACATCTATCTCACTAAAAAATACTTTAGTATATAATAAGAATGAAAATATATCTCTTATAACTATCAGTATACATAGTAATTCAAAAAACATCTCTTAATGATGTAGATGCTACCGGTTCCATTCACGAAATTTCATGTTGATAAAGTTGTGAAGTCTATTTCTTGAATAGGTGATGAATAACACTGTGTAGCTCTATTACTTAATCAACACTTTTAAAGTCTGTTGATATTAAATTAATTTGAGTTATTTTTACTAAACTAGTAGTGTATATAGCGATCTAATTAATATAATAGATATCATCGTAAATAAAGCGTACACTATTTCATGATTAAACTTTAATCTTATTATGTAATAACTATACTATAAATTCTACATAAATCAAATAAAAAATAAAGTATATTATCAAGCATATAAAATATTTTATTAGTTATAAAAAATGAATAACGCTATATTATTAATATAAAAGTCCATATTAAAAAAATGTTTTATAAATTTTCTATATTTAGTATTTAATAAGATTATTTAATAACAATATTTATTTTACATCATACTATACTTATTGTGTGCAATAAAATATTAATTTTATTGCATATGAGTGTTTTCATATTCATCCATAAGATTATAATACAATATGTTTTTCAAAAATATTTCACTGGTATAACTGTAATACATGAATATATATTGCATACAGAAACAAGAAAGTATTTTTGATGCAGTTTAAACGCTATTAATATTATTTTTTGTCCCAAACAACCTTTTTAAGGTAGAATAGAAAAAACTTAAATATCTATCTCAGTATATCATTTAACAACTAAAGCTTTTTACTAATATTATATCTGTTCACTAGTTTTTTAAATATTCTTAACGATGGTAAAATTAATTATTACGAATGATTATGTTCATTTATAGATTCTCTTACTGACAATTATTGTGTTTACTACATATTTTTTAAAATACTACTTACCAGTTTTACTTTTCTTCTTACAATTGATCTTTCTTGAGCTTTTAAGACTAATCGATGATACTCCTAATTTAGGATGCAAACTAAGAATCTAGGCTCATTGACAATTACTTTTTAAAAGATATAGAAATATATAAAACAACTAATATATTCTAGCTTCTAGAAAGAAATTGAGTTTTCAATTGTTAAGAACAAATACTTACATTCATTGTAGTATTTTTTTTGATTCATTTTAATATTATAGATTTTGTAAATAACAAAAGATATATCAAGCAATGACAGTTTTAAAATATTATGAAAGATATTTATCTGTATTTAATTCTCAGTGAGTTTTAGTATGATTTTATAAGAGTTTACAATCACTTACTAAGATGTATAGCAATAGTTGCGTTCATTAATATTTAGGTGATTAGTGCTGCTATTACATTAAAATTTACTACGCGGGTTACGATAGTTTAATCTTCATCAAGAAAATAGCATTTTTGTATATATACATCTACAATGTATTGAATTCCAAAAAAAATTAGCAAAAAAGCCAATTGTAAAAATTTGATATTATATCGAAATATTGTATGATATTGAGTAATAAAGCAGAATTGAAATTTAGAAAGGCAATAACAATAACAACAATAAAAAATTCATAACTTACTTAAATTGACAAGTGTCTCGAGTAAGAAGTTAAGTATTGAGTTAATTCATAAATAAAATAAAAAAATCCATATCAGTTATGGCTCGCTAAATATGGAACGTAATATTATCAAAAGAATATAAATTTCTACCATGCGTTAAAAATTTAATTTTCTTAATCTTTTTAAAAGACATATTTAATACTAATCTTTAAAAAATGATAATGAACTATTTTACATGTAATATTAATGAGTACCATTATTTCTGTATTCTATATAGAAAATTATCAAAGCGAATACTAAATAATATTCTAAATGATCTGTATTTTTAGAAGAAAATATAAAATATAGATTAGTAAATATCAGGGAATGATTCAAATATTAGATTTATTAAGATTCAATTTCTGAACTAAATATTAATATTAATGTTAATTTTTAGCGTTATCGTTTCTTACATTTAAAAATAAAAGCTTATTTTAACTAGTTTTTTTATTAAACAGCTATAACAATAAACTATTGTTAGTCATTAAGTTTTCTTAGGATAGTTTGTTATTATTTTGTCGCCTAATGAATATCACAAGATATTGCAACACATAAAGAATTGCATAAGTTAAAATGCAGATCAGAAATCACCGTTAATTTTCAGTACTTTATAATATATAATTATGTTTATTTTCAACATTAAGTAATGATTATAATGAATCAATTTAAAACTTTTAAGATAAATAGCATAATTTTATAGGTTTAAGAAATTAACACTATGTTTTAGTAGAAGATAATAAAGTAAAAAGCTACTGTTATTCTAAAACATTTTATTTTTATTAAAAGTTTTTTTGTAAAAATACATGATTTACTGAGTAGATATGTCTTAGATATATTCTAAATAATCAAGTATAATGATGTATAAATTTTCATATATATTTTATAACTAAAATAAAATAAATAGTTAAACTTGGCATGTATATAAAATGGTGTATTCAGATAAGTTGTGTTGTTGTAGTAGTGAACTTTATAGATATTTACAAAAGTTCTGTAGAGATAAATCTAATATAACAACTGAATCATATAAAAACCAACTACTTTTTTGTAAAATTATAGAAACTGTCATTCAAGTAACTTACTATTCTTAAATTTTGTTATCAGTAGTAATAGCCACTAATTGTGATATAATATTAAATATAGAATATTTTTATTCAACATTACGAGACTTACTGGACATTAAACATGATCATACAAATTATGTTTGCTAATGAAGTAAAGTGAAAGAACCTTACATCAAAACTAAACATTAAAATGAATATCAAATAAACGTTTAGTAGATTAGTTCATAAAACAATAGCATTTAATATTATTTTATTTATATAATTTTTAGTTGATTATTCATCAGCTAAAAATTCACTAACACTGTTGACGCGATAGTAATTAGTGGTTGTGGCCATATTCCTATCAGAATAACAATAATAGCACACACCACAGAAACGATCGTACTGCATTTTGCTTGTTCTTTTCGAAAAAAATTATCTGTATGTTTTGTGTCATGGCTGTAAAGACTCGTTATAAAATGTAGGTAATAAAATAGAGCAATCGCGCTACCTACAATTATCGCTCCTGTTAACCACCATAATTCTGCATTTATAGCAGAAAAGATTACATAGAATTTGCCAATAAAACCTAATGTAATCGGTATACCTGCTAAAGACAACATCATTACAGTTAGCACAATTGCTAATACTGGTTTATGCCAAAATAGGCCGCGAAATATGTTAAAATTACCCTGGTCATTACTACAACATGGACTAGAGATAATACTAATAATACCAAATGTCCCTAAGCTGGCTAATAAATAACTTGCTAAATAAATAGCAACAGTCATTTGTGATCTAATTGGGTCAATCCGTAGCGCAACTAGTGTAATCAGTAAATATCCCATATGCGAAATTGAGGAATAACTCAAAAGACGTTTGACATTTTTTTGAGTAATGGCCATTAAATTACCAAAAAAAATTGATGCAACAGCCATTACAGTAATGAGACTCAGGACTGCATTATTGCGTCCTATTGATGTTTCAATAAATATACGCATTAATACTGCGAATATGCTAATTTTACTGGCTGATGCTAAGAAAGCACAGACTGGTGCCGGCGCATTTTGATAAACATCCGGAGTCCATAGCTGGAATGGGAACAGTGATAACTTAAAGCCAAAGCATACAATTAACATACCTAAACCAATTAAAATTAATGGCGCATGCATATGGTTATCAGAGAAACTGCTTCCAACTGCAGAAAAACTCATATTACCTGATTCCGCGTACAGCAAAGCAATACCAAATAGTAAAAAAGAAGACGATACTGCAGATAATAACATGTACTGAATACCGGCTCCAATGGAATGTTGATGTTCAACAGTATAACTGACTAAACCAAATAATGGTAAGGATACCAACTCAATACCAATAAACATAGACGCCATGTGATCAGCCATTGATAGCAAAATACCGCCAGTAACTGAGATCGTTAGAAGTAGATAAAACTCTTCTTTATTGTCTTGAAATTCTTCTAACCAATGAAAAGCAAAGATACTAGTCGCTATGCCTGAAATCAGAACTAGTGTGCTATAAAATACCGCATAATTATCAACACGAATTAACGCGGTAACTGATTTTGGAAAATCATTTGAAATAAAAAATAAAGATAGTAATGAAAGACAGAAGCCAAAGATAGTTAATATAACACTTGTTAAGTGATCACGTCGCCACGCAATAGATAACATCACAATTATTGTAGTTAATCCGACGATTAACAGAGGGAGTGTTGAGATAAATTCTTGAGGTGTTATTACCATAGCATATTACCCTCTTAAATGTTTTCAGTTAAGTGTTGCATAAGTTATGTAATGTATACATTGCGTTTGTTGAAGTATTGAGAATTAGTTGAGGATAAAAACCAATGATCACCAATAAAATAGCTAGAGATAGTAGTAACATAAATTCTCGTATCGTTAACCCTTTCATGTCACTGTTAGATTTTGGTGTGCCATAATAAATCTGTTGCATCATCCACAATGAGTAGATTGATGCGAATACTGCAGAGAAGACTGCGATAGAGGTTGAAAGCATAAACTGCTTAAAAGAACCAAACAGAATCATGAATTCACCAATGAAATTACCTGTACCTGGCATACTTAAAGTAGCCGAAGCAAATAACAAAGATAGACCTGGTAACCATCTAATACGTTTCCATAAACCACCCATCATTCGCATATCACGCGTACCTGTGCGTTCGTATAGTTGTCCACTGATAATGCTTAATGCCGCACCTGATAAGCCATTGGTGATGATTTGAATTACTACGCCTTGATATGCGAGAACGGAGTTTGCATAAATTCCTAGAGTTACCAATCCCATATGTGATAAACTACTATATGCTATCAGACGTTTTATATTTGTTTGTTGAAAAGCTAACAACGCACCGTAAAAAATACTTATTACACCAAGAGTTATTGCGATTGGAGTAAATCGGATAGATGCTTCAGGAAATAGTGGCAATGTAAAACGTAGCAAGCCATAAGCCGAGGTTTTCAGCATAATACCTGAGATATCAACAGCTCCAGAGGTTGGTGCATACTCTTGTGTATCCGCTATCCATCCATGAAAAGGAACTAAAGGCATTTTAACCGCAAAAGCGATAAAAAATCCTAGCATCAACATAAAGCTGCAGGTATTAGACATCGTTGTATGTAGACAACTATTATAACTAAATGTCCAGACATTAGTTTCAGAAAAATGCATTAATGTTAATCCAATAATTGAGACCAACATAATTAAACCACTGACTTGTGTATAGATAAAGAATTTAATTGCTGCGTTGATATGTTGTTTATTCTCTGTCTTTTTATATCCCCAGTTTGCAATTAAAAAGTACATTGGAATTAACATCATTTCCCAGAAGAAGAAAAAGAAAAACAAGTCAACAGTAGTGAAGATTCCCATTACACCCGAGATAATCCACAGTAAGTTAAAGTGATAAGCGCCTTGATTAGCTTCGTTTCCACTCCAAGAGCTAAGCACAGAAAAACTGCCCATAATCGAAGTTAACACAATCATTAATAAAGATAAACCATCAATAGCTAGATGGAAATTAATACCCATTGATGGGATCCATGGGATAAAGAAAACCATTTTCCATTGTGGAGCACTTTGTGGTTGTACTAAAGAGTCATATCCCTGTAACCATAAGTTAATTGATAATATAAATATTAATCCCATTGCAGCTAAAGAAATCCAACGAGGTAAGCAATGACTCAACCGATCAGCCTGCCAACTTAGTATTCCACCGATAAAGGGAATGAGTATTAACCAGGGTAATAACATGGCACTATGTGTCTCTTAATTAAACTAAAAGTAGCAGAGCAAGAATAAGCACTGCACCCAGCCCTAATGAGGCTGTATACCAACGGACCTGTCCGTTTTCACTCACTGCTAATCCTTTATTTGCCCAACGACAAAAAAAAACTGGAAGGTTCATTAAAGAGTTAACAGGATCACTTTCTAGCAACCATGCAACAGATTTGAATGGTTTAATAAAGACTATATTATACAAGCACTCAAAGCCCCACGCATGATAGCATAATGTTAAAAAAAAACGACTTATTGTATTTTTAGAAAGTGTGTTAACTATCGAATATCTGAATAGATAAATAAATGCTACAATTAGCAGGCCTATAATCGCAAGACTACCTGAAAGAATTTCTAATTTAACTTTATTAGATACATAATCTATTGAATTTAAAGGAAATATACCATCTAATGGTTGATTAATTTTAGCACCAATGAATGTTGCTAAGATAGCTAAGATGCCTAGTGGTATAGAGTGAGTAAAGCCTTTAACCTTCTGAGCTTTGATTTTTTTCTTACCATGGAAAACAATAAAAATCATACGAAAAGTATACATTGCAGTCAGTAGTGTTCCGATGAGCCCTAACCATAACAAAATAGATTGTCCATTAATGTTTACACCCCATAAGATAGCATCTTTACTATAAAAACCTGCAGTGAACCATGGTAAAGCAGATAATGCACTTCCACCAATTAACATTAGAATATAAATGTAAGGGATTTGTTTAGATAAGCCGCCCATCTTAAAAATATTTTGTTCATGATTACACGCAATAATTACAGAACCTGCTGACAAGAAAAGTAAAGCTTTAAAAAAAGCGTGTGTCATTAAGTGAAAAATTGCTGCATCCCAAGCTTGAACACCTAGTGCTAAGAACATATAACTTATTTGACTTATAGTTGAGTAAGCGAGTATACGTTTAATATCAGTTTGAACCAGTGCTGCACAACCTGCAAGTAGAAGGGTGATTCCACCTATAATTCCTACTAAATTCAAAATATCTGGTGCCATTAAGAACAATACATGAGTACGTGCAATAAGGTAAACTCCAGAAGTTACCATGGTTGCTGAGTGAATTAGCGCAGATACTGGCGCAGGACCTACCATTGCATCTGCTAACCATGTATGAAGTGGAATTTGCGCTGATTTTCCAACTGCACCAATCAAGATCATTACGGTTGCCCATATGATAGTTGTACTATCTTGTGTGATTTTTTGTGGAGCCAAGACTGCTATATCATTAAAATTCAGTGTACCCAGTGCATTCCAGAGAATAAACATGCCAATAGCAAGAAATACATCTCCTAAACGTGTTATAAAAAAGGCTTTCATTGCTGACGTGCCGTTATCTGGTTTTGTATAGTAAAAATTAATTAGCAGATAACTGCATAACCCTACCCATTCCCAACCGAGATACATTAACATCATATTCTCTGCGAGAATTAAAATTATCATGCTCGCGATAAATAAGTTAGTATAAGTAAAAAAACGCGAATATCCTTCCTTACCACGCATATACCAAGAAGCATAAATCTGGATCAGAAAACCAACGTTTGTAACAATACTTATCATTGTCAATGAGAGACCATCAAGATGTAAAGTAAAGGGTATTATAAAATCACTTATTGAGATCCAAGTCCATAAAAGTTGTTTGTAAACAAAAGTGTTTTCTGTATTAGAAATCAATGCTTTGTGTTCTAAGAAATCAAAACCTACATAGTTTGTAACTATAGCAGTTATCCCTATAGATCCAACACCAATTATTGCAGTAATATTTTCTGACCAGTAACCACGAGACAGTGCGAGTATCACAAAACCTAATAGTGGAAAAAAAATAATTAAATAAAGTAAGTTCATACAAGCATCTCACTGACTTTATCAATATTCAGATTTTGACGATGACGATAGAGTTGCAGTAAAAATGCTAATCCGATACTAGCTTCTGCGGCAGCGAGTGCAATAGTAAAAATGTACATGATCTGACCATCTGATTGCCCCCAAAAACTACCTGCGACAACGAAAGCTAAAGCAGTTGAGTTAATCATAATTTCTAGTCCGATTAATATGAAAAAGAAGTTGCGGCGCATAACAAGACAGCTGAATCCCATTACAAAAAGAATTGCTGCTAAAATCAGCCCGTGTTCAAGAGGTATCATTATTCTTTCTCTGTTTTCATATTACTTACTATATTAGTATAGGTTTGTTGACGATCACGTCCAATGTGGAATGCAACAACTAGACCCGCTAGTAGTAATAAAGATGTTAATTCAACAGCAAATATATATAAGCTAAATAGAGTAATTGCCACGTTTTTCGAATGAATAACTATATCAGAAATACAATTCTGATATGATAAGGTTGTTATACCATACACAAAGAGAGCTAATAGTACTGCGGATAAAATTACAGGTCCAATCCAGTTTTTTAGTTTTAACCATTTCTCTTTCTTTTGTATAGGTTCCCCAAGATTGAGTATCATCACTATAAAAACAAAGAGTACCATGATGGCACCTGCATACACTATAATCTCTAATGAACCAGCAAAATATGCACCAAGAGAGAAAAACACCATAGACAGTGCTAGAAGAGAAATAATAAAATATAATAAAGTATGTACCGGGTTAGTATTAGTTATTACTTTTAAAGTTGCTAAAATAGCAAGCAAACCGGCGATATAGAACGTAAATTCCATTAATATCGCTCCTTATGGTAATAGATCTTTAACGTTAATAGGTTTAGCTTCATTATCCAATTCACTTTGATTTTTACTTGTAAAGATTATACCTGATTTACGATAAAAGCTATAATCAGGATATTTTCCTGGGCCTGAAATCAATAAGTCATCTTTTTCATAAACAAGATCTTGACGACGCCACTCAGCCATTTCAAAATCAGGTGTTAGTTGAATTGCCATTGTTGGACAAGCCTCTTCACACAGACCACAAAATATGCAACGTGAGAAGTTAACACGGAAAAATTTAGGATACCAGCGCCCATCTTTCGTCTCAGATTTTTCTAGTGAGATACAACCAACAGGGCAAGCAACTGCACATAGGTTACAAGCAACGCAACGTTCTTCACCATCAGGATCACGTGTTAAGACAATACGCCCACGATAGCGGGGTGATAAGTAAACTGGTTCTTCTGGGTACATTAACGTTTCACGTTTTTGAAATGCGTGTAAACCAATTAACCAAATACTGCGTACTTGAGTTCCGAAACCAACTAATAAATCTTTCAATGTCATGGTTTAATCACTCCTTTACTTAAACGTTGTATAAAATTATTACCGCAGTTCCAAGCAAGTTAAGCAAAGTTAACGGTAGGCAGATTTTCCAACCAAAGTGCATTACTTGATCATAACGTGGACGTGGTAAAGATGCACGAATTAGAATAAACATTATCATGAAGAAGGCAGTTTTAATAATAAACCAGAGAGAAGGTGGTAAGATTGGTCCATGCCAACCACCAAAGAAGAGTGTTACAATTAGTGCAGAAACTGTGATCATGCTGATATATTCACCAATGAAGAATAAGCCGAATTTCATACCTGAATATTCTATATGGTAACCATCTGCGATTTCTTGTTCTGCTTCCGGTTGGTCTAGTGGGTGACGGTGACATACAGCAACGCACGCAATTGCAAAAGTGATAAAACCAAAGAATTGTGGAATGATATTCCATACATCTTCTTGAGAATTCACAATATCAATTAAGTTAAAAGAACCTGCTTGAGCAACAACTCCCATTAGTGAGATACCTAAGAATACTTCATAACTTAAGGTTTGTGCAGCAGCACGTATTGCACCTAATAAAGAGTATTTATTATTACTTGACCAGCCCGCGAACAATATAGCGTACACAGACAAACTTGCCATCATTAAAAAAAACAAGACTCCAATATTCAAATCAGCAACGTACCATGTCGGACTAATAGGAATAATTGCAAATGCAAAAAACAATAAACAAAATGCAATCACTGGCGCGAGCGTAAAAATTTGTTTATCGGCAAATTTTGGGATCCAATCTTCTTTGAACAACATCTTCAACATATCAGCAATTAATTGCCCTGTGCCAAATAAACCAATTCGGTTGGGACCATAACGATTCTGAAATAGTCCAAGCATACGGCGTTCCCCTAAACTCATATATGCACCGCAGGTTAAGACAATTAATAAGATAACAATTGATTTAAATACAGAAATCAGTACTTCTATTACGCATGGAGGTATCCAATCCATCATGCACCTCTTCGCAGATTATTGACTGATACACCAGCCATTGCGGGAGTAATACCTGGCATACCTAATGGTAAACCAATTTGACCACAACACAGATGTGTGCTAAGACGAACTATTAGGTTAAACACTTGACCATCATAGTTAAATTTTGCGTTTGTTCCTGCTGTAATTCCTAGTACTTCTGCATCTTGCATATTAAGCATCATATAAGGCTCTGGCATGCGTGTTTGGATTACGTCCGAACGCTGAGACATTTCTTCGCTACCAAATAAGTGATAGTAAGGTGCAATAATCCACTCTGATTTTAACGCCTTATAAGCAGGTGGAATATTTGAGAAGTAAGGTAATTCTCTTTTTACTGAATTAAATAAACGAACACCTGGATCTCCATAACGTAGATGTCCTCCTATTTCGTTTTGAAATTTATTCCAAGCTTGCGGTGAGTTCCAACCTGGAGCCCATACAAATGGAATTTGCTGGCGCGGTGCGTCTGGGTTGTTATTTCCTTCCATTGAAAAAGTAAATGGTGTATCAATATCTTGTGGTTGGCGTTGTTCATGAATAGTTTGATTCGATAGCATTGCAGTACGTCCACTATAACGATGTGGTTCACGTGCTAACTTTTGTCCACGAATACGGAAAGAGGCATTTGGTGCTGCGTTAACTATACCTGCAAATTGTGGTAGTGCAGTTACGCAATCAGCAATAACATGATCAAGCTGTGACCAATTTACACTTTTTCCTTGCACTGTAATTTTTAGTGCATGTAACCAGCGCCAACTTTCATTCATAACAATAGATTTATCGTAGAAAGATGGGTCAAATACTTGAAAAAATCGTTGTGCTCGGCCTTCTTGGTTAATCAGCGTACCGTTTGCTTCAGCGAAGCTTGCTGTTGGCAACACTACTGTTGCTTTGTCCATAATAGTAGTGTACTGGTGATCAATAACAATGAGATGTTTTAGTTTTTCCAAATAACTATCAACCACATTTTTACTGCTATGGTGATTGCGATACAGATCATTTTCCATTACGATAGCAACGTCAGCTTCGTTAGAATTAATACAAGAAAAAGCATTGTTTAACGGTTGTGCTTTCATCATCGCTAAGCCAAAACTGTTAGCGTTTGAAGGCAAATAAGATAAACCAACATCAGTACCGTTTTCTTTGAGTGCAAATGCAATATTTGCAGCTGCTTGGATGACAGCAGTACTTGCAGAGTGACTGCCACTGATAATTAATGGTTTCTTCGCGATAGATAGAGATTTTGCGATAGTTTTTACTTTATTTTTCAAGTGATTAGAAAGATTATCAACTATTGGTGCATTAATATTAATCATGTTAGCAATAGCAAAACCTAATCGCGCTTGATCTGCGACCGGTGCACGATAGTTAAATTCTGCAATATCGTCTAAACAAGTTTCATCAACGCTAGTGATAAATAGTGGATATTTTGCGTTTTGACTAATATGCATGATAGCTTCACTTTGCCAATCAGCAATGTTTTGTTCTGCAGCTATTTTACGTGCTTTGCCTTTTATTGCTTGTCGTACGGAAAGAGCCATACGAGCACTTGTTTGAGTTAAATCTTCACCAAGAATTAGCACTGAATCATAACTCTCTACTTCACGTAGATTGGGCGTATAAATACCACCATTTTGTAGAATATTACTCATTAAATTTAAACAATGATTTTCATTAGTTGATATGCCGGAGTAGAAGTTTTTTTCACCAACTAGTGCACGAAGTGCGTAATTACTTTCGACACTTGCTCTCGGAGAACCAATGCCAATAACTTTTTTTGCTTGTTTAATTAACTGAGCTCCAGTTTCTATTGCTTCAATCGCAGAAATAGTATGTTTGACACCATTTTTTTTAAAAATAGGTTGGCGTGGTCTATCTTTACGATTAACATAACCGTAACCAAAGCGTCCACGATCACAGAGGAAATAGTGATTTACTGAACCATTATAACGATTTTCGATCCGGCGTAATATTCCATAGCGTTCACCTTGGATTGTATTACAGCCAATACTACATTGCTGACAGATACCTGGTGAAAATTGCATATCCCATTTACGATTATAGTGTTCAGAATGAGTTTTATCTGTAAAGACTCCTGTCGGACACACTTCCACTAAGTTACCTGAAAACTCATTCTCAAGTGCACCTTCTTCAGTACGACCGAAGTAGATATAGTTATGTGCACCATACACACCTAAATCATGACCATCTGCATAATCTTTGTAATAACGTATACATCGATAGCATGCAATGCAACGGTTCATTTCATGACCAATAAATCCCCCTAGATTCTGATTGATGTGAGTACGTTTTGTAAAACGGTATTTTCGGATATTATGACCAGTCATGACTGTCATATCTTGCAAATGACAGTTGCCACCTTCTTCACAGACTGGACAGTCGTGTGGATGATTTGTCATTAACCATTCAATAACACTTTCACGAAATTGTTTGGCTTCTTGATCATTAATAGAAATATAAGTACCTTCTTTCGCTGGAATCATACAAGACATGACAAGCTGACCACAGATATCATCTGCATTTTTATATTGTTTAACCGCGCATTGTCGACATGCTCCAACACTTCCTAGCGCAGGATGCCAGCAAAAATAAGGAATATCTAGACCTAGAGACAAACAAGCTTGTAATAAATTCATAGTCCCGTTTATATTATATTCTTTTCCGTCTACATATATAATAGCCATAATCAGAATGTTTCCTAAGAACCCGCTAAAGAGGAGTTGTGCATCAAAATATATTCTTTGTGAATATCTATTTTACGTTTACGTCTGTACAAGAATATTCGCAACTTTATTTCATTAGATTAGGTTGAATACCTGCAATCTGGACAATATTACGTAAATCTTTTGATGAAATACCTGATTCAAATTCTTTACGAAAATATCTCATTGCACTCTGTAATGGCTCAATTGCACCAGGCGCGTGAGCACAGAAAGCTTTCCCTGGGCCTAAGAAGTGACATATTTTTTCAAGTATTTCTATATCACCCGGTTGCCCTTCTCCTTTTTCCAAAGCTTGTAAAATTTTAACGCTCCATGGTAATCCATCACGACAAGGCGTACACCAGCCACAGGACTCACGTGAAAAAAAAGTTTCAAGATTTCGGACTAAAGAGACCATATTAATTTCATTATCAACAGCCATGGAAAGTGCAGTACCTAAGCGACTACCTGCTTTACTAATAGATTCAAAATCCATAGGAAAATCAAGGTGATCATTCATAAGAAATGCGGTACCTGCACCACCTGGTTGCCATGCTTTTAATACTAAACCATCCCGCATACCTCCAGCGTAATCTTCTAATACTTCACGTGCTGTTGTGCCAAATGGCAATTCCCATAAGCCGGGATGTTTAACACGACCTGAGAAGCCCATTAATTTAGTCCCAGCATCTTTGCTTTTCCCGGCGCTAAGATTAATATACCATCTCTCACCATGCTCAAGAATTGCGGGTACGTTACAGATGGTTTCAACATTATTAACACAGGTGGGCTTACCCCAAGCTCCAGATGTAGCAGGAAACGGTGGCTTAGCCCGTGGGTTAGCACGGCGACCTTCTAAAGAGTTAATTAATGCTGTTTCTTCACCACAGATATAACGTCCTGCACTAATATGAATCAATAATTCAAAATCAAAACCTGAACCTAAAATGTTTTTACCAAGCAGAGCTTCATCTTTGGCTTCCTTGATGGCTCGGCGTAAATTTTTTTCTGCTTCAACATAGTCATTACGTAAAAATATATACCCACGGCAGGCTTTTAGCGCATATGCTCCAATGATCATACCTTCAACTAATAAGTGGGGCAATTTCTCCATTAATAGACGGTCTTTATAAGTTCCAGGTTCCATTTCATCTGCGTTACATAAAAAATATCTCACTTTAATATTTTCGTTTTTTGGCATTAAGCTCCATTTAAGACCAGTAGAAAATCCTGCGCCACCACGACCTTTCAACCCGGAATCTTTAATAAGCTTAACGACTTCATCCGGTGTTGTATGTTGTAGTACATGTTTCACACTTTCATATCCATTAGTCAAACGATATTCAGTCAACCAAACTGGTTGTCTGTCATCACGTAGACGCCATGTTAAAGGATGTGTCTCAGCAGAGCGAATCACTTTTTTTACGGAAGAATATGTCATGGATACTGTTCCAATAAACGTTCAATATCTTCTGGTTGTACATAGCTGTGAGTATCTTCATTAATCATCATAGTGGGACCTTTATCACAGTTACCTAAACAAGAAGTTGGTAATAGTGTAAATTGACCATTGGATGTTGTTTGTCCTGGGAAAATTTTGAGGTGGTCAATCATTTTAGTTTCCAAACTTTGATAACCTGTGATATGACAAACAACGCTATCACAATAGCGAATAATATGTCGACCAACAGGTTGGCGAAATATTTGGCTATAGAATGTCGCTACACCTTCAACATCAGTTGCGGGTATCCCTAGAACCTCGGCAATAGCGTAGATAGCCCCATCTTCAACCCATCCACGATATTTTTGTACAATTTTTAATGCTTCAATTGACGCAGCAGCTGAATTTTCATTATGTTTTTTTTTGCTTTCAATTTCTGAACGTTCAATTTCAGTTAAGGTAAAACCATAATACGCCTTTGGTTTTTTCTCAAAAATTTTTATGCAGTTAAGATGAGTCTGGTTATTATATTTATTATACATGGTTAGCGATCCACATCTGACATTACAAAATCAATACTACCCAAATAGACAATTAAGTCAGAAACTAAGCTACCATTGATTACCGAAGGAATTTGTTGTAAATGTGCATAACTGGGCGTACGAATACGAGTACGGTAACTCATGGTACCTCCATCACTGGTCAGGTAATAACTATTAACTCCTTTAGTTGCTTCAATCATCTGGAATGATTCGTTGGCAGGCATAATTGGTCCCCAAGATACTTGAAGGAAATGGTTAATAAGAGTCTCAATATGCTGCAATGTTCGTTCTTTGGGTGGCGGTGTAGTCAACGGATGATCGGCTTTAAAAGGTCCTTCTGGCATATTCTTTAAACATTGCTGAAGAATACAAAGACTTTGACGTATCTCTTCAACTTTAATCATCACACGGTCATAACAGTCACCGTTCTGGGCAATAGGAATGTCAAATTCAAAATTTTCATAACCAGAATATGGACGCCATTTACGTACATCAAAATCAATCCCGGTTGCGCGTAAACCTGCACCTGTCACACCCCAAGCTAATGCTGCTTCTTTAGTATAAGAAGCTACGCCGCTTGAACGTCCTTTTAATATAGAATTTTTAAGCGCTATAGTCACATAAGATTCTACTCGTTTGGGTAACCAATTTAATAATTCGTGCAGTAGTGTATCCCAACCACGTGGTAGGTCATGTGCAACTCCACCAATACGGAACCAAGCCGGATGCATACGACAGCCAGTAATACCTTCAATGACGTTATAGATTTTTTGGCGGTCAGTAAAAGCCAGGAATACAGGTGTCATCGCTCCTACATCTTGTATATACGTACTGATATACAAAAGATGACTATTAATACGGAATAATTCAGAAAGCATAATGCGAATCGTTTTGACACGATCTGGTACTTCAATACCAGCTAGTTTTTCAACTGCTAAGATGTATGGCATCTCATTTACACACCCACCGAGATATTCGATTCGGTCAGTGTAAGGAATATAGGTATGCCATGATTGACGTTCGCCCATTTTTTCAGCACCACGATGGTGATAACCGATATCAGGAACGCAGTTCACTATCTCTTCACCATCGAGTTGTAACACAATACGGAAAGCGCCATGTGATGATGGATGGTTAGGACCTAAGTTAAGAAACATAAAATCTTCATTTTCTTTTTTACGTGCCATACCCCATTCTTCTGGTTTAAAAGTAAGAGCCTCCATGTCTAGATCTTGTTTTTGTTTTGTCAGTTTAAATGGGTCACATTCAGTTGCGCGTGCTGGGTAGTCTTTACGCAGTGGATGACCCTCCCAGTCTATAGGCATGAGTAAACGACGTAAATTTGGATGACCTTGAAAAGTAATTCCGAACATATCCCATACTTCACGTTCATGCCAGTTGGCATTTGGGAATAGCAATACCATAGATGGTATATTGAGGTCTTTTTCGTTTAACGCAACCTTCAACATGATATCGCGATTACGATCAAGAGAAATTAGGTGATAAAAAACACAAAAATCTGCTTTTGGTAAACCTTGTGTATGAATTCTATGGCGCTCATCAACTCCATGTAAATCAAATAGCATGATATATGGTTTGGATAGTGATTTTAAAAAAATTACGATTTCTAATAATTGTGCCCGTCTTATCCAGATCACCGGCATACCAGTACGTGTTTCTTGAACAGAAAAGTCATCAGGATTAAATTGATTACGAAGTTCTAAGAGTACAGGATCATTTAAGTGATCTTGCGTTTGCCATTCAGACAATTTATTCACGTATGCTATCTGATCTGTCATAATTCTTTACCATAATGCTTGGTCAGTTTTATTATTTCGCAACACATTGTTCTGTTACGCTGTGTGGCTTTTAAGCCTTAAATTTCGTCTGGAGTACGTAGATTTTTTATTGCGATGCGTTCACCGTACTTTCTTGTTTTTTCTGATTGCATCTTAGGACGATACGCCCCTTGATCACCGATGCTCCATAAGAGAGGAAGACGCTCCTTACTAATAGATTCCTGTAATAGCAATAGTGCTTGTATATAAGCTTCAGGACGTGGTGGGCATCCTGGAATGTAAACATCTACAGGAAGAAATTTATCTACACCTTGTACAACTGAATAAATATCATACATACCACCGGAGTTGGCACATGCACCCATGGAAATAACCCATTTAGGTTCTAGCATCTGATCATAAAGTCGTTGAATAACAGGGGCCATTTTAATAAAGCAGGTTCCGGCGATTACCATCAAGTCCGCTTGACGAGGTGATGTACGCAGTACTTCTGATCCAAAACGGGCTACGTCATGAACTGATGTGAATGACGTAACCATTTCTACATAGCAACATGAGAGACCAAAGTTAAATGGCCAGAGAGAGTTTTTGCGTCCCCAGTTAACCACGTTATGTAATGTATGGGAAAGCTTCCCCATATAGACATTGTTTTTAACTTGCTGCTCAAGTGGATCGTCAACGATTTCTTGAGTTTGTAGAGGGTAATGGTCTTTTTTTCCGTGTGGATCTATGCGGGTGAGTGTATAATTCATTGTATAATTCCTCACTTTTTTTTATTACGAATAACGATTCCTAATTTTAATAATTTCACTAGGACCTTTAACTACGCTATGTGAACCGATAGGCGTCCAGCTTAATGCACCAATTCGGTTCAGATAAAAAAGCCCTGATAATAATACCAGAATAAAAATAGCTGCTTCGATCAAACCTAAAAAACCCACCTCACGCACGGAGATTGCCCATGCGAATAGAAATATAGATTCAACATCAAAAATAACAAAAAACATAGCTACCATGTAGAATTTAGCTGATAAGCGAAGGTGTGCGCTTCCTACAGAATTAATACCGGATTCATAAGGGACGTGTTTTGTTCTTGCTTTGGCTCGGCCGCCAAGGAAATAGCTAATGAGCAATATAACGAAACAAAAAGCAATGATACCGATAATGAATATTGCAAAACCCCAATTATGGGCTAAAGCTAGTGTAGATGTAGACATATTTATTAATCACTCATTACAGATAGCGCGTAAATCTGTTCTTATTTAATATTTAATTAGTCTGAATATTATAATTACTTAATTAGTCAAAAAGCAAAACGTAAATGGTCACTACGCTTAAAATAACTCAAGACCTGTAGTTGATTTGTCCTGTCTTTGACTAGTTACTGAGTTTTAGTGAAGCGCATTAACTATATTTGTACATTTTATTAATATGAAAAATAATAATGAAAAATAAAACTTACATTTATAAAACAGCTAAAACATATTAACATGACAATGCACTAACTAGTTTCACTCGTTATGAACTTTTACTACGTCATTGTTTCAGAAAAACCACTGATGTACTAGATGAAAATTATTTTTTTATTTGATTTACTATACAGTATTTTTGAAAAACCTTTCAGAGTTTTTATGAGATAGTTTATATGAACACTAAAAAATTATACACACATTTCAAATATTATTATTTCATATTTTCTATCAGAATTATACACGCTTTCAATAATGACAAAAGTTAAAAAAATTTCAATAGATTGAGTTTTTATTGCTTAAAATTCTTAATCACAAAAGACTCAGAGAAAATAAAGTGGTTTAAGTTGTTTTTGTACTATTATCTATTCTTCCTATTTATTTCTACTGGAGCATGTTACCGTAATTTTTTTAGAAAAAATTCTGTATATTATTCTTTTAAATTTTTAAAAAGAAAAATTGATATAAAGAGATCTAAGTCTGTTAAATTATCTGTTAAAATGTTGTTAGAAAAATTTGTATAGTAGTTTTACTATGCGAAGAACTATTGTCGTAATGATTATAAAATATAAAGTATTTCAGAACATACGTACGCATCATAAAAAATATAATTCCATTGAAAAGGTTTGCAGTATTAGATGAATATATTATGATAAATAATGTTAAATGTTTACTTTATTTAAGTATAATAAAATAGGGGTCTTTCAAGGATCAAACAAATAACTGCACAATTTTAACTTGTATAAAAATCGCTTATATGTATACAGTATATATTAGCGGATAGCGATATATATAAGTAAAAATTTTTTTAGATAAAAGGTATATATAATATACTAAACATCATCATTAAGACGGTGCAATGTAATAGACCAAATACTTTCAATATAATCAATATGATAAGCGTAAGAATATATTAAGATGCTTAGAAAAACGCTTTCAATGTTGAAAAAATAATAAAATGTATTTCAATAGTATATTTATTCATTGAGATTGTGTAGTTTTTTATTTTTTTTGAAGAAAAATCAATGCTAAAAATCACTTTTATATAAATTTATATCACTGTGATCATTTCACGGTTAATCTTTTTTCTTTTATGGTTGATTGACTGAGTGGTAAAATTTGTCGCATTCAACAAAATTATTGTGATTATCACGGTTTTTTATTTAGTGTTAGTTATTATATCAGTAGAATTTTGAGTATATAAGTAAGTAAATTTTTTTTGAAATCTAACAATACCTAAAAAATTGAGTTAAAAGTAAAATTATTTTATCAAAATGTTACACGTTATTAAATAAGAAAACCAAAATTTAAATATAAAAATTAATATAATTATTAAAAACATAATTTTATCAATTAGTTGATTAAGGTATGTTAATCGTTACTTATATTCAATAGTTAATATTGTTCAACAATAATTAAAGTAAGCTGTTAAGTACTTGTATGACTCTAATGATCGAAATTATTAAATTATATTAATATAGTCCATTAAGCGTTAATAATCATATTATTCAATGAATATATTTACCTTTTTATTATCGGTTAAATAAAAAGATGTATCTTTACTCGGTTAGCAGAACTATTATTTTCTGAGCATTCTCATTGAAATAATATTAATCTTTACTATTATTTTAGCTATCATTTTACACTTCAAAGCATTTTCAAACTGAATACTTAATAATTAATAATCTGCAACATTATTGCACCTTACAAGGTAATAAAGTGCTTAAGAATTTTTTCTAGTAGTTAGAAAGATACCAAGTCATTATAATATTTTTCTGAGCGATTTTTAACTATACCTAACATATAATTAATGTAATAGTTTATTGTCATAAGATTTCTTATTGGTAGTAAAGTTTTTAGTATACTAATCTAAAAAAATACTGCAATCTTTTTTAAATCAAACCATATGAAGAATTTAAGTGTTTACTAAGAGTAATAGTAATTTCATTAAACTACATATATTTTAGCCAGAGTATGAGTAAAAGTATTTTATGTATTTGAATAACAATGTAATTTCTTGAGTATGTTTTTATATTATTTTGTATATATTATCAAAGATGTTTTTTACAAAAATAGCGATTACGATTGTTTTAATTTAATAATAATTTTATAGCATGAAATGTAATAACAATTAAAATATTGTATTATTTTTTTGTTAAAAATAAACGTTTAATTTCTCTCAAAACTAAAAAATATTCTTTATAAGAAATATTATTATGTTAGAATATTAGAACTTAATGAAAATTTAATTGATTATAGATGTTTTATTATTGAATATAATAGTTTATTTAAGGAGATATTAAAGTTATTTATAAAATTGTACAATTTAAATTGTAAATTTTATATAATAGTTTTTTAAAATATTATAAGAGTTGGCTTCTTCCTAACCTGTATTGTTATTAAAAATGATTTTTACTTATCTAAATTGTTTATATAAATTTACAACACTTTTTTTATCTTTATAATATTAAAATAAAGATTTTTAGAAAAATGCTGAATATCTCTCACTCTAGAAGATATTTTAAATATTTTTATTACGCGCATCTTTATATGAAATTATTCAAATAATATAGAGTTAACAGCTAAACTTTAAAGATGAAATAGTAAAATAAAAGCATTGTATTCACACGAGAGTAGCACAAAAGTAGGTCATTGATCTGTTAGATACGTTTGTTATCTATTATATTAAGTAATGAAAGATATTTAAATTAATCAACTATATAAAACACTATTTTAGTGATTATTAATGCTGTGCGTTATAAACTTTGTCATTGGATACAAACTAAAACGTTAAAAATATTTTAGATAAAAGATAATACTAATAATCTTCATTATATATCATCTCTCTTTTTTTTAGTTCTTTCATATAAATAAAAGAATCGGTTGATGATGAATCATAAAAATATTTTAAGTGTGATACGTAGTTTTATTTCGTATTTTGAAAGTACAATATACTATAGATTAAGTTTTATACTGGTAATATCAGTTGTTTCTCGATCATTATAAAATATGTGATATCTTGTGAATTAGTATTATGAATAGGTGTTGTATTGGTTTAAAATTTCATTTGAAATTTATTTAATATTCTCAATACATTTAATAGCATTTTTATCATTAATCTTATTTTAATTACTTATTTTCACAATAAAACATTTATTATTTTTTATAGAAAATAATAAATGTTTTATTGTTATATGCGATACCTTATTTTTGAAATTAATATTAATGAAATAAATTCTTTATCATCTTTAAACAAGATTTCACACCACTCATAACTCTATAATTTATTTTATATTGTTTAGTAAGTTCACTGGTTAACTTTTAAAAACATTATTTTTTGTCGTTATTTAAAATATGTTTAAAAAATATTTTGTAATATATAAGTGCTTACCTAGCTTTGTTAAAAGATTTATTAAATTATATTTGAGTTACGTTATTTATTTTATTCGAAAGTATGATTATACAGAATAACACATTAACACTTCTATATATTTTCAGAAATAAAAGTGAACAGTATTTATTTTACATATAAAAATCTATTTCACGCAGTAATTTTTTATTTTTGCTAAAATGTTTGAAATATTCAATATTTTCAGAAAGAATATTACTCTAGTGTTAATAATAATTTTTTCTTTATAAGATACGTTCTATATTAAAAAAATAATTTTAATTTCTTATATTATTGTTCGTCTAAAGAACACAATACTAGATACATGTGTTCTTATTTTGACTATTTAACTACTGTTTGTCGTGTATCAATATACGAAAGTCAATTTAATATACTGTACTAATGCTCCTGAATATAATTAAACGCATTTTATATAGAGTTTATTTAGTTTGTCTTAACAATACAAATAATTATTGCTGGATTTGTTACCTCATCACGAGAGTTTAAATGACTCTTGAAAATTTTTAATGTTTATAGACTTAGAATTGAAATAATATTAAAAATACTCAATTTATCATCTTTTATTATTTTAATGATAATACTAAATTTAAGATATATACGCTATCCGAAAATGCTGAACCCCTATAATCAATGTCTATGAACGCATATTTAATGTATATAAGCAATTTTCGGGTATTAGAGGTAATGAAGTTGTTTTTATGATATCTGTCAGTCTTAATTTTAATTATCATTGGTAAAGTGTTAGTATCTATTTAATGTACTATTCGATAGTGAAAAATTTTGACTAATATTATAGATTATTGCATAACAATGCTGAGCTTTGTTGTGAGTGATTTATCTTTGAAAAATTTTAAAAATAATATATGGTACTGTTTGAGAAAATTTATTCATAATTATGTTTGACTAAAAATCGATGATGCAGATAGGTAATAGTAAAAAACGTACTTTAGAGAGATTAAATTATTAAGATCTTTTAGTGTTTTTAAAGCAAAAAAATAATGTATTGAATATTGCTAGATTAATATTATTATTTTAATGTTTGTTATTAAGAAATCATCAAACAATTATTCAGTATGAAAATATTTTCAATCGAATCCTAACATTATTAACGTGTTTTGCTCAATATATTAAGCATGGGCATGTCTGCTAGCTGGATTATAAATTGTAAATATGACGACTTAAATTAAAGTGTTTAATTTGAGTTTTACCGTATTTATTAATGTTATTTTTATTTTTAATAGTATATTTTAAAGATATAAAAGTTTATACAGTATATACTAATCATGTATTATTTAAAATAAATGTTTACGATGTCCTGTTAACCTACTGTATTTTATTCATAAAGACTAATTGCATAAAAATTTTTTGTTCTTAATAATATTAAACATATTTAGAACACATTGTCATCTGTGTTTTTATATAATTAATATTCAACATCTAGTAAACGTAAAAATTGTTATTTTCGTTTATAATATTCAGATGAATATTCTGTATTTCTACTGGCTTTTATATCACTACAACTTTAGACGTAACTGATTTTTATAGACAAAGAAGTTACTTTATAGGTTGATATACCACACTCAATCTGCATTCTCAGATATATCCAAGTTTTATTGATGGAATAAATTTTTTTATCTCTTGCAAAAGTACAATGAACGTATTTGAGCGTAACTAAATCATGTGTAGTTATTATAAGTACTGTACTAATGTAAGTTTGTAGGATTATTTTGCATAATGTTCAATATGTGTGCATTGATCACCATACTAAGTCAATTTTATAATGATTTAACATTGATTAGATAAACATACTTTTCTTCATGCGTAGTTCAATATTAAAAGCAGGACAATATTAAGTAATAAGATTTAATCAGTAGGAGAGTAAAATATCAATAATATCGTCAGATACACTGATTTTAAATACGTTTTAACATCTTGATAAGGTAAGGATGTTGTTGCATCTTTATTTGCATAAAGAAGTTTTCTTGTATCACTTAATTCTTGAAAATCATATCAAGTAAGTAATTGATTGAGGCTAT
The DNA here is from genome assembly GCA_020541205.1 of Candidatus Hartigia pinicola. Taxonomy (GTDB): domain Bacteria; phylum Pseudomonadota; class Gammaproteobacteria; order Enterobacterales; family Enterobacteriaceae; genus Hartigia; species Hartigia pinicola. The sequence continues at coordinate 1,023,236 of CP048208.1, forward strand.
TGAGGAGAAAATCACTTGTGACCTATAATTAATTTCAAACGATTAATTTATTCATTAATAGTGCGAACTGAATTTAGTATATCATCAAGACTGCAGAAAAATGTATACAGATTGACTATAGTAATAAAAGTGCACAGAAAATCTAAATTTAGATTTATTATAAGATAATCAAAATGAATCATCATTGATTTTCTATTATATAATGTTATAACACTTAGTGCTTCTTGATTCCGTTTTGTAATGAGCTTGCCTAATTATTGAAATAATTTATTATATATGCGTATTGTATTTAGATTTATATTTATTATGTTTACTGTCGAGTTCAAAATATCTTACTGAGATTGTATTTAATGGAAGATAGATGAAATTTTTTCAAAAACCGTTTAAATAACTTTTATTTAAAGATAGTCTAAACAAATTTCTAGATAATAAAGTATTGAATTTAATTAAAATTATTTTAACATAAATCTTTAAAAATAAAAAACTATTATATTTATATTCAATTATATTTCAATTTGTTAGATGATAATTTCTTATTTTTTTAAGATGTTTCAATAAAAAAATTAATGTTTTTAACAAAAACAATGTTTAACGTATTAATACAAAAAAAGCTGATGTATTGATTCTTGTGATTAATTTGCTCTAAGTTAAACTAATTTGCGTATTAATAATTTGCATTAAAAAAATAATATTGAAATCTTTATTAATAAATTGAGTTGTTGTATTAAGAATTACTATTAGTAACAGTATAGGCTAAAATAGTTTCAACATTCTCTGCACTTAAAAATCTTTTTATAATTTTAAGATATTTTTAATCATACTTTTATTTATATTATTTAAATAAAATTTTTATTATTAATAATTAGTTAAAAAGATTTAGTACATTGAAGCCTGGCTACTTAATAGCTGTAGTTTTACAGTTTTTTTAGAACTCAGTATATGCTAAATGTTTTATACACAGTTGTATGCGTTAAAATAAGTGTTAGTGAGATTTGTCTCAGTAATATTCAGGACATTAACGCTACTATCATGCTCATTAATGTATTCAATTGTTTAAAATATAAATGTTTTAGTAAAATTCTTTATTACAGTAAAATCTTACAATCAAAAAAATATTATATTAGATATTTATACATTTTCTGCGAAATTACCTATATAATAAATAACTATTATTATAGGTCAGATATTATTAAATAAATAATAAATTTGTATCTTTAATAAAATTACTAAGTATATCGAAGCTCAATATATTGTATAGTTTTCAACTAAATCTTAAGTATTTTCTCGTTAATAAGTACATTACATTATATGGAAATTTTTTAAATTCAGAAGTATGGTAAAAGGTATTTAAAGATTTTTTAGATTTGTTAATGCAGTCTTTTGTATTTTGCTAATTAATATAAATAATGAATAGGCTATAGGAATGTTACTGTACGCTGATTTAGCGTTATTTTAAAAAACAGTGAATAATTTTCTTCGAGTTTTAATTTTGTTAACATTTTATTACAATGCATAAAGGTTACTACTTCGATATCATTTTGAACAACGCAATGGTTACCGTAATTTGTTTTGTAGTGTGTGAAATACTTGCTAAGTTTTAATATTTTTAGTAGATATTATGATACCTTCAAATAAAATACATGCTATTCACTGGATAATAATTAGTAATTAAGTAAGTTTGGTGATCGCTGAATTTCTTGATACTTGTCTAATCAATAAGAAATAAAGTTTTATATATGTAATTACTCTTCATATAAATTTTCTATCAGTTTTTTAACGCTAGTTACAAAAATCTTTTACTGATAATTTTTTTAAAAGTTTTACATAGTAATCCCTACTGCTTTTTTGAGAAAAAGTACTAGGGATTACTATCCTAAAAATCACTTTTAGTGAATATCGTAAATACTAAACATTATGCATCTGTAGACTACTCTAAGTGTTTTTATTTTAGTTTTTAGTAATAAGCATTGAATGTGTAAAATATGCATCAACTTACATTATTATTTTGATATTTTAGTATATCGATATTATATATAAAAATTATTACATTTAAAATAGATGATATTTTTATTTAATTAATTCTAATACACAAACAGAATTTATTTTTATTCACAATAAATAGGATGAATATTTAAAAATCATTCTTGAATTCTATTTAATATTATCATGATAATTTGAATTATGATATTAATTTTAAATTACCTGTTAAATAATAATATAATAAAACTATCTATACTCAACATAATGTTATGATCTATGTTGAATTATAAATGAATAATTAAAAATATGTTTTTATATAAAAATATTAATTAATTATATTTGATATATATATTCAAATACTGTTATATTATTAATATTTAATTAAGTGAAATGAATTAAAATAATAAATTTATTATATATATTTCTTTTATTTATTATTTAATATATATAAAGTATTTTAAAACATTTATACTTAACTAATAATTTATCTTAACATATATTTTAAGTATTTTATTTTTGATATGTATTAATATTATTAATTTTAATTAATTTTATTTATATTAATAATAGTAATATGTTATACTTAACCATGTAAGTTGTTTTCATGTTATAATAATTATAAAAAATTTAATAAATCTATAGATAAATACACAGTTTTATTATTTGTTTTTAAAACATTGTTATTATTTTTTAAAAATTAAATCAGATATATTTTTACTAGTTTTATTAAAATTATTTTTTAAATTTATGAGGTTATATGAGTTATTTTTTTGCCCATCTTGCCAGAATGAAACTAATTAATCGCTGGCCTTTGATGCGTAATGTACGTATTGAAAATGTTTCAGAACATAGTTTACAAGTTGCTATGATTGCTCACGCACTTGCAATTATTAAAAACCGAAAATTTAGTGGTAATGTCAATCCTGAACGTATTGCATTATTAGCGATATATCATGATGCTAGCGAGGTTATTACTGGAGATTTACCCACACCAATCAAATACCATAATTCACAAATAGCGCATGAATATAAAAAAATTGAGCAGTTTGCTCAGAAAAAATTATTAGATATGTTGCCTGAAGAGTTACTGGAGGATTTTAAACAGCTGGTTATGAATTCTTTGCAGAATAATAAAGAATATGAAATAATTAAACAAGCAGATTCGCTATGTGCTTATTTAAAATGTCTAGAAGAGTTATCGGCTGGAAATAATGAATTTAAATTAGCCAAAAAACGTCTTGAAAAAACTCTCTCTGACAGCGACAGTTTAGAAATAAGCTATTTTATGGAAAATTTTGTTTCCGGATTTAAACTTTCATTGGATGAAATTAGTAATTAATTATTAACTACTATCATCGTAGGAGTGATTAATCATTCCTACGATTAGTACATTAATTGAATGTATTGTACTTTTATCATAAAATAGCATGCAAAATATATATTTTTATATATATCAGCATCCATACTGAGAATTACACTATTTTATTATTCATGTTATTATTAATAATTTAATTATATTAAATGATATGAATAATTTTTAATATATAGGAAGATCTTAAAATTATTAAAATCATAATTAAAATATTATATTTCTAATTTACTTCGAATGAATTCTATGAATATTATTAATATAATAAAAAAATACAATATAAATTTTGTATTACATATTGATGTTGAATAATTAATTTTAAAAATTACTTATGCTTTATTAAAATTAGCAGTAATATATATTATATTATACTATAAAATATATATATTATTTAATTGATAATAAAATTTAAAATTATTTAATAATATTTTATTCATTATAATATACTGAACTACATTTTTATCATTAATTATTATATTAATATATAACAAAATAGTAATTTTAATTAAAAATTTTTAATATTATTATAAAATCATTTTTGAGTATCACTTTATTATCAATGAGATATAAACTTATATTTTACATATTTTTTATTAACTTTAACTAAAAAGTAAAATTATCATATTAGAAAATTTTATCAAAATAAATATAAATTTACTATAAGTATAGTAGCATTGATTTTATCAATAAGATTTAAAAAGGAAATAAGATAGGTATGATAAGTACGCTAATAAGCATTACAATCATTGTAAATGGCACACCTATTTTTACAAAATCACTAAACTTATAATTACCGGGAGTAAGAACTAAAGTATTTACCGGCGATGAAATGGGCGTCATAAATGCCGATGACGCAGCGATACCTACTATCATAGCAAAAGGTAATGGCGATAACGACATATGGTTAGCTGCTGAAATTGCGATAGGGGCCATTAGTACGGCCGTTACTGTATTTGAGATAAATAAGCCAATCGATGCACAAAGTATAAAAAGACATAACAACATTATGCGTGGTTCCATATTACCAGCAATATTCATTAAAAAATTCACCGCTAATGATATCCCTCCTGTTTTTTGTAAGGCTAATGAAAATGGCATCATTCCAACAATCAAAATAATACTTGGCCAGTGAATTGCCTTGTAAGCGCTGTCCAGATTAATACAGCGAAATTTCCCCATTAATAAACAAGAGATTAGCGCCGAAATAAAGTTAGGGATTTCGTTGTTTACCATCATAACAATCATAAGAAAAAGACACAGTAATGCCTGAGGAGCTTGAGAAGATGCGGGTGTAACAGATTCAAATTCTTCTGCTATATTTAAAATAATAAAGTTATGGGTTTTTGTCGATAACATTTGAATAAGTTTCCAACAACCAATTACCAGCAAAATATCACCGAGTCTCAAAGGTTGATCAATGAGTTTATTTTCAAGAATTTTCCCATTACGTCGAATCCCTACAACGTTTAAGTCGTAACAAGTACGAAACTTGATATTACGTAAACTTTTACCTTCTACATCAGAGTCTGGGTTTATTAACACTTCTGCCATGCCTATATAACGAGAATGCGCAGAAAAGTAGTGACCACCTAAAATCATTGGTTTTAACTTTTGTTCAAAGTAGAATAATTTTAATTGATGATCGCTAACGCTAATATCAATGAACAAAATATCTTGTTCTTTTAATTCTATTCCTCCAGTTGCACTGATCATTACACGACGAAATTTACGCCAACGCTCAATCCCTACTACGTTAGCTTTGTAACGTGAATGCAAACGCGCTTTATTAAGGGAAATACCAATTAACGGAGAACCTTTTTGAATTTTTAAGCGGTGAGCATTGCCGGTTAATTTATAATCTTTAATTAAATCACAGAAAGTTCGTTGATAACGTATTGCTAATTTATCTAATTTATTTCTTTTTAAGTAGCGGCCTGTAATCAACATATACACAATACCAGCCAATAAAATAGTAATACCAATCGGAGTAATTGAGAAAAATTGAAAACCTGTTATGCCTTTTCTAACCAGCTCACTATTGATGATCATGTTAGGAGGTGTTGCAACTAACGTCATCATACCACTAATTAAACCAACAAACCCTAATGGCATCATGAAACGACTAGGAGAAATATTCATACGTTTAGAAATACTGAGCACAACAGGAATAAAGATTGCTACCACTCCTGTTGAACTCATAAAAGAACCAAGGAGAGAAACTGTAAGCATTAGGAACACTAACATTTTCTTTTCACTACTACCAGCAATCTTAAATAGAAAATTACCCACTTGAAGGGCAATTCCAGTACGTACTAAACCATCACCAATTACAAACAATGCTGCTATTAATAAAACATTAGAATCCGAAAAACCAGATATTGCTTCTTCTAATGTTAAAGTATCACTTAAAACAAATGTTACTATAACAAGTAGTGCAACTACATCCATACGAATTTTATTTGTAGTAAACAATACCATTGAAACTAGAAGCAGGCTTAATACCCATAGAAATTCTCCGTTCAAAATATGCCCTTTTAAAAAATTATATTTAACTCTTTTTTCGTTAAACATGGTTATGAAACGTTTCTTTGATGAGATCGTAGGAAAATTTTAATAGCAATACACTAATTATACTTTGTTTTTAGTGAAATATGTCAATAATTTGACAACTACTTTTTATACTATATATAATATTATAACCTATTCTTATTTTTTTCAAGTGTAATGATTTTCATATGTCCTATTAAAATAAAAACCTAAAATAATAATATGAGTGAATCTGTATTGAGAAATAAATACTTATTGATTAATCAGATAAGAAATAAAAAATAAATGTTATTTAATTATCAATATTTACTCAGATTATAGTTCTTATTTTATTTAAAGGTGTTACTGTCTGTAATTGAAATAGTAATACTGAATGTATACTTTTACTATACCTAGAAAAATTCATTAACAGTGTGTGTTTTTTCTTTATGATTATAGTGAAATTAGTGACTTCTACTAATGATACAACCTGAATAACGTTAAATGACAGAGAATGACTTATAATTTATTTATAAATAAGAGCATATTACTATATAATAAGATTATTATATCAAATTTACTCTTTAGAGTATTATATTTAATTATATTGAGTTTTTCCAACGAAAAACTAAAAAAAACTAACTGCATTTTATCTTATATTCATTTTTCACCTCATTAGAGTAATGTATTTTTGTTTCTTTTATATAGAGTGCGAAAAATTGATGAAGAGTATTCATTAATCTGTTATAGATATACTGAAAATCGACTCACGCAGTGAGTCCTGATTTATCTTATTCAATTCATATTTCAATAAAATCTTACTTATCTTTTAAGATACTAATAGTTTTATCTACAATATTATTTACTTAGAATAATCGTTCAATGCTATAAAATACTGAAAGGTAATATGTTTATTGTGTCAAATATCAGCACGTATATTTTAGCTATTATATCTTTAAAAATTTAACGATTAACATTCATGTTTAATTTTAATTTTACAATCTGTAATCTCTACTGAATACCAAGTTATCAGTTTTATTAAAAGCGCCTTACGTAAGTTGTTAATTATTTAATTCGCAATGGCTAGAACTAATTATTTATCTTACCTATAGCTAACTAAGCATTTACAATCATCTTACTAAATAGAATATGTATATTTTTATAATTATTGAAAAATTAGATATTTTTAGTTTTTTTATGTGACATTAATTCCTACTACTATTTCTAGTATTTATTTAGAAAATTACTCAAATAAATAAAAAAAATGATCTTAATGTGTCTTCTGAGAAAATTGAATCAGAAATTTACTAGAGTTAGATTGAGTAATATCGTTAAGCAGTAATTTTCAATTTACTTTCAAACCTATTCAATATAGCTTCTGAATAAAAAAATAATTATACCATATTAATAAATTACAAATTAGTACTCACATATTTTTGATAATGTTTTTGAAGCTAGATCATTTAACATGTGAGTAATACATTATAGAATGCAATTTTTCCAAGAGAATTTTTGTAATTTTTCTAGGATCATTCTTATTGCACTATGCAATAATGTGAGTATTGGCTTACAATGTATCTTTTCTACTAGAATGGTATAACCATTATATCATAATTTATATTCTTAAAGCTTTCAATATCAATCATTACAAAAAAATGTTAGTTATGTTTAAAAAATAATCTTGACACAAAACGTGTAAGTACGTTTTAACATTTTCTAGAAGAAGTGAGTTTATTTTAATAGATTTTTTGCAAGATTTTGCAAGAGCAATCTCTAATACTTTTTTAAAAACATTACTAGCTGAGTAATATTATTTACTAATATTTTTCTATGGATATATTATCAATAAACAGAATATCTTAGACATAAATGACTTACAGAGAGAGTGTAAGTCATTGGCGCTTTTTGTCACTGCTAAAAATTTCTCTCATTATGAGAGAATATTAAAAAAATTATGCTTTTAAAGATGATAAATATCATTTTAAATAAATATTAAAAAATATTTGTGAATATTAAGATCTATAAAAATAAGATATTTATAACAGGTACTGCTAAAAATTTAAGTAACATACTACTATCATAGAATATGATAATAATAATCTTGTTAATTTATCATTGTGACCATTGTATATTAAAATATAGACATGCTCTGAATATGTTGGTATATAGAGCTTTAATATATTTTATTAATAAATGAATGAGAACGAAATGATTATTAAAAACTTAATGATTTTTAATAAAGAAGTGTGATCCATGACTTGACTCTTAAAGCTTACAGCTGGTTGTTCAACCTAGCATAGAAGTTTTTTATTGACTTATCAATATGATAAAAGATATAGTTGTACAAATACATAGCAAAGAGAAAAGAACTTTATCATCATGCTAGTTCAAATAGTGAACACAATTTCTCATGTTAAAGATACTGAAAATATTCTATTAGATAATTATTCTATTTTCTTTTTATTATTATCACTAAAGATAAAGGTTCCTAAAAATTCACTGATACTACATAAAGTAAATATTTAAAAGTCTTGATAAGATTTTAATATTATTGTATGAAGGTTTCATACGTTTTCTATATTGTTAATTTTATAAATAATTAAAAAGTTTTTCTAAATGGGTGCCTATGTTTTTTTAGCCGGTTTATTAATGGAAGACATTTATAACACGTGATGACATATACTTTGTTGAATACACATTCATGTTTTTTTGAGACATAGACAGTGATCATTTTAGCATTTAAATTCTTATTATATTAATTATAATGAATAATAATTTTAGTCCTTAAAAAGGATTTAATTGACTTACTTAGAGATGGAAGAACTTTAATATTTATTGAAGATGCTTATTATCACTTTAATATAAAAAATAAAAAATACTGTAATAAAAATAAATTAGAAATTTTAATTATTAAGTCTGTAATGCCAATTTTTTTAATTATGAATTGTAAACTAATTATATCATCTACATGAGAGTCTGGTATATTGTACTTTTAATTGTATTATCAATAAATTAAAATAGCGTTCATTGTTTGATTACGTTCATTTAGTATTTCAATTTTATCACTTCAATTTTATAGTTTTTAAAAAATAATGATAATCTAAAGAAATAAGATTTTATTATTTTCATTCATTGTATAATAAAAAATCAATTTATTAATATACTGAAATTTAGTATCTTGATACATATGCTTCAAGTATTAAGTAGTTACAATAGTTTATAGTATAAGATGTTATGCCATCGTAATTAATTATCTGTAAAATTTTTTACTTGTTTCAATTAGATTTTACTTTATCTCGTAATTACTTTATTGATCAAAATGTTACGTTATTTATAATGATGATGAATATGAAAATTTTTTGAATTATAGATTGATACATTCTGAAAACAGTTAGTGACGTTATATCATGTAGTAACAAATAAGAACTACACTGTATGTGAGTCAAAAATTACTTGACTAAAATAATTTTATTAATTATTAATATTTGTTTATGGTCTCACATAACACTAAAAAAAATTGCAGAATTAGACACACTAAGTGATTCAAAAGTATAAATAAATAACTTTTTATAAAAATATGATTATTATCAATATTTTAATACGCTTTTAATATTATTAAAAAATAAAAAATTAACTTTTGAAATTTAACGGATTAGATAATGAACAAGTTGCAGTTTCAAAATTCATATTGTCTCTAAAAGAGATAACGAAAAGAGTAATATTTTTCTGTTTTAGTTCTATTAATAGGGTCTGTTAAATTACAATAGCAGCTATAAATATTTTATATTACGCTATTTGTATTTATATTTTTGATAATTAATTTTAGAAATTTATATTTTAAATTAAAATATTTATATATCATAGTAACCGTATTTAATTTAGCACTTTTATATGAGTTGTAATTGTTACATGAACTTTACTTCTTTGTGGTTTTTTGGTTAGCGTAACCATAATAGTAAGTTAAAAATTCATCATATTTACTATAAGACTTTCAATGTAACTAACGATTATGATTTTATTTAAAATTTTAACTATTGTATTTTCCCTATAAGAGTACTACAGAAAAATGCATTAATTATTATATTTTATCTTCTTACTTGTAATACCACTCCAATCCCTTGCAATATCATGAATTTTAGAATAAAATTCATTCTATATTTTAGTCGAAAGCTAGGGTGTATTATAATATTATTTTTAATGAAAAATATTTCACATACATCAGAATACATTTTGACTTTTTTTTAAAAAAAAGTTATAACGCATAATGGTAGTGCTGAGTTAGTGTGTTCTTGATATATATTATCTCTTTGTCTAAAAGTGTTAGATTTAACTAATTACTTCTTGCATTTTATATTAAATTTTATTCAAATGTGCATTATTTTTAGCCAAAGTATTTTAAAATGATTATTTTCCATACAATCATTAAAAATCTATTACCTGATCAAGATCAGGCAATATATACTGAAAGCCTTTTTTTTCGATAGATTACATGACGATAAAGTTTCTCTAATGAAATGTTATCATGTCTTTTCCTTATTTTAACCTCTATTTATGACCGATTGATGAACTTTAAAAAAGTAAAAGATGATAGATATCATTGAGTATATTCAAATAACGATTAAAATTTTTAAAAAAATCTTAAGTGTTATTTAATTTACCATCATCAGAATGAAAAAATTTTAATATGATGCTTTAACTTACAGTACTATATTGGGTATATTATATTTACAAATATATAACTAATAGTAGTCACTGAAGGTACTTGTTTACATATAACAGTGTGCATTAGTAAAATTATTTAACATAGAGGTAATATAATGTTAAAAAATGTTGTTATGTCTTTCTTGATTTCTTAATTAGAACTTTAAATGTTCTGCAAATACAATCATTGCAATTCCTGTTGGTAACTGCACTCTGACACCATCTTTTGAAATGTTTAGTACAGATACGTCTAATATACTTTTACCAATTTTCACTTTTAATATTTGGCCGATCTGTAATGTAGAGATATCAGTAACTGATTCTAATTTTTGTTCTGTATTTAGAGCTTTGCTATCATTACAGTGAGTATATTTAATAGATGCATGCTGTAGTCGTTCTTTATTTTTTAACTGGTTATGGTGTGAAAAATTTTCTTTTGTTATTCTAAAACTATGGGTACTTGCATAATCTCTGCTTTTTTTAATAGGTTGTTTTTTTTCTTTTTTCTCTATATGTTGTGCTTGAACTCTAGATTTTGCATTTATTAATCGTTCTCGTGCATGGATAACATGTTTTTTTTCTAATACACTGCAAACATTACCATGTAAATCGATGCGTTTAGCACCTTCTTTTACACTATAAAGATAACGCCAACTAGATGTATACATGCGCAAAGCAGAACGTAATTGCGTTTTGCTAATACCGTCTTTCTCTGATAAACATTCTACAATATCTTGAAAAATTCCGATTTTTAAAGGACGTGTTTCACCTTCCACGATAAAACAGCGTGGAAAACGTTCAGACAATAAAATAATAATATTTTTATTAGTATTCAACTTAGGTTGATTTTCCATGAAATTTCCTGATAACAACAAGTTTTTAACCAGCATGGAATGAACAAGGTAACATTATAATAGCGTTTTAGAACATTATTATGTGTCTGCTCACTTCACTTACTAATATTTAATAATTATTTTAAAATAATCATCACTTTAATCAAATCGATTGAAGTTTGGGTACTAACATTTTAGGCATCTAAATTTAGCTAATTAGTTTTAAAGTAAGTATACTGTAGAATAATTTTCAACATCTATGATAAATAATATGATTAGAAAATATAAATATCATTAGCATGTTGTGTTTTATTGTAGTTATACATTATTCCGAAACACTTTCACTGAAAGGTATTATAAGAGATTCCGTCTGTCTTTAAAAAACCAAGAAGAAATATTGATTTTCTTTTAAGTAAAACAAACTAGAGAATACCTTTTAATGTTTACACAATAAAGCTCTTATATTTTTTTAAAACTGACAATTAAATTCTATTTCCCTGAAAGTAATATAGATAGATTATCTCATTCTTAATAAGCATACTTATTTATTCATACATTTTCTTGTGCGAATTAAATAATGTAATAAATTAAATATTTTATTTATATATAAATAATAAAGTTATTATTACGTTGTAATTTTTAAAATGAAATTAGATGAGTAAGTAAAATAATATGTGTATAATTTATAATTATAAATCATATTAACATAATTGTATAATACTTTTCTAATATAATTTCAAATTATTTATTCGCTATATAATATTCAAAAATGTAAGATTTATTTTTTCTATTCTATCTGGCTTAGCGATAACATTTTTGAGTGCGAAATATTTATTTGATTTTTATAATTATTGTTGTAGTTGCACTAATTACATTTTGAGCATTATCATTTTCTATATATTGAATAATTACTTAAATTAATGATACTATAGATGATGGTATTCAATTAATAAATTAACGATGTACATTTTTTTAAAAGACTAAGATTATTTTTGTTTATTTTTAGCGTTATATAATTATTCATTTTCATTATTTATCTTTACATTGATTATAATGTATTAGATTAAATTTATATTCGTTATATCAAATTGTATCAGTCTATTTTAGACTGTACTAAATAAAATAAAATAAAAATACTTGTGTAATAAACTAACGGTTAATACTCTTCAATATATCTCATTGGTTAGCTAATATCTAGTGACATTTTTTGAAAAACAAATATTAGTTTTGTATAAAAAATCTTAAAAATGATATTAACAGTATACATTATATTACATTATCTACACTTCATAAAACTGTATATCAAATATAAAATATATATAATTTACAATGTTTTGTACTTATTACTACCGTCTATTGATATATTCTTTGTTCATGTAAGTGCTGTATTGTATGAATTAAAAATTATCAAGATATTTTTGGTTTGTGATATTGTTTATCAATATTGATATTTTAAAAATAAACTTTAAGTATCTGAATGAATATGTCGTTTAATTCTGAAAATTTTTTATTAAAATTATGGTTTTTCAAGCTTTATATCTGTATTATATTATAATACAGATATGAGATTTTGAATATTACTTTAAGAAGTATCATAATACTTATTTTGAAAAACTGATTCTAGTGCATTGAATTTTGTTTTAATGTTTTTAAAATTCAAAAATAGTCATAAGCACAACTTTCTCTGGTAAAATTAACAAGGAAGGATCGGCTCTCTTTTCAATTGATTTTAGGATACAAAGCAGTATACAAAAATTTCATATACATAGCTTTCTAGAAGTGGTATGCGATTTAGTTACTAAGTGATCAAAGTTTAATATATTAAAATATTTTTGAATTGATATTCTTGCTACTGTAAGATGTACGTATTTCGATAAGAAATATAAAATTATTACGTTTAAAATAAATTTTCAGTCAATGCTAAACCCTCTGTGTTTCTTCTAAAAAAGCTACTGATTTTCTAAAAAAATCATTCACATTATTGAGAGTATAAATAATTTATAATTTATATTTTGCATAGTTAATATCACTATGACAAAAGAATGTGATAAACATGATAGTACACTGAAAATAGAAAAACATGTCACTTAATAAATTATAACATTATATCTCTATTTGAATAAAGTGTCTGATTGTAAAACACTGCGATATATTAGCGCATTATTTTAAACCTGCCGCATCACGTAAAACTACTGCTTTATCTGTTTTTTCCCATGGGAATTCAGTGCGACCAAAATGACCATATGATGCAGTTTTTTGATAGATTGGATGTTGTAAATCTAACATTTTTATTAAACCATATGGGCGTAGGTCAAAAAATTCACGCACTAATAACACTAATTTCTCTTCTGTAATTTTACCTGTACCAAATGTTTCTATCATGATAGAAGTAGGATTAGCAATACCAATTGCATATGAAACTTGAATTTCACAACGGTCAGCAAGACCAGCTGAAACAATATTTTTTGCAACGTAACGTGCAGCATAAGCTGCAGAACGATCAACTTTTGATGGATCTTTACCAGAGAATGCTCCACCACCGTGACGAGCCATTCCACCATAGGTATCAACAATAATTTTACGTCCAGTTAATCCACAATCTCCCATTGGTCCGCCTATTACAAACCGACCTGTTGGGTTTATAAAGTATTTTGTTGTTGAAGATAACCATAAAGGAGGTAATACTGGCTTGATAATTTCTTCCATTACTGCTTCATGCAATTCTTTTTGAGTAATTGTTTCAGAGTGCTGAGTTGACAAGACAATAGTATCAATACCGATAATTTTATTATCGTTATACTGAAAAGTCACTTGACTTTTGGCATCCGGACGTAGCCAAGGTAGAATATGATTTTTACGAACTTCTGCTTGGCGTTGTACTAGACGATGTGCAAAAATAATAGGGGCTGGCATAAGAACATCAGTTTCATTTGTTGCATAACCAAACATAATACCTTGATCGCCAGCACCTTGTTCTAGCGGATCTTTACGATAGACACCTTGATTGATATCCGGTGATTGCTGACTTAATGCACTTAATACTGCGCATGAGTTAGAATCAAAACCCATCTCTGAACTAGTATAACCAATCTTACTAACTGTTTTACGTGTAATTTCTTCAATGTCTACCCAAGCATTGGTGCTAATTTCTCCTCCGACTATTACCATACCTGTTTTAACATATGTCTCACAGGCAACAAGAGCTTTTGGATCTTGTTTAAGAATGGCATCAAGTACTGCATCAGAGATTTGGTCAGCAATTTTATCTGAATGCCCTTCCGATACAGATTCAGAAGTAAAAAAATGTGTAACCATGAGATTAATACCTTAGGATTTGAAGATTGTAATTAAATATTTTAATAATTAGATTAATACTTAAACCTAAAAAGTGCTACTTATTTATTCATAAGTTCAAATCAAAAAACTTTAATAAGTAAAATTAATATTATTTTTGATAAACCAAAACACATTTTTTTAATTTTTATTTAATAGATGTGTAGATTAAATTTTTATCATAAAAGATGTGTTATAATGTTTGTTATATACTAAAATGCATAACAAATAAATTTGTTATTCATTAACAATATTAATAGCTATTAAATTTTTATACGTGACTATGCTATTTTTATAAAAATAAAACTTCTTCGAATAGTATTATTCAAAATAAACTTAATTAAAAGTTAGAAATAGTAAATTTTTATATTATATATAAATGAAGTTAGATTGCATCATCTATTCAATAACAAGCATTAACAGTTAGCTTTTAATAATCAGGTATTACTATTTTACTTTAATTTCGAAATTTTATTGAGATTTTTTTAGAATATAACGATTTTACACTATTGCTTAAAATTAAAAGTATAAAATAGTAATGTCAGTTAAAAAACATATATATCATAAATTGAATTTTTCCTCAAAAAAAAATGAAAATATAAAATATTTTTTAAAATCGATATATTTTGATGTTTTATGCATTAGTGTATATTTTAAAAATAGTTATTAATGAGATAGACTACTTAAAAATTCTCAGTGATAGAAAATTTACTATTACTATTTTTAATTTTAAAAACAAAAACATAAGAAATAGAGTTAAATTTCCTACAGCAGTAATTGTTAAAAAAGTAAGAACTATCTTCGATAATAGTGATCAGAATATTCATATCACTTCTTCATCATTATTATAAATAATTTTAATAACATGAATGACTTACACGGTTAAGAGTATTATATAGATCGCTACACTTTTTAACATCCAAAGGAATATTATGCGAGAATCTCAACGTTGTTGACTCTATCAAACTATTAGTAATAATGGATAACTTTATAGACAGAAAAGCATATATTATTCAATAAAAGCGATACAAGAAAAATATTTTAGATAATATATATCATCACTTTTAATAAAAAACTCAAAAAGTTAATAATGTAACGCGTATGAAGTTAGTTGATATAAAATTTTTAAAAATAATTGGAAAGTAAAAACATTAAAATAATAATCTTAAGTATACTAATTTAGTATGTATCATTTTTAGTATTTAAAATACTAAATAACTTGCAAGCAAACTGTATGTATTTTTACGCTGCAAAATTGATTATTATAATAACGTAGCAATCTTATGAAGATGATCTTAATTTAAGAATAATAATTTTATTGAAATCTACATTTCTTTTTTATGATAATAAACTACACAATAAGCTCATTTAAATTTGAGTGCTTTAACTCAAATCGTTTTGTGAGATAATAAAGATTGTATATATACTATAACAAAATATATTCATTATATGAACTAAATAAATTATTACAAATTCACAGCTAAATAGACATTAAAAAACAAAGAAATTAGATACATTAATTATGGCGGTGAAAGAGGGATTCGAACCCTCGATACGTTCACACGTATACACACTTTCCAAGTGTGCTCCTTCAGCCTCTCGGACACTTCACCGTATCCTTCTGCATAGTTACTGAAATAAAAAATATTATTTATTTTATTTTTTTAGAAAATAACATTTATCGTATCTAAAAGTGAGATTATATATCAACTGTTTATTTGTACTTTTCTTTTTACTGAACGTAATATGCATGCATGTTGCTATTATCACATCTTCAGTTGTAAAGCTTTACTTAATGTAAATTTTAAGCATGAATAATAAAATTCACCTGAAATAAAAATATTTTATAAAGTTCGTTTCACATAATCATACTAAGTTAAAAATAAGTCTATATTCAGAATATGAAATCGAAAATAAGAAAAACACAGTATCAAAATACTTTTTTTTATTCATTTTAATATCTAAAATATTTAGATGATATGAAAGATATAACTTTAAGTACACTACTATTAATCCAGACTTCAGATTGAATAATAATTAAATTGATTATGATATATCTATAGTGTAATGATTTTTTCAAGAATTACATAGATCTTAAAAATCTAAGTTTCATCAATTAAGATAACATTAAGAATAAAAGATATAACTAAGATTAATATAATACATGATATGATAAAATTTTAAAAATAACACATTTTGTAAGTGTGTTCAAAAAAATAAGAAAAATTAAAAATATTTTTATAAAGTAAAACACTTTTCAAAGGAAAATAAGTTTGCAAATTATTTTTAGAGTACTCGGGTTATTATTAAGTGTCTAGTCAGTAGACTAATGCAGGTAAAATGCATAATCAAAATTTCTACGCTAATAAAAATAAATTTTTTTATAATGGATACAAGAATTTTATCTTATCAAGATAAGATATATTAGCATTGTTAGCTTCAAACTATAATACTGTAAAACTATTAATTAGATGATTATAATGAACACTGTACTGAAAATCAACTTAGTTTATTGTGATTTCACGATCTTAATAGCCAGTAAGGAAATATGAAGATCATTAATAAAAGTATTTAGAACATGAAAAATATTATTAAAATATAACATGGTTATTCAGACCATATTTTTTACTAAAAAGTCTATTGATAATTTTCCAATATCATATATTTTATATATGATATTGGAATAAAATACAGTTATTTCAGTGATATTAATTAAGAGATCTTTTAATAACTGCAATCCTTATTATTCAGAATTTTCAAAAACTCACACAGTGCAAAAAAAAATTTAATATTTCTCAAAGATGTTGTGTATACTTTATATATCCGAAACACTTTTTCATTCAAACATACAGCGATTTTGTAAAAAATGTTTTATACTACTATTTAAACTTTAGAAAAAGAAAATAATTAACAATAAAATTAAACGTGAAGAATCCGGAGTGACAATAAGGTAGTTACTTAAAAGTCGCCTTAGAAGCGGTCTATATACTAATAACATTTTTGTTATTATTAACTTATAAAACGTTAGGGATACAAAAGCAATGTCTGCAAAGGTAATTGATATTCGGATAAAAGTGTGAATATTACATAAGAAATTATATAAAATAATATATCGTCTAAATAAAATGTATATGATGATTGATAATCAATATATTTTCTAAACATACAAAAACAATCAAGGCTAAATGCAAAATTTAAGAGATATTGATATATCTTGACATTTTCGTCTATATCAAGCAAGATTTTCTTCATCACTTAATGTTCAAATGAGAATTTTATGTTTAAAGAATTATATTAAACTGATAAAGTTTATGATTTTTTCTATCATAAGCATTTTAGTGTAGTATATGTTGTACACAATGTATAGATTTTCGACAGTTCAGTATAAATGTTATTTACTAAAAATGTTTCATACAAATAATGTTTTATAAATAAAAGTGTGTGCAGGCATATTTTATTCTTAATGTTACGTGTCTTTTCTGTCATTGCGCAGAACAAAATATTCAGTATTCACTCAAACACTATTAACATTTTTATACGAATCTCTTAAACATATTTTATAACATAGTGTTAGCGGGTTTTCCTATACTTCTAACAATTTTTCTATTTTCTATGTTTAAAAGAATAATATAAGTTCTTTTTCTTGGAGTAGAATACTCAAGAGTAAATAGCATACTATTTATTCATATTCAAAGATATATAGTTTTAAAAATACTTTATGAATATATTAATTACTGAGGTGTATATGTCTTTTTAAATTTTAAATAAAAAAGAATTTAATTTATTAAAATATTTTTTTGATTAAATGCACGATTGTAAACTTTTATTATTTAAATCAAATATAGGAAAAATCATAATATTTAAAAATCTTAATATATTTTAAATAGAAATACACAACCTAATATTTAATGTAAAATTTGAGTATTAAATTATTATTTAATTTTATTCAAAAGATTAATTTGTATAACTAATAATTTTATAATTTATCTGGCTTTGTAGTAGAAATTAACCAATATACTTTAAGCCTTTCATATATGGATGTAACGCATCCGGAATTTTAATGCGACCATCTGATAATTGTGAATTTTCAAGTACAGCTACTAATGTGCGACCAACAGCTAAACCAGAACCATTTATAGTATGTACTAGATCAAGTTTTTTATTTTTTTTGCTACGGAATCTAGCTTGCATACGACGCGCTTGGAAATCCCACATATTAGAGCAAGAGGATATTTCACGATAAGTATTTTGAGCAGGCAACCAGACTTCTAGGTCGTATGTTTTATGTGAACAAAAACTAATATCACCAGTGCATAAGATTACTTTACGATATGGTAGGTTTAGTAATTGTAAAACCTTTTCTGCATGACCAGTTAATTCTTCTAATGCTTCCGTCGATTTTTCTGGATGAACAATTTGTACTATTTCTACTTTATCAAACTGATGCATACGGATAAGACCACGCGCATCACGACCATAAGACCCAGCTTCTGAACGGAAGCAAGGAGTATATGCTGTCATTTTCAGAGGCAGTCTATCTTCTTCTAAAATTGTATTTTTGACTAAGTTAGTTATAGGAACTTCTGCTGTTGGAATTAATGCATAAGCATTTTTTGATTTTTTTTGGATTAGTGTTGTATGAAAAAGATCTTCACTAAATTTTGGTAATTGACCAGTACCATAGAGAGTATGATGATTAACTAAATAAGGAACATACAATTCTTCATAGCCATGCTGCTCTGTATGTAAATCCAGCATAAATTGTGCAAGTGCACGATGCAGTTGAGCAATTTTTCCTCTCATAACGACAAAACCTGCGCTGGTAAGTTTAACTGCTGCTGGAAAGTCCAAACCTCCTATTAATTCACCAAGGCTAACATGATCTTTAACTTCAAAATCATATTGACGTGGCTTACCCCAGCGCAAAACTTCAATATTATCAGAATCATTTTTACCATCCGGTATGTCATCATTAGGTATGTTTGGGATGTTTAAAGTAATATCGCGGATTTCTTGTTGCAGCTTATATAGCGTTAATTTAGAAGCATTTAATTTTTTAGCTAATTCGTTCATTTCTTGACGCAGAGTGTGAGTATCTTCACCACGCGACTGAGCAGCGCAAATAGTTTTAGAGTGTAGATGACGTTCTGCTTGTAGACGTTCAGTTTTAACTTGAAATACTTTTCTGCGTGCTTCCAATGCACGAAATTGTTTCACATCAAGAATGTAGCCTTTACGAGCTAGTTTTTTAGCAACTTTTTCTAATTCTGTACGCAATAAATTTGGATCAAGCATGTTTATCCTGTAATTATTATTGTAATAATGAATATCACCTAATATAACTTGCTTCTATATTATATCTATAATACTTGAATTTTCTTTGTCTGACTTACTTAATAATATATACTTGTCGGGTTATGATATTCGTTACTTATAATATATATTAAATTATTACATCTGTATGTTAGTAAATATAGAATTATTCTAATGTAAGTATCGTTTAAATCAGTAATAGTGTTGTGTGAAACTATTTGATTCTGTTTATGAAGCAGTTGAATTGTCTAACTACTTTTAGAGCGTTGTGCGTTAAATTCTAATATTTAATTGCTTATATTTCAAGTAAAAATAGTTCACTAATAATATCAATCTTTCGTGGATGATAGATAAATGTGTTATTTTTTCTTTACTTTCAATGCTTAAAGAAGTTGTGTTAATATATTTTAACACTTAGAAATGTTTAATATAAATTATATTCTATCAACTGCTAGCACTGTTCTATAAACAGTCAAATCTATATTATTATTGTTCATATTCTGATAAGAATAAAACGAAATATATAACTAGTAGTTAACTTTCTAAAAAAACCAACATAAGAAAAGAGAGCCTCATACGTTAATAAACAACGCGCGTAATTTGAGGATGAAAATTTGTTAATATCTTTAAAGAAAATTGTTAATAATACTAAACAATACATAAATAATAGTTACTTTCTTTATAATCTAGACATATTATGATAGTAAATTACTATATACTCAACCGAATGATCATGTATATAAAAAATTAAATCATAATAGCAATAACTTTTACTATAAATAACACACAATAAGTTAATCACTTTTTTTGTAATCATTTTCTAGTTTTCAGTACATTTTCATAGAAATTAGTTACTGATATATTGAGTGTAATTTCTAAAATATTCAGAGTGAATTTCGTATGTTATTTAACTAGTTTAACCATTAATTTATGAGTATTATAATAATAACATGCATATCTTAGTGACATATCTTATTTTTATAGTTTGTCATAATATATTTTAAATATCACTATAATTTTATGAATTTAAAAATACAAGTTTTTTTCAAAAGTAACGATAAAATTAATGCGAAATAAATATTATTTTATCACTTAGTGGATTTTTCTTCTTAGATATTTCAAAAATAATTTAATGGTTTTTTCTTTTTTAAAAAGAAATTCTACAATAATATGTTATTTAAGAATTTTCAGATATATAAGATACTATCATAGATAAAATTAATTGTATAAACAATAGAGTATAAGCTACACATTATTATTTATTATTTTTTAGCAGCGCGTTGATCATCAAGCTTTGCTGATTTTGGGATAATAAATAAAAATTTACGTTTATCTATATTACAATTTTTTTGTTCTTTTAGTTGAAAATCATTTGTTTGTCCATCTTGAACTATAGCAGAAAATTTTTCGACCGTTCCTTTCGGAGAGACTGTAATTGAAAAATGTTTTACTATTCCGTTAATCCATTTAGATTTTAAATCAAAAGTATCACCATGCTGCATAATACAGTATTGTTCCCAATCTAATGGATTATTACGTGTAATCAATAAAAACGGAGTATCTTGCGTTGCGTCTGATAGGTTAGTCACCGTTACTTGATTAACAAATGGACTGTAAAACCATAAAATTTTACCGTTAGAAACCAAAATATTTTGATCTGGTGAAATCATTTTCCAGTGAAAGCGATTAGGACGTTGCAGCCATAACTCACCAGAACCTTCTTGTATAATATCACCTTCTGGGCTAATTACTTTTTGCAAAAAACTGGAATGAAAGCTTTTTATCTTATTCAAGCGATTCTGAAGTTCTTGGCTAGCGTTAGCTAGTACTGAGTTGACATCTAAAATTACAGTGAAAATAAATAGTAAGATTATGTTTTTCATTATAAACCTTTTATTTGTACTTAAAAGAGATAATAATTTTTCTTAGTGACTAGAGTGATTAGAGTGACTAGATGTAACTCTATATTTTAATTATATATTATTTTATTACTTCCATGATCAGTACATAAAATCTTAATCATTAATTTCTCTTAAAGAAAAATTTCACTAATTTTATTATATCCAGACTTGTTAACAATGTAATTATTTTATTGACTTAATAATGCTTGTTATAAATTATGAATAATATAAATTTAAAAATTAAATTCTAAAATATTTGATACGTTATTTTTAACCACATATCATCACTAGATTACAAAAATCATTCGATACAGTATGAACAACATCATCATGATTGCCACTATCTTAACTATAGTCACAGAATATTAAGTAAAATTATACGTATTATAGACTACTTGAAGATTGCTAATTATTATAACGGCATGCACTTTTTTAATTGCATACTAGACTATATTTTCATATAAGAATTGGTACATCTTGATAAGAAATGTTAACATATCTTACATAAAAAAGTAAGATACAAAATACTATCCACCAAGGATTTTACAAAATCCACATTGTTCAATATCATGTAAAAAATTTATCTGGAAATTTTTTTTAATTAGATTCGTAATAAGATTTACTAATAGAGCACAAGGACTAGCACAAAATCAATGTCAGTTTTATAAAAATTTTAAACAAAAATACTATGTATTATTTCACTTTTACTTGATTTTATTAAACAATTAATTACTTTGTCTACTTCACTAAAATATACAGTCATTGCAGTATTACACATATAATGTCCATATTATCATTTGTTTGTCTTTAAACATTTAATAATGCTAGAAACTTATAGCAGGTTGCTATTGTACAACAACGCTAATCTAGAATATACGAAGTATCTTTTTTATGTTAATAACTGTTGTTATTAGCAGTTGGGAAATGTCATTAAAATAGACTTTTTTAACATGTTAAAATTAGTCGTTATTAAAAAAATAACTTTTATTTTTAATTTACAGAATACGCGAAGGATTATTATATTAATTAATTTAGGTTTCCCCAAACCTTATTTTTGTTTTACTATAATTTTTTATTTTAATAACATCAAAACTAAAATATCTTTAATGTTTTTACTTAATACTATATTAACCTTAATATACTATTTAAATTGTTTATAATGTAAGTAGTTTTACTGAAAGAAAGAGTATAATATGTTTTATTGACACAGTCATCTTCAAGTACAATTTTTTAAAAAACTCTTTCATAATCATTATTGTAGTTTTTAAAAGAAAGTGAGTAATACTCTTAATAAAATACGCCTAAAATAGTTTTGTTAGTAGAAAGATATTGTATATATTAATGACATGTTTATTACTACAAAATTTAAAATTCCAAGATCACTAAACAGTGATTAATATATTTGAAACGTACTTATACAAATTATGAGATAGCCTGTAATGTGTATTAGGAATAAATATTTATCGTATTTAAACATGCTATGGTATGCACTAACAAACTAATATGAACGAATATTTTCAAATATTAAAATAATAGTTTCATAATGACGGTTTTGTTCAAAATTATATCTCAATGAGTTACTTTTATTACCTTTTTACGTGTATTAAAATGATACAACATCTCTCAATTTAGCGATGTTTTTGATGTTAAAAATAAAAATTCTTCTTACACAGTAAATTTTTTATATAAAATTTTCTCTAGAACATTTACTTTAGTTAGTTGTAGTTTTTTAAACAACAACTAAAAAATTATTTAACATGCTTTTGTTTTTCGTACTGATTTTCACAACTTTTCTTACTTATAATTATGTTGAAATGTAAGCATCTATTAATAATCTTTCGTTAATTTTTTTGTTGTATTATTGAAATAGATCTGTTACTTGATCATAGTTAATTTTTTTTGCAATCTATCTCATGATAAAATTGAAATTTTCTTTTGAGATACTGATATATTTATCTCTATTGTCAGAGTTATAGACGAAAAAATAGTTTATATCACTTAAATATATTTAAACAATATAATTATATTACTTAATCTTTACTCCATGTATTATAGAAAACAAACGATTATTATTTAAAATTTCCACGTATAATAATTAATACTAATTTGAACTTTTGATTAGTATGATTATTTTAATAGGAGAGATTATAACACATATAGATGTTGGTTGTAGTTCAAAAACTTAATTCTTCTGTGATAAACTTGTACTCAAGTGGTGGGACTTCGTTAAAAATACAATTATACAATATATAGATTTCATCGCTACGAAGATTGAAAGTGTTAAAAATAGTCTTACTGGTTTTTTAAATACTTATTATATAATCAACATAAATATACAGATACACTACGCCTTGATCTCATTAAGTTGATATGTTAAATCGCAATAATATTTCATATCTAGTCAAAGTATATCAAGTGCTACCTAAATATTTTATATAAAGTAAAAACATGATTGCGCTATGAATGCAATATTTTTAGTATTAGTCATTTTTATGTGAATAAAAGTATAACGCGATTAATATATGAATTAGATACAAAAAAACCAAGAAAAGATTATATATAAATGTATTTTAGTAATGCTTTTAAGTTTTATTATATTGTTATTTATAATAACAAACTGAGCGATATAGTTTGTTACATTCATTATTTTGTATCATGATAATAGTGATCGATTTCTACTAAAAACTATGTTAGTCATAATATACTAATCGTCATTACGCAAGTGTTGTATTGTAATATAACACGTCAAAAATCTATTAAATTTATACAAAACGTACCAACCGAAAAAGATCCATAAGGTATTAAGAAAAAAATAAGATTTCAAACAAGAAAATTTAAAAATAATTAGAAAAGAAAGCTTTAAACGTAATGAGTAAAATATATTAGTGATATTTGCTAAGTATTAATAATAATAAATTTAAATGAGATATTGTCTTAATTTTTATCAATAAAAATATTTATAATATTTAATCTATTTGAGCTTATTTCGCAAGAAAAAATTTTTTAACTTAAAAATAACATATCTTGTAATATGATTTTGATTTTTATAAAAAATTTCATTATCAATCTCAAAGAGAGAATACCCTATTATACAACAAAATTTCATTTAGTTGAGAAGGTTTTAATACATAACTGAGTATTTACATATTGTACAAATGATCTTGCAATATTTATTATCTATAATAATTAACTCCATAAAATGATGAATGCGAAATTCTTAGAAAAATCCTTTATCTATGTAACTCTCTTTATAATCTGTGATTTATATTGTTAATATTAACTAATTATTATGAAATAATAAAATAGATACCAAAAAAATGCTAATATAAAATTTATGTTATTAGTTATTGTTAGATATACTGATACTCATGATTGTATAAATAATATTATTACAATACTTTCAATATTCATAAAACCTACTTAATATTTTTTTATGTAATAAAAAGATCACAATTAAAGTGCGTAAAAATTAAAGATAGGTATTTAAACACGTCTTATGTTTCTTCCTATATTCGCCCATATATGTCTAAAATATAATGCAAATAAAACGATCTAATAATTCAAACTTATATTTCCAAGATTAAGTGAAATGCGTTTGTAATTTTCATTATTACACTATTAGTTCATACATAAAATCCGAGAATATTTCACTGATATATTCAATAACATAAAATAACACATATTGATATGTGCAAATAATTTTTATACAAGTTTCAAACTATTAAATTGCATTGTTGTGATACTTTAACTATTGTGCAAGATTGTATGGGTAAACTTTTTATCTATTGTAATATTTTGTTAAATATCAGAACTATCTATTTAGATCATGGTTTTTATAAGAAGTATCTTTTATTCTTAATTATTGACACATTTAAAAACGTTAAAGTTATATTATCATTTAGAGAAATACTAACATACATCACGTCAACTATATTTGTAATATTTTTCTATTAAGAGCTCAATATTATTGTTGATCATTTTTCTTTATAAAGTTTAAAATAATAATATACAATACTTTTCTAAGAAAAGCTTTATAATCTTATTAATATGAATCGATACTTGTGGGTTTGTCAAGAATTGTATCACTATTATCATTTTAATATTTAGCGATATTTTTTGTTTTTTTGATTATTGAAAAATAAAAGTTGTATTTGTTTAAATATTTTGCAATTACTCTAACTCTTGAGAGATTGTATCATTTTTTTATAGGAGATATAAAATCATAAGGTATCAATAAATTCTGAGAAATCTCTCATTCAATATAACAATGTAATAAAATTACTTAAAAGAATTAAAATGTAAAATAAATCAGTAGAATTTCCTTCGTAGATTCTAATTCTTTATTTGCAATACTTTAAAGAGCGCTATACATGAAAAGTATTAATCCAACCCAAACAGTAGCATGGTTAGTCTTAGAAGAGCATTTTTCTCAAATGAAAAATATTCATATACGCGACTTATTTAAACAAGATAATGAGCGTTTTACTAAATTTTCTACAATATTCAATAATCAAATTTTAGTAGACTATTCTAAAAATCGCATTACTACAGAAACGTTAAATAAATTAATCGCATTAGCAAAAGAAACTGAGCTTAAATATGCAATGGAGAGTATGTTTAGAGGTAAAAAAATTAACCGTACTGAAGATCGTGCAGCGTTACATGTTGCACTTCGTAATCGCGATAATCAGCCAATTTATGTTGATGGAAAAGATGTGATGCCAGATGTAAATAGAGTACTAAAAAAAATGCACCAATGTAGTGAACGCATTATTCAAGGTGAATGGAAAGGTTTTACAGGTAAAGTTATTACCGATGTTGTAAATATTGGTATTGGTGGTTCTCATTTAGGTCCTTTTATGGTAACTGAAGCTTTACGTCCTTATAAAAATCACTTACATATGCACTTTGTATCCAATGTCGATGGCACACATATTGTTGAAACGTTAAGACCACTCAACCCAGAAACAACTTTATTTTTAATTGCTTCGAAAACATTTACGACGCAAGAAACCATGACAAACGCTCATTCTGCATGTAATTGGCTGTTAGCAACAGCAAAAGATAAAAAATATATCGCTAATCATTTTATTGCATTATCTACTAATACTGAAGAAGTTGTAAAGTTTGGTATTAATCCAAATAATATGTTTGAGTTTTGGAATTGGGTAGGAGGGCGTTATTCATTATGGTCTGCAATTGGCTTCTCTATTATTTTGTCTATAGGTTATAATAACTTTGTTCAGCTTCTTGAAGGTGCTCATGCGATGGATAAGCACTTTATCGAGACAGATTTTGAAAAAAATATTCCCGTTATTCTTGCTCTCATTAGTATTTGGTATAATAATTTTTTTAAATCAGAAACTGAAGCAATTTTACCATATGATCAATATATGCATAGTTTTGCGACGTACTGTCAGCAGAGTAATATGGAGTCAAATGGTAAGTATATTGACCGTGATGGTAAGAAAGTATTTTACCAAACTAGTCCTATTATTTGGGGCGAACCTGGCACTAACGGGCAGCACGCATTTTATCAATTAATTCATCAAGGCACAAAAATGATCCCTTGTGATTTTATTGCACCAGCAGTAACTCATAATCCATTAAATGATCATCATATCAAACTTCTTTCTAATGTGTTTGCTCAAACTGCAGCACTTGCATTTGGTAATGCTCAAGAAGTAGTTAAATCAGAATATTCAAAAATAGAAAAAAATTTAAAAAATATAGAATCTGTTAAATTATATAAAATCTTTGAAGGTAATCGTCCAACCAATTCGATCTTACTTAAAAAGATTACCCCGTTTTCTTTAGGCTCATTAATTTCAATGTATGAGCACAAAATTTTCACACAAGGAGCGATTTTAAATATTTTTATGTTCGATCAGTGGGGAGTAGAGCTAGGTAAACAGTTAGCAAGTAATATCTTGCCAGAATTAGAGAATAATGATGTTATTAATAGGCATGACAGTTCAACAAATAATTTGATTAATTTTTATAAATTATGGCGTTGATTAATTATTTTGATTACAAAACACATATAATCAAATTAAGCTAGTATATAAAGCTAACTATCTTATAATGTTGATAAATATTATTTTTCCCGTCATTGTTAAAAACTCTAAAAGTTATATAAATATTTTTAAAATCTAATGATTTTATATATATTATCAGAATAATAACATTTTTACTCAGGGATGATTTTTAATATCTCTTAGAAAATAATGTGTATGACTATTTTAAACTTTATTTAAAGAAATTGTTAGAAATAGATTTTAACTAAACGTCTAAACATTAAAATATGATTATTGAGTGCGGCGTAATGCATTCCAAGAACACCAATATACATTTCATGATCATTAAATATAAAATAATATCCTTAGAATATGGAATACAGTTTATAAAAGTCTGCAAAGTAAATAAAAATTTCAAATTATTATTAATAACATGTAGTAGAATAGTACTAATAATTTACCTCATATAATTCCAATATATCGTCAAAAATACCACATATAAAAAAATAATTAAATAAATTTTATTTTTAGAAAAATTACTTATATGCATGCAATGTATTAATAGATAACAGTTTATACATAAATGCAATTTTTCAGGTTAGATATATTATAAATATAAAACACATCATCACGATCGTACAATACAATATTGCCTATTCTTACAGTATAATTAGATATCAACTGTGCGTTAAACTTAAACGAGAATATATGGCTAAATTTGAAAGATAATACAAGTTAGCTGGATACTTATTTAGTTTATTAATTTTGCATGAGATTATTTTCGTTGCGAAAACAATCTCAATAATCATTTGATGTATCAACTTTAATTTAATAAACCACAGCACTTCATATCTTGCATTATCTTAGTCATTATCTTATTTTATTTTGCGAAATATTTCATAAATTATTTTTGATGCTCTGATAATTATTATAAATATTTAATCACAAATAAAAATTCTTTAATTCATAGTATTATTTGTCATTATCATCTATTAATATAAAATTTTTTATAACTAATAACTAAAAAGATAACTTTGTTGTTAAATCTAATCTTATGCTGCTTTCTTTTCTATTTTGTATAAGCTACTTATTAATTAATTTCATGCTCAATTTCCGTGCAGGTTATGATACTTGTTATACTTGTACAGATTATAATAACATAAAAACAAAAAATCACTAAAATTTAATCTATATTTTTAACAAATATTAATAAGATAAGATAATAGTAAAATTTTTTCTTTTCACAAATATCTTAAAATTCACTCTCCGAATAAATGTTTTTTATTTTTTTTAAAAAGATACTCTAATGTTACGTATTTCACTATTACATGTCATTGATTCTCTAAAGTATTTCATCAGTTTCTTTTAGAGTTTTTCTAAAATAATTAATAATTTATATTCATATGTTATGATTTTAATCAATGCTTAATTGACATGATTTAAATATGTATTGATGAGTCAAAAATCTATTTATAACCTTTATTAATTATAATCAGATATGTTTAACATACGGATACTTAAGTAGTGAAGTGTAATTTATTTTTTATAATCAGAAAAGTAATACAATTATAATGCTCTATTTAATATCAGTAACATTAACTGTACTATGTTATATACTAATAATATTTTAAATATCCTCAACATAATGAAAATAATGTTATTAAATTTCAGTTTTATTAGTTATTATTATCAGTACTTAACGAAAAATATTACTCTTCATATTGTATAAATATGATCGTTAATATTAATTTTCGTTTTGACTTGAAAAGTCTATTACTAAAATTATAATTTTTATATTTATAATATAAATAGATTAAGATAAATCATTCTTAATAATTTTAACTAATGCACATAATTCTATTACAATTTTATTCATGAAATGTTATTTAAAAGTAAAATTTGTATACCTACAAGAAGAAATTATAATGATAATATGAATAGTAATTTTTATTCAATAACTGATATACAGCTAAATAATAACACATCCTGAGTACATTTTCTATCTCAGAAATAATCAAAACTTAAAATTTTTACTATTTTCCATGAAAAATTTAAATTTATATCTTTAATTGGAATATTATTTTGATTATAAAAATGATATACTTCATTGATATAGTTGAGGAAAACTCGGAAGAGTTAAGAAGTATTATAAAAAAGGAATTAGTATAAACAAGAACAAAACTATACAATATGCACTACGTTTACTATAAACATATAACACTTCATAAAAGCATCTACAGATGCTGAAACTTAATAAATATAATTTACAAAAATTTTACTTTCATGGTTATTAAAGTATGTTTATGTATGAATAGTTTATTTTTAGGTCGATGTACTGACATCATGATAATATTTAATTAAATTTCAACAAACGTAAAACAGTTTATATATTTGAATAGAACAGTAGATATAAAATAGAGAAAAATAAATTATTTTTACTAAAATTCAATCTAAATTTTCACGAATATACTACGGTATGAGTTCTTTATAAATCGAATAAATACCATAAAATTCATCTTATATTTAGTTTGTTGTAGTGATAAGCTTGAAGCTTATACGATCGTTATTTATACTTACCAAAAATATGTAGCTTATGATATGCACTAATATTATGTGAAAATATCAAAATGATTTATTTACGTGATAAAATTTAGCGAAAAATGATTTCTTAACGTCGATCATAACAAGACATTGAGTATATATAACTCAGAAATTTATTATATTTTAACTAGTTTAACTGAAAAGTAGGTAAGTTACCATTCTTAAATTTTACAAAAGTAACGTCAAATACTCAGTAATAAGATTAAAATTCAAATTTAGAAAGTTAAACAATTATAAAAAACAAAAATCTGAGTTATTAGTTAATGACTTACATAAATAAGAATTTAAAGTCTAGTAATGAGTATTGTTAAAAAATATATTAAATAAAGCCGTTAAAGTATTTTCTTAATTAATCGTGAAAATTAGGATTTATTTCACTGAGAAATCTGCTTAGTATTAATAATAACATCACTTCACAGAATATTATACTTTTTATTATGAATTTTAAAATTAGATTTTTCCTAATTTTTGTAGGGATGCATTAGGGGTATCAAGATTTATAGTTTTATCTTAATCTAATTAAGAAATGATATTAAATCCAATGATTAACTCTGTTATCTCTTGTGTTCATAGTGCCAAAAAACATAAAATAATAATTGAAATAATCTTTTAACTGAATATAGTTTAATGAGATTTAGTTTAGTAAGGTTTTTCTAGATAACTACACACTGAATTTTCTTAAAAATATGATGTCAGATACGTCAGAAAATCTTTACATACTGAGCTCCAATAAAGGATGCACCTCTTTTAAAACACAGAAATTAAAATATAAAGTTCAGTATAGTAAATAATTGAGATACCTTTCGTCAGGCGAAAGGTGATTTGATAATATTCTATAATTAAAGTTTGAAATTACTTAGATCACTGGTATTAACTTCAGAATCAATTTGTCCGACTAGATAAGAGCTCACTTCAACTTCTTGTGGTGCAACTTGAAGATTATCAGATGTAAGCCATGAATTAATCCAAGGAATTGGATTAGAACGAGATTTAAATGGTCGCTTTAGCCCAACAGCTTGCATACGTATATTAGTAACATATTCAATATATTGGCAAAGAATGTCTTTATTTAACCCGAGCATTGAACCTTTGCTAAATAAATAATCTGCCCACTCTTTTTCTTGCTCTGCAGCATCAAAAAATAGCTGATAGCATTCTTCCTCACATTCAGTAGAAATTACAGCCATTTCAGGATCGTCTTGACCAGAGCGTAACAAATTTAACATATGTTGAGTACCTATTAAATGAAGTGATTCATCACGTGCAATTAGCCTGATTATTTTAGCATTACCTTCCATGATCTCACGCTCTGCAAAAGCAAACGAACAGGCAAAGCTTACATAAAAACGAATAGCTTCTAAAGCATTAACGCTTGTTAAGCATAGATAAAGTTGCTTTTTTAATGCGCGTAGCGAAACTGTTATTTTTTTACTATTACAAATATGAATACCTTCACCAAGTATGTGGTAGTAATTCGTCATTTCAATTAATTTATCATAGTAAATAGAAATATCACGAGCACGTTTAAGTATTTCCTCGTTTTCAACAATATCATCAAAAATGATTGCTGGATCGTTAACAATATTACGAATAATATGCGTATAAGAACGTGAATGAATAGTCTCTGAGAATGACCATGTCTCAATCCAAGTTTCAAGTTCTGGAATTGAAATTAGTGGTAGTAATGCCACGTTAGGACTGCGTCCTTGAATTGAATCGAGAAGTGTCTGGTATTTTAGATTGCTAATAAAAATATGCTTTTCATGATTAGATAGTGACTGATAGTCGATACGATCACGAGATACATCAATCTCTTCTGGACGCCAGAAGAATGAAAGTTGTTTTTCAATTAATTTTTCAAAAACTGGGTATTTTTGTTGATCATAACGAGAAACATTGACAGGTTTTCCTAAAAACATTGGCTCTTGCAATTGATTATTCTTTTTTTGAAAAAAAGTAGTGTAAATATGTGACATAATAATCCTATTAAATTTTACATACACCGCTTTCACAATTAGAGTCAGTTGACTTAATATATTCTTTCAAATCATCTTGAATATTATCATCTGATCCATCACGAGTATTGTGATAGTAGAGTGTCTTAACACCAAACTTATATGCGAGTAATAAATCTTTTAGTAATTGATGCATTGGTACTTTCCCAGAAGCAAAATGAGTGGGATCGTAGTTAGTATTAGCAGAAATTGCTTGATCAATAAATTTCTGCATAATTCCAACTAATTGCAAATAACCAGTCATGGAAGGTATTTGCCATAATAATTCATAGGCACCTTTCAGGTTTTCATAATCTGGAATCACTTGACGTAAAATACCATCTTTCGACGCTTTGATACTAATGTAACCACGAGGCGGTTCAATACCGTTTGTAGCATTTGAAATCTGTGAAGAGGTTTCAGACGGCATTAATGCAGATAGTGTTGAGTTACGTAGACCATATTCTTGAATATCTTTACGTAAAGTTTCCCAATCATAATGCAATGGTTCATTAATTAACTGATCTAACTCTTTCTTATAGGTATCAATAGGTAAAATCCCTTGAGAATATCTAGTTTCTTTAAACCAAGCACAAGCACCTCGCTCTTTTGCTAATTCGTTAGAAGCTTTTAATAAATAATATTGAATTGCTTCAAAAGTTTTATGTGTTAAATGGTTTGCACTACCATCAGAATAACGTACACCGTGCTTTGCTAAATAATACGCATAATTAATCACACCAACACCGAGATTACGACGAGCTATTGCAGCGTTTCCTGCTGCAAGAATTGGGTAATCTTGATAGTCAAGTAAAGCATCTAGTGCACGAACAGTAAGTAAGGCTAACTCTTCTAATTCATCTAGAGTCTCAATTGTAATTGTACCTAAGTTAAAAGCAGATAGAGTACATAATGCGATTTCACCGTTCTCATCATTAATATTATTTAACGGTTTAGTTGGTAACGCTATTTCTAAACATAGGTTTGATTGACGTATTGGCGCAATGCGTGGGTCAAATGGACTGTGTGTATTACAATGATCTACATTTTGTATATAGATACGACCAGTGGAAGCACGTTCTTGCATCATTAATGAAAACAATTCCACAGCTTTGATAGTCGTTTTTCGGATATCTTCATCGTTCTCATACATAATATATAGGTGTTCAAACTTATTCTGATCAGCAAAAAATGCATCATACATGCCAGGCACATCTGACGGACTAAATAAAGTGATATTTTGGTTTTTGATTAGTCTTTCATACATTAATCTGTTAATTTGAACACCATAATCAAGTTGACGGACACGGTTCCCTTCAACACCACGGTTATTTTTTAAGACTAATAAACTTTCAACCTCTAAATGCCAAATGGGATAGAATAGTGTCGCTGCACCACCACGTACACCACCCTGTGAACAAGATTTAACAGCAGTTTGGAAATGTTTATAGAAAGGAATACAACCCGTATGAAATGCCTCACCACCACGAATTTGACTGCCTAGTGCACGAATACAACCAGCATTTATACCAATTCCTGCACGTTGAGAAACATATTTAACAATAGCGCTAGAGGTTGCATTGATTGAATTTAAACTATCACCACATTCAATTAGTACACAAGAACTAAATTGACGTGTTGGTGTACGTACACCTGCCATAATGGGTGTTGGTAGAGAAATTTTAAAAGTTGAAGTGGCATCATAAAAACGGTGAATATAATGTAGGCGCGTTTCTTTCGGGTAATCAGAAAACAGACACGCCGGAACTAAAATATACAAGAACTGTATACTTTCATATATTTCACCGGTTACACGGTTTTGTACTAAATATTTACCTTCAAGTTGTTTAACGGCAGCATAGGATAAATTCATATCACGCCAATGATCAATAAAACTATTCATTTTCTCAAATTCTTCTTGAGTATAATATTCCAGCAACTGCTGGTCATATTTACCGATAGAAACAAGATGCTTAATGTGTTTAAACAGTGGTGGTGGTTCAAATTGACCATACGCTTTTTTTCGCAAGTTAAATATCGCAAGTCTAGCAGCAAGGTACTGATAGTCAGGTGTTTCAGAAGTAATGAGATCAGCTGCCGCTTTGATCATGGTTTCATGAATATCAGACGTTCTTATTCCATCATAAAATTGAATTTGTGAATGTAATTCCACTTGTGAAACAGATACATTACACAGGCCTTTTGCAGCCCAAGTTATTACTTTATGGATTTTTTCGAGATTAATTCGTTCTTTATGTCCATCACGTTTAGTAACTAATAAACCATTGTTCATGAATCAATACACCTTGTTAAACCTACAAAAATATAGAATTTGGCTACAATAAACACACCACAAATATATGCCATAAGGATGATAGTATTAAAGTTAAAAAATATTTTATATGTATTAGTTTCTTAATTCTACAATAGCAAGATAATGCTAATATACGGTTTTAGCAAGTGTGTAAATCAGAATTTTTTGTAGAAACTTCATAGATAATTCATAAATAAACGGTGAGCATATTATTATAGTAAGTGCATTATAAAAATAATGTTGTTAGTTGAAAAAAAATAAAATTAAGATAAAATTTTATTTTATAATAATAAGATAATTTGTTATTTTCTTAAAATTTATCAGAATCTTTTAAAACATCATAATTGTTTATGCATTTGATCAAAATAATAAATTTATAATATTAGGCATTGTTCAAAAAAAATGCAATAGATTCAATTATCCTTATTAAGAAATTCAAACAATATATAAGAATAGGCATATTAATGTCCATGAACTTAGTTATAAAATTGCAATATATTTTCAAAATGAGTTTTCATAAGACACATGTTAGTAAATTTTACCTTAAAAAATTGCATATATTACTATTATAAATTTCCAGGAAAGAAGTCATAATAAATAGCATTACACCTTCTAAACAGCTTCTAAAATAATTTTTAAACATTTGAGTGCTTAATTATTCAGGATAACATTATTCAGAGCAGTATGCTAATCTTATAATTATTTGATAAAAAAATAGCGAAGACTACAGATATAACTCTTGAGAAAAGCTATAAGACTATCAAAACAGTATTCAAAATTAAATCATGCTTTAATTTTAAATAGTATCTAATTTAACTAATACAATTTCCATAATAAAAATTAATATTACATGCAAAACTATTTTATTTGTATAAAAAAATACTACATAAACTCTTAAATGTAACACTTTCTATTTATTCACGACATGCGTGAAGTATGTAGTTTATGTCTACATTTGGACTGAAATAAAACATATCTTTTACTAAAGAATAATGCAATCCAATAATATGTTGTTCTTTTAAAACAGTGTTGTCCATCCAACCAATTAATTCAGAAGGACGAATAAATTTTTTTGCATTATGGGTACCTTTTGGAACTATTTTCATTATATATTCTGCACTAATAACAGCCATTAACCATGCCTTCATATTACGATTAATAGTGGAAAAGATTACATTTCCACCAGGCTTTACTAATTTAGCACAAGAATGTACAACCGACTGTGGACTAGGAACATGCTCAAGCATTTCCATGCAGGTTATGACATCATAAGTATGTGAATATTTATCAGCATGCTCTTCCACTGTTTCTTGTATGTAGTTAACAGGAATTCCTGACTGTAATGTACGTAAACGAGCCATCGTTAACAGATTTTCTCCCATATCAATTCCAGTGACTATCGCACCTTCACGAGACATACTTTCAGATAAAATTCCACCACCACAACCAACATCCAGTATTTTTTTAGAAAACAATCCATCTACACGTTGCATAATATAACTCAAGCGTAAAGGATTAATACGATGTAGTAGTGAAAATTTACTTTCGAGATCCCACCAACGTAAAGCGACAGTTTCAAATTTTTCAATTTCCTGTTTATCGAAATTTTGATAGTCAGGTCGTGGAGCATTATTCATAAGTAGAACTCCTATAATAAAATAAATAATTATAGCTTAATTAAGATTATACCCTGTTATCTTTTGAGTTGCATCACTGTTGTATTTACTACATGTAAAATTATAGACTTTTGGTGCTTTTAGATTTGTATTATATACAATAGATTTTCTATTAATTTACATACTACTTAAATTACTTAAGGTATCATAGTGAGTCGTCACCGAATGTTTTTTCTGTTATGCTATAATAAAGTCACAGGTTAACGATATATCAGATATTGTTTAGCTAATATATATATCTCTTAAAAGATCATTACTTACTTCTTTAGTTTTTTATTAAATCAATAAATTGTGGTATAATTTTAATTTTTTGCATCAGCAGTCATGAGGAATACTGGCTTTATGAGTAACATTGCTAGAAAAATCACACAGGTCAATATTGAAGAAGAATTGAAAAGTTCATATTTGGATTATGCGATGTCTGTTATTATTGGACGCGCTCTTCCAGATGTTCGAGATGGACTCAAACCAGTACACCGAAGAGTTTTATTCGCGATGTATATATTGGGAAATGATTGGAATAAATCTTATAAAAAATCTGCACGCATAGTTGGAGATGTTATCGGTAAATATCATCCGCATGGTGATAGTGCAGTTTACGATACAATTGTTCGTCTTGCTCAACCTTTTTCTATGCGTTACATGCTAATAGATGGTCAAGGAAACTTTGGTTCAGTTGACGGAGATTCTGCAGCAGCAATGCGTTATACAGAAATTCGTATGGCAAAAATTGCTCATGAAATACTCTCAGACTTAGAGAAAGATACTGTTAATTTCGTAGCCAACTATGATGGTACAGAGCAAATTCCAGAAGTTATGCCAACGAAAGTTCCAAATCTTTTAGTTAATGGATCATCCGGTATTGCTGTTGGAATGGCAACTAATATCCCTCCACATAATCTATGGGAAGTCATCAGCGGTTGTCTGGCTTATATAGATGATGAAGATATTAGTCTTGAAACTCTAATGAAACATATTCCAGGACCTGATTTTCCAACTTTTGGAATTATTAATGGTTGTCATGGCATTGTTGATGCATACCGCACTGGTCGTGGAAAGATATATATTCGTGCACGTACTAAAATTGATATTGATAAAAAAAATAATCGAGAATCTATCATTGTGTATGAAATTCCTTATCAAGTCAATAAATCTCGATTAATTGAAAAAATTGCTGAACTTGTAAAAGATAAGCGTCTTGAAGGTATTCGTGCACTGCGTGACGAATCCGATAAAGATGGTATGCGTATTGTGATTGAAGTTAAACGCGATGCAGTGAGTGAAGTGGTTTTGAATAACCTTTATTCATTAACACAACTTCAAGTTTCTTTTGGAATTAATATGGTTGCCTTACACCAAGGCCAACCAAAAATTTTAAATTTAAAAGATCTGATTGCCGCATTTATTCGACACCGCCGTGAAGTTGTGACACGTTATACTATTTTTGAATTACATAAAGCTCGTGACCGTGCACATACTCTTGAAGCACTTGCTATTGCTTTAACTAACATCGACTCAATTATTGAATTAATTCGTCA
The DNA here is from genome assembly GCA_020541205.1 of Candidatus Hartigia pinicola. Taxonomy (GTDB): domain Bacteria; phylum Pseudomonadota; class Gammaproteobacteria; order Enterobacterales; family Enterobacteriaceae; genus Hartigia; species Hartigia pinicola. Next base: position 1,061,332 of record CP048208.1, read on the forward strand.
AGCAACAACACCAGCAGAAGCAAAAGCTAATTTAATAACCCACCCTTGGGAACTAGGAGGCATTGTAGTGATGCTGGAGGATGTGAAAAATAATTCTGCGCGTCCTGAGTGGCTTGAAAATAAATTTGGTGTGCATAATGGAAAGTATTTACTAACTGAACAGCAAGCACAATCTGTGTTAGATTTACGTCTCCAAAAACTTACTAGTCTTGAGCATGAAAAACTGTTAAAAGAGTATAAGGATGTTGTAAAAAAAATCGAAGAGTTACTATTTACTTTATGTAACCCAGATCGTTTAATGGCAATTATTCGTAAAGAACTTGAAACGATTCGCGATACTTATAATGATCCGCGTCGTACTGAAATTTCTGAAAATTTGTCTGAGATCAATATTGAAGATTTAATTAGCCAAGAAGATGTAGTTGTTACTTGGTCTCATCAAGGTTATGTAAAGTATCAACCATTAACTGATTACGAAGCACAACGCCGTGGTGGTAAAGGAAAGTTAGCTGCACGCATCAAAGAAGAGGATTTTATTGAATGTCTGTTAGTGGCAAATACGCATGATACTATTTTATGTTTATCAAGTCGCGGGCGCCTCTATTGGATGAAGGTATATCAATTACCAGAAGCCGCCCGTAATACACGTGGTCGTCCAATTGCTAATTTATTACCGCTGGAACAAAATGAACGAATTACTGCCATGCTACCTGTGCACAATTATAAAGAAGGTTATTTTGTCTTTATGGCTACTGCAAGTGGTGTCGTTAAAAAAACCCCTTTAAAAGACTTTAGTCGTCCAAGGAATTCTGGAATCATTGCTATTAATCTTAACGAGGGTGATGAATTAATTGGTGTTGATTTGACTAATGGTTCTCATGAAGTTATGTTATTTTCTGCACAAGGTAAAGTAGTGCGATTTGAAGAAAATACTGTTCGTGCGATGGGTCGTACTGCAACAGGTATTCGTGGTATTCGCTTAATGGAAAGCGATCAAGTAGTTTCATTAATCATTCCACGCAGCGAAGGTCATATATTTACTGTGACTGAAAATGGTTATGGTAAGCGAACATCTGAAGAAGAGTATCCAAAAAAATCACGGGCCACTCAAGGAGTGATTTCGATTAAAGTTAATAAGCGCAATGGTCATGTAATTGGTGCTATCCAAGTCGATAACACTGATCAAATTATGATAATTACAGACGCTGGCACATTAGTTCGTATACGTGTCTCTGAAGTAAGCATTGTTGGTCGTAATACTCAAGGTGTAACCTTAATTAGAACTTCTGAAAATGAAAAAGTAGTCTGTTTGCAACGTATCGCTGAAATAGAGCACGATGAAATTTCCAATACAAAAGAGAAAAATAATAAAAATAATGTATTAAATGTTTATTCATGTACCGATAATTCAGAATAAATATACAGTTTGTACTCAGAGAAATTCAAAAAATATATATAAAAGCTAAAAGTAAAATAATCTTAATAATTTATTATTTTATATATACAATATAAATAATTTAAAACCAGTGTATCACTGAAGATACATCGTATGTATGCTCTTTATAGGCGACTTTCCAGGAATTTTATTTCACTTCTTTATTATAAAAATTCATTTATAATTTTCAACATAATTCTTGTATATATTTTCTTGAGATAAAAAATCTAAAATAAATAACATCAGTCAAGAAATATTTTAATAAATTTATTTTTCTCAAAATCTAATAATTAAGAGGCTTTTAAGTAGTTAACATATATGAGATATTTATGTATTAACTAATTTACTTAAAATTATTTTTTTAGTGAAACTGTTAATTTCACAATAATATAATAAGACAGAGTCTCATATACTATTAGATCAAGATCTAGAAAAATAAACTATAAAAACAAAAAGTCTGCATAGATTATACGTTAAAATGACGGTTAGAAACAGTCAGCTTAGTATTAATTAGAATAAAACACAACATTGCGTAATTATTAAAGAACATAGCTTTAAAGATATCAATATTTCTTATAAAATATTGAGATGAATAAAATTTTTAGATGTAAAATAATATGTAGAGGTACAAGTCTAATAGAACCTGATTGAGAGTAAAATCGTGACGAATAGTATTAAAAATAGAAAATTTTACGTGATAGTTTGTAGTATATATAAAATTAGCAATATACATATTACTTTCATATAGTGTTGCATAATGTACTAGGTATGTGTATAAATAAAAAATGAACTCATACTGTTAATTTTGTTTTAAAGTATTATATCATTAAATGTATTTTTACTCATATGCAGAAAATTGAATTTCATAAAAAATCTGAAAAGTATTGAAATGCATGATTGCATTTTATTAATATAGCATCTATTTCTTCTGATTTCTAAAAAATACTAAATAACTTTTAAATCTCGGATATTGAATTCTCTTTTCTTTTACTCACGATAATATTATTATATCTTTCATAATGTTTATATCAAAATCATAACTTATTCGTGTAAAATTTTGTCAAAATATTAAGACAATATTTTTAGAAAAGAGTAGCTTTCAATTTTTTTTTATTACTTTCAGTAATCTAGATAGTTTAATAGTAATCAGTTTGAAATTTTCAGGTGTAAAGTTTACAACTATAGAAAATTACTTTTATACAAAGTAATAATAATATAAATTGTTATGATTGAAGAGAATATTTACTTTGTATTTATAAAAAATTTAAAATAAACTTTATTAAAAAATAATGCATAATCTGAATATACATTACCAGAAAGCTCTATTAACCAACCATTATGAGAACATAGTGATACTAAAAATAGGCATGAATATGATAGATAAAGTAAAATTAAAAGCACAGTACAAAAAAACTAGTCTAATTATTGAAGAGTTATTGAATGATGGTAGTGATCCTGATGCATTGTATGCTATTGAGCATCATTTTTCAGCAAATACTTTTGCATTACTTCAAAAGGCATTAGTAGAAGCTTATAAATTAGGCTACAGAGTCAGTAATACTGAAGAGATTGAATTAGAACTTGGGATTACATTAATGTGTTATGACTTCATCATAGAATGCACATTAAGTGCAACATTAATTAATTTACAAGTTAATCAACTAATGCAATTAGCTGAATCAATAGGGAGTCATTATGATGGTTGGGGTACTTATTTTGAAGATTCAGATGCACAATATAATAATGTATTTAAACAAATACATTAATTAGATTAGTAACTAACCTTCGAAAAATAGTTAATACGCTATTTTTAATTATATGCTACAGTAATTTTGGAATGTTAAATGTATAATCACGATAACATCTGTTACTCAGTTATTCATCAATAAAATTAATAATTAACTGCTTGATATATTTTAATCTCTAACTGTTGTTGTGTTACTAAGATTATTTCTAAGTAAAATGGGGTCTCACTGTCTTCTCTGGTAAACATTGACAATCTCAATACAATATATTTTCTCAACTTTTCTTTGTCATAAGGTTTATCCAGAATATTTTTCAAGAAAAATGATGTTTCTATATCCTATTAGAATGAGAACTTCTTGCAGAAATGAGATCGATCTAAAAATACTGCAATAAAATAAACATTTATTTCTTATACAAAAATAATATATTTCATCACTAAAGGTAGTATATAAGTCGCTTGATGTATTTATCTATATATATTTAAAATAATTTGTTAATAATACTAATTCTTGTTAATTTGTTATTAAAAAGTCTTCTTATTATTCCTATTGTAGACTGAACAACATTGTTAAAATAAAAGATTTTTTGAGGAAACGTTTAAATTTGATTAATAAATTCTCTCTAAAAAAGAAGTCAGAATATTAAAATAGTTTTAATATCAAAATCTTTAGAAATAGATATATATCATAAAAAATCTACGATCTAGATAAAAGTTTTTGAGATAAAAGAACACCTCTCAGTAAGGATGTTAATAGTTATTCATCTAATTGATGTGATCATATACTTATTCTAAAAAGAAAAATCAATCTTATTTTCTTCTGAGTGTGCACAAATAAATTGCTTATTTATGTCAGGATTTATTAGTAAATAATTATTATATGGATGAATTGTTGACACATAGTGTATATAATATAATAACATAACACAATCATGATTAAGATCACAACAATGTCATAAACTTTATACTTTAAAACTTCTTTTTAAATATTTAGTCATTAAAATAAGTCACAATATTGCTAAATTTAAAAATATTTAAATATTTTTTAGTTTATATAGAACATTTTCTTTGTATTACCTAAAATTCTAAACTAGATTGATTATAAATAAATCACTAAATTCTTTATTAAAAGACACTAAAATTAGTTTTATAAATGATTTATATTCATTAGAATAAAATCTTATTCACCTAAGTTGTCAATACTAATTTTAAAATACATAAAAATTTCAGTAGTTTTTTGATAATTATTAACAAAAAAATAATATTATACATAATAAATTAAATAGTGTTTCTTCCAATAATTGAGTATAATTAAAATAATTTACTATTGCATGGTATAAATTATATAATAAAAAATATATTTAGATTTTAGATCTATATAACGACTAGAAGTATATGCATCAACTCTGTTTACTGTTAAGTTAACCACTAAAACAAATATACACTATTTACTGTCATTAATATTAATACTTAAAGTTTTACTTGTCAGTAAAAATAAAATATTTATAATATGCTATAATAAATTAAAATATAAAATACAAACACATTTCTCTCGAAAATATCATATAATTAAGTGCAGTAATTCGAATTTAAATATTTTTAAAGTCTATGAATTAATTAAAATAAATAAAAAGTATTATGATCATCTATACTGCTTTGTAATTTTCTGAAGCATAGTGATTTTTCATAAATCAAAAAATAAGGTAACGATTATTTAAAGGTATATAATTATTTTTTGTTGGTAGGTAATTATGCTTTATATTTATATTAATTAATAAAGCATTGATTTTCTGTTTTTGTTTTCGGAGATTTTTAATTTAAAAAAATAATTGAAAAAAATAATTTCTTGTTTCTGAAATATAGAACGATTGACTAATACAAATTACTAAGATTATAGAATTATTAATCAATTAATTCTTTAGTAAGTTACAATTTTCTTCATCTGAAAAATACTATACATATTTTACGATGATCTGTTTGTAATTTAATATAGTTAACTGAATCTTACTAAAATCTTCAATAAAAAAATACCTCAGATAAAATCTTCATTTTAGGTATATATATTAACAATGTATAAGTATATATATCATATAACTACAATATCTCGTTTATTAGTTAACAGTATTTATAGCTATTAATTATAATATTTATAATTAATTCTAATCATTATGTAGGTTTTATTTGTATTATATGAAAGAACAAGATGAAATAGCGACAATATTTTATTTCCCTAAAAATCCTTTTGTTTATAGTTGTTGTAGGTCATTATAAAATACAAAAGTAGAAACTATAATAAAGATACGTATAACTAATATTTACTCTGACTCAGTTGTATAGGATTAGTTTAGAAAACCTTGTACAAGCAGAGTTAATTTAGTCATGTTTACCGATGATATTCTTTAAATGAATGATGAGTTACCTTATTAACTAGTGTGAATAAATTCACTCTTAAATTAATTGTTCTTATTAAAATACTAGCTGTACTCTTAAATACCTTATAATTTTACTATTATATAACTGAATCTTTTCTCATACGCTATGTTTTTTCAGTAGACTTTTTAGGATTTTATAAAATTTCTAATATATATGCTTAATATTTTACTCATTTGTTGGAAATTACAGTCTCGTCATTAAGCATAAAGTATTACTCTATAAGTAAAGAACCATGATAATAGCTTTATAATTAACAGATATATAACCTAACTGACTCAGTTCATAACTGTAACATGATAGCATAAATTTTAAAATCACTATAATAATAAAAAATATACATATAAGATCCACTTTATATTATTTCATTAAATTAATTTAAAATTCATTTCATAATTTTATTTGTGTACAGAAAAATTTTTTTTAGTAAATAGCGTGATATTCATTTCAAAATAATTTTGTCGTTATTTATTAGTATGCATAATATAAGTACATCATAATTCAGTTGAATTCTAATTATTCTGGCAGATTATGAACTTGTCAATAGAGAAAGTAGTGCGCATTGATAATTTATAATATGTTTTTAAGTAAAAATGTATAGTTGAAAACAAAACATTCACTGTATATTAAAAATATACAATTCTTTGAATTTTGTTATCTTAAAAGATAGATATAGTATATTATATTTTCATTTAAAAATATATTTTCATATAAGAAAGTAATGCATATACTAGATAAAAGCTATTCAAGAAATTATTTTCTCGGTGAGAATAGTTCATGTTTCTAAAATTTCATGAACAAAGTATTGAAAATTAATTCTGATATATCGTTTTAGGTTAGAATTTTTTGCGCTATCATACTCGTTTTATATGGAATATGTCTATATTTTTAATGTTGATAACAAAGTAATGATTTAAAAGTAGTATTAAAATTTTGACTAATATTAATACAGATTTTCAATTACCTTGTTCACTCTCACTGTAATAGTTTTTATTCTGTTTTATTAAAGTTTCTTTTGTAGATATTAAAATATTAATATATGTAATACTTTATAGAAAAATTTTTAGAATTTATGCACCACTGATTAGTAATTTTAAAATACACAAATATTCAAAAAAAATATTGCATACACATAAATTTTTTAGTAAATATGTAGTTTCGACTACTTAATAAACAAGATTAATTTATTAAAATATTTCTTGATTTATCTTAATAGGTTATATTTATCTTTTTGATAAAAAATATGAAATATCATTTAAATAGCAAAAAATATTGAATATATTTTTATTAGTATCTGAGATATGATTAAGCTAAAAATTTCATTCGTTAAGTACTAAGATGATAGTAAACAGTTAATGAATTATCAAAACTAGTTGTGAACTAATTCTTAATACATTTATAAAAGATCTTTGATAAGTTTCTTAAAATTTTTAAAAATTAATTTTACTTTATATTCTATACTATAACAGACAAATACTATCAAAGAAAGTCTTATTGTATTGATTTTTTAATACAAAAACATTGGTATTATCTATTAAATAAAAAGTATCAAACTGTGGTCTAGGTTATCTTATAAAAACTGATCATTCTGAAAATTTAGCGAAAATAAAAGATTTATTAAAGCTTAATAAGCTTAATTAGGTATTTACTTATTTGAATTTTGAATATACATGAAACTGTAGAAGACTTTGTTATTAGGAAAATTCATAATTTTCTAAGTTATATGAATAATAGATTTAATATAAAAACTAAAGGATATCGTAATTACTTTCATTGATATAAAAGTCGAAGTATTCAACGCAGGAAATTATTGCATACTAAAAAAGATAAAGTTTATTTTATTTTTACTATAGTGATCTTTGAGAGCTACTTTAAACGACACGATTTAAAATCGTAATTTTATTATTAAATGTTAATTTATCTATCTATTCATAATAGATATTGCGATTAAGTAATATTTTTTTATGTTCTATGAACATTGTTGATTATTAGCTTCATATCATCATTACTATTCAAAATAATTTTTTAATGTAAAATTATATTAAAAAAAAATGACTACTTGGTTTGATCACTCTTAATCGAGATAACATATTGTTTTATGTTAGTAAAATTAATCTTCATGAATTCCTTTAAAATGTACTTGATAAAACACAGAGTAAATTCGTTAATCATTATTCTAAATACGATATTAAAAATTAATTCTTTCGAGACAGATTATATTACTTATTATTTTACTAGCTAACTATAATTCAAGATTAGTGCTTTCCTTCTTAAATTGTACTAATTTATAGATTCATAAAATTAATTATTTCATGTCTTTACGAATAGTTTAAAATAATATAAAGCATAATTTTAATTTCTTTATGGAAATTAATCTTTTTAATAAAACTAGAAATTTAGTTAGTAATGTTAAGCGCTATATAAATAAGTCATGTTAGGTTAATACAATACTAAATTTAACTTCGTCTTTTGTGATGTTTATTTTATATATTTCAAGAAAATTACGTAATTACTAATGCGCTGTTCTTAAAATAGAATAATGTTTTATTAATCATTAACGTAGTTCACAGTTTTTTGAATGTATAGATTTCCATAAAAAGAATAGTACATCAATAGAACTGCTACTATTTATTTTCGATTATACTTTATTTTAATTGTTATTATGATTTTTAATATTTATTCATTAGAAGAAATTACAGAGAAATAGCATAAAATATCTAAAACTCACGTTTACAAGTGTTGTAATAAATAACTAAGTTTATTGCATTCTGAGCTTCTCAAGCATGCTTACTATTTTTTTGTTATTAATCTCTAATCACTAAAGTATAATGCGCTGAAAATGTATTTTAAAAAAATCTATTGAGTGTCAATAAACATCAGTGTGAATTTTCAGTAGTGATTCATCATACAATATTATTACAAATATTAATAGTATTATTAGGTTTTCTGGTGCATTGCTTGCGTATTTTTTATTAATTAAACAATAATTCTATTCTTTAATATACATACATAAAACTAATATTCAATGTAAGAATATGCTTCTGATTGTCTTTTAGTGCACAATAAAATAAACTCATGTGTACTATTAAGTAACAATTATATCTACAGATCTTATAATAGAAAATAACGTTGGCAAAATGTTATGAGTAAAATATTTTTCAATATAGTAATCTATGTTATACAGAGAGTTCTCTCTTAAAGATCGAGGAACTAAAAATTTTTTTAATTCACAACAAGGAGGAAAGTATGCATACCGTATTTTTTGTTATTACAACGATTATTCAACTTTATATTTTTATTTTATTGTTACGTGTTTGGATGCAATGTGTACAAGTAGATTTCTATAATCCATTTTCTCAATTTGTATTCAAAGTTACTCAACCTATTGTAGGACCATTATGTCGTGTAATTCCTGTTATTGGTTCTGTAAATATCTCAACAGTTATTGTTGCATTAATCTTATGCATTGCTAATGTTGTTTTTAGCTTATGGGTAACTAATACCTTATTAATGTTAAAAATTAGCATCATTCCAATTGGAATTATTTTACTACTTACCTATATTGGTAAATTATTTTTTTGGATGATATTAATGAGAGCAATAATTAGTTGGGTCCGACAAGCTCATAATCCTATTGATCAGCTGTTATATGAATTGACAGAACCTTTAATGTTAGCCATTCGTCGAATTATCCCAAGAGTTGGGGGGTTAGATTTCTCTTCGATGATTGTAATGTTTATTTTAATTACTTTACATTACTTACGTCTAGATGTATTAATGATAGTTGATCCTACGTTAACAAAACTATTAAATACCCTCGGTATTGTATAAGAAAGTACTCATAATTTAAAAATAGTTTAGATAGTAACTGCACAAAAAGTTGATTCATTGATTAGTATGTCACATATTTTGATGCATGTTCTTAGTAGCACTTTTTTAGTTATTAAAACTACAAGAAAAACTAAAATGATTTTATCAAAATCACTATTTTAAAAATGTGTCATATATTAAAGAAAACAGATCTACTTGCTTTTATTGAGAATTCCAGTATTTTAATTGATAATCTCAGTGATTGTCCTTCAAACTATTGTATATTTTTGTGTATTTAAAATTTCAGAAATAAGCGAACCTACACAAATTATTGGACACTATGCAATATAGTAACCGCATTACTAGTGTGGTTAAAATTTAACTTAGTTTTTAATATACTTATGCTATATGAAAATCTACACTATTAGTTTTCATAACTATTGTAGGTAATATTATTACTTATCAACTTAGTTGAATAATGTAGTGATGAAAGGTATTTTTTAATACCTGCATGACACTATATGTTAGTTAAAATTAATAAATATAAACAACAAGAAATTTTATGTTGTAATATAAATTAATTTATATTAGTGTATTAATTTAATAAGGTTTAATACATCACCACTAAGAATCTACTTAAAATCTTATTCAATTGTAGTGATTATTTATATATTTTATGAAAATAATCATATCTAACAATACTATGATTCATTAAAAATATTTTAAAAAATTAAAACAAATCAACTCTGAGAAGTGTATATATAAATTTTGTGTATATTATCGCTATACCTCCTTAAAGTGTTTATTAGTAATAATATACACTCTAGGAATTGTTTTAAACAATACAGTATATTAATATGTTAAATTATTAACAATAAAATATTATAACAAACCTATCTTAGTTCACTAACATCAGTGTTAAAATATTTATCAAAAGATCTGTCTTAGTATAAATTAGGAACGTGAACACTAATGTCATAATTTTTTGATACATAAAATATAAAGAATAAGGATATTGCTTCTGAAAAATACTTATAATGTAAGCTTGATAGGTTTTTCGGTTCAGACGATGATATATATAAATATATACATTCAAAGTGTACCCCATATCAATGTAGTTATATGGGGAGATCACAGACATACAATGTCTTAATAACTTATTATTTTATAATAATAGTAACTAAAATACATAATTAATGTATTAATAGATTGAAAATTATGTATGTTAAATATTTTATATGATATATATTTATACTATTTAATATTACACTCAAGATTATAAACGCCATATACTTGATGTTTTTAATGTAACTTTAAAGCATTCAGTCGTTAAATTTATACTGAGTTAGCTTGAAAATATTACCATTATTAAACAGTATCGAGCAGCACTTAAATACTCGTTATGAATGTACAGCCTAGAATATATTGTCTTTTTCTTGTGCAGAAAATATAGAACAGTTTCTAGAGCGATAAGTATAACTAATAAATTCATTAGTTTATTTTGAAATATTTAATTTTAGAAACTGTTTTTTTGAAAATAAACATGATCAAAAAAACAAGTTAATTATAAATTGATGTGTTGAATATTTTAAAAAAGGTTGATCAAAACTACTAAATATTTTTAGGGATTAATCTCTAATCTATTCTCATAAAAACAAAATATAGAGTATTAACTAAAATACTAATTGTATTTACTTTGAGTATACACTGTATATACGTCATTCTAAAAATAAAATTTATGGGGAAACATTCTCTTGCAATATGATTAAAAACTGATGTTAAAATAACTAACTCAATGAGAAATCAATAGAATAATTTCTTAAGTATTTAGTGTAAAGTAAATTTTATCATAAATATATTGTGATATATTATAGTGTATTTAATTATTCTAAAGCGAAGATTTTTTAAGCACGAACACTAAAAAATTTTAATTTTATTTCTTAATGTTATTGAATAATATATGCTATATAATTTTATTATAATAGAATATAATAAACATTATTTAAAAACACACTTCTAATAGACAAAAATGTATTCAAAAAAAATGCTAGATCTTATCTATTTTATGAGATTTGACAGCATTTGGATATATGTAAAGTTAAATTTTAATACAACTACAGCACAAACTGTTTAAAACATCTCTTCTAGAAAGATCATGTTATTTCGTGCTGTAGTAATTTTTCTGTAAGAAATAAATTTCGTTACTAAATATTTTTATTCTAATTAATAACAGAATTGTGGATTTATTATTTTAAATAATGCTATAATAAATTTTCAATATTCATAAATATAAGAAATAATAAGAACAACAACATAAAACATCGTAATACCTATAATAATAGGTCAGAAAAATCTCGCTATTAAATAAAAAATTAATTGCAATTTTTTAATATCTCTCCTCGTCTGCACTAGTTATTACAAATATTTAAATCATAATCACTGTAATTCTTCATTATTAAAAATGTTAATATTTTTCTGAAAGAAATTTGATATTAAGGAAAAGTATGTATCAATCAATTATTTTAAAGTATTTTTAAAATAGGTTTTAATTATATAGTACAAAACATAATACATCCAAAGTGTTGCTTGAGTCATGAGTCGCTAATTTGCATTTTTCTTCTTATTAACAGATAAAATAAATACAATCAACTACCAAAAATAAGTTAATTTCTAAAATAATCTCGTAAACTAATATCAAGAAATACAGAATATAATCTTATAATTCTCAAAATAACGATAGAATACCTCATGTATAATATTCTATATAATTATTTCTATAACAGTTACTATAAAATAGAGTGAGTACCATTATGATCAGCATAAATTTCCTTGAACAGTATAAAATATTATCTATAATTTTTTTTTAGAAATAAAAGAAATAAAAATTTTTATAATTAAAAAAATAACGAAATCTATATATCGCATATTTTCATGTATGTAGAATAATTTTATTTAAAAAATCATTTTACATACATAAAAATATGCACATAAATTATGGTTATATGTATGTAACATATCTTAGATAAGATGTCTAGATACATTGTTCAAATCAAAAACGAAATTAACTTTATACTTGAAATATTATCTATTAAGTGTAAGGTAAATTAAATATTTAATTTTTTATATGGAATAGTTATGGTAAATATTAAAATCTGTATAAATATTTTAATATTTATCTTGAATATGTATATAAAATGATTCATTGATTATCTTTCTATTACGAAAAAAATACTCAATATACTCTTTGCTAGATACTGTATATTTTTATATAACTTTCTGATAATATATGACATATGTTGGAACATATTACCGGTCATACTAATAGCTCTAGTAATTTTATTACAATATATATAAGTGCTAAATTAATATTATTTAATTATACAATTCCATTGATGAGATGATATTTAATTTTATGAAAAATATTGTAATATTTAATGAAATATTAATAGTAAGGTGCTTATATTGTTTTCAATACTAATTCTAATTAAGCAAATTAACGTCACTATTTTGTTTATTTTTAGATTATAATTAGTAAATTTTATTACCGACGATATTATTTTAATAAAATTAAAAAATAATTTCTATAATTTTAAAAACGAGCTTGTTCTTTTAAATCATTCAGTTATTATATAATAATTTATCTTCTTAAGTATTTTCTGAGTTTCTTTTAGATTGTCTTCTAGAGAGATTTAAAACTAATTACATATAATTTTATGTTCACTCAGTCAATTTTTATAATTTATTTTTTCTAATCTCAGTATCACTGGATAATTTTTTTAGAAAGCTTATTCGTTAATTTTTTATTTTATGTAACGTAATGTTACCTAATGTAATCTAGCTGATCATTTATAATGAGAATTTTAATAAAATTATTTTTAAGATATTGATGAAATTTAACTTAACTACTTTTGACATAAAAATTATAATTAATATCTCTCAATACTATTGAACATAAAATGAAAATATATATCATAATAGAGTTTATGATAGAACTATTCCACTGATCAATAGTATGACTCTGTCGTAACACATTGAAAAAATAGAACATTATCCACCAAAATAGCGTTATTACCCATATACTAATACAGTGTATTTGTTATTTCCATGAGTATATCAAATTTTATAGAACATTTAAAACATTTCAATCGTTAAGAAAAATCCTTAAAAATTTAGGTTACATAAAACTATTCAACTATAGTTTCCCAAAATACACGAAGACATTTCGACCCTATTTCTACACTAATAGATTAAGACATCGCGATATTTCATACAGTAGGTACATATAAAGAAATGTAATAAAATGTAATTATAGAGGCAAGAAAATTCTAATAGATTATTATAGGCTTTATTTATAGAAATAATACAATAAGTATAAATTTTAGATGAACAAAATAAAATAACATAAAGTACATAATAGGTTTTTAATATTTTCTATACAAAATTACCCAATTAATATTAACTTTATAAAATAAAAATTTATAAAAATACTTCTTAAAAAGTTTTTACATTTTCTTATCTCGTTTAGTTAATTTAATAAACATGTGACTTTATAATATTTTCTCTACCTATACTTATTTACACATTTTTATATATGTAATGAATGTTTAAAGGCAAAATCATTAAAATATTTTCCTGGTAAAATAGTAGGAAAATGTGCTTTTGCATATAGTATACCTTGAGTTTTTGCATAAAATATGTCGTTTAATTCTAAAATATTTTATTCATATTGTAATATTTTTACAAATCGTATTTGTATTTCCAAAGCTACAGAAGCATTAGTAATTAAGGCAGTTACCTTCAACCGAGCAATTACTTTAGATGTATACTGTTCTTACTAGAATGTTTCACTTTTCTATTTAACTCACTTCTTTGTTTTAAACTTGTATATTTTAAAATTTAGATAAATTTATATCTGGCATTTTTTAGAACAATCATTACAAAATATATGCTATGAGTAATTTTTTAATGGTATGTATTGCAGTGAACAGTACAAGTTGTACGTATTAATTCTTAAGAGTATGTACATTTATGTATTACAAACTTTGTGAGTTCGAAAAAATATGTAAAAACAATAACATTTTAAAAATCTTAATAATATCTAAGGCATAGCATAAATAATCATTTAATATTTAGTAATAAAAACATTGATTTTTAAAAAGAAAATTATAGAGATATTTCAGAATTTGAACAGAAATTGTGCTGATAGACAGACTTGAACTGCCGACCTCACCCTTACCAAGGATGTGCTCTACCAACTGAGCTATATCAGCGTATATTGGAGCGGAAAGCGGGAATCGAACCCGCATCATCAGCTTGGAAGGCTGAGGTAATAACCATTATACAATTCCCGCGATACAATAAAAGACTTAATTCTTAGCTGTTAATATGTTTACTAAATGACACTTTACATCATTATAGAGATGGTGGTGGGAGAAGGATTCGAACCTTCGAAGTCAGTGACGGCAGATTTACAGTCTGCTCCCTTTGGCCGCTTGGGTATCCCACCTACCTAAATTATAATTATTGCTATTAGAAATAGTAATACTTCATACTCAATAACTCACTAATAATCAGTTGGTTATTTAATACTTTAAGATATGCGCAGAATTAAGAGCTCTGTACATTGTAGAAATAACAACACATGTTGCATTAAAAAATAATTGTACTATTTTTTATTAAAAATAAAAATAAATTTTTATCAATTTATCTTAAAAAAACATATTGACACGTTTCTTGAATGATCATTATGCATGTATTTTTTTTAAAATAAAACTGCATAATTGACATCAATCACAAAAAATCTTTCAAACCTTACCCCTCAGCATCTGAAAACGCACTAATTTCAGAAAACTGAATATAGATAAAATATTTATATACTGCTTCTATAGATTTTAAAAGTGTTTCTAGTAAAATTTTTCTAGAGATTTTCCCAACAACATGACCATACATTACTATATGAAACATTGGAAAGAAAAATAATAAAAACAGACATAGCTTATGAAGATAATATATAAAATATAGTTAAAAGATAATAATACATTAAAAATAGTTTAAATACAAAAAATTTAGTAATTATTTATGTGTGTAAATTGTTTAAACGAATATAAGATTCCTAACATCTATGATATGAATAAATATGTATTCACTAATACGTATTTAATATTAAATGCAATATCTCAGTAGATAATTCAAAGGTTAGTATATTAAATTGTATTAACAAGAAAGAATTTCACAAACGGAAAAATTCTTGATAGATCTTAAATTACAGAAAAATCAATTAAACATATCGATATATAATTAAATAAAAATTATTTAAATAAAATTATTTAAGTAAAAATTTACATATAGTATGTATCATGTATACTATTTAATTATTAAGATTGTAAAATGCTATGAATGTTAAAGTTAAGAATAATTGCTATATACTAAGTTTTTTTACTGACATGAATTGACTAAAAACTTTTTGCTTAATATAAAAATATCAATAGATATATAAATGCTGCCTTAAGTCTACTTACTGAGTATTTGTTGTCTTTTTATAGTATATAGTAATTAACAAATTATATGCATAATCTCTACTCTTTTAATAACTTGATTTTTATTATTCTATTAAAATTACATATAAGATAAAAGTGTTAAACCGACTCTTTTTTATGCTCTATGCTATATTTTATTATATGAATATGCATATTCATATAATTAATCTAACCTATAGAAAAGAGGAAAATTTTTAGTTTATGAAACAGACAGACGATGTGATTACTACGCCATATTTAGAATTTAATAAAGAACATTGGGCTGAATTATATAAATCAGCCCCTGTGACATTAACAGATAATGACATTTTAAAGTTAAAAAGTATTAACAAAGAACTTTATACAGACAATGTTATTAAAAGTCATCTACCTTTATCTTATTTACTTAATTGTTATATAAGTTCTAAATTATCACGCCAATCAGTATTAGAAAAATTTTTAGACATAAATGAAATTCAAGTTCCATATATTATTGGAATTGCGGGCAGTGTTTCAGTAGGAAAAAGTACAATGGCTTGCTTATTACAAGCTTTATTAACTCACTGGACTAAACATAGAAAAGTAGATTTAATTACAACAGATAGCTTTTTATACCCTAATCAATTATTACAAGATCGCAATATCATGAAAAAAAAAGGGTTTCCTCAATCATATGACATGTGTAAGCTTGTAAATTTTATTTCAAAAATAAAATCTGGCGCTCGTAATGTCATTGTATCCGTGTACTCCCATATTACTTATGATATCGTACCTGAAAAAATACAAGTTATCGATCAACCTGATATCTTAATCTTAGAAGGGGTAAACATATTACAAAATCATATGCAACATCCAAGTAATTATCATCATGTATGCATATCTGATTTTATTGATTTTTCAATATATATTGATGCTACATATGCATTATTAAAAAAATGGTTTATCGACAGATTTTTAAAATTTTGTCAAGAGGGATTTTTAGATCCTGATTCTTATTTTCATCATTATTCTAAATCTAGTAAAGAGGAGATTATTAATATTGCGGGGTTAATTTGGGAGGAAATTAACAGATTAAATCTTGAAGAAAATATTCTACCGACAAAAGAAAGAGCGAATTTAATAATAACAAAAGATCAAAACCATTCAATAAAAAATATTAGGTTAAGAAAATAATATATGATCTACAACAATCTAATTGATATTCTTATTTTTCATTCTCTCTTAATGATATTTCACCATCAATATAAGACATAATTTCACCATTCTCTTTCTGCAATAATAACGCTCCTTGTTGATTAATACCTTTTCCAATACCAGAAATCACTTTAGCACCAATAAATAATTTTACCTTTCTTTCTAAAAAAATATCAAGTTTAAACCAACGATTAATAAAAGGTAACAATCCTTTTTTTTCAAAAATCATTAAGGCTTCTGTTAATTCATTAATGATATTAATAGAAAGTATATTACGTTCAATGTTTTTCACGACATCAGATAATGATGTCCATTCTTGATTAATTAATTTACATGTTTGAATATTATTGTTTTCCATACTAATATTAATTCCAATACCAATAATAATATGTGCAGCACTACCGGTATTTCCTGTTAATTCAACTAAAATTCCTGCTAGTTTTTTATTATTAAGATAAAGATCATTTGGCCATTTAACTTTTACTTTTTCTTTGCTTAATTTATTCAATGTTTCTGCGATTATAATGCCTACAACTAAACTAACACCTATTGCTGCTGAAGAACCTTGATTAAGTCTCCAGTACATTGACAAATAAAGATTACAACCAAATGGTGAGATCCATTGACGTCCTCTACGTCCTCTCCCTGAAATTTGATATTCTGCTACACACGTATCACCTGATGAAAAGTGAGTTATTCGATCTAAGATGTATTGATTTGTTGAATCAATGATAGGTTCAATAACTATTTTACTATTTTTAAGGTATTTATTAATTAATTTATCGTTTAATAAATGCATAGGATGAGGCAATTGATATCCTTTCCCCGCTATTGTTTGTAAATCAATACCCCAAGAATGTAGTATCTGAATATGTTTATTTATCTCTGCGTGCGTTACCCCCAATCTATTACATAGTTGTTGTCTTGAATAGACTTGAGCAGTTGATAAAATATTTATCAACTTTAAGAGAATGCCAGAATTTTTCATAACATGCAGTCCATAGGATTCATTTCACCATATCTATCAATAAACCTAACCTCTGGTTCAAGTACTACATTAAAATATTTAGCAACAGTTTGGCTAACATGTTTCGCTAATTTTACAACATCAGAACCTGTTGCTCGATTTTGATTAATAATAATTGAGGCTTGATGCATATGGACTGCTGCGTCGCCTATCTTAAAACCTTTTAAACCACATTGATCAATTAACGCGCCTGCTGCTAATTTTACTCCACTATTCACTTGGTGATATTGAGGAAAATATTTTGGATAAATTTTTTTAATTTTCTCTGCTTTGTTCTTTGAAATCACTGGATTTTTAAAGAAACTTCCAGCATTGCCTGTTATGATAGGGTCTGGTAATTTTTTCCGACGTATATTACAAACAAAATCAAAAATTTGTTGTGGTGTGACTGTTTTAGGATTAAATAATGCTAATTCATCATATGTCAACCTTGGTGACCATTGTTTAGCAAATTTAAAACCAACACCAATTATGACATGTGTACGCTGATATTCGTGTTTAAAAATACTATCACGATAACTAAAACGACAAGATTTAGCTTGAATTTTTAATATATAGCCAGTAGATAACTCTAAAACATTTACGTATTCACATAAGTCTTTTAATTCCAACCCATATGCGCCGATATTTTGAATTGGTGCTGAACCTACACAACCAGGTATCAATGCTAAATTCTCAGCACCATAAATTTTATTATTCATTAAAAATTCGATAAAATGATGCCAATTTTCACCTGATGCTGCATAAACATGCCAATATTTAAACTGATTACTAATATGAATACCTTTAATTCTATTTAAAATTACCATTCCATCAAAATCTTCAGTAAATAACACATTACTACCTTCACCAAGAATCAAGCTTGGCAATTGATTATTTTTTGCATATAGGCATTGTTGATAAAGAAATTTTATTGATTCAGCGGTAGATATTGTTTTCGCTTTAGCTGAAATAGCAAAACTATTAAAATCTTTTAATTCAAAGAATGGATACATCGTAATTTGCCGGTATAATAGAAAAATAAAATATTAATAGGTTTATCAAAGACTAAATTAAAGAGTAAGGACAATGATAACATAATATAGTTAAGTTAAGTATTAAAGATATTTAAGAGTAGTAAATCATGAAATCTAGAGAATGAATTTGATAATAATTTCTCTAAGATTATTACCAAATTCATTATTAAAAATGTTTTCTAGAAGAAAATATTTTTATATATTCTCTCGAAATAAGTATAGTCTACAATAGTAATCTTTAATTTTGATAACTATTTTAAAAAATTCATTATTACTTTTTACCATTGCAAACGTACTGCAGAACTAGGTAGTTAATTTTATATAAAGTATTTTATATGCTTCTGTTATATATTCTTTAAAATAGTTGTAAGTATGATATAGTACAATGATTTTCAGAAAAATAACATGTATGACTATTTTGAGCTTTAAAAATAATTAAAAATATAATTATTGTATTAAAGAAAGGGCTTAAAATATAGTTACTGCAAGACGTTACAGTAGAAATCACAATACTAATACTGCTTTTATTTTGCAAGTTTTGAAAAAAATAAAAAAACTAATAACGTTCGTAAAAAGATCCATAAAGATCCATAATTTAAACAAAAAAGGTTTCCGGTATAAAATAATATATTTTATAAATGCTTACAGTTTATCCTATGAGATTATTGTAGTTAGGACAGGTAAAAAGATTATAACAAAAGACAAGATAGAAAGGCGTTTTAATCATTTTAGATTATAATAAAATTATTTATATTTGTGAAAATATATTAGTAGATAGCAGATATTATTTCTTAAATATTAAATGACATTTTTAGATAATAAAATATAAAATATAGCCGATTTTAATATAGTCAATACATGCAAGATTCTTTCAAGATTCTTGAAAGAAGATTGAATTGACTAAAATATATATCTAAATTTACAAACATTCTAAAATATATTTACCTATTTACTTGTTTTTTATAAATTTAGTACTTAATATCATTTTATTAGAAAGACGCATAGTTAATCAACTATTATAATGTCATTTAGCAATGTAATTTAAATTAAATTAAATTCTATTACTATTAATTAAAAGTATTAGATATTTAAATAAAAATTAATATTATTATTTGTTTTTAACAAATCGAATATTTACTGATGAATGTATATAAATTAATTAATTCACCACTCTAAATATTGTTGATAGTTTTTGCTATCATATAAATTATAAGATAAACTTTAAATAATCGTTTAAGCTGTCACGCACTATTTTTCTTTGTTAAGACGTCAGTCTTATTTTTTGTTGATCTTTTAAATGTTTTTCACTAAACTGAAAGAAAAGTTGTTAATGAGTCTTAGTATTCTGAGTGCAATTATGATAAATTAGTAGATATAAATCCTAAGGAAAGGCAATTCTAATACATGTTTAATAATGTAAATGATTATTTTCCTTAATTAGTGATTGATTATAAAATACCTGTCTAATGTAGACTTTAGCAAAAAGATAACATTTAAAATTTTTTTAATCTTATTATTAATAATTATTTTATTACTGCTTAACAATAATCTTCTCATTCTCAACATCTAATGTTATGATTTTACCTGGAACTAATTTACCAGACAATATTTCTTGAGCTAGTAAATTTTCTATTTTTTGCTGGATAGCACGTTTCAACGGACGTGCACCAAATACTGGATCAAATCCTGCTTCACTAATTTTATCTAATGCGTTTGGTGTTGCTATAATTTCAAATCCATGCTCTTCAAGACGTTTATATAAGCGACGAAGTTGAATATTTGCAATATTGGCAATATGTTTTTTTCCTAATGGATGGAAGACTACCACTTCATCAATACGATTAATAAATTCAGGTCTAAAGCTATGTATTACCACATCCATCACCATATCTTTTATTTCTGCATAAGTAATCACTCCAAAACGTTCTTGAATTAAATCCGAACCAAGATTTGATGTCATAATTATCAATGTGTTACGAAAATCAACAGTTCTTCCTTGCCCATCAGTTAAACGCCCATCATCTAAAACCTGAAGAAGAATATTGAAAACTTCAGGGTGCGCTTTTTCAATCTCGTCTAATAAAATTACTGAATAAGGGCGGCGACGAACAGCTTCAGTTAAATACCCCCCTTCTTCGTAACCTACGTAGCCAGGAGGAGCGCCTAGTAAACGAGAAACTGAATGTTTTTCCATAAATTCAGACATATCAAGACGAACCATTGCATTATCACTATCAAACATAAAATTTGCTAGTGCTTTACACAACTCAGTTTTACCTACCCCTGTAGGTCCCAAAAACATAAATGATCCTATTGGACGATTAGGATCTGATAAACCTGCACGACTACGACGTATCGCATTTGAAACTGAAAAGACTGCTTCATCTTGAGCAATTACACGTTGATGTAATTGTTTTTCCATATGTAATAATTTTTTTATTTCACTTTCTAACATACGCGATACGGGAATACCAGTCCAACGAGAAAGGATTTCAGCAATTTCTATATCAGAAACTTTATTACGCAACAATTTCATACTGTTATTTTCTGATTTTGTTGCTAATGCTAGTTTTTTTTCTAACTCAGGAATGCGACCATACTGTAATTCAGACATTTTCGCTAGATCAGTACTACGACGTGCTTTTTCCATTTCATAGCGAACATTTTCTAATTCTGCTTTAATATCTTGTGTACCTGTTAATGAAGCTTTTTCTGTTTTCCACTCGTCTTCTAGTAAAGAAGATTCGTGTTCTTTTTCTAACAATTCTTCTTCGAGCATTTCAAGACGTTTTTTACTTGCATTATCAGATTCTTTTTTTAGTGCTTGCTGCTCCAATTTTAGCTGAATAATACGGCGTTCTAGTCGGTCTAGTGCTTCTGGTTTAGAATCCATTTGCATACGTAAGCTTGCACCTGCTTCATCTATTAAATCGATAGCTTTATCAGGTAACATACGATCAGTGATATAACGGTGTGATAATGTTGCTGCTGCAACAATTGCTGGGTCAGTGATTTGTACATGATGATGTAATTCATAGCGCTCTTTTAATCCACGTAAAATAGCGATAGTATCTTCAATATTTGGCTCTAAAACATACAATTTTTGGAAACGACGCTCTAAGGCAGGATCTTTTTCAATATATTGGCGATATTCATATAGCGTTGTAGCACCAACACAATGTAATTCACCTCGAGCTAATGCAGGTTTTAACATATTACCAGCATCCATGGCTCCATCCGCTTTTCCGGTAGCTACCATTGTATGTAATTCATCAATAAACAAAATGACATTACCTTCCTGTTTAGAAATGTAGTTTAATACACCTTTCAAACGTTCTTCAAACTCACCACGATATTTTGCACCTGCTATCAAAGATCCCATATCAAGAGATAAAACACGTTTATTTTTTAGCCCTTCAGGTACTTCACCGTTCACAATTCTTTGTGCAAGCCCTTCAATAATAGCTGTTTTTCCAACTCCAGGTTCACCAATAAGTACAGGGTTATTTTTTGTACGACGTTGCAATATCTGAATAGTACGACGAATTTCTTCATCACGACCAACAACTGGATCTAGTTTACATTGTTCAGCACGTTCTGTTAGATCAACAGTAAATTTTTTTAACGCTTGACGTTGGTCTTCAACATTTTGATCGTTTACTTTTTCTCCATCACGCATATTTTCTATTGCCTTATTTAAATTAGTTTTATTCACACCTGATGCTTTAAGCATATCTGAAAGAGATGTATTAGATTCTAAAATTACGAGAAGAAACAATTCAGAAGCAATGAATGCATCCCCTTGTTTTTTTGCTAATTGATCACATAGATTTAAATGTAGAATGAAATCACTTGATGGTTTTACATCTCCAGTATTACCTTTTACTTGAGGTAAACGAGCAAGTGCATCTCTAATTTTTTGTTGAAACTGGACTGTATTTACACCGATTTTAGTTAAAACTAATCGAATCGATCCAGTTTCTTGATTAAACAGTGCACTTAATAAATGAATAGGTTCTAGAAATTGATTCTTGTTCTGAAAAGCCAACAACTGCGAATCAGAAAGAGCTTCCTGGAATTTATTAGTAAAGCGATCTAAGTGCATAATACCTCCACTGGGAATAATATAAAACTTTGCATGCTAAAAATAAGGTCTATTTTTAGTTATTCAAGTTTAAGATGTAATTATTTTTTTTATATACGTTTTTCGTAATACATTTCTAATAATTAGTATTTATATCAATGGAATTATACGTACTATCTTAAACTGACAATGATAGAAAAAGCATTGATTTTCAATTACTGTACACAATAACATTTTAAATAAATAAAAATTAATTTCTTATATTGTATTAGTGAATAAATGGATTTTTACTAGAAATTGATCACCATGAATAATAAAAATGCACTTGTTCAAGTCA
Organism: Candidatus Hartigia pinicola; assembly: GCA_020541205.1. Classification (GTDB taxonomy): domain Bacteria; phylum Pseudomonadota; class Gammaproteobacteria; order Enterobacterales; family Enterobacteriaceae; genus Hartigia; species Hartigia pinicola. The sequence continues at coordinate 1,084,924 of CP048208.1, forward strand.
TTAAAAATACATCTCTTACCTTCGTACTAAATGAAAATTTTATACATGCACTCGAGAGTTAAATAGAGTTAGCATGGCATTATTCTAACAACAGAATAAAAAGATGCAATTTTAATACTATTTTACTAAAAAATAGAAATAAAATAAATAATTTATTGAAATAATCGTACAAACTCATACCGTAAATTAATAAAATTATATTACTCTATATATTTTAGAATATTGACTTTTAAACCTCACGCAAAAGTATGATAAATTTATTTAAGTGAGAACAGGTTTTATGAGTATATCACTAAAACTAGTAACACTTTGAAGATTACATGATTAAAATTATTGGTCTCTCATATTTTAATATATTTTCAGATACTGAATAGTTAAAAGAATCAATTAATTTATCATTAATTCAATTATTTTTATGTAATTGAAAGTCCGCTTTTAAAGCGCTGATTAGTTCAATCATATCATTAGGTAAAGTTGCATTCCACTTCATTTGAATTCCTGAAATAGGATGATATAAACGTAACATTGTTGCGTGAAGAGCAGGACGATCAAATTTATCAATGATCTTAAAGCATGCATCACTCACACCTTTGAATGAACAAGAACGTTTATTATAGAGTGAGTCGCCAATGAGTGGATGATGAATATGCGCCATATGTACTCGAATTTGGTGAGTGCGACCTGTTTCTAAACGTACACGCAAATGTGTATGGTCTCTAAAATGTTCTATGATCCGATAGTGTGTAATAGCATGTTTTCCCATTGGGTGAATAGCCATACAAGTTCGTTTTATTGGATCCCGCGCAATTGGTTTGTCAATTACCCCCCCAGTAGTCATTCGAAAAACGACAATCGCTTCATATTCACGAGTAATTTCACGTAATTGTAATGATTTTATTAATTGAGTTTGTGCTAGAAAGGTTTTTGCCACAACCATTAGCCCTGTTGTGTCTTTATCGAGACGATGCACAATGCCTGCACGTGGAACATTCACAAGATCAGGGTAATGATAGAGTAGTGCATTCAAAATAGTCTTATCTCTATTTCCTGATCCTGGGTGCACAACCAAACCTCGTGTTTTATTAATAACAAGAATCTCTTTATCTTCATAAATCACATTAAGGGGAATATTTTGCGGCTCCCAACTATTATTCTTTTCAATCAATGCATAAATTAAAATTTTTTCCCCACCTAAAACTTTTTTTTTGGTTTATTGATTATTTTTCCATTAATCTGCACTCTATAATCTAAAATCCACTTTTTAATATCTGATCGTGAATAATCAGGAAACAATTTTGCTAAAGCTTGATCCAAACGCTCACCAAGCTGTGATTCAAAAACAGTCGCATTAAGTTTGATTTGTTGAGCCATAAATTTATCTACTTTTAGTATTTTCATTGTCACCAGAAGTTTGGTTTATTTAAAATAAATATTATTGCAAATTAATTTTTCTACTAAAAGATCTTTTCTACTAAAAGATCTAAGTATAATAGTATTCCTTAAAAATATTGATGAGGATAATTACACATAATGAAACGTATTAATTATATAATGACAACTATCACGTTAAGCTTAGCGCTCACTGCATGCTCTAGTAATAACGACGTAATCACTGACAAAACACCGCCTCACATAATATATAATATTAGTCAACAAAAATTACAAGATGGAAACTACAAAGAAGCTATTAAACAATTGGAAGTGCTAAATAATAGTTACCCATTTGGTCCTTACGCTCAGCAAGTACAGGTAGACCTAATTTATGCTTATTATAAGTCAGCAGATATGCTAATGGCAATAGCGACAATTAACCGTTTTATGCGTTTTAATCCAACTCACCCTAACATTGATTATGTGCTATATATGCATGGCTTATCAGCAATGGCTTTAGATGACAGTGCACTGCAAGACTTCTTTGACATAGACCGTTCAGATCGTGACCCTCAACACGCTCAAGTAGCCTTCAAGGATTTTAGTCAATTGACACGCTACTATCCTAATAGTTTTTATGCAAATGATGCTAATAAACGACTTATTTATTTAAAAAATCGTTTATCAAAATTCGATTTTTCTATTGTTAAATATTATAACAATCGTCGCGCTTATGTTGCAGTAGTCAATCGTGTAAAACAAATGCTTCAAGACTACTCAGATACAAAATCAACTCATAATGCATTGAAATATATGCAAATAGCTTATAATAAAATGGGATTAAACATAGAAGCCAATAAGATTTCAAATCTTATTTCTGCAAATGCTAACTAATGTACAACCGAACATATAAAGACAGCTTAAGCTGCTTTTATATGTTCATTTAATTAAAATATGAAATATTACTTTTATTAATAATTAGTCGATGTGAGTAAGTTTATGTTAATGTCTATTAAGTATTATATAATTTAAAAAATCTATTTTAAATACAAAAACTAAAGTAAGATATTTAAATACTTATATAATTTTTCACATTTAGCTGCATAGTCTCCACGAACTTAATAAACAGAAAACTACACAGTGATTAACTATTATACTAAAAGTATTACAAGCATTATAATTCTATCTAAACTGTTATATTTATTGTATAAATATACTATTTAAAAATATTTAACTATATCATTGCCATTTATTAACTGATGTTATTTTTATGTAGTAATTTTCCTAAATGTTAACCAATATCTAGCTACCTTTTTTATTATTCAAATTTTAACCTTCACTAGTATTACGTAAATAACACTCAACGTTACTACGATGTTTTTGGATAATGAATCTATTTTCATTAGAAGAATAGATGATTTAAGTAAGTCATATCCGCATTATGCAATCAGTATTGCATTAGCTCTTTCCTAATGATCAATCTTCATTTAAATGATAACATTTCTTTTATTGAGATATATTATGATATTTAATAAAATTTCCCTAAATATATATTGTCAACATAGTTAAAAAGTGCATTAAAGTAAAATACTGTTACATGTTTCATGTAATGTTAGAATTAACAAATTATTCTACTAGAAAAACTTAATAATATGAAATCTCTCAAGAAAAAAATTCTGTGAGCTTTAAAAAATCATTTGTTTTATACACAACGATTATCTTAAATGTACTATGCGTGGATATTTCATAAAAATTTAGAATATTTTAAATATCGTATTTAAAATCAGTCTGATATGTCATCCTCTTACAAAATATATTTATTATTACTATAAGTAAATGCAATCTCACATTCATATAATTTACAGCACTTTAATTGCCAAACATAATCTACTATATAGTAAGCGTTGCTTAGAAAAGTTGATCTAGTAGTATCAAACCACAATATACAAATCTTCTTCTACAGTCCTTGATAAGTCGATATACTAAAATTTAGCGATATTGCACTTTATCGCGATACATTAAAACTTCTGAGTCAGTCGTTCTTATAATAAAAAACAATACAGGATTATTTACTGAAAAAAATCTATTATTTTCACGAATAAAGAGAGGTAGTCCTAGCACTGAACAAATTAAATAAAATAGTATATAATAACTTTTATGTCTGATTCTATCATAAGAAATGAGTTACACATTGGATATTATCGATATAGTCTGTTAGACTTACGAATAGTTGTTTAGAAATTATTTCATTTATTAATCTTGTAATTCTGAAGATTAGTACAGTTTACTTTCTAATCGGAGGTTATTTAAGTTACGATATCTTAAGGTATATTATGCAACAGTATATTAAGTATAGATAAGCTAAAAATGGATCAAACTTAGATACTCTGAATCGAAGAAAACATGCTTAAGTTATATTTATACCTTGTAAAGTCTTACAAGGGAGAGTTAGCATTTTACAACGAAAGATTAATCATTATGACGACAACAAAGATTTTATTTATTACTTAACGATCTACGTAATGATTACTCAAAAAAGGAGTTAATGTTATCAAAAAAAATTTTAATATGCATGGTCTGTGAAGTGACGTAGTATCAGATTTAATTTTTACAGATTAATGATAGGCTGCCAAAAATAATATTAACCTCTGACTATTAACTTTTTATTTGTTCAATAAACATTTCAATTAATTCTCAATAATAATGTGAATGATTGTTCTACAAGGGGTTTTATCTTTTACTTTGATTAAGTAGAAATCACTATAGAAATTATAATGTTCATTTATATAGTAAAGAATCAAGATTAAGATCTTGAAAAATGTGTGCTGTTTTTATTGTTGTTTATTTAATAAAAGTCCGGGTAGTTGTTTGCAAAAAAAACTGCCAATTCAAAACATAAAGATACTTTCAGAACATATTTAAACACTTTATAATCATAATCATAATAGACATATTTTAATTTCACTCGCATACAAGAATACTATATTTTCTCAGTTACTTTTTGAATTGGAGCATTTATCAGAGTTGACACTATTAATAATCTCAACAATTCATGTTCCAGTTTTTAGCTTGATATTAGGATAAATATGAGTAAAAGCACTGCTGAGATTCGTCAAGCGTTTCTTGACTTTTTTCATACAAAAGGTCATCAGGTGATAAAGAGTAGTTCGCTAGTGTCAAAAAATGACCCAACTTTATTGTTTACGAATGCAGGAATGAATCAGTTTAAAGATATATTTCTTGGTTTAGATAAAATAGTATATTCTCGAGCTGCAACCGCACAAAGATGCGTGCGAGCAGGTGGTAAACATAATGATTTAGAAAACGTAGGCTATACTAACCGCCATCATACATTTTTTGAAATGCTAGGAAACTTTAGCTTTGGTGATTATTTTAAGCATGATGCAATCAACTTCGCTTGGGAACTACTAACAAGCCAGAAATGGTTTAGCTTACCAAAAGAAAAATTATGTGTCACAGTTTATAAAAATGATAATGAATCGTATGAAATTTGGAACAAAGAAATCGGTATTCCACTCGAACGCATTATCCGCATTGGTGATAAAAAAGATGTACCTTATATATCTGATAATTTCTGGAAGATGGGAGATACCGGTCCATGTGGTCCATGTTCAGAAATTTTCTTTGATAATGGCGATGATATTTATGGAGGACCTCCTGGGAGTTTAGAGGAAAATGGTGATCGTTATATTGAAATCTGGAATATTGTTTTCATGCAATTCAATCATCAATCTAATGGTAACATGACACCATTACCCATACAATCTGTTGATACAGGCATGGGGCTCGAACGTATTGCTTCAATCTTGCAACATGTTAAGTCTAATTATGATATAGATATCTTCCATTATTTAATTATAGAAATAAACAATATCATAGGTTCAAATGACGCGTCTAATAAATCACTTCGAGTTATTGCAGATCATATTCGATCTTGTGCATTCCTCATTAGTGAAGGTGTTATCCCTTCACATGAAGGTAGAGGTTATGTTCTTCGTCGGATTATTCGTCGTGCTATTCGTCATGGTTATATACTGGGCGCAAAGGATAGCTTCTTCCACAAACTGGTTTCGCCACTCATTAAAGTTATGGGGTCAACCGCAACTGATCTACAAGATCAACAAGTTAATATTGAAACAATCTTAAAGAAAGAAGAAGAGCAGTTTTCTCGAACATTAGCATGTGGACTTCAAATATTAGATAAAGAGTTAACCTTACTTAAAGGTGATACGCTAGAAGGTGAAACAGTATTTCGTTTATATGATAGTTATGGTTTTCCAATTGATTTAACAATGGAAGTGTGTCATGAACAGAATATTAAAATTGATAAAAAAGGCTTCGATCAAGCCATGGAAGATCAGCGTCGTCGTGCTAGAAAATCTAGTCACTTTACCACTGATTATAATACATTAATTAAAATCAAAGAATGCAGCGAATTTTTAGGATATGCTAACAATAAACAGTTAGCAACTATCACAGCTCTTTATAAAAATGGTCACCTAGTTAATTCTTTGCAATCTGGAGAAAAAGGCCTCGTCATTCTTGATAAAACAGTATTTTATGCAGAATCAGGTGGTCAAGTTGGTGATACAGGCGTTCTATGTAATGATAGTGGTAGATTCATTGTCACAGACACTCAACAATATAGTCAAGCTATTGGTCATATAGGTCAAGTAAAATCAGGTATATTATTTACCAACCATAGTATTGTTGCGAAAATTAATGTAGAAAGACGTGAGGCTATTCGTTTAAATCACTCTGCGACTCATTTATTACACACCACACTGCGTCAAGTTCTTGGTGGGCATGTATCACAAAAAAGCTCTTTAGTACATGAGCAATATTTCCGTTTTGATTTTTCACATTTTGAAAAAATAACACCACCACAACTGCATAAAATTGAAAATATTGTCAACGCACAAATTCGTAAGAATATGCTAATCAAAACGGAGATTATGAATTTAGAATGTGCAAAATCGAAAGGTGCAATAGCATTATTTAGTGAAAAATATGCAGAACGTGTACGTGTTTTAATTATAGGTAGTTTTTCTATTGAGTTATGTGGTGGCACTCATGCTAACCGCACTGGAGACATTGGTTTATTTCATATTCTAAGTGACGTAGGAGTCGCTTCTGGCGTACGTCGTATAGAAGCGATAACAGGTGCATATGCTATTGAAAAAATACATAATCAATTAGATCAGTTAATGACTATTTCTCATTTAATGAAAGGAAATGTTTCTGACTTAGCTAAAAAAGTAAAATCTATGTTAAATAAATCTCGCGAATTAGAAAAAGAAATTTTACAACTAAAAAATCAACAAGCATCACAACAAAGTATTTTACTAACTAGTCAAGCAAAAGATATTAAAGGAGTGAAATTACTTGTTAGTCAACTTAACAATACAGAACTTAAGAATTTAAGAGAAATAGTTGATAAACTTAAAAGTCAGCTACACTCTGCTGTTATTGTTCTTTCCACAGTTAATGATGAGAAAGTCAGTATAATTGTTGGTGTAACTAATAATTTAACAACTAAAATAAAAGCATGTGATTTAATATCTTATGTTGCACAGCAAATAGATGGTAACGGTGGCGGTCGTCCTGATATGGCACAAGCTGGAGGTACAAATGTAAGCGCCTTACCAATTGCCATGATCAGTGTAGAAAAATGGGTAAGCTCAAAGCTATAAAAACTTCACAAAATTACTTTTATACCTTGAAGTAATTGTTCTTGTTAAAACACAATTAATATATGATATGTAATATTATCATTTTTAGTTATATAAATAAAATTACATCTTTGATGATATTAAAGATGTAGGTGTGTTATATTATTGCTTCACGTTTTCACAGTGTGTAATGGACAAGAACAAGTGGCAAGTTAAAGACTTGACTTTTTTTAATATTTCAAGGAGAAAAGAATGCTTATTCTGACTCGTCGGGTAGGTGAAACACTGATGATAGGCGATGAGATAACAGTAACGATACTGGGAGTAAAAGGAAATCAAGTACGTATTGGTATTAACGCCCCAATAGAAGTTTCTGTTCACCGTGAAGAAATTTATCAACGAATCCAAGATGAAAAGATTCAACCAGGTAATCAATAATTATGCATAAGCGTCCAATTCTTGAGTTATGTAATAAAGAAGGGCGCTTGTCTTTGATATTTTAATTCTTGAGAAATCTTTCAGATTCTCTCTTGAATTAAGATTATTATTAACTTTTTCTGAGATTTATAGTTGTTATGTCGCTTTTATTTTTATCGATTTTATTCATATTTTAAAACATTTTTAATTAACTTTAACTTTCTGAAGTTTTTTATAAAAGCGTATTGTATAAAATACTATTTTATAATTAATTTCATTATTTATAATTTATATATAACAATCTTTTATTTTATAAAAGATTTATTTTATTATTGATTTTTATGTATCTTAAAGAGATATTATCAATAATAATAATCATTACAAAATTTATAATTTTAATAATGATTGTAGAGAAAAAATTTATGATTTAATTAGTATTATCGTATAATACTATTTTAAAATAGTAAGATACGCACTATGCTGTTATTTTATAATCATAGTAGTATAAAAAAATAGATTAATATTTATTCATTATTTTATTTTTAAGATAGTTAGTAATTCACCTAAAATAAACTAAGCGATTATTTTCACTATATTTACTATGTTATTATAACGAATATCTTTACTAGATTAATTCATTTGTTTTTAAATATTTTAAGAAATTATTCAATAAATTTGCAAGTAATAAATAAAATTTATATTCACTTTAAGGTCAATACATAACAAAATATATTAAAATTATTCGTAATCCGAGCAATAATTGATATGCATGAAACGAATGATTTAGAATGCAAATGATTAATTAATATTTATAATATCTTTAGTATTTTCTTCGAAATGACAAGACCCTAAACATTAGGTTAAAACCTGAAAATCAGGTGCTAAAATATTTTGCACTATTCTTTTTCATTCACTGACTTTTTAATAATTTATCTATAGACATTTCAAAACTTAATATTTGAAGGTGATATTAAATGTTACAGTTCATTACGTTGCATTATTTTAACGAATAAAGCGAATATATACTCAATAGTATCTAGTAATCCTTTTTTCTTATAATCATTACTATTCTTTAACAAACATTTAAAAAAGCAAATGATTTTTTGCAGTATCTGTTATTAGTGCTATCAGCTATTAGGGATACAAATAATGCTTAGCCGTATTATAGTAAATGCTCATCACATTATTATAGCGTTTTAGCTAGCTTCACATCATTCTAATTCTTTTATTGTGCGTCAATAATATACATTTCTTTTCTAAGAAACGATTCCGTACATCTGTTATTGACAGTAGCTATTGAGGGTATATAATAGTTTAAAGAACAATTTATACACATCAAGTTATCCAAAAGACATTTGTATTTTAAATTACTTGAACACTAATGCAACATATTCAAATATTATTTGCGTATGATCATAGATATAGACCTTTGTTCAATCAAACATATGATCACAGTTGATTTTAAATCATTCTGAATAAACTTTTAGATACATTTATTTTATATAATAAAGATAATATAAGTTATTTTGTAAAATAGTTCGTAAAAATTATTATAAGAATAATATTGCTCTACGAGAACAACTATCCGACTGTTTTATTATTTTCTTTAAAAGAAATATATAAAATAAAATAATGTAAACACACCATGTTATCATATATAAATGCATATTTATCACTACCGTTTTTATTTGAAAATATTATCTATATAAATAAAAAATTTATACATAATATTAAGGTAACATGACACTAATTTTAGTGCATAAGCCTATTAACTTTGACGATTATCATAAGATAATACATATAAAATAGATTTTAAAGTTTTATTTTTAAGCTCGTGGTCAATAAATGAAATCTAAAAATATGTCATAATATGAATATAAAAAGCACAACATAACTAAATAATACCTACCACTATATATATCATGTTAATGTCACTAGACAGCCCTATAGACAGCCCCATGAGTAATACACTTAGATAACACAATAACTTCATTACGTTAACTTAATGATCAAAATGTATAAATAATAGGTGCTCAACTACTACCACTGAGGTAGTATATAGAAAAAATGACATACTAATAAATATTGAATCTTAATATAATAATATTAGATTATAAACTAGTCCGTTCACATCATAAAAAGTAACTTGAACTTTATTATATAATTAAATATTTAATAATAGTAGTAAATCAGAAAACTATTTTTATATAAGTTTCTTATGAAGAAAATCCGACATAATCAAAAATAAAATAACTATACATCTACAAATTATTATAATTATAAATACGGCATAATTATCCTGTTACTATTTATTACAGCTAAAGAATAAACGAATAATATAAACTGTAAAACTCTTTATTACAACTATTTATATTGTTAAGAAACATTTTTTAAACTACATTTCAGTCTATTTAGAACTTATTACATATTAGAGAATATTATTGTGTTGTTAGTTGACAGAAAAACACAAAATTCTACATTGACAAACTTACAAGTAGAAATTAAAATACCCCTCATTATTAGTTAGGAGGTTCAACGAGTTTTTTCACGCCAACTAAATAAACATTCAATAAATTAATGTTTGAACATTACATTGAAAGTATAATTTTGCGATTATAAAATTGCACACAGTGTGTTATATACACTATCTGAAAATATTTTAAATTTCTATAGCTAGTATTTATTAATAATATACTTTATATATAAAGTAATTTTGTAGTACAAAATTATAGTTATTAAGATCATTTTTTATAAATAATATTTTATACGTTACATTATACTTTCATAGCATATACCTTGATTGTTTATCGAGATATATAGCTTTATGTTGTATAACTTATACTCGCATAATAAGATTTTCATGAACTGTCGAACGCATGTATATGTACTCTTAGTTCTTTTCACATCGATCATCATAAAATTTTCTCAAGGTTTGAAGATTACCTAAATAAGTTTCGTGAACTAAATTGTAACGTTTTATCTAAAAAGATAAATTTTTAATATTTCTCTGTCTAAGAGTTTACAATATTATATATATCACTCTTTCTGAGAAAATTACTTGGAAGTATATTAGTAATAAAATATTTCATAAATATACAACTATGTACAAAATACCTGATATATAAACGTTTCAGTATATATTTTATCTACTCAGTTAAACAATACCATGTATAGAATTTATAAGATTATTAAGTTCGGAAATGATTTTTATTTTAGATATTTTTAAATTAACGCTTAATAAAAAGAAGAGGTCATTGTTAATGATAGCATATTGCACTAAAGACTTTACCATTTCTTTTAGTTATAATAATTATAAATAATGTAATAATTATATTATTAATATATTTATTTAATACAACTATTAAGCGATTATGCTTTATCAGTATTAAAATTACATGTAATTTTAATAGTAAACCCATAAATAGAACTGAGCTAAGACATATGTTTGATAATTTAACTGACAGACTATCGCGCACTGTACGCAACATCAGTGGACTCGGCCGTATGACTGATGATAATCTTAAAGACACATTACGTGAAGTGCGTATGGCTTTACTGGAAGCGGATGTTGCGCTCCCTGTTATTCATGAATTTATTCAAAAAGTCAAAGAGAGTTCTGTTGGACAAAATATAAATAAAAGCTTAACACCTGGGCAAACATTTATCAAGATCGTTCAAAAAGAACTCTCAAAAACAATGGGTGCAAAAAATTCTCAGCTTAACCTATATACACAACCACCCGCTGCCATCTTGATAACTGGCTTACAAGGTTCAGGTAAAACGACTAGTGTTGCAAAACTTGGTAAACTATTAAAAGAAAATCATAAGAAAAAAATTTTAGTTGTTTCTACTGATGTTTATCGTCCTGCAGCAATTAAACAATTAGATACATTAGCAACAATCGCAGGGATTGATTTCTTTCCATCAAATACAAAAGAAAAACCAGAGGTTATTGTTCAAAAAGCGTTAAAACATGCAAAATTACAATTGTATGACGTACTCTTAGTTGATACAGCAGGGCGTTTACATATTGATGAAACCATGATGAATGAAATTAAAGGGATACATCGTATAATTAATCCAATTGAAACACTATTTGTGATTGATGCTATGACAGGTCAAGATGCGTTCAATATAGCTAAAGCATTTGATGCAGCATTACCTCTTACTGGTTTTGTATTGACAAAAGTTGATGGCGACGCTCGTGGTGGCGCAGCTTTATCTATGCGAGCTATTACTGGAAAACCAATTAAATTTTTAGGAGTTGGTGAAAAAACTGATGCTATAGAACCTTTTTATCCCGATCGTCTTTCTGCTCGTATTTTAGGTATGGGAGATGTATTATCTCTTATAGAAGAAATTGAACATAAAGTTAAGAATAATAAAACAAACAATCTAACTAAAAAATTAAAAACTGGCTACAATTTTGATTTAAATGATTTTTTAAATCAGTTACAACAAATGCGTAATGTCGGAGGTATGGCAAGTATAATAAAAAAAATACCTAGAGTTTCTCAAGTTTCAAGTACTGTGAAACCTCCAATCGATGATACAATTACGATCCGAATGGAAGCGATTATTAATTCTATGACACGTCAAGAACGCGAAAAACCTGAAATTATCAAAGGTTCTCGTAAGCGTCGTATTGCTGCAGGTTCTGGTACAAATGTACAGGAAGTGAACCGTCTTTTAAAACAGTTTAATACAATGCAATGCATGATAAAAAAAATAAAAAAAGGTGGTTTTGCTAAAATGATGCATAATATGAAAGGAATAATACCAACAAAATTTTTAGAACGTTAAGAAGAGATGCTATAAAATAGATAGATTTTAATTGATTTTTACATAAAAATGAGTCACATTGTTGAGTTTTTATATTATAACAAGACTTTATCTCTCTGCAAAGTCCAGTTGTTTTATAAACTAATAAGGATTATGTTATGGTAATAATTCGTTTATCTCGTGGCGGCGCAAAAAAGCGTCCATTTTACCAAATTGTTGTAACAGATAGTCGTAACCCACGTGACGGTCGTTTTATCGAACGTATCGGTTTTTTTAACCCAATTGCTTCAGGTCAAGCAGAGGTATTACGTTTAGATTTATCTCGTATCGAACATTGGATTGCACTTGGAGCAACTGCCTCTGATCGTGTAATGCGATTAGTCAAACAAGCCAAAAAGTAACTTAAACGATCACAAATAGTCACTATGAGTAAACAAACAAATCTAGTAACTCCTGTCAATCCAATGATTTTAGGTAAATTAGGCTCTGCATACGGAATTCATGGTTGGCTTAAAGTATTTTCATTTACTGAGCGTCCTGAGAGTATTTTTTTCTACCAACCTTGTTTTATTTATAGTGCAGGTCAATGGAAACATATTAAATTAATAGATTGGAAACATCATAATAAAAATATTATTGTTAAATTGAGTACAGTTAATAATCGGGAACAAGCAATACGCTTCACTAATTTTGATATTATTATTGATAGTATACAACTTCCTAAGTTAGGTAATAATGAGTATTACTGGAAAGATCTTATAGGCTGTCATGTAGTAACATTACAAGGATATGATCTTGGTTCTATTGTTGATATGATAAAAACAGGTTCAAATGATGTAATGGTAATTAATACAAATTTAAAAGATATGTTTGGTATCCAGGAACGATTAATTCCTTTTCTGCATGGACGAGTAATCCAAAAAGTTGATCTCTCTTTTAAACTGGTTGAAGTAAATTGGGATCCTAGTTTTTAAATTTCGAATGAAATAACTTTTTTGAATAATTTTAATTAATGGAACTGCATGATGTGGATTGGTATAATTAGCCTGTTTCCGGAAATGTTTCAAGCAATTACTCACTACGGAATAACTAGTCGGGCAGTAAAAAATAGTTTGTTGTCTATTGATTTTTGGAATCCGAGAGATTTTACTCACAATAAACACAAAAAAGTCGATGATCGTCCATATGGTGGTGGACCAGGAATGCTGCTGATGGTACAACCTTTAAAAATAGCTCTTAACACAGCAAAAGCTAAGGCAGGTGAAAGTGTTACAGTTATTTATCTATCACCTCAGGGGCGTAAATTAACTCAAGACAGTGTGTGTCAACTAGTAAAAAATGAAAAGTTAATTTTAGTGTGTGGCCGATATGAAGGGATAGATGAACGAATAATTCAAACTGAAATTGATGAAGAATGGTCAATCGGTGATTATGTTCTTAGTGGTGGAGAACTTCCTGCAATGGTATTAATAGACTTACTCACCCGGTATATACCAGGTGTTTTAGGCCATGAATCTTCTGCTAACGAAGATTCTTTTGTGGATGGTTTATTAGAGTGCCCTCACTATACCCGACCTAAAGTCTTCGATGGAATGCAAGTTCCTGATGTTTTATTATCTGGACATCATACAAAAATTAATAATTGGCGTATAAAACAATCACTTGGCCGTACTTGGCTTCGCAGACCTGATCTTCTAGAAAGTCTGTCTCTAACTGACACACAAAAGATACTGCTATCTGAGTTTCAATATGAATATCAGTTTATACAATAAAGAAATTACAAAATTAAAATAGTGATTGAAATGTATATTAGTTTAACTAGAGCAAAATAATTATTATGAGTAATTTTATTAAACAACTTGAACAAGATCAGCTTAGGCAGGATTTACCTTCATTTCGTCCAGGTGATACTGTAGAAATTAAAGTATGGGTTGTCGAAGGATCTAAAAAACGTCTACAAGCGTTTGAGGGAGTAATTATTGCAATTCGCAATCGTGGTTTGCACTCTGCTTTTACTGTTCGTAAAATTTCTAATGGCGAAGGTGTTGAGCGTGTATTTCAAATTCACTCTCCAGTATTAGATAGTATTGTCGTAAAACGTCTTGGAGCTGTTCGTAGAGCTAAGCTATACTACTTGCGTGCTCTTTCTGGCAAAGCAGCTCGTATCAAAGAACGTTTAAAACCAAAGTCTTGAGCTAAGAGGGCTCATATACATGAGCCTTTTAACTTATCATATTTATTAAAATTTTATATTTTAATACAGTGTATACGAATATTAAATATTTATCACTATTAATTCATTTTTTACGTTATTGAATTTTAGAAATATTTCAGTTAATTTCGATGAAATTAAGTTAATTCTTGAAAGTGTTATTTTAATATTAAAATACTTTACATCATTGTTTCATTTAAAAAAATTATACCTTAATTTATAGGTATAAACGATTTTATGAGTGAATGGTTAGTTTATGTATATTCATTGCTATAGTAATAAAAATTTATGAGTATCACTTTACAAAATAGCTCATTTTATTACGCTTTATATCAGTATGCTATCTCTTAATATTTGAAATATATAATATATTTTGATAATTTTTCAATTAATATATTCAATATTTATAAACTTATTATAATAATATATAAAAGAAATTAATGAAAATATCATTCATATAACATCAAAAATGTTAATTTAATTTATTAATGTATAACATTTATTTATAAAATAAATAAACAATACTCTCTTATATTTTAAATACATTAATTAATAAAATACGTATATTTTTTAATAGTACTAATTATTAGTAGATGTCAATTATCTATATATTTACCCATTTTCAACATCCAGCATGTCTATATAAATAATCTTCAAAACTTTCTGTGTTATTTCTTTCAATGATATATTGTTTTTTTATAGAGTCCAAGCGCGCTTCTTCAAATTGAGCTGCAGTAATCACATCATACGGCTCTTTCACTAATTGTTCATAATATTTCTCAGCCATTTCTAAACCATAACTAGTGATACCTTGATGAAGTATTTGATCCATAACGAGCGCAGAATAAGTCAACTCCGGTTTTTCTAACATAGAAAAAAACTGATAACAAACGTCTTGATACTTTGCATCACCAAAACCATCAAGTACTTCTGCAATGCGGATTAAGTCTTGAAATAACTGGTATCCTATTTCAATAAAGGGTTGCATTTTTTTACCATATCCAAGACTAATGACTTGTCCAGGTTTACGCCCTTCCAAAACAATTCGGTTCCAATTTCGGCGACTATCACATAATTCTTGAGAAGTCATTTTTGGTGCATCTGTTAATAAACACCAAATTAAAAATAGATCTAAAAAATGTATTTGAGTTTCATCAATACCAATCGCACTAAAAGGGTTAATGTCCAATGAGCGTACTTCTATATATTCAATCCCACTCAGCCACAAAGCATTTAATGGAGATTCATCATCTTTTGGTAATCGTTTAGGACGTATTGGTGCATACAGTTCATTTACAATTTGTAAGATATTTTTATTCAATTGAATGTATTGACCCTTACTTTTAAGGCCAAGCTGAGAAAACTCTTTAGACGGTTTATAAATAGCTTGATTCAAGCTAGTCACATAGCTATTGAAATCATTAAATATAATATTCAAATCGTTCTGAGAATTGTTAGTATAACCTAAATCACTCATTCTTAATGAAGTCGCATATGGCAAATAATAAGTATTACCCTTTGTCTTATTAAAGATTAATGTAGTCTTCTTATTTTTCAGGAATGAACCACAAATTGCGGGAGAGGCTCCAAATAAGTAAGGAATAACCCAACCAAAACGGTAATAGTTTCTTATAAGACACAAATAACTATTAGAAATTTTAACTTTGCCACTTTCTACATCTTTCACTCCTGCCCACGCTTGCCAAAACTCAATGGGTAATGAGAAATTATAATGAACACCGGCAATAGTTTGTACTAAAGCACCATAACGATTTTTTAATCCCTCACGGTATAAATTTTTAAATCGACCGAGATTTGATTTTCCATATTGAGCAACTGTAATTTTATCCTCATTTTTAATAACACAAGGCATACTCAATGGCCACATCTTTTCATGATCAAGATGACGTGCTGTATAGCGGTGTAAATCTTTTAGAAAAGCTAAACTATATCTGATATTTTTATCTACTGGAGTAATAAACTCTAGTAAAGACTCAGCAAAGTCTGTCGTAATCCACTTATGAGTTAATGCTTTTCCTAATTCTTTCGGATGTAAGGTTTTTGTAATCAAACCTTCCGAAGTCACTCGTAATGTTTCACGTTCAATACCATGTTGAATACCATTCAATATCTCAGGGTTTCTTTTTAACCATGCAAGGTTTTTAGATATGTTCGGGATCAAATCGACCTCTCATCTTTAATATAGTTTTATATTAATAAAAAAGAATATCTAGCATAAATTAAAGAATTTTCTATTTCTAGATATGTTTGTCCATAATCAAAATACCGCATAATATTTAATAGAGATATATATAAAGACATAAAATAACATCCCCTCAAATTGAGGGGATGTTTGTTTTTTTGTGCATCCGGAAGGATTTGAACCTCCGACCGCTCGGTTCGTAGCCGAGTGCTCTATCCAGCTGAGCTACGGATGCAATATTCTAACATGGCGGTGAGGGAGGGGTTCGAACCCTCGATGCAGCTTTTAACCGCATGCTCACTTAGCAGGGGAGCGCCTTCAGCCTCTCGGCCACCTCACCATTTTAGTAATATACAATTTGTTTTAGTCTCTCGACTTTATATTTCGCACATATTACTTTCCCAACATCAGAAGTCAAATAATTTTTCTAAACTTTGATTTTCTATTTATTGTTTACACGTCATCATAAATAAGATAATCAGTTTAATATTTAAAACCGAGTGAGTTTTCATTAGTTTTATCATTTTATCATTAAATGAATTATTATTTAGTAAAACTTAATTTAAACATTTTTTAAAAAATTTTTTCAAAGATTATTATTTTAATTTATTTTCTAAGAATTAAAAAACCAGACATTACTAGATTCATGAAATTGATTGAAAATATTTCAACAAATTTAATATTTCGCTAAAGAATTGAAAATAACAACATAACAAGAAAACTAATTTGTATAAGTATTTTACATACTGTTGCATCTCTGCAACAGTATGTAAAATACAAAGGATCTAAATAATGTACTTATTTAAAATATTATTTATTCCTATTCTCAATTTTAGAAAGGAAAACTATTCGAAATAATGCTAACTTTTCTGTAGAAGAAATTAAATAGTTATGTAATATGATCTGTATCAATCGTGGCATGAAAACGCTGATACTGCTTTTATGTTTATACATACATAAAATGTTGATAACGTACATACGACTTGTAAAAATTATTATACAAATAAAATATTTTTATTAAAATATTTTTATTGCCAAATAAATATACGCCATAGATGCTTGTGCTATATATTTATTCATGTGCAATGATAATGATACTATATAAGAATATAAAAGTAAATTAACAATGTTTAATTGGCATAAAGTGACTAAAGGTAATCATTGCAATAAAATAAGAATAATACATTAATACTTTTGATATGATTTTAAAGATCTTAATTCTTAATCAAGATAATGAATTTTATGGAAAATAGCAATGATAATACTGTATCTTGAAAGCGCGGAAGGAAATGTCTGAATATCCGTTTCTAGTTTGTCACGTTAGCATTTTATTTCTTTCCTATTGTACAGAAAAAATTAATAAAATCTGCAATATAATTACGTTACTCTTATTTTTAAGAGAGTTGATTTAATGTTTAAAAAAGTTTTGAAATATTTCTATAAGTATGTACAGTCATTATGAATAATATCACGAGAAAAAGATAAAAATTGTTCATACCGTGTTATGATATATTTATCCATGAGTGTAATTTTTATTCTTTTCAACTGTATTATCTATATTAATTTCTTACCTCTCTAAGATATCTTAGTTATTGTTTAATCTATACTTAAATTACTTAGAATGTATATATTTAATATTATAACTATCATAAGTATAAATGATCTATCAACTGATTCAGTAGAATTATTTTATTTAATACTTCAGAGGAGATTATAAGCATGCATTTGAAATGAATAAATTTATGAACAACGTTATAACCTCTATAACTATAAAATTCCTACATTATTATTCTTGAGTTGCTATCAATATATATAATATTTCTGTAGTCTTATAGTCTGTGTAGATATTATATATATTGTTTGGATTTTAAAACTAAAAATCAATTTCAATTTATTGTTTTATAATTTTCAATATTCCAATCAGTGATCTGAGGTAATGATCACTACTGTTCATAAGGATTTCTTAATGCCTGTGATTACTCTTTCTGATAGAAATCAGATTCAGTTCGATTATTCTGTTTCTGTAATGGATGTTGCTCACGCTATTAGTACTAGTCTTGCACAGAAATGTATTGCTGGACGTATTAATGGTAAATTAGTTGATGTTTGTGAACTTATTGAAAATAATGCGAATTTATATATTATTACAAGTAAAGATGACGAAGGTCTTAATATTATTCGTCATTCTTGTGCGCACTTATTAGGTCATGCAATTAAACAACTATGGCCTAATACAAAAATGTCTATCGGCACGATTATTGATAATGGTTTTTATTATGACATTGATCTTGACTATGCTCTTACACAGCAGGATTTAAAAAAGATTGAAACGCACATGCTAAAACTTGCCACAACAAATTATGAAATAATTAAACGTCGTGTTGCTTGGCGAAAAGCTCGTGATACTTTTTTAAAACGTGGTGAAGATTATAAAGTTGAAATACTTGATCAAAATATTAGTCAAGATGAATACCCATCCCTATATTATCACAAAGAATATATTGATATGTGCCGCGGTCCTCATGTACCAAATATGCGTTTCTGCCATCACTTTAAATTACAAAAAGTGTCAGGAGTATACTGGCGCGGTAACAGCGATAATAAAATGTTACAACGTATTTATGGTACTGCATGGGCAGATAAAAAAACACTTAACACTCACCTTCTACACCTTGAAGAAGCTGCCAAACGTGATCATCGAAAAATTAGTAAGGCATTAGACTTATATCATATGCAAGAAGAAGCTCCGGGAATGCCGTTTTGGCATAATGATGGCTGGACTATATTCAGAGAATTACAAACATTTTTACGTACTAAACTTCAATACTATCATTACCAAGAAGTAAAAAGTCCGTTTATGATGGACCGATTATTATGGGAGAAAACAGGTCACTGGGAAAATTATAAAGAAGCAATGTTCACAACTGATTCTGAGAATCGTAAATATTGTATTAAACCAATGAATTGCCCAGGTCATATTCAGATCTTTAATCAAGGTTTAAAATCTTATCGTGATCTGCCACTACGTATGGCTGAATTCGGTAGCTGCCATCGTAATGAACCGTCTGGTGCATTACATGGTTTAATGCGTGTCCGTGGTTTTACACAAGATGACGCACATATTTTTTGTACTGAAAAACAAACATTAAGTGAAGTTACTAATTGTATTAAAATGATTTATGATGTTTATGCAACATTTGGGTTTAAAAAAATAACTATTAAACTATCAACGCGTCCTGAGCAATATATCGGTACTGATGATATCTGGAATTCTGCGGAAACTTATTTAGCTCAGGCATTAAAAAACCTTAATATTGAATTTAAATATCAGTTAGGTGAAGGAGGATTCTATGGTCCTAAAATTGAATTCACATTATATGATTGCTTAAATCGCGGATGGCAGTGTGGTACTATTCAGTTAGATTTTTTTTTACCAGGTCGCCTTAATGCATCATATGTTAATGAAAATAACCAACATATTATACCTGTCATAATCCATCGTGCTATTTTAGGTTCTCTTGAGCGTTTTATCGGTATTTTAATAGAAGAATACGCAGGTTTTTTCCCAACATGGCTAGCTGCAAAACAAGTTGTTGTTATGAATATTGCTAATGCTCAAGAGAATTATGTTCAGGAGTTAGTTAAAAATCTAACAAGTGTTGGCATTCGTGCTATAGCAGATTTACGTAATGAAAAAATTGGTTTTAAGATTCGTGAACATACCTTAAATCGTGTCCCTTACATGCTTATATGTGGCCAAAAAGAAGTAAATTCAGGTAAAATTTCTGTTCGTACTCGTCATGGTAAAGACTTAAATATTTTAGATATCAATGAATTTACTAATAAACTATTAGAAGAAATACGCAGTTATAAACTTAATCAAATGGAGGAATAAGGTATTAAAGGCGGAAAAAAACTCCCAACAGCACGTCAACATCGTATTAACGAAGAAATCCGTGCAACTGAAATCCGTGTTACAGGTTTAAATGGTGAGCAACTTGGTGTAATGAGTGTCCGTGAAGGACTCTCACAAGCAGAAGATGCTAGTGTAGATTTAGTTGAACTCAGCCCTACTGCTATACCACCTGTTTGTCGTATTATGGACTACGGAAAATATCTTTATGAGAAAAGCAAATCTCAAAAAGAACAGAAAAAAAAACAAAAAGTTATTCAAATGAAGGAAATTAAATTTCGTCCTGGAACAGATGAAGGCGATTATCAAGTAAAATTACGTAGCTTAAATCGCTTTTTGGAAGATGGTGACAAAGCTAAAATTACACTACGTTTTCGTGGTCGTGAAATGGCACATCAAGAAATCGGGATTGAAATGCTGAAACGCATTCAGACTGATTTAGATAAACTGGCATCAGTAGAATCATTTCCGTCAAGAATTGAAGGACGTCAAATGACTATGGTACTAGGACCAAAGAAAAAATAGTTAAGCTGTAATATAGCATTTACTAATTTGTAAGTGCTATATTTTAAAGGTCATATGTCAAATTTATTGTAATATTGTTGAAAATACTTATATTTTATTTTAAGATTAATACCTAAAAAACTAATAGTCTTGCTTTGTTTATATAATAGAACAACAATAAATATTAAATAAATAATCTATTAAAAAGTATCACAATACCTGTCAAGCGTTCTTTTAGATTCAATGCTATTTTAACAAATCATTATACTGTAGTTCATGAGTCAAGGCTCAGGAGATAACTTTGAAAGTATCAAAAATGATTGTATTTTTTATGTAGGTTAAACATAATTAAAGCAATTTATATATATGATTATTTCTCATCATATAATCACATTCTTTATCAGGAAACACGATAAATTTTACCACGATATACTGTGTGATTCAGACACATGATATTTATATTATTACTGTATGATAAACGATACGTATATTACTGTGTATTATTCATTAATAATTATGCAACTATTCTTCGAATTTTGATATTACTATTAATATGGATCTAGTAAGTAAATGTTACAATATTTTCCAGTAAAGCTTGATGTCAAGCTCTAACAATTTATTTTTCTATACTATAATTTAAAATAGTAAGAGATAATAGTCTAGATTAATTCACTACTGGATCATCTTTAACAAGAGCTAATATTACAGATAGATAAAATATACACAAGTTCATTCAAATCAATTTCTATGCAATATATGTTATTACCTGTTCAAAAATATTTCTTCACTTTGTTAAAGTATTTCTGCACGAATCTCATTACTGCGAGTTTTTTATTTTGAAAATATATGAAAATAATTATGTTTGAAAATATCGAATAGGTTATCAACATATAATCTAGAAATTAATGCTAAAAATTTGATTTTTATCTTGATTAATCTAAAAAAAAATATTAACATTTCAATTATCATGAGTACGTCAAACAATTTTAAAAACTTAGTATAGTTAAGTCACATAATAGTTTATAACCTGTTATTTTCTAAATGAATTGAAATATTGTCTAAATGTATGCTTTAACACAATTAGAAGCGCTCTTTATTAAGAGCGATAATTACAATACTAAATACAGAAAAATTCTAACAGCATATGTAATCTTATTAAAGACAAGGTATGCATAATTGAAGTGTATATAACTAAAATATAGCAATAAGTGAAAATTTTAAGCGTAAAATAATATGTGGACAAAATTAAAATCAGCTAC
Source organism: Candidatus Hartigia pinicola (assembly GCA_020541205.1). Lineage (GTDB taxonomy): Bacteria > Pseudomonadota > Gammaproteobacteria > Enterobacterales > Enterobacteriaceae > Hartigia > Hartigia pinicola. Next base: position 1,107,278 of record CP048208.1, read on the forward strand.
TAATAAAACCGCCTAGAAAACAGTTTGACGTATCGTCTATTATATTAAATACACATTTGTATAAAAATTTTTTTATAAAATTAAAAAGTCTTTCCAGTAAAAAAATTAAATTTTATACTGATATAGATGAAAAAATTATCATTTTACATTACATAATTTAATATTCATGATAAAAAATCGTAATAAATAAAAGTACACTATATTTTACAAGGATTGAATGAACATCAAACAGATCAATATAAAATATTAGATCACATGACAGAGACATTTAAAAAATCTACTAGTTATTTAACTATTTTCTATAAGCATTAAAGAATAAAAATATTCATTTTACTAAAAATAAAAAATACTACAACTACTAAATAGTAGCTTTTATAGAAACATGGCAGCTCTTCGCCTAGTTAATTCTTCATTTATTACAATACAAATTTGGAAAATAAAAGATGCCAAAAATTAAAACTGTACGGGGAGCGGCACAGCGCTTTAAAAAAACTGCAGGCGGTGGATTTAAACGTAAGCATGCAAACCTTCGACATATTTTAACTAAAAAATCCACAAAACGTAAGCGTCATTTACGTTCGAAAGGAATTGTATCTAAAAACGATCTAGGTCTAGTAATAGCTTGCTTACCATACGCATAAGTCAACCTGAATTCATTAAGATGAAAAGCATTAGGAGAGATAATTATGGCTCGTGTAAAACGTGGTGTCATTACACACGCACGTCACAAAAAAATCTTGAAGCAATCTAAAGGTTACTATGGTGCTCGCTCACGTGTTTATCGCGTAGCATTTCAAGCTGTAATTAAAGCTGGTCAATATGCTTACCGTGATCGTCGTCAGCGTAAACGTCAATTTCGTCAACTATGGATTATACGCATCAACGCAGCTGCTCGTCAGAACGGCCTAAGTTATAGTCGTTTTATCTGTGGATTGCAAAAAGCATCAATTAATATCGATCGTAAAATTTTAGCAGATATCGCAGTATTTGATGCATTATCGTTCACTACTCTTATTGAAAAAGCGAAAGATGCTTTAGTATGAAATTTCTTTAAAAAGAAAATATAACTTATGATATATATTCACTATTTATTTTATAAATACTTGATTAGATAAAATTTCTATATATCTCATCCTATAAAATTTATTGTTTTTCGTTTTCTGTATTACTTCAGCATCTGAATTTCACCGGGCTCTTTCGTAAAAATAAAAAATAACGCCAAAAGCCTTCCTAATGAAAGTTTTTCATTTTTTTTGCTTAGATAAAAATTACAGTAATTAATTAAATAATTATTAGTTCTGTAAATAGTCTCTAAGTTCTTTATTAAGTAATGTGTAATTAGCAAAACGACTTTAAAGTTATAAAGAGGCAAAAAATCATGCAATATCTTGCTGAACTAGTTAAAAAAGCAAAAGAAGCTATTAAAAAAACTCAAGATGTGGCTATGTTAGAATCAATTCGTGTTGAATATTTAGGTAAAAATAGTCACTTTACACAACAAATGAAAATGTTGTGTAATCTGCCAAAAAATGAACGTCCAGCATATGGAGTTATAATAAACAAAGCGAAAATGGAAGTGCACCATGCATTGAACAACCGTAAAAATATTATACAAGCTGTAACAATAAATACACGTTTATTATCAGAGAAGCTTGACATTTCATTACCTGGACGTCGTATGGAAAATGGTGGATTACATCCAATTACGCGAACAATGCAACGCATGGAAAATTTTTTTTGTAACTTAGGATTTAACGTTGAAACAGGTCCTGAAATTGAAAATGACTATCATAACTTTGATGCATTAAATATTCCTCCTCATCATCCTGCTCGTACGGATCATGACACTTTCTGGTTTGATGATCAACGTCTACTCCGAACTCAAACTTCAGCAGTGCAAATCCGTATCATGAAGGAACAACTGCCGCCAATCCGTATTATTACATCAGGTCGTGTATACCGTAACGATTATGATAAGACTCATTCACCCATGTTTCACCAAACAGAAGGTTTAATTATTGATGAGCACATTAGTTTTACTCACCTGAAAAGCATACTACATGATTTCCTAAGATTTTTTTTTGAGGAAACAGTACAGGTTCGTTTTCGTCCTTCTTATTTTCCATTTACAGAACCTTCTGCAGAAGTTGATGTTATGGATAAAGATGGTAAGTGGTTAGAAATATTAGGCTGTGGTATGGTACATCCAAATGTACTTAGAAATATGGGTATTCACTTAGAACTTTATTCAGGCTTTGCGTTCGGAATTGGAATAGAACGTCTAACAATGTTACGCTACGGTGTTTCTGATTTACGTGCATTCTTTAAAAATGACCTTCGTTTTCTTAAACAGTTTAAATAATGTGGAATTCTTTCATGAAATTTAGTGAACTCTGGTTACGAGAATGGGTAAATTTAACGATTAGCAGTGAAAAATTAGCTAATCAAATTACGATGACGGGTTTAGAAATTGATGATATTACATCAGTATCTGAACAATTTGATGGTGTTATTATTGGTCAAATTGTCGAATGTAAGCAACACCCTGATGCTGATCGATTGCATATAACAAAAATAAATATTGGTAATAATCATGTGTTAGATATTGTCTGCGGAGCACAAAACTGCCGTCAAGGTTTAAAAGTTGCTGTTGCCACTATTGGTTCGATGCTTCCAAATAATTTTAAAATAAAAAAGGTAAAACTACGCGGAAAACTATCCGAAGGTATGCTATGTGCTTATTCTGAGCTAGGTATTGCTTCTGATACATACAACAGTATTATTGAGCTACCATTAGATGCACCAATTGGTACTAATTTACGTCAATATTTAACACTTGACGATAATATAATTGAAATCAGTATTACAGCAAATCGTGCTGATTGTTTAAGTATTCTCGGTATTGCACGTGAAGTAGCAGTTATCAATAAACATAATCTAAATGAACCCTTGATCAATAAAATCATACCAACAATAGCTGATTCATTCCCTATCCGAATTGAAGTACCAGAAGCATGTCCACGCTTTCTTAGTAGAGTAATTAAAAATATTGATATATCTGTACCAACACCGATCTGGATGAAAGAAAAATTGCGTCGTAGTGGAATATCTTCAATTAATGCAGTTATTGATATTACTAACTACGTGTTGCTTGAATTAGGTCAACCTCAGAATGCCTATGATTTTGATTGCTTACATGGTGCTCTCATAATTCGTATGGCAAAAAAAAATGAGAAACTAGTTTTATTAGATAGTCGCGAACTTATTCTTGAATCTGATACGTTAGTTATCTCAGATGAAAAAAAGACACTTGGAATTGCAGGTATTTGCAATGGTAAATACTCTCAAGTGAGTAGTCAAACAAAAAATATTCTTTTAGAATGTGCGTTTTTCAATCCTTTATCAATTACTGGTAGAGCTCGTTACTACGGATTACAGAATAATGCATCTTATCGTTTTGAACGTGGTGTTGACTTTAAGTTACAATTTAAAGCTATTGAACGTGCAACTCAATTAATTTTTGATATCTGTGGTGGTTATGTTGGTAAAATTCTTGATATAACTAATTCTGAATATCTTCCTCAATCTGCTCATGTTGTTCTTACTCGTAATAAACTTGATCGTTTGATTGGTTATGTTATTGATAATAGTACGGTTACTGATATTTTGATACGCTTAGGTTTTAAAGTGGATATGAAACAAGCCTATTGGAATGTGATTGTACCAAGTTGGCGTTTTGATATACAAATTGAAGAAGATTTAATCGAAGAAGTAACACGCGTTTATGGTTATGATAATATTCCAAATGTATCATTACATGCTAATTTAATTATAATTGAGCCAAAAGAAAACCAGTTACCACTGAGTCGTGTAAAAGCGCAGTTAGTTGATCGTGGTTATCATGAAATAATTACTTATAGTTTTGTTGACCAAAAAATACAAGGACTGATTCATCCAGGACAAAAAGTTTTAACATTAACTAATCCAATTTCTGTAGATATGTCAGTTATGCGTATATCACTTTTAACAGGTCTTTTAACCACCGTTCTTTATAATCAGAAACGTCAGCAAAATAGAATTCGTTTATTTGAGAGTGGTTTAAGCTTTATTCCTGATCATCAATCAGAATATCAAATACATCAAAAAGCTGTTTTAGCAGGTGTGATTACTGGATATAAATATGCAGATCATTGGTCTTTAGATAAGCAGATTGTAGATTTCTTTGATTTAAAAGGCGATCTCGAAGCTATTTTAGAATTAACAGGAAAACTAACACAAATTACATTTAGACCTATAATCCATTCCGCTTTACATCCTGGACAAAGTGCTGGAGTTTATCTTGATAATGAACATATTGGTATTATTGGTGTCATTCATCCAAATTTAGAACATAAACTTAATTTAAACGGACGAGCTATTGTATTTGAGATTTCTTCTGACGCAATAAAAAACCGTAAAATCCCTTATGCTAAAGAAATTTCACGCTATCCATCAAACCGCCGTGACATTTCTATTATTGTACCTCAGAATGTTTCCGCTGCAGATGTTGTGGCGGAGTGTAAAAAAATTAGCATCAATCATATAGTTGGCATAAACTTATTCGATGTGTATTGTGGGAAAGAAATAGCTAACGGTTATAAAAGTCTTGCTATCAGTCTTTTCTTCCAAGATATGCGATGTACTATGGAAGAAAAAGATATAAAAACTACTATTGATCTGTGTGTTGCTGCATTACAAAAGCGATTCTCAGCCTCTTTGAGGGACTAAAACTATGGCGCTTACTAAAGCTGAAATATCAGAAAAAGTGTTTGAAAAACTTAGTATCAGTAAACGTGATGCTAAAGATCTTGTAGAAACTTTTTTCGAAGAGGTTCGACACTCTTTAGAAAATGGTAAGCAAGTAAAATTATCTGGATTCGGTAATTTTGATTTACGTAATAAAAATCAACGTCCAGGACGTAACCCGAAAACTGGGGAAGACATTCCTATTACCGCACGACGTGTTGTTACATTTCACCCTGGCCAGAAATTAAAAAACCGAATCGAAAAAGCGATACTGATAGAAGAATAACAGATGTATATAAAACCAAAAGACCTCTAAATCGGTCTTTTGGTTTTTTATAATTTAAAGAGTATTTCAATATAAATTAAACATATATTACTAATTTAATGATATCTTTTATGTTATAAAATTACCTTAAAATAATATGATTTAATAGAAAAGTGAATATTTATTAATTAAGTCTTCTCAATAGCATTGCAAGAAAAAACAGTATTGAGAGCCTAAATATTTGCATCAGATGCAAGTTAATTAAATGTAATAATTGTCATGCAATATTTAATATTTTGATATATTTTTGTCATTATGACAATTGAAAATAAAATCTAAAAATATAGCTGATTTTAAGGTGCTCATCCATTTATTTAAGATATTATCGTTCAGATGAAGCATGTCCTTCACATTGTATGCATGTTGAAACGCAATAGAGCTTTTTTCTAGCACTTTATAGATTTTAAGTAATGATATGTTTTATCAATATTTAATGCGTTTCTCTTTAATAGTTACATATGACTTAATGAATTTAGCATAATCATTATGAATCTAAAAAATTATTAAATCTTTTTTTTGTGAAATAGTTACATGATAAATGTTATAATAAAAAATGCTGACAAATATTCAAACACTTCTCAGAATTATTGAACAATTCAGAAATATTTTGAGTTAACCTATTATAATTTAATGATTTTATTCTTAGTAATAACATTGAGAACATAAAGTACATTATGTTCTCAATGTTATTATTATACTAACAATATCATAATTAATTATCTGACAGTATTTCAATTTATAATAATAATATATGAAATATATTACAAGTATCAACAATGAGCATGTCTCATATCAAACTTCCAGTGTTTACTATATTTTTAAGGAAATTATTTTTATCTACTAAATATATATCATTTAATATTAAACTTTTTCATTATATCATAACCGTTTTACGAACTACATTAAGTATCTGAATGTTTTAAAATCAATCACAAAGGAAATGTTAGCATTCTGATTACAACTGAAACAGATCTTACTAATTATTTTTAAAGGTGACATTAGAGTGTGTGCTTTTTTTTAATATTTTTAAAATGATAAAATAATAACATTGCATACACTTCTTTAAAAGAATTACTAAAAAGCTATGCTCCTAATAACTCACTGACTGAATATGCAGTGATACATAAAATGTTTGATAAATATAAAATTTATTAGCACATATGTATGTTCAGTAAATACAAACTAAGAATTTAATGTATTAAAATATTTTGATCAACGTTAATTAATATTTCATTTTATTATTCATACTTTAATTTTATATATAATGTTACAATGAAGACTTATTTCATTAATATTCTCTCGATTTTATATACATAGCGTCATAAAACAGCACACACAATAATTGACCCTCAACAACAATTTATGCTTATGCAAAAAATAATCTTTTTTATACTCGATATAAGTTAAAAAACTTTTTTCAAATCAACTTTTTACCTATTAAAATATACATATTTTAGTAAACTTTACTTACTTAAAAGCGTACAATATACTTAAATATAATATTATTTTTTAAGAAATTTATAATTTATAGATGATATAATATTTTGATAGATAATACATGATGTATTATCTTATGTGTTTACTTAGGGATGATATTAAAGAAAATTATTGGTAATTAACTATGATACATATTTTAAAAGAGTTATAAAACTCATTAATTATTTAAAAATTTACTCTGTTAAAATCTAATTTTTATATCTTACTTATTTTATAAGACATTCTATACACTAACAATTAAGAGACCTAATAAAATAGATAAAATAGAAAGTTAGCATATATTAAAATATTTAGTGTGATTAAAAAATATTTTTAGTTAATGTAAAAACAATAAAATTCTGCTAGAATAATTTAAAGTCATCTTTTTAAACTAGATTGTCTCATTATCTAATTAACAATTTGAAAATCAATAATAAAACTTTTCTGTATCAAGAGTTATTATAATAATGAAGCTGCAATAATTATAAAATTGATTGCAATTTTATAATTATTTTATAACACATGCAACAAAAACCATTTGAGATAGTGATGAAAATAATTTGTTAAACTAATAAATAGTTACTGATATATAAATACTGCGTATTTTAATTATAATTTACGCTTTACTATTAATCATCACAACTAGTCAAAATAATATTAACACTTCTTTTTATAACAACACGTAAGTTATATAAATTTATGCTTATTCATAACACATAATATCCCTGACTAGAGTTGAAATAATCTGTATATCACTATTTCATTGTTTTTCTATTAATAATAAAATACAAAAAATCAGTCTACTCGTTGTTTTATATAACGTTTAAAATGTTTAATATTGATATATTATACAATGCTAAAATAAATAACATGAGTATTTATACTAAAATCTTATATTAAAAATAATGTAATTAAATTTAAAGAAAATTTTGAAGCACTTTCTTGATATTAAAAGTTACACATTTAGTTTATTTTGTTAGCTTTAACAAATTCTGAAATATCTTTTAGAGGAAAATTTTCTATTACTTTAAAAATTAAAATCATATGATTAATTCATATTAAAACTATTATATAATTACTTTATCCAACAGTCAATAGATACATTAATATTTCTTTGTATTGTAAATTATTGATAATTTTTATTATACAGCATAATTAAATATACTATAAAAATCTGTAATTTAATCGACGAAGATAGATCTGTGATCTTTACATGTTTAACATTATCAATATATAATTGTTATATTTTTTATTTTTTAGACATGTACCTTTCATGGCAAACTGAAAATTTTTACAAAAATCATTATATTCTAATAGGTAAGTGTTGTTTTTAAAATCTAGTTACTATTTTATTAAAAAACTCACATAGGGATAAAAACAAGAGAATATAATAATTCTTTTATTTCTTATTTTGAGAATTGTATAAAGTGCACTATTTTTAAATGAATAGTTCTATAAGTGTATGTTACTTATGTCGTCTTTTAAATTTTATTTATTTTTAGATCATTAAATTGATCCTAGCTTTTATAGGAAAGTGACGTTACTAGATACTGTATCTTTATAAAATGACATTATAATTATTAATATTATAAATTAATATTTTAAATACACCACTAAATAATTAGAGATAATATAGCTTATATTGTGTTATGTATAAGGAAAATTTTCAATAGAATAAAATACAACTTTACTTTTACGTTTATTTTATTTCTTAAGAAATGATAAAAGATGACCTATCATTCCATGAAGAAAAATAAAGAATTTGTTTTCATCTATTATTTTATTTTACTAAAATTAGTACATACTATAACTGCATATATCTACAAAAATTAAAGTGTTAATATAAATTATAATTCAAATATTTAATTTAAACAATAATATATACTTTAAAATATATTTTTTGATTACTACATATAAATACAATTTATTTAAATATAATTAAATATTTAGACTTTTCCTAAGTATGCACTACATCTTACTTATTAGCATTTAATGTAATTTAACAATCAAATAATATTTAAATTATATTAGTGATTCAAGAAAGTTGTATTATTTGAATGTTGTCTTGCATCTAATCGCCAAATGCAATGATATACTATATAAGAATATTTCTTAAGTTAATATTATAATATTATTTATTTCATGATCACTAGAAAATAGTTTTATTTTATAGTTGAATAAAGACTTAAACGAAACACTAAAACAATAGAATTTTTATTCTGTTATAATTAAGATCAGAAGGACATGTAACGAATATTTTTCAATAAACGAAATTCTGGTAATCATTTTTAATATTAATTTCTCTTTAGTTAAAAATTCATACTTTACAAATATTTAATAAAAATATATAGTAAGAATGATAAAGCTTACTACAAACTTTGTAGACTTTTATTTTTTATATTAATCGGAAACCTATAAAATCATTATAAATTTTGATCTTATGTTAAATACTTTACTAGTTGGTTATATAATTTTTTTATACTGTTATTATATGATATATTTTATAAAAAAATAAAAGTTTTATCAGATAGAATCTACCTAACAAGCTGTTGATATTCTTTTATACAGATCACTGTGTATTTGATAGCCATTAAATAATAATTTAAATTAACTGATAATCAATGCAATATTAATTAACGTATTATAAAAAAAATAAGAACAATAATCTAACTGGAAATACTATCAGTGTATTACTCTCAGTTAATATTTAAATATATAAAATTTGTCAACATTCAAACATAACCAGTGATCTCATAACGATATAACATTGGTAAATCAATCTGAATCGATTACTTTATTCATACTATAATTTTAAAAAATAAATTTCTCTCAACATTAAGAATGATGTCATCAAAATAATTTTATGATTGTTGAAAATACTAATTAGTATGTGCTATTCTAATAACATGTATAATTATAGTAAATAAAATTCGCTCTTTAAACATTTATTTTATAATATATAAATATATTTAAATTATACTTGTAAATCAATTTTTTGTATTTCATCTTATTACTTTAATTTAATAAAAATTAAACTTTTCTAAAGCTTTATTGATCTAGATGTATATTAACTAGATTTTTCTCAAGAGAACGATATTCTTAAATTTTAGTTTAGTATATGCAATAAAGTATCTATTATATATACAAAATTAACATTGTTAGATTTATATAAATATTTTAACACCTAAAACTAAAAATTTATTTAGTATCTCTTGTATAAAATAAAAGAAGAATCCATGCTATAGTGATAAAGGAAAAAATATTCAAATGTTATCTAGTGATAATCAGTATAAACTTGATAAGTTAATTCTTAATATTATATTACAAATTTAACATTTATTACTTTTTGTTATTTCAATAATTTTTTAATATATCGTAATGTATTATTCGAAAATATTTCATATATAATCAGTCTTTGCTAAGAAAATATTTAAATTTATAAACATAATAATATATTATCTAATAAAAATCAAAAAGTTATTATAATGATATAAATTAAGAAAGATTTTTTAAAAAATAAAATATTTGTTATTTAGTTAAATAAATACATACGATATTAGAAAATAGTATATATGCATTATTTTATATTAAGGTGCATTCCTATAAACTAGATTTCGAGTAGCATATACGTTCTAATCATTTTTCGAGTACAGTAATATATACCACTACTTAAAATTTTAAAAACTGTCTAACAAAGAATTGAATATATTAAAACAACTTTTAAATATAGTTTCACTCAGTATGTGAAAAGAGAGTGCAATACTAAAAACAACTTTAATCTATAATTAATGAGGAGAAAATTCAAGATACAAATACATCGTGTAAAAAAAGTTAATAATATAATTAAAAATTTCTAGGATAAAATAACGTATCTTGATAGAGAGATAAAGTATCCGAAATGTTATTACAAAAATAAAAATAATATTTTATAGCATAGATATTGTGACAAATAGAAAGTTTTAAAAACATATTTAGGATATATTACAAATATCTTAACAGATAATATTTATTAGATGAAGTATTTTAAAAACATATATTATCAATATACCATTAAAATTATTGAGATAACAAAAAATATTTTATATTGTTATATGTAACATCCAAGTATTTGTGAATCAACAATATATTGATATGATTGTAAAATTTCATAAAATATTGAGAAATAATGAGAAATATTTAAATAATTGATTCACTTTAGGAACTTAATATTTAGCATTTTTTATCGTTACGCAGATAAAACTGAATAAATTTTTTTAAGTTATGTACCTCAAAATTTGTTTTTATAAATAATTAATTTTGTATATTACACATGAATTTGTGTTTTTTTAAAAACAAAAAGTCTAAGCTCAGTAGATAAATATTGTAAAGAATTTTATATTATTCTAGACATGTATAATTATTCAATTAGCTTATCTAATAATGAAGATTGATTCAGGTTACAATGTTTTTATTAAGAATGTTATAATATATTCATTAAACATATTATTACTCTGGAATTATTTTACGCAATATTAATAACGCTTGCTAACAGTGATTTCTATATATTAAAACTATATAGCAGTTCATAACTCTCACGAATAACTAAAAAAATCTTAACAATGTTAAATTATATTAAAACACTCTCGTTTTAATTTTAAAAACAGCATGCTATCCTTAAAAGATAAAGTTATGATATTAAATTTATCAACTAAAATATTTACATTTTGTTATGAATATTTATCTAGTGCATAACTACAAAAGTTTTAAATATGAACAGATATCAATACTGAGTTTAAGAATTTAGTGTATTTAGGTTTGACTAAGATACAGCCATTTTTTTTGCAAAGTTTTTACTCATTGTATTAAATGTGTTTGCAAAAAATTACTTTAGTAAAACTTTATACATCTTCTAACATTTAATTAGCATCGCAAAGAAATCAAGCTCTTTCTTAATAAGAACGGGTTGCATCTTAACTATGAGTCATTAAAAAAATTATAGGTTAATAACCTACATCTAATAAAATACAGTTGTTTATATCACTAAATCTTAGTTTTATTAGTTAGCATTGTAATTTGATATTTCTCATAAATAAACCTATCAATGTTTAAAATAACAAAAATATATTACTTGAGATCAATCTATCATTTTGATTTAAATAATGATTTCACTATAATAGTGTGCCTATAACATTAATGAAAAAATCAAATTATTATAGATCTTTTGATATTACTGAACCAGTAATATGTATCTTATTTTAGATGCATCGAGATAATGCTGTACTCAAAAAGATTTTAATATTTCAATAAAAAGATAATAGAACTAAAAATTAATATCAGTTTTGAGTTAAAAAATAACTCTTAGTATATTGAAATATTTTTGAATACAATAAAAAAGTTTCGTCATACACTGTATAGAAAAATAATACATAACTACCTTAAAATTACTAAGTTTTGCAACAACAGTTTTAAACTCTCATTCACACACTCTTAAGTGTATAATTAACACTCATCATATTTAATAGAATTTCATATAACTATTGCAATAATAAAATTAATTAATACAATTTACATATCTTAAAAAGATAAACATTTTTTAAACACAGAATGATACACAATAAATAAAAATATTTATTATAATCATAAAAGCATAGAGAACGTTACAATAGTAATCTTTACAGTACTTAAATCATTGAGATAATTCTCTAGAATTTAGTCTATAAAAAAATATTTTAACATACAGTGAGAAAATATATGGATATATTTTTAGTTTATTACTAAATAAATATATTAAAACTTAGCACTTTAAACTTAATCATTTTATAATCATTTATTAATAGATATATCTAGATTATAATTCTATAGATGATCAATGAGTAAATACAATACTATAAAATAATAAGCATTCTTATTTTTGTATATTTAAGTTTAGTATAAGCACCAAATGTATTAAATAAAATTATAGAACTTAAATTGTTATATGTTAGCCTCTTTCAACAATAAATTTGAAATTTATTTGATTATTATTTAGGTGACTAATTAAATTAAAAATTATTAAACACTGATAAGCCTTACTAAAAAACAAGTGTGATGTATAAAATATCTTAAGTTATATTTCAAACATAATATTGTATAAAGCTAGACCTCTAAAAATAAAATTTTAAAATATGCAAAATTACAAAATAGAATCTTATTCGTAACTTGATAAATTGCATTAAGAGATTCTCAACACTAAATCTGTAGTGTTGATAAAGATACTTTGATAAATTCTATTAGTTCTAGACTTAATAAATAATTAAAATCCATCATTTAGATTAATAATCATGAGTTAAGTATGAATACATTATCATACTTAACGCAAACACTTACTTTTTACTGAGAACTTCACATTAGATATTGCTTAATATATTAAGATAACTTATAAGTTCAGTAATCTTTGCAATTGTATAATAAACTTTTATTTAATAAAATTAATCTATTTTTACTAGTTTTGTTCTATGTATTTAGGAAATGACTAAATACAATAACCTAACATTCTAAAATTTCACTTTTAAAATATGATACAAAATCTCGTATAATAAAATTGAATAGATTATTATATATTATATCAAATAACAATTTTGAATTATATTCAACCATCAAAAATCATACTCAATAATACATATTCCTTATTGAACTATTAATTAAATATTATCGGTACATATTATAATTAATAGTTTTATTTTAAAAGGATAGACTAGTTAATGTACTAAATTATTATCTTAAATAATGCTATTAATGTTAATTAATAACATGTTTATTTTACATCTAATGATATTGGTATTATCATAATTCTGTCTCTGTCATGGAAATTATATAGCTTTATCTCGCATATTAACTTAAGCAATCACTCTAGTAGAACACTCCGTAATTACTAACACTCAAATTACATAGCGCCTATTAACGTTACTATATTCTATTCTCAATGCATATGTATCCATGTTTAATATGAAAATAGTAATTCGCAAAATAAGTTTAACGATGTATTCATATAAAACTCTAGATTAAAAATCTGAAAGCTCATATATTCGAAATAAGGAGTTACTTCTCTTCTATTCTTAAACATACATGTGTTAGGAAGTATAATTATGTGATATAAATAGAAGTTTATATTATTTTAATAACTTCTAGATTGCACTTTAGTAAAAAAATAGATTCTAATGCTTATTTCAATAATGTTATTCACAGAAATTTAGCTATCTCACAATAGATTTCGTAAAAATAAACGCTTGCATCCACTAGACTGTTTCAATTTTTATATTGTATATTGAATGATTTAAACATACTTATCTAATCTTTTAAAATTAAATAAGAAAAATATTTTTAGACTTCCTCATAAATCTTAAATAGTTATATATATTATTTTTGTAGTTAAGCTAAAATCTATACAAAATAATTTATTTTATATATATACAATAAAAAATCTACAACGGTAAAATATACAAAAGTATGAAATTCACTGTAACAAGAAAGTCAGTGCTATATTGTAAATATATTTAACTCAACTTTCTCTATAATAAAAAGGATACACACATTTAAAACACAATAAATTATATAAATTATATTTCTGCGTTTTATAAAAAGGAAATAAATATGGCGAAGCCACTTAAATATTGTCTAGATTGTACCCAATCACCTCAAAAAAAAGAGGATAATAATACTATTTTAACTAGTAAAAGCGCAATGAAACGCTACGCGCAAATTCCAAGAAAAATAGGGGGTCAACTTGTTGAACTCAGCACGCATGAACTCGAATATATTCCACTAGATACTCAACTGCTCGATTCTATTAAACTAGCTAGACATATTAAACGTAATGGACGTCGCCGTCAGTTGCAATTTATTAGTAAACTACTACGTATACGTGATATTTCGCCTATTGCTAATGCATTAGATAAACTAAAAAACCGTCATAATCAACAATCTGCCATTCTATATAAACTTGAAGACTTGCGTATGCGTCTTCTTAAAAATGGTAATGATGTTATCGAAGAGGTAATCATCTTATTCCCGGGTATTGATAGACAGAAGGTAAAAGCATTAGTACGTAACGCTAAAAAAGAATTCTCAGATAAAAAAACATCGAAAGCATTTCATCAAATTTTTCAATATTTAAAAGAACTATCAGAAATTTCTTAATTTATACTGCACACATTTTTTAGATAGCTATTGATTTCTAATTTTATCAGATTTTCTTGTTATTATATTACTTTATATATACATTTAAAAATAGCTATTATATTTATGTATACACAATACTCTATAATTTTGATTACATAAAATTTTGTATTTTTACAAAGTTTGATTTCATGCTTACATTTTTCTCACATGATTTTGATGTTATTTTTAATTAAAAATTATAATGGCATAAAAAACATCTTCATACAGAATTATCTTGGTATATTATTATATTTAATATATATTATTAAATATAAGACCACCATTATATAAATAAATCATGCGATGTCAATTTGTAAAAAATACATCATTTAAAATGTAATGATCTTTATGTTATTTTATATATGAAATATTTAATATTTTCTGTGCAACGTGAAGACAAGAAATATTATGTTCATCAGTTAGATATAATTTAAAATTTTAATGTTCTTCAAGAATATAATGATGTTTCTCTAAACAACTTAGATACATGATACTAAACGAATATTTAATATCATATTAAAATATACAGTTCATAATATTTTATTATTACAATGATTATCATTTCTGTATGATACACAAAATTCAAAAAATATTTTAATTATAATTTATCAGTCTATCATATATACTGAAAATATATAATTAATTTTATTTAAATGAAAAACGATTCAGACGTGTTACCGTAGCTATTTTTATTTATGACTAAGATGAAATAGAATAGAAGATTGTCCTTCAATGTCTAACATAATATGTTATTATATCATTCATAACATCTTTCAAAAAACTTATAATCTTTTTACGAAAGTTATCTGCATTTAAGATTTTTATATCAATATTTACAAATTGATCTTGGTAGGCTAGGTGCTACCCTTAACTAACTATATTTTAAATATTATTCTTCAGAAGAAATGCATGCTATTGTTAACAATTTCTTTCTAAAGATCTAAATAAACTATATTAGATACTTTTATTTAAATAAATCTAGCATATTATGTTTAATTATTCGCTATTTTTAAAGATATAAAGTCAAACATACAAACCGCTCATATACATTAAATTGCAAGATTACATTTATTAAAATATTTTCACTAATTATACGATAATAATATTTTTTTAATTTATATCAGATACATAAAGCATTATTTTATAAAAATTTTTCATAGACTTTTATTAATATCTATGCAAATTATAATATATTAATACCTATCTTTTATGTTTAATATTTAATATTTGAACATACATACGTTAGAAATTTATTAAAGATTATTAACTTTTATCAAGGATAACGTTCAACAAATAAAAATTCTTAATTTATATAGAGAAATATTATAGTGTTAAGCAAATAATCTAAAAATTTACATTCTAACAAGTAACAGTAATAATTATAAAAACTTTAAGAGTGACTTTAATCTAATTTATCAACAAATACTCAAAAACAAACTTTCAGTGTTATTAAAAATACATTAATAAAAATTATCAACTATCTTTTTGATTAATAGTCGATATTATCGACTGATGTTTATACTTATCATCTAAGCATAAAGTATCATCTCACTAGACAGTAGTATGAACTCCTTTTGTAGGGATGAAAATTTAATGTTTTTAGGTAAGGACAATTGCAAATTTATAACTCTTGATAATTTAATTACAAGATGTCATAAAAATAATATGCAACTTAATTATTATTTCTCCAATAATGCAGCGAATTACCGAGACGTAACAAAAATAATAATCTACATGATTTTCTTGACTATAACATATACGCATTGAAATTTTGTTAATGTAAATTTTTATTAAGTTAATATAGCCGTTGATCAATTTACCACAAATTTCTACTCGGCTATTGATTACAAAACTTTATTTTTACTACTTTTGTAATAAAGCGATATATTTATTTTAATAACGTATAATCAGAACTTTTAGTATACATTCGAAAATAACTAAACTCAGTAATTATCAGAAACTATTTTATAATTTATGATGTACGTGATAAAATTAAGGTATTACTTTCATAACTCCTTATTTTAGTTGCTAATACGTTATATTTGAAAATTTACTAATTCATTTTTTATACTAAAAAATAATAAATAATTTATAAAATGAACTCAGATAAACGCTTATTCAAAGCTAGGCTTATATTATATATCTTTATATCAATATCAAAAATATATTAAATATAATGTATTTTTTAAAATAATTTAACTCTCTAATTTTTAGATAATAGATAAGTGACGTTAACTGAATGCACACAAGAGTCATACAAATATCTAAAAACGTTGACAACTAAATTCAATAGCATACAATATGTAAAAATCCAATCAATTTCAATGACTTTGTCTTTCTCAATCTTCTAGAATCATAACTAACACTTCAGATAATCTATCTTACTTTACAAAAGAAGTAATCAGCTATTATTAAATTATGATTATTTGAAACTAATTAGTTTATAGCTAATGTTTAAGCTTTATGCGATTTTAATATTACCATTACAATGTGGATCAAAATTTGATTAAGACTTATTGAATAATCATAACCTTAAAACTAGTTTTTATAAACACTGCATTATTTATTAAAAATATAAACAACAGAAGTTCTAAAAACTATTATCCTTTCACTGTTATTTAATCAAATTATATTAAATACTTTACATCTATTTATCTTAAATTCTCTTAACTATTGTCAAATTTAAATTATAACTTCATGCCACATGAAGTATTCATAATTAAATTGATACTACTGATCTTTTAAAGTAAATTTATTTTTAAAATAAATTTATTTTAATAATCATAACTTACATAAATATATCCTGTTAAAACTTATATATTCAGTGAGAAAGTGAATTTTAATACTACATATCAGAAAAACTAAAGAATAATTTAACTTCAATTAAAATATTGTACTTAATAAGTGTAATAAATATTTATAATACAATGCAATAGTGCAAAAAGAGATTTTTTTTCGTAAAATGACATGAGAAATGAACCCTATCTACCTAAACTTTTTCAAATATAATATTCACTGTTAATATATCTATTTTACATATGAAAATGTATAGTAATTTTATAATTGAATACAATAATGTTCTTAATCTTCTCTATTCAAGAGAGTATTGATGTAGCTTTAATAATAAATTTTCCTTTTTAAAGTTTTTACATTCACTCAAAATTAATTTTTATAATGCATTAGTTATTGAAAAATAAATTAATATCTAATTAGATACATATAATGCACATATACTATAAAATATAAGCGATCTATGAATCCGCTTGACTAATTTGAAAACATATTGATATTATTATCATATTTTTTATTCTTATATGTAAGACATGTAAATAGTTTTAGTATTACTGGCAAAAATGAACATTATATCATTAAATAAAACGTGATTATAATTTTTGTTTATTATTGACGTCTACTACTTTTATGTTTTTTCTCATGAAATGTATAAATATTCAATAATACATCATACCATTCATGAATCGACGATAAAATTATTTGCGATAGCATCAATATAGTTACGGTTAGCTTATTGTAAAGGTATAGTCTATAAAAATAAAATGACAAAACTATTTATTTTCATTATTACAAAAATGATTAGAATAATACATAGATCTTTGCGATTATAAACAAAAAAGCATGTAATATTAAAAACTAGTTAAAATATTCAATTGTAATGTTAATCTCAAAAATTTTCTATGATAAAATCTTTTTAATCCAGACAAAATAGTATTAACATTACAATTTCATCAAAAATCTATAATGTGTAATTTTTTTAAACTTGTTTGATAGTGAATAACGTTATATGTTATATTAGACTGAATTAGCTTGCATATTGTAAATTAACATTATATGATCTACCTTCTTTAGGTAATGAAATAGATAACTGTGAATTAATAAACCTACGCATTAGTTAATATAAAGTCTTGTCATTATTTACAATAAACAATAAATAAAAAACAAAATACATAAAAACGATAAAAAACTTCACTAAAGGTAAAGAAAATATACATTTTCAAATCATACTTACTGTTGATACAAATATAAAATGTATATGCTATTTTCTATTTCTTTAATACTGTTAGGTTATATTGCAGTTATTATAATGATATCTAGCTCAAATTAATCTTAAATGCATGAGAAATATTTCTAATCAAAAACGCACTAAAATGTAAATAATAAAAACTATATCAATAAAATGATAATATCATTATCATGAAGGGTGAAAAAATTATTTCATTGTATGTAATCAATTAAATTATTATAGTGATTGAGATTCATAACATTATTAGTATTGATTAACCAAGTTTAGACTAATTTTTGATAGTATTTTAAATAAATTATAACATAAACTCTTTCATTCACTAATTAAAATAGTAAAACTAAGTAAGTATATAACATTTTAGAAAAAACAGATATTGATTATGAATAATAATAAATCTCTATTATCATAAATATATAATTCAATTAATCACATTTTAGCAAAAATTTATCACATTTTATAACAGAATGATCATCATAAAAATTGCGTAATAATTCTGTTTTTATTTTTTTTATGATACATCAAAACTTTAAACTAATTAAATTTATCTGTTGACTTCACTACTGATAACTTATTCTTATGCCTATCTTAATATTGGAGAAAATCCATGTCAGTTGTGACACTTGCATTAGTTTTTTTATTAGCTGTCATTGTGAGTGTTTTCTTTTCGCAACTACTTAAAGATATTATTCCTTTACCTATTGTTCAGATAACGCTTGGTGCAAGTTTATCCATTTTTGGCTTTAATGTTGAATTTGAGCCGGACTTATTCTTATTCTTATTTATCCCCCCTTTATTATTTTTAGATGGTTGGCGTATTCCAAAAGAGGCTTTATTCCAAGAGAGTAAGCCAATCATATCATTAGCAATTGGATTAGTAGTTGTTACTGTAATCACTATGGGTTTTTTAATTCATTGGTTAATTCCAGCGATTTCTTTAGCAGTAGCATTTGCTCTAGCTGCAATTTTATCACCAACAGACCCAGTTTCAATTTCTGCAATGACTGTTAATGCACCATTACCTTCACGTATGGCTCATATCCTTGAAGGAGAATCACTATTAAATGATGCGACGGGCCTGGTATGTTTTAGCTTTGCCGTTACCGCCGCATTAACAGGTACCTTTTCTTTAATATTAGTAACGGAGCAGTTTTTTTTTGTTGTGTTTGGCGGAATCTTAATTGGTTTACTAGTAGCTGGGTTAATTGGCTGGTTAAATCAATGTCTCGTTAAGCGCACTGGTGAAGAGCCCTCCATTCAGATCATGATTAGTTTATTAATACCATTTAGTGCATATTTAATTTCTGCACGTCTTCATGTTTCAGGCATTTTGTCTGCGGTAGTAGCTGGTATTGCAATGCATTATGAAAGAATTGCAGGACGCATGCAAGCGGCGACTCGCATGCAAAGTAAAGCGGTGTGGAATACTGTTCAAACTGCACTTAACGGAATGATTTTTATTTTGCTAGGCGAGCAACTTCCTGCAATGTGGAGGAATATGCCGCAGGTTGCGGACGCTGCGAAAGTAAATCATCCATGGATGCTATTTATTTATGTTGTTATTATAACAGTATCCTTAGCGATTTTACGTTTTAGTTGGGTATGGGTATCAATGACATTAACTGTATTTCATAAACGACGTCGTGGAAAAGCAGCTAATGTATTACATGTCAGAATGATGGTAATAATGGCAACAGCAGGTGTACGTGGTGCAATTACTTTGGCAGGTATTTTAACCCTACCGCTTTTAATGCCAGATAATACATTATTTCCAAATCGTGATTTAGCTATTTTTTTGGCGATGGGCGTCATTTTGTGTTCTTTATTGATTGCAAGTATAGCATTACCAATCTTGACAAAAGGATTAGTGCAAGACTTGCCATATGACAATGATGAAATTCGTGCTCGTTTAGCACTCAATGAAGCAGCAATGACTTCTTTGCGTGAACTAATGAATCATCCATCTGAAGATATAGATTTTATTGCGATGCGCACAGAAGTAGGTTCACAGCTATTAGAAATCTATGGAAGACGTTTAGATAACACAGATGAAATCGAATCTGATATATATGATTTGCATAAAGTGATTGATATGGAACGTGATATGTCTCATTTAGCTTTACAAGCAAAACGTGATGCTTTATACCAAATGTATAAGAATAAAAATATTAATGAACGCGTCTATTATCGACTACGAGATGAATTAGATCTCAAAGAAGAGACACTGAATCATCATAAAAATACTAAGTATTAAGAAAAGCAAGACTATTATACTATATACTAAATTGTGTATACGGCTTAATATATTTTAGATGTAATCCAACAAGCACATCAGTATATAAATTAATAAAGTTTAAAATTACAAGTTAATTGTTACAGATAGATAATTAAAAATATTAACAAATTTAGACTGATTCTTCTTGATTATTCAAAAATTTTAAAAATATGTAATGAGTCAATAAAATAATTTTATTTAAATATATTAGTTAGAGTCTACATGAGTTCATCTCAACTTACTTAAGTGATATATCCTTAACAAGGAGTTCTTAAAAATCATAAAAATAGATATTAAATTTATATTTTAGTTGTTGAATTTATTATAAAAATAATACAATATTATCTAGTTTTAAAAATATTGAAAACTTATTCAGTAAGTTTTCAATATTATATGTTGTATTATTGAAAACGAATAATCGTTTTAAAAATTTTCTTTATTTCAGTTTTTTGAATATTATAGACAACTCAATTGAGTATGTATTAAGTTAAAAAAATTTTAATTCTGTGTCTCAATGATTTACTAAATATAATTATAAGTAACAAAAATCTAACCATAAAATACCTTGCAGAAAAAGAAACTATTTCATTCGACATATAAGAATATCCAATAAAAACATAAATTTTAAGAGAATATTTTACTCAATCCTTATAAATTAGGTTGATACTAGTTATTTTTTATATTCACAATCATATAATTGTTTGCATTCTAATACTAACAAAAAAACCTAAAACCTGACATTGCTCCTATGAACACTTTTATATTTTAGAACATAAATCACCTATCTTAATAGGATGAAATTATTAAATTACAATTACCTGATAGAGTGTCTGTTTAATTATATATAACTTTCGTCTAAAAAGTAAAAAATTGATTTAATCAGCTCTGATATTAATAGTGTAATTTCGATATTCCATCTTGTTTCAGTGATAGCTAGATCCTTAAAATTATTAATATATTTGCTAATTATTTCAAATTTAATTCTAGTAGTACGTTCAATAAAGCCTTATTATTTTTTTCTACTAGGTTATTAATAGATTTTAACTTGATAAGAGTTAATTCAATAAAAATGTTAAGAATTTTACAATTCACTAAAATTGTTCTTTTATATTATTTAATCTCAATTATATGAATATAATGAGAATTTCATCTCTAGTATAAATATGCTCATTATGCTTTTAAAAAACTATACCACTTAAAAAATAATACTAATGCATACTTTTAAAGTTGCAAGATTTTTATATTATCATATGATATTATTATGTTAATGAAATATAACAACATATTGTCTTAAAATTTTAAACCGATACTATTAAAATTTCATTAAAATAGTATTTGAAATTTAAAATAAATGGGTGATTAATTTAAAAATTACTATTAAATTTTCGTTGAATGATATAATTTCAGAAAATATAAATGCTTTCTGAAAAAAATAAAAACCATAATATGTATTTAACGAAATTAAAAAATTCAATAATTTTTATATAAAATGCAATGTACATAAATTAACGGCTGAAAATTTATTCTTCTTCGATTACAATAAAGTCTAAAGACATATTTTAATACAAATAACTGTAACTAGATCAATTATTATTTATATTGATATAGTATAAATAAACTATAAAAGATTTAAGTTATTTCTTAAAAAAACTAGCATGCTATATTATTTTTTTTACAAAATACACCCGTCATTACTAAAACATATAAAGCTTTATAGATAAATCCTTATCATGCTTAAATAATCAAGCATCATCTAACATGACTTTAGTAAATGGTAATAATATTCCACACAATCGAAGTATATTTACTTAATTAGCGCGTACAACCATAGACTAAGGAAGAATTATCATAAGAACAATAAAGTATTATCAAACTCCGTAAGTAATGATCTATGTAGATAAGACCTAAAATATTATTACTAAATATAAAGCATTCAACTACAAAATAAGTGTTAAAAACTATTAAGAACATTTCACACGGAATGATTTTTATGTATTCTATTAGGATGTACAAACATTATAACAATAATATAAATCTAAAAAATCTTTTAAAAACTCAATTATGTTTTATAAAAACTAAAAATTGTATTTTCATTAAAAATCAATATATTATAAGTTTTCTATTTTTCAACATATTCTAAAATGCAGCGGAAAGCATAATACGAAACTCATAGTGTATTCTCAATGACACTACCCGTATATCACTATTTGAAATTTAAAAAAAATAATCTTCAAAAAACTAAGCCTTCTGAAATGCGATTCTAAAAAATAATTACTAATAGCTATATCAGCATTAATCAAAACACCAATAGAATTTTTAAATAATTGGTATAAGAAAGTGAAAATATTAATCTATTTTTTTAAACATCTATAATACAATAAAATACTTTTGTCATAATATGAAATATTCGATTAGAAATTTAAGTTTACTATATAACAACTAATTCTAGGAAAATCCATAAAATAGATAAAAAGCTTCATTGCTGATTTTTCCTTCATAAAAAATCACTTGTACAATTAAATGAGTTGTTAACGGATGACAACTGTACAAATGATATATTTATGTATGATGTGTATCATATAGTATATGTAATAAATACGATAATAACATACAAGGAAATTAATACGTTCAATGTGATCCTTAAAAAACGAATTGTCAAATTTAAATAAGATTGTCTAAATATCACCGAATAAAGAAAAATCATATAAGCTATTTGCATATCTTCTATTAGTTTGTCAATCTAGCATTGATTGCCTTTCTGTTTCTTAAAATATACTGAATATGTTTTTAGAGAGATTAATGTTATGCTTATACTATCATTATTCTAATTGAAGATCTTTTTTTATTACAAAACAATAACTAAAATTTTATAATATGAATAATTTATGATGAATTTAGAATCTATTATTAAACTTACCACTGAGGATATGTCAGCAGTAAACCAAGTGATTCTCAGTCAATTGAATTCAGACACTGCACTAATTAACCAACTTGGTTGTTATATTATTAATGGTGGCGGAAAAAGAATTCGTCCAATGATCGCTGTTCTTGCTAGTCGATCCCTTAGCTATTCTGACCAAAAAAGTATCCAGGTCGCTGCATTAATTGAATTTATCCATACTGCGACTTTGTTACATGATGATGTAGTAGATAAGTCTGAGATGCGACGTGGAAAACAAACTGCTAATAGAGTTTTTGGTAACGCTGCTAGCGTACTTGTAGGTGACTTTATTTATACCAGATCCTTTCAGATGATGACGGATCTTAACTCCATACGTATACTTAAATTAATGTCTGAAGCAACAAATGTTATCGCTGAAGGTGAAGTATTACAGCTAATGAACTGCAATAATCCTAATATTACTGAAGCACACTATATGCAAGTAATCTACTGTAAAACAGCTCGTTTATTTGAGGCGGCCGTACATGCTTCTGCTATTTTAGCCGCTGCAACATCTGAACAAGAAAAAGCGTTTAAAGATTATGGTCGTTATTTAGGTACTGCATTCCAGCTAATTGATGATTTATTAGATTATCAGGCAGATAAAACTCAATTTGGTAAAAATATAGGCGATGACTTTGATGAAGGAAAACTAACTTTACCTCTTTTTCATGCGATGAACCATGGAACAGAAGAAGAATCAGCCTTAATTCGCCAAGCAATAAAAAAAGGTAATAGTCGCCATTTATTCACCAGGGTTCTTGCGACAATGAAACGTTGTGGCTCACTCGAATATACTTATCTCCGTGCACAAGAAGAATCACAAAAAGCAATTGATTCTTTGGATATGATAGATGATTCTGTATACAAAGACGCTTTAGTTAGCCTGGCGCATATTGCTATTTCACGTCACTCTTAATACATAGATCTATAGGTATAGGAAAAAAATGTATTTTTTATTTTTTTAATTAAAAATGTATAAAATAAAAACATAATCTGTATAGTTAAAATATGTTTAATAATTTTATTATACTCGTGATTTGATTATTTTAGTGCGTAGTCAGAGTTGTAGTCCAGAGTAAAACACAACTTCTCTTGACATTTAATGAAAAATTACAGAATCAAAAAGTATTGACAAGATTTAATCACTTAAATTAAATGATTTCACTTAACCAATTCCATCATAACAACACTTCCACAATTTTTCTTTAGCTATCAAGGCAAATTCTTTTAAACACAGTTAATAAATATTTTAACCTTTGATTTTTAAGCACTAACTATATTATATTTATCTCTTTCAATATATATAATTATAAATCTTGTTTTAAATATATCTATTTATTATTAAGTAAATAAACAAAGATAATATAATTCAGCTTATTCTTATTAATCATATTAGAACTTACTGTACTGTTCTGTTAAAACTTAATTATTTTATGCATCTTTTGAAAATATACAAAAGTCACATGAATCAAGAAATATTAAAAAAACTATTATTGTTGAGAAGCTTATACATACTTTATAAAATATCAGAAATGTATCAAGCATTATATATACTGTTGTATATAAACAAAATTGATTCTTAATGAAAGGTATCTGCCTATAAATTTAACTAGTCAAGGTATGTTCTATAATTATTTTACAATTTAAAAATTATTAAAAATAAAGTTAAAACTACTAAAGACGAAATAAAATACAACTAACGAATTTGTATTCATATTACTTATAACGTTAGTTATACTATTTAGATCATAAATAAAAATAACATTAAAAACCAAATACATAGTTAAAATATTTCTGGTATTCACCTGTAAATTATAATAAATATGTAAAGCTGACACTGATACAAGGTAGTAACAAAGATGGGCGTCAAGGATTTAGAGAGTAAATTCATAGCTTTAGTATACACAGAGCGATCAAGATATGTAAAAAATGTTTTAAATCATGATGTTATAAAGGTAAAATATATTTAGAAAATGCATATAATATATGCTGTACAAAATCATTTTAATAATGAAACTCAATTTTTTAATTTTACTTTTCAGAAATTAAATTCTCGCATGAAAATTAAATTTTAAAGCTAATACCTTTAATATAATAGAACAATGAAAAATATTTAAATATCAGATTTCAATTTATTAAATTTATATATTTTATTTAGTTCTAGCTATTATACAACACACATACCGAATAACTCTTAGTAAAATCACTAGAAAACTGTACATTATTATTTAAATAACTTAAATTCTGTTTATTTTTTAATCTGTTACACTCATTTGTAATAGTAAAAATATGTAGTATGTTAAATGGTAATTCATGTCTTTTATATAAACACAATCTGTATTTATTTTGACTTTAAGAGTTAGTACACCTAATTCTATCGTTTAAATATTATTATCAATCATATGTAATTAATGATATTTCTTTTGAATATTTAGACTTTTCTTTACAATTCATTGTGCATGACTATGATACAATCAATCTATATAATATATTAACATTTTTAACTATTAGTATATAAAAATCTTTTTTATTATCCGCATTTGCTGCCAACAATAGAAACTTATACAGACATTATTATTATTTTTACATGAATTTAGTGTACATTTTTTTAGAAGTCTTTAACTGTACTTATGTTGCGTGCTTTAAAGTAATTATAAATAGTTCCAGTTTTTATAGGTTTTGTTAATTTTTTTACAAAACTATTTTACGTGATTGATTTTCGTGACCATCACTCAATTATATTTAGCTATTATTATTTTAATAGACTGTTTTCAATTAATAACACGACGTATATTACAGTCAGTAATGATTTCCTATCTAAAAACATCTATCGAGAACGCACTAGATATCCTGTAAATACTATATTCATCGATGTTTTATATTTCAAAAATTTCTATATAAATTAACTATTGTAGAAATAGTAAAAACTGTATTGTCATATTTTCAGATAGAACACTTTATCCGCATAACATATCATGAAAAATATTATTATACATAAGTTTAAGTTACTTTCTTTCAAAAGATAGTAATAAAAAAATTATATGTAGTGATAATATTTTTTATAAAAAATTATAAAAATATTTAAGAAGATTATTATTAGTTAAATCCGAAAACTTCATGTATTTAGTAAGATAATTAAGTATGTAAGAATAAGTAATACTTTGTGAACTATTAGTATTTTCTTAATATACTATATATACAAAAAATTTTCGTTCCACTTTATAACAAAGTATAGAATATTTCTATTCTAAGATATGCAGTAAAATTCATTATCTTTATTTTTAAAAATAGTTGATAACTTCTATAACAAAGTTCATATTATTTGATTAAGTTATTTTTAGAATGTTATCCGGATAATATGTTAACTCAAAAAAGTTATGGAATTTATTCTGTTAGTGAGCTCAATAAAGTAGTTCAAAAACTTTTAGATCATCAGATAGGGGACATTTGGCTGACTGCTGAAATATCAAATTTTTGTCAACCTAGTTCTGGTCATTGGTATTTTACGTTAAAAGATGATCAATCTAAAATTCGTGCTGCCATGTTTCGTAGTCAAAACACTCGAGTTAATTTTCACCCACAAAATGGCCAACAAGTTATAGTGAACGGTAGAATTATGTTGTATAATCCTCGTGGTGATTATCAAATTATTATTGGACACATGGAATCTATTGGGGAAGGATTACTAAAACTACGTTTTGAGTCATTAAAACAAACTTTAAATGAACAGGGTTTATTTGATTCTCTACATAAACAGTCATTACCTTCACAACTTCAGCGTATTGGTTTGATTACTTCTACTACTGGTGCGGCATTATATGATATTCTGCATATTTTACGTCGACGTGATCCATCGCTTACTATTGTTATTTATCCAACTGCTGTTCAAGGTGAACTTGCACCTAAACAAATTGTGCGCGCTATTAAATTAGCTAACATTCGTAATGAATGTGATGTACTTATTATTAGTCGAGGGGGAGGATCACTTGAAGATCTTTGGGCTTTTAATGAAGAAATCGTTGCTCGAGCTATATTTGCAAGCTGTTTACTTATTGTTAGTGCTATAGGTCATGAGACTGATGTTACGATTTCTGATTTTGTTGCAGATATACGCGCACCAACACCTTCTGCTGCTGCTGAGTTAGTAAGTCGAAATCAATTTGAATTAATACGTCAACTGCATAGCTTTCAACAACATCTTGAGATGACGATAGATTATTACCTTATTATCCAGAAACAAATGTTTAGCCATTCACAACATCGATTACAGAAACAACATCCACAACTTTATTTACTAAGGCAACAACATCAATTAAACATACTGAATCAAAAACTCAATCAAGCTATAAAAAAACATCTACAAGATGCTAAAATATATTACAAAAAACTACAACGTTATCTATTGCATCAAGACTTACGACCTCAATTACAAAAGCACAATCAAAAATTACAACACACTCAATATCATTTTAAAAATATAATATCTGGTTGGCTGAATAACTATCGAGAACGTCTTTCTGTTAGTTCTTCAAAAATAGAAGCAGTGAATCCATTAGCTACTCTTGCGCGGGGATTTACTGTTAGTGTAATAGCTGATGGCACGGTTTTAAAAAAAATATCTCAAGTAAAATTAGGTCAAAAATTAAAAACACGCCTTAAGGACGGTTGGATTGAAAGTGAAATAACTGACATAATCCACATGAAAATTAAATAAACACTTAATTTATCGAGAAAATAAAACCTAGAAAATATTAATTTTAATATATATTAAAAACTTACTAAAACAAAAATCTCAACATAAATCGTACGTAAACATATATAAATATTCTTTTTAAAACTATTTTCGCTAAATTTTTTTATAATCATCATTAATTGCAAGAAGTGCAGCACTACTATATAATGATTAATTTATCATATTAATAATTATTAGCATTAAAATAAGATTGTGATTAATTTTATAATACAAATATAATACTCTTATTATTAATTATTATTAATTTTAGAAATTATATAGTTTATATCTTTTAATATACACATAAAACGATAATCTAATATAAAATCATCTAAGAAATTATAAATAACTTGATATTACTATACTACATTCATGTGAATTTCTAATAATAAATTACTATATTTTAGCACTTACTTAACATCATTCTAATGCTGCACTTAAAAATCATAAACGCTCACAAACAGAGCTGAAACGAATAGATCTTTATATAACCTAATACGATATTTAACAAAATCAGACTCGTTAATACAATACACTAAAATTTAGTACTCAGACTAAAAGTATTAACTCTCTCATTATAACTTAGATAAATATATCTATTGATCATATACATAAAATTAATAAATATGTTTATTGTCTTAACTATTTATCTTAAAATATTCATTATGACCTCACTTCACTCTATCACAATCATACTCAATAGCATGAGATAAACTTTTGTCTAATTAAAAAAATTTCAGATATTAAGCAAAAGGTTCTTATTTTTACTATAAAAACTATTATGACAAACAAAGAATATTTTAATAAGTTTTTACGAGATAAAGACTATTCAAATTAGAGATTTCATATAATTTTAGTTAATTATATACAATACAATTGTGAGTTATAATATAATTATTTATTTATATTATATAAATACACACACTACTAAGTGTAGCTATGTTGACAATAGCTCATAAATATTTTATATAGTATATATAAAATATTTATATTTATAATTATTATGTGCTAATATAACGTTTCACATACGCAAGTTATGTGATATCAAATTTTAACATTATGAAAATATGTTTTGTCCGTATACTATTTATTATTAATATTGTTCCCAATAAAAAAATAATTTAGTTTATTAAAATATTTTAAATTAATATGAGCATTATCATTTTTTTGATCCAAAGAAGATAAATTTAAAAAATCATAATCTTTATTTAAAAAAAATCTAAATAGATTTTTGATGGTTTTTCTAATAAATGATGGAAATTATTAATTATTTTAAAATTTTTTCAGGAAGATTAGTTATTTTCTTGCTTCACGTTGCTATTTAAATAAATTAACGCGTAATATTAATAATGAATATATTCTAGATTTAACAAATCAACTATACACAAAGATATTTGTTATTCCTTATTAAATTTTCACTTTATAATATACATAAAAATAAGCGCTTTGATTATATAAAAATAAGATATCACACTGAATTAATAAAAAAATACATCTCGATTCCTTAGAAAAAAGAGGTTGTAAAAGTATGCAAGAAAGCTTATTATTGTACATAATACTCTAATATGTTTGATGGATACACTATTTAATTTTTATAACATAAAACTCAAGATACTTTTAACTTTATAGTCTTAACTATTACTACATTAAATAACTAAAACTGAAAACATCTTGTGTACTATATACACAAGATAGAGTTTTTAGTGACTTCATTTACCATCAGTAACCAAAAAAAAGAAAACAATCAGTATTATTTTAATGATTATTACACACTATAATTTAAATTATATGTTAAGCAGATTAAATAATTCACCTATCTGATCCTAAAACATAACTAAAATGTTTCATTAATGATGAATTCTTTATAATGTCTAAATTACACAATAATATTTTATGCAACTAAGAGTAATATTCTTATTCTAAAACCATTAAGTAGTAAAATTTATCATTCGTAATTATTTCAATAATTATCTCCAAAATAGCAGAAGCAATATAAGCAAGTACTTCAATCCACTTGATTACTCAATTCTCTTTTAAAATACAATATTATTTTATGTGAAGACATTATCTTATGTAATAAAAGACGATAATATTTAGTAGATATCTTTGAATAAAAACACTTTATAGAGTTAATAATGATGATTTTCTTTTAAGATTACATCTTATTCAGGAATGTTAAAGATTCCAGATAGACGTTAAAAATATAGATTTTTAAAGAACGGCTTATTCTCTTTCAAAAAGCGACACCACATGTTTATCAATGAAGATATAATATTAAATAATTTTCTACAGCTTTTCACTTAGTTGCCTGAAAATTTTTCTTCTTAAGAACTAAAATGCTGCTTAAACATGTTCTTATATTAACATTAAATTTAGTCATTTATTTTTCAGATATACTCAAAATAAAGTAATTGAGTAAAATTATAATTTATTTTTTAATTCTATTGTGTATAAAAGGACTTTTTAAAAAATTTTTTAGTTTTATTACAGAAAATAATTTTAATAACTTAAAATATTAAAATTATGCATTTATATCTCACTATGAAGTATAAACACACTACTCAACTTTTAAAATAGTAACAATATAATACTTAATACTAAGTTACGCTTTAAATTTAACGATCTTTATACACATTTAATGATATACCACAATAAAGAGACTCGCTCACGTTTCTGACGAAACGCACTAAAATCAGTTAAAAATTTTCTATAATATACATGCGATTTCAAATTGAACTTTCACTATTACTATAAAGTTCTTTTATAAAAAAGTTAATGATTGTAACTACCATTTTTAAATTAATTTACAGTATCAATGATTATTTACTAACCATTAACAATAATAACTTTTAACGAATATAATTCTTTAACTATAAATTGAGAAAAATAGATATTTTCATCTATAAGAAAATGCTTATTATATATGCTAATCTTTACAAATTAATATAATCTTATGAGTAAAGAATATATAACAATTACTTTTTATATTATCTCTGGAACTAATAACGTAGTGAACATAGACTATATTTTAACAATTTTACCCTTAAAGTATAGCCTTATATCTTTTTAAGAAAGACTAAATTCGATGATTGACCATTGAAATTTTAAGTGTTAACATAAAAGTATAGAGGACGCTTTTAACAGAAATTTAAGATAGTAGATTTAATGTAATAAACTTGACTATATAAAATCTAAGTATAATATCCTGGCATGATACTAATAGCTTCCGTGATTTAACATAGATAACAATTGATTACTAGTAGTAGAAATTTTTAATAAAATATAATGTTAAAAACAAAAACTGTTATATTAAAAACTTATTTGTTAGTCTGTGTTTTAAAATACGCATTTAATGTAAATGTTTGATTAAACAAGATCTAATCATATATTCTAAGTAAAAGAAATATTGAATTACTAATCGATCTAGATTAATACATAAGTTTATTGAATAATTATACGAAATTGATTTATAAATCTATTAGTTAGATGAATAACATTACGGTGTAAAATCTATACTGAATGACATAATATCGCACAAAATAACTTTTAAAAATATTTACAATCTTTTAAAATATCATGACTGTATATACCCCATTTTTAATCAATAAAATTACAGTGGAACATTAGTGAAAGATATTACAAAAATTGAATCATGATTTGTTTATTACTAAACAACGCACACATAAATCTATAAATCAATATCTATAAGATATTTTACACTTTTATAATATCGCCTAAAAATTTATTGCGCTACTTATAAAGTACTAATTTTCTTAATAGAAATACTGTCTATTATTATCTAGCATACTAAAAATATCATCTCTTTAAAAATGCTGCAAGTGCTAGATTAGATATAAAAATATAGTTTCATAAATTCGCGTCAGCAGTAAGAAGAATATAAATAATTTTCGTTATAATTAATGCATATAGAATTCAGAACATGAATACAATGCACGCATAAAACTATGATACAGATAAAAAGTATTAGATATAATATGATTTATCGTAGTAGGAACTGAAAATATGTCTTATAACATGCAGTAATGATAAAATATGCTAAAAAAAAAGAATAGATGCTTTAACATCATACGTCTAAAAATCAATTATTTTATATATAAAAATATACTAACAAATAGCAATTATATAATACAAGATTTTAAAAGAGTGTATATTGTTTATTGGAAAAAAATTATTAAAATTAAAATTATACAATCAAATCTATACTATTAAAAGAATAACTGAGTATCAGTGTGTTTGATATTTTAAAAAAAATACTCAATAGTCTCTTTTGAAGAAATGAAACATTGTACATTTATCACTATTTCATTTAATCTATCATGACATTATTTCAAAAAGTTTATTGAGTGAGTGACGCTATTTATTTAATGTATTATAATTCATTATCAAAACAGAGTGATGAATATTATTGTAACAAATTGATATACTTTTTAATAATTATCAGCATTCTAATAATATTAATAATAATATAAAACCCCCTTTAGATCGTATATGTTAATTCATAATTAAGCTGTATAGCTTAACCAACTTTACTTTAAAATTTATCAAAACATCAATAATAATATATTTATTATTCATGTTAATATCTGTTCAACTTCAGAGAAGATAAAATCTAAGTTTAAACATTTTAATTATGATATATACTGCGTTATTTCCTTTGGTCTGACACCGTCATATTACACCCTACATCTTCTTTAAAATATTCAGACAAAATTTATACTTCTTTATTAAAATAAAATACTGTTAATTTATCTCATAAATAAACATAAAACGTATATATTAATAAACCGAGTAATATAAAATAACTTTAAATATTTTTAAAAATATTATTTACCCACCAACATATATTTTAACAAAATGATAGAGACATTAAAAATATCTCTATCATTTTCACCTACAACAAGTTGAAAATGACTCAATGCTAATTACTATTAAATATTTAGCATGAGACGCTCTGCACAGTCAATTAAGTATCTTATTTTCTAACGTTAAGATCTTTTAATAAGCAAGAGAATAATATGCGAGTTACGCGGTATAAGAAATATTTTTCTAAATTTCTATTATTTTCATACAACTCAATGCATCTAATCAATATAATATAAAATGAGTGTATTCCCTATGAAATAAGCTCACAATTTCCATAAATATGATATATATTTACTATTTTATATCAGAGAAATAAAAGGTTATTATTTTGAATTAAACGTTCTTTGAGTATTTTACCTATGAATCCTCTGAATCTTCTGAATCAGCTATGAGAGTCAATCGTATCTATATGATAAACGATATTAAAATTTGTTAAATTCTCGTACTCAAACAGAAATACTAATTATTTAAACACGATATTATTTCATTATTTAAAATCATTAATTTTGATAACTATTATACAACATACAATTATAAAACGAGTAATGAAATATAAAGTCATAAAATATAATACAAGTTATATCAATCTGATTATCTCAACTTAAATCTGAAGTAGATTATTAATGTTTGACAAAAAATGCAATTTTATAGTCATATCATTACTTTGTTAATTATTATGCATGTAAATACCCTTATAACAAAAGATATATTTCATACTTTCTATAATATAACTTATACTTTCATCTTCTACAAAATACATTATATTATAGTATAGAATAATTAATATCAAAATACAAAATATATTATAACTATTAATTTAAGCTAGTTAGAATTACCGATTATTCTTCATACTTATGGATGCTGTTTAAGATGTACAGCCTACGATTTTAATTTTATTGAGAAGTTAACCTATGTTTGGTATTTTAGACCGATATATTGGACGAACGATTTTTTACTCTATTTTTATGACTCTGTTTATGTTAGTATCTTTATCTGGAATTATTAAGTTTGTGGAGCAACTTCGTAAAGTTGGTGATGGTAATTATACTGCATTTGATGCGGGCATATTTACTATACTCACTATTCCAACAGATATTGATGTTTTCCTTCCTATGGCGGCGTTACTTGGTGCACTAATGGGGTTAGGTGCATTAGCTTCACGTAGTGAACTAGTAGTAATGCAAGCATCTGGCTTTACACGTTTACAGATTGCACTTTCTGTCATGAAAACAGCAATTCCACTTGTAATTCTCGCCATGTTAATTGGTGAATGGGTTTCCCCGATCGGGGAGCAATGCGCTAGAAACTACCGTGCAGAGAAGATTGTTGGTAATTCATTAGTTGCAACAAATGAAGGGATATGGTTAAAAGATGGACGTAATTTTATCCATATTCAACGTATTATTAATCCTACATCAATTCAAGAGGTCTCTATTTATCGATTTAATGAACAACATAAATTAAAATCTGTGATGTTTGCTTTTAATGGAAACTACAATAATGCTAATCAAAAATGGGTGTTATCTCAAGTTGAAGAATCGATCTTAAGTGGCGAAAAAAATATTTCAGGCTCTCAGTGCTTAATATATAATTGGAAAACTAATTTAACCCCTAAAAAGCTAGGGGTAGTATCTCTTGACGCAAACTCGCTTTCTATTCATGGTCTTTATCAATATATTTCTTACTTAACTGAAAGCGGACAAATTGCAGCAATTTATCAATTGAGTATGTGGAAAAAAATATTCGCTCCTTTATCGTCGGCGGTTATGATATTAATGGCAGTATCTTTTATTTTTGGACCACTGCATACAGTGCCAATGGGAATGCGTGTTATCGTAGGGATTGTAGGTGGTTTTTTATTTTATGTGCTTAACCAAGGGTTTGGTAACTGGAGCTTAATATATTCGGTACCACCGATTGTTGCAGCAATTTTACCTAATCTTTTATTTCTTATTATAAGTATTTTTCTATTAATAAAGCGAAAATAACTTTAAGATTAATTACATTAAATAGAATAAACAGTTGTTAATATACTATAAAATTATCTCTTTTCTATAGAAACTAGTAACATATACAGACTTATTAGATCAAGTTTAATAAAACATAGCATACATTAAGAAAATATGATTATATTATTTAAACTATTATTTACTATAGAACATATTTGTTTTTTCATCTAGTGTTAATTTTATAATAGATTATAGTAAATTCTTTCTTATATTCACTTGATTAATATAGATATTACTTTCATAATATCTGTTAATTAAAAATACTGCAAACATATCAGCGCAGTGACTTACATACTTGAATTAAAACTAAAAGAATTAATATCTTAATTCATTTATTAAATATATTAGTTAAAAATATATTTTAATATAAGTAAGTTGATATATTTAATTTTAAGGAAAAACATACATTATCAATTGTATTGAACATTGCAATAATACGAGTTGATTTTTATTACATAAATTCTTAGAATGACACTACTACTATTTTTTTCTCGTCATTACGATAGCGAGCTGACGTTTATTATACTGATATTTGTAGTATAATACAACACAAACTACAATATATTTTATGAAATTATTACCATTATCATTATACATCTCACACAATTATTTTTGATAAAAACTTATTTTATCATTCATACACTAGGGTATACAACTAAAGGGTATTAATTTATTTAAGAAATTAGATAAATATATTTTTTTGATATCAAGTAACTGTAATATAGAAAGTAGATATTCTACCAGAATAAAGCAATATATTTTATTTTTCATATCAATAGACATTAAATATATCCAACACTAATTAGTAGTACAGTTTTGTGATATAGACTCAATTTTTTATATTCTTTCAATTAATTACGCTAAAAAACATTTAATCTTTACTTAATTTTTATTGTGTTTTCTAGATAAGAAGCTGGTTAGTAGTTTATTAACTGAAATATAATTATCTTCAAACTTTTTTACAGCCTTCGTGAGAAGAATAATAATTTAAGTATAAGTAGAAGATTTTTAATACATAATGTTGTATTAAGTTTTTCTAATTATTAATATATTCTAACAATTTCATTAATGTAATAAAATAAAATAGCATATTTACATTATCTCTCACACTTTTTATTACATTTTCGTATAACTGTCGTTAAAAGAAAATTTAAATATATGATTTTCCTGATATTATTATCTAGTCTCATTACTTTATCGTAAATATATGATTATTACACATTGATAATGCATAGTTTATGGTTTTGCTTCATTTGCATTATTTACTAACTAAGCAATGACAGTGATTTAACATAGTAAATGATAATTCTTTTTTTTGAACATTGCTAAACATGAATTTACTAGAGTAAATGTGATATTACTCGGTAATTATTAATAACTATAATAACTACGTTATGCGCATTAATTACATTAAATATACAATTCCGTATCATTCTCAAGAATGTTAGAAATTTAATCATAAGCATATTAAGTACTTTAAAATAATCGCTATTAGTTTAATATAATTAAAGAGACTTTTTATAGAGTCTTGAGTACTGTACTGTGAAAAACAATCAATACTCAAATAATAATCTAACATTCGGCATTTAAATATATTTCAGAATTTTTCTACATTCGGTAATAATTTCTCCAATAATTCAATATGCTTTGAATAGTTTAAATTATAAGAGTTATATTGAAAACATAAAACGCATTATATCAAAATATCTTCATTATTTCACTTAGCATCTAATACAAAATATTTAAAATATCCCGTTTATATAAATTTGTTTATTTTCTAACACATGTTCAATACTAATAATTTTACACAGGAAAAAATTATTCATGCGTTTTATTTATACCTAATAATTGTGTGTGTTACTATAGTTATATAAAATAAGTTTTACACATTCGCTTTGATGAATGATTTAATATTAAAATTTTACATATTATAGCTTTTTAAAGGCTTTATCTATATTTAATGCTGTCTTCAAAAATTTACCCTTAATTTCGTAGATTATCTATTTTTAATAATTTAATATTATAATATTCTTTACTCTTACTAAACAATCAACGAAAAACTATTTATTAATCGAAACGGTGTCACAAGTTGTAATAATATATAAAAACTTTTATATACATTAACGTCTGAGACGTATTTTAATCTTCACTGAGTAAAACAAGGTATAATTTATCAAAATATTTATTGATGAATCAATAGTATGAACTATTCTTAGTTTAAAATCAAATATAAAATATTAAATAGCATTTATTACTTAAGAGTTAGATAGCTGTTTTAATGTTTACTATTTTCTTAATATTATGCTAATACGTCATACCAAGTATTATCTTGCTTATTACCAGCAGTCTTATACTAAAAGAATTTCATTTCTATAGATGAATGATTAAAAAAAGATATCTTTAACGCTTTCTCTGCAATTCTCTATCTTTCATGGTATTTTCATAATTTAATATTAATAAGGCTATTTAATATACATTGAATTTTATCAACTACCACTTAAAAATCACTATTAAAAATGATGGCTTTTATACATGAATTCAACTTGAAGTATTTGTATCTCCTAAATTTTATTACCGTATACCTGCAAGATTTAGATTATGACACGAAGGTAATAATTTGCTTCATATTGTATTTGATAAAGATATGCAGACACGTATTCGTGTTAACCAATTTCCTATCTCAAGCTAATGAATTAATAATGTTATAATAGAAATATTACTTTTTGATTAAGAAAAGCGAATTATTACCTTATAAATTATTTCAAATTGATCATTTTCAACTATTAGTAATAAGATAATCAGCTTTTTATTTACCATAAAAAATTAGAAAAAATAGATTAAAGAGATAAAAAATTAAAAGAAATTTGTTTTTATAAAAATTTTACCTGCAAATCGTCGGTAGATCTTTAAAAACTACAATTATGTTAGATTTTGATTATGTCAATGAAGTTTACCAGTGCATGGACGAAATATAGTATATTGCAGGTCAAAAAAATGCTTTTACTGACCCTAACACTCAGATAAATATTAAAATGTTAGAATAATTAATGTCGGAAACATAAAGCATAACAGATAATTTATTAAAATTATATTAGGACAATTGTAATGTTTTATTAGCGCTCAAATAAAACTTTTATTGTGTTGTACTTATTCATATAAATAAATTATCTGTTTCCACAGTATGATAGAATATTACTTTAAATAAAATGGATAATGTTTAGATTCTACGAATATTTTCTTAAGATCATAGTCAAGTTATTCAAGGTATTCATAAATTAAAGAGACCCTCGGATGTTATTTTGACTGATTATCAGTGCGATACTATTTTATTTACCAACTACATGGTGTGTTAGATACTAAAAAAGTATAGAGAGTACAAATATGATAACATTCTTTATGTTTCTTATGATCTAAAAGTACTGTACAAAAACTTATGTGTATTAACTAAAACTCAAAAAAAAATCAAAAAACTTGCACTATTTGATCAGTTTTTATATAATATACCATATAGTATTTGTATTGTTCTGACTTATTATTAATTCTTCATTTGGTATACTTGTATATTTTACATGATAAGAAAATCTGTTTTCTTACTTATTCTCATTATAATCTTATTCACTACTTTTTTTGAACAATCTTTAGTTGGTATCTATAATATAATTAAAAATACTTTAAACGTATTTTATATAATAAAACAAAGCACATGCATTTTCAGCATATTTTGATAAATATATACAGTGACACAACAAAACTCACCTTTAATTCTCTACGACTAACTCCAACTAATATTCTATGCTCCTAAATAATGCAAAACAATTATTTAAAACCACTTTCGTTATTTCAGAGATTCTATCAAAACCAAATCTTTAAATTGTTATACATATGAAATTACAGCAAAAAAGAATACTAAGCATTCATAGGTATTTTATATATCTCAATGATAATTTAAAGAGCATGCTTTAATAATATTGGTTGAAAATGTTTATAAATTATTTTTTTTAAAAACTTATTCCCTATACAGTTTCAATATATATGAAATTCTTATGCATTTTTATATGCAGAATCTCATAAATTACCCTTAGCACATCATCAAAATTCATTTGAAAATAGTGTTATTTTCTTGACCTGACATTATAAAATTTAATTAACAAAATACCTATACTACATATATATTTTATGAAAAAGTAACACAGAGAGTTAAGAATGAATATCTTTTATGTTTAAAATCAAATTACAAATCAATGATTTTGTTATTAGAAATTAAAGAACAATGAACTTAAAGAAATATAGAGATTACTATGCGCTGTTTTAAAAAAAATTGACTATTAGATAATCAAGTGACAACATTAAAGTAATCTTTTAGATTATTCACTAATATAATATATTAAATTCAATTTTTGAAATTTACTTTGGAAACAATAACAGTACTAAAAAACAATATTAACTTTAAGTCAAATAATTTTATCATATGAAGTGTCAGTATTCTTTTTAGACAATCATCAGTTTTATTAAATACATTTAATCCAAAAAATAATACAATAGTCTGACTAAAAGCACTAATTTAGCATAAAACACGTGGTTTTATCTCTGATAAACTTTTAAAAATAACTTAATATAGCTTTTAAAGCTAAATACTATATTCATGTAACGAAAAAATACTCCAAGAATGAAAATTATTTTTAAATTATTTCATATATTATAAGTATATAAACAAAAGTGAAATCGTTAAGTGGAGGTTTAAAATCCAAGCTGATTTAAAATTTTGTAGATAGAATTCACTATAAAATCTTTTATATCTTCTTTTTATTACTAATTAGACAATTCTAAGAATTGATAATATTTAACTCAACGAGAATATAGTAAATTAGTTAGTATATATAGCCAGCTAAAAACAGTCTACATTATTATAAAGAAAATAAAATATAATATATTCTCTAGAATCTTGATTTACTATCATAACATTAGAATATACATACTGATTGCATTGAATAAAATAACACAAACGTAAAGTAAAACTTATATAAATATATCGTAAAAATGAGTGATTATGTAATGTTATCATTATTTATAATTATTAACGAACACAAATCATTACACTGACTAATTTTAGTAATTCTTGTAGTTATTTACTTACCGATAAATATACAGGTTACAATATATTCACCTCTATTACGTACGCAGGATCTTAAATAGATTACAAAAAAATTATAACAACTTAAAAAACTAAACTAAATATAGATACAGACAACAGATATCCTAATTTATATTAGGATATTGTACTATATAAAACGAGAAAAATCAGAATTTCAATAAAGAAAATCAAGAATCATTAAGATCACAAGAACCCACCCCTTTCGCTATGAACTATATCAATCATTATTGAAAGCGAAATTGTGATAACTATCAGACGTAATTCACTCTATAAATGTATAGTAATTTTGCAATATTTAGTCATTAAAAACATTATATGAACTAAAAATATCAAAAACTATAAGAAACCTCTAAAAGAAATTTAAATACCGCTTTTAGATTTTAAAATAATATTTATTGTTTTTCTGTTGAAAATAATAGTGAAATTTCCTATATTAAATATTATATTTGATAATAATATTTGTACTAATAGCAAGATTTTTTATTTTAAATATAACAAGAGAGAACAGAAACTATAATAACAATTATCAGAAAATTTAATATTATGAATATTTTATCATATAGTAGCTATAAACACAGTTACTGTGGAAAAAAAGAGATTACTATTCCTATTTTTACGCAAATCATTTTATTTATAAATAAAGATCTTAATTTTCTTACATATTAAAGATATAACCAGCGCGTTGAATGTATGTAATATAATAACAGAAATAACAATAATAATATCTTGACAACATATCAGCCATAACTCCTCTTAACAATCACTATTAAAGTAATTAATGCAATAAAATAAAGAATTGTATCTTTAAATATATTAATCAGATAAATAATAATATTACTACACAAGCGCATAACTACACATATTTAACAAATTTTTATTTTTTCACCTAAAAAGAGTTAATACATGTTTCATAACCAAATCTCATGTGCGACATATGAATCTCTATCAAAATAGTCTATACTATAAATAACAATAAGAGAGTATTTAGTTATAATATTCGAACGGATTTACTGAATTTTGATCTTGTTATTAGATAATAAATCATAGTG
This sequence comes from Candidatus Hartigia pinicola, assembly GCA_020541205.1. Classification (GTDB taxonomy): domain Bacteria; phylum Pseudomonadota; class Gammaproteobacteria; order Enterobacterales; family Enterobacteriaceae; genus Hartigia; species Hartigia pinicola. The sequence continues at coordinate 1,149,120 of CP048208.1, forward strand.
ACTATTTTATAATATCTGAAAATAACTATTTTAGACAGTCTAATAATTACTATAGTGAAATAAAATTTGCTTTTAAAAAATTAATGACTAACAATAAATTTTTATCTTTTGATTTCAAATTATTTTCTAGGATATTTCAAGCAATATTAAATTATCTTAACGTAAAATTAAGATTAATATTCAAGAATTGCAATAGAATTATATTCTAGATATTATCTTATATATATTTTAACACTTGATATATTAAATTACGTAAATTTAAGTCAAGTGAGTTAATAATTTATCTAATAGTATCCTGTTATAAATCTTGTCTAATACATATTTTTATCTAGACAAGATGAATAACTGCTTTACAATATAGCTCTACATCTGTTATTTCTTTAATCAAAATATCCTCAATAAGACAATATTTAATAAATATTAAATACGCTTAGTTTGATAAATCAAACAATGATGAATTTTTTAATAAAATGATATTCACTTCATCTTTACTGAATAATACCCACTCACACAAATTAAAAACTTGAATAAAATCTTACTTATTCATGATTCATAAATAGCATCAAAATTTACTACCTAAAAATTACACACACTCCTTTGATAGCTGTAATGTTTTCATCAATAAAAAGTTGTTGTATATAAATACGAATCAGCATTGCTAATCACAAGCATAATTCTGAACTAAATTGATGTAAATTATGTACGAGTTATATGCATAAAAGAGCGGCGATATAAATTTTATGTTTATCTCTAATATCTCTAATTTTATTTAATAGAATATCATTGACTAAAATAAAGAGAAATGAGAAATGTTAATTAATTAATTAATTTAAAGTTCATTATGCTTATTTTAGCATAAACTCTTTTATAGTTTTAATACATATTTACCTGTGTTTTTGTATATATTATAAGACTCAGAAATATGTTTAAAATCACACACTAACGTATATTTTCATATAGAAATATTCTTGCTATACATATATCTCTATAAAATAGTCACAGCTATTAATATCTAGTAAATTAAAATAGAGCATAAAAGTGTTATACTTAAGCTAAAAACATACTTATAGTAAAGTAAGTAATATTTTAATTTAAATTACTTATAATCTATATATTTCGTGTTATTTACTTGATTGTATGTAAGATATTACCGGAAATAAAATTATTCGGTTCACTATTGTGGAAATCACAGAATAAGCAATATTAATAATGTCTAAGACTTTTTATTATAAAAACTTATTTAATCTTTTAAAAATAGTTACATTATACTGAAAATTTTATAGATTTTAGATAAGCCTAGTTAAAATTTTACAGAATGATTATTTACTGAGGAGATATTACAACACAGTTACTCTAATCATATATCGCATTTTTAATGACTATTAGTTGAATGTTAATTCATCATTATTTTTTTAAATTAACAGTAATATTCATAATAAATTATAATCTTTCAAGCCATATTGATTTAACTTTCATAAATATTAATCAAACTTTTTCTTGATTGCAATAATCTGCATTGTATAGAAAAGTATATTTAATATCTTTGAAGAATTCTTTAAGATTGATTATTGAAAATACTGAGTAAAATATTAATGATAAAACGTTTTTTTAAAACTTTTATAGAAAGTCTTTAAATAATATACTCATAACTTAAAACATACTCTATAATTTCTTTACAACACTTATTAGCATTATTGAAACCATTGTAAGATATAATCATCATTATAAATTAGAGAACGCTTATAATGTACTATTAACGCTTCAAAATATAAGTATATAAAGTTGTTACAGCTAAAATTAATAACTATCATTTTTGAAACAGGTCAGTATGTATACAAGGTAGTAACATGTTATTACAACATTGTTTTAGACGTTTCTAATGATTTTAAATATTCATACACGGCAAGTTGAGCTCGAATTTTACACTTACTATCGCTGGTGACATAATTATTTTTGAGATCTTTATCCACATAACGTGCCTTAACAGTATCATTAAATTGTAAATCAAGAATCTTTAAAACCAGTTGTTTAAGACGACTATCTATAAGTTGTACAGCAACTTCAATTCGATAATCGATATTACGTGTCATCCAATCTGCAGAAGAAATAAATACCTTTTCATTACCTGCGTTTACAAAAACATAAACACGATCATGCTCTAAGAAACGGTCAATAATACTCGTCACTTGAATATTTTCACTGTAGCCTGGCTGGCCTGTAACTAATGAACACATACCTCTAATTAATAGGCGAATTTTTACACCAGCATTAGAAGCGTCATAGAGTTTATCTGTGATCTCTTTATCAACAAGATTATTGATTTTTAAGATAATTCCACTCGAAAGACCAGATTGTGCATTAGAAATTTCTTGGTCAATTAAAGCATTGATTTTAATCCGTGTATTTTGTGGAGACACCATTAAATTATCAAAAGTAACAGGACGATAAGGATTTTCAATAAAACTAAATACTCGACGTACTTCATTAGTAATGTCTGCATTTGCTGTTAATAATGAATAATCAGTATATAAACGTGCTGTTTTTTCATTAAAATTACCTGTTCCAACATGCGCATAACGCATTATTTGGCCTTTTTCCATTCGAGAGATAAGAAATAGTTTAGCATGAATTTTGAGCCCAGGAGCTGAGAAAATGACATGAACACCGGCAGCTGTTAGACGCTTAGCCCAATAAATATTGGCCTCTTCATCAAAACGCGCTTGTAATTCAACAACTACAGTCACTTTTTTTCCATTATGAGCAGCATGAATTACAGAATCAATAATACGTGAATCTTTCGCGACACGGTATATATTAATTTTAATTGACAGAACATTAGGGTCAAATGAAGATTGCCTAAGTAATTCTAAAGTATGTTCAAATGTATAATAAGGATAGTAAAGTAATATGTCTCGATCACGAATCGTATCAAATCCATTTCGAAAGTTGTCAAACCAGCGATGGCGAAGTCTTATAAAAGGTTTGTTAAGAAGATTTTTATTTCCTGCATTCGAAAATTCAATAAAATCTTTAAAGTTATGATAACGACCACCAGCAATCACAGAGTCATTATTAGATAAACCGAGTTTTGCACGCAATACAGAAACCATTTCATTAGGCATTTCCCGTTGATAAACAAAACGCACGGGCTCTGCGGTTAAACGTTGCTTTAGCGTAGAAGACATAATTTCAATTAAACTGGATTCCATTTCTGTTGCTATATCATATTCTGCATCACGTGTCATTTTCATAGAATAAGCATTTAATTGATCATAATCAAAAAAACTTTTAAATAACTCATCAAGGGTATAACGAATAATATTGTCAATTAGCACTATACATTTACGACGTTTTGGCATTTCTGGTGGCAAGTTTACAAACCGAGCCACTTTATCTGAGGGGATTTCTAATAAAGCATATTGAACATTATCACCATTAATAATTTCAACAGCTAAATAAGTATAATCATCCTTTAAGAATTCCACAAGATTAGTATCTGAATTAATAATAATAGGCGTTATATATTGACGTAAATGTTCTTGAAAATACTGACGCAACCAAATTTGTTGACGTGGTGATATTTGACGTTCATTAATTAAAAATATTTGGTTGTGAGCCATTTCAAGAAGTAAGCTATTATATAGCATATCGAATTCTTGTTCTTGTTTGGCCACTTTACTTTGAATGTGTTTAAGAAGATGTCGGGTTACAATAGCTGAACCACGTTCTTCATTAATTAGTATACGTCGTTTTACATCAGCAAAACGGACCTTATAAAATTCATCTAAATTATTAGAGTAAATATCCAAAAAACGCATACGTTCAATAAGAGGATTTCGCTTATCTTCCGCTTCTTGCAACACTCGTTCATTAAAAGCAAGCCAACTTAGCTCTTTTTCATGATAGAGACGCGATTTGGACATCATTTCTCCATATTTAACAGATGTATGATCAATCATTGATTCATTATTAATATACTAAATTTTCTATTTAATTACACCGTGTGAGTCTACAATCTTTTCAGTATTTACAAATTTTGCTTTGCTAATGAAATACTGATACTGAAAAACACACATACGTATGGCAGTATGATAACTACCATTAATAAAAAATTCATCAATAAGTTCACCCTCAGTATGAAAACCTAATTTATTATAAATATGTATAGCTTTAATATTTTCTTTATCTACAATAAGATAAAGCTTGTATAAATTCAGCACAGAAAATGCATAGGTTATTGCCAATGTTGCCGCTCGTGTCGCATAACCATATCCTTGATAGCAAGGTGCAATAATTATCTGAAACTCAGAACGACGATGAATATAATCAATTTCAACTAATTCAACTAACCCAACTTTTTTATTCTCACTTTCAATAATAAAACGACGTTCAGACTGATCATGAATATGTTTATCATAAAGATCAACTAATTCAACAAAAGCCTCATAAGGCTCTTCAAACCAGTAACGCATGATGCTAGCATTATTATCAAGTTGATGAATAAACGTTAAATCTTCACGTTCAAGTGGACGCAACCTAAATGGATTAGCTTTCCCGGTTATCATAAAAACCTCTGCGTTTTAAATTAAGCAACTATCTATTATGAATGAGAAATCAAATGAATGAATATAGCTTATTTAATCATTAGATAATAATATTACTAATTTCATCATTACATTATGATATAAAATATAAAGTTTATCTAAGAAACTTAGTAAAATCTTTTTAAACATAATTGTTTGTGTATATTATCAAAATTAAAAAACTATAGTAGTGAGATCAGTTAAAGTGTTGTTTAACAAATTAAATCCCTATTTTTTTAACAGAGAATTAACACTATATTACTTTATGAGTAATTAATATGTATAAAGTATTTTATATACTACCGCTGTAGATAATCAATAACTATTTAGTGAAAAACTGGTTGACTTAATATTTTCCTAAAAAAAGTACTGTATATTCTTATCTAAAACTTTAAAAATAAAAATTATCTGAAACAGAGGTAATCCTGCTCGAGAAAGTATTGCAAATATAATTATCTAAATATTTTGTCAGAAGCAAATAAAATAAATCACAATTATCGTTATCACAAATATGTAACCGTCTTTAAGAATACACAAATATCTCTCGTGAAAAATTGATAGTACAAATACAAAATTCTAAAATGAAATAAGATATTGTAGTATATACTCAAAGGTTTATAAAAAATATAATGTTATTAACGAGAATTTATGTCAACTATAAAAATCTTCTTAATGGTTTTAGATTACAAGATCTGTATGAAGAAAAATATTTTATCAGATAGAAATAATAATTAATGAAATATTTTCGAGTATATATTTACATATACTAAGCGTAATTATTTAGCATATAATATTCATAAATTTAATACATTCTATGTCATTTTCTAAATATTAGGTTATCAACTGATATGTTAAATGACCTAAAAATCTTATCAAAAACAAAAAATGCAAAAGGTTCTCTCATATAATTGTTCAACTTATCAAGTTGGTCTCTTTGTTATAACTATTATCCATTAAAATTAACATTATATAATCTCTAAAACTACTCGATAAAATAAAAATTAATATTAATTTTTAATATCAATATCTTTGTTGAATAAAAAATAAAAGTTTATTTTAATAAATATTATTTTAATAAAACTACAATGCTGGTTTATTTTAGTTATTTAATTTCTTAAGAAAATCTATGATATTTCCTATTTTCTATCAAGATCTAGTCATCATTTAAAAAATATTATATACATTAAAAGTGCGGATTTATATCTATCATCATATTTTTTATGAATGTAAGATATAATAATCCTCTCTATTCTTAATATTCAAATTTGATAATAACTTCTTGAACTAATCTTAAGTGATATAAATAATGTAATATTTAGTGAACATAAATTATAAAATTATTTTTCAGTTAACAACACTCAAATACAATATCTAGTAATATTGAAAAGATTGTAATTTTATTCTAAAGCTCATTTTAAAATGATCAGTCAAATATTACTCAATACATCTATTATAAAATATCTGAGAATCTTCATTAATGTTTCTTCTCTTACTGAAGAGCATATTCGTATAATTAAAAATGAAAAATAATCGTTGATCTAAAAATTAATATAAAATATGCTTGTTAACGAAAATAAAATATATAACTAGCATATATTATTAATTATTATAATATTGTTAAGTAAAAGACAGACTAGGATAGAAGCAAGTCTAGATAACTAATGATAGTTAAGTTGGTTTTTATAAAGTGCTCACTGAAATAGAATATAATATATTTAAAAGCAATATTTTGTAAATATTACTACAGCAATAAAAATGAAAATTATCATATAAGATAAAAGAGTATTTATAACATATAGGTATTCATAATATTTATTCTAATCCTTGCATACAATCTTTCTTTAAAACTACTCATCAGAACTCAACAATACAGATATAAAGGGTAGTTTATATAAACTTATATGATTATTATACTATTTAAAATTAGCTAATGCTAAATATTAAATTATTCCCACTCTATTGTTGCTGGTGGTTTACTGCTAATATCATACACTACACGTGAAATACCATTTATTTCATTAATAATTCGATTTGAAACACGGCCTAAGAAATCATATGGCAAATGCGCCCAACTCGCTGTCATAAAGTCGATAGTTTCAACAGCTCGAAGAGATACAACCCAATTATATTTACGACTATCGCCCATAACACCAACTGAACGTATTGGCAGGAATAAAGTAAATGCTTGACTAACTTTATTATATAAATCTGCTTTGTACAATTCTTCAATAAAGATCGAATCTGCGTGACGAAGAAGATCAGTATATTCTTTTTTAACTTCACCTAAAATACGAACACCTAATCCTGGACCTGGAAACGGATGGCGGTAAATCATATTATATGACAAACCTAACTCAAGACCAATTTTACGCACTTCATCTTTGAATAACTTTTTTAATGGCTCCACTAAACCTAATTTCATATTATTAGGTAATCCACCAACGTTATGATGAGATTTAATAATATGAGATTTACCTGTCACAGAAGAAGAGGATTCAATAATATCTGGATAGATAGTACCTTGTGCTAGCCAATTAACTTGAGGTTGTTTAGATGCTTCTTCATCAAATACATCAATAAAAACATGACCAATAACTTTACGTTTCGCTTCTGGATCTGTCACACCAGCTAATGCACTTAGAAAACGGTCCTCTGCTTTAATATATATAATATTAAGGTCAAATTTTCCTCTAAACATTTCCATAACTTGATCTGCTTCGTTAAAACGAAGTAATCCGTTATCGACAAATACACAAATTAAACGCTTACCAATTGCACGATGTAACAATAATGCAGTAACAGAGGAGTCAACACCACCAGAAAAGGCTAAAATAACGTGGTCATCACCAATCTGATCTTTCAGACGACATACAGTGTCATTAATAATAGCCTTTGGATTCCATAAGGATTCACACTGACAAATATCCTGAACAAAACGCTTAAGAATATTAATACCTTGACAAGTATGAGTTACTTCCGGGTGAAATTGTACACCATAAAATTTTTTTTCTTCATTTGCCATAATAGCAAATGAACAATTGCTTGTGCTGGCAATATTTTTAAAGTCTGCTGGAATAACAGTCACTTTGTCACCATGACTCATCCAAACATTAAGCACTGGAATACCATTGTTATTTAATGAATCCTGAATATCACGGAATAATTCACACGACGCCATAACTTCAACTGTAGCATGCCCAAATTCACGTTTGTTAGAAATTTCAACTACCCCACCAAGTTGCATTGCCATAATTTGCATACCGTAACAAATACCTAAAACAGGTATACCAGCAGTAAATACATAATTAGATGCACGTGGACTATCATGTTTTGTTGAGCTTTTCGGACCACCAGACAAAATAATACCATTTGAATTAAATTCATAAATTTCTTGTTCTGAAACATCCCATGACCAAAGTTCACAATAAATACCAAGATCACGAATACGACGAGCAATAAGCTGTGAATATTGAGAGCCAAAATCAAGAATAAGAATGCGGTTCTTACGGATATTTGTTATCATTTAAAAAATTCCAAAACTGCAGTTGATAATCAAATAGTATCTTAATAATAGATAATGGAATAACTCTAAGTTATTATACTAATCATAGTTTATATTAAACAACGTGTGCTAATAATATAATCGTCTATCAGAGCCCTTAATTATATTAGGGATCATTATTCTAAAATAGTTTTGTGTAATATCTAAATAAAAATAATTATTTTGAATAAATATTTTTTTGTCCAAGACGGTAATTCGGAGACTCTTTAGTAATGGTTACGTCATGCACATGACTTTCTTGAATACCAGCACCACTAATACGAACAAACTCTGCCCTAGTGCGTAATCTATCAATAGTACTGCAGCCCGTAAGCCCCATACAGGAAGAGAGCCCGCCCATTTGTTGATAGATAATATCTTTTAAGCGACCTTTATATGCAACTCGTCCTTCAATTCCTTCCGGAACTAATTTTTCAGTAGTATAGCTAGATTGAAAATAACGATCTGATGAACCTTGAGACATTGCACCTAGAGACCCCATACCTCGGTAAGCTTTATATGTACGTCCTTGAAATAAAATAGTTTCTCCTGGAGATTCTTCCGTCCCTGCAAACATAGAACCAACCATAACGCAAGATGCACCTGCCGCAATAGCTTTAGCAATATCACCCGAGAAACGGATACCACCATCCGCTATGACTGGAATTCCCGTACCTTCTAATGCTTCCACCGCATCAGCAATAGCAGTAATTTGTGGTATACCAACACCAGTAACAATTCGTGTTGTGCAAATAGATCCTGGGCCAATACCTACTTTCACAGCACCAACACCCACGTCTGCTAATGCTTTAGCGCCTTCTCCTGTTGCAATATTACCACCAATAATTTGTAACTTAGGGTATTTCTTACGAATGTCACGAATACACTGTAAAACACCCTCTGAGTGACCGTGAGAAGAATCAATTAATAATACATCTATACCCGCATCCACTAGCTTGTCAACACGTTTTTCGTTATTATCTGAACCTGAACCAATAGCAGCACCTACACGTAAGCGACCTTTATTGTCTTTACATGCATTTGGTTTACGCTCTGCTTTCTGAAAATCTTTAACTGTAATCATACCTATTAAGTAAGAATGATTGTCAATAACCAGTGCTTTTTCTACACGTTTTTCATGCATTTTTTGCAAAACAATTTCATGTGATTCACCTTCTTTTACCGTAACTAAACGATCTTTAGGTGTCATTACTGCAGTAACAGGTTGATCAAGATCAGTAACGAAACGAATATCACGCCCAGTAATTATCCCAACTAAAGAATTATCTACTGCCACCACTGGATAACCTGCAAAACCATTACGTTTAGACATAGCTTGTATTTCACGAATAGTTGTATCTGGAGTAACCGTTACAGGATCAATGACAACACCACTTTCGTATTTTTTTACGCGGCGCACTTCTTCAGCTTGACGTTCAATTGACATATTTTTATGAATAAAACCAAGACCACCTTCTTGAGCAATAGAAATAGCAAGCTCAGATTCAGTAACAGTATCCATTGCTGCAGAAAGCATAGGAATATTTAAACGGATCATTGTAGTTAATTGAGTAGATAAATCAGCCGTACTTGGTAGTACGGTTGAGTATGCAGGAACGAGCAATACGTCGTCGAAAGTTAGTGCTTCTTTTTTTATGCGTAACATAAACAATATCCTGCCAGGCAGATTTATTAAAAAGTATAAAATATTTCCATGCAATATACACACCAAAATTAGTTGTCTCCACTATCTTTTAAAAAATATTAATAACTATTCTAACTATTTAAAAATTAATAATTTAGTCATTATTTTAAAATTTTAGCTTATTTATGAATTGACTTAAAAAGTGACATTACTTATTTTATTATTAGACTCTGATAATATTTAAAAAACCTTAAAAATAAATAAAATAATATAACTTATTGCTAAAATAATAAATTTTCTTCTTGTAATCTAATATGCAATATCTCATGTCATAAAATACTAAAAATCAAATTAGTTCAATTATATTTCACGATCATCACACTAATATATTTTCAGCTATAAAATAGCTTAACATATTTTTAGACAATAAACTGTCACTTTATTATAAATAAGGTTTGATATAATTATTAAATTAGTATATATAATATTTGAACCTACCAGAGACAATTCTCACAATAACATTATTCATTACCAATATAGATTTAGGCAAAAATCTAGTTGAGTATTTTTATAAAAATCATTATTCTATACAAATTATAGTGTGAAAATAATTATGTTTTAGCATTGAATTATAAGACATTATTTATATTTTAAGTTATCGTAAACTATTAATGCTGATTATTATATTTTCAATCTTTATTCGAGTAATAACTTACATTTATGTAAGTTTCACAAACTATTAAACATAGTTAATCTTAGTTCAAATAATATAGTCTTTCTAAAGCAAAGTGAAAATTACCACAAGGTCTATTGATATGTCACAAAATTATTTTGAGAAGGGTATTTAAGGTTATTTAATATGTATAAATATTTTAGATAGTATAATTTACTATTATATCAAATATCATTATCATACTCACATAGTAAAAACAATGCATTCTATATTATTAACACACTACTTTCAGTATTAAATTATTAAATAGAAATTGTATTTTCTGAAAATATAGACACTTTTAAAAGACTGTCAGAGATATTTAAAAGTACCCCATTAGTTATCAACTTGACGTTTATTTTATTACTTTTGAGAAAGATATATTAAATATATTATTTTAATAATTTAAACCTTTAAAGTTGACCTTGACATCTATGATATAAATCATTACTATTGTTTGATTCTCTATATATAAAATTATTAAAGAAAATTATATAACTATATGAATTATTTTCATGAAATTACAATATTAAATTTAGTTTAATAAAACTGCGCATGATTATTCAGTATTTATCTTACTGTTACTGTCATGTAATAATTTATATGATTAAACTCTATGAAATTATTATTAGAACAAGTCAATACGAGCAGCTTGATTTTATAAGACAAATATCTTCTCCTGCTTGATGAGATTAATAGCACTTTCATTATTCATCTTTTATACTTAATATTTTTTATTTTTTTAGTTTACATAATGATAATGTTTAATTATCTCGTGATTAGTTTATATTTAGTTTGAAAATATTTCACATTCGCTTATATTAATGGTGAACTTTCATTATAACTCTCACTGTTATATTATTAGAAAAATATTACTCTTACTCCTAATATAAAATGCTCTGTCTAATAAGATGCTTATGATTTTCACAGAAGATCGATGAGCATAATACGATTATAATATGGCCAGTGCAACTAATTTCAGCCAGTTGATTTTTTATCGTTATTCCAGGTTATGATAATGACTGATTATGTTTTGCTATTTACAGGGGCAGCACTAGTTAATAATTTTGTACTTGTGAAATGCCTCGGGATATACCAATTTATAGACGTATCAAAAAAACTCGAAACAGCTATTGGAATTAGTCTTTCTACTACATTTGTCATAACATTTTCGTCTATGAGTTTGTGGTTAATGGATAAATTAATCTTGATTCCACTAAACCTACTCTATCTTCGCACGTTGAGTTTGATTTTAATTATTGCACTTGTGGTACAATTTACAGAGATAGTAGTGAGAAAAACTAGTTTGATTGTGCATCACTTTCTTGGTATTTTCTTTCCTCTCGTTTCTACCAATTGTAGTATGCTTGGTATAATATTATTGAATAATAACCAATTAAATAGTTTTTTACAATTTTCAGTATATGGCTTTAGTGCTGCGATTAGCTTTTCAGTTGTCATGGTGCTATTTACTGCTATGCGTGAACGTTTAGCGATTGCGAATGTCCCTGTTCTGTTTCGTGGTTTATCAATTAATTTGCTCACTTCTGGATTGATGTCTTTAGCATTCATGGGCTTGAAAGGATTAGTGAAATTTTAATGATATCATTATGGATTGCTATTGGTATATTAAGCATCTTTGGTTTTATATTTGGTCTGATTTTAACCTATTCTTCTTTACAATTTATAGTTGATAAAAAACCTATTATTGAAAAATTAGATATGATTTTACCACAAAATCAATGTGGTCAATGTAATTATCTAGGTTGTCTCCCCTACGCAGAAGCTATTGTAAATACCGAAGAGATCATTAATAAATGCATCCCCGGCGGGGAGTCAGTAATGTTAGAAATTGCAGAGTTATTAAACGTTGAGCCACAGCGTATTACTGGAGATGCAAATACGACCAATCCTGTGCGTCAGGTTGCCTTGATTGATGAAAATAACTGCATTGGCTGTGCTAAATGTGTTCAGAAATGTCCGATTGATGCCATTATTGGAGCGTCTCGGGTAATGCACACTATTATTAAAGATTTATGCACAGGATGCAACCTATGTGTTACTGCCTGTCCAACTAATTGTATCAAACTTATCCCTCTAAAAAACAACTATTGAAAATGGAAAATAGAGGCTTATTAACATCATCTCTATCAAAATATTCTTGTATTTATTCAGATTATATCAATCCAATTTTCGCAATCTATCGTAGATGGGTAAAGCTTATGTTTAATCTACTTAACTGGTTAAAGAAACATAATACTCGGAATTTTTCTATTAACATTCATTCACCAAGAATGACAATCCCAACAAGCCAAATCCCTATACAGATAGCTTCACCCCCTAAAGAGTACATCATTCCATTGCAGCAACATCTCGGTCCTGAAGGTAAATTAATTGTCAATATTGGAGACTATGTCTATAAAGGACAAGCTTTAACTCAAGGTTTTGGATGTACAGTTCCTGTTCATGCATCAACATCTGGAAAAATCATAGCAATTAAAGCAATGAGCACAGCCAATTCTTCTGGTTTGAAAGAATTATGCGTCTGCATTGAACCAGATGGACTAGATACTTGGTGTACACTATATCCTGAACCAAGATTTTTCAAACTAACATCTCAACAAATACTACAAAAAATTCAACAAGCAGGTATTGTAGATCTAGACGGTTTAGGATCCCCTACTGCTTCTAAACTAATTAGTGCTCAAAATAAAATTCATACATTGATTGTTAATACAGCAGAATGTGAATCTTATATCACAGCTAATGATCAGTTAGTACAAGAACATGCCGATGAAGTAATTGAGGGCTGCCGTATTTTAAAACATTTACTTAAACCTAATAAAATCTTAATAAGCATTGAAGATAATAAGCCAAACGCGATTCTTGCATTAAGAAAAAAGATTACTAAACAAGATCAATATTTGAGTGTGCACGTAGTACCAACTAAATATCTTTCTGTTAAAACTAAACCATTAACTAAAATTTTAATAGGGAAAAAAATATTCTCAGAGGCTTATTTATCTCAGATTGGAGTTTTAATACAAAACGTCGCAACTATTATAGCCATTAAACGTGCAGTAATTAATGGACAGCCATTAATTGAACGCGTTGTGACTGTGATGGGTGAATCGATAAAAACACCTAGAAATTTTTGGACTCGATTAGGCGCACCAATCTTCACTTTACTGGAGCAAACAGGTTTTCAATATACAGCTAAAGAAACAGTGATGATGGGTAATCCGTTGATGGGATTGACATTGCCTAATTGTAATATACCTATTGTTAAAAGTTGTAGCTACTTGCTCATTCAAACTGCTAAAGATATTGAAAAAACATTTATTGAGGAAGCTTGTATTCGTTGTGGCTTATGTGTTGATGTTTGTTCTTCCGGGTTGCTACCACAACAATTGTACTGGTATAGTAAAGGAAAAGAACACAAAAAAGCACAAAAATACAACCTATTCGACTGTATAGAATGTGGAGCTTGTTCTAACGTTTGCCCAAGCAATATCCCTTTAGTGCAATATTATCGACAAGAAAAAATAGAAATATGCAAAATTTCTCAAGAAGAAGAGCGTAAATCAGAAGTAAAATTGCGTTTTACATTTAAACAAGAACGAGTGGAACGAGAAAAGTTAGCTCGTTTAGAACGTTATAAAAAAACGTCTATGCAAGCGCCAAATATAGAAGAAGAAATACTTGCAGATACTAAAACTAATAATAGTTTAATTATTATTAAACGTGAAAAATATACAGCACAAGACAACGCTGGACAGGTAAAGAAAAAAATATCAAAACTTACTGGATTAGTAGATGAAAGAAGTTCTGATGACCTACGAAAAGCTATTGTTTTCGCCGCTATTTCCCGAGCAAAAACAAAAAAAAATTTTCAAGAAAAAACACGAAGATTACGACAAATTAATAAAGAAAAATCACACTCATCTAAAGACGAAGTTTTCATTGTAAAAAAAGACTCATTATAACGGAACACTTTCTTCGGACAGTACTTAAATAAACGCCAAACAAACTTAGAATCAATATAAATAATCAACAATAGAGCAAGTAATTAAAGATCATGACATTTAAACCCATTAAACTCAATAATCTTTGTTTTAAAATTGTTCATATACTATTTAAACAAAAACGAAAAAACACTAATATCATAATGTTTTGGGTTTTGTTAGCTGCTATACCTGGTGTTGCAGTGCAAATTTATTTTTTTAGTATTGGTACGCTGTATCAAATTATCTTAGCTATTTTAACTGCATTAATTGCTGAAACGATTACATGTTATTTACGAAAACAATCTATTATTCGTGTTTTAAAAAACCATTCAGCCCTTGTTACCGCATTACTTTTAGGTGTGAGCGTGCCACCATTAGCCTCTTGGTGGATAATAATACTAGGGACTACATTTTCTATCATTATTGCAAAACAATGTTTTGGTGGACTTGGTCAAAATCTATTTAATCCTGCAATGATCGGATATGTAGTAGTCTTAATATCTTTTCCTATTCAAATGACCAGTTGGTTACCACCAAAAGAACTGCAGTCTTTTGATATCAATTGGCTTGATAGCCTGTTACTTATTCTTATAGACTCTACACTAGAAGGAATCACAATTGATACATTGCGAACCGGCATAGACGGAATGAGCCAAGCTACACCTCTAGAAAGCTTTAAAACAGGTTTTCTAACAGATGTAATTTCGAATATTCTACAGAAACCTCTTATACAAGGTAAAATAACAAGAATAGGTTGGCAGTGGGTTAATCTTGCTTATTTATTAGGCGGTTTAATTATGTTAAATCGCCGTATTATTACCTGGCATATTCCTGCATCCATCCTGACTGTGCTAGCTCTTTTTTCGACTATGAGTGGGTTTTTAGATCATCATGATTATTCTACACCATTAATACAAATGTTATCAGGTTCAACTATGCTTGGAGCGTTTTTTATTGCTACAGATCCTGTCACTGCATCTACAACACCTAAAGGTCGTCTGATATATGGTAGTCTTATTGGTACTTTGGTGTGGTTAATTCGTGTTTATGGTGATTATCCTGACGGTATCGCTTTTGCGGTATTACTAACTAATATGATAGTGCCACTTTTAGATTATTATACACGGCCGTGCAAATACAAGCATAATTTATGAATAAAATAACCTGTATGTTCGAAACGATGTATCATTATAGTATCATTCTAGCAATTATCATAACAGTTACTACAGGATTTAGTTCTGCAATTTATACATTAACAAAAAGTAAAATAACAAAAAAGCAATGATTTTTCAGAAAAAATTACTCAACAAAGTAGTACCTAAACACTACTATAATAATGATTTTAGTCAAGAGTGTTATCTCATTAATACAGAAGAATCACTTGATAACAAACGATCTTATCACCTATATATTACTCGAAAAAACAACGAACCTATGGCTTCGGCAATTCAATTAATTGCTAAAAATGGTCATTTAAGGCACAATATTATACTACTAGTCGGTGCAGACTTTAAAGGCACTGTATTAGATGTTAGAGTTATACAACACTTTGAAACACTAGGACTTGGCGATAAAATAGAGACACGTATTTCGAATTGGATTACATTTTTTAGTGGTAAAACAATAGAATCTGAGAATGATCCTAAATGGGTAGTTAAAAAATATGCCGGTGAATTTGATCAATTTACTGGCGTGACAATCACGCCAAGAGCTGTTCTGAATGCGACAAAATGTGGAGCGACTTTTATCAAAAAAAATCGTAAAATTTATCAACTTATCCTATCTATAACGTTAAATAATCATGTATAAAATACTAAAATTTTTTGCGCAGAGTTTATGGAAAAATGACTCAGTACTAGTCAAACTACCTGGTCTCTATCCATTCCTTCTTGTTTCATCTACTACAATACATGCATTAGGACTAGGTTTTGTCATCACATTAGTAATTGTTTTTACTAATATTTCTATTTCTGCGTTACATCGATGGATACCACATAAAATCCGTATACCGATTTATATTATCATAATTGCCTCAATCGTTAATGCGATACAAATGTTAATCAATGTTTATGCTTTCGAATTATATAAAGCAATAGGAATTTTTATCCCATTACTGATAACTAACTGCACTATTATTGATCGCGCAGAAACTTATGCTTCAAAAAATTCTATATCACGTTCTTTTATTGATGGCATTGTCATTGGACTTAATATAACTTTAGTTTTATTTTTTCTTGGTGCAATTCGTGAAATTTCAGGGAATGGTACATTATTTAATGACGCAGATTTGCTTTTAGGTTCTTGGGCTTCATCACTAAAAATTAAAGTTTTCGACTTTAATTTTCCCTTCTTACTTGCTCTGATGCCACCTGGAACTTTTATCAGTCTAGCTTTAATATTAGCTGGCAAAAACTTAATTGATGAAAAAATCAAACAACATACCACAAATTACCAAAAATAAAGTAAAAAGTTAAAAAATTTTATTTATAGGTTACAAATGTAAACATGAATCAATCAAAACGTATTGAAATATTAACTCGTCTGAAAGATAACAACCAAAACCCAAAGACAGAATTAGAATTTAATTCTCCTTTTGAATTATTAATATCTGTATTGTTATCCGCTCAAGCTACTGATATACAAGTTAATAAAGCAACAAAAAAACTTTATTCTATAGCTAACACTCCAGAAGCAATATTAGCGCTTGGAGTTGATGGAATTAAAAATTATATCAAAAAAATTGGTTTATTTAATATTAAATCTAACAATATTATCAAGACTTGTGATATTTTAATAAAAAAGTATCATGGTGAAATCCCTGAAAATAGAAAAGCGCTTGAAACCTTCCCAGGAGTGGGTCGTAAAACAACGAATATTATACTTAATACTATTTTTGGTTGGCCCACTATTGCTGTTGAAACACACGTTTTTAGAGTATGTAATCGCACGAATTTTGCTCCAGGAAAAAATATGCTTGAAGTTGAAAAAAAACTTCTTAAATTTGTTCCTATAAAATTTAAAGTTGATTGTCATAATTGGTTGGTTCTACATGGACGATATACTTGTATTGCACGAAAACCACGCTGTACCTCTTGTATTATTGAAGATCTCTGCAAATTTAAAGATAAAATATACTTAGAAAATTAACGTCACATAGATCTTAGAACATATTATCGGCGGTGTTTCTTACTCTAGAACTGTAACTTATATAGTAATTAAAACTAAATTGAAACTGCTATATAAACCGTAAATATATTTTTCAAAAATGCATTGCTTACAACATAACAAATAAAGAGAATAATGATTCGATTACAACAGTTCATAGATTTTCACAAAAAATACAATAATCATTATTTGTTTGTTATTTCTAAAAACTCAGCCCTAAAACTCTATAATTTTTACTGTTGACATACATAAATGACTCACTCATGTTCTAAAGATAATGAGACAATAATACACATCAACTAGAAGATACTAAATGCCTGTAAAAAACTTTTATCTAGACTGTATAAAATTACATCACTAATGGTAGCGATTACCTCCGATCTTGTAAAATTATATTGCATCATCATAAAACAAATTATGGAAAACACTAATATAGTCTAACTCGACTATCATAAATTATTGCATAGTTTATTGTATATTCAATAATATAATAATCTATATTAAAGAAAAAATTCATTAGATAAATTGACCTAAACATTTTACACCCACTGCTTACTTGTATTAACACACCTTATATTGTCATATGAACTTCATATTATCTTTTATATTAAGATGCTCATGAGAATTACTCTATATGTTAATAATACTGAATTTATAATACCGTATTTGACTAGTGATCATTATCTAATCATTGTAAGACTATTAGCATTAATCACAAGAAACACAATTAAATTAATCGAATAAATAGCTGAACAATATTATTGTTAATACCAGTAAAAATTCTTTTAAAATATGCTATATGATAATTCATTCGCTAGAAATAATAACGATTACTGCTTTTCTTTGCACTATAAGTGGGCTAAATAAATTAAGATTTAGTATTTTTAATATTTGTATACAGACTGTGCCGTTATAAATAAAATACATTCTATACAAACTTCATCATCATGATATTGCAAAAATCACAACATCTTTATTATCGCTTCACAGCTCGTTATTTACTATTATCGATGATTAAATATTTTATTAATATAATTATTTGAGTATATATAAAATATTTTTAAACTGAATTATTTTTATATATCCTATTAAAATAATATAAATAACAACTCAAGATAATGAGTTAAAAAGATTTTAAAAAAAATCGTATTTTCTGACTCATTTTCTAGAATCTAAACACCTACAAAATTAATATGGATGATATTATTATGAGTGTTATATATTCGAAAAATTTTTTATATTAGATACTATACTTCCTATAGTTATCTCAAACAAGAGACCTTGTATCATTTTAAACTTTATAATCATAACTATTATTAATAAAGTTCACTTTATTGGGATAACATTAAAAAATATAACTAACACGTAATCACTAGTAATATTAATTTAAATTCTAACACAATTTTCATGATTATTCATACGTAAAGTATTAAGAACAACACTACTACACATAACAAAGACTGTGACATAGATAAAAAGAATTTCTAAGGTCCAAAAACTAATAATGGTAGATATTCAAGAATTATCATATGTCATTATCGTCATGACACATAATATTTAAAATAGAAAAATGATTTTATAAGTCTTTAATGAGTATAAAATTATTTATTTACTTAAAGAAAATATTAATATACAATGAAAAATTACATAGGTTAATATTAGTGAATTTTATTTATTATATATCAATCTCCATCATTGAAAAAATAAAATAAAATAAAATATATATAAATTACTAATTATTAAGCAGTTAAACATCGTAACATTAGTAAAAAACACTACAAAATATAGAAAACCTGACAGTTATTTAAAGACAATGTGTGAATTTATCAAGCTAGCATTGATTATTTTTACCAAAAATAATATTATATACTCTTAAATGAAAATATTCACTAATTTAAAATATGAACTGTATTACAGCTGAATTTAGTTAATATTTTAAGCAAAATTTTTTATTAACATACAACGAAGATCTTCTCTAAGAGAAGATCTTAATAAAATTCACACTTAACTTATTGAATTATAAAATTTCTTTAATGAAAAACTATTAATATATTCTATACTAATTAGATACACACTACTGTAGAACTTTTATAAGTATATCAATATACGTTTCGCTATTTTTTGAATATCTTAAATTAATTTAAGATATTCAAAAAAAGTTTTGACAAAAAATTATTAATATCGTATATAGTAATATTATATTATTATATTTATTACTGTATTATACCTATATAATATTCGCAATCAAGATTAATTCAGTTAAATATAAGAAATTTTGTATTAAGATAAACCCATATATAAACTTAATTAATTTTTAATATCAAATATTATTAATAATGTATCTAAAATACAAAATATGATTCTTCATCATTTTTTAATATTTCATTATTATAATGAAATATATGGTAAGCTCTACTTTACTTTATTTAGCTATCAAGCTCTATTGATATTATAATACTGTTTCTAGGAAATATAATAATACTCAACTGATATTTTTAAGTAATACTGCGGAAACACTCTAAAGATGGAGTTTTATTTTTTACAATATAGTTCACATCTAAAGAATCTAATGTTTATGTTGATTGATGTTCAAAATTATTTATTTATGTTTTATAGATTTTTTACCATAATTTTTTAAAAATTATCTGACCCTATTATTGCATTGATAATTAAATAGACAATTTACTTTCTTTCTATTTATGACAACAAAAAAATTTATTAATAGTCTTTAATATCTTTATCTCAAAAAGATTTTAAATTCATCTATGCAATGAAGCTTAATATATCTTTTATAATCGACCACATAATAAGATTAAAATCTTTTTTAAAATACCAATTAGATTTTTCTTACCTATTTTACAGTAGAAAAATATTTTCAATAACCTGAAACTGATTAAAATAATTGCTGTTGATACCACTAAATCTCAGTTCCATATAATTAAGACTGGATATACAGCATCAATAATATTATGAATTATTTAGATATTAAAATATGATAATTGATACTTATATACAATATTAACATAAACGATCTTTCTACCTAAAAATTGCGCTAGTTAGATTAACAAGAAAATATAATACAATATTTTCCTAATTGTACTCAAGCGCTGAAAGTCATGAGATTTCATAATTAATTTAGAAAATAATATATTAAGTAAAATGTTACTACTGCAATGGAAAATATAGAATTAAAAAAATCAATATTAAATTTTAGTTAAGTAATTAAATTTTATTAAAACAAAACTGCGTTGCCACTCCAAACAAATAAGAACTATAAGCAAATTTCATAAATCAAAAAAGTTTGTAAAACATTGAGAATTTAACATAAAAAACTATCGCTACTTCTTACACATTTTAAGATGTAGAGTCTAGCAGAATATTTAACTATTACAATTCTACATTGTATTAATATGTGTGCTATATTTTCAAAAATAATAATATCTATTCAAACTAGTGTTTTATATCATGATATATAAAATACTCTTACTATTACTATAAAGATACAAAATTTTATCGTAAATTCCTCATGTCACACACATCAAGACATTATAATCTCTAAAAAATCTCAGTAACTAGAATTTTTTAATACTGCTACTATAAAAATATGTTATACAAAATCTTTCTATAGTAAATTAATATATTATAATAATATTATAAACTTATCAACATATATAAAATAACTATTCCATATAGATAAAATAATAAATGAGGAATAAATCATACAACGCATAAGATATCATTGACTATTAGAATACCTTATCTACAAGAATTATATAATTCAGTAAAAATTCTAAATTAATTAAATTAAAATAGTATAAATACAATTTTATATATATATTAGCCATGAATTGTAAGTTAATTTTAATATTATTCACAATTATCAATCAAGTACATTTGCTTATTAAATACACTTTTAAAGTAATAATGATAATGATTACTTTGCTAGTGCTAATTGTGATTACAATGGCTGGAATTACTTTTTAATGACATTGTTGATAAAATATGTACATTAAAAGTCTATTGCAACCAAAAAAGATAAATAAGAAATGATGATGTGAAAATTACCAATTCTGACTAAGCATTATTATGTCATGAATTAAAAACTAATATGAACATACGAAAGCTCGATAATAATATAAAAAATAAAAAATTTTATTTATTACCTAATAAATTATATTACGGTCTCATGTTGAAAACTAACTAGTGATTATTATCACAAACACTTAAAATTAAATAGTTAACTATTTAAAGCACTCACGACTCAAATAGTTGACTTATTTCGATTTAATGTAGATAAATACCATTCACACTGTTAGTAAATAGAATGTTTTCTCTGTTACAATCATGTAAAAATGTTATGTTTCTAAAATCCATTAAAACAAGCATATTTAGCGCTTATCTTTATTAAACTGAACTCCGAATGATACTTTTAAATCATTTTTTATTTAACACCAGTGACAAATATAATTCACTCAGACTGTACTAAATAGTTGAGTATCAATCAACTCATTACCTATTAAACGGTTTTAATCTTAAAAACAATTATTCTAAATATTTTTACTTATTAAAAGAAATGATTAGTATTAATATATTTATTAAACATAACAATACATTTAAATAATAGAAACATAATAAACTGATCCAATTTAGTCATTCAAAAGATTTAGTTCAGTGTTAACATTATGCGTTATTACTTTCTCAGAGATAGAGACTCATATTTACTTATTCGTTTAATGAATAATTATTTTAGAATTACATTAATATATCTTTTGAAATTTATTATTAATAATTTTAATTTTTATTATTATTGATAATTCAGTGAAACTAATTATTCTAATAGCAATTTCAATGAACTGAATAAATTAACACATTCTATTTTCGGGGTTATTGATATTATTTCTCTTTGCATTCGCATACGTTTAAGAATATCACCAGCAAGTAAAAAGCTCATACAGGAATTGATATTAGTTCCCTAATTACTACGATCTCACAAATAGTAAATAACTCAACAATATTAATAGTATTGAGCTGATAATCTAATTAGTAATTCATTCAGTCAGTTTAAACTTTATAAAATAGAGCCAACAAGTCACAAAAATAGTTTTTAAGTTATATTATATCAAAATTAAAATAACCTTTACACTCTCTAAAGAACAAATAACTCTATAAACAATGTTACTATAAATACATTTATCTTAAGCGTGTTAAAATTTAATTCCTATGATATTAATTATCAGTTGTTTAGTTTTATTCTTATTATTTCTATCTTACATGCAGTCAATAAAATAGAAACGTAATGGGTTATGGTCCTCCAAATTTTTAATTTATATTTTATCTGCTAGCTAGTTTAATGAAAGGACCTTTTTATTTTTAATAATTTTTTAATGATATCTCACTGATCATCTTATATGTTAACACGATAGTTTTACTACACCACTACATTTTTTAATGTTTAACAGCAAGTATTTTAAATGTATAGTTACTAAGATAAACATCAGTGAAAATAAATATACTGTTACCTTAACGCATGATCTTTTTTTATGTATTTTCACAATATTATCTATTTTAAAGCACTAATTTTTTTATTTTCTCTCCTTAAAATATTTAGTGTTTGTACTATAAACTAAACAACTATTTAAACTCCTGATTCCTTATCCTTAACAACTTAACTAATTGATTTCTTATCAGAAAAATATAAGTTTATCGTTATATATGATCATAAATAACACATCATTAGAAAATCAGCATATAATTGCAGTATATTTTTAAAAATATATTGTTAATTGCACTATTAACTAGATAAATGCCAGAAATTATCTAACTTAACATTAATATATTACAATAATTTTAATCTTTTCTCATATATTAAATAAGTAACATGATCTAAAGTATAATTCATAATACTTAATGTGTAATATGTAAAATTTAAGTTTGATGAATTACTACGTTTACAACATTAAATTTATTATATTGCTAACAATCATAATAAAATTTAAAAAACAGCTTTTCTAAACGTGATACATTTTTGATATCTAATTTCTATTATAAAACATCTTTTATAAATAGGGAAATTATTAATATACATTCTCCCATGTTTTCTATTATGAAATCTTCTCCATCTTTTATTGTATTAAGGATATCATAAAATTGTATATCGAGCAATAGGTTTTAGTCTATCTCCACGTAATAATTATATAAATTAAAAATTATTTCTATTAAGTATATCTTCACCTACTTTCGATCGACTTTCAAATAGCAATAACAAAAATATTCACGTCAATAACAAACTCATGTAACATTAGCATGAGAATATTTTAGAGTAACTATGACATATAAAGTTAACCTATACTTCTGAAGATTTTTATTTAGAAATTCTCTACTCATAAAATCTTATCGAGTTATTGTAGCAATAATACTATTATTGTCCATCAAGTCCTCTAATTGGTTTGATCGTATCCCATAAACGACACGAAGGGCAATGCCAGTATAAAGCGTGTGACGTAAAACCACACGTGTAACAACGATAATTTGGTTTCGTTCTAATCTGTTCACCAACCATTTTACGTAACAAAATTAAACTTTCTTTTTCACGACCTTCTTCTGCTTCTTGCAAATAATAATCCATTAATCTATAAAATAACCTCATAGTTGGATGGCGTTGAATTTGAACATTAATATACCTGACAGCAGCTTCACGATTTTGCTTGTTAACTATAATATCAGCTAAATAAAGTTCAGCTATTGCGCCTGAATTTGCAGCGACACACTGATGCAGATAATATTCCCATGCATCAATATCACCAATAAATTGATAGCAGTCATAAAGTAATGGTAAAGTTTCTATTACTAAATCGCTATCTTGTTTATACACTTGTTTAAGTATACTAATAGCTTTTTCATAATATGCTTGTTCAATAAAAATACGTCCTTTCATAATTGCAACACGAGCACAATTTTTATCTACCTGTTCAGCATTATTTAATAAAGTTAATGCCTCATCAAGGTCATCACTACTAAGGTATTTAATTGCTAATTCACAATAAAAATGAGCAATATTCTCACGAATTTCTTCATGTCCTAATTTTAGCAATTTACCTGCTGTTTCTATAGCCTTACTCCACTCGCTTGTTAACTGAAAAATAGTCAGAAGCGATTGTAAGGCACTTTGTTTAAAATCTATTTCATGAGTTAGTTTCTGAAATATCTTCTCAGCACGGTCATAAACACCCGCAGCCATATAATCTCTTCCAAGTTCTTGAGTGGCTAATAAACGTTGCTCAAATGAAAGAGATGTATTTTCAACTAATAATTGATGAATACGAACAGCTTTTTCAATTTCACCACGAGAACGAAATAAATTTCCTAATGTTAAGTGAGCTTCAAAAGAAGAACTATCTTCTTTTAACATTTCCATAAAAAGATCGACAGATCTATCTTGTTGAGTAGATAAAAGAAAATTAACACCGGTAACATAATCACATGATAAACGATTAGTATATTGTTTCTTATTTTGTTGAAAACTTCTACGACCCATGTACCAACCGTATGCAGCAGCGATAGGTAACAATAGAAACAATATCTCAAACATACAAGATTATTCCTTGCTTTTAGTTGTCACGAGATTTGCTGATTTTGAAATGATCATTTTTACTCAAACCTAGCTGAAATTTAAAACATCGTATTTTGTGACGTGACCTTTTAATTTCATAACTGCCAGTAAATACAATCAAGCAGTAATAAAAACATGCTAGGATAGCACCAGCTCTAAACAAATAAACTAATAGCGAAGATAATGAGAATTTACCTTTTAAAATCAAGTAGTCAAATGTAAAAACTTAATTATTACTTAAGCCTATCCTAATTAAAATAATAAAAATAACTATAGCTAATAATAAAATCAAAAATATTTCATATTTTCCATATCCGTTCTTTTAAAATAAATTATCTATCTAATAAAGTAGAATGTTAGCTAATTCAAACAAAATAATTTATATTATAGTTTTACATTATAAAAAATATAATAAAATTCTTAAAACTTTAGCCATCTTTTTTTATAAAATAAAATTCTTCTTTTAAAGATATACATGCAATAAACGCAAGAATTGCACTGATTATAATAGAAACAATCACATCTAAAGGCCAATGCATACCCAATAACATACGACTTATAATAACTCCTTCAGCCCATATGAATATCACTATTAAAAATATATATTGACAACGATTCCAAAATAGTCCTATGCATGAAAGTGCCCAAACAGATGAAACTAAAACATGGCCAGATGGAAAAGAATATCCTGTTTCAGCTTGCCAATGTTTTCTTTGCCATGAAGGTATTTGGTGATTTTGTTGAATAGTGATTTGAATCAACTCTGAGCGCTGTTTTTTTTGAAAATCATAAAAATCTGCACTTGAAATACCATATTTTGTTTGAAGCCAAACAACATAAGGGCGTGGTTCTTTAACAATATTTTTAACAAAGCTTTTTATCACTTGTCCTGAAAAAATACAACACATGACTATTATGAATAATTTCATGCACTGTTTCAGTTTTAATTGGAAAATACAGAATGTGATACTCAAAAAAAATATTAATGTGACGATATTATAAGGTAAACTAGCAGTTTCTGTTAACCAAAGAAGCCATTTGATAGTCTTAATATCTTGAGAAGGAACCCAACTCCAATCAACAATAATTAAAATAATAGGTGGCAACATTAATAATATAGCACAAATTGATATAACGTAAATATATTTATTCATTGATGGTATCCATGTCATTGATCATTCAAGGTAAATACAATTAATTAGATTCAGAAGTTATTAACTCTGCTATAGTAATACAATGCTGACAACGTAAAATCAATGTCTGCAATATACCTAATGTCATATAGCATTGATAAATAACACTTGATAAGTGATTTATATCAAAAATGCTATTAATTACAGAAGAGTTATTTCAATTAATGAAAGAAAATATACAGCTAAAACGTGTAGCCGAAGCTAAGTTACCGACCCCTTTCGGCGAGTTCTTAATGGTAGGTTTTGAGGAAATCGCAACAGGACATAATCATATCGCATTAATTTTTGGCAATATTTTAGGTTCTCAACCTATTCTCAGTCGAATTCATTCAGAATGCTTAACTGGAGATGCATTATTCAGTTTACGATGTGACTGCGGCTTCCAGCTTGAAGCAGCTCTTTCTCAAATTAGTAACGAAGGTCGTGGTATACTGCTTTATCATCGTCAAGAAGGTCGTAACATTGGATTGTTAAATAAAATTCATGCTTATGCACTACAAGATCAAGGTCTGGATACAGTTGAAGCCAATCTTCAATTAGGATTTAAAGCAGATGAACGTGACTTTACAGTCTGTTCTGACATGTATAAATTATTAAGTATTAATGGAGGGGTTCGTCTACTAACGAATAATCCTAAAAAAATTGATATTATGCGTGAAGCAGGTATTGACGTTGTTGAACGTGTTCCGCTTATCGTAGGCCGAAATCCAAGTAACACAGATTACTTAGATGTTAAAGCCGAAAAAATGGGTCATATACTATTTAAACATCCATAATTAATCTCATTCTTCGTTCTTTCTGCTCAAGGAAGAGCTTCTTCTTTCGCTCTTCCCTTCTTTACTTTAAAACAACATTGTAACATATAAAAATTTCTGATATAATATATGCAATTCTATTCTTATAGATTTATAATACTTACTCATATAATGATTGTAATCAATAAACATATTTTTGATTAGGAAATATCGTGAATAATTTATATTCCATTCAACGCATGAGAAGATTACGTAAAACTGAAAAATTACGTGAATTATTCCAAGAAACTCATCTTTCATTAAATGATATCTGTCTACCTATTTTTGTTGAAGAAGAGCTTAAAGACTATCAGGAAATTTCAAGTATGCCTTGTATTTTCCGTATTCCAGAAAAACGCTTAGCATACGAAATTGAGCGTATTGCTAAATCAGGTATTAAATCTGTTATGACGTTCGGTGTTTCTCATCATCTTGATGAAATAGGAAGTGATACATGGAAAGAAGATGGGCTTGTAGCGCGCATCTTGCGTATATGTAAAGATACCGTTCCTGAAATTATTGTAATGTCAGATACCTGTTTTTGTGAATATACTTCTCACGGACACTGTGGTGTTTTGTATGATAACATTATTGATAACGATACCACTATACATAATCTAGGCTTACAAGCTGTTACTGCTGCTAGTGCTGGCGCCGATTTTATTGCACCTTCCGCTTCAATGGATGGGCATGTTGCTGCTATACGTCAAGCTCTTGATAATGCTGGTTTTATTGATACCGCTATTATGTCCTATTCTACGAAATTTGCATCTGCATTATATGCTCCGTTTAGAGATGCTGCAGGATCCTGCTTAATAGGTAATCGTAAAACTTATCAGATGAACCCAATGAACCGTCGTGAAGCTATTCATGAATCATTAATTGATATTAATGAAGGCGCTGATGCGATCATGGTTAAACCTGCTGGAACATATCTCGATATTATTCGTGATTTACGTGAGCGAACAGAACTACCACTTGGTGCTTATCAAGTAAGTGGAGAATACGCACAAATAAAATTTGCATCAATGGCTGGTGCAATTAATGAAACACTTGTTATTCTCGAAACATTAGGCTCTATTAAGCGTGCAGGAGCAGATATAATCTTTACTTATTTTGCCTTGCAGCTTGCAGAAAATAAAATTTTACCACTCAGATAATCGGAACTACAGTAAAATAGGTTTAATTTTTTGTAGACCTAGAATTGTAATACACTAGATAGATTTACTTGAATTAAATACTAGAAGATATAATACATTATATTTCAATATACTAAAAATGATTTTAGTATCATAGATACAGACTAAAAATCTGATACATCATTATATTCTCAACCTTTTTTATGTTAAACTTTTTACATTAATTATTGTGTATGTAAAAATCTTTATTAAAAAAGCGAAAGATTATTATTAATCAGATATAAACTTACTAAAAAATTTACTTTATCATCACAAACTAAATATTTATAACTTATATTTTACTATATGAATAATAACGTTATTAAAGAAATCAGATATGCTCTTGACTACGAATAATATCTATGTAATTAGTAATATACTATTTCATAGCGACATTAATCAATCGATACTTTTATTTGATCATATTTAATATATCTGAGTAAGACAATCACCCCGATTAAACTGGCGGTTATTGTTTTACGTTGTAACTATCGTTTGTATAAATAATTAAACGTTAACTACGGAAATACATAAAGAGCACGTACTTAAAATTGTAAATCACTAGAAAAGTTAAATATAGGAACAGTTCATATTCAGAAAAAACTTTTACTCACAATTAAAAGCTAACATTTAAAATGTGGTAACTGCATCTAAAAAAATGTTTGACTTAGACTATTAGTCAATAACTAATTGAATTAAGAAACTTACCAATACGAAGAAGTAGTAAAGTACCTTTCAATGCATCAATATCAAACTAAGATTAACTATTCAGCAAAATAAAATTATTTTATCTATGTTTATCTAGAATAAAATATTTTATTTAATATAATATAAAAAAATATTAAATAAAATCTATAACGAGAACAGAATAAAGTAAACGAATCAATATATAAATAAGAGCAAGAAATAGCTCCTAACCCTACTAATTCTGTCTTTAAATTTACTGAAACTGATGATCTTTCCTAAAACTATATGAATATAATTCTAATAATACAATTATTAACTGCTAAATAAGATATAGTTTTAATTATTAAACAGCTGATGCAATCGGAACAAATTAATGACGTAATCAGTTGATTGATATAACAAAAATATTTAATACAAAATTAAAATAAAATAATATAATTACAAATATCCGACACTAACTAGTGTAGGGTAAATAGTTTTCATACATAATATGCATGATTCATAAAAATTTTAACTACTGATAAAATAATAAATTATATTCTAACGTAGAACAGTCTATAGAAATTTAGTAATAGATATGATCTAATCATTATTTAATGTTATTACTTTTTGATAATATTAAATAAAATTATTATGAATTTAATATCATGTCATAACTCATCAGTTATTACTGAAATGTACATACTGTTGATATGTATATTAATTTTTATTTATGTAATAAAACACAAGATATACGCACATTACTACTGAGAATATCAGAACAATCAGAATAGAAATATTCTTATATTATATCCATGTATATTAAATTTTCAATATCTTTAAAGGTATTTAAACGCACATATCAAATATAAATAACTAAATTAATACTATTTTATTTAGTAAGATGTATTTAAGTAATCATATTGTTTCTTGGAAAGGTCATCATATATTATATTTCATAAAAATACTAATACTCGAGTATATTTTGCATAATAAAAAAAATAACATCAGTGAACAATAATAATATTTTATTTAAAATTATATTTTAATCAATAACTATTAATACTTACGAAAAGAAGTATTAATAATACTAGAATTCATTTTAGTGAATGTTACACTTCAATTTTTTAAAAAAACAGTTCTACATACTATTACGTTATTGGATTATATTCTTTTAATAGTATTTATTTAGTGATCTGCAGATTTTTTCGCAAAACAATTTTATCACAATGAGATGTATTCACTTTTCTGTGAATTCTAAACTTTACACTGTGCTCCGTTGCGGAATGTAACAACCTGAGTAAATTCATATGCATAACCTTTCGCTAATTATCTTAAATATTCTTAAGATAAATCCACTCAGAAAAATTTAATTATTTCTAAAATGGAGATAAAATAACATTTCTATTTTCTAGTATTAATTAGTTGTAACTCAACTATCCATTTATGAAATAGTAGTTTAATTATATTCTAAATATACTCAAAACACAAGAGAGATGATATGACAATATCTATTTTATGATTTATAATCACTAATCAATATTAAGAATCAGCACATTCATTCATCTTTAACAGAACAACAGTATAATATTTAATAAGCATTAACGAATTTACGCATGTCACTTTAACAAGCTGTTTCTCTGTTAAACTATCACGATAATATCTATAAAAATATATAATGATAAATTTCTTAATAATTTTAAATAACTAAAAGTTATATCATCATAAATCAAGTATAGTAATCTGTGAAGGTAATATTGTGATACTTAAATAGAAGAGAAAACATCGATAAAATCCATATCAGATTTTAATAAATTAATTTCATTTCAGTTAATTAAATTATTTTCCGTTAAAAATAAGAAAATTCTAAAAAACTTTATTTAACAAAGCTGCATAATAAAAGAACTTACCTTACCTATTATTTTTATTAAATTCAATAAAAGATTCCTTCCTATTTATAATAGGATATTTCATATTTATTTTATACCCATACTTAACATTTACTTCACTGTGATTATTCTGATTAAATACTGCATTAAAATAATCTAAAAACCTCGGAATATTTAAAAAATATTTATTAAAATCAGCTTAATATATAATAATTATATTAAATATATTGTTCATTATTCTAAATATATAAATATTTTAAATAAAATGATGACATACATTAAACTGATGAAAATTCTTATTACAAATTTAAATTATCCAGAAATGTTCAAACATAGTTAATTAAAAAATATCAATATATTTTCTCTAGCACCTAATTAATATGCTAAAATATGATTATATTAAACATAGCCAAGATAGATGCACTCACTAATGAATCCACTCTGAAAGAATACAATAGAAGTTATCATACAACTAATACAAAGTAATATACTGTTGAAACAGATTTTTTTACAAAAAAAATATAACAAGTTCTAAATAAACTAACTTACACAATACACATTAAGCCTTATGTATCTCAGTAGTCAGTTAGAATATTATTCTATTATCATTTCAATATATTATATAGTAGTTTACTGTATCTTTAAATTAATTCATAAAATGCTTTATCATGAACTTTATTTATTAAGATCTAATAGTATAGATACCATAATACCTATTATGCAATAAAAATATAAAGCATCTATATATAACTCAAACATATTTAAATTTTAATAAAATAAACTGTAACATCGTATAATCAAAACATAAATTCTATCATAATACTATACAATATTATATGAGAAATATAATATTTAAATACTCAAGTAAACAACAATCAAGATTGTACAATTATTCACTATCAAGTGATACTCGGCATCAATAACTCCTAAAATTGATCTGTTAGTATTACTATACAGTGCTTTAGGTAAAGCCGTAAACTATATTTTCTTAAAAACTGGCAAAGTGAATAATCTATATTAATTTTAATTGAATCAGTATTAACAATAACGTTATAAATAAAATATTTCTTTGTATTGTAAAGCTAAAATTTTAGATGTGTTCCTACTTTGTTAAATTAACATTATTAGTGCCAATCTTTAAAATTACTTAACATACTACTACAAGAACACTAATAATTTATATTCATTATAGACTTAAATGATCTATCTAAAATATTATCGAAGTAATGTTAAATTATAACTGATTATCTAGTACCAAAATTATTTTTGACATACAGAATAAAACCAAATCATTTCCTAAATAGCTAATTTCTTCATTAAGATCTTTATAATATGATAGTATCAGCTTACTAATTTTATTTAAAATACTATATTCTCTTTCAGAGATAATAATATTTTCATAATTTAGTACAATCTATTTTAACATCACTATAGTCCCTACTATATATACAGGCAATATGCTCAGCTATCTAAATAATATAAAATAGACTCAATTTTATCTTGTCTCTAGTCGAGATGCTATATTAAAATTAGAATCATATCTATTTGATTACTAGATATTGTACTTAAAGATATACATATCGTTATTAAAGAGACTTTTACTGTAATAATGTTAAATAATGTATTAAAAATATTTTTATACTATTCTGTAATTAATTACTTAACATATTAAATAGTATACAAAATTAAAATGATAAATATCAAATAAAGTAAAATTAATACGTGTGTAGAAAGTTTTCCTAAACAATATAAACAGTACTCAATAGATGAATAAAATAGAAGTTGTATTATTAATATATAATTTCATGAATGTTTTAAAAATAATCATAAATCACAATTAAAGAACCAAAGAAAAAGAAAAAAATTTAAGGAGAAATATATTAATTGATATTTATATATTGATCATATAACACAATTCTCGCTATAGTTTAAAAGATATACGCTATTTATAGATTTACACAATGAAAGTTATTTCTTTTTACTTTTCCACTCACCATTGATATAGAATGCACTCCAACTAGTTAATTTACCATTTTTTTTAGAAGAAATATATCGCTGTTTTGTTTTACGACTAAAACGCACAAATGTAGAATTACCTTCTGGATCTTTGGCGGGTGCATCCGCTAGATAAAGTAATTTCTCAGGTAACCTATCTTTAAAACGTTGTAATTCTTCTACTAATGGCGCCCGTGTTTCTTTTGATTTAGGGAAAGTGTTTGCTGCAAGAAATAGACCTGTTGCACCATCACGTAATACAAAATAAGAATTTGATTTTTCATATGCTAGTTCTGGTAGTGGCACAGGATCTTCTTTTGGCGGAAAAATTTCACCACTTTTTGAAATTTTACGTGTGTTTTTACACTCTGCATTAGTACAACTCATGTACTTGCCAAAACGTCCTATTTTTAAGTTCATCTCAGAATTACATTTATTACAATAAATGACAGGAGTATTATGAATTTTTATAAAAAATGTACCTTTTTCTATTACATAACCTTCACAAGTGGGATTGTTCCCACATATGTGTAATTTACGTTGATTATCAAGAAAATAACTATCCATCGCTATACTACATTTTGTACAACGAGGCTTAGCACGCAAAGCATTAGTTTCCGCATAATCACCCTCTATAATATTTAGTAATTCATTTTCTGGAATGAGGTTGATTGTTTTTTTGCAGCGTTCTTTTAGAGATAATGTGTAGCTAGCACAACCAAGAAACACCCCTGTTGATGCAGTACGGATACCCATATTGTTTTTACAGTTAGGACAAATAATAGATGTGATCACCATTGGATTGTGGCGCATGCCACCGTCTTCAGGCTTTTTTTCTGCAATATTTAATTTTTGAGTAAAGTCAGAAAAAAAATCATCTAATACCACTTTCCATTCTGCTTTATGATTTGCGATATGGTCAAGTTGATTTTCCATACGAGCAGTAAAATCATAATTCATTAAATCTTGAAAATGTTCTTTTAATCTATCTGTAACAATTTCACCGATTTTTTCAGCATAGAAACGACGATTTTTAATTTGAACATAACCCCTATCCTGTATAGTTGAAATAATAGCTGAATAGGTTGAGGGACGACCAATCCCACGTTTTTCTAACTCTTTAACTAAAGAGGCTTCATTAAAACGAGGAGGTGATTTAGTAAAATGTTGATACGGCACACAATGAACTAAACATAACTCGGAACCAACTTGAATTGGTGGAAGTAATTTATTTTTATCATTCTTATTCAATGAAGGTATAATGTGAGTCCAACCATCAAAACGCAATGTATACCCTTTCGCTTTAAGTTTAAAATCACCCGCTTTGACTACTAACGTTGTAGAATCATATTGTGCAGCTGTCATTTGAGATGATATACATTGATTCCAAATCAGTTGATATAATCTTTTTGCATCTGATTCTATATCCTTTAATGAATCAGCTAATACATTAATATTTGATGGTCGGATAGCTTCATGAGCTTCTTGTGCATGATTTTTATCGCTATAAATATTTACGTTTTTAGGTAGATATTTTTCACCAAATGTATTATTAATATAAGTACGTAACATATTTAATGCATCTTGACTCAAGTTCGTTGAATCAGTACGCATATAAGTAATATACCCCGCTTCATATAAACGCTGCGACATCATCATAGTTTTTTTTACACTAAACCTCAGTCGGCTACTAGCTGCTTGTTGTAGTGTTGATGTAATAAAAGGCGCGCTTGGCTTGCTAGAAATAACCTTATCTTCACGATCAATAACTCGAAAATAAGCTTTCTTAAGTAAGTTTATCACCACGTCCGTTTCTTCTTTTGTGGCTAATTTTAAAGACTTATCTCTATAGTGAGTTATTTCCATACGCAATGTAGTAAGAGTTGCATCAACAAGCTCTGCATACACTTCCCAGTACTCTTCTGGTAAAAAAGTTTTAATTTCACGTTCGCGTTCAACAATCAGACGAACAGCAACTGATTGGACACGTCCCGCAGACAATCCTCGTGCTAGTTTTTTCCATAATAGCGGTGAGATCAAATATCCAACAACACGATCCATAAAACGTCGAGCTTGTTGAGCATTCACTCGATCAATGTTTAGTTCAGAAGGATTTTCAAATGCTTGTGTAATGGCATTCTGCGTGATTTCATTAAATACTACGCGACTAAAGCGTGAATCATCTCCTCCAATAACTTCACGCAAATGCCATGCAATAGCTTCTCCTTCACGATCAAGATCCGTAGCAAGATAGACATGATCTGCATATGTTGCTAAAGTTTTTAATTCTGAAACTATTTTTTCTTTACCTGGTAACACCTGATAATTTACTTTCCAATCATGGTACGGATCGATTCCCATACGTTTGACTAAAGCAGTGAGAGGATCTTTTTTAATCTTTTTAGTTTTATCGGTAGATAAGATTGTTTTCTTTTGTGAGCCAGACCCGCTTTTAGGCAGATCACGAATATGACCAATGCTACTTTTAACAATGTAATCACTACCAAGATATTTGTTAATTGTTTTAGCTTTTGCCGGGGACTCCACGATAACAAGAGCTTTACCCATATTTACCTTTACCTAAAGTTCTATAATAAAGAATGACTGAATTACAATATAAAAAATGAAAATTACTTTATATTGAAGCGTAATAATAATATATATAAGACATTTTACATGTTATCTATCATAAATTTAATAAAAAATCATAAAACAATTATGCTTTTTCTAAACAAATATAATCTATTCTAACTAACTTAATATCATTATATGATGACTAAATTTTATAAATAAAATACAGAAATTACTTGATAAGAAGCTAAATACAATAATAATTATATTGAGAAAGCTGAATATCATTCAAGATAATACGCAATTTATAATACAATGCGTATGAAAAACAAACATCACTAACTTCATAAGAAATAAAAATTTCATTCATGAACTATTGATTTATATGATTGAAAATATTCAAACATATTGCATTTTAAAAACAATTTTTTAAAAAATCATAATATGTTAGTAAAATACCTTTGTTTAGAGTATCTAAAAAATATTATTTTTTTACATGTTTAATAAAAAAATTAGATTACAACATCATACTCACATCAAAATTCTGGTTTATATAATGAGTCGCTAATAATTATTAAAATTTCTTTTATAAAGAAAAGTAACAACAATTATAGAAAATAAAAAATTGCATTTTACGTTTACTACTAGTGTAGTAGTAACTTATTAACATACTTAGAGATACCGCCTGTAAATCGTTCTAACATTTTTTTATTTTGTATATAACAAATACCAATAATTTCTTTAGTATCTATAGATTCAATAATGACATCATCACTCACACCAATTTTATCTACTAAACCTTTACCCAGGGCTAAACTGCCATACCAATATTCTCCCGTAGACACTTTATCAATATCTAGTAATGGACGATTTTGATGAATAAATTCTTTAAATAATTCATGTGTTTCATTAAGATTTTCAATAAATTTTTGTCGACATTGCTCAGTATTCTCGCCTAGTATTGTTAAAGTACGTTTATATTCACCAGCAGTATGCAATTCTAAATCAATATTGTGTTTTTTTAATAACCGATTAATATTCGGTATTTGTCCCACAACACCGATAGAACCGATAATCGCAAATGGTGCTGCGATAATTTTTGTCGCAATGCATGCCATCATATAACCACCACTAGCGGCAACTTTATCAATAGCAATAATTAAAGGAATATTTTTTTCTTTTAATCGCATTAATTGAGATGCGGCCAAGCCGTAGCTATGCACCATTCCTCCAGAGCTCTCAAGACGTAATAATACTTCATCTTGTTGTTCTGCAACTGCAAGTATCGCCGTAATTTCTTCTCTTAAAGAGCTCACTTCACGCGCATCGACACTGCCTTTAAAGTCTAAGACATATAAGCAAGGTTTTTTTAAACTACCTTGTCCCGTTTTTATTCCTAACTTTTCATTTTTCATTTTTACTTTTTGTTGCTTTTTGAAAGATTTTAACCATGCTTTATGCTCAGAATTATTCATTTTAACTTGCTGCATTTGTCGTTGACGATATCGATAATTTTCACCTAAATTCTTAATTTTTAGCTCACTTTTTCTACTTTGTTTACGCATACCTACACCAAAAAAAAACATAGTAAGAATAACAATAGCTGAGACTATTGTAACGAATTTTGCTAAAAATAGTCCATAAAGAGAGAAACCCTCCACAAGATTATCCTTTTCATATTAAATTTTAATAAACATAGTCTAACAATTATTATAAAAAAACCAAAAATAATACTGTATTTTTTATTACATTATTTATATACAAAGCTATATCAGTTAATAACGTTAATTAATATGATAATATCGCAATACATAAAAAAATATAAGAGAAAAATACGATGATCTACTATCAAGCCAAAAATAATTTTTTAAATAAAAAAACACTATTAATTACTGGAGCTGGGGATGGCATTGGTCGTGAAGCAGCGTTAACATATTCTCGTTTTGGTGCCTCTTTAATATTAGTAGGTAAAACTAAACTCAAGCTTGAAAATGTAAGTAAAGAAATTAAAGCTTTAACAGGCAAAGATGCTAAAGTATATGAGTTAAATTTGTTAACAGCATCTCTTAAACAATATCAAACTCTTAGCCACAAAATTTCTGAAAATTACTTACACCTCGATGGTGTTTTGCATAATGCAGGTCTTTTAGGTGTCATTGCTCCTATTATAGAGCAACCAGCTAATCTTTGGCACGATGTTATACAAGTGAACCTTAATGCTGCTTTCATGTTAACTCAGGTTTTGATTCCTCTATTACTTAAAGCCCCTAATGCTTCACTCATCTTTACCAGCTCCAGTGTAGGAAAAAAAGGTCGATCTGGATGGGGAGCATACTCTGCTTCAAAATTCGCAATTGAAGGTTTAATGCAAATTCTCGCTGAAGAATACAAAAATAGTAACCTGCGTGTGAATTGTATTAATCCAGGTAGTACGCGTACAAATATGAGATTAAGTGCATTTCCAGAAGAAAATCAAATGCAACTTAAAACCCCCGCTGAGATCATGCCTACCTACTTGTACGTTATGAGTCATGATAGCGTACATCAAACTGGAATAAGCTTTGATGCTCAACCAAATTGTAAAAAAGCGTATCCAGAGTAATCTCTGTATTACACATTCAGCGTTAAACACATGAAATAATTTAAAAGTAGATGTTAGAATATAGTATTAAAAATTACCATATTGTCTTTACTTGTTCTACAAACGACAGAACAAAAAAAGAAAGCAATTGAAGTTTTAATATTCTTGCTAATTTGCTCTTCTCTAATAAAACATTGATTTTAAATATTTACAGAAGATAGTAAGTTATGATTAAAAATCAAAAATTTAAACTACCTATATGAATTTTATTTCATGTCAATAGATTTTATTTAAAATAACTATAATAAAACAATGGACATCATGAACCGTCTTAAGATTTATATAATATATTATTAGCGTACTAATATATATTAATAATTCTGAGCGGTATCATATAAAACTTATATAGCATGTTTTTTTATTAACAATACTTTTGCAATTAACTGAATGTATACTTGACACTCTAAATCTTTCAATTATATTAAAATCATGACAGTTTTTACGTTTTTTACCTCAACGATTACAAAGGGTTTATAATACATACTCTCTAAAATTTTTATTTATATAATTATTATTTGTAAATATTTGCTTTATGCATAATACAATCTATGATGTCAATAAAAACATTACAAGATTTTTTATGCGTAATAATCACCCGTATCAAAATATATTGATACGGGTAAACTTGAAAGTGTCTATTTTAATCTATTATTTATACTGAAATTTTATACCTATCATAGATAGGTTAAAAGATACATATTTGTTTCACTATGCTTCTACGATAATACTTATAAAAGTAGTATTAACATTTTTACTATTACTAATAACAGATATCGTCAAACGACTATTGCACATCTAGTTTACGCAACGTGTCTCACATTTTAAATATTTTTTTCTTTTCAAAAATGCAAATAATAAAATATACACCTACCTTGTTAGAAAATTTCTATGGAATATAATCTACAATCAACTGCTGTATAAATTATATAGCTTATAAAATACTTTGTATATCTTAAGTTCTAAAGCGCTTGTATTTTAGTTTTTATGCAAAAAGATTTTATTTATTGCAATATTGATTAATCAATATCAATATTATAAACTAGAATCACTCTCATAAAACTAAATGAAATACAATTTTTTCACCTTAAAAGAAAAATTGTTAAATAAAATTGCTCATATAATGCACTATATACAAATCTTTCTATTAAAAATATTTACATATCATCACTTCTTGTTTTAAAAATTAGAATTTAATGATACATCAATATTTTCAGCATTTAAAATAACTTAATTTTATTAAATGATGTTTGTCATTTGTTCTAAATCTACGTACTTGCATTTTCTTATTAATGCTACTCATATTTCTCTATTACTTAGAAAAAATTAAATAAGATCATAGAGTTTTGTAAATAATTTTATTGTATCTCGTAAAAGATATTTATTACTTTAAGTACGACTACGACATTTAAAAGTAGGTTTTAATAACTTATTTTTAAACGAGAACCTGATAGAACTTGGTAAACGATGTTTGACAACCAGAGGAGCCTGGTTTGATTTAATACTTCGTCGGCCACATTCAGCCATACCTGTAGATTGTGTTTGAGTTTTAAGCCCGGCACGCTTTCTTAAAGAGTTTATTTTGTTAAGACTTAACTCCAACCATCCAATCATTACAAATAAGACCTTGGGGTAATTCAATATCAGCATACTTCATTCGTATCAGACGACTAACCTGCACCCCTACAAACTCCCATAAACGACGCACGTCACGGTAACTCCCTTTAGTTAACGTAACATGAAACCACTTGTTGACACCTTCGCCACCACGATATAAAATTCTACTAAATGAGACTAATCCATCTTCTAGTTTTTCGCCCATCATTACTTGGCGAATTTTTGTATCATTGGTTTTGCCAAAAACGCGAACTGCATATTCACATTCAATTTCACAGCTGACTCTCATTAAACGGTTTGCAAGTTCACCATCTGTTGTAAATAATATAATCCCACTAGTATTAATATCAAGATGTCCTATCACAATCCAACGTGATCTAATAATTTGAGGCAATCGAGTAAATACTGTTGGACATTTTTCTAAATTATAGTGAGTACATGACTCACCTTCAGTTTTATAATAACCAATTACACAACAACTTTCTTTATCTTTCTCTTTAATAGCTAAAAATGTTCCACCTAATTGAATTAGAATGTCTGATTTAACTTTAATACGATCTCCTATCATCGTTTTTTTACCATTAATACTGATTCGACCTTCTTTTAAAAATTTTTCAATTTCACGACGAGAGCCATATCCTGAACGTGCAAGAATTTTTTGTATTTTTTCAGTCTGTTTCGATTTATCGCTCATATAATTCTCAGATACACATTAAAAAGAAATAAATAATTTATTGTGACATACCAAGAGATTAATAAATTAGAAAATGTATATATGATACATAAACATGCGACAAACCCCTTGTTATTATTAATTTATCTTTCAGTTTTTCTCATTACTCACGTATCGTTAAAGCACTTATTATCATTCCAACTAAAAAATTCTTATAAGTAAAATAAATAACCATTATTAGTTTTTCATAAATTTAGCCATAATAAATAACTAAATGACTCTACTAATCAAGTAAATTAAAAGATCTTCTAAGATAATGTTAAGTAAATCCATCTCTTAGAATAGGAGAACTATTTTAAATTAATCATTTGATAATAACTTACAGTACATTTAGTTCTATCTAGTTAGATGGAAGTCTTGCATTCATTTTATATTAATCACTAATTTAAAAGTACAAAACTTACTGAAATTACATGTTAAATAACAGTATAATGAGTTAGTTTATTATTTCTCATTAAGTAAATATAAGATATAATTAATATTATCTATGATTAAATAACTAGAAAAATATAGTATATTAAATTCACATTATATATTAAATCAATTGAATGAATAAGCTCACTATGCTGAAATACATTTTTATTCAATCGAAAAACAAATATATTATCCATCACTTAGATACACTATCATATCACCTTAATGTAACATATTATTACTTATCAAATCTATGATTTGATTATGAATTATTCGAATGGATATAATAAACTAATTAATACATACTTCTAAACTTTAAAAGTCATAAAATTCTTTGTCAACACCTACAATAACATTATTTTATAAAAATGCACTTAAAAAATCATATACAGTATTTTTGTTTGTTTTATTCTATATTTTTTAGTACTAGGCATGAACAGTGAATGAGGATTTTTCATTCATTTCATAATATTTCAATAATTATGCATCATTAAATATGCAAAAGTAAATTTTTATACCACCTAAGATAAATACTTAATTAGAAGAACAAGCTACTAACAATAATCTTAAACACTATTATCAATAGTATTGTATTGTTTACATAGATAACATTGTATTATTGCTAAATAATACTAAGAATACATTTTTAATCATTTTGTTATTATTAATTTTGTAAAATATCAGGCGAAATAAATAATAAATCTTTTGATTAACCAAAGAGATTTTAGTATATAAATTACACAATTTAGATCTATCTTTTTATAAACGTAAATTAATTTCTATTTTAAATATAATTGAAGTGACTATTTTATCAATTCAATCATAAGGATATATGAAAAAAACTACTAACACTGCTAAATAGTGATCTATATTATTTTATAATATAAAATCTGCTAGATTATTAATTACTATAGATAATCGTTAGTGTTTAGTATTTTCGAAATATTTTTATAATTTTATAATGTTATCAACATTATATAACCTTTAACGAATAAGACGTTGCGCTTTATCTCAAAATCACAGTTTGTAATATTACCAAGCAATAATTTTCTATCGGAACAGTATAACTATAATAATCTCACATTATAAATAAATTAACAATTAACGAGATCTAGTATTAATTAATAATCAAAATTTGCTTATTCACTCAGAATGTTAGTATCTGCTCAGGTACTTTATGTATAATATCTAATTTCTCAAAATATTGCTCAAATAACTTATCAGATTATACTGAATCTACATATGCATAATATTAATATGCATCAGTTTCATCATCACCTTTATCTGCAAGTATTAAGATTTCAATGAACTTTAGATAAAAATATAAACTATCGTAATAGCATATCTAAATATTTAAGCATCTAAATTACTCAGTTAACTATCAAAAGACTCTACATTTTGATTTTATATTATATATCAATATATTCCAAGTCATTATATTTCTGAACTTCTATAAATATTAATAGTAAAATTCACTTAGATAGCCTAATAATTTTAATAGTATTTTACATATCACTGCGTCTAATTAGTGAGTTAAAAGACATAATTAACTAAAATAACAAATATGTGTTATCAGTTTTAATAAAGAAATATTCTGCAAGAACAACACTATGAAATATCCAAGATAATAATTTAATCATCATTTCAAATTCAGAAAACCGATTATTTAGATAAATATGCTTGTTAAAATACGCACCTTATCTTAGTTTATTAAGTTTAATTTAAAAGACTTATTGTTTATAATGTCATTATTATATTTACATTATTATCTAATATTCAAATAAGCAATCATTACCTACTAATACTTTATTGTAGAATATTATTTAGTAATTCATCACAAGAATCATTGAACAATATTAAAAGAGTATTTATTAACAATAACACGCACTATATTAATAGTGTAATTATATTAAGACTACTACTAGTATATTCTTAATCACCAGTTGTAATACAAATTTTTTAACTGTATTTTAATTAAAATATAAAATATAAAATATAAATAATGCAATGCTATTATTTATATAATAAAAAATTCTTCTAGCATAGTAAGATGTATAATGTTGTTTACGCATGTAATTTTTCCTTACCGTACTATTTCAGCAGTAAAAATATGAAAATTTAATCGTAACATATTTTATTCAATATTATAACTCTTTTCTATTGAATAATTTATTAAAAGTAAATTATATATAACATAAAAACGCGAAAAGTAAA
Source organism: Candidatus Hartigia pinicola (assembly GCA_020541205.1). Lineage (GTDB taxonomy): Bacteria > Pseudomonadota > Gammaproteobacteria > Enterobacterales > Enterobacteriaceae > Hartigia > Hartigia pinicola. Next base: position 1,192,284 of record CP048208.1, read on the forward strand.
AAATATTTAATACATAAACTTATTGAAGAGATTGAAACATGTTAGATATAATTTCACCAGAACTAAATAGTGCGTAAAATTTATTATGTAGACTAATAAACAAGCTATTAAAAGATTTAATATTAATTAATGAAACTGAAATAATTTTGTTTGTATCTGCATATCTATTAACCGATAAACTCTAATAAATCTAAATAATATTCACTGTTATGATTTGTAATACATCTCATATTTAAATTTCTTAAAAACTTACAAAAACTTTAATATTTATTTAAAGTAATAGAATTCATTACCAAACGCTAATAAACATACTAAAATGATATAACAAAATACTGTATAAGTAACTTTTATAAAAACTAGTCATGGAATAACACTTTATCTCTTTACTTAAAATGAGTAGATTAAACGAGTTATACAAAACTAGCGAGTGAACTTACAAAATTTTTGAACATACTCAAGTGAAGTAGTGGTTCTGATAGAATAATATATTATTTGACAACATAAAGTTATTTCCTCTGAGATGATCACGTTACTTAAAAAAGTTAACATTATGAAAAATTTACAACTAACATTTTCAAATAAATTATTAATAAAATATTTGTTAATACTTTTCAGTATTTATATTTTATGTAATATATAACACAAATACTTTAAATACTATCAAAATTCTTTATAGTAAATAATTAATAATAAAAGATAAAATAACACTCTAAAACTTAGAAAGCCTAATTTTTATGTGTTATTATTGCTAATTATTCAACGCTTCTTCTCAAAATACTTAAGATTTTTATATAATCAAATAATATAATTATAATTTTATATAAAAACACAGACTACATTTTTAATTGTTAGTTTAGCTATAAATTTATTTTCATTCATGAAATGAAATATTATCAAAATATTATAAAAGAAATATTATGATCTAAAATAGTACAACTTAAATAGTCGCTTAAACTAAGTTAATATAACATATATTATGTAAGCTATTTTAATAAATTATTTTATTCATGTATTCTAATACAATCAAAGTAGTTATTATTGTTTAATGCAATTATTTCTGAGGGCATCAACTCAGTATAAAAAGTTGGTATATTAATTAATATAAAAGACATAGAAAGTAATCTGACGAGATAACGTGTTAAACCTGAGTGTTTATAAAAAACACCAAGCTTTTACTTGTTCTCACTATCAGTTCAATAACATTGTAAGTACTAACTTTGGGATATTACAAACAAAATAAATATTTTGATAATAAGTACTTGCATAAAAGTTCAGTCTGCATAATAATCATTAAATATGATAATAAAACCTGTATATAGATAACTAAAAACACGCATATTTTTTAAATATTAGAAGAGATATTAATTAACTCTATACGTTTATTGGTAGCATTGACTTAGTGTTTATCAAAAAAATATTCATATCATTTATCACGAAAATATTAAAATTTCTGATTATACATGTTTACGTAACATGTATAATAAAAGTGTATTGATGCAGTATCTTACCATACTAACATTCATGTTTTAAACTAAAATACATTCTCTTTCTGTTAACTCAGAAATATGAATATTTTAGTTTCAAATCGTATTCATCTTCTAACTTAAAAGAGAGTGCATGAGATAAAAAATTGTCTATTACGTATTCATTTTATATTAATTCTCATGAACAACTATAAAAAAATAAAAAGAAAACAATAAATACGTCTACAATATTATTTTCAATAGGAGAAAGTTTGATTAAATTTTTCTTTTAATTAGAAAAAATGGCATAAAAGTATTATACGATATTGTTAATAATCACTGTGTATATATAACTAATGTAACAATTATATCTTTTAGAAAAAATTACCGAAAATCTTATGCCATAAAACTGAAACGTTATGATTATGAAGCTTGATCAGCTTAATGTTTTATTTTTATTTTGTATGTATAAAAGATCACTTTTAAAAAATCTAATTAAAGAAAATGTTAATCTAAAAATAATTCCTAGTATTTATATACTCTATAAATTTATAATTTTAGTGTTAACAGATGAAAATATTTTTAAGATAACATAAAATCTCCAATAAGTTATCAGCACTGTTGTTACATCACGCATGTTATAGAAAGACATTATCAAAATGAATTAATTTTATTCATACTGCATGATAAAAAACATTTTTATAGACGCTCTTTCTCAAAAATTTTATATGAGTGTGTTCACTTAAGTACATAATGAAAAGAATAAAACCGTATTATAACACTCAAATCACGTACTATTGGTATTAATATTCATAACCTATATAATCTGTAATATCGATTTCAATTAAATAAAAAATGAGCTCTTCAGTTGCCAGAAGATATAATTGTAATCAGTATATTAGGTATGCATCATGCGTTAACATGTTCAGTTTCTCATAAGTTTCGTGAATAGTTTCCTAACTAGGATTATAAGCATAAAAATAATTGACAGAAGTAAATACATCAAGACGCCACACTATTCAAAATATAAAATTTATAAATTGACTTATGGGAAAAATGCTCAGACTGCATCTTTTTAAAGAAAGACAACCTGAAATAACTTTTTTTCTGAACATTATATATGTAAAGTGAAACGTCATAACCTAAAAAGATATTTTGAAATACTTTTCTTTATTAACAGTTTAATACATAATAATATCAATATTAAATATTTTTAAAAATCACAAAATATTTTACCTTAGTATTGTAAAATGTAAACAATCATTAAATCATGAAAAATAAATTTTTCAACATTATAATTAATTTATTATTCATTGAATATTAAATAATAATTGTTCCGATACTGAAAAATTAATATATTAAAATACTTATGGAGAATATGTATTGCATCATACTTTCAAGTATTAACAACGTGACAATTGGCATCAAGTGTCACATCGTTATATAAAAATGCTCGTTTTAATGTAAGTATTAAAATGATCGTCCAGTATAACGTGCGAAAAATAAATCGAGTATTTAATAATTATTATTCTAACTATTTACATTATAGATACTGAGTCTGTAATTGACTACACTATACTGGACGACTACACAAATAAAATTACATTAAGAAACTGATAAAATAAATAAATTATATCCCTATTTTATACATTTAATTAACAATGTCTTCTAGACACCTTACTATCAATACTTAACCCACTTAAGATATTTTATGTGAAGGAAAATTATCTTTCTTTTACAAGAGCATTATTCTTTATTAAAAATTATTTGGAGTCACTTAAAAACATTAACTGTATCTAGTCACCGCATTCAAGATACACAATCAAACTATATTTAAAAAGTAAAATGTACTATATTCTAGCACTAATAAAACTAATTAAGTTTTAAATTAAAGTTTTTCTAAGCAAACGCATTAATAAAAATAGTAATCTTCGCTGGAAAGCACTTTAGCATATTTTAGAAACTGCTCTCGCTTATACACTGCTAAATATTAATACTATATTATATACGTGAAAATACATAAAATGCCAATAAGTACTAATAAAAATAACTTTAAAAATTTTATCGTATGATCATTTAATTTCTTAATAATGATTCTGGAGTTTAGACTTCATCATCTTATAAATAGAATAATGCATTAGGTTTGAAAAAATATAAAATAAGTATTATTATATAATTACATTAATTATATATCTTTCCTGTTATAATTTTTTGATATGATGATATTAATTGAGTTTCAATAATATTTTTAAAAATTTTAAATTTTTATAAAAACCTTGCGACTCATTAAGAAATAATGACTTTATAAACGTATAGTATACATGCAGATTAAAAAATAAATATTAATAAACTAAAAAAATTTATTTTATTATTACAATATTTCTGACGATGAAACAATATCAAAAGGTACAAGATACACATATAAAACTTAATTATAAATCTCTCCACAATCACAGCTATCATAGTTATGCTACTGAATTTTCACTTTAATGTTATCTCAGTTAAATTAGCATAGCAGGAAGAAAGATAAGTACTGCAACATTTATGATATCGTTTAGATAATACCTTCAAAATATTTTGTATACCTAATCATTACGAAGATATCCCAATAATTCATTAGTCATTTATGCAACTCATTTTTATATGCTATAAATAAAAAGCGGGAGTATCTTGATATATTTTAAAACTTGTTTAGATTATTTAATAAATATGCAATACTTCAGCTCTACACTAAAAAAATAAACAGTATTAAAACTAATACTGTTATTGAGCCAGTGAGAATCAACAGCATTTTCACTATATTTATTAAATCTATGATCAGCATTTTCACTATATTTATTAAATCTATGATCAAAATAATAGGAAGTGATTTTATCACTGATAATGTATTGAAATAACTTCCGTCAAAAACTACTTAAAAATTAATATTAATTAATGATTTTCTTCATGAATTTAATGATAACATATTAGGTTAGTATTTAAAGAAAATCTAAATTATAGTTATCAACTGAATAGCTGTTTTAGTTAAGTACTGCGATAATGTGTTCATAATAGCAATAAGAAACAGCACAATACTTGAATTCTTTATTTTGACACCTCTATTCTTCAAATAATTTTTTATCTAAATAAAATCGAGATAGTTTGTCATCTTAATAGTAGACATGTAAATAATACACATTAAAATGTTTCTTGATCACTAAAACCTCTATTAATGTAGTAAGGATCTACAATATATTTACAATGCACAAATAAGTAACAAAAAAAGTATTTTTTAGTATAAGATTATTATATTCATGGTTTTATAAATTTTTCAATTCAGCGTATAGGTATCTTTATCCTCTCATAGCGTATAAACGATCTTTATTATTATCGTGCGGTAATTAAAAACTAAAACTAATTATTAAAGATAGTTTAAAAATAATAGTTTGATAGTATCTTGATTTTTTATCAAGGTATTGCATTCAATACCAGCTTAAAAATTATATATTAACTGTATTATCTTCTCTAATTCCTACAGAATATTCAATATCGTTTAAATAATATGCAATATTTTATAATCAAAATAATACACTTTAAATTTCAAAAATCTAACAAGTATTTGTGTACTTTTCATGATTTTTATATTAATCAAAATTTTCTAATTCAACTATTAACATTAAATAATTTAATAATTAAAAACACACCTACAGTCTAGGATTCTTTAGATTATGCTATTTTAATCATTACACTGCATATATGATATGGTATGATCTATCAATTTTCACTCATATAATCGATATCTAATCAGATATATTAATGCATGGAAGTTATGTTACAAGTTAAAAACTAGTAAGAGGTTTTTATTTGCAATATTGTAACATCATACAGAGAAGATGTTGCTTATAAAGATTGTATTTTACCACAATATATCTTATAATTACTTGAAATTTTTTATATACAGCATACTATTTTAGGAAATTTATCTGTATGTATTAACGCCTTTATATAAATGATTATAAAATTTTATGGATGTTTTAATAGATACCAATAATAACTTTATTAACTATATTTTTTTAAAAATATTCTCTCAAAATCTTAGCTTTGTTTTTAACAAATATCTATTTAAAATTTAAAATAATAATATAGTAATATACACGGCATTATTTCTGAATTATGTACTACTAATCTAGTTCTAGGTAAAAATAATTTTTAAGACGATACCGCAGTGGATGATACTTTATACAGATCGAGTTCTGTAGGTATATTCATATTTTCAGTATTGAAAACATTTAATCTATTAAAATGTTTCCCAATTGATTTCACTACTTCTTATTTGAATAGAACATATATAAAATCATTACATTTGAAAAAATGAATAACGTGTAAATCGTAAATTTTTATAGACAATCCAAATTTCTAATTGTATCAGTGAATATATAAATTAGTACATATATAATATATTATCATTCAGTTTCAGTATATACTATATATTATAACAACGATGAAATATTCTAAATAACGTGTTTATATTGATTTATGTAAATATAAAAATTAATAAAAAATGGTTGTTAATTTACTATTCATCTGCAGTAAATGATTTCTAAAACTAACAATTTTATTTAATCAACAACAATTATGAGAACCTAATTGATATATTCTTTTTACGACATTACCTACACAAAGAATTTACTTATTATCACTTAATAAGAATATGTATAGTTACGAAGATTATCTTTCTATTTCAAATAATAAATATTATAAAATAATTTTTTATAATATTGCAATAAATTTTTATTGATAAATTGTAAAAAAATAGCATACATTATAAAAAAATTTTCATTTTATAAATACGCAAACTCTTTTTCTGAACTCAAAGTCTAATCTTTAAAAAAAATTCTATGTTCAGTACTCTTTTCAATTAAAGTGAAATATATGCTATTATTTAACATCTATAATATCGCGCATGCCCTCTTAGTAATTGCAAGTTATATACATCGTTCATACTGTATTACTACAGTTTGTGTTTTCACTTGTGATTATCATTTATTTTCTATATTTAGTGGAGTCATAATGTTTATACCTCAATTTATAGAATCAGACTATATCAAGACGCATTAGTTCACGTACTATTAAATCAATTCTATAGCATTCAACCGTGCGAAATAAAACTCTCAGAACTAGAATCAATGCTATTTAGATCATTTCTAGATTTTTTTATACGATTACGATTGATTCAGATGATAATACCTCTAGGAGAGTATATTACGTATACACTACTGTCAGCAATATTATCTGCATTCCTTTCAAGAACATTACCATATCCTTTACCACATTATTTACAGTATAGTAAGTTTTCTTATTAAATTTTCTTAATTAATAATTACAATAGATATTAATAAATTTTTAATATTTATAACACGTAATTCGACTCAAACTGTTAATAGCAGTAATCATTATGTTATGATCTTTTTTTCAAAAAATTTACTCTTAATCCTTCAAATAAAAATATATTGTTTATATATATTAAACAAAATCAACATTTGAACATGTATTTTATATGTTAAGTATTATAATAATTACTTAAAATTTCATACTTCAACATAAAGTACTGTAATTATTTTAAATATTCCATGTAAATAATTATATATAATTCTTTATATTTAAATTTTTCAACTGATTTATCATTAATAACAATGCTGGTAATTTTATTCAAATTTATTATACCACTTATGAACAATATTTTATATCATACATAATTTAATCAATATATGTCCTACTAACTGTCATAACTTTTAAGTATCAATAACAAGACAAACGTAAATAATTAAATATATTTAACACTAATGTTATTTTACATATGACCAGTATCTAATAAAAAACATGATCTAGTTCAATAAAGGTATTCTATAGTACTTTCACCTTATAAACGCTTCAGATTCTAGTAACATCTCACTGACTATATTAGATTTATATTTTGAGATTCATTTCCCTTTCTTGAACATTAATATATACTACGTATATCTTAAGATATTATTTAAAATTTTCTAAATACAATTCTTTATGTATCTAACATGCAATTAACCAAGTAATATTTTAATAAAATTTAACCTTGATTACTAAGTAGTTGAAAACAGATACGTTCTAAATTTTAATGCGTGTTAGGTTTTTTCTTCTGTATATCTTCAAAATCAGTTGAAACTGAGCACAGATTCCAAAAAATTTTCCAAAAAAAACAATACCATGTATATTAATATTTTAAACTTTTTAAAATACACACCTTGAGAAATAAATCTAATTTTTCTCAAACTGATACTGAAAGTATAGTGAGCCAAGTAAATATTAATTTATCAAACATTAAAAAAGATATAATACATACATAAACTATGATAAAAATAAAAATCTATAGCATTAAACACACTATCTATCTCAGTAAAATTCAATATTTATATAATTGCATTTAACATAGGTTTTATCAAAAATATCGTTTTAATAGATTTTATTTTATAAAATTCACTTTATACATTAAGAACTTTTTCATTAAATATTGCTTAGACAAGTGCAGTATTTTTAAAAAACATATATCACATATCGTGTTCAATTTTCAATATACTAAAAAATAAATTCAATACTCTTAATATTATAATCAAAAATTTAAGCGTCTAATATACATTAAGTTAATTAAAAAATATTGTTAAATATAAAAATTTTATAATAAATATTTAAAATACTAATTGTAAGTTTATCAATGTAAAGTTAATTATCTTTTTTGTTACATAAAACAGCATACATATTTTAAAAAATATTAATTTTGACTATATATTATAAATATATCAATCATGATGCAAGAAATTACTTATGTTTATATATTACTAATCACAACCTTGAGTTAAATCATATGAATACACTTAGATATTTTAAACAAACATAAAATACACATCAAATTTTCAACATCAATTCATGATTCAAGTATTGAATACTCTAAAAACTAAAATCTATTGCATCCGATCCAATATCATTTATACAAATACATATAGTAATAATGTATATATAACAATTGAAATATTATAGTTAAATTATAATGTATGAATATATCATCTCGTCAGATATCAAAAGAACATACACTCATATTATTAAACTAAAAACTAATTTTATCTGTATGAATAGCTAGACAAACACTACACATCAGTACATTTATTCAACAAATAAAAGTGACAGGCATTCTTAGAATAACCCTATCATAATAGGGAATATGTTTCTTAAAAAATAGTAAATATACTTATTAAACTGTTTATAATACTAGAAAAGTTTTAACTAAGATGACAAACTTTAACATAATTGTTATTAATTAGATATGAGATATAATGATTAACTCAATAATAACGATATAAAATAGAAAGGTATCTTTTTTATAATTCAGTGGATGTAAAAGTTATTCGACATAATTGAAGTGGATGTAATAATTGTAACAAAAATAAACTCTACATATATAATCTGTAAGTAAAAGTGTTTTTATAATAAATTTGTTCAGAAATCAAAAAATTAAAGAAATAATAAATAACTAAGATATGAAGGGCTTATTGAAAAATACAAAAAAAACAAAACACTTAGCTATTTTCTATTTCAGATACTAAAATTTAATTAGCATTATCTTTTTGAGATAGTTCTAAACTTATTACATATTTCCATTTTCAATATCATAGATTATATTATAGAATCTTATTTTCCACTAGAAACCAATTTTTAAAAATTGAAAGAAAGTATATAAAACTGTATTTATAAATATTTATTTTATAATTTGCAAACTTTTTTCAATTTAATATTGATCTATCTTCAATTATTATTTGAAAATAAAGTATGATAGGTGTTAATAATTTTAAACATAATATTAATAGTTTTTACTTATAGGATAATTTTAATATGATCATGCGTCATGTACAGAATCAGCAGAAATAGTATTTTTCTGATATGAATTAAATAACAATTACAGATTTCAGTTGTCTAGATTATAACTTTGACTAATATACTAAATGACTTAAAATATTACATATGTACATTACTTGATTAATAATTTGAAATTGAGAAAAGCTAATTTTTAAACATTTTATGAAATAATACCAACCTATTTATAGGATATTGATGTTCTAAAATAAAACTCAAGAGCTTATAATTAAGCTTAAATTCTATTAACTAATCTCACATTTCGATATATGTTATTATTTTATCATGTATAATAAAATAATACTTTTAATCTTTTATATAAAATCACCAATATCTACTGTGATTAAATACTACCATTTATCACAAAGATCAGCTTTAAATAAATTAGAATCATTACAATCAATGAATCAAATATTAACATTTCAAGAAATACAATTTTGCAACCATTTCTTTTTTAAAAATCATATAAAGTAGATGATAATAATCAATGATTTATCTAAAAATGATGGTTACTTTTATTAAAAGTACGAAAAACTATTTATGATTAATGAAGATCAATAAGTTGATTAAATATAGTGAAAGAAGTAATTCATACACTTGCTATATCCCTTGATAATTATCTACTGTGATTTTTTATACTCATAAAAGAGTGCACTAATTATTTTAGAAAATAATGTTTATATAGCACAACACTAAAATTATTCAAATTCATTCCATTCCCGGTGATCTTGTGTAATCATTGCAACTGATTCAAGAGGTCCCCAAGTTCCAGCTTGATATAGTTTTGGTGATTTATTGTTTATTTCCCATGCATCTATGATAGAATCAACAAACTTCCACGCCTCCTCAATTTCATCACGACGAACAAATAAAGCCTGAATTCCTCGCATTGTTTCCAGTAATAAACGTTCATATGCATCCGCTAAATGAGTATGATTGAAAGTTTCCGAAAAACTTAAATCTAATTTAGTAGTTTGCAAACGATGTTTATGATCCAGTCCCGGAGCTTTGTTAATAATTTCAATATCAATACCTTCATCTGGCTGCAAACGAATAGTTAATTTATTTTGCGGTAACTTTTGGTAATTTTCAACAAAAATATTTAAGGCGGGTTGTTTAAAATACACTACTACTGCAGAACATTTTGCAGGTAAACGCTTGCCTGTACGTAAATAAAAAGGAACGCCTGCCCAGCGCCAATCATCAATATCTACACGTAGTGCAACAAATGTTTCTGTTGTACTGCGTTTGCTCGCACCTTCTTCTTCTAGATAACCAGGAACTCTATTTCCTTGAATAGAACCAGTTATATATTGTCCACGAACTGTTTTTTGATGCACATTGGTATGGTCAATACGACGTAATAAACGCAATATTTTTACTTTTTCATCACGAATATGATCAGTCGTTAAATCTGCTGGAGGTGACATTGCAATCATTGTTAAAATTTGCAATAAATGATTTTGTACCATATCACGCATTTGACCAACTTTATCAAAATAACCCCAACGTCCTTCAATGCCTACTGCTTCAGCGACAGTAATTTGAACATGATCGATTGTTCTATTATCCCAATTATTAATAAACAATGAATTTGCAAAACGAAGAGCTAACAAATTAAGAACAGTTTCTTTACCAAGGTAGTGATCAATGCGATTAATTTGATTTTCGTCAAAATATTTTGCTACTTCATTGTTAATTTCTTGTGAAGAAACTAAATCCGTTCCTAATGGTTTTTCCATAACAACTCGATTTGGCTGCTTATTAAGACCTGCATGCCCTAGACCTTGGCAAACTGCACCGAATGTACTCGGCGGCATTGCAAAATAATATATAGCGGGGTGACAATCTTGTTTAAGCATTTTTCCTAAATGGATAAAATCTTCAGTTTTATTAACATCTAAATTACAAAAATTTAATCGCTCCCTGAATTTATTCCAAAGTTCTGCATGCAGAGTTTCTTTTAAAAATTTACTAAATGAAGCCTCAATGAAATTAATATAATGATTTTGGCTCCACTCTGCACGGCCGACACCGATAATTCTAGTATCTGGATGAATATAGCCTGCTTTCTCTAATTGATAAAGAGATGGAAATAATTTACGACGTGCGAGATCGCCTTTTGTACCAAAAATAATCAAGTCACAAGCTCGAACAGTATTATGTACTATCATATTCCTTCTCCTTAATTTATGAAATTGATTATGTCTTGTAAAACTACAAAATATTTTGCTTATAAATTCTTTTTAAGATAGTCAGTAATATTATTAATACTTAAACAGTTTTATACTAAAAGCAGTAAATTTATTTCTCATACAAATCCTATAAAATCTTCATTTTTATAAAAAACTAAAAATACTAAAAAACTATTGATCATAAATAATTACATATAAATCATAATTTTGTAAACATCTTACTACATTCTTTCATGTTTAGTAAAGTGCTCTAAAATATATGACATATTTTTATGATCTTACAAAATTTAACATAAACCATTATTGAAGTTTTGTATTCATCTGAATATAATTATCGTTCTCACCCGCACACATTGCTACTAATATAAGCTTTGTTAATCCTACTTTTAAAACCGTATCTACAAAATACAGAATCTCTTAATAGTAAAATAATCTATTTTTGAAGAAATCAATTATTACGTTATATAAATATTTTAAAGAAACTAATATAGTTTTTAACTTTTAAAATAAATCAAAAAAATTGATCAAATCATTTTCAGCATGCCAAAATATATTATTCACTGTAGTATTTCACTATCCTATAATCTGGTTAAGCGTAAGGGTCCTTGCAAGATAGAATTGTTACTATAAAATATTTTTCTTTTAAGATTTGCTTAGTACTAATTTTAGTAGACAGTACGGGTTAACAATATATTTAAAATATTATTTAGATATAATTATTTTATATAGTTTATTAAAATAACTAAGGCCTGTACTTATGTGAAATAATCAAGAATTATTTTAAGAAATTAAATTTTTATTTACTGAGTATATACAAGCGTATACGACCATAAACATTTGATCTATTTAAGTATTTTACGCTATTTTATTTGTTCAAATAATGTAATAGTTAGATATACTGCACCAGTATATTTCCCAGTAAAAACATCATATGTAAATATTTAAAATGTGGATAAGAATCTTTAAAAATAGTGATCAGTTAGCTGGATTCAACATTTAAAATATAGCTACAAAAATTCGCATCAATAGTATTTTACACCTAAATTAATTATCGTTATTATCGATAATACAAAGTATTAAAAACAAAGCTGCAGTGTATTTGTATTAATGATTTGGTTAAACATTTTCTAGCACTAAATAAAAATTACAATAAAAAGTTAAAGTCACTAGACTAATTATTCTAATTACCCGTACAATGTCACTAACAAAATAAGCGCTTTAATAACTGCTTTTCTAAAGAAAAAATAAACTTGTATACATGAAAGATATATTAACACATAATAAAAGATGCAGCTAAAATATTCACCATTATGTCTATTGTAGACTAATTGCAATACTTCTAAATCATACAATCAACACATTGCACACTTTTAGCATCATCCATTAACATTGCATCGTTTACTCTACACTCAGTTTAGCTAGCTCTCACAATGCGCAAGTATCTTAAAAACTTTAAAAGCATTTACATATTGGTCTACAGTTTATAAAACTAATATTAATTATTTTATTGTTTTAAAAATATAATTTTGAATCAGTAATAAGATTTTTTTTAAAGATTTTTTTAAAAGCAAGTAATAAGTTAATCTTTCTAAAGAATTATATTCTAACTTCCATTCACTTTGAAATTAATCTAAAAATTGTTATACAATAAGTAATCTTACCTCTAAAGACTCTCTTGTTTTATTACAAGCAAACTTATCTGTATTAATAAGTGACATTTTTATTGATTTTAAATCATAATATTGGTTGATGCTTTTTGAGGGATGCCGCTAGATAAGCATGTCATTAAATATAATACATATCACTAATTATATAGAAAAGGAAATACTATGCCAGTATTGCATAATCGAATTTCTAATAAAATTCTTAAAGAAAACATGTTAGCTATAATCCAAAAACGTACTACAATTTCATTTTATAAATATATTAATATTCAACACCCCAATATATTAAGGAATGAATGGTATTTAAAATTTAAAGCGCTGAATATATTTGGACGAATTTATATTGCTAAAGAAGGTATTAATGCACAAATTAGTGTGCCTAATTCAAATGTTGAAGTATTGCGCCAAGTAATTTATAACACTCGTCCAGAATTAAATCACTTACGTCTAAATATTGCTATTGATGATAATGGTCAATCATTCTGGGTGCTACGCATAAAAGTTCGTGAGTCTCTGGTTTCAGATGGGATCATTGATAAAACCTTTAATGCTTCAAATATAGGAAAATATCTCCAAGCTCATGAAGTAAATAAGATGATTCATAATCCGAATACCTTGCTTATCGATATGCGTAATCATTATGAATACGAAGTTGGTCATTTTGAAAATGCACTTGAAATACCTTCTGATACGTTCAGAGAACAATTGCCTATGGTAGTGAACATGCTACAAACACAGAAGAACAAAACAATTATAATGTATTGTACTGGTGGAATCCGTTGTGAAAAAGCTAGCGCGTACATGCTGCATAACGGATTTAAAAATGTCTACCATGTAGAAGGTGGCGTGATTGAATATGTACGCCAAGCAAAAAAACAAGGTTTACCTATTTATTTTAAAGGAAAAAATTTTGTTTTTGATAATCGGATGGGTGAACGTATTACAGACGATATTCTAGCTCAATGCCATCAATGTGGTGAAGCATGTGATGCTCACACTAACTGTAAAAATAATGATTGTCATTTACTTTTCATTCAATGCTTATCTTGTGCAAAGAAATATAAAAATTGTTGTAGTGTAACTTGTACTAAAGAAATTCAATTATCTGAAAAAGAAAAACACATTCGTCGTTCAGGACTTAAGATACATAATACAAGGTTTAATAAGTCACGTCGCCATTTATCAACTCTCTTTAAACTTGAAATAAATAATAAAATGAATTAACTAATAAATAACCATTCATTATAAAATAAGTAATACACGGTTAAACTCTCTACGTACTCAATTATTTTTTAGGACAGTCTAACTCAACGACGTTTAAATATCCATATACCAAAATGGCTCATCATTCACATTAAAGTATTGTGTAGCTATGATCATCTTTTAAGTAGATAGAAAAGTAATAATAGAGATAATATTATTATATAGCTAATCTTATTAATATACTGTAAAAATCATAGCTCACAGAAATACTTTTTTACTAAATGCAAAATATATATAATTTCTCAGTTTTATAGTAAAGTAATAAATCTTCTATACAATAAGATACTTATCGACATTAAACTGATATGAGTAAAATATGTTACTAATTTCTAAATTATTTCATCAAACAGTTCAGTGGTTTTTAACCATACTATTCATAACATCAAAACTACTATGTTAAGTAAAACAAATACAGATCATCAAATAATAACTAAGATTAACATTATTGTAGTTATTCTTAAACGTTTATATTTCACTTTCGATTTTCTGACTTAATCTCGTATAATATCTTTAATATAAATCAAATTTTTACACATGTCATTTTAAGCTAATCTAGTTAAATTACAATTAATTTCTAATCTAGATATATCTTATATACTGCACTTTAATATAAAGATATCAAAGTATTGTAACCTATAGAGCTATAAATAAGCTAATAATTAGCTAATAATTGTAAAAATCATCGAGATATTAGTTAATAAAAATTTTCTTACCTGAATTAGCGATTAGAAAGAACAAAATTAACTTAACACGCGCCGTTGTTTATATACAAATAATAAAAAAGTTATTTTATATAAAGTTTATTTCATGTATTGCACAAATAGTATAGTAGTTATCATTTTCTTAACTATAATCTCTATTTTTGTTATGTAGCTGCACACACATTTTAGCTAAAATACTAGGAATCAGCTAAATATCAGTATATTTAACATATCGATAACCTAAAAATTTAACAACCTTTCAAATAGTCTAATGTCATTAAGTTTTTTATTATCAACCTTAATAGCAATCGATTGCGTTGTGATTATATAAGAAAAAACTGTAATTAATTTGTTATATTCATTTTTTTTAAAGCACATCCTATGGTATTTTATTGGGTAAAATGATACTTTAAGTAAATGCACAGATGGTATGCACTAAACGAAGTTTAATAACTAAATGACATTTATTTGATATTTTTTCTGTAAATGTTGTATATATCAAACATTATTCGAGTTTTATGGTTCACTGCACATCAAACTAAAACTTATATTCTGAGTAATCTAAATTTTCTAATTATCTTTATTCACTATCTTTTGACAATTTTCTGTATTTTAATTTATTAAAATAAAGTAAAGATTCTATGTAGTTCTACATATAATATCATTGATATTCATCTTACTAATATAAATCAATTAGATCGTTCCATATTTCTGTAAATATCTAATTATTTTCGCGTACATTAAATTATTATGATTTTAAATATACATGTTATCTTTTACAAAAATTAATAATATCATAATAATTAAATATTATTTTTACAAAAATTTTTTAAAAAGTATTTTTATTAACTAAAATATTATATAAAACATTATTGTAAACCTAAAATAATTAATTAATTTAATTATAAAATACATTTATTATGAAATTATTATCATTTATTTTTGTTAAAAAATTATTTAGATATAAAATTTATTATATTAAAGAAATAAGATAGGATCTAATTTTTGAATATAAATTAATATATAAAATAATATGTTATTTTATTATCAGAATTATTTATGTAGTATTAAATAGTTATGTTACATTCTTGTAATAATAGGCTTGATTTATAATCGATAATATTTTTATATTATAATTTATAATAAATAATTTTTTTAGTATATTTACACTAATAAATTTTATATAAAAAGCCATCAGTAAAATAAAAAATTGATAACTTACTAATAATAATTAATGAGTATTATTTAAATAATATATAGAAATAACATTTTATAAATATTATAGTTAACTATTTTAAATATTTATGTATGTTAGAATGAATAACTAGTATAGTTAATGGATATTTGATAATCATCAAATATCCATTATCGTCACTAATGCGTCTGAATCTTGTACTCTGCGTAATCATTAGATTCAATCTTATTAATACCGGCTTGTAAACTATCAATAAGCTGTCTAGCCACATCAGTTGTTAACCACATTGTTTTATCAACAACAGCATCCTCATTATTTTCACTTTTTTCTGGGAGATAATGCAACCTTAACATCATTGCATCATAGGCATCAACGGTGCTGATATCCCATCCAACAACAGAATGAGTCTGAATAACATCATTTTTTCTGTTCATAGAAATTTCCTCATCATACTCTGTGATAAATGTATATCGATAACTGACTAAAGCAAAATACTCAAAAGAGTAACAATTAGTATAAGGGAATTTCGCCAATTGAAAAGAAAGAAAGGTATTTGTTTATATATCAATAACAAATCATTTCATAACATTAAATATTTAAAAAAAGTCAATGAAAAAAATAATTATTGTCCAAAAAAATAGAAAGCTATAGCTGCCATGGTTTATAAATTTAGTGAATATGTATTGTTCTTATTGTTAGTAATGATATAACCGTTATTTATTAGTAAATTATAGAATTTAGCACATGTAATAAACAAAAAAAATACATTAGCACTGTAAGTGCTAATGGAGTATTTTCAGACTAAAAAATAATAACACTTTTCTTCAAACTACAAGAAAACACTTAAACAAGTTTGCCAGTTCTTTCATGTTGAGTAATATTTTCCAGTAAATATAATATACATTAAACACGAGAACATGTGGAAATTATATTGAAAAGATAAAATGTATTATATATTGCGATTTTAAAAAATTTTAATTAGTGCATAATTAAAAATATTTACTACTATATTAATAGTAGTATATCATATACTCTTAACATATAAAAGTTATTTCTATATAAACTAAAAAACAACTACCAAAAATTTAATTTTCTCATAATATAGCTAGTAATGATTTTCAATACATCGATAAACTTTACATATCTACCGCTACCCATTATGAAATATTAAAAATATATTACCGTATTGCAAATATTGAGATGAACAGACATGTGTTCTTTATTTTTACAAAAATTAATAAATACAAAAATTAATAAATACGAAAATCACTTTAGGCTTCTAATTATTAGTATTAATTTAAGAAAACAGATTTTTGACACCTATTTTAATAATAGTTGTTATATATTTTCTTTCTAAATTAGAAGATAATCATTCAAAGCATTCTGATAAAAATCAGTAGCAGCTCTATTTGGCTAAAAACTATCATTCAAGAACATACAGTCATGCAAACAACACTTTACATATATTACCCTCCCGTAAAGTTTACATTTTATTTAGAACAATGTAATATATTGAAATATTTTTTTAATGTTGTTGTGATATCAGAATTAAATTAACCAACATATTTTATTAAGCGACAATGAGGTTATGATATAGTTTAAGAAGAGATATTGTGATATTTTATAAAATATAATAATATT
The DNA here is from genome assembly GCA_020541205.1 of Candidatus Hartigia pinicola. Taxonomy (GTDB): domain Bacteria; phylum Pseudomonadota; class Gammaproteobacteria; order Enterobacterales; family Enterobacteriaceae; genus Hartigia; species Hartigia pinicola. Next base: position 1,210,323 of record CP048208.1, read on the forward strand.
ATGCGTATCTTTTTCAAAAAATTAATAGTAGTCGCTCTTCCTTTTAAAGCTATCATACAGTCAGTACTAATACTAATAATAATCAAACCTTAACAACGTTAAGATTGTTTAAAAATTATTATTCTATGTTGTATAAAACAAAGAATTCTTCCTTATATAATACAGTGTACATATTAAACTTACCCTTTAAAATATTACATTAATTTTTTATTTGACTGGTTTGATCACTGAAAAACTCACTAAATGCGCTCTTATATTAATAATCAGCCAGTAATTTAGAGTTTTAGCTATATTAATATACACAAATCTATTCATAAATGCCCACTCATCCTCTTCAATATACTTGAAATAGATTTATTAAGTAAATTTTAATTCATATCATATAATTAACCTCGTAATGAAATCAAAAACCTATTCTAGGATACTAACGCTTTTAGCTTGACTATCCGTCAACTAGAAAATCAACAAAATGTGATGGAAGTTTTATTAAGTGAAAAAATCTATTAAAATAGATTTTAATACTTAAAAGTAAACAACAAACATACTAAAAAAATTATATCAATTTTATTTATGCGACTCAATATTAACAAAGATAAATATTTTACTACAAAAGATAATAAATATTTCAACATAGTTTTAGTGAATATATAAAAAGACATTTTGTCTAAAATCTTTAACTTTACAAACCATGAAAAATCTTATCTATAAAAATTTTTAATATTTCTGTTTAAAGAGATATTTAAATATACTTCTCTATACATATTGCAGTCATAAAAATATTTTTATAATTCAGCGGCTGAAATATAGTCTAAATTTATCCCAATAAATATAGACCCCACAAAAAAAATAAGCTACAGATTTTCTGAAATATATACATATACTGATATGCTATCACTATCTACATATGTTAAAAATTATACAATTACATTCACTATCAAAAGCTTAATCAGCGGATAAATGTAAGCATTTAAAATATAAGGATTCTCATAAAAAAATTAAACGCTTTTTACTAAAAAGACGTGTATATTTAGATAGAAAACAAAAGTATAAATTCTAATGAACTAAATAAAAACAGAAAAAAATTTTTTATGTGAATATATTATATCGATTAGTTTAAGATTGATCCTATTTTTATTTTCTATAAATAATTTAAATGTTGAAATTATTGCATCTATGATAGTGTAAGTATTACGATCATTTACTTAACTATAACTATAACTATTTACAAACTGAAAAACTAATCATTTAAGAAATAGAGTGAAACATGCTGATGTTAGAACATAATTGAAGCTCAAAAACACGGAGTAATATCAGAATTTTGAATTACATCAAATAAAAACTGAAATTAGAATTTAGAAAACAACTAACAATATTCAACAACAAAATCTTAGCCTTTATTTAATTTAGTATATTACTGAATATGAAAAATCTTATTATAAATATTAACAAAATCACTTTCATAAATCTATGATTTTTTCTGAGCGAATATTTAACTTAATGCTTTATGTTAGTAATGATTGAATAGGCATTAATAACAAGGTTAGTAAATACAATTTTTAACTTTCTGATAACAGAGATCGAAACAATTTTATATGCTATTTCTCAATTTGAGAAAAAGATAACGGTCTTTGTTTTTTATAATGTAATAATGATCTAACGTAAAATAATCTCAACCTTAGTATCAATTTTTTGGATCTATTAAAATAATTCTCTAATAAAATAAATAATTATAATCTAAATAATTATCTACTTCCTAAGATTGAATATTAGATATTCAATTTAGTAAAAGTTTATTAGAATATAAACGCTGAGATAAGAGTTATTAAGTTAGATATTATTTAAAACGAAGAAAGATTACTTTTACTAGTTAACTTGCATACAACATCTGTAAAAGATTAGTATTATTTATAATAATACTATATGATATGCCTCAATGCCAAAGCATTATGAATCGAATACACCTTAACGACGATGGGGGTAAATAGAGTACTCATGTTACTTGCTCTATAAGCTTTCTAATTCAACACATGAGATTTATAAACATCTTCATGTTTAAAGAAGAAATACATAGGCTTTAATATATAGACTCTTTAAAAACCAAAATAGGTAGTTAAAGTGTTGTGAATTTATTAAGAACTTGTATAAACCGTATATGATTTTTTAAAAAATTGTCTATTCTTTAGCCAATCAGAAACTAAAACAACAATTATTTCTAAAATAATACTAACAAATAAAAATAAAATCATTCTAAACTCATAACGATTATAGCACTTGATTTCTATTAAACATAAATGTTTCGGTATTAACGTTGTAAGTAGATACTTATTTCCTAATTATATATTATTGATCAAACTCTTTTTATAATTTATTTAAAGAAAATAATTTAGTTTTAAACAATATTTCTAAATCACCTCGTCACTCAAGTAATAAACTATATGATAAATTTAAAATATATCAATCAATAAAATCTTGTTACTAAATAATTAACAATATGCATATAAAAGAAAAATTTTTTGATATATGTTTTTATAACTGCATATTTTACAAAATAATTTATATCAAAATAGCTAGTGATTTTTTAGAAAAAATGTCATATTGTATTCTTATAAATTTTAAAATACTCAACAAAAGTAGCATAAACTTCCTGAAGAAACTTATAAAAACAATCAGTGCAGTTATATACAGGTACTAATGAGCAAGCCAAATTGCTGTCGTAATTATTAATATTCTAAATTATAAAATAAATGCGTATGTTAACACGTTGTGATATAAAATCAAGCATTTAAAATATAAAGTAACATCTCGTAGTCAGCATGTAAAGTTTTACCCCAAAAAATATCAGTAATAACAAGCGATGTTACGGATATACAAGCACAGAAATAGTTTTTCTCGCCTTGACAAATGAAAAAATACATAAAAATATTGTAGCAGATAGATATTTATAAAAGTAAAAACATTAAGAACAACATATACGATATACTGAAAGGAATTATTAAGATCACAAATACAATAAATTTTATTTTTTAATATCATACTTATAAACACTAGATCATAATTTATATATTAAATTTACTCAACATCTTAATCAAGGTTAACATCATGAGAAGCATTTAATACTCATCTTCAACGTGTTAATTTAGAAGCTATTTGTAGTATGCTTTAAATAAACAAATATTAATTTTGTAAAATAACACAATATTTTCATGATTTTAAAACTAACAAAAGACGCTAACTTTTTACAGTACTACTATTAAACTTAAGCACTTTTCCTAACAACTTCATCTAATAAATATATATACAGAAACTAATGAATATTCTTATAATATTTTTATCATGATTAGTTAGAACAAACTGAATAGAATAAAGTCTTTCACTTCAAAAAAATAATTTATCTTGCACGATTAGTTAAATGTGATAATAGACTACTTACTAAATAGTATGGATAATTTTTAAAATAATTTTATTATCAAGTATATCTAGAAATTTTAACATATTAATACAATGCATTTCAAAATTTTTAGTATTTCACAAAATTTAAAATAGTAAAAATTACATTCATACTTTTATTTTAATCACACTTCTTATAACAACATAGTGGACAATCTCAGTGTATGAAATTATTAGATAGCACATTTTTACTACATAACACTACTTTTTAACTGATACAATTTATTTAGAGTAAATAATAATAAAATATATGATAATATTAAAAAAGAGTTAATTTATAATTTCTATCTTTAATTTTGTTATAAATAAAGTGTGATGTTGCAAAAAGTATTAGACAATATCGCTTTTACTAAACACATAATTTTATAAAAAAATTGTTACAAGAGAGAGGTTAAACGTTTAAACGGGATTTTTTTAGTTCATTGTGTACAATTTTAGTTAGTTTGGCTCTTACCTATAATAACATTAACTGAAATCTTATTAAGAGAATTTGTCTTTTTACTACAATTAGTTAAACTAATTTCGCTTAACAGCGGTACTAACAACGGCAATAGATTATCATATGATAAAATTAAACACATCCCTCAACACGTTTTTTATAATATCTTAATGGTGCTGCTATTTTATAAACTTTTATGAGACGTAATTTTTATTAGATATCCATTTATAAATTACATGATACACATTACTACAAAGAGCAGTTATAAACGCAGTGTTTGTTAATAGTGAAGATAAGTTTATTTTCTAATACTGTATTGAAAATATCATTTAAACGTTTATACTTGATCCTAAGGAATAAAACTTATTAACGAATTGTTTTAACTTTCCTGCTAGTATTAATTTCTTATATTTCTTTGATAACTTATTTAAATTAGTTAGTATTCCGGTAAGATATTTTCAATCATATAAACAATAAATGAAACTATATTAATAATAGAGGTAATCATATTTTAGATAAATAATCAGAAAAACTTAATCAAATAATGCAAATAAATTTATTTATGTTAATAAGCTATACATAAAATCAAAAAGAAAAACATTAATTATAACATAACAATATACAAAATTATATCTTTATAACGCATCTATAGTAAACCATATAAAGTAAAGCAAAACCATAAATGAATATCAAATACTATAACACAACTAAAAATACAAAATCGTAATAGTTATATTAAGCAAATGAATCGCCCTAGATATGAATCAAGATAAGCATTCCTTCAAATATAATTACAATACTCTCCTTTGAAAGATTTTTCTTTCAATAATGGGAATATCACTTAAAAGGAATGATAAAATTTGTCTAGATCAGTACATATAATATATTAGATAGTTCGTCGGATAAGTATATTTTGAAAACTCAAGCATGAATTTCAATATTTAATGTATGCACTACTCTAGAGATAAACATAATATTAATAAATTAATATATAAATTCAATGCTCAATAGCATTCAGAGATAAAATACAATTTATTTTTAATTATTTTATAATTATACATTATATCAATAATTAGTGTTAATTTTATCAATTCTTAAAAACAGATTTTTAAAATGATCAAAACTAAACTCACTTAATTGTATGTAATTAAAAACCACAACTAATAATACCAACTTAATTGTCAATATTTTAAAATACTTATTATCGACAAGTTCCTAGAGAAGTGTACTGGTTAATAAATAACAGAACAAAAATTTAGATATTTTTTAATACATCTGCAATAGAGCTACACTATTTATAATTTCCAAAACAATGTAATGAAGAGCTTTATACTGTTCTATGAGTTTAACAACTTTCAGCAGTTCATTTTACTAATATGCGCTTTAATTTTCTCTTTTAAATAAAGATTAATATTGCAAAATAAAAAACAAGTATTAAAATACTATTATTGTTCATGCTAAAAGACATTTCATTTAATAATTTAATATATTTTCAATAAAAAAATTTTAGAAATTACATGAAATATATAAAATTTATTACATTTTTTTATTCTAAAAATTAGACTCGATATATAAGATGCATAATTTATAAATGTATTTCTTATATAATAATGATCTGAGAAGACATAATTTATATAAACAAATATGTTGATACAGTACCACTAGATCTAAACGTTTCTTATCTATACATAAGATCAATTATCATTGATATACTTACCAAAAAAAACAAATATCGAGCTTCTACTATAATATTTTATTTACTAGCAATTGTTTATCAAAATCATAGTCTTTTTTTTAGTAACGATATCTATTTTATTCACCCTTCATACAATTAATAATTATCAAAATTAATATTGAGACTTTAGATTACTTTTGAGAAATTTTGACAAAGATATGTCACGTTTTTACACCTCTTGCCAAAATTCTAGATGTTTTAACTATTGCTTTATTTTATAGCTTTACAAACTAATATACTATGATATTTTAGTACGTAAATAACGAAGCTACATTTTCAACTTGTGTTAGGCAAACGTTTTTCGTATATCAAAAAAGTACCCACATAAATTAAATCCATTGATTTACCAAATTCAGTATGTATTTCAGTTTGTTAAGACATAATAGTTTCATTTTTTAAAATCTATTTTCTGATATTACTACTACAGACTTTTCTTATTTTGAGATAGTAGATAAAATAATGATTTTTAAAATTTTATATAAACTCTCAAACATTTCCAGTCAATATTTAATCGGAATTGATAGTTTAATTAAACACTTAGTATTTAATTATTTAATTCTGCAGCACCAACAATAATACACAACATATTGCTTTACTAAAAACATATAAAATAATTATATATTAATCCCTGATTCTTAATTTATAGTAAAGCATTCCTACTCAATAATTTGATAATTTATTTATTTTAAATAAATAAAAATTCTTTTTAGATATATAAATTCTAAAATAGTCAAACACGAGGGTGCTAAAAAAAATCGAAAGTTTTTAATCAAGTTTGACTAATATATTTATACTTATTTGTTTTATTGTTAATCTTTTATAAAATATTTAAAACATTTTTGTAAGGAGAAAACCAATGCAAAAAGGAACACCTGCAGTCTTTTTAGATAGAGACGGAACAATAAATATTGATCATGGATATGTACATAAAATTAATGACTTTCAGTTTATCAAAGGTGCTCATGAGACTATGATTGAACTAAAAAAAATGGGCTACTCGCTAATTATCGTGACAAATCAATCTGGTATTGGTCGTGGTATTTATTCAGAAGATAGTTTCATGAAACTAACAAGATGGATGGAATACTCATTAGCTTATCGCGGTATTTATCTTGATGGCATTTATTTTTGCCCTCATCATCCTAAATCTAAAGATAAGGCTGACGATCAGCACTGTAACTGTCGAAAACCAAAATCAAGCATGTTTCTAGATGCCCAACAATTGCTTAATATAGATATGGCATCCTCTATTATGGTTGGTGACAAACTCTCAGATATACAAGCAGGTAGAGCTGCAAATATAGCGACAAACATTTTAGTAAAAAGTGGAGCGTTGATTACATGGCAAGCAATAAAAAGTGCCGATTTTATTATTAATAGTATTGCAGACTTACCGAAGATAATAAGTAACATTAGAAATAAATCTTTTTTATGAAAGATTAGAAATCTTTTAAAAACACTTTCTATTATTCTCTGAATTTTATGCAATACATTTACAAATTCGCATCAAAGTTCATAAAATATGTAGTAAAAACATTTTCCTACAATAGAGAATGATATCTATTGATATAGCTTGTCAGAAAAACAGCAAATTTATAAAATATGAAAGAACATAATTATAATTTCTGATTAATTAGCAATTATACACTTCATATATGACAATCACGTAATAAAATAAACATGAAATAATAAGAAAAATTAAAAAACATTCTTAAGAAATTAAAATCTTCTTATCTAGACACTTAAAAACAAACACTTTAATACTTTGATATATATAAATAATTTCATTACTATTTTAAACTGATGAATGCTTTATCAAAAATATTTAAAATATAAAAAAATTTATATAATTATTAATAATATTACAATGTAAGGGGTAATAACGTGACTTATAAAACTATTATACAATTGAATAATTCTAATAAAAAATTTTTTATGAGACAAAATATCTTAATAAGTATTTAAAGTGCACTTTATGAAATTGTTATTATAGAAGCGAATTTCAAAAGATAAAAGTATTTCTCCAAAATTTTAGCCAAAATATTTTTAAAATCACTATTTTCCTTGAGACATGCACACTATTTTGAAAAATTTTCAGAGTATGAATAGTATGTAGTATTCATAATTACTAAAAATAGAAAATTGTAAGAAAGAGTGAAATGCTACTTTTAGATTATTACTCTTGTATTGATAATCTTTTTATCACAACTCTAGAGAAATTCCTTTATCTAGCATGACAAATTATGTCATAATAAAATTAAGTACAGCGAAGTATTTTGAGTATTTTAAATAAAAATTATAAAAAAAGAATAAAGACTATTTATTTAATTTTTATAATATTAATCTTTTTCTTATTCTTAAATTTTTTAAGAAATTATTTTGTATTTTTTTCATTTTTATTTTATACTACATTTGTTTAATACCAAAATTCCGAATATTACTCTGAGATATTATGCAGATTAAAAAACATAATATTCAGAATATAACTCTGAATAAACAAAAAAATACATGTTAAATCAAGCTATAAATTATTAAACCTTAGTCATCAGTTTAAAAAGATCAGATCTTTTCCCAGAACAAAAACTAAATATTACTTTTCCCTTAAAAGTAACAAACTAAATATATATAAAAAACTAAAATAGCTAAAAATTACAGTAAAATTATGATAATGTCACGTGGTAGGTATACTAAAAAATAAAAATTATTTTGCAATATACTACATTCTTTGCTATGTTAACAGTTCACGCAACACTCATGAACAATATATTTTTTACACTAAATTTAGTAAAACAATTTTGATATGAGTCTGTAAGTTTTACAAAATACAGCGATCTCTGCACGTGACTCTCTATATCAAAAAAATGAAGAAAACTTATTATATTCAAAATCATTGCAATGGTAATTAATTCGTGCCTACGCGTATTGTCTGCATTTAACTTAAACTATTATTAAAAATATATTTATTATGAACTGTATTATTTTGAAAAAATATTTTTACAGTATTCTTACTTCCACATATTAACAAGAAAATAACTTGATGGATATCGTATTTATTAAACAATTGTCAATTACGACTACAATTGGTACATATGACTGGGAACAAAAAATTAAACAAACATTAGTGTTTGATATTGAGATGGGATGGGATATCACTCGCGCATCAATGAGTGATAATATAATGTATTCTCTTGATTATGAGACAGTTAGTCAAGCTCTTATTGTACACGTAAGTAACACTAAATATAATTTAGTTGAACGCGTCGCTGAAGAAGTAGCTCAATTGTTATTAAAGAATTTCAATTGTCCCTGGGTTAAAATTAAAGTTACTAAACCAGGAGCTATTACTCAAGCCTCTCAAGTTGGAGTAATCATCGAAAGAAATTTGAAGGTTTTTTAATTTTCCGATTCTGATAAATCAAATTAAGAAAAGGTAATTTATTGCCTATTTATAAATTTTAAAAACGCTCTCAGCATCCTCGTTGCTCTTACAAGATTTTAGGCTAGTAAAATCTTAATATGCATTTAACTTAAATAGAACAAACCATTTTAAGACAGTTCTACTTCAAACACACGCTTTCTGTGCATACTCATAATATAATACATTCATGTTTACATTTATTATCTAATCTATAAAACAACTTAATCAATTCTATAATAAAATCACTAATTAATAATCTATATTTACTATATATATAAAAGACGTCAATTGAGTAAATTCTCATTATTATTTAAATTACTAAAATATTACTTCATTTATTAATAAGAACCAAACTTTTTTCATAATAAAAAAGTAACTACATATTACAAACTTTTAGTGTTAGGATTTTCCTATGATTGTGTCTTAACGAGACTAAAACAAAGAATATTAATATAAAAAATACTCTAAAGAAAATGTAAAACATTATTTTAGGTAAGATATTCTAAGATTAATTTTTTATATCATTTTTCAAAAATAAGGTGTAATAATAAATTACTAATCTCAGGAAGGCGGTATAATCAGAAACTGCATGAAGAATGCATTGTTTTAATATACTTTAGCATCTCAAGTCATCAAACTTTTCTACCTAAATAGTTGAAAGTTAACTGACTTAAATATTAAAATTTTATAATTAACTTATGAAGTATAACATTTCAGTTGAATCTTTAAAATTTTTTAAATATAAAAAGTAAAAACAATATATGTTATTTAGAAAAAATGCAGAAAACATATATAAAGAAGTTTTAAAAACACCGATTTGACAGAAGTATCGAAATAGCTAAATATTCTAAATTATGAATCGAGTCAAGAGACAAAACTAAAATTAGATATCCTACAGTTTAATATTTTTATCCATCTATTAATTCTAGAGTCGACAATAGAATATTTTTATGCTGCATAATGAATATGTAAATTCATAACTTTTATTATCTCAACAATCGTATCTAGTGTGTAACACACAAAGGCTAAATAATGATATATTCGTTAATATATATTTTATATAAAAATAACTTTTTATAAAACCTACAAACAATTAGTGCATTTTTCTACACCTCATATTGCCTGAACTTAAATATCTCTCATAATATGTCGTTTGATACTATTTTACTCACATTGCAATTTATTATAGAGTTATGATTATATTATTAATAATTTATAAATTAATAATAAACAAAGCATTATTAATGTTTCGAATACTTCTAATGCAGACTTCTAACTATATTTTCTCACCCTTAATCTAGTAAGATGACATTCTTTTTCTAAAAAGTGTAATTTCTGAAAAGTTAAATACGGTAAATTTTCTGTATTCTTAGTAAGAAAATCACAAACGAAGATATGCTATTAACAAGTCATGTTAAAAAATATAAATATAAAAATAACTCATACATATCAATTCGTCAAGAAGACATGAATTTTATATACTGAAAATCAAGATTGAATCTATTGATATATTTTCAATTAATATTATTTTTAAAATTTTACATTACTTATAGAAAATATATAAAATAATTATATTTTAAAAAATCTCAATAGATTTTAAGATGCATAAACATAAGAACCGTTTCAATAAACTATAATATAAACAATAAAAACTGCAATGCTAAAAGTTTTGATTTTAAAATTTAAAATCTATAAAAGAACCGTGTATCATTTACTAATTATTACAGTCATAAAACGAACATCTATAAGCTATTTTTGAGTTGATATTTTGACTATATTTATATAGCCTTGTATGCTAAAATGAACTTACTGGATATAATTGCGATTTTTATAATTTTGTATGATTTCATTCAATTTAAAATGAATAGAATGCTTTAAAGAGCAATGTTTCAGAGATATATCTATAATATATATTCTTCTCATATCTTCAATTATAAGTCTTGCTTATTATAATGATATGCTCGCTTATAAAGTCATTTATATATCCTAGATGAACTTAAAGTATAATAAATATATAATATAAATTAAGCTACTCATACTAGAGAGAGTTATGAAATACCCAATTAATGAAATTTTTCAAACATTGCAAGGGGAAGGTTTTTTCAGTGGTGTTCCCGCTATTTTCATTCGATTACAAGGTTGCCCAGTTCAATGTAGTTGGTGTGACACAAAATACACTTGGGAGAAAAACATTAATAAAAAAACTACTTTAGATGATGTCGTATTAAAAAATTTAAACATGGACACTTGGGCCCTATCAGATATAAATACTCTAACATATTTTTTAAAAACACAAGGTTATATGGCAAAACATATTGTAATTACTGGAGGAGAACCATGTATTTATAATTTAATACCATTAACAAGTGCATTTGAATCCCAAGGATATTACTGTCAGATCGAAACCAGTGGAACTTATCCCATTCAATGCTCTAGTAAAACGTGGGTAACACTATCCCCTAAAATCGGTATGAAAGGAGGGTGTCAGGTATTAACTAAATCAATCAATCGAGCTAACGAAGTTAAACACCCAGTCGCAAGAAAGAGAGATATTGAAGAACTAGACATACTACTTAAAAAACGAACAAAAAAAATACTACCCGTTATTGCATTACAACCTATTAGCCAGAAAAAATCGGCAACTAAGCTTTGTATTGAAACTTGTATTGCGCGAAACTGGAGACTTTCTATTCAAACGCATAAGTATTTAAATATCGCTTAATACACCGTGACCAACACGGTATATCAATAATAATTCTCATTCACCTCTATAGATGCAACCTGTATTACACGTTTCTTTGACCGTTACCGCACTTAATAATGGTAAAAGAGGTTTAGTTTGATACCAAATCCAGCTTGCTAAAACTTCACTTGTTGGGTTTTCAAGGCCATCAATATCATTTAAATAACAATGATCGAGTTGATTTAAAATTGGTTGAAAAGCCCTCTTGATTTCGGAGAAATCCATTAACCAACCAGTAGTTTTATTTACTTCACCTATAAATTCTAAACAAATCATAAAAGAATGGCCATGGAGACGTCCACATTGATGTCCTTCTGGAACAGAAGGTAACTTATGCGCCGCTTCAAAATGAAAATTTTTATAAATTATTGTTTTCATTATTAATTCCTATTAAATTAAAACATAGCATCTTCTAATATAATTTAAATCTAACAATCTTAGTTGATAATATCAGAATGCACTATTTACACTGTAATCTATTAATGATTTCATCAGGTCTGTTAGTATTCGTGATTATAATACTTGCTTATCTCGTTACTTCACAATGTTATATTCTGATAAAATATCTACAATATCGGCGTCTATCTACATTAATAAAACATTATTGTATTTAAAAACAACAGCTCATTACTTTTATAAATTTAATTAAATTGATTTATTTTCTGTATATTTAGAAAATTCTAAACGAACCCTAGACGTTATCATATATAATCAGTATGTACTTCCTTGTGTCAGGATCAAACAATCGCGATGATTTCTGCTTAAAACATTGAGGCACACATCGTTTAACAAAACTGTATTAACAATTTAATTAACTTCACCGAAGTTATCACATGTTTACTAAAAGATATTAAAATGATATTTAATAAAATAATAACACTAGGCGTATATTTTAATAATATCAAAAATAGTTAATGTTCATCATTGTATGCTTAAAATTATATCACAGATAGCACCTGCTAGTACTCATAATACAAACTTAAAAATATTCCATCATTATTGAAAAATCATTACTGTTTCTATATAAATACAAATTAGCTTTCATGGAATCAAATAGTAATTTATTGCATCCACTTAAATATGTCTTATTCTGTTTTTCATAGAATAACTCCTTAAAAATGTAAAAGTTCCTAAATTAATTTTTTATATTTATGCTCATCTCGGAAATTTATATTATTTCTAGTTATACGAATATATTCAAATACATTAACGATCTTTTATTCGCTATTTAACACGTGTTTAACATACACTCAGTCAGTAAACTCATTAATTTTCTTCAATTAATCTTGTAATGAAATGAACATCTTCTTTTGAAAAATTAATAGGTTTATACTGAATTATCATTAATTTTAAAGATACCTTAAATAAAATAAAACAATTAAAAACTCTGCTATTGTATATCACTAAATCTCAACTTTATTAACTATTCTATCCGTTTCTAATAGTAAGAATAAATAAACAATGTTTTAACATATTGAATGTATCAGGCTGTATACTAATGCATACTGTTAACTTAATGATTATTTGTCTATTTTGTATATTAGCATAATAATATTAACACTTAATAAAAAATGCTTCTGATAAAACTAAACAATACACAAGATGAATTATAACTTGTTCAATAAAATCATGTATTAAATAAAGTATTTAAATTAAAAAACTAAAAATTATAATTCTAAATTTAATATTAACTTTTAATACAACAACTAAATTATAGTACATCTAAAATATACACGCCAACAACAAATAAATTTATAAAAGTCTTTGCAATAAAGTGAAGATTCATCTCTGAACTTCATAACTATAAAATCTACACACATATCTTGAGGAAATGTTACTTCGACTATTATGCAACTATTACGATCATGCTCTACGTAAATATTGCGTAAAACTTTAGAAGAGTTAAAAGTGATTTAAAAATTAGAATTATCTCGAATTAGCATATAAATATTTTTATTGTCATTCTATATGTACAGGATTAAAAAATAAAAACTCAAGAGTATAAAAATAAGGAAGATTCCAAAAAAAATTAAGATGTACTGCGTAGAAAATTGATAAGTTAAATTAGCCCTACTGTTTTTCTCAATCAGTTTGTATATTAAAACGTAACAAAAATACACTTAACACTAATGTAATTTTTCTAACAATTAGATACGTTACCATACAACTAGTTGAAAATAGAAATAATAATAGAGAGGACAGAATATTAACTTACTTTATCACAACTCTTATTTATAAAAACTACAAAAAACATAAGTATTGAAGAAATTATGTAAACAACAGAAATCAACTTTATATCTAAGCATATTTTAGCAAATAACTAGTGTTTGACACTATTATCATTTGCCAAATCATAACTAATATTCACAGATCATTGTATTAATAGATTTTAGATACATATGACAGTTTTACTTATGGATAGCTACAGTAGGCTATAACACTCTAATGATTATCATGTAAGCTAAACATTAAAGAAATCTAGATCAGAAATTGATTGATGCTTAATAAAATCTTAATAAAATTAAGAGTAAAAAATTGATTTATAACAATACTTTGAATACTATTAAGCTAAAAGATACAAATGAAATTTTATAGTAATTATATCACAAATATGTACTTAAAACTTAGCTGCAAATACTTCTAAAATATTCCTTGTATTAAAAAATCTAACTATTTAATTTACTTTAAAACCTAATCAGCGATCTATTCAAGATATGTTCAAATAAATATCTACAAAAAATATTACTGCATAAAACATTTACTCTTTAATTAAAGATTAAAAAATTTATATTTATCAATTTATTATTGAATAATATTATCGTAAGAGCTAATCGTCAATAGTTGTATCATGCCAAACTTCGTTGAAGACTTTTTGTGATTTTTTATTTCTTTAGAAAATTATACAATTAAAGATAAACGAGGATCTGAAGACACTTTTAGTTTAAATAATCAGGATCTAGAATTAGTTAAATCAGACTACACTGAATAGTTAAATTTTTGCATTAATCTTGCATCTCTACTACTTTAAACAATTAATGACTTAAGATAAAAATATTAAATATAAAATAATCATTATTAACCTTTTGATTGATATATCATAAAAAATACACTCGGTTTTAGTACTTTTATTTTGAAAAACAATACATACGGAAAGAAAAATAACTCTTACTCAAATACATCTTAAAGACTCATAGGTTAGATTACTGAAGTGCTATGTTTATATACTATCACGCCTGTAAGCAACGTAACAATCATTAAACAAAAAATAGAGCCTTACCTGTAATAATAGGTTTTATTAGTTCAAGAAATCCGTAGGTATTACTTTTTTAATTTTTACTTTTTTAGACCAATTTGGCAGAAGGTCATACTATTATCGACAAATATTTATATTCTCTAATATTCTAATCTAATTAAGACTTGTCGGTATTTTATATATAATTTATTGAATAGATTTATCGTTAATTTCCATTAATTATAGCTTTAAACACCATTATTATATTTCATGAAAATAGCGATTCATTTACTATAAAATAAGAAATGAAACTAAGATTAATGTATGCATTATTGTATAGCCTAAGATGTTTCAAATGTAAATATACTATAAAATATTTTTATTTAATATTATATGTAAGAAATGATCCTTAATGAATATTTTTAAATACTACTCACCTAATAACATTAAATCTTTAATATTTTTATAAAAATTAATATGATAAGTTTCAATTAAAATTTATTTATTTACATTTAAAATATCAATCACATAAGAAAAAGCTCTTTTTTGTTATTTTTATCCCTTATCACACATCTCGATCCGATGCGCACTGTTTGAAAAAAGTGAAACCAATATTATTTGTACCTAAAACTAGCGATAAAATTATGTAAGTAATCACATGATAACAATAATAACTATTATTAATTACATTGATCACTTGTAAATTTAATATTTATTTATTTCTTATAAAAACAAATTAATAATATCAATCTAGATGAATATTATTTTTAAAGAAAAGAATTATTATAAAATAATTATGATAAGTAAAACTTAATCATTTACTATTGTATCTAAATACATCAACATGATTTTCACACTCAGTGAAGTTTAAAAAATATAAAATAAATTATATTTATATTCATGAATGTAATTAAACAATGTTATATTATATTCACTACGATACAAATACCTGTGAAATCATAAAAATCATATTGAAATTACGTATCAAGAAATGCAGGCTTATTAATAATAACATAATAATATAGACTGTATATGAGAAGTAACGATATTAATTTTACACGATAACTTATATGTTCTCCTCTATTATAAATGACTTAAAAATACTTAGAAGAAAAGTTATCATTCGATCTGTTATCCTTAAAATTTTTTAAATTTATTATTCAATGACTTTAATTAATTTATGTTATAAATCTTTAGTAATCTCAATTAAAAATTTTTACAGAAAAATCACTTTTTAGAAATCGCTGTTTATATTCAATAGATGGATAATATTATCCAGAATTTTACATCAATGACATTAAAGTAGACGTCATGGCTAGCACTCTTCAAGTTCATCGTCAAAATACATCCATTCAATATCATAATTGTAGTATCAGAAAGTACTATTAGTGGTGGTTTTATTCGTAATGTGTTGCTACGTCATTAACCATTAAGTTGATTAAAAACCTTAAGTACATTTCTACCCTTGTACACGCTGCTATGGAAATTATATGGATCACACCTATGTTGCAATACTTTCTCTAATTATTTTAATCCTTTATACCATTGACGTAATTGTATTTTCAATTTTTAATACTTAAATCATACTTCGTATAAATGATAATGAAATAATCACGACAATTTCTGGTATTATCGTCCGCGCATTGTAGTAGTATTCTGCGTATATGCTCTCTAATACTCTTCTACTTGTTTTTTAAAAACGACGTCTTACGAAGCCCCGCATCTAATTTTTATTGTAGAACTTTATATCAAAGTGATATATGCCTTAATATTGCAAGAGACTATTGTTATTATTGCATGTGTGACAGATTGAACTGTTCAACTGATTACTATACTTTATCATTTCAATTTATCTACTTCAATAATAAAAGAAAATATATTGTTAATAAACTATGCTTAGTTTATTAATATCAAAATAGATACTATTCAGAATATTTTTAAAAAATATTTTGTATCTTATTAAAATAAGACAACCTTATAATTCGGTATTAATTGAAAATATTTAATTAATTAATTCTGAATATATAGATAGTGTTTAATGGACGATTTTGGTTGAATGTTCTGAAAATAATTGAAACATACGATACTCTGCAATAAAAAACTATAAGTAATCTATATATCACTATGCAAAACTTTTAAAAACCATTAAAATAGAGTGTAACTTTGTTAAAATAGGCGTAAAAATTAATGAGATAAATATTAGTATTAAAATAGTTATAACGCCAACGGCGTATTATGTTTATAAAAAACAAACATCAAATATATAAATACAAATTATACAATAAGAGCTATAAAATAAAAATATGTTTAGAGTAATTATACAGTCCGGTTAATTCTCAATTTATCCTAGATATTTATAATAAAAACACTAAGTATCGGTTACTAAAAAGCGCTTAAATAATTTTTAATTAAGTGTTTATATAACATCACATTATCAAATGTAACATCAAATTAAATAGACAATATCAATGCATGTAAATAAAATATAAGAGATATTTAATGCTACTTTCACGCTAGCTAATGAGTTTTATTACATTTTTGTCGCACAGAAAAACAGTGAATAACTTCTTGCGTACAATGAGCAAGAAAACATCTCCATTCTAACAACTCTATCACTAAATTGATATATCATGTAAACATGATCATAGAACTTATATAGATTTAACAGATTATTAATCTTACATGAAGTGATAGATAAATTAGAGAACAATAATAAAAATTCTTTATATAATTTTGTCCACTAATAATAGCAAGCTGATCAATTTGAATAAACATGTTTGTTATAATATGAAGAAATCTTATTCTTACTAAAAAAGAAAATTTTTTAGAATCATGACTAATTATATATATATTCATATAGTCATAAACTAAAAATATTCGAAAGAAAGTATTATAAATTAATAATGCATACTAATTGATTCAAATATCTTTCTTCACTTTTTAAATAATTTCTTAATTTAATTATACTTAAGAAGCGTACATCAGATAGAAATATCAAATTATAACTTTTTTAATGAAGAAACGTATCTCAATATATCAATTGAGAACAATAAAATTTTTCATTAGAATGTGTTATTACAAAATATAACGTTATTAAAAAGGATATTGAATTATAAGATTTTATTATAACCTTACATAATCTAAGAAATCAAGTATAAAATAAGATAAATAAATAGTATTGTTCAAATAATTAAAGAAAATAATGATGCAGATAACATATATATGTTAATGATACGATAAATAATAAGTGTTATTAATTTTCTGTTTACTTAGTTGAAGTGCATACAAATAATACTTTAAAATCTAAACCGCCAAAATACATAACATAATATTTGAGTCATTGAGTCATATTTTTAATATATGTAATTATACTATTATAAAATAAAACAGTAATTAACTTAAGAATAATATTTACTTTAATTATAATCGCGCATATAGATACGGTGTAGTTTTTGTACTCATACGTATTTTTAAATATTTATACTTCTTTAATTATTTAGTAAGTTCTGACTGAACTCGATCATACCCCCGTGCTCTAGAAATGAAAATTACTTAGATTATTATTTTATATTCGGTGTAACCATTTTCTAAATAAATAATATAAGCAATAATATTGATGAATATTATTTAAATTAAAAATCCTTATTAATCCAATTAAGATTGGTATTCATCACAATTCTCACAAAAAGAATATAAAATACCTTCTAATATATCACAAAAAAAGATTCATATCCCATTATGTAATATTCTTGTTAAGATTCAGATAACTATTACTGACATACATAATAAGTGATAGCATGAGCCAACAAATCATTAACGCACAACAGAGAATACTTTTCTAAAACACTGTATACTTGGTCACAAATAGATATGAATTTAGCTCATAGCTTAATGTATAAGACGTTTATTTTGTAATTATTATCGACATTATAAATTTAACTTTTAGTGTTCTTAAACAATACTTTAAAATCTCTCGCGATATGCATTAAAATATTAATCTCCATTACTTTAGATTTAAAGTATTAAACTTGAATAAATTTCTAAGATACATGTATTTAAGGATGCTTCTTGCGTCATGGACATTAATGTGTACCACAAACCACATAAAAACTAGAACATCAATAAGTGCAATAGTCTATTAAAACAGAACATATAGTAATTTATGTAACTTAGCACTAACTACAAAATAATAGAATGAACTTAAAGCTCAGCACTGTAATACACATAAATACAACTTTCCTCAGAATCTTGTAAATGTAATTATTTTCCTTAATCTTATTAAAATAAGACATATCTCGAGGAGTAAGATTAATGCTACTTCGTGATTCATCGCTCTTGGTATGTGAAGAATTTTTTATTTAAAAAATCATATTTGAATCAATACGCCCTACTACTGCTGGTAACATAATTGTAACTTATGTTAATAAAAAAAGGTTTTGTATTACTTTGAAAAATTACCTTATTCAAAATAAGGGTATAAAATTATATTTCGCTTTTTAAAGTATTGACTCAATTTGTTGAAATATACCTGCTAAACTAACTAAAAAACTAGCTATATAAGTTTACATATTCATATTAATTTCATGATTGATTTTATTTGCAAGTTTTATCAAACATGAATCAATCTATTAATAGTCTTTTACTAAAAATACTGAATACGCTTAATATAATTTCACGCAGTAAAATTTAGTTTATTTTTTGATAGAAATCTCTGATAATATATTTTTTAAACATACTACATCATCATAACATATTATTTGTAAATAGAAGTTTCCTAAACTATAAAAAACTATTAAAGTATTTCAATACCTGCTTTTAAATGCTTATACTTAGTTTTGATGATCTGAAGTTAATCTACACGATACTACAGAGATTCTAAAACTAGAATAAATATTAGTAAATGAATAACTACTTTATATTTAATAATTTACAGATTATTAGACTCTTTAAGATTGTGAAATGTACTGGCCATCTCTTTTTCAATCAACTGAATCAAAATATGAATCACTTTAATATGCATCTCCTGAATACGATCAGCATAACCAAAATATGGTACACGAATTTCAATGTCCGAACTATTCGCCATCTTACCACCATCATTACCGGTTAAAGTAATCACTTTCATACCTATTTTACGTGCCGCACGAATTGCTTTAATAATATTACTTGAGTTACCTGATGTGGATATACTAAAAAGTACATCACCTGCTTTCCCCAAAGATTCAATAAAACGCGAAAAAACATATTCATAACCAAAATCATTACTAACACAAGACAAATAACTAACATCAGAAATAGCAATTGCAGGATAACCAGGGCGATTTTCACGATAACGCCCCGTTAATTCTTCAGCAAAGTGCATTGCATCACAATGAGAACCACCATTACCACAAGATAATACTTTACCACCTGCTTTAAAAGAATCTGCTAGTAATACTGCCGCCTGCTCAGTTACTTCGAGATTGATGTCATCATTTAGGAATTTCTCCAACGTATCAACAGCTTCTAATAATTCAATACGGATCAAATCTTGATACATAAAAATTCCTGTTAAATGTCATAAATTTTGTATGGAGATAGATCACATCTAAATTAATAATATTTTTAGTTCTCCACTTTTATTTAAAGTACATTTTTTTCTATTGTAAATATCTATTAGATTTTAGATCTTTATTGTTTAATGAACTTTTCAAGACTTGTTTAGAGTGTTTTTAAGATAATTCTCTTATGTATTGTAATCAAAATAAATAGTAAACTAAAAATATTATTTAAAAATAGTTAAATAACTTGAATTCTAGTTTCTGAATAGCTGAAAACGAAAAACCTTAAAAAAATCAGCGTGCATTAACAATTTTACGCACAACTATATAGTGTCAAAACTATCTATACGTGTCGCGTGTACCCATAAATAATGTCATAGTATATGATGCTATGAAATATTTACATACTGTAAAGAAAAACCATGAGAAATATAACTAAACTACTCCTAGAGTAGGATGTAATAATATCTAGATAGAAAATCCACATAAGCAATAGTTGGAAACGCTAACATAATTTTTATAATTGTAATACATACAAAAAAATCAAGAATACGAATAAAGTTCTAAAAACTATAATACATATAACATTTTATATCAAAATTAATATTACAAATATAAAACACCTTAATATCTTTTAGATGTTACAGAAAATACGTTACATATTTAACTAACATGTTAGAAACATATTAACTATATAAGCTAAATATTTACAAATTATATATTTACACATATATTGAAATAACACACGAAATAAATTAGATCTTTTCAAGATAACTTTTAAGCATTCAATTATTGAATATAAAATAGGTTCACTATAAAATATTACTCAATGTTAAAACGTCATGACGTATGCTTAGGTAAAATCCTAAAATTTATGCAATTACTATTAATGATTTTATTATTACATAAAAAATACTCACGTAACTATTAGAACACATAAATAACTTTTTAGCCCGATCAATAAACTTTAACTGATTATTAAACTATCTGAAATTAAATGTAGGATTAAGCAATATAATATTCTTATTAATCAGCAATATAGAAAGAAAAGTTTCCATAATCTTTGCACCATATTTTAATAGAGGTAGCAATGAAAAAATTTCATACTGTAAATACTAAAAACAATAAAATAAAAGTAATGTTTACTCGTAATAAAAGTCAGAATAACAAAAAACGGAAAAGTCAATACGATAATAAGTATCATAATAATCTAAATGATACAAAAGATACTAATCTAAATGAGCATGATAGCAGTCAGAATAACTACAAAAACAACACACTCCTTCAAATTTTTCATTACCGCACAATCTTAAAACAAAATAATAAAACATTAATTAATAATCATAATAGTAGTTCAGATAACAGTCAAATTAACCAAAAAAAATTATGTAAACAACGTTTAGAAGAAACTCGTATTTACGGAGAAAATTCTTGTCAAGCGATATTTAAGAATCGTTCTAATGCAATTGTGCGTGCTTGGTTTTTACAACCAGTGACGCCACGTTTTAGTAATACTTTAAAATGGATGGCTGTAAATCGAAAAGCTTATCATGTTGTTGCTTTAGAAGAAATGAATAAGGTGTCAGGGACTAAGCACCATGGCGGTGTATGTTTTATAATTAAAAAACGTAATAGTATAGATGCAAAAACATATTTACAACAAGCATCAGCTACAGATTGCGTCCTAGCATTAGAAGATATTACCAATCCTCATAACTTAGGGGGTATCATACGTAGCTGTGCACACTTTAACGTAGAAGGTGTTATTTTACAAGATACGGTAATGTTAGAATCTGGTGCTGCAATGCGAACTGCCGAAGGTGGTTCTGAATATATCAAAGCTATTAATGCTGATGGGTTCAATATAACATTAAATCAATTTCATCACGCTGGCTATATTATAGTAACAACATCGAGTTATAAAGGTACCCAAGATATTGCTACAGCAATATTACCTAAAAAAATGGTATTGATTGTTGGTCAAGAACATAACGGTGTAAGCAATAATCTTTGGAATAAAGGTAACTTAAGTATATATATAAGTGGGACAAAAAAGGTGGAAAGCCTTAATGTCTCTGTAGCAACAGGCATAATCTTAGCTAAGTGGTGGCAACAAAATAAAGCTAAGTAACCACTTTATCATACATAAAGTCATATGTAGAAAAAATGAAATCACACTAAATTATTATATAGTTTTTTACTTTAGTAAATGTTGATATTGTCTTACTTTACTCACTATAACATAGTAATCATAACAATCAAAATACAGTATATCGGATAATAAAATTATTTTATTTAAAAGCGCATGATATTACTGTGATAAAATATTTATACTTAACTTTTATTAATAATGACCGAATATTTTAACTGAAAGTGGTATGTAATTTGTATGTATTCGATAATTGAGTATATTTTATATGCTAATAAAATAATAAATTAGTTATAATTTCAATGATGAGAATCATTACAATTAATTGCTACCATTTTATAGATATATATAAACCGTAATTATTCCAATATATTTTACTTTCCACCATTCATAATCAAGCAATTTAATATAACAAAAAAGCTTAGTATGAACTTAGTCTTTTAGTGCTCCTCCTTAATTCTCACATAAAAAATTTGTTTTTGAACAATTTAATGAATACGCTACTACTATATAATTAGTAAACTTTCAATATTAATAAAAAACAGTTATAGTTATCTAATAATTTAACAAGTACATGAGATTTTCTTAAAATTAATGCAATATTCATACATAATAATATTCAAAATCAACAGCAATAATATTAGTTAAAGTATTCAATTAATTATATTTTCATTATCAGTATTCAAAAATACAACTATGATAAGAAATTTTTCTATATGCGATATATGGTGAGTATCTCTATATATGCTTAAAATTAGCATACTAATAATACACTACTACTAAATATATTCTCAAAAAAAAGCATCTATTACCGTAAGAACTTGTAGATAGAGAAAAGTTATAAAAATACTTAGACTATTGAGGAAAGATTAAAACAATCTAGTTGGGACATATGTGTATTCGTACTGGCCAAAAGCACTAGAGATACTTAGAATCATCAATGAAAAACATTAAAAAACAGATATTGATCATAAACAACATATAATTTGAATAGAAAAGTTTATTATTTCAAACGACATATTTCGATAAATACGCTCAGTATTCATCTATAGTGTGTGTGATGCGCAGGAAACATCATGAAAATAACTACACATAATTAACGCTATATCTTAATATAATACAAGATATTACGCTTGCTAACTGTCGTTAAAATGATAGAAAATATAGCTAAACATAAAGAAACTCAAAAAAATATATATATATTTAACTGTAGTTGATATCTTTATAGATTATTCTTGTTTATTACCTTAAAATAATTAAAATAAATTTTCACTTTAATTTTTGTATGTAAAAATAAATCTTTAGAAAAATTTTCTAATAAAAATATAAATACTTCAACTAAAGTTAGTGTTATCATGATAAAACATTATAATATAAAATATATTTTATGCATTCAGTATAAAAATAGCAGTGTATATACATTTTATGTTATATAAAATTTTAAATAAAATGTATAAATGATTTATATGTAGTATACATCATAAGAGAGCTTTCTTTATGTAAAAATTATCACACTTAATAAAACTTGACAAATTTTACATTAAATTAAATAAAAATGACAAACAGTAAGTAAATTGTGTGGTTTTTATTAATATAAGTGAATTGCACGTCAATTGTGCAACAGATATAACAAAATAATATTATAATACAAAATACAAGTGATACTATAATACCACCTGTCAACCTAAATAAGAAAAATTGACATCAATTAATGTAATAAAATAGTTGTGTTATAATAATTTTTATGTAAAAATAAACTATAAATCATTAATTTATTTAAAAAATACTCTCTTCACATAATTAAGATAATTACTAAAATCTATGTCAAAACTATATATTATATTATGCTTTTCTGAATAAAGAAAAAAATTTATACAAAATTTTAATGAATGATTGAAAAGGTTTGACAGACAATTAATATAAAAATCTAATTGCAAAAAATATCTATATATTCATTGCATGTAAATGTTAGCAACAGTAATGATAATTACTATAGATAGTAAAATATTTTATATTATTATTTTCTTGTATTTTTGTAAAATATAAATAATCTATTTAATATACTTCACTAAGTGAAGTATAAGTGATTTACATTGAATAAAAGTATTTATATCAAAAATTACATAATAATTTATTATGATCAAATCAAAAATCGCAGTAAGATATTATAACTAATATGATGAAACAGTATTTTGTTTCTCCTTCACATATTTTTTACGGAAAGAATAAAATCTCTCTAAGAGTTAAAGAAACAGACCACTACAGTGGTTGTTTATAAAAATGTACATCCAAATTATCAAAAATAAATAGCCTACTATCAGTAGCAGTAGATGATTTTGATAATTGTTACAAAACATTCTAAAATTCCTAAACATTTTCTTTTAAAGAAATAAAACGCTAAAAGATAATACAGAAAAACTTATTATAACTCCTAGAAACTTAAGAAGACATTTAATAGCCATACATTTTTTATAATGTGCTATTTCGCAGAAAAGTATCTAGTACTAAATGGCATGTTCAGAGTTGACAAACATAACGCTCAAGAAGTTATAAACTGCTATCAAAGATACATTCAAGTATCCATTATATCTTCTATTTAAGATATAATGAAATTTTATTAGTACTATTTAGTAATAGCATCATAGGTTGATGGACAATAGTGCACATTGATTATCATAAAAAAATAGTTTATATATTACTATCCCTGCTTCCGATACATAAAAGATCAATGACAAATTATATGACATTGAGCCAAGAGGATAAGCTTTAATAATCAATATCTATGCTCATACCTCTCAACCCTACATATAGTCTATATGGTTAGCAAGGAATTAGCCGAATGCATTTTCGTGCAATAACCCGTATTGTCGGCCTGCTCGTTATAATCTTTTCTTTTACTATAGTTGTTCCCGGAATTTTAGCATTAATTTACCATGATGGTTCTGGACAAGCTTTTAGTCAAACATTTTTTACTGCTTTAGTAATAGGCTTGTTTTTATGGATACCAACTCGTAATGATAGGCATGAACTCAAAGCAAAAGAAGGTTTTTTAATTGTTGTTTTATTCTGGACTGTCCTTGGCAGTGTAGGAGCATTGCCTTTTATTTTTTCTGAAAAATTAAATCTTTCTATTACGGATGCATTTTTTGAATCATTTTCGGGGCTCACAACAACAGGTGCGACAACTTTAACTGTCTTAGATACACTTCCTAAATCAATTTTATTTTATCGACAAATGTTACAGTGGCTCGGTGGTATGGGGATTATTGTTCTAGCTGTTGCTATACTTCCGTTGTTGGGTGTTGGAGGAATGCAGCTTTATCGCGCTGAAATACCCGGACCACTCAAAGATAATAAAATGCGTCCACGTATTGCTGAAACAGCAAAAATACTCTGGCTTATTTATGTCTTATTAACTATTCTTTGTGCTATTCTTTTGTGGATCGCTGGAATGGATGTATTTGATGCAATTTCACATAGTTTTTCAACAATAGCTATTGGTGGTTTTTCAACTCATAATGCTAGTATTGGTTATTTTAACAACTCAACGATTGATATCATCATTGCATTTTTTTTAATTATCTCAAGTTGCAACTTTAGTTTACACTTTGCATTACTAACAGGTCGTAGCTTAAAAATTTACTGGAGAGACCCTGAATTTAAGGTTTTTATAAGTTTTCACTTAGCATTGATTCTTATATGCATACTCGTTTTGCTTTATTATTCAATATACATTACTTTTGAACAAACACTACACCAAGCATTTTTTCATGTTGTTTCAATGGCGACAACAGCGGGTTTTACCATAGACAGTTTTTCAGGCTGGCCATTATTTTTACCTATATTGCTTTTATGTACTGCTTTTGTAGGGGGTTGTGCTGGATCAACAGGCGGAGGCTTAAAGGTTATTCGAATTTTATTATTATTTCTTCAAGGCTCTCGTGAATTAAAAAGATTAGTCCATCCTAATGCGGTTTATGCTATTAAGCTAGGACAAAGAATATTACCAGAGCGGATTATTCAAGCTGTTTGGGGTTTTTTTTCAGCATATGCGCTAGTATTTATTATTAGCTTATTGCTATTAATTGCTACAGGTGTTGATGAATTTTCTGCTTTTTCTGCTATAGGGACTACCTTAAATAATTTAGGCCCTGGTTTAGGAACTTTTTCTGATAATTTTACATCTATGAACAACACTGGAAAATGGATTCTTGTCGTAACAATGTTATTTGGTCGTCTTGAAATTTTTACACTCTTAGTATTATTCACCCCAACCTTCTGGCGAGATTAGACGTACAGGATTAAGAATGAGTTATCTACTTTTATATTCAAGTACTCATGGTCACACTAAAAAAATAATTTTAAAAATTTCTGAACAATTAAAAAAATTAGGACACCGATGCGATATTAAAAATTTGAATACAGAAAACAATCTAAACTTATTAAATTATGATAAAATTTTAGTTGGTGCTTCTATTCGTTATGGGCACTTTAATAAATCATTATTGAGATTTTCAAAAATGCATCACTCTCAATTAAATGCAATGAAATCTGCTTTCTTTAGTGTAAATCTCATAGCAAGAAAAAAAGAGAAAAAAGAAGAAAATATAATAGAAACAAATTCTTATACACGAAAATTCTTAAAAAAAAGTCCATGGAAACCAACATTAAAGACAGTATTTTCAGGAGCACTGTATTATCCACGTTATAATTGGTTTGATAAAATAATGATTTGTTTTATTATGAAAATAACTAATGGGCCCACTGATCTAAAAACTACAGTAGAATATACAGATTGGAAAAAAGTCAATATATTCACTAACAAATTTGAAAAACTCTAGGATATGTTGCTTATAAAATAGTATTTTATATAATTCAATACATTTTTCATTCGATTAAAATAAAATATAAAAATTCTTGCTAGAATTATTTAATTCTATATACTTTACATTCACTGATGCTCAATAATGTAAAGTATAATATGATCAAAAACTAAAAAACATAAAAGAGAAATTGAGAATATCATAAAAAAATAAAAAAAAGCTTGACTTTCTTTATCAAAGATAAGTATAATTTATTTCAATTTACAGTATTAGAATAAAGAATTTGATTTTAAAAAATCAAATCATAACGCTCTTTAAAAATTTATCAGATAATCTGTGTGAGCACTCACAATACACTATCAAAAATATTTAACTGCTTAGTCTAGAAAATTGACTAATACGTCAATTCATATAAATAAACTAACAAATAGTTTATTTATACAAAAAACATCACCTACGTCAGTAGGAAATGTTTTGAGTATTTTAGAGAATTTTAATTAAAGAGTTTGATCATGGCTCAGATTTAACGCTGGCGGCAGGCCTAACACATGCAAGTCGAGCGGTACCAGAAAGAAGCTTGCTTCTTGCTGGCGAGCGGCGGACGGGTGAGTAATGTATGGGGATCTGCCCGATAGAGGGGGATAACTACTGGAAACGGTAGCTAATACCGCATGATCTCTAAAGAGCAAAGCAGGGGAACTTCGGTCCTTGCGCTATCGGATGAACCCATATGGGATTAGCTAGTAGGTGAGGTAATGGCTCCCCTAGGCAACGATCCCTAGCTGGTCTGAGAGGATGATCAGCCACACTGGGACTGAGACACGGCCCAGACTCCTACGGGAGGCAGCAGTGGGGAATATTGCACAATGGGCGAAAGCCTGATGCAGCCATGCCGCGTGTATGAAGAAGGCCTTAGGGTTGTAAAGTACTTTCAGTCGGGAGGAAAACGTTGATGCTAATATCGTCAACGATTGACGTTTCCGACAGAAGAAGCACCGGCTAACTCCGTGCCAGCAGCCGCGGTAATACGGAGGGTGCAAGCGTTAATCGGAATTACTGGGCGTAAAGCGCATGTAGGCGGATGATTAAGTTAGATGTGAAAGCCCTGGGCTTAACCCAGGAATAGCATATAAGACTGGTTGACTAGAGTTTTGTAGAGGGGGGTAGAATTCCATGTGTAGCGGTGAAATGCGTAGAGATGTGGAGGAATACCAGTGGCGAAGGCGGCCCCCTGGACAAAGACTGACGCTCAAGTGCGAAAGCGTGGGGAGCAAACAGGATTAGATACCCTGGTAGTCCACGCTGTAAACGATGTCGATTTGGAGGTTGTTTCCTTGAGGAGTAGCTTCCGAAGCTAACGCGTTAAATCGACCGCCTGGGGAGTACGACCGCAAGGTTAAAACTCAAATGAATTGACGGGGGCCCGCACAAGCGGTGGAGCATGTGGTTTAATTCGATGCAACGCGAAAAACCTTACCTACTCTTGACATCCAGACAATTTAGCAGAAATGCTTTAGTGCCTTCGGGCAATCTGAGACAGGTGCTGCATGGCTGTCGTCAGCTCGTGTTGTGAAATGTTGGGTTAAGTCCCGCAACGAGCGCAACCCTTATCCTTTGTTGCCAGCGATTCGGTCGGGGACTCAAAGGAGACTGCCGGTGATAAACCGGAGGAAGGTGGGGATGACGTCAAGTCATCATGGCCCTTACGAGTAGGGCTACACACGTGCTACAATGGCATATACAAAGAGAAGCAACCTCGCAAGAGCAAGCGAAACTCATAAAGTATGTCGTAGTCCAGATTGGAGTCTGCAACTCGACTCCATGAAGTCGGAATCGCTAGTAATCGTAGATCAGAATGCTACGGTGAATACGTTCCCGGGCCTTGTACACACCGCCCGTCACACCATGGAAGTGGGTTGCAAAAGAAGTAGGTAGCCTAACCTCAGGGAAGTCGCTTACCACTTTGTGATTCATGACTGGGGTGAAGTCGTAACAAGGTAACCGTAGGGGAATCTGCGGTTGGATCACCTCCTTACTATTGTGAAATGTTTTGTGTAGTGCTCACACAAATTGTCTGATATACGATCAAAAATCATTTTAACATATAAAAATACGTATATACATTATCTTTTCTTTTGTTTTTATTAAAACATCATATTTTTACTATAAAAACAAAATTATATTTTATAATATAATTTTGTTTTTATACTTTTATCAAATTAAAACATTTCACTTTCAGAGTTGTTTCAAGAATATATTATATTTATGTTTATATATATTGGTTTATTTAAAAATAAAAAACTCATTAAATAACATGACTCAAAAAAAATAATATTGACACTGATAAAAATTAACTAAAAAGAAGATACACATTTTATATTATTATAAAATTATAAAAATTAGTTTTAATATAAACTACTAATATTAATAGCTGATAAAAGATAAAATAAAAAAATTTAACACTCATTATAATAGAATTTCTCTCAATCCAAAAAATATATAAAAATGACTTTATAAAAATTTATTTAAAGTTAGCGGTAGATAACATAATCATTATAGACCTAAGTTAATTAGCATATATTCTCGATCATATAATATGAAGAATTTATCATAACATAATTAATATTTTAACTTGAAGTTATTATAATCCTTTAAACATACTATCTGCATCATCAAAACATTTCATTACTTATACAATAGATTAAAACTGATATTATAATTTATAATAATATATAACTCTTGGTAAAACTATTAATTATTATTACTACTGAACAGATAATTCATCTTACAAAAATAAGACAATTTATTCTATATCTTTATCGTATCACACTGTATTTAAAACAAAAAATCTTTACACCTATTATTGATTAAATTACACAAATTGTACATAAAAAGAAATCAACATGTTTTAAAAAACTATGTAGTGTTTTCATATTCAATATCAAAAACATTATAAAAACATAACAAAACGTCACTATATAAATAAAGTGATATTCAAAGACTCAATACTATGAAAATAATCTAGCAATACAAAGTGCATTTTGTTTTATTATCTCAATACATTCCATTGAGTATAATTATTGTAGATCATTCGAAA
Source organism: Candidatus Hartigia pinicola (assembly GCA_020541205.1). Lineage (GTDB taxonomy): Bacteria > Pseudomonadota > Gammaproteobacteria > Enterobacterales > Enterobacteriaceae > Hartigia > Hartigia pinicola. The sequence continues at coordinate 1,240,946 of CP048208.1, forward strand.
AAATTTTATGCATCTTTCTGTTATCCTCTAAAATATTTGAAGAGTATGTTAGTGATATTTGTGTATTCTTAAAATTATTAAACCAAAAATGACTTATAGTAATTACAATGTTATAACAAAAGCCTTAAATATCTATCTAGATATGTGTTTATTTGAAGAGGAAAATTTTAGATGTATTGTAGTTTTTTTTCAAAAACTGCATATTGTATTGTTCACTTTTCAGTATTTGTATTTTCAGTGTCCATAATGACAAAATAGTATAATAATTTTTAATGAAAACTTTACAAACTATTAACAATTATTTGTAGATACCGAATCCAATTAATGTAGTTTTTTCTAAAATCTAAAATAATGATATTCAATGCTTTTATAAAAAATTATGAAATTATATTTCATGAAATTCACTTGTTTTTGGTATATAAAAAATACAAAAAAACTTTTTACATATGTACTGTTAAAGTCGTGTATATGCACTTTCTCGAAGAGAAAATAAATCTAATAGAGCAAACTATTTTAAACTTATATAACTACTTTAATAATAACGATGAGAGAATAAAATTTAAAAAAAGATTTTTATAGTCTCTTATACTTAAAATGATAATAATCATATCACACCATATATTACACTAACATAAATAAAATTTATCATAAAAAGATTATTAAAAAATGAACAAGAAATTTAAATTAAAAGAAAATGATATTAGTCTCTTTAAACAAGCAGTGCGTGGAACAAAAAAAATTCACCAAGATCAGATCTTACACACACCTATACGCACTAAATACACCCCGATATTAAATGAAAAAATAAAACAAAAACAAATTGATATGTTATTTTATTTTTCAGATGAATACCAACCAAAATTAAAAAATGAAGGACCAATGCGTTATTTAAAAGCGAATTCTAATCCTTATGAATTAAGAAAATTACGTCGTGGTGATTATATTCCTGAATTATTTCTTGATTTACATGGTTTGACACAAATGGAAGCTAAACAAGAAATTGGAGCATTAATTGCTGCTTGTAACAGAGAAGATGTTGTTTGTGCTTGCATGATGCACGGCCATGGAAAGCATATTTTAAAACAACAAACACCACTATGGTTAGCTCAACATCCTGACATTATTGCTTTTCATCAAGCTCCTAAAGAATGGGGTGGTAACGCCTCATTATTAATATTAATTGAAACATCAGAAAGCGCAAGACGCTCAAACAGTTTATTAATTTAAAGAGTTTCACACACTTTAAAATAAAATCTAATCTTTTAAAGATTACTTATTTAATTGTCAGTATTTGAAAAACTAGCGTTTAATTAAAATAATTAATTATTATAAAAATAACATTTCACTAATAAAATTAAGAATGTATTAAAAATTAAAAACAATCTTATCTAATTAAAATTCAGAGAATAATAATTAACTAATCATTATAGTACAACTAATATTTTATTACCTGAAAATATTGTAATCTCATATATCTGCAACAGAAAACTTTATAATATTACTTATGTATTAATATATTTATTTTCACTCCCTTTAAAATATACAGTGTACTACAAATGACCGCTAAGATTAATGCAGCATATTAATTCAAAATAATGTATACATGACTAATGTATTAGTCATATTAATTTAACTATTATTCGTCAATATTGAATTATTTTTCTATAAATATTTATGATATCAAAAATAGTCAAAAAATATTCAGTCATCATAAAGATAAATATACAATAACATGACGCAGAAGCTATAATAACCTCACTATAGAAAAAGCAAAATACTTTATTCGTTAAGCTTAACCTGTTTAATTTTTAAAAATAAACCATTTGACATTTAAAATAAATGTAAAATCTCTGTAGTAAATTTTACACAGTATAAACAATATTTTATCATTTTTAGATTAAAGTTTTATAGACTTGAAAATATATATTATGAAGACTCTATGTAAAATTTTTTCTGTGCAATATAAAATAATAAATATCAGAGTAACAATCCAACATAAGTATTAAAATATTATTTCGAATCCTTACAAATTGACTAACCTTCTTCAAATTAGAAGATAGAATTTCAATAACTTAACGTTTAAGAATAAATCTTTAAAGTATTGATACGCCATTTTGAGATATGTGAGTATGATTTAATTACACATGAATCATTTATAAAATGATTTTTATGTAGAGTAAAAAGTTTAGATGGTTATTTTATTTATTATATTAATTTTCATTACTGAATAAATGTAATATATAATTTCTATTGTTTGCTGAGGTATATTTCTTAAATATTCATTATAGCTTTTTAAAAATCATATTGATATTCCTAACAGTTCACCGAATAAAGAATTAGAAAACTAATTTTTATTTTACCATTGATAATATATTGAAATATAAGTTATTTTTTAATATTATCTCAAGAAAAAATTTAAATTTTTATCTAATAATTTCTCTTCTCATTGTATAAAATCATGACATGCAATACTTCTTACTAATATCGTACACCGAATATAATGCTATTCTGCTGTCTCTGCATTTAATTACTATCATTATTTCAAAACAATATTCATCAAAAAAATTCACTTACTACAACACGAAGAATCACTTAGATATATTATATCTAATGATATTAACTCCTACATAATGATTAACAAAACAGTCGTAAACACTACAAACTAATATGTTTATTACTTAGTAAATAATGTGAGTTTTACTTATTAAATTTAAAGATTAAATATGAGTCATAAAAACGGAAAGCTAAAACTCATCAGTATTTTAAATAAAGTTTATTATGAAAGATATTTCTTTAGTTTCATCAAACTTCAAAAAGGTGATCTAATGCTTTTCATAAAAAGATGATAGTAATTTATTTTAGATATACACTTATAATAAACATTATTAGAAAAGAACGGCATCAATAACGCATGATTTATTTATCTACTAATTTTACCCTAATTTTCCTGAAAACGTCAACTTTGTCAAAACGCTTAAGTACAATTTTTAAAATTTTTAAATAATTATAATAATTATTGTACTTTACATGTGGATTCAAAAACTAATAACACACAAAAATACTTTTTTAACAATTAAATGATGCATTTTAACATGTTGAAGTAAGCATATTTAATACGCGATTTTTATACTGTATAAAATAAATAATGTTTTTTAAATTTAATTCTTTAGACTTTTCAGAGATTGTATGAATATAATCGGTAAAATATTTATCTAGACTATAAAATAAATTATTTTAGTAAATTGAAGTAATCACTATATAATACAAAAATAATATTTTTAATAATGTACATAAGTTGTATGAATGTGCTAATATATGATTTATTATAGAAGTTATAGAAAAAATTTATAGAAAGAATAACATGAGTATACCCTCTTGAAGATCATGCATACTCTGTACTATTATGCTAATATTTAGATAAATGCAGGTAAATATTGCTTTCATAAATCAAATGAATACTATTTATACATTATAATTTTACTCTCTTAAATATTTTCCATTCTTCCTTACTTATCGATAAAAATAGTTTTGATAAAACTCAGCGTTATTTGATCAATGATACAATGTTTAACTCTGTTTTTATCTGAATTTACTGTCTGATAATTATATTTCTTCTACTAATCTTCTAATATCATTATATATTTAAATCAACACAGTAATATAATTTATTTATCAAAGAATATCACTTAAGAATACACATTTTACATCTTTATTATTTTATATTGTATATTTATATGCGCATAAAACAATTATAAAATTTCAAATACATATTAATATTAATAAACAAACTATACAACAAATATAGCTCTTCAAATTCATAATTTTAATCAAAAAAACTTATTACCAATAATATTAATTGACTTTTTGAAATATTCACATGTAATATCTTTAATATTTATTAACATTAATTATTTAATATACAATATATCTTTAAAAGCTGAATAAAAAAACATTAAGTTATTTAAGAGTCATTTTTTAATATCGTTAATACTGAAAATGAATATTATATCTTAATTCTCTAAAAAAAGATTACATGAGTGTTAAAGAATGAGATAATATAGTCATATAATTTATATAAATAACTGAAACAAATGCGTTTTTATAATTAATATTCTACATAATGATTTTTTTATCCTTTTATAAAATTCTATTCTATATAGAAGATGTAAAAATTTTAATATGCATATAATAAATAAAAATTAAAATAAATAGTAATTACTTTAGTGACTCAAGATTTAGCATCTCGAAAATATTTTTTCATTTTATGATATGTAATCATTTCAATAATTTTATTAAACAAATATACTATACTTTTCTTATCATTTCATAAGTATATCAGTGTGTAATAAGCATATCAGTATGAAAACTTTAGTAGTTTAATGAATATTTTCTAATAGATATTCGTGTTATAATATTTTAAAATATACTACATGCATACAGTATATCATCGATTACAAGCTATCTCCACCAGCGATAGAATAGTAATTTAATATAATCAATAACACGACTAAAACAACTACCTTCTTCAATATCTTTTAGTACTACTAATGGCAGTTGAAGGGTCTGATTATCGAACTGTAAGTCAATGATACCAACTTTCTGTCCTTTTATAAGAGGAGCTTTTAGCTCTTTAGTCAAAATATTATAACTAGCTTTCAGATCTTTCAGACGCCCACGTGGGATAGACAATACTAAATCTTCAGTAACCCCGAGCTTAACATGTTTTTTATCGGCAAACCAAACAGGACAAGAGATAAATTCAACGCCTGCTTTTAATGGTTTAACCGTTTCATAATAACGAAAACCATAGGTTAAGAGTTTTTTAGTTTCTGAATCACGTACTTTTATGTTTTTTGCACCCAATACAACAGAAATAAGACGCATTTTATTTTCAGTGGCAGATGTTACTAAATTAAATCCAGAAGAAACAGTATACCCAGTTTTTATACCATCAACAGACAAACTTTTATCCCAAAGCAGTTTATTGCGGTTAAACTGACGAATATTATTAAACGTAAATTCTTTTTCTTTATATATGGCATACTCATCAGGTATATCACGAATCATAGATTGGGCTATTAACGCCATATCACGTGCTGAACTATATTGACCATAAGCATCTAAACCATGAACATTTTTGAAATGAGTATTCTTTAATCCAAGTTTATTAACATAATCATTCATCAAGCGTACGAAATTAACTTGATCGCCAGCAATATAATCTGCCATTGCAACACACGCATCATTTCCTGATTGAAGATTAATCCCACGCGTTAACTGAGAAACAAGTACACGATCACCGGGCTTTAAAAACATGAGAGAAGAGCCTTTAAATACTGGATTACCTGTTGCCCACGCATCTTCGTTAACAGTGACTATATCTTTAGAAGTAATATTACCAGACTTGATAGCTTGACCAATAACATAACTAGTCATTATTTTTGTTAAACTTGCAGGATCATATCGTTGATCTGCGTTTTTTTCAAGCAAAACTTTACCTGAGTGATAATCAAGTAAAATATAAGCTTCTGTATCAATTTCCGGCGAAGATGAAAGAAAAATATTTGGAAAAGATTCATTTGCATGTACAATATTTACAAGAGTGAAAAGCAGTACTATACCAAATGAAATATAACGATTATTGTATAATGGGAAAAAATTATTCATAGTTGTATTATAAGAACCTATTCAACATTATTTTATTGCATAGCAACAAGACGATAAATATCATTTTAACAAACTACACACAAGCGTTCAAACACCTCTTTTATAGTTCTTCTACATTCTCCAACATTTTCCAAAATAAATTTACATACATTCCAGAATATAATGTTGAGATATCAAATATGAAATATGGAGTGCATTATATTTCCTTATCTTAATAATTTTTTTGAATATATACGATATATTATTAAATAAATTTTATTAATATAGCGTCATCAATTAATACATTCTTTATATATATAATTAATTGTATTTAAATTAAAGTTATGATAAAATTTTTTTTCTATAATATAGCTTAATATGACTCTAATAAATTATATAGAACAACCTTAAAGTATCTACCCTGATGTATTCTCAGATTCTAGACAAATTTATCTAGATTTATTGCCTTTTTAGAAGTTACATGCTTTTAAGCTATTCGCATAAACAATTAAAAAAACTCTGTTAATGTTCGATTACTATGAGTAAAAATTGCGCAAACACATTTTTACATTTTTTTCTAAGTGAATATTGAGCGATATTTTTGCATTTTTTTCTTCTTGAAGTTTAAAAGAATAATATATGGTACTATTTCCTTAAAACAGTAATAAGGTGTATATATTATTAAAAAATATTTTTAACAATATGAAAATATAGAAAATATATTATACACATCTACTTTTTCGTAACATGTCTATTGCCTGACAATAACTAAAAAATTTACTTTATCAAAACTGATTTGAAATCATCTCACTATTATATGATAATGTCATTGCAATAGAACATATGAAATAATTCAATTTAAAATATGCCGTATAAACTCTGATTAATATTTTCTCTAATATTTATTATCCTACAAGTGATATAAATACACTAATGAAAGAATAACTCAATTTAGCGATTGGGTTAAGTTTAATAGTTACTTTCGCATTATATTATTTTTAATCTATTTAGCAGAAATCTATACATTAGATTAGACTATCATAATGTAAAAAAAATTCACAGAAATATTTTTCCAAATAATTATCCTTTCAGAAAATTCATTTTTCACTTAGAGTATTAATGTTAGCAATATGTACTGCTGTGATGTTTTGAAGTAAGTTATTTATGTGTTTTCAGTCCTTAGCTATTTAATCAATTTCTTAGATAAATAACAATATCAATATTAAATATAAAAAACAATAATAAAAAGAATTCTTTCTATTTGTAAGATTTCTTACTTGATATAATCTTTTTGTATATCTACGATATATTGTCAACACAAGAAATTCTATTCATATTAAACTAGACATAGTAACATTATATTAATTGTTATTAAAAGTTAATATTGAGTCTTTAAATATCATATCTAAACAAATACGCAACTACATTTAATGTGTTTTAAGTTATATACCAATTTTCTAAAAACTGTCTGCTTCCGCTTCAGGAGATATCTCTCAGATTATCAATCTATTTAAATATTATTAACTTTTATTAAAATAATTTATTTTATTTTAAAATATTTCAATATTTCACTTAATAAGTGCTGAATTATTTATTTAAATACAACTACACTAAATTGAATATAGCATCTTAAAAGTCGTTATAGAAGTTCTGCTTCATATGCATAGCAGATCTTTATCAAAATATAAAGACTAGAAATTTGCATAGCTCTGTAATAAAATTGAGTCATTTATTATAAATTTATAAGTAATAAGATGACCTTACACACTTCATGTATTTTTTGTTGATACTAAGTTAATTATTATTAATAATAATCAATAATATCATACATAAATCAATAAAATAATTAAAAATTTTATCAAATATATTTTTCTAGAATTTTAATACTAATAGTTTAGTTTCGAGTAGTGATTAATATAAATTTTACATCATCGTTAAATTATTTTACAATAATAGTTATCAACCTTCTAAATTAACATTCTCTTATTTTTTCCGTCTCACTCGATTGTTCCTTGCATGTTATTTTGTCTTCAATTTGGATTTTTAGGTTTCAATCAATCTCTAACTTAGATATATTTATGTACTATATATCTAATAAAAACAAATATATTCAGGTATTATCAATCTATTTAATGTTGGCTATATATAAATAAACAACCTTGCATATTATTTAAATATAAATCAATATAACGACTAACAATTTTACTTCACAATCCGTAGATTCAATAGAATTAACTTGACACTCACGATTGCGATACAGATATATAAAAAACTAATTTATATTTTTACTCTCACTTATTTATTGCTTATGTATTTTATATATACAGATAAAAGTTACTGCAAGTCAAAAATTTTTATTTATTCTACAATAATCTCTATGACTTTCTTTCCTAGTTATACACATCAGTAAGTTAATATACTCCTTATAGCTAAGCATTTATAATACTACTTTAGCATATCAACTTAAAAAGCACAGTATTATGTTTATAATATGTCCTGAAATCACTACAGAAACAAGATTTTATACAATAGCTTAGACGTTTTTAAAATATAATTAGAGGTTTACATCCTGTAAGTATTATTTCATTAAGCATAATATCTTCATGCGAAAGACATACGGATTTTACACTCATAATATATTATACAGATTGTATAAAATATTTTTTAAATTTATTAGAAGTCCTGATTACAATCATTCTCATTACAGTATATACTTATACATTAAATGTAAGACAATTTAGTAAAATTTATAACATTTTAGTTTTTCTGAATTACAATATCTAGTCAGCTATTTTTATTAAAGAAAAATTTTAAAACTTCTTTACTTAGCTCAAACATGCTTCAACGTACTAAAATTTAATTTTTCATAAAATTCTATGATTCATTTTTATTAAAATTATATCTTTATCTAAGTGTTAGATCTTTATTATAAAAGAATTTTTTATAAATCTATTATACTATTGTTTAGGTATGCGATATTATGAGAAACTTTATCATTATATTTCATATCATTCATATGATGATAATATGAAAAAGATCATAAAAATCAAAAGAAAGCATTATCATTAACCGTTAAATGTTTAGTACTTTTAAAATCACGATGTACTTGTTTATGCTCAATGTGCAATATTAAAATAAGTCATACAAGTAAAACAATAATATGAATAACTGAGTTGTCAACTAGTGTCACTGATTCATCTGTTGCTACATCTTGTGCGATAATAAAACTAAAAATTATTATTATATTAAACAATTTACTATTATTGTAACATTCATTTGATTCTCAAAGAGAAATTAAATTTTACTAAATAAATTTTCATCAAATATATCTAAAATTATTAAAGAAAAATAATAAATACATTTTAACTTTATTATATAGGTAAAAATACGATCAATCGTCTAGAGCTGTGAATTAACACATAAAAATATACAGTACTGTTGAGTTTGTGTAATTTTATATTAAAAAATTTACAACAACTAAAGAGGATATGTAGAGTCTAAATATAATGCAGATCACAGATTAACTATATAAAAATAAAAATATTGATTTTTATATGATTATCAGATATTTACTAACTATAATATAGTTTTAAAAAAAATAAATACCATTCACCACTTTATTGATTTTACGTAAAGATATATACTTCAGATTGATATTTTTAGAGTTAATTATTACTATAAAATCTTTTTATTAAATATTATAATACTTTCAAAGTAAAATAAATGAATACCATCTAAATCAGTAGAATGAATTTTCTTATTATATTTAGTAATATAAATAAAATATTTCTGCATGATATATATCATATACTATATGTATTTATTTAGGTTTCTCAATGTAATGCATCTAGACTGATGCGCTGATCCTGAAGTGTTAAATTATTAAACTAACAATAAATTAGCCGAACATTCCCTGGAATATAGAAAGCTATGAGAAGTATTTCAATACTCATATTCAACTTATTGATGTAATATTTATTATCTCAGTGTTGTAAAAAAATCTTGAATGGACTCTCAGAAGATTGAAATCAAATTTATCAAAGTCAATAATTATAAATACATATTTTCTTTAATAATACGGAGCATGCATAAATTTGTAAAAAAACAAATACATTAATAAAATACTGATCGTTTTAGATCAATTTAACTATTAATTATTTTCACTTGACAAAAAACTATAATAATCAAACAAGTCTGTAAGAAGATTTTACATATTAAATATGTTATTGTATATGCTATTTCATATTAAAATATCTAGTTTAAAGAAAAACTAATTTTGTTATACGGAATTTATTCACTGAGGAATAAATAGATTGATCAACTTAAAATCAGACCACTTTTTTATGATGAACTATTAATAATCAATAAAATTAACTAATACAATTAAAATAAAATTAAGAAACTAAGTTACATTACATTTTATATTCTATTACAAATTTGAAGAGGTCGTGAACTATATGGCAGTCATAGGTATTTTTTTCGGTAGTGATACTGGAAACACAGAACGTATTGCGAAAATCATTCAAGAAAAATTAGGTAAAGATAATGCTAAAGTTCATGATATAGCAAAATGTAGTAAAAAAGACATTGACGCTTTTGATATTTTAATTATGGGTATACCAACGTGGTATTATGGTGAAGCTCAATGTGATTGGGATGATTTTTTCCCAACCCTCGCAGAGATCAATTTTCTAGGAAAAATTGTTGCTTTATTTGGATGTGGTGATCAAGAAGATTACGCAGAGTACTTTTGTGATGCTATGGGTGCTATTCGAGATATTATTGAACCAAGAGGTGCGGTAATTATTGGCCATTGGCCTACTGACGGTTACTATTTTGAAATATCTAAAAGCATGGCTAATCATGATCACTTTATCGGACTCGCTATTGATGAAGATCGCCAGCCAGAACTAACAGAAGAACGAGTGAATACTTGGATACAACAACTGAAAAAAGAAAATCTTCTAAATAATATTCTCAGTTAATTAACAAGCGTATAGATCATTAATAATTTATTCATTATACTTTTACAGTCACTTACAGTTACACAAAAATTACTATTTGAATTTGGTTCGAAACTCTTTTACTTTTTTATGATATGTTCACGTTTTATTTTAATTAACATATATTTAATACTAATAACAACAACCTTAAAATATTAACAAACTTCTTTTAAGGTTTACACTATAGTCACTCTTATAATAAGAAAATAATGAACCTCTATGTTTTATTTCTATGCCTATCATTATAAATTAGTCTAAAAAATAATTTAATGTCTCTTAAAAATATTTTATTTGTGTTAAATTTATGATTTGAAATATAATATGAATACGTATAATAAATAAAAATTACAAATACTAAACTCACAATGACTGATTCAAAGTAAAAATCTGTCTTTGATCTTACTCAATAAAATTATCATAATCATTTAATTTTTTAACTGATAGAAAATTATTAAATATACTGATAAATTCATTAAAACATGTTAGGAAAATATTTCAATACGGCCAGAGTGTTTAACTATTTAATCATAGCTTATATGTGATGATCATGATTAAAATAGCTACTCTAGTACAAATTAATACACATATGACTAAAAAATAACATGAATTACTATTAATAGCTCCAAAAAACTAATCTCTAAAAACAAACTCAATGAGTTTTGACGATTTATACCAAAAATTACTTATAGATTTCTATAAAAATAGCACATTTATCAAAAAAGTTTTGACTATAATTTTTTTATTTTTTGCGTGGGAAAAGATTAAATTTACTACAATCTTTATCATAAAATCAATATAACTTTAACATTGTGCATATTCAATGTAAAATATATTACATTTAGTCAAAAATAGGCTCAATAATAATAAGCTGTTTAATTTTACACTTATTTAGTGGAGATATGAATTAATCTGAAAGATTTTTAGAGAGGTAACTGACATCTTAATACAATTTCTCCCTGTAACTTAAGATATGTTTTAAATATTTAGCAGCATTAGTCCACATTCTCTATAATAAATTTATCGCCAACATATACCTATCATTATTAATGATGAAAGATAGAATAACACATAAAATAGCTGATGCTCAATATTTAGATTACCATTAGATTTTTATAAGAATCTAATATATTCAATGTAAATATTATAATAAAACTATTATTAGTATAAGTAATGACAACAATGCTAGCATCATCAGCTTTATGAGCAGTTAAAAACTATATACAGCAGCTTCAAGAGCATGCATTAATTTCAGCATGTAAGTATATCTTACTAATTTTGAAATTTTATTTAATAGAACAGTCAGAAATTAATTATTCATTGGTGTTTAATGGAGCTTAATCTGATTTCACATTCTAGCATAGTTAATCAGTAAGATCATAATTAATAAATATATGCTTCGATAACAATCTAAGACAATATGGAAAAATATAATTTTATAGTTCAACAAACTAGTAAACATCTCATTTGTTAAAACTCTTTCTGACACTCAATTAATCACCACTGATATAGTTCAGTATTTAAATTTTAGTTAAGAATACAATTTGACCACTCTTATTCAAAGAGCTTACTAATAATATCATCGACCTAATTTTGAGTAGATATTAATATATACTAATTGGACAAGAACTTAGATTTTCATTTTCGTATCTGTTATCAATATATTACACTTTAATTCCATATTGTTTTACTTGATATGGTTCAATATCTTCATATAACTTAAAAATTTTCTATGCTTACTACATATTTTTTCTGATATGTATTAGACTGCGATAAATTTTAGACCGACATCTGTTTATTATCTAGCCTGAGTAATATATCTAAAAGTGTTATTAAACCATACAGTATTATTAAATAAATAATTTTAATCACTTTAATACTAGAAACATATAACGATCTGTATATTTTAACAGGATCATAATAAACAATAATAAGATGAACTGTTAATATACCTCTACGACATACTTCATACATAGAACTTACTTATGTTTTTATTACTTAGTTATTCATTAATTGTATTGATTTTAGAATAATGTTATTTTTAGATAAGAATTTCCGTTAATTAAAAGTATTATTACTTTACAATAAATTCTAATTCATTAGATAACTGCACACAAGTATTCAGGCAATATATTAAAGACTGCATTGAATATTGTTATAGTTAGTATTGATACTTAGCGATAGAGTGACAATACATCTAAATGTTTTTAGTAATCATAGGAAAAAAATCTAAGCGGCTAAAATTTTTAACGATTATACATAACTATTTAAATTCTGTGAAGATTTTTTGCAAAGTTCTATATAGTGACTGTAACAAAAACATATATTATAATATATACAGTAATATTTCATACTAAATTATCTAAATATCATTTTAACTTTTCTAAATTTTTTTTCGTATTATTGTCGTTCATAACGATAACATAATCGTATCGAATCACATAGAGTATATTTATATGAAATGTATATTCAAGGAAATATCAAAGAAATATTTTGACTTCTGTTACTTTCAATCAGAGATTTTAGATAAACATTGTAATTTTTAAAAAACATCTTTTGGACTAATTAATATTCGAAAAAATTTCTTAGTTGTGCTAAAATTACATACTTCAGTAAAAATTAATATTCTTTTTAACATTATTATCTCTGCTGTTAAAATCTCAAAAATCTTCTTGAATAAATTATTTTTAATAAAACGCTAATAATATTTTATTCACTATCCAGCATAACATAAGAATATATGTTAGTATTTATCTTGCCCTTTAATATTATACCGATCATCTAATAACGAAAGTCATTCAGAACAAAAAATACAAGTTAGTATCAAGTATCATGCTCTTGCTAATTTACACACTAATAAGTTATATGATACTCAATATTAAATTTTATAATAGCTCATTAAGTTAAGATAAAATGACATCAATAGCATTAATTTTATTAAATAAATACTATTTACAGTATTCTTTTTAAAATATGTGATAGTAGTTCTAAAACGTGTGGTATTTAAAGAGTGGTGTTATTGTATCGTCAAGACAATGTGAAAAGATTACTGATACTTAACTTAATGAAATTATTTGTAAGATATTATAGACAATAAATAAAAATAATTAATAAATTTCATATATTACTATAAGTAAAAATAAGCTAAATACTTAAATCAAATATTAAGATCAGATTTCCTTCAGATATTTCAGTTGTCATTACGAAAAATCTGAAAGCCACTCAACAGAAAATTGTTAAAATTAATTTAATTTAACAATTTTGCTATCTAACGACGAACTGTTATTTTACTCTGGAATATTTTACTTCGTTTAGCTTTTCTTATGATGATTATAAATTATTGACTATAATATACTTTTAAAAACGGTTACTGTTAATACACTATATTAGTGTTATAAAAAATATTTTGATATAGCTATTTTATGAGGGATCATGCATTGTACTGCTAAGTAAAAGTAATACTACAACCTGGAGAAAATCTTGATAACTAAGTGAAGTGAATGTAGTGCTTACATATATCACTTTTGTTTATTTAAAATATTTTATTTATCATTATGTCATCAATAAAAATACAACAAGAATTATCATCACTGTACTCATTAACAATATAGATAAATCTTTATGCAATTTTAATACTAAGTTAATAACGTTTTTCTTAATGAGAAAAAAGTAAGAAAACATCAGAAAGATCTAGATATATTTTTTCAATAAATTATTTCGAAAATTAGTATAATTGTTGAATACATGTACCAAAGTAGCTAATCATGACTCAGCAATATAGTTCATGTTTTATCTATACTTAAGCTTAACTAAAACCAAAAACGGAATAAAATAATACTACATAAATTAGTACTATTAAATAACGTCTTATTTCTTAAAAATATATTCAGATTTTTTTTAAAAATATTATATTTCTTATAGAAATGAGAAAATTTATATTAGCATGATCAGTTTATAACTATTTTAAAAAAAATTAATGCATTATTGCTCACTATTCAATATATATCACCTTATAAAATATAATATATATTTATCCACAATAGAGAGTAGTTGTTAACAACTAATTTTCCTCTCTCTTTTTTCAAAAGAGATTTATAATATATTACTATTTTATAGCTTTACAACCGTCAAACACAAAGATAAGCCTAATGCAGTAGGCATTTTAAAAAGTATTTTTTAATAATCCTATTAATAATAATAAAAATATTTAAACACTTTTATGATCATTCATACATTAAAACCTTAAAAGTATCGATATATCTGATTAAAATATGATTTCCTTAAAAAGATTTTAAAATAAAAAACACATTGTGGTAAATCTTTACTTTTTATCTAATGAATCGTAATAATAAAAATTAGATAAAAACGTATTGATAACTTGTATTCTACAGAATAATCAATAATGTACGTAAAATTATTTTAGAACATGATACGATCATACAATTAACTTCTTATGAATAAACATATAATGTATTATACGCAATTTATAAGATCATAAAATACTATACACTTAGTATTTACAATTTACAACCCTTTCCTCAAGAAAGAAATTGTTTAACGTATATTTTTATAAAAAAAGATGATAATAATTAAAAATTTATGATGATCATATAAATACGTCTTTAATTTCCAATTCTTACATTAATTATTCAGATAGTACGAAAAAAATAACTACTGAGTCATTCTTAATTGCTTTAATATTTTAGTATTTATAAAATTATTTGCATGTACCTATATTGACTAATCAATACTAAAGATTAACGTTATCTTTATTGGAAAACTTTATAATCAAAAACACAGATTCAATAGTTCACACTATAACTCTATATGTCAGTATATAAAATTTTTACATAAAAAAACCTACAAGGCAATTAGTCCTATTTTAATATAAGTTTTAATTGATTCTGTCATATTACTACTCATGAACATTTGTAAAAATTTATTTAGATCAATTTTCGAGAAAATTTTTAATTAGTTTGAATATATACATATAAAATCAGTTGTTAGATTATATCTATATTTGAATTTATTTAATTTAATTTATATTCACTGATATATATTTTATTGAAGAATATTTATAAAAAATATTGTTTATATGGTAAAAGTGTTCTTAAAAACTATATTTTAGTATGATGATCAATGTCTACTTTAGTAATAAATATTTATCTAGATTAGGCATTAAAAGCATAATCTTTTCTAATTTTTTTAAAATTTAGTATCATAGTAAAATTGTGAAAATAACGTAATAACATGATTAAAATTTAGACAGTCTTCATTTAATCTCACTTGTTATTACTGCTTGAAAATATATTATATATATACACTATTTTATTTAAATTCAATAAAAAGAAACATGCGATTACAATGTTGAATATAGTGAAATAAATACTACATAAAAATAAAATCTCCTTTGTAATTATGCCTGCTTTAGATTCAGTAAAATTTTTTTACTAACTCTAAATAAATAAGCGACACACAAAAATGTTAATAATCCTATTAATAAGTTAGAAATAAATTATGTAAAAAGAATAAAGAAAATAACTAATCAAAAATCCTTAGATTATCTAAATAAATACTGTATATAAATTCACGAAAATATTTATAATATTTGTCACACTAATTAAGTACATTAATATTGCATAAATACAGTTTAACTTTATACATCTTTTATCCAGATCATTAATAATTTAAACTAAAAACATTCAAAAACTATTTTTATAATTTTATATTCCTTAACAGAAATATGATTCTATTTTTATGGAAAATTGATTACTGTATCTGTTTTATTTAACTACAATACATATTTTTCTACTTATATTATTATTGCTTTTACCATATAAAGTATAAAACATAAGAACACAAGTGAAAATCTTACAAAGTAATACTCAATAATAACGAAATGCTACAACAAATCCTAAATTTTCAATACTAAACGTAAAAAATATTGTTATTAAAAAAAGAACAAAACGAATACATAAAGGTATAAAATAAAAATCTAGATTAATTTTCTATTGATTTTATGAATTTTATCACGGTCATTCTTATTTAAGATCAGAGATTTTCATCAAACTAAGAAGTATACTGCTTCAGAATCTCAATAAAAATAACTATAAATACAAATAAGAACAGACAAATAATTTCATTTCTAACGCAAATAATATTTAGTATTATACTTGGTAATATAGCTAAAAACACTCTATTTTTACTAAAACTGCTGTAAAAAATCAGTTTTAAAAGTCAATAAACCTTAATATGTTTGCTTGGCTAACAAAATAATTACAGTATGTTCTATGCTATATAAGACATGACTAAATTAAATAATGCTATGTCAAAAAATTTTTATCCAATTCATTGGGCTAAAAATCCACACCTTCAAACATTATTGCCAAGAATTTTTCGACGGACACCGACAATAAAACCTATTTGGCAACGACTCGAGTTGCCTGACGGCGACTTTATTGATCTTGCGTGGAGTGAAAATCCTGAAAAAGAACAGGCTTTCGATAAGTCACGTTTAGTGATTTTTCACGGGTTAGAGGGAGGCTTTCAAAGCCCCTATGCACACGGTATGCTTAAAAGTGCTCAACAAAATGGGTGGCTAGGTGTAATTATGCACTTTAGAGGATGCAGTGGTGAACCAAATCGCCAAAAACGTATCTATCATTCAGGTGAAACCAGTGATGCACGCTATTTTTTCCATTGGCTAAAACAAAAATTAGGAAATAATCCAACCGCTGCTGTTGGATATTCTCTTGGTGGAAATATGTTAGCCTGCTATTTAGCTGAAAGTGGTAAGGATGCATATATCGATGCTGGAGTTATTGTATCAGCACCATTAATGCTTGAACCTTGTTCAATGCGTATTGATAAGGGATTTTCACAATTTTATCAACGTTATTTACTTAATAAATTAAAGCGAAATGCAACTCGAAAATTAATACGATATCCTGGCTCACTACCACTTACTTTATTACAACTCAAACAAGTAAAGCACATTCGTGAATTTGATGATGTTATTACTTCTAGAATTTATGGCTTTGAAAATGCGATAGATTATTACCAAAAATGTAGTGCTTTACCAAGATTACCTCGCATTACTAAACCTACGTTAATTATTCACGCTAAAGATGATCCTTTTATGACACCTGAAGTTGTACCTGATGTCACACATTTACCTCCGAATATTGAATATCAAATAACTGAACATGGTGGACATGTCGGCTTTGTTAGCGGATCATTTAGAAATCCTGTAATGTGGTTAGAACAACGTATCCCAGAATGGCTAACCACTTATTTAGATAAAAAAACTCATGCTTATTCTGTGAAAACACTTGATACTTAAGAGGTTAAAAGTTTGATAGAGATGTGTATTTAAACTAAAAAATCAACGATAAAATATATAAAAATTTTTAAGAAAAAGTTAAGAAATTACAATACTAATTCGTTTTACTAAAAAACTATATTATTCTCTTTAGAATTTTATGAATCTCTTGATTTTACATCTAAAAATCATTACACTGATACATTTGTTTACTAGTTATTTTTTAATGACAATAAATAGAAAATATAAAAAGTACTTTATTTTGATAAATATTTAACAATTGAAGTGATTAACTTTTCTAGTTTGTATATACCTCAATCAATTAGAGATTTTTAACATTTTTATTACTGGTATATTCATTCATCCGCTAAAAAAAGACATTATATTAGAGATAAATATATCTCACTATTTATAAAAATATTAAATTTTAAATTATCCGCTTTTTTGTCTAAAAATAATAATGTGTCATTATTCAAGTTCATTAAAAATTTTTCTAAACGTAATAATTATGTTTATCTTATCAAGATTATAAAGATGGGAAAAAATAATATGAGTCGAGAAATATTTTAACAAACTAATACTTTGTTACTTAGTAAGTAAAACATTTCAATTAACAAAAAATAGATATATATAAAGTATTTTTGCATTCCTATATATTTAAAAAACTCATTACTTATTTAACGTACTGCTCAATAATTATCATAGAACAGTACGTATAAATTTATCACTTGGCATTTTTGTAATGATGCATTTAAAAACAATTAAGAGCCTATTCAGTATTTCTGTTAAACAATAAGATAATAAATACTAATAAGCTTAATTAAGGCTTTAAGTATGTTAATACCTATTCTAATTCTGTTATATCCGATACTGCTTTTACAGTTAACCAACGTGATTTTCGAGTCCTAAATGTTTGAGGTTCTATTAAAAATATAGTATGTATAATATTTCATTATTTTAAAAATTTCTTCAAACACATCATAAATCTTATACAAAATATTGAAATCATATTCAAATTATCTACTATAATAAAGTCCTCAATAATACAAGTGATGTTTTTCTACAGACTTAAAGCCATAATAGATATCGCGTTTATCTATGAAATAAAATATTTTTACTAAAATTACATCTAATATATATACGTATCTACATAATCCAGAATTATAACTTTTAATAATGCATATCCGTATTTTTCACTTCTCTGGCATCCATCATCACGAAAAGAGTGTTAGAATTTTGACGACTGCCAATAACAATCTTAACAATCCCTTTCTTATTTTTTTAAAATTGTTTTCTTGTGACGAATAGTATTTGTTGAAAAGAATTTTAAATAGTCATTAACTATAATTTCGCCGGAAACATAAACAGAATTCATTTTAGATGATTCATTTATTGTTTAATATACAACAGTGAAACATAAAAGATTTAATACATATTAAATTCCTACTGACGCTAGTTATTTTAACTTTTGAACAAAAAAACTTAAAAACATTTCAATATTCTTTCACTCATGTCATTATTGTAAACTCTAATCATTTCGATAAAAATATTAAAAAATTAATTGTATATCAAAAATATTCTTCAAAATTTTAAAGAAAAAATTTCTTATTAAGAATCTTCAATATCAAACAATACTCTTTGACTAGACTGTTTTGTACAATAAGATAATATATTAAACTAATTAATATACACATAAAAATTCTACAAAAATTGACGTTATGGTTTTAATTAAAATATTTTATGTGTCAATAAAAAACTGTTTGACTAAATTACCAATACAAAAACTATATTATTAATTAAAACATATTTATTGAAACCAATTATAACCCTGAAAAAACTAAAAATCTTAATTGAATATATTAGATTAGCGAGTGCCATATACTACAATAGTTTTACCATGTGCGGAAATTAACTTTTGATCTTCTAACATTTTTAAAATACGCCCTACTGTTTCACGTGAACAACCAACGATTTGTCCAATTTCTTGGCGAGTAATTTTGATTTGCATACCATCAGGATGTGTTATTGCATCGGGTTGTTTTGCTAAATTAAGCAGCGTTTGTGCAATACGTCCTGTCACATCAAGGAAGGCAAAATTAGCAACTTTTTCTGATGTCATTTGCAACCGATTAGCCATTTGCGCAGAAAGTCGCATAAGAATATCAGATTTAATTTCAATAAGTTGACGGAATTTTTTATAAAAAATCTCAGCAACTTCGCAGGAACTTTTTGCTCTAACCCACGCTGAACGCTCTTGCCCCTCTTCAAACAACCCCAGTTCACCAATAAAGTCACCCTGATTTAAATAGGAAAGAATTATCTCTTTTCCTTCTTGATCTTTAATGAAGACAGCTACAGAGCCTTTAACTATATAATAAAGAGTTTCTGATTTTTCACCCTGATGAATCAGTGTACTTTTAGATGGATATTTATGAATATGGCAGTGTGACAAAAACCATTCAAGAGTAGGGTCTGTTTGTGGCTTGCCGAGAACCATTAGCATTATCCTCTATGTATTAGTGTAATCTTTCGGTTTTTGATAATTACAAGTCTATTTATAAAAATTATAAACTTAGCATATGCATCTGCATTATACATTAAGTGTACTTTAAATTGTATAGACATTAATCGGACCTTGTTTTTAGCTGATATGGTTTATCTATATAAACTTAATTATTTTATTTTAGTTTAGTTTATATCTAACAAAAAGTGATTTTTGATACAGAGTAAGTAAATATAAACATTATAATATAATAATCAATTGACAGCTAGAGTATTGATATTATCATTGATTAAATAGAATTTGTTTCTAACATAAGACAATTTAAAATATTACTTTTATTTATCAGTGTCCGTAATTAAGATAGTGTTTTGGTATAGTCTGAATATTAGACTATCATACAATCTAATATATTTTAAAAAAAAATAACATAGTTACAGAATAATAACTGTGTTCTCTAAACCAAATAAAAATATTTTTTGAAAATTTGTATTTATTATTTATAAATAACGCGAGATTTTAAAATAAATTATTTTTCATGCGATAATAAAATATATAAAATAATTAAATCTGTTAAAGAACTCTTTTAAAAGAGTCAAATGAAAATTTTGAAGTAAAAAGAAAGAGTCATTTTAGAGATCAAGTGCAAGTCTTAATGAAATTTATATAATAGCTGTAGAAAATTACAATATTATTACTTTAATTTCTAGAATAAAGCATCTTAAATATTTTTTAAAATTCTTTAGATAATGAATATAATATTCACAAACTGAACACGATATTCAAAATACGTCATATAATTTTTCAAGATGTTTTAAAATTTTTTTTAATTAACGAAAAATATATTTAACGACTAAGTAATTATTAATATTATTTAAAATATAAACTTCATGTTATTATAGCGCTGCTAATAATGGCACTTAGTATATCATATAGATTATCTATAAATTTTTAGCTATATATCGATAATTATCGACTAATTAGTAAATCTATACCATAATGACAGTAATCTTTGTTCAAGATAAAGATATTTAAGTACTCTTTTATCTGCGATATTATTAGCTATAGTCACTGTCGTTACATGAAATTAATCTTAAGTATCTACTAAGATAATATTATTTCATACCGGAAATCTTGTTCTTACCTGATCGTATTTTAAAACAAGAAATCGATATTCATAATATTTTCTTCATTCACAACGAAGAAAAATTTATGTTAACTATTTTAGCTATTTTTACGTAGAACTCAGTAGTTATCATTAACTATATTTTAACACTTTTACTAATAAAAATAAATTTTTCTAAAAAATTTTCTATTTTAAAAGTTTACTCAAAGTAGTATGCATTGTCTTTTAGCAAAAAATTACTACGAATATTATTATATCAAAACTAACTTTATAAATATATAGCTACATGCACAGCTTTGTATATAGACTTTTTAATAACACATACGTTACGTCTCACAAACAAAATAATTATTCCATCTATTGGAATATTTCTTGTCTAATGTAACCACTGTAGACATTTCTAGCACTGAGAAGATATATAAAATAGTAAGATTTACAAAAAGATTTTTCATCATCTTTTACAGATGTGCAAAAATTATACTACTAATCAATACTAATAAAGATATTATTAAATAGACACAGAGATTATTTTTAAAAATTAACCCAGACTTGATCTGACAAATATGTATATGCAGATATTTGTCAAATCAAATCTAAAACAAATAAACATCTAAGAATATAGATATAATCTTATACTTATAAAAAATACAGATGCCTATACCTGTTGTTATACTTCAAATTTTTTTAAGCTAAGTGAGCAGTTGAAGCATAATGTTTGATCATATGTATTTCAACTGACTTATCATCTTTAGCCTTTTGTTATCATAGAAGCAGCTAAAATATTATTGATGACGAATTTTGAGACGTTGAATAATTTTACTTAAATCTAACTGTTGATCTTGTAATAATACCAGTAAATGATAAACCAAATCAGCGGCTTCATTAGTTAACTCTTCTCGATCATTAACAGTAGCAGCTAATGCAGTCTCAACACCTTCTTCACCGACTTTTTGTGCAATGCGTTTAGTTCCACTTGCATAAAGACGCGCAGTATAAGAATTTGTAGTATCTGCCATTTTACGTGACTTGAGTAAAGTTTCAAGTTCAAATAAAAAACCCCAATGACTTTGAGCCGGAGAAAAACAGCTTGCTGTGCCATTATGACAAGTTAAACCAACAGGTTGAACTAATGCTAATAAAGTGTCATTATCACAGTCAGGATAAATGTCAACAAGATTAAGAAAATTTCCTGACATCTCTCCTTTTGTCCATAAACGTTGTTTAGTTCTAGAATAAAAAGTGACTTTTCGACTTTCTAAAGTTACTTTTAAAGCTTCTTGATTCATATAGCCTAGCATCAACACATCACCAGAAGTAGCATGTTGCACAATAACAGGCATAAGTTCATTAACTTTTTGCCATGTGAGTTGGTTAAATTGTTCTATTGTTAACATACTCTAATTTGAACTCCATTCTTTTCAAGATATTGTTTTAATTTATAAATATTGATTACTTTCTTATGAAATACAGAAGCTGCTAATGCGCCATCAACATTGGTCTCAGTAAATGCATCAAGGAAATGCACCCGTTCACCAGCACCACCAGAAGCGATTAAAGGAACTTGACAAACTTCCCGTATTTCTTTTAGTTGTACTAAATCATACCCTTGACGTACACCATCTTGATTCATCATATTTAAAACAATTTCACCAGTACCTAGTTTTTGTACTACTTTTACCCAATCTAAAGTTTTCCACTGAGTTTGGGTGATGCGTTTTTCGTCACCGGTGAATTGATAAACCAAATAGTTTTTTGTTAATTTATCAAACCAACTATCGATACCAACTACGATACATTGCACACCAAAACGCTCTGCAAGACGGCTAATTAATGTTGGATCTACAAGTGCTGGTGAGTTAATGGATATTTTGTCAGCACCAAATGATAAGATTTGCGCGGCTTCTGTAATGCTTTGAATACCACCTGCAACACAGAAAGGAATATCAATAACTTCAGCAACTTTAGAGACCCAACTTTTATCAACTAAACGACCATCAGATGAAGCATTAATATCATAAAAAACCAGCTCATCAGCTCCTTCTTTAGCATAACGTCGAGCGAGTGGAACAATATCACCAACAATTTCATGATTGCGAAATTGTATGCCTTTTACCACTTTCCCATCACGAACATCTAAACAAGGTATTATACGTTTTGCCAACATTTAACCGCCTCCACAACAGTAAATTTACTTTCAAGTAAAGCTCGCCCTACAATAACTCCTACAGCTCCAGAGGAAGAAATAGCTACTATATCATTTAACGAACCAATACCGCCAGATGCTTGAAATTCTATTGTAGGGTATTTTTGGCTAATTTCTTGATATAAATTAATATTTGCACCAGATAAAGTTGCATCCCTTGAAATATCTGTGCACACTACATGTTTTAACCCATAAGGCTGGTACATATCAATAACTTGCTCCAATGATAAATTAGAATTTTCTTGCCATCCACTAATTGCAATTTCTTTAATATTTTGTTTATTGATATGTACATCTAGCGCTAACACAATAACATCACTACCATAACGCTTAAACCAAGATTTTACTAGTTCAGGTTGTTTGATCGCAATAGAACTGATTACCACACGAGCAGCATTTGATTGTAAAAGCGTTTTAATGTCCTCTTCAGTTCGAATGCCTCCACCGACTTGAATTGGAATAGAAACGCTCGATAATAATTTTTCAAGTAGGAGAATTTGTCGTTTTTTTGGATCTTTTGCACCCGCTAAATCAATAAGATGTAATAATTTTGCACCTTGTTGTTCATATTGTTGCAAACAACTTAAAGGATTATTTTCATAAGCTATCTTTTTAGCGTAATTCCCTTGATATAAGCGAACAACGTTACCATCAATTAAATCTAATGCAGGAATAATCATATTATTTACATCTCCAAAAAATTCTGAATCAGACGAGAACCAGCAGCACCTGAACGTTCAGGATGAAATTGAACACCATAGAAGTTTTTTTGATTTACAGCACTGCTTAATACATTACCATATTGTGTTTTAGCAATCGTATTAACTGAAATAGGCATTGAGTAACTATGCACAAAATAAAAATAAGTACCATCACGAATATCTTTAAATAGAGGATTATCTGCTAGAAATTGTACCTGATTCCATCCACTATGTGGAATAGGTAAACCTTTAGTTTCTATTTTTTGTACTGGACTATCAATTAATCCAAGTAAAGGGACAGGTATGTTTCCTTCTTCACTAAAACTGCCCATTAATTGCATACCCAAACATATTCCTAAAACAGGCTGTTTCAATATCTTAATTAAAGACACGAGTTCACGTTCATGAAGTTTTTTCATAGCTGCGCTAGCAGTACCAACACCCGGCAAAAAAACTTTATCTGCTTGCAAAATAGTTTTTATGTTACGGCTAATTTCTGGAGTATAGCATAAACGTTTTATAGCATAAGCAACAGAGGCTAAATTTGCACAACCCGTATCAAGAATTACTATATTCATTATAAAATTCCTTTTGAACTTGGGAGCATATCCCCTTCAACTCTAATAGCTTGACGTAACGTACGACCAAACACCTTGAATAAACTTTCTATTTTATGATGATCATTTTTTCCCTTAGTTTTAAGGTGTAGAGTGCAACCCATAGCATAAGAGAAAGAACTAAAAAAATGCTCAATCATTTCAGTACTGAGATTTCCAACAGTTTGATATTTAAATGCAGCTTTATATTCAAGATAAGGTCTACCCGAAATATCTAATACGCAAGATGCTTGGCAATCATCCATAGGTAGCACAAATCCAAAACGCGAAATGCCACGTTTATCGCCAAGAGCGATTTGTAACGCTTTCCCAAGTGCTAAGGCTGTATCTTCTACTGAATGATGATCATCAATAAATAAATCTCCTTTAACTTCGATGTGGAAACATAACCCACCATGTATCGCAATTTGATCCAGCATATGATCAAAGAAGCCAATTCCGGTATTAATTTTACTATTACCTTCTCTGTCCAACCAAACTTCTACTTGAATATTAGTTTCTTTGGTAATGCGTTCAACCAGTGCATGTCGATCACGTTTAATCAATTTTTTAGTAAGAGCATTCCAATTTAATAATTCAGAACTATAGTGTAACCCTTTAATACCCATATTTTCAGCAAATTGAAGGTCCGTGACTCGATCACCAATGACGTAACTATTAACTTTGTCTAATTGACCCTCTTTAAGATAATGTTGAACAAGTGCTAATTTAGGTTTACGACAATCGCAGTTATCTGAAGGTTTATGAGGGCAAATTAACACCCTATCAAAGTGCACGCCTTGTGACTTAAATATCTGCATCATGAAATTATGCGGCTGTTCAAAACTAGATTTTGGGAAACTTTCTGTTCCTAACCCATCTTGATTAGTCACCATAACTAAATGATAATGAGCTTTTTGTAATGCTAATAAGCTTGGAATAACATCTTTTTCAAAAAATAATTTGTTTAAACTATCAATCTGAAAATCTTTAGGTGACTCAGTAATTACTGTACCATCACGGTCAATAAAAAGTATTTTTTGGCTCATGAATGTTTCCTATGCTCAGGTTTAACAAAGTGCTTTAATAGCTTCAATAACACGAAGATTTTCTGTTTCAGTACCGATAGTAATACGTAAGCAATGACTTAGCCCCACTTGCTTATGTTGATCACGAAGAATAATTCCTTGATCCCAAAGAGTTGTAAATACTTTTCTGCTATTAAAAAAACGTACTAAAATATAGTTAGTTTCACTTGGAAAAATTTTTTCTATAATAGATAACTTACTTAATGCTCTTGATAGTAAAGTACGATTCTTAGTAATAGTAGCAATGCGACTTTTCATAATTGTAATACCATCCAGATTTAATGCTTGAGAAGCAATTTTTGCAACAGGTGTTGATAATGGATACGGAGCAATCACCTTTAATAAAAGATCGATAACATCTGTGGAAGCTAACGTAAAGCCACAGCGCAATCCTGCAAGTGCAAATGCTTTAGATAAAGTTCTCAATACAACAAGATTAGGATAATTTTTCAACCAGCTAGTTACACTATATTCAGGACAAAATTCAATATATGCTTCATCAATAACAACTAACGCAGAATTAGTTGTCATTTCTAAAATTTCGGTAAGATCTTTTGTATTAAAAACATTGCCAGTTGGATTGTTTGGATTACAAATATAAATGAGTTTAGTGTTTGATAGATTTTTACGAATTGCTTTTACATCTAAAGACCAATCAGAAAATAGTGTAATTTTTTTCTGTTCAACACCAAAGGTTTCAGCACTGACGCTGTACATACCATAAGTCGGTGGGAAAAACATTATAGCATCTTTACCAGGCTCACAAAATGCACGAATCAGTAGCTCAATAGATTCATCAGCACCACGGCACGTCAAAACTTGTTCGGGCAATAGTTTAGCATAAGCTGCATAATTAAGAACAACATTAGTTGGTTGACAGTCTGGATAACGATTCAGATTATGTTCGTTAAACTGATATTCAGGAGCGATCGGATATTCATTAGCATTAAGCCAAACATCACCTTCCCCTCCTAATCGACGAGCAGACATATATGGAGTCATTTTTTTAACATTTTTACGTGCAAGACTAACAACATTAAAAGCTTGGCTCATGGGCTCACTCCTAAATTTATTTTTTTATTTCAGTGACACGTAATGTAACGGCATTTTTGTGAGCTGTTAAACTTTCAGCTTCTGCTAATGTTTCAATAGTTGTTGCGAGTTCAAGCAAACCTTCTTTAGAAAGTTTCTGGATAGTCATGCGCTTCATAAAATCTATCAGACTAAGACTTGAATATGTTGAAGTGTAACCATAAGTTGGTAATACATGATTAGTGCCAGATGCGTAATCCCCAGCTGACTCTGGTGACCAATCACCAATAAAAACAGAGCCAGCATTCGTAATATTATCAATGAGCTCATCTGCATCACGTGTTTGCAAAAGCAAATGTTCAGGACCATAACGATTACTAATTTTCACACATTGATTAATAGATTCTGCAATTATTATTCGGCTTGAATGCAGAGCTTTTTTTACGATATCAGCACGAGATAACTCTATGATCTGTATAGCTGTTTCATTAATTACTCGTTGCGCAAATTCTTGATCATCTGTTAGTAAAATAACTTGCGAATCAGAACCATGTTCAGCTTGCGATAATAAATCAGCAGCCACAAATACTGGATTTGCTAAGCGATCAGCTATTACAAGCACTTCTGATGGACCTGCTGGCATGTCAATTACTGTTCCCTGATGACTTTGACTGACTTGACGTTTTGCTTCAGTTACATAGATATTACCTGGTCCAAAAATTTTACCTATCGCAGGAATACTTTCTGTACCAAATGCCATAGCAGCAATAGCTTGTGCACCACCAACTTGAAAAATATCAGTAATACCGCACAATTTTGCTGTATACAATATTTCAGGTGCAATCGGAGGGGGAGAACATAAAATAATTTGTTTACAACCTGCTATATTAGCGGGTATTCCTAACATCATTACTGTTGATAGTAATGGCGCAGACCCCCCTGGAATATATAAGCCTATAGCGTCTATAGGACGAGTTACTTGCCAACAAATTACACCAGGTTGTGTCTCAACACGGATAACGGCAGGTTTTTGAGCCTCATGAAAACGACGTATGTTCCCCATTGCTGTTTTTATCGCTATTTTAATACTATCACTAATACAACACTCTGCAGCGTCAATAGCAGTTCTTTCAACTTGAAGAGTTGAAAGAACTGCTTGATCAAAACGATAATTCAATTCAAGTAGCGCGCTATCACCTTCTAACTTAATTTTCTCAATAATTTTTTTTACTTCTATTGCAACTTTATCTGAAGCTGAAATTACAGGACGAGTCAGTAAAAATTTTTTCTGAGCAGCACTACATGTTTCCCAAATAATTGGTTGATTAAATTTTATTTTCATTTGTTACTCCATAATTTTTTCAATTGGTAAAACTAAAATGGAGCTTGCGCCTAAGGCTTTAAGTTTTTCCATTGTTTCCCAGCACAACGTTTCACTACTGACCATATGAAGTACACTGCGCTGTTTATCACCTAACAACGATAAAACAGTAGGTCTTTCTGCGCCTGGTAACAATGCAACAATCTGTTCTAAATATTCATCTGGTGCGTGAAGCATAATGTATTTAGATGCACGTGCTTGGATAACACCTTGTATTCGTGTCATTATACGATTGATAAGATTTTGTTTATCACTGGAAATTTCACCATCACGTTGAATTAAAGAGGCTTTTGATCGATAAATCACTTCAACTTCTTTTAATCCATTAGCTTCGAGAGTTGCTCCCGTTGAAACAAGGTCGCAAATTGCATCAGCTAGTCCAGCACTTGGTGCAACTTCTACTGATCCATTTAATAAACAATATTCAAACTGCAAGCCTTTTTCATGGAAAAATTTTTTTAACAAATAAGGATAAGAAGTAGCAATACGTGAACCATTTAAACATTCTGCACCAGAATAATGAAAATCAACTGGTGTAGCTAGGGATAAACGACAACCACCAAAATCAAGACGACATAATGTTTTATAAGAAGGATTAGTACCTTGTTCTTGACGATTTAATAATTCTTCTTCTAGAACATTATCACCGATAATTCCTAAATCAACAACACCATCTATTAATAATCCTGGAATATCGTCATCACGTACGCGGAGAAAATCGATAGACATATTGTCTGCATAAGCCATCAATCTTTGTTGTTGTAAATTAATTTTTATGCCACAACGAGCTAATAATTCACTTGATTCATCACTAAGACGACCAGATTTTTGAATCGCAATTCTTAACCTTGATTGATCTAACATAATTTTACCTACTTATTTATTCTATATTATTTCTTTGATTAATAATAAAAAACCCTCGGAAGATATTCTTCCGAGGGTTTTTTATTATTTCGTATTTTAGCCACCGGAAGAATCGTTGAACGTATTCCAGCACACATCACCCAAATGCTACTCAGGATGATGATGGTAGTAGTGATAATTGTGTGCAATATCAGTCATAATAACTTTCATTTTTTAATACTATTAATTTATTCTAAATTCATTAATAAGCAATCTATCTGATTATTGCACCATAATGCAACTCTTTTTTAAAAAACAAAATAATAAGATAATGAAATTTTATGGTAATTAATTGTTTAATTTACTGGTACTCGGAAGATAGTTACTTGAATCAATTTTTGAAATTTGTTTAAAATTACATATAATAGTTTATATTAAAAAAGCAGAATAAATAATTCATTTATTGAAATTCATAGTCATTAACTATGAAATAAAGTGTACTAAATATATAATTGAAATGTATTATTAAAACATATTAATCTATATATATTTTAATAGCTAACAATATGATGGCACAAAAGTGAAAGTTAAACCATGACATCTTAATTAAATGTTATACTCAGACGGTATATAAAACTCTCCGTAAATTTATTCTTATGTATACAAGATATTAAGTTATGTGTTAATAAAATATTTAATAAATGAAATAGTCAAAGTATTAAGTTAATTTAACAAAACATTAACGACTTCTGTAAAATTGAGATGTAGAAGAAAATTTCTAGTTACAAAGTTACACTAAACTATTAATTTCTAAAGTTTAATTATTCCATAAAAATAAAAACATTAGAATAAAAAGTTTAAACGAATATGAGTATTATGTAATTAATTAAATATCTATCATTTTAATATATCTTATCAATGTGATAATAATATATAATAGTGTAATTATTAAGCAATATTTCAAAAATTAAACTACAATACTTTGTAATAAAACACTACAAATCTCATGTCATTTAATCTATCTAAAATCTTTATACATCTCCGTGTATTCTAACAAACTCTGCACAAAATAATAATACGCTCCAGTACTGCATCTAGAAGTAGTTACTATATATCACTATTTGATAATTTTAAAATAAGAAATCTTAAAGTAGAAATTATCCTTTCATACAGATCTTTAAAAATCATTTTACCAGTCAAGATTTAAATGAGATAAAATAACATTACTTTTATAATTATGAATGCGAAAACGTTAAGAATATAAATCAAACTAACGTAAAACTATAATCTCGATAAAAATTTAGATACGACAAAAAATATAATACTAGATATTGTAAACTTACTCCATATGATTGACATCATTACAAGAAATTTTAAAAACAAAAAACGTAAATAGCTTTGAATCTATACAGCAACAATAACTTTTAGTTATAAACAACGAATAAATATTTTTGTTATATAAATTGATAATCTTACAGATTAGTTTTCTAGTATCGTATACTAACACTATGAAAAAATCACAAAATACGATGAATCGATACTTTCATATAATTACTAAGTATTAATTTACATAAGAGTCATCAGAGCATGAAAGTTCTATAAAATATTTGAAATACCCGTCTTGAGTGTTTTAACTTAGAAAGTTATAATTATTTTTTCTGTTTTTCAAAATCAATCTTGCATAAATTCTTACACTCTTCAACCTATATGTGTTCAATAAACAAGGATACAAAAGATTTACTATTATTAATGTATAATATAAGATTTCTTTTAACAATACTAAAAGAAATTCTGCTACCTTACATTATACAATAGTCATTACCTAACTCAGAACGCATAAACTAATCTTTCGTATGCGTAGCATAATCTTTATCTACTTCCCGCTTACTAGAATTTTTTTATTTATAGTTTTAGACCGAATATCATACAAACTCTATGTGTAACAATGAATAATCAAGATAGCTTTTATCGCTACATTTAGCAAGGTGTTTCACCAAGATTTATTTTAATTAAACTTAATCAGTCTTCATTATGTTATATTTAATATCATTTCAAGATGACGCAAAATTTACTACAACCATTACGATTAGACGCGGTAATATAAATAAATACATTCAAGGTTATGTTTGAATATCAGAGAATAATCATTTTACTCAAAACGTCATAAATAATTACTCTAATGGATCATTTTACTCATTCTTTTTGTTATACATAACATTATGCAGATAAACGCATTTCACGTTCTAACTCAGTTAGTGAAGCTAAAAATGCATCACGTTCAAAAACACGTTGCATATACATTTGCATATGTTTACTACTTGATGGTGTTAATACAATACCTAGTACTGGTAAGCGCCACAAAAGTGGCGCTAAGTAGCAATCTACTAAGCTAAATTCTTCACTCATAAAGAAAGACATTTCCGCAAACACTAAGGAAACTGCCATTAATTCTTCAGTAAGTTTCCGTCCTGCGTTGTTAGCTTCTTGCACACTTCCCTTTTCAATTTTATACATCAGTGAATACCAGTCTTTTTTAATACGGTGTATTAATTGACGACTAGTACCACGCGCAACAGGGTAAACAGGCATTAATGGTGGATGCGGAAAACGTTCGTCAAGATACTCCATGATAATACATGGATCATACAGGGTAAGATCACGGTCAACAAGAGTTGGCACGCTTTGATATGGATTTAAATCAATCAGATCTTGAGGTAAATGACCCTGTTCAACATGTTCAATCTCAACGCTCACCCCTTTTTCAGCTAAAACAATACGTACTTGATGACTAAAAATATCAGTTTGTCCTGAAAATAATGTCATTATCGAACGTTTATTAGGAGCGACAGCCATTAGAACCTCCATATTGCACAAAAATAAATTAAACTATAATTAATATTGTACTAATTTTAAATGACTTATTTTAGAATCATGTATGTAAAAACCTTCACTCATTTTATGTTACAAATCAGTATAACGGTCTCGATAAATAAAGTAAGTAATAGTATAATAAAATACTTAGGTACTCTAACAGAGTTTTATACAATTGAGGACCATTAATCAAAAAATTATACATAATATTAGTTTAGATAAGTCATTTTTTAAAACAAATATTAGTCTTGATATTTTTATTATTAATAAGATAATGTTTAATACTATTCAGAACGTTTGTGACATAATATTTTATCATCTTTTTTTCTTCAAATGAAAAACAGCATTATAGTTGTAAGATCAATTAAAAAACATTTAAATAATTTATATTTTCCTAATTAGTAGATGAAAATAGACTAAGAAATTCTATATATGGGATTTTTGTGTACTGTTATGTATTTTTTTAAAATATATTACGAAAAGACATTTTCTCATCCCAGATTTACACAGCACTAATACCCGCATACAATCTTTAACTTTTGAAAAAAATCAAAATAGAGCTAAAATGTTGCAAAAGGAGTTGAAACAATTAGCTCTGTCCGTGCTACAGTAATCGAAAATTAATACTACATTGATAATCATCAACACACAAAAGATTAAAAACACATATATGACTCCTGGCACATTTATTGTAAAAGTAAAACTTCCCAACATGACATGACATGTTGAGGTTCATACTTAAATATTAGACTATAAATTTCAGTTACAACAAATAATCTTAAAAAAACACCTTAATCACTTTCAATCTAAACAATAAATTACTAATATGCGTAAAGAATATTCAAGAAGATA
The DNA here is from genome assembly GCA_020541205.1 of Candidatus Hartigia pinicola. Classification (GTDB taxonomy): domain Bacteria; phylum Pseudomonadota; class Gammaproteobacteria; order Enterobacterales; family Enterobacteriaceae; genus Hartigia; species Hartigia pinicola. The sequence continues at coordinate 1,274,106 of CP048208.1, forward strand.
AAAATGATACAAATAAACAATTATGAATATATATGTTACATATTGATAATAATCTTTACTATAATAAACATAAGATACTCTATACATTTTATGTAATAATAAAGTATTATATTTTTAACACATAGATTATATTGCTTCAAAATATTAATACATATCGAAAAACTAATATAGATTTTCAATAACTGTATTTAATTTATTAATCTTTATTTAATTTTTTACTCTTTCACATAAATAATATTAAACAATCTCTTAAAATTATTAACGAAATAAAATTATTACTTACATCATACATGATTATCACGCATATTTACTAAAATTACTCAATATTAATATCTATGGTATTTTGAATACATAATAAAACAGAGAAATCACGAGATACAATACAAATACTAAATCTGTATTATAAAATAATCTTACTCCTTTACAATGCATTTTATAATTTTACAGTATATTAATCAATATAAAAAATAGAAGTATCTAGTATATATTAATAATGATTTATACATATATTTGAAATGATATTGTTAATACTCAAAGGGAAGAGTATGCAAAAATAACAAGATTATTATAGTTAAAATTAAAATACTATATATTTATTAATATTAAATATTTCGTAAATTTAGTAACCCTATACATACCAAATTACTTCATATCGTTGATATTATGAGTTAATTAAAATTAAATAGAGTTTATTATAGTGTCAGAACAATTTAAAGCAAAAACTTTTTTAAAAACAGTAACCAACCAACCTGGTGTCTATAGAATGTATGATTCTGAGGGAACTGTTATTTATGTTGGCAAAGCAAAAGATTTAAAAAAACGGTTATTCAGCTATTTTCAAGGGAACATTAATAACCATAAAACTGAAAAATTAATAAAAAACATTGCATCTATCGATGTAACTGTTACACAAATTGAAAGCGAAGCGCTCTTACTTGAACAAAACTACATTAAATTATATCAACCTCGTTATAATGTACTATTACGAGATGATAAATCTTATCCTTATATTTTATTAAGCCAGGCAACTCACCCGCGTCTTTCAATGCATCATGGTATTACAAAGATGAAAGGAGAATATTTTGGACCATTTCCTAATGCATACGCAGTAAAAGCAACATTAACTTTGATCCAAAAATTATTCCCTATTCGCCAATGTAATGACGCAGTTTATAATAATCGCTCTAAACCGTGCCTACAATATCAAATAAATCGATGCTTAGCACCTTGTGTGAAAGATATAGTCTCACATGAAGAATATGATCAACAAGTTAATTATGTACGTTTATTTCTGACTGGAAAAGATAATCAAGTATTAATAGGATTAATCAAACGTATGGAGAAGGCAAGTGAAAAATTGAATTTTGAGAAAGCTGAGTATTTTCGGAATCAAATCGAATCAGTACGTTCTATCACAAAACAACAGTATATTTCTAGTAATAGTCATGACCTCGATGTCATCAGTGTAGCATTTAAAGCGGGACTTGTTTGTATTCATATATTATATATTCGACAAGGGAAAATATTAGGAAGTCAAAGTTATTATCCTAACGTCCCTGAGCACTCTTTGCTTGAAGAAGTGATATATACTTTTCTCAATCAATTTTATTTGCAAGACAGGAAAAACCGAAAGTTACCTCATGAAATTTTATTAGACTTTATTATTGCTAAGAAAAAGTTATTAACTGATTCTCTGTATCAAATAGCAGGACGAAAAATTGATATTCAAACACAACCACGTGGAGCAAAAGCTTATTATTTAAAACTAGCTCATGCTAATGCTTCCACTGCTTTAATAACTAAACTTACACAGCAAACTACTGTTCATCAGCGCATCTCATCATTGGCTAATATTCTACACCGTGAATGGATATCACGTATAGAATGTTTTGATATCTCACACGCAATAGGAGAGCAACCGGTCGCGTCTTGTGTTGTTTTTAATAAAAGTGGACCAATAAAATCTGAATACCGACGCTATAATATAAAAGGACTTAGACCTGGTGATGATTATGCTGCAATACGTCAAGTACTAAATCGTCGTTATAATAAATATATTAATGAAAATAAAATACCTGATATTATTTTTATCGATGGTGGTAAAGAACACCTAAATATAGCAAAAAATGTTTTTGATTCTTTATCTGTTTCTTGGGACAAAAACCGACCATTATTGATCGGAGTGGCTAAAGGAAGTGATCGTAGAACAGGACTTGAAAGATTATTTTTTGAATCTGAAGGTAATGGACTAATTTTACCTTATGATTCAATAGCGTTACATCTCATTCAATATATTCGTGATGAAGCTTACAATTATACTCTTATAGGCCATCGACAGCGCCAAACTAAAGTGAAAAACACTAGCATATTAGAATCTATTAAGGGAGTTGGACCAAAACGTCGTCAAATATTACTAAAATATATGGGAGGATTACAATCTCTAAAAAATTCAAGTATAAAAGAAATGATAAAAATACCTTCTATTTCATACGTATTAGCAGAAAAGATTTATAATACATTGAAACAATAAATATATTAAGGCACCATATTCATAATATTAAATTCGTTCAAAAAATTACTAAGCATGATTAAAGCAAATATTCCTACATGCCTGACATTCTTTCGCGTTCTTTTAATACCGTTTTTTGTTCTAGCTTTTTATTTACCTCTCAACTTAGGTCTGTTCGTTAGCGCGCTTATTTTTATAATAGCAGCTATAACAGATTGGTTTGATGGATATTTAGCACGGTTGTGGAAGCAAACAACAAAGTTTGGAGCATTTCTTGACCCTGTTGCAGATAAGGTGATGGTGGCAACTGCTCTCGTGCTAGTTACAGAAAGTTTTGATATTTGGTATGTGACACTTCCTGCAGCAACGATGATTGCTAGAGAAATTATTGTTTCATGCCTCAGGGAATGGATGGCTGAAATAGGTAAAAGAAGTAATATAGCAGTTTCATGGATAGCTAAATTCAAAACAACAGCACAAATGATGTCTTTATTTGGCTTATTGTGGCGCCCCACTCCATTAATTGAAAACTTTTCCATCACATTATTATATCTTGCTGCTATCTTAACATTCTGGTCAATGTATGAGTACTTAAAAGCTGCATGGAATTATTTAAAAGAATCTTGATCGAAGAAATTAAAAATACAAAGTAACGTATCAATTATTTTAATAATTGTATTGACTCACAATATGAAAATAGTAAAATACAATATATCGAATAGGAATGATTACTACAATAAAAAATTAAATCAATCAGTTGAAAACTGAAATTTTAATAGCGAGCATTGTGTATTGAATCAAAAATCACTTCACTAATGCCACATCTACAACAATTTGACTATGATTTTCTAGTCTAAGTTCAATAAAAAGAGCGCATAAGGCGCGTTAGCAAAGCGGTTATGCTCCGGATTGCAAATCCGTATAGCCCGGTTCGACTCCGGGACGCGCCTACAACATTTAGCCCAGGTGGTGAAATCGGTAGACACAAGGGATTTAAAATCCCTCGGCTTGTAAGGGCTATGCGGGTTCAAGTCCCGCCCTGGGCACCATTTTATATAATCGTTTGATACGATCATGTAAAATATAAAGACTAAGCTTCAAATGATAAATGATCATTCAATAGACTCATTATGATAGTATAAATTTTATATAAGATAAATGCTGTACTAAAGCACTCGTTGTTCTACTATACTCGTAAACTAACACTAATAACGAATGGCAACTTTTATAATATGAAATGCACAAAATCCACACTGAACCAATATTTTACGCAATACCAAGAAATAAACTAATGATAATGTATGTAATATTAAAAACAATATTAACATTGATAACCTACTAAGAAAAATAAAAACTTAATCACGTTAAATACCTTTTAAAAAAGGTAAATATAACTTTGAAAGTAGCGATGTTACAGATTTTCATGATGATATGTAAGTAATTCTCTCGAGTCTCATTTTTAATGACATACAATTACATAACAAAAATAACTCACAAGAGTAACTGAATACACTCTTATATTACTGCTTATCTTCTAGTTATGAAAAAGTAAAAATCTATTAATTATCTTCTTCTGATTCTTTACGCAGTACTTAAAACTACGTTTCTCAGGGAGAGGAATAATTAAATCTTTATCGTCCTTCTTACTATAAAATCAAACTACTGATTTTACAATATTAATAGATTGTAATTCTACTATCGTAAATTATAAAAGACAATTTTAATAACCTGATACTCATGAAAATCACTTTATATTATCATTATTAGAATGCTTTACTATTTATCAACACTTAATATTAAACATAAGTACACCGAATTACCCCTTCAAAATTAATAATAATATAATAACTTATTACTGATTCAAAGTTTTAATTTATAATTTTTTTGATTCTTTATATTAGATCATAGTAATCATTTTATAACCGATACGAGTATGTATTCCTCATTATATTGAAAAATAAAAAATACTATTTCAATTTTATCAAAAGATAGTCTATAAAATGAAAATAATGTACTCAAATAAAAAAAATAAAAATACTAAAATAAACAGATATTTATGGTAATATAATCTAATTTAAAGACAACTAAATGCGTTTCTATAAAGAATTCAGCAGTATAAATTTTAATAAAGATTAAAGAGAAAGTGCCTCACAGTACTTTATAACACTCTAGAATGTTGAAGTCATACACATGTATTGAACATACCTTAACTGTATCTGTTGGAGTAATAAGCTATATCAATCTTAATGTAATACTTTAAAAAAGTAATTATCTTTTACAGATCAATACTTTCTTTATTTTTTAAACAATATTATTCGAGTCACTTTGAGCATCAAGAAGTTAATAATTATCAAAACTACCAAGTATTAGCACTAAAAATTTAACCTAACCCAAAATTCTCATAAGTAAGTTTAGCAAAATAGATAAATGTATTGCTTCTTTATTAGTATTGCAACGATCGGTGCAATATATAAATTACTAAAGCACGAACGAAACACCATCTAGCAGTGAACACTTTAATCTTTTCAAATCAAAACATAGCGTAAATTCTTAATAAAATCATTTAATATAATTGAATCAACTTAATATTCTGATGTGTCAAGACTAGTTAATATTAAGTTGATACTACTGTTATTTACATTTAGTAAATAAACTTCCTAAACTTTTGGAATATAATAGTTTTATATAACTATTTCCTTTCTGATAATAATTAGGGTTACGATGCCTAAAATCCATAATTCACACTGAATATTACACGTCTGTATATTAACAATTCATTCAATAAAAATAATCTGACTAAAAAATATCGTAAAAAATTTTTATTTTTATCAGAAATTACAAGGTGTTAAACGAAAACGATGGCATTTAAATAGAAAAAATAATAATCATTTCAACAATAAATTTTTAACTTTTACTCTGTGAATTTTATTAATCAATCATTACAACTAAGACTCTAAGCACTATTAGAAAACATTTTGAGAAAATCTATCAAGCATTACTTTAATGATAAATAAAATTAATAATTTATATAGTAGTAATAGTAAACTGAATATTAAGATATAATATTCAGTAAATAAGATATATTCATCTTTATCAATATGTTAATCATTAAATTTTCCTCTATCTATCAGTAAACTAGTAGGGTGATCACTATCTTTACAGTTGAGTTATAAACTAGAAAGTAAATCATCTTCGTTCCTATTATTATTTCTACTGTCTATTAACGAGTTACGAAGAAAAATACAAACGATACTCTCTACAATTTTGACACCCTAGAATAAAAATATTAAATCTGGTTAACTAAAACTTTTTAATAGATTATTTAACAAGCTGTTATTCTTAAAAACAAAAATAAATATCTAGAAATAACAACATTTTTATAATATATTTAGGTTACTATCGTAATATACTGAAACAGTTTCTAATTAAACTAAACGTACTTTCTAACAATTTTAAAATCATCTAAAATACTGTATAAAATCATTTTAAAATTTTAAAAACAAACCGTTAGAAATAACATGCATTCTTCTAGTGATTCTTCTAGAATAAAATTTAAATATATTTATCAATGTCTCTTTTTTAATAGTTTTTGAACTGTTAACGCTACTCTTGTAATGATTTACACGCAAGAAAAATATTAAGAGCATAGATAAATATTCTGAAAAAAATATTGAACTGCTCAATAACGTTTCTGAAATCAAAAGATGAATCATACTAAAAACTAAAAATTTTCCTCATATAAGTTCAGTAAAATAAACAATATTAAAAATAGAATATTAATTTTAAATGATTATAAACTTGTATAATAACACTAGTGAAATAGATGAAAATTTATTAAAAAGAAAGGCGGTAGGATGAACAAATAAAAGATAGTATATATTATATATAGTACATAATTATAATAACACGCTACTATATTAAAGAATTATCAACAATACATAAGGTTCGCCAAAATATTATCAAAATCCAATTACATACTTAATTTCAATTGATTTATCTATCATTAATTATCTGACTTTTTAGCAAAATACTAAATAAAATTTAAAAATTACAAGATCACAACAGGGTAAAGATGAATCTATAAATAAAAATCACACACATCTAAAATAGTAAAACTCATATGTTCTAATATTGACTTGCAAAAAAGCATTGTCCTTAACTTCAGGAAAAAAAATAAAATAATAAAAAGTATTAATTACACTTTACAAAAATCTTTTAAAAAAAGTTACAACGACTGTTAAAAAAAATACATTTAGCAATCTTATATTTCCCAGGAATATTATAGGCTAAAATAATATTTTAAAGATATTACATAGTGTTAAATGTTACTCGCTACTTAAAAAGTCTTAACTCTAAAGACTAGGCTTACACTTGCTACAACATGCCTTTAATATATTTTTAATCACAATTTAAATTTACATATTACATACATTTTTCTGGTAGATATGTTTAATTTTTTATAAAAGATAAAAGATACATTTATACATATCCTATAATATGCACAAAACAATGATACGATAATAAATTATTATTGGAAACGTACATTTTAACTTTTTAACTTAATTCTAGCCAATATGGCTAACAAAATTAGCAATAAGCTAATAAGTGTGACTTCTTATTTAAATATATAAAATCATCTTTAATAAAAATTAAATCCTATACATACTTTAAATAAAATTACTTACATGACAATAACAGTAAATATTTATTGAAAGAAAAATTTATTGCTCAGTCAAAAGCGTGGGTGAATTTTTAAGTACTCTTTTATAAAAATTAGTAATATTAACAATTAAATACTTATTTTAAAGCGTCTAGAAATTTATTATTTCTTTATTTTTAAACTATACTTGAAGTTACTATAAAAAAAATACATTAATCTTTTCGTTAGTTAAATCATCACAGTTTTACTATATTTTACTTAAAATACCACTAAAAAAATTAAATCACGAGTAGTGAGATTCTTTATCTTGCATCTTTCTATACTCAAGAATATATTATAAGTTGTTGTTATTATTCACTTACAGTTGCTATTAATCAATATATTATGCAGTACAAGATTATACTTAAAATGACTTGGACGTCTTATGTTATCATATGCGATAGTTAATTCTTATTATGTTATTTATTAGTACTAGATACAATTTTAGATACTTGTAGTAAATACTCTATTATTATAAATATTGAGATGTTATTACATCAGAAATCATTAATTAAAATATACTTGTCTTAATAGCATCTCTTTATATTTTACACTAGTTTATTCCAATCAGGATATTACTTGTATTGACGCAATTCAAATCTTAGATTACTTATACAGTAAGTTATCGAATATAATTTAATACTAAAATCTATTAAGATTACTCCATAACGTATTAAAAATCATTGGTTTATTATCATCTCGGTGATTGCACTTTCAATAGAGCTCTCATGAAAATGTAGCACTCTGTTTCTTTCAGGTTCATAAGTTATGTAAATTTAAATTACATACTAGAAAACCAATGTCAAACTAGATATATCTAACGTAACTTATAGCAAACAGCTTATAACTATCAAGAACAAGCCAATCATAATGATTGATCAAATATTTTATATAAAAAATATTAAATTTGATAATCAACTGGATATTACAGTTATTATGACAAATAACTACTGATTCGCTCAATCTTACTCAATACAGATAAAATCACTAACCCTAATATCTATAATGACTAATTTATATTAGAATCACCTTCTAAAGATTAAATGCCTTAATATTCAAATTATTAAGATAATATTATTAAAATATAATTAATAAAACCAGTTATAAATGAACGCACTTTCACTAAATAATACTAATTTTTAGAAAAACAGCATTGATTTAAATATCAAAAATTAAACTTACCTGTTTCGTTAAAAACACTTTTAAATATGTACTATTAGTACATTAAATACAACAAAACCATCTTGATAATATACACGTTAAATATTGAGTTACTATGTACTAAAATATTAATTTTATACACAAAACTCATTAACACATTATCTTACTGTGCGCTAAACTTGAGATTGAATTCAAACAAAACTTTAGCAAAAAGGCATTAATGTTCCTGAATAAAAACAAAAGTATATTAATAATATAATTACATATACTGATTATAAATCATCTTAAATAATGTTAAAATAATTACATCAAACATTAAAAATAATACTATTATTCTGTTATTATATCTTGATTATAATAAAATAACACATTAACAGAACATATCATTAAATACACGATTCTACATATACAAAAAATATTAAAACATCAAATCTCTAAAACTTAGGTTAATGCAACAGTCTTGTTACTATACTATAACAGTTAGTTAAGCATGTTTTAAAATATTAAAAGATAATACGATTTCATTTCTTTTTTGAAGAGTTTTACTAAGAGTAAAAGTGAATTAAAACATAATAAATTTACATTAAAGATAAAAGAATTGATCTATAAAAATTTTCTTATAAATAATTATTTATAAAACATATATTTAATGCATATCTTTAATTATTATAACAATAATAAATTAACGTTATCTGAAATTAATGTTGTCATCACTTGACAGTATTTGAATACTTAATACAATGAAGTCAAACATTAGAATAAAAATATAGATTCATAATAATATAACCTTCATACAAATCGATTTTAAAATTTATTGAAATTACTTTTATATACATAGAAATATTTAATGAATAATTAAAAATACTATCTTTAAATAAATCTATCTTTCAGATTAAACTTCTTTATAATTCTATTAATTTTTTAATGCAACTCTATACTAAAATAATGTGACGTATATTTTGATGTATAGCGAGACAGGTCTTATTAAAAAATATGAGAAAATAAGAAAGAATACAATTTATTATCAAACATTGAATATTTTTGTTTACAATGAAAATTTATACTAGTTAAATTGCAACAAATATATAAATATTAAAAAAATCCTGTATAATTGATGATGTATAATGAATTTATTATATATAATAATCTAATATTAAGATATGGAAAATGACTTTTGAAATAAACTCAATAAAAAGCAAAATTCAAGATTTCTCTAAACGAACATTATTGCTAAGGAATATTTTTAACTACGCCGTTAAAAAAGAACGACTAGAAGAAGTTAAGAGAGAACTTGAACAATCTAATATTTGGAATAAACCACAAAAAGCACAGTTACTAGGAAAAGAACGTTCTTCTCTTGAAAATTTTATTAACACTCTCGATCAACTCACTCAAAGTATCGATGATATTAAAGGTCTTTTAGCACTTGCTATTGAAATAGATGATGAACATACCTTGCATGAAACAAGTAAAGACTTAGAACAAATTCAAGTAAAGTTAGAAAACTTAGAGTTTCATCGGATGTTTTCAGGTCAATACGATAGTTCTGATTGCTATATTGATTTTCAAGCAGGTTCTGGTGGCACAGAAGCTCAAGATTGGGCGAAAATATTAATGCGCATGTATCTTCGTTGGGCAGAATCAAAAGCTTTCAAGACAGAGATCATGGAAGAATCGAATGGTGATTTTTCTGGCTTAAAATCAGCAACCATTAAAATTATTGGCGACTATGCTTATGGTTGGCTAAGAACAGAAACAGGAGTACACCGTTTAGTACGTAAAAGCCCTTTTGACTCAGGAGGTCGCCGTCATACTTCTTTTACTTCAATTTTTATTTATCCTGAAGTTGATGACAATATTGATATTGAAATTAATCCAGCAGATTTACGTGTTGATGTTTATCGTGCATCAGGTGCAGGTGGTCAACATGTGAATAAAACTGAATCTGCTGTACGTATTACACATATTCCCACGAATATCGTCACTCAATGCCAAAATGATCGTTCGCAACATAAAAATAAAGACCAAGCTAAGCGTCAGTTGAAAGCAAAACTTTATGAATTAGAAATGCAGAAGAAAAAAGCAGATAAACAAGCGAGAGAGGAAAATAAATCAAATATTGGATGGGGTAGTCAGATTCGTTCTTATGTGCTTGATGATTCTCGTATTAAAGATTTACGTACTGGCTTGGAAATGCGTAACACACAAGCTGTACTGGATGGTCATTTAGATAAATTTATTGAAGCTAGCCTCAAATCTGGCCTATGAGGGAAAAATGTCTCAGGCAAAAAAAAGTGTTGAAAAAACCTACAATTTTAATAATGAACTAAAAAAACGTAAAGAGAAACTGTCTTCTTTACGGAAACAAGGAGTCGCATTTCCGAATGATTTTCGCTGTGACTTAACATTTGCAAAAATTCATTCTAAATATCATAAAAAATCATCAGAAGAGTTAAAGAATTTAAATATCAATGTTGCCATAGCTGGTCGTATGATATATCACCGTATTATGGGTAAAATATCATTTGCTACACTACAAGATATGGGGGGTCGAATTCAAATTTATGTTTCTTGCGATGATTTCCCAGAAAATATTTATAATGAACAATTTAAACAATGGGACTTAGGTGACATTATAGGTGCAAAAGGTCATTTGTTTAAAACGAAAACGGGTGAATTGACTATTCACTGTCATAAACTGAGTTTGCTAACAAAAGCACTCCGTCCATTACCAGATAAATTTCACGGCCTAACAAATAAAGAAACACGTTATCGTCAGCGTTATCTTGACTTAATTGCAAATAATGATTCTCGTAACATTTTTATAGCACGTTCGAAGATTATAACTGCATTACGAAATTTTATGGCAGATAAAGAATTTATGGAAGTTGAAACACCAATGATGCAATCTATTCCTGGTGGTGCATCAGCACGTCCCTTTATTACTCATCATCATGCACTAGATATTGATATGTTCTTACGTATTGCACCTGAATTATATCTAAAACGTTTAGTTATTGGTGGCTTTGAACGAATATTTGAAATCAATCGTAACTTTCGTAACGAAGGTTTGTCGTCACGTCACAATCCTGAATTCACTATGATGGAACTGTATATGGCGTACGCAAATTACCATGACCTCATTAATTTGATTGAAGAGATGTTTTGTAAATTAGCACAAGAAGTATTAGGCCACACCATAGTAAAATATGGTGAGCAAGAATTTGATTTTAATAAACCATTTTCTAAATTAACTATGCAAGAAGCTATTTGCAAATATTGCCCTGAAATTACTTTCGATGATATTAACAACATAAAAAAAACACTTTCTATTGCGCAATCTATTGGGATTAAAATAAACAAAAATTGGGGATTAGGTAAAATTCAATATAAGATCTTTGAAGAAGTTGCTGAAAATCACTTAATTCAACCTACATTTATTATTGAATACCCAGCAGAAATTTCACCCTTTGCCCGCCGTAATGATAACAATCCATTTATTACAGATCGTTTCGAGTTATTTATTGGTGGATGTGAAATTGGTAATGGTTTCTCTGAATTAAATGATGCAGAAGATCAAGTTGAACGTTTTTCTAAACAAATTCATCAAAAAGATGACAGTGATGAGGAAGAGATCTTTTATGATGAAGACTATGTGACTGCATTAGAGTACGGCATGCCACCCACAGCTGGTTTAGGTATTGGTATTGACCGTATGGTGATGCTATTTACTAACAGTCATACGATTAGGGATGTTATTTTATTTCCAGCATTACGCCCATCAAAACGGTAATTATTAAATCATATGAATATTCATAATTATCTGAATATTCATATACTTCAGAAAGTGAAAAAATCTTTAAATAAGTAATTTACAACACTTTATAGCAATCTAATTGTTGTGTGAATCGTATGATTATTTATCATATCAAACGGTTTCTAAAATTATATCTTTATATTATCAAATATTTTAATTATTAAATTAATGAATAATTATAGTTTATTACTTATGTAAATGCATACCTATCATATTTCTATAGTTCGCTAAATAATCACTTATTAAAATACATTAATATTATCAATAATATTCTATCTATGTTATTAACTAATCTAATTCGTGTTAATTGTATTAGAAATAAACTATTAATATATGATAAATGTATATTTTAAATTCATATTTTATTAATTATTTTTCTAAATAAAAGTAATGCTTTTTTAAAAAAAATAAAATATATATTATTAAGTAATATTAATGCTTTTCTCTTCATAGAAGATATAAAATAACAATCTTTTTAAGAAAAAATTTTTAATTATTTTAAAAATAATAAATTAATTTTTTTCAAAAAATAGTGTAAATTTCTTATTTTTTATTAAAATTACGGTCATTGACCTAAACTTTATAAGATAAGTTTATGATGTAAAATATTTTATAGACATCCTGTTGATTATAAAAACATCTAATAAATTTAATTATATTTTATAAAATTATTATATTTTTCCTCTTTTTACTAGCAAATATTGTTATAGATGCTCTTCAAACTATAAAATTTAAAAATAAAATAAATTAATATTCAAATAAAACAAATATTATAATCTGAGCTAATTATTAATTATTAATTATTAATTATTAATTATTAATTATTAATTATTAATTATTAATATTCTAATTTGTCAAGTGTTGTAAGTTTAGAAACACATAAATAAATCAATAAGAAAAAATCGTTTAATTTATAGGATTCTAATAAAAATTATCGCATTATCAATATCTTTAAAAATTATACAATTAATTAGTTTGATCAGTAGATTTTTCTAAACCTTGTCTTTTTAGAATTAATTTTACACATATCAATTAAATAAAGATAAACATTCCTTATGAAAATCTTTATTATTATTTGTTTTATTTCTGAATCAATATATTTAAAATTTTTTAATTAAATAAATATTAATTTAAGATCTTCTTTAATATTTTTTGTATAATAAAAAGATCATAAAAACTAACTTTAAAAATTAAGGTCAATATTTAAATATTTTTATTGTTTTCTCACATTTAACAACTTTTCTCTATTAAATAGTATAGACCTTCGAAAATTTTGTGTATAAAATATAGAAATCAGAATTTATTAAACTTTGTAATCTACATAATTACATCTGTGTTTATTATAAGAAACACTATTTAAAAGTTTTAACGACGTCAGAAGTTAAGGCTAATATATACATTAACGCTTGAAGACATATTTATGAAGCTTTAAAAGCATGAAAGGAACTTTCATCTTTTGAAGATTACTATCGTAACATTCAATGATATTGAATAAATAGTAATTGTTTACTACAACACCTCTTTAATAGTATATATTTCTTTAACACATTATAGAACTTTTATGATTAATCTTGATACGGTAAATTCCTTTTATTAATAATCACAAGAAATGTTAAGAAATTTCGTTATTTACAGACATCAAAAGTGTGTTATAAGATAACAGTGATATGAAGGCAGCATTTTCAAATAATATCTGTTATAATACTATTGATCATATCATTAAGGTAGAACACAGTCATAATATTTTATACTTTAATAGGATATCTAAATGTTAGATCCTGAGCTATAAATTCGTTGAACGAATAAAAACTCAATACATTTAAGAAGATAATAATAAATATTTAAATACCTTCTAGTATTTTATTAATTTAATATTTATTATCTTTCTATTTTTAGAAAAAATACTTTAGAGACTCTGATAACCATTAGGATTCTGAGACTGCCACTGCCAACTATGATTCACCATATCTTGAACAGAGTATTGAGCTTTCCAACCTAATTCTGCGTATGCTTTTGTTGGACTAGACCAGCATTCAGCAATATCACCAGAACGAGAATTAACAATTTTATATTGAATATGTTTACCAGATGCCTTTTCAAAAGCAGCGATCATTTCTAAAACACTAATACCTTTTCCCGTACCAAGATTATAAATATATTGACCTGATTTTTGACTAACATTTTCTAATACAGCAATATGTCCACTGGCTAAATCCATTACATGAATATAATCACGAATTCCCGTTCCATCAGGAGTAGGGTAATCTTTACCAAAAACCATTACTTCTTTATAACGACCAACAGCAACTTGTGTAATATAAGGTATTAAATTATTAGGTATCCCTTGAGAATCTTCACCAATTAAACTTGATTGATGCGCACCAATAACATTAAAATAACGCAATAACGTAATCGACCACTCATCATGAGCAATATATAAGTCCGTTAAAATACGCTCAACTATATATTTGCTAGTCCCGTATGGATTAGTTGTCAATCCAATATTAGATGCTTCAGTTAGTGGTACCTGTTTTGGAACACCATAAACAGCGGAAGAAGAGCTAAAAATTAAGCTTTTAATACCCATTTTCTGCATACTATGAATTAACATTATAGCGCTGTTCACATTATTATCATAGTATTCAATGGGTTGTTTTACTGACTTACCTACCGCTTTGAACCCAGCTAAATGGATAACTGAGCTAATCTTATGTTCAGAAAAAATAGTTAATAAAATCATTTTATCACGTACATCACCCTTATATAAAATAGGTTTAATTCCTGTAATTTTTGCAATACGATTTAGAACTTCCGGGTTAGCATTAGATAAATTATCTAATATAATCGGTTGTATTCCTTTCTGTAGCATTTTTACACAAATGTGGCTACCAATATAGCCAAGTCCGCCAGTGACTAATACTTTCATATAATTTATCTCAGTTTTCTATACGACAAATATTTATACATATCATTATAGTCATCTAATATTTTATGAATACCATGTAAGATGATACCTATAATCTAAATATCATTTTATTTTTTAGTTCTTAATAACATTTAAAAATTTTATCGTGTCAAATAATAGAGAATAATAAGCAAAAATATCAACGCATTACTAATTATATTACATTTTATTATACTAAGTATAGTAGCCATATCAATCACAAAAATACACTATTATTATTTAATACTAGATAATCAATTGTAACATACTAACATATCAGTCAGTGAGACCAACGAGTCAAATTCTTAACTCAGAAAAATTATATCTTCATTTGCAGATTATGTTATTAATAGTGACTTAATTCATATCGATCTAAAATAAGCACTCAGAGCAGCTAATATTATTATTTAGAGCATTTGCATCATTGTTCTCTGCAAAGACTAAATAATAAATTCTAGATTTACACAATAAACAGTGTGTTCTAATATCTTTCATTGCTCTTCTATTGGACAATTATTTTGCCATGCTCATAAATGTTTAATCAGTTACAAACTTGAAAAATAAATTACAAATATTAAGTTTATTGTATTATGTTAATGATAATGTATCATTATACAATACACATTATTTAAAACATTTTTACTTATATCGCTAAAATTTTCTAATACATTTTTATGTATATAAATAACGTTTATGCATGTGCTTAAAATTATAAAAGTATCGTTTTTCCCATGAAGGCACGAGTCTTTACTACAAACTTCCAGAATCAAGATCAAATCTTTATCGTATATATTATTTAATCCTAGCCTGTTGAAATTATATTACAGTTATGTTTATACGCAGTAAATTTATTGTCTATATAAAACGGTAACTAAATAATTTAAAAATATATTATACTAAAATAGTTTTAACATTCTGTATTAGTGCTAAATGTCATCCAATACATTTTTATAATGTCCACATAAACAGCTGTAGTTCTGATTCTGTTTTAGCAATTTGTTTTTTAATGTTTAAAATACTAATATACATTATTCTTTCTAAAAAAATTCCTAATGAAAATTTCCACTACAACCAATTTTCAAAACATAAAGAGACATAAAGCAACTCATCCCAATCGACTTAACGAAGCATATATATTTTAATTTCTAAGAAAGAATTCTTTAATGTATTATAATATTTTCAACTAATATCATTATTCTAAATTTCCCTCCACTGAAGAGGAGGTATAAATAATTATATTTAAAAAATATTCTAAATACACTTTTAATATATGTATGTTAATCATATATTATTTTAATATCATCTTGTTGTATTTTAAAATTACTAATATAAATTCTCAATTGTCTATTAATAATTTGTGAACGAGTTAAATACTTTATTCCAGAACAGCAAACTGTATAAATGATCATCCAGTATTTAGATTAAAATTTATTTACAGAATAGAAAATCCAATAAGATTAAATATTATTTACACAACAAGTCATTACTAAACTATAAAGATTAATACTTACAATAATTTTACTCTTCTACGTGTTAGAATACACCTGTTATAATTTATAATCAAAAACTAAAATTTAATTAATTAAGCTCTTAACGATACGAGGCTGACTATTAGTTGTATAAGACATCATATTTATTTTAATTAATAAAAGAAGTAACAGTTTTACTAAAACGTATTTTTTATAAAACTAACATTGCACTTTCATACAGTCGTTTATACAGAGTATAGATTAACACTGAGATTCGTATTGATGTCAGTGATGTTTATTTTTTTGTATTAAAGTTTTATTTTTTCACTAAATATTGTACAATATTCCGATATAATTTAAAATTTTCTACATGCGATACTTTACTTCAATTAAAATTGTTAAAGTTAACTAAATATTTGATATATATGTATCCACACATGTTATTTACATAATTAATATCAATATATCATCACTTATATAAATATGAATAAATAAATAATTTTGATCATCAGACAAAATTTGATCAATAAAAATTTCTGCAGTTTAAGTAAAAATCTGTAAATTAGCATAGAATACAATTCTAACTTACTACTGTGATAAACTGAAGTATACAATGTCATTCATTTTATTTTGCATAATTTATTTAAGAAATATGTTAAAATGTTATCCGGAAGATATATTTTTCAACAGTCACTAAGATCATTATGTTTTATACTTACCTTCTAATATTGAATACCACTGTATGCAAGAACTATTAAATATAATACTGACATTGAGTTTAATATTAAAATATTGTATCATATTTATTTTAATATAGAAAATATATCACATATTTTTAATGCACATACTCCCAATAATATCTGTACAAGCAGGGTTGTTGAAAAATATACTAAACATAGTTTAGGTTCCGCGAATATTTTCTGTCAATTTCTCTATACTGAAAATAATAAAATATATTCATTACAGATTATGACGTATCACGATGTTTAAAAAATAGATTTGAACTTCTTTCAACATTTTAAACCCTATGAATAACCTTCGTAAAAAAAGTGAAATTTTAATGAATTTAAAGGTATGCATGAGTGAGATTTCACATTCTATTACCACAACATATTAAAGTATTTATATTTCTATTTTTCTCAATTAATATATATAAATAACTTACTGTATTCTTAATACTTATTCAAATACTTTTAGATTTCTCTACATTACTTGACCATTTCTCATTTTACTAAAATAAAATGACTTCATTAAAAACTCATATTGATTTTTTAGTTATTATCTCTTCTACATTACTATCACATATATAATATAAAATACTATTTTCTTAATAATAGAAATACAATGATAATATAGCTTTCATTTTTTAAATTATCATTAAAAAAATCTTTTCTTATTTATTCCTATAATTAATATTATGATTATCTTATAATACAACACACATTATGAAAATTAAAATTTAAATTAATATCTAACGTTATTCTTTTAGAATGTAAAATATTATTAAGTTAATGTAAAAATAAATACTTGATAATATCACAGCTGTCTTCCTAGTTAATGTAAAATGTTAAAACTATTTTTTTAGTTAACGATAATTAGTCTTAAAACTGACAATATTGTCAATATTTAAACATAAGATTATTCATATTATCACAACATCAATTATAAAATAATAAATCATGCTGCGTTAAATAAATCTATTTTAAGTATATCCGAAAAAATTCACAAAAACCATTAATGAATATACGCAGATCGTACAATTCAACATTAAATAACTCTTCAGTTTGTAATGAGTATCAGAGAAAATCTAAACAAATATCTAATGATCATGACAGCAATAATGAAATAACTAAACAAAAACTCAGAGGGTAAATTTAACATAACAACTTCATTATAAAACGATTAACGATAATTTTGTAAAATATAAAAATCATTATCAACATAATGTAATATTGTATAGTTTTTATTAATATTAGTAATAGTTACTAACGATAAAATTATGTACACAACAGACTCACCTTACCAATTCATTTTTATTTATACTCCTCAAGAAATATACGTCTCATGTTGATATTTTATTGGATTTTATTATTTCTTAAAGTAAAAAAAACTACACAACATAAAACTTGATATACATGTCAAGTTGATTAGTAACTTATTACAAATGAAAATTTTATAATATTTTTTAGGATAAAATATTCAAATGAAAATTATAAATTTTCATTTATCTTATTACAATACCGAGAAATAGCGACATTAAAAATGTTTCATATTATCAAAAAAAACTAAAGAAAATAACTAGAACTGTTCATATACTCAAACTAAATTATGTGACCTAACCGTGTTTTAGAATAACATAACGAGTAAAATGTAATTAAGCCACTAGACATAAAGAATTATGCTATTTACAATTAACTTTAAAGCTTATAAGGGAGATACGAATAATGTCTTTTGAAGTATTTAATAAACTAGAATCAAAAGTTCAACAAGCAATCGATACTATAACTTTATTACAAATGGAAATTGATAAATTAAAAGATAAAAATAGTATACTGATCCAAGAGATTAGTAACTTAAAATCAGGTACAGAGTTACTAGTACGTGAAAATGAACAACTAAAACAAGAGCAAAAAACATGGCAAGATCGTCTACGAGGGTTACTCGGAAAAATGGAGGAGGTCTAAATTTTTATAATATTTTCGAGCAAAAAATTTTAATTAAATCCATTTATAATCATAGATTTTATATACTTTTAATAGTTTATTTATTTCTTACTTATAAACTGCTTACCTTAATAGATAAAGTAATATAATTTAAGTAGACTCGTAATATAAACTGCTTATAGCCTATTCAAAATATTGTTTTCATACGGTAATCTTTGTACCTATTATCAGTATAAAAGGACTCTCAAAGAAAGTGTAAGAACCTTAAAATATTTAAATATATTAAACTATTTTAATAAACAACTAAAGACATACACCATACAATGAATATATGTAAGCCATTTTATAAAAACTGAATTTCTTCAAAAATAGTTTTTAACATAACTTACTCCCCAGTAAGTTTTTAGTAAGAAACAAGTATATTACTTTTGAAACTTTATAAAATTATTAAAATACAGAAAAATCTATTTGAGTAAGCGTGAAAAATACAAAAACAAAATTTCACATCAGCAATGATATAAAACATTAAAACAAAGTTTTCGTAATCATGTATACAATAAAGATTGATAATATGTATAAAGCTAATAAAAACGCATAATATATAAAAAAATTTCTAAAATTAGATGATATTTGAATGGTAAAAAAATTAAAATTATTACATAACACTTCTAGTAAAATAATAATGAACATCACAAACAAATAAATAAATATCTTTATCACTGCAATATCAGATAAAAGATCAATGACACATTTAAGGTATATATTATTAAATAATAATTACATAAGTAAATTATGCACAAATAGTACATATCATAATATTAAATATGATAGTTGAGATAGAATACTTCAATCAACTGTATACTTTTAATATACTCCTTATTTATTCAATTACTGAATATCGATTTAGTAAATAGAAAAAAATAACAACACATCTAGAGGTACTGTGAAACTATTTCAATATTCACCTTCAGTGAATCAATCTAACATTAATCTTCTCACTATTATTACAAATACTAAATAAATATTAAATTACATATATCTCTATAACTGTTCAATTATCATTATACAGTATGCAATATACAGTATTATACATCTCTCTTTTTCAAAAAATTAAAATAATACAATTGAAAACAAACAAAAATACAGATTATATTTTGCCTTATTTTTATGAAATTATTGTTTGTTTATTGATAATGAAAGGCTTCTGATTTTTTTATCCAATTTATCTTGGATTTTAAGCAGGTCTTAAGAAAAAATGATACAAATCATTCTTTACTTATAAACAATCACCGTAAAAGATATAAATATTACAATACAAAGAATATTATTTATAGTAACAACTTCTATGATAATAACTGAAATATATTACAAGAATAATTTGAATACTCAGATTATTTATATCACGATATCTACTAATATATTGTTTTATAAATTATATATTTTCTAAAGATTATTAAAAATTAATCTAAAAACGAAAGTATCGATAAGTACTTTATATATCGCTATACCAATTAACCAGAATTTAAGATGTCTCTTTTTTTATAAATATCATACAAAAACATTATTTTCAAAAATGTTTTAATTACAATTCCTAACTAAAAAAATAAAGTAAGCGCACTAATATTAAAAATTAAAAATAAATTTTAAATCGTCCACACTGTCTTAACAAATATTATACAGTTTTAAAAACAGAATATATAATAAAATTTATATTTAAAATAATTTAAATATAATCTAAGTAATAAAAAATTGATTTAATGTAACATATAAAATATATTATTTCAAATGCAAAATTAAGCTGAATATCATATAAAATACAACTGACGCTATGACAAAAAACTACTCATTGAAAACTGCAAAAACAGTGAGTGCAATATCAGTTTTTAAAAAGTAATTAATAAAATCTACTCTGAAAATATAGAGATATTAAATGCAATATAAGAAAATATTTGACTATTATCTAGATACTAACTTAGAGAAAAATATATTTATAATAAATAAGGTGTGATTATATTTTAAATCTTTTAACACATACTTTTAATTTTAAATAATTTAGAACGCATTAAATGTTATGAAATAGCATTAAAACTACAGAAAAAAAGACTGAATACATTCTGTTAATAAAAAAATCAATTAAAACATACCAAGAACATTCGAGAAAATAAATAATCAGATATGACAGATTTAAACGTTTCAAAGATAGGAAACAGATATTTTATTTTAAATTCTTTAACCTTATTATAATATTGAACATATTGTTTACGTAGTCAAAATTAATAACATTTAATTCATTAAAGAAGATTAAACACAAAAAGATCAAGCTAAAATTAAAATAAAATCTTATATTTTCAGTATAGGTAATTTCAGCGATAGTGACTATTAAACTAATATGAAAATTTATAACCTCTTGAAATTTTTTAATATACTTTACACAGAGTCAATATATATCATTGCATTGATTATTGATGACATCTTTAAAATTATTTGCTTAGTTTGAAGATACTTTAGAATAAGTCATCTATAATACAGGTTACGCAGACTATTTATCATTTAACATCTTTATTAAATATACCCTATGAAAAACCAGTCATAATCACAACAGTACATATGCGGTTTAACTCATACTAATGAGGATTAATAAAGATAAACAAACTTATTAAATCATTTTGAAAATTTATTATCTTTGCTATCACTAAATTTTTAAATGTCAAATTAATATTTTATAAATATATTATATGAGATCTCTATAATTTAAAATATTTTATACACGATCTCCAAATTTCTATATGCGCGATCATTTAAATTCGTTACGTTAATATCGTTATATTTTAACACTTAAAATTTAATAACATTTAATTCTTGCAATGCAATAAAAGTCTATCGTCACTGAGAGATATGGATGTACAGTGACTTAATTAAGAATTATATTAATAATATATAATAAGTATTAAGAACAACAAAATAATAAAAAATAACTCTATAAAATATAACGACTTAAGTCTTCGTCAGCGATTAGAAGATCCAAGTGTTGTTTCACATACTCATCATCAATTTGAATAGACTGTCCATTGTATTCACTCGCATCATAAGAGATCTCTTCCATTAAACGTTCTAAAACAGTATGTAAACGACGTGCACCGATATTTTCAGTTGACTCATTAACTTGGCATGCAGATTCTGCAATACGACGAATACCGTCAGGTGTAAATTCAATAATTACTCCTTCTGTTGCTATCAAAGCTTTATATTGCTCCGTTAAAGAAGCACTTGGCTCCGTTAAAATACGTACAAAATCTTCTGTTGTTAACGCTTGTAATTCAACGCGGATTGGTAAACGACCTTGTAATTCAGGAATTAAATCAGCTGGACTAGATACTTGAAATGCGCCAGAGGCAATAAACAAGATATGATCTGTTTTAATCATACCGTGTTTAGTTGAAACTGTACAGCCCTCAATCAAGGGTAATAGATCACGCTGTACACCTTCTCGTGAAATATCTGAACCTGATGTTTGAGTGGATCGCTTACAAATTTTATCAAATTCGTCAATAAACACAATACCATGTTGTTCAACAGATTCAATAGCTTTCTCTTTTAACTCCTCTAAATTCAATAATTTAGTAGCTTCTTCTTCAACTAAGAGTTTAAAAGCTTCTTTAATTTTCATCTTGCGAACTTTTTGTTTTTGTCCTGCAAGATTTTGAAACATAGATTGAAGTTGATTAGTCATCTCCTCCATGCCTGGAGGAGCCATAATTTCCACACCCATTGATGAAGCTGCGACTTCAATTTCAATTTCCTTGTCATCAAGCTGTCCTACACGTAATTTTTTACGAAATAATTGACGTGTTGGTGATTGATCATCAACAGATTCAGATTGTCCCCAATTATTTTTTACTGGTGGGATTAATACATCAAGAATACGTTCTTCTGCAAGATCTTCTGCACGTTCACGATTCTTTTCTATAGACTGCTGACGCACCATCTTGATCGCGGAATCTGCTAAATCACGAATAATAGAATCAACTTCTTTACCGACATAACCAACTTCAGTAAATTTTGTTGCTTCTACCTTAATAAAAGGCGCATTCGCTAATTTTGCAAGACGACGAGCGATTTCAGTTTTACCAACACCAGTTGGACCAATCATTAGAATGTTTTTTGGGGTGACTTCACAACGCAATGCTTCAGATAACTGCATGCGACGCCAGCGGTTACGTAGAGCAATTGCAACAGAGCGTTTAGCTTTATTTTGGCCAATAATATGATTATCGAGTTCGATGACTATTTCACGAGGAGTCATGTCGGACATACTAGAAATCCTTATAATTCTGAAGAAATTTCTTCAAAATTGAAATTATGGTTGGTATAAATACAGATATCGCTTGCAATTTTGAGCGATTTTTTAGCGATTTCTCGTGCACTTAATGTAGTATTCTCAAGTAAAGCACGTGCAGCAGATTGTGCATATGGGCCGCCTGAACCTATCGCAATTAAATCATGTTCTGGCTGAACAACATCACCATTCCCAGTAATCATAAGAGAAGTATGTTCATCAGCAACAACCAATAATGCTTCGAGCTTACGCAGCATACGGTCAGTACGCCAATCTTTTGCGAGTTCAACAGCTGCTTTCGTCAAATGGCCTTGGTGTAATTCAAGCTTACGCTCAAAAAGTTCAAAAAGTGTGAATGCGTCTGCGGTACCACCGGCGAATCCTGCAATAACTTTTTCGTTATATAAGCGACGTACTTTTCGGACGTTACCTTTCATAACGGTATTGCCCATCGTCGCCTGTCCATCGCCACCAATTACGACGTGATTATTACGACGAACACTTACGATTGTTGTCACAAGTTATCCCCTGGTTTATTCGAAAAAAATGCAAGGTATTTATGTTTCGAGTCGCCGATTTTTCTCATCGATAACTTGAAATAACATCTTTCGATAATACATTAAAGTAATAAATGGGGGAGAAATGGATGTTTTTCAACCCCTGAAGAACGAAGAATGCAATCTACAACACCAACACTATTCACATTATAACTTATCTTTTCTACTGTTTAATTGAAATAAGAACCAAGAACAATACCATGTAAGATATCGCCCAAAGTAATTCAATTTTCCATTCCAGAAAAACTAGTATTGTGCGAATAGATTCTGCTTATGCTATAGCACGAAAAAAAATCACAGCGCGTTAGTATTTTTTTTGGTAACATATTATTGGGTTTGATTTTTTATTTTACGCTTCGTTTTAATGAAAGAGGTTTCTAATACATCTTTCTGATTTTATATCAACAGATAAAGTTGTGTGTAGATTTACTGATTGTTTTACAGGTTTAATTTGTTCATTAATCATTTTTGTAAATGATCGTTAAATTTTGAATTATAAACATTTTTTTCAAGTTTATTACTGGTTAAGTATATTAAAATCAATTTTTCAAGAAATTGACGCTGTTCTAAAAAAATCAGTCAGATTGATAAAAAAAGTTTTGTCATTAATTCTACTCCTTTGTGAAATTCGCGGAATATCAACATAACAATGCTCCAGTTCCTTGATATATCGCCAATGTTCTTTAGGTTTCGGTGGTAATGTTCTACCTGGCGAAAGAAGAATATATGCTTTTTCATTTTTAAGTTCTTTTTTTTGATGATAAGTTCCATAAAGTAAACTACTAATAATTAAAACAAAAGTACAAAAAAAAACGATAATAGTTTTTATTATCAATCCTTGCGTTTTTCTTACATTACCTTTGATAGTTTTATAGCGGACATGGGACCGCCTACAAGCCACATAATCTTTATGTCTCACGCTTATTTATTCACTAGGTTATTAAATGTATTATTATGCAGCTTAACATATTACTTAATCTAAACAACTTTACCTAGCTTTTAGGAATTTTATATACTTCTTTTTAATTTTACGATTGTATATTAAATATAAAAATTATAATTTATTTTCAAAAATTTACCATAAGATTATATCTTAGTTAAATTCTTTATAGCTAGAATGCTGATATATCTAACTAGATTTCTATTTGCATCCTTCTAAACTAAATTATTTTACAAACAAAAATTCATTAAATTTTTGAAAATAAATAACATAAAATTTTTCATAGAGAGTTAAAGTAATCATTAAGTACTTTATGTAGAAAGCTAATATAGAAAAATTGATTAAAATTTAATTTTATTATTAAATCGCTAAGAGAAAAAATTCATGTTTTCAATATAAAACACTATTTAATAAGTTAAGTAATGTCAATATTATACACTGATTATATCAAAAACTATATATTAACGTTAATATAAAATCTTTATATGAAAAATATACTAAAACACATTATCGATAAGCGAAAATACTAAAATGATTTAATATTAACTAATCTCATCTACAAACTTAAAAAATACAAGTGGAATTTATATGGCAAAGTGGGTTACTGGAACAGTCGTCGAAGCTAAATTCTGGCCTAATTCTTTATTTAGTCTTATTATTAATGCCCCTATTAAGCCTTTTACAGCAGGTCAGTACACGAAAATTTCATTAGAAGTTAATGGAGAACGTATTCAACGCGCCTATTCTTATGTTAACGCACCAAGTGATGACCGCCTGGAATTTTACTTCGTCATCATACCCAATGGCATACTTAGCCCGAAACTTGCCAAATTAAGCGTAGGTGATAC
Source organism: Candidatus Hartigia pinicola (assembly GCA_020541205.1). Classification (GTDB taxonomy): domain Bacteria; phylum Pseudomonadota; class Gammaproteobacteria; order Enterobacterales; family Enterobacteriaceae; genus Hartigia; species Hartigia pinicola. The sequence continues at coordinate 1,300,049 of CP048208.1, forward strand.
TTTACAAATTACAGACGAAGCGGCAGGTTTCTTTGTTTTAAATGCAATTCCCACATCCAAAAATTTATGGATGCTTGCAACAGGTACCGCTATTGGCCCTTTTTTATCCATCTTACAAGAAGGTAAAGATTTTGAACGATTTGAAAAAATCATTCTTTTACATGCTGTTCGTTATCAAAAAGATCTAAGTTATTTACCCTTATTACAGAAACTAGCTAAAAACTTTTCCAAAAAATTACACTTGATTACAGTCGTAAGCCGTGAGAAATGCGAAGGGTCATTATATGGACGAGTACCTGATTTGATTAAAAGTCACGAGCTAGAACAAGCAGCTGGAGTATCACTGGATGCTAACAATAGTCACGTAATGTTATGTGGCAATCCAGAAATGCTAAAAGATACACTTAATGTATTAAAAAATACACGTGCAATGGATAAGCACTTACGTCGTAAACCAGGTCATGTCAGTAGCGAAAAATATTGGTAACTATTTAGCAAGCCTGTGATGCAACAGATTGATACCACAAGGATTAACTTAATTATTACCATAAATACTACCATAAGCTATTTCTCATCATATGCTAATCGATATTTTCAAAATCCATGACTACATTCTTAGTTATAATATGAAAATTTAAGATAGATGTATTTATTATCAACTCAATATAACTTAACTAATGTTTATTTTCAATATAATCAAAAAAAATCCAAAAACAAACAATACTCGATGAATACTTTGAAGCAGCATTATAGAGCTTATTGCGATTCTTCTTAATATTTAGAAAGATTTTCTACTCAATCATATAGTGATATATTATACCAACTTAAACTATTAAGAAAATTTGTGGTGTATAATATTAAAATCATAATGACTGCATTTTAAATGGGTCATTTTTAATCGTCTATACAATAATATGAGTTTAATAATTAAAACTTTTTATTTACATTATAGACTTTTCATGAACTATATCTGCATTCTTGATGCTTTCACATTAAGCATTACTCCAGTATTTTAGTATTTTAACTACTAATTAAAAAAATTTAGTTAACTATATTTTAAACCTTTATATTAGTAAACTTTACTCCATTTTCATGAGCTTCTCTTTAAAAGATTTGAAAATAGTAATATACTGTACTCTCTGGAAAGATTCCTTAAAAGTATATCCACAAGCAAGGACCAATCTTTAGTGCTATACAGCTATGGATAAAATCATTCATAAAAATTTAACTTCCTAGAGAGTCTTGATTTTTTTAGAAACAAATTGATAAATATCATTTTTTAAAATATTTCTGGACTAATATTATAATTTTCATCTCGTTTGATAAAGATGGTAGATATAAAAAATACCATTTTAAACATTGAATAAACTTAAAATTTAATAGGCTTGTTAGATAATAAACTTTACTAACTGAGTTTTGTTACCATATTGATTTTTAGAATTCATTCCTACAAAAGTTCCACAATCTAAGATAATCATTATAGTTATGAACAGAGGCAGAAAACGTCCAATTCCCCACTGCCAAATAAAGTCTAATTGACTAACATCCATCATGAAAAATATAAAAGCAAGAATAACTAAGAAAAACCACCCACCTGATTTTCCTCTATCATGTAAACGTTTTGTAAAAATCGCTGTTAATGGATATAATAGAAAAATGAATATCACAATCACGACAAAATTAGGTAAAGAAAAAGTATTATAAAATAATAAAATAGTCATCATTAAAATACAATATAATGCAATACCTGCCCAAAATGGGCGTCGTCCAATTCTTCCTTTAAAAGAAAAAGCCCATTGTCGTAATGTTATCACATCTTATCCCTGCTACAATATTAAAAATCAAAAAATCATTAAAAATAAAAATATGCACTGCGTTCAACAAAGATTGTTATAGTTCTGTTTATCTTGATTTTTCTACATATCAAATTCGAAAAAATTTTAATATTACCTAAGAATATTATATACTAATTTAGTTAGACTGCCAAGTCACCGCTTATCATTTTACAACTTTAAGATTTCATGGTTGATGTCACTGAAAAACCGATAAGAAACTTTATATAAATAAACAGTAATTATGAATCCGAAAGATTTTTACATTTTATATTTAGAGTGTATTTTAAATAAACTCAAGTATTTATTTTCTTCTGTCTATGCATGTAAAATTAAAAAAAAGAAAAGTTTGAGTCTGGTGTTATTTCGATAGAAAATAATAAAAAATTAAAATTAATCAATAATTTATCAAGTACTGTATATTATGTCCCTGATTAAATAATCTATTAAACTATTTCTTGAAATGCACATTTTAATCTGACGTTAATATTCAATAAACTTACACATATTACACATACAATACATAGATAAGACATCAGTTAAATATTTCTACCTTATATTGTCATAAAAAGTAATAATAGAATATACTGTCTTTTGCTCTTGAACTAATTCAACTAGAAATGTAGTGTTATCAAGCAAGTCCTAACTCATAATAATAATCATCCGTATACTAAAAAAGTAATGATTAAGTATTATTACACCTACACCTAAAATAATTTAAAACTTCTAAAAAGGAAATAAAACATGCGAAATCCATTAGTAATAGGCAACTGGAAATTAAACGGCAGTACCACGATGGTGCATAATATAATTACGGTTCTGCGTAAAAAACTTACTAAGATTAATGGTTGTAACATAGTTATCGCGCCACCAACTATTTACTTAAGCCAAGTAAAACATGCTATTGTAGGTAGTCCTATTGAATTAGGCGCACAAAATGTTGATACAAATGTTTCAGGCGCATTTACAGGAGAAATATCAGCACAAATGCTTAAAGATGTTGGTGCAAAATATATCATTATTGGCCATTCAGAGCGCCGAACTTATCACAAAGAACATGATGAGTGTATCGCTAAAAAATTCTCAATATTAAAAGAGATCGGTTTAATTCCTGTGTTATGCATCGGTGAAAACGCATCTGAAAAGGCAGCGGGTAAAACACAAGCCGTTTGTGCTCGTCAAATTGATGCAGTATTAAATACTTTTGGAGTAGAAGGGTTCCGAGAAGCCGTAATTGCCTATGAACCAATATGGGCTATTGGTACAGGTAAATCCGCTACTCCAGAGCAAGCACAAAGAATTCATGAATTTATCCGTAAATATATCGCAAATAAAAATATTGTTATTGCTGAAAAATTGACCATTCAATATGGAGGTTCAGTGAATGAACACAATGCTGCTGAATTATTTAATCAACCAGACATTGATGGAGCACTTGTCGGTGGAGCTTCACTTAAAGCAGATACTTTTTCTATAATCATCAAAGCGGCTGTAAGAGCTAAAAAACAAAATAATTTATTTTTTTAATGGTAATTAACTGATACAATACTAACAGTTTACATACAAATTAATATGTCATTACATATTTTATTAAAATAATATGATAATATATTTTAAAACATATAAATAGTATTTTGTATAATAAACAGAATTAACGTAACACTTATTAGTAATAAAATTTTTGCTATTACTAAATTAGAAATGTTTAAAACGTTATTTTTCTCTCTAATTTAGAAATGAAATAAATTTATATCAAGAATATTAAGAATCAATATTTAAATAAATAAATTTTTTATTACTTAAAAACTTAAAATACAGATATTAATAGAAATGCATATATAGTATATTTTATTTTTTTGTATATTCTTAAAATAATTTCTATCATCATGCTTATACAAAATAATTTCTTTACTGATAACAGTCTTTCACACTTCAAAAAATTATTGCAATTAGAACTAATTGACTCCAAAATATGTTAAATTAGAGGTTTAATAAACTTATTATTAGTGTTAAATAAAACACTAAAATAACAATCGTTCTTATAAATTTAGTAAATCATCAAGAGTATAGATACAGTGCATGGAACTAACATAATTTAGTTATCAAAAATTTAGCTTCAACAAAAAATAATTTTTATACATGAATAATATTTCAAAAAATAGCAATAATACCAGTGAAAGAGTTTTGAGTGATATTTATCATATCATTAGCTTGATTCATGAAAATAAAAATTCTATGAATTTAATATATACAATGTTATCCCTCAATGTATGTCATCACATATACATTAAGTATACGAAACACATTGAAAATTTAAAAAACAATCATAAGTATTTTAATGCTCTTATTCTGCTTATCACATAAACATTAATATTACCTCTGTTATGCAGACAAAATGCTCAATTAGACTTATATTTATACATGAGAACAAACCCGAACAATTAGACTATTGTATAAAATCTTAATAATCTGCAGATAATACTATGATTATATATTGAAAATCTAATGGTTCAGAATAAAATACAAAATTTCGTTTTATTAGAATTTCTATTAAAAAATAATAAATAAATATTAGCGTTTAAATAAAAAAATTTATTTAATTTTAGAATATGATCTATTTATAAAGCGATATTAAAAAATTAAACGATTATAAGTAAGAAAATAAGTATAGTGTTATATAGTAATATTTTAATTTTATTAAAAAAGCTATGACCATACCATGAGACAGACGATAAAATTGATTATAATAAACATGTTCTAAAATTAAAGTGATAATTATTAATCTACAAAACTTTTATAATCACTAAAAATAAATTGTTTGTTTACGTTCAAACGACAAACATTGTGCATTACAACAAATTTAAAATAGTTAGAAAATTATTAAAAATCACATGCTAACTAACATAAAATTCATTTTATAGGATACAATAGTTAATTAACCTAACAAAATTACGCACATTAAAATCATATAGTACCAATGAATGATAATAGGTAGATGTCTTTTTTAGAAAAACAATATAATATATTTATTTAATAATATTTTATTATCAATTTTCATCATTTTATATTTAAAAGTCGTATATTTTAAATAGATCTGTTTATTAATTACGAAACGTAAAATATAATATAAAACTATTTCAATGAAATATAATTCAGAATATCTTTCCCTGGATTATAAGCAGTGATTGCAATATTTCATATATTTTATTTTAAAGATTGCATGCATAATTTAAATTTAAAATGTATTTTTAATTTATATTGATATCAATAATTTTATTAACATTCAACAATATAATTCACAGATCTTTGAGTTATTTTCATAACATATAATTAATAATTATTATTATTTTCAGTTTATTCATATTATAGTTAATTGATATAATGATAATTTTTTAAAAAATAATTCCAGTATAATAAACGAAAAATTTTCTTTTACTTTTAAAGCTTTAACTACATATAACATAATTTTAAATGTTAATTTATGAACATAAAACTGAACAACTTACAAAAAAATAATAAATATATTTATAAAATTATTGAAATGTTTCTAGCCTAGAAAACATCATATAAAACTAGAGATTAACTTAAATAATAGTTATAACCTATTTAACCACAGATTTAATATGCGTTTTACTCTTGTACTAAATCTTCACCAATATTGTAACGATTTACTTATTCAGTGATTCAGCAGATCTAAAATAAAAATATTTCAAGTCACTATTAATTATATTACCTAAATCTATACATATAATTTATTGACCTTACTGAAATACTTTTTACATCATGGCAATATACTTGAAAATAATATTAAAATTTTTATTATCTATTCCTGCATAAAAACTTGACGCTAAATGGGAGTATAGATTTTTTTTACAAGCACTTATAAAATAATATAAATCGTATAGTAATCAGAATACACATATTCAGACTCATCTAAAGACTATTTACAATTTTTTGAAGATTCATGATGGTATTCATTCTATAAGAATAATCAATATGCAGAAACAATATAAATCAAAAAAATATTTTAAGAAATAATATCTTATTTCCAGAAATGAAATTAGAAACTTAAAACACATATTCGGAGAGTTACTGCATATAATGTATTTTTTTACATTACTATATGTGTTTTAAAATAGTTTATATACAATACAACTGAAAAGATTATCACAACAATATTATTGAAAATAACTATTCAAGCCTTAACAAGAGAAACAATTAGAAATAAAGTTTCAGCTACTAAATTAAGTCTTTCAATATATCAATATAACTAGCAAAAACCTTCTATACGATAATATGAATACTGACGCTAGTATTATAATAACAAATATATAAAACATGCGGAAAGTATCGTAAAAAAATACGTAAGATTTATCGATGAAATCTAAATGTTTAATGGTCTAGTAGTGATTAATTTAAAATACAGTCATGTACTGTGATTATTTACTAAAACAGTAGCAGTAGTATCATAAAATTTTATATTATTTAATCGACAGATTATATAACAAACTATAAAAATTTTACGCATTATAGCTCCCCTTTAAAATTTTAAAAACATTACTTTTAAACCCGCGGAGAAAAACTCAATATCTCATTAAATGATTTTGTTTTTTAAAACTCTACTAATAGTCACTAAAAAGTACAATACTCTCCTATAGGTTAATTACATAATTAAAAGTTTTATTTTAGTTACTATTCAGCAACAGTCACAGCTCGGTATAAAATCACTATTAATATAACTTATTAAATAACAGTTTATCTTTTATTATTACACATATTATCGACTGTCCTCATTTTACCCTTTACACTATTGTCAACAAGTTAATTTTAGTTCAATCAATTTCCGCAATCAATACATTAAATATCTTTCTTGTATTATTCATGCCAAAACATTATAACTCATAAAGTAATGATTTAAACTAATAACTTCATTAATTAACTGTATTCACTCAATGCCATAACTTTTAAAACTAGATAGGTATTTATAAACAACAATAAAATATATTGCAGATTCACTGTCAAGATAGACCTATAGATAAGAACACAATAATACTATTTAACAATATTCATTTAAAATTTTACTATAATTTTATTACGTACTCAATAATAAGCGTTATCAATACAAATGATATGTTATTCATTTTATAAAATTTAACTTTTCTTCCCCATTGGTATACATAAAATGAAAATACAACATAAATTAATGTAATTTTATTACAATTAAAAAGATCTACTTAATGCTAAAATGACAATTAATTAAAATATTTTATTATGCTCAAAACTGAAAAGATTTTTTCGTTATTCATTCTGTGAGAATATACTTTTAGATATTTATATATTATGAAGATTATCCTATAACACTCTTAACACTTAAAATACAATAGGCATGTTGTATATACGCATAGCGCATGATACTCTAATAAGGTTCTGCGTCATGTGATTATAGTTCATCACTTATGATGGTTTACAGTCAACTGCATTTACAATCTACATTTAGTTTGCAAATACAAAAGAATCAAAATATATATGTATGATTTTTCCTCTTACTAAGTAAGATGCATTAGAAAAATTATTTTTTATTTAGCTTGATTAAAATTTCTTTTGAAGATTCGTATACTTTTCTCAGAAAATTTTTAAATTTTCTACGACCAAATTACTAAGTAAAAATAATATTATAATATTAATTTTTAGTATTCTTATCTCCTCTATTTTGATATTGAATCTTAATTTAATACACTATGCTTTAATGAAACTACGATAGTCTTCTTTTTCTTTTCATTGCTGAATAGTATGAATAATATACATAAGTATACATTTATTTTATGATTATAACTATAACATGACAAGCAAAAATTCTGAAAAAAAAGTTACATTAGCATAAATAGCTAGACTTTCTCTATTATCAAAAGCGGATGAGTATTACTTATACTTATATTAATTTTAATTAATAAGTAATAAAAGTGAAAATTAAGTTATATAAATCTGATGATTTCTGTTAGGTCACAACTATTAAAACTATTTTTTTTAATTTACGGTAGTAAAATAACATCTATTAGTATTGTGAATCTTATGAAAGTAGTTTTATCTTATTATAAAAACGATAATAAAGAATCAACCATGTTTTATGCAAGCAAGCTGATTTGTATGCAAATCAGAAAGGATTAATAGAAAAATTAATTAATTAATTAATTTGTGTGTTTTTGTACAAATAAAAATAAAATCACACACTAAGATTACTATCAATATATGCGCGTATTGTAATAGTTTTTAGTCGTTATCAACGTTAAACTTTATCAACAACAAGAAGATACTTTAAAAAAATAAATTTTACACTTTAACTAAATCGTATACAAGAAAACATATTATTTTATAAAAAATCATAGAAAACTTTTTTTTGGAGCTAATTAACTGTTATTAAGCCTTTAACTAATCATCTAAATTACTGATTTCGATATAACTTCAAACAAAAAAATCATTATTATTAACTCATTTTATTAGAATTTTTAGTATTTTTTTAGTATTATTTGGTATTTTTAAAATATAATATAGTACAAATGTTGTTTTATTTGATCTCACTTAACACTGAGTAATATAAACAACATAATACTAAACAATCTAAATAACTAAATTAGTCATCTTTAGCATAATACTATAACAATATAGTAATAATAATCTTTTAAACTTACCAAAATACATAAATCATTTTTAAATTACACGAACTTTATTGTCATGCTTAAAATATATATTTATAAAATCAAACAGCGACACATAACTACTTTATAACTTTAATATATTCCTTCAATATAAAGTTATTTATTGTTCATACATTAACTAAAATATTATCACATGTTAAAATCTAAGAAATATTAAAATGCTACATTTCAGCTACTATTAATCTCACATTGATTTTATGAATCTTTCATAAAAAATACTAAATAGATTTTAAAAAAAATAATGTAGTCATCCTGAGAAAGATATACACTACTCAGCTAAAAATATAATCTTCATACAACCGATAATATGTCAACTAGTATAAATAAAGATTAGCACAACTTCTTCGCAATATCATACCAATCTTTCTTAAAAATACGTTTCATATTTACAATTGCATCAAAAATATCATGATGAACTAGTTTTTCATTTTGAATACCTACACAGCGGTTTCCATGACCTTCAAGCAATAATTGAATTGAATAAGCTCCCATACGTGAGGCTAAAATTCGATCATAAGCAACAGGTGGGCCTCCTCGCTGAATATGACCAAGCACCGTTGCACGTGTTTCATGATGTGTTTCTGTTTCAATATATTTTACTAATTCATTAATATTACAAACATGTTCAGTAATGGCAACAATCGCATGGCGTTTCCCTTTTTCAATCCCCTTTTTTATTTCAGAAAGTAATTCTTCTCGATCAAATTTTATTTCATTTTCTGGTAACACAAAAAATTCACAACCTCCTGCAATTGCAGCAGATAGGGTTAAATCACCACAGTAACGTCCCATGACTTCAACAATTGAGATACGTTTATGAGAAGTAGAAGTATCACGCAGTCTATCAATTGCTTCAACTACGGTGTCTAAAGCAGTAAAATAACCTATCGTATAGTCAGTCCCTGCAACATCATTATCAATCGTGCCGGGTAGACAAATGCATGGAAAACCAGCTGTTGTCAACGATTTTGCACCAAGATAAGAACCGTCACCACCAATGACTACAAGTGCATCAATATGATTTTTATTCAAATTCTCCATAGCAACAAGACGAAATTTTTCATTACGAAATTGAGGGAAACGCGTAGAACCCAGAAAAGTGCCACCACGATTAATCACGTCTGACACACTATAACGATCTAGGTACTTTATACGATTTTCATATAAACCTAAATACCCATCATAAATCCCTGCCACTTCTAAACCTTCGCTTAATGCAGCGCGTACCACACCACGGATTGCAGCATTCATTCCTGGTGCATCACCACCACTTGTTAACACACTAACCTTTTTAATCTGTTTGACCATGATTACCTCTAATAAATTAATATACATTATCAATCTATAAAATATAGGAAATAGCGCGCTTATCTAAACTAAATCCTATAATAAATCGCTAGTCCTCAATAAATTAAATTTATTTATTATATAAGTAAATAAAGACACTTATATACACCCACCACCATTCAAGATTGAATATTTATTGTAATATTACCTAAATAACATAATAATTAAAATTAATAACCGAAAATAAAACACTCACTATAGCTAGTAAAATTTTGTTTTAAAACAAAATAAATATCAATAATAACTAATAATATCTAACAAAATTATAGACGTTAATATTGAGAATGAGCACTATAAAATGTGTAATAAGTAAGTATCATATGAGCACTTTTAGTAGATTTAAATCATTATTCTCACATGATATCATGGTATGTTTATTTTCAAAACTGCAACGTATTAATAATTTTTTTAAGTGTTTACTAAATATTCATCATTTATAGTTTAAGTATTTAGTATATCTTGAAAATAAATGTTTATTATCAGTTTTAGCTATTATTACTCTAAAAAAATAAAGACTTGAATATTCAGAATATAATAGAAATAATTTTTCTATACTTATAAAAATAATAATTATTATTTAATAGATAGTAAATTTTATATTATTCATTAATATTTGTAATGTTATTCATTATTCAAATTATACAATTGATAATTACTTAATATTACCAAAATATTAATATTAAATCATTTTGATATTTCATATAAAATAATACTTTAGCACTTAACATTAGATAAGTTTGCAAGTGTTTTATATTTAAAATATTCATATAATATACATCTAGTGTATTTCTATACTAATTAATAAATCATGACCAGTACTGATTTAAGTTTTAAGTTAATAAAAAATTTTGCCATTTTATTATTTTATTTATATTATTATCAATAATGCTATTTGTTAAAAACCTCATATCAATTAATACATTAATAACCTGTTAAACTTACATTTAATAAATTATTTTCTATATCAATAAGTAATGATAAAAGAAAGTACGTAATAATATTAGATTTTACTATTATTTAAATACCTGTTCATGTTTTAAAGATCATAATTTTTATACATCCTATCAAAATAAAAGCTTACAATACTATAAGACGTCAAGAAAGATCTCGATGCATTTAGTTTTGATTTCTTAGAAATTAAAAGATATAAATTTCCTCATATAACTCTATTGTACGATAAAATATATATTCTAAGTTATTAACCAACATGGGTGCAATGTATTAAGATATTTTTCAAAATCTTACAGTATTGTAAGTTTTACTTGTTATGATAAAATACATAAAATAATGGCATTTAAAAAGATTCACAATTATCTCTCAGATAAAAATTAGTATCATTACAGTTTATAATAGTAATACAATAAGTTTTATTTATCATCATTGAAAATGAAATGCTTTTATTCGAGTGAAATAATTTATCTATGATAGTTTAATCTTTGAATCTACTACTCCATATAAATTTAAATTATTTTACTTATAGTCGTTTTAAGTATTAAAATTAATTAATAATCTTGTTTATTTAGTTTTAAAATACTCTTATTCACTGATATTTTAAAAAATGCTATAATTAAAGGATATAAAAATGAAAAATATGATAAAGTTTCGCATGACTGGTGTTCTTCTTGCAGCTGTTGTGTTGATTGGATGCTCAAGTTCAATTTCTCCGACTACAAAGGAGCGCTATGATCCGCTAGAAAATTTTAATCGAGCAATGTTTAATTTTAACTACAATATATTAGATCATTATATTTTAATGCCTATTGCAGTTGTTTGGCGTGATTATGTTCCCACACCTGCCAGAATTGGTTTAATGAATTTTTTTGTGAATCTTGAAGAACCTGCTAGCATGTTAAATAGTTTTTTACGTGGTGAAATCACTCAAGGATTTAAACATTTTAACCGTTTCTTTCTTAATACTATATTTGGTATTGGAGGGTTTATTGATGTTGCCTCAAAAGCAAATCCTCAATTAGCAAAAGAAGAGCCAAAACGTTTTGGTAGCACGTTAGGATATTATGAGGTGATGTATGGTCCGTATGTAGTTTTACCTGGATTTGGTAGCTTTACTTTCCGTGAACAAGGTGGAGATCTAGTAGACAGATTATATCCGATGCTGAGTTTCTTGACATTCTGGATGTCTGTAGGTAAATGGGCACTTAAAGGCATTGAAACACGTTCTAAATTACTTGAATCAGACGGCTTATTAAGAAATTCAACTGATCCATATTTATTAATGAGAGAAGCTTACTTTCAACGCAATGATTTTTTATCAAACGGTGGTAAGTTGCAAGAAATTGAAAACCCAAATGCAGAAGCACTTAAAGTTGATCTTGATTCAATTGATTAACTACTTCTTTGAAAATTTTTAATGGAAATCATTACTTGTTTTTTCTAAAATCTATTAGAAAATAATAAATTATTATACATTAATTACGTTCTATTTTGAATATACTAACTACCTTAATAAACACAATACATCTAATATACTATTAATATTTGATTCTCAATAATGTATTTATAAAAATCTATTATGTAATTATATCATCTATCATTTAATTCATGTCATATTATATGAAACAAACAAATTATATATGCTAATTTATTTAACTTATCTTTTAATATTGTACTGAAATAAAAATAACAAAATTATATTTCAAATCTCAAAATATTCAAAGTATTAATATATAAAAATAAATTATAATACTACTTTCAATAAAATAATCGATATAATAATAAATATAATGGTTTGAAAAAAGTCAAAAAATACTATTCCTAAATTAATAATTGATTCTTCAATTGATTATAATATAATTTATAGATTATAATAGCAAAAAATTAAAAATCAATTCTAGAAATTTAACTTTCATTTCGATTTTTCATGAAACATATATAAATATATGTATTAATATTTTTAAAAATATAATATACTTAAATAAGTTAAAATTACTTCTATTAAATCATGACAATAAAAATATATTTTTATTTGATTTGAACAAAATGTTTTTAATAAAAATCCTTATTTATTTATAAAATATTATAATTAAATTATAATGACTATTGTCCTATAATTTTTACTACTTAATATATATAAAACAATATTTGTGATATTATTTTATAATTCAATAGAATGAATCATATAAATGACTTTTTATTATAATCAGAATGTATAGTTAAACTTCACATCATATATCTAAAAAATATTTCAGATTTAAGAATTTTATTATACTAAAATAATTTTAACTCCTCTTTCATGAATATTTGTTTTTATATAAATAAAACAATAACAAGATCAAAAAATTCTTTTTTAATTAAAAACATAAGTAATTCCAAAACTTAATTGATAACAACTATGTTCAAATATGAAATTTGAAAAATATTTAAAAACATAAAGAATGATTTTAATACGACATACCCTCTTATGAAATATTTTTTATCGTATATTTATTTTGCAATATTCTCATTTATAAAATAATTTTAGCATTGTGGTTTCATAAGGCATTCACACTGTAGATTCAATCTACCTAATATAAAACTAATATCATGCATCACTATTTAAGTACAAACATATAATAAACAAAAAATTCCACGATATTCTGGAAATTAAAAAAATAACTTAGTTATAATCCTAATATAATTAATAATAATCATAACTGAAAAGGATTATTTTATAATTTAATATATTTCAAATACACCTTCACTGTAGAATACTAACTCTAACTTAATCAGAAGTGTTGATTAATATCATTAAAATAATCATATTCAACTATAAAATCAATGATTGCATTTAATTTTAATAGCAGTTGTTCCTACAATAAATACTAAGAAGTAGTAAACATTTTCTAATCTAATTATTTTATATATCTTATCGCTATAATCACATTTTACAGTCTTCATTTTCAGTGAAAATATTTTAATAACATGAGTTTTTAGGCATTGAGTAAAAACATGATCCACTAACTAAACAAGATGCATATGAGGTGTTGTAAACACGGCTGCATACATTCATAAACATAGAAAATAACGTTATCTTACTTAATTATTTGTTAATTAAAAGCACTATATATTTTTATTGCAGATTAAAATAGAAACAGAAACCATTCTATTATCTAATCATGCATTATGCTTAAATCTAATAAAGCATGCCAGACATAAGGGATCATATAAATTATTATTTAGTATTCATTTCGGTAATTCATTAGAAAGTAATAAAAGTCATAGTAAAGATTGATATTATTAAACATGGTATAATAACCACATGATCAAATTAATTCTCGCAATACTACTCACGATAAAACTGAGAAAATAATTAATATTTAAACTGATGATAAAGTCATAAATATTCTGCTCAATTACATTATCATTAACATTAGACAACGATCACTAACAAAATCAGTGATACTAATATTTTCTAATTCATTAAAATACTTCACAGCTTGTACGCAAGCCGGTTTTTTATACAGAATAATAAGTTAATTTTGCATAATTGTGAGTGAACGTATGCAATAACAATCTTGAGATTTTCATTGCTTAATAATTATTAATTTCACATCTCGGCATTTTAACGTTTTCTTTCAATCAGCACAATACTAAAAATAACCCGTCGTTTTTAGGATTTTATAAATTTTCTAAGTAAATCTACTTACAATTATGTTTGTGAAATACACATCAAAACATCATAATATATTTAACTAAAAATAAATATACAATCACAATAATTACCTGAAATAATTAGATTTAACAACTTATACAGATAATTTTATTATATTACATTGTAATAAAATAAACTTTAAATTTATGGCTGAAATATACCTATATAATAATTTACCCTATGCTTTTAACTAACTCTATTTAGTGATTGTGCAGTAAATTTAATACTTGTTCACATCATATTCTGCAGTAAACTTTTTGATCCGCTTTTAAGAAAATATTTCTTCATATTTATTACTATTATATAAATACATGCAATAATAAACAGAATGGATCGTATTTATAACTACAACAACCGCATGATTTTTAATGCAAGAGATTTGTTTGAACTTTACGTACATAAAATAAGAAAAAAGTTTTTAGTCTTTGTATCGTACTGAGTGAAAATATTTAGAAAATTAAATTATTTTCAACTTAGATGAAGATGGAAGTTAAAAATTATTTACATTGTGTGTAAAAGCACTGATATGCACTAAACTTAAGTGACTTAAATAAAAATTAATATTATTTTCAGTAAAATCTTACTTTGGTTAAAATAAAAATATTTATTTTAATATATTATTTCTTGAGGAATATACAGTAGTATGAATGTTAATTGTTAAACATCATACAATATAGCAGAATTTTCTCCTGTCATTAAGAAATCATTATAGATTAACTAAAAAAATTTTTACATTAAAAACATAAATCAGCATTAAGCATCTTATGATTTAATGTTTAAAAAATTGATTTAATTTATGTATGTTAACTATTTATTCCTGATAACCGGTAATAGAGTTAAATTTCAAAGAACAAATATCTTAATGTTTTATATTTTCATATGTTCATGATGGAAATGATCTCCCAGTCAACAATCTCTAATAAAATATTAACACCCTTAACAGTCTTAATCTAATTATCAATAGAACTTTAAAAAACAAATTAAATGTCACTAACGGAATATATTTTAATCACATTTTTGATAATTCACTAAACACGTATAAATAAATTTTCATCGATAGTACGATTGACGATCAAATAGATTGCTCCACTAAAATTAACATCAGTGCGTATTTAGCTAAATTTAAATTATTTAAAAGTAAGTTATTAGAAATATATAGTTGACTCTCTGGAAGCTGTATTTAATTTAACAACGTTACTTTTTAAAAAAAAGAACTATTTTTAAACTATAGAAGCTATCATTCAAAATGATATAAATTTCTTTATTTTTTGTTACAAGTAGAAAAATCTACTAATTATGACATGATGTTTAAAAAATGGTTTTTAACATCATTTATAGTACCACATGAAATATACGCTAAATCTAAATTTTTTATTAAAAAATTATGATACCTTCAAGTAAAATAAAGACTTTACTTAACAATAACTTGATAATGCAGTGAAATTAATTACATTTTTTAAAAATTAACTTTTTAAAAAAATCAAGCTTTTTTAAATAACGCTTAAAAATAGATAATCAATCAAGTCTGATTTGGAAATATTCAGAATATCAAAAAATTTTTATCATAATAAATGTGCAACACGTAAACACAAAAAAGACATTTCATACTAAAATTTATAAAATGATTAAAATATTTTCGGATTAAACAATATATTAGAGTAGACACTACAATTTACTAAATAAACTGTGTAAACGATAAGTAATATCAAGAATAGAAGAAATACTTTCATAGCTTATACTATTATATAAACAATTACTTATATCTAAATGGTGAATTCATCATTAGTACACGATGCAGAGAAAAATTCTCAGCTAGTCTATTTTATAAATTTAGAATAATCCTTGATATAAAGTAATTTTTAAAATGAGTATTGTGAATGTCATTTAACAATGTTCACTTATCAAGTTTAAATTAGTTCAACTAAAAAATATCATCAAATATAAAAATCATAAAATATATTTAAATACACAATTTTAATTTGTATATCTATTATATATCTTCTCTTTTACAAAAAAATACTAAATAAATTTTTAAGAAGTAAGCATCAACATTTTACTCAAGTTCTTCAACAGGATTAGCTTCATTTCTTCAAAATAACGTTAGATAATACACAATAATCAAACTTTATCAAAAATAGAATACAACGACAGCTTAGTTAGAAAAGTTTTAATAACTGTTTCTACCACTTTATGAATGAAAATTTTTAATAATGCAAAGTATATAAATACCTCTTGTAAGTATTGTAAATACCTAGTAAAAAATACTGAATGACTGTTTTTCAGGAAAATTAATCCCTCTCTACTAAGAGGATCTTCAATATATCTCACGAAAAAAAATCTCTTGAATACTCAGTTGAGTAGTATACTAATACGTTAATTAATAACAGATCTGGATAACGATAAGTATGGCTATCAAATACCTCTCAGACAATAAAATTCATACACTAAGTAAAAAAGAAATAGAAAACCTAAAACTTCCACCGTACTCTATGGAAGCAGAACAATCAGTATTAGGAGGGTTAATACTAGATAATGAACGTTGGGACACAGTCTCCGAGCGCGTTACCCAAAAAGATTTTTATAGTCCTCCACACCGAACTATCTTTTCTCAAATGCAAAACCTGCTTGAAAAAGGTCAGCCTATTGATTTAATCACATTATCAGAATCACTGGAACTACAAGATGAACTGAATAGTGTTGGGGGGTTCACTTATCTTTCTAAACTATCAAAAAATATCCCAAGTGCAGCAAACATCAATTCTTATGCAGAGATAATCCACGAACGCGCTATTGTTCGCGACTTAATCTCAGTAGCTCATGGTATTGCAGAGGCTGGTTACAATCCTCAAGGACGCAGTAGTGAAGATTTACTAGATTTAGCAGAAACTAAAGTATTACAAATTGCAGAATTAAAAACTCGTAAAAATGTAGGACCAAAAGATATTAAAACTATATTAACTAAAACTATTGAAAAAATTGAAAAAATCTATCAACAACCTCATGATGGTGTAACAGGAATTTCGACAGGTTATCAAGAACTCGATAAAAAAACTTCAGGCTTACAATGTACTGACTTAATTATTATTGCAGCACGTCCATCAATGGGAAAAACGACTTTTGCGATGAATTTATGTGAAAATGTAGCTATGACAGAAGATAAACCTGTTTTGATCTTTAGTTTAGAGATGCCTGGTAATCAAATTATGATGCGTATATTAGCATCACTATCTCGTGTTGATCAAACTAAAATCCGTACTGGTCAATTAAATGATGAAGAATGGGCTCGCATTTCTAGTACAATGGGGATTTTATCAGAAAAAAGTAACATGTATATTGATGACTCTTCTGGCTTAACACCAATAGAGACTCGCTCACGCGCTCGTCGAATTTATCGCGAACACGGTGGGTTAAGCCTTATAATGATTGACTATTTGCAGCTTATGCGAGTGCCTGCATTATCAGATAATCGTACTTTAGAAATTGCAGAAATTTCACGTTCTTTAAAAGCATTAGCTAAAGAGCTTAACGTGCCAGTTATCGCGTTATCACAGCTTAATCGTAGCCTTGAAAAACGCACAGACAAACGTCCTATTAATGCAGACTTACGCGAATCTGGTTCTATCGAACAAGATGCTGACCTAATCATCTTTATTTATCGTGATGAGATATATCATCATAAGAGTGACTTAAAGGGGGTGGCTGAAATAATTTTAGGTAAACAACGGAATGGTCCAATCGGCACAATCCGACTGATGTTTAATGGACGATGGTCTCGTTTTGACAATTATATTGGTCCTGCATATAATAATGAATAATTAATTTCAATGCACTCTATTATATTTTATAACACCAATACAACTGAAATTTATAATACGCATTACATATTTATACATGATTATCTTGAAACGAGGAAATAATGAAAGCGGCAACTGCATCAATTAATCGCCAAGCTCTTCGACATAATTTACAAAAAGTAAAAGAACTTGCACCACATAGCCGTGTAATTGCAATTGTAAAAGCAAATGCTTACGGTCATGGCTTAACTGAAGTAAGCAATAGCATTCAAGACGTTGTTGATGGTTTTGGTGTCGCTCGTCTCAAAGAGGCGTTAGCACTGAGAAAGCAAGGCATTAATCGTCTTATTATATTACTTTCAGGTTTTTTTGAAATACTGGATCTTTCTTTTTTAGTTAGGTATCAAATTGATACAGTTATCCACTGCATTGAACAGCTTAAAATACTTGAAACAGTGACACTAACTAAACCAATAAAAGCGTGGATGAAAATTGATACTGGGATGCATCGCCTAGGAGTGTTACCTCAAGAAGCGCAAGCTTTTTATCAACGCTTACAAGAATGTAAAAATATTCAAAAACCTATCAATATTGTCAGTCATTTTTCTCAAGCTGATGAGCCGGAATTGCCTATAACATCTCATCAAATCAATTGTTTTAATCAATTTATTAAAAATAAACCTGGTGAAAAATCTATTTCAGCATCTTCAGGTATTTTAGTATACCCAGAGGCCCATTACGATTGGGTCAGGCCAGGGATTATTATATATGGCGCATCTCCCCAAAAAGGAAAATCAGCAAAAGACTTAGGTTTACAGAGTGTAATGACGTTACAGTCTACGTTAATTTCTGTTAAGGTTCACGTTGCAGGGCAGCGTGTTGGTTATGGTGGGAGATGGTGTAGTAAACAAGATACTCAACTTGGCGTTGTCGCCATTGGCTATGGTGATGGGTATCCTCAAACTGCACCGTCAGGAACACCTGTCTTTATTAATGGACGCATCGTTCCTCTTGTTGGGAACGTCTCCATGGATATGATTACTATAGATTTAGGACCAGATACTAATGATAAGGTAGGTGATAAAGTAATTTTATGGGGGAGAGAGTTACCTATTGAAGATATTGCCTTAAAAACAGGCATTATTAACTATGAATTACTTACAAAATTAACCTCAAGAGTCGTAATGCATTATATCGACGAATAACTATTAAATCTTTTTTTCAATCTAAATAAAAATACGATTATCATGAAGATATTATATATATTTCAATACAGCGATTCTAATATTAACAATCAAATCTTATTACTAATGAATGCATTTAATTAATATTGTATTTAAAATAATCAATATGAGTGTTGAACTATATTAGAGTAGTTTAATACAAAACTATTAAATGAAATGCTATTAATTATGCAAATCAATCTTAAGAGAATATCATTCTACAGTGCATCACTCTATCTAAAAATATAAAACTTTAAAATTCTCATATAAACATCTAAACACTTTTTTTTAGTAAAAATATTCGCTGATTTTAAGTTATAAGGTAAACAACAATACTCAATATTAAATACTTTTTTATGCTAAAAACGAAATATTAACTTTTACTTACTATTATTTTGATTTTAATCTTTATTATATGATTTAATAAATTTAACATAGAAACAATCATCTGTTGCTTGTCTTAATTTTGATATAGAAATTAATTATTATTTTAATTGCGATAAAGAATTAAAAAAATAAAATTTAATCAAAAGTTGTAAAGACTGAAAAATTACCATTACTACTATTATTTATCATACACTTTTTTTCTGTTGAAAGCTAACACATTATAATTTTACGTAAGATCAGTCGCATGTAATCTGATAAGTTAATGAATTTAAAAATTAGTGCTATTATTAAATATTATTTATTAAAATTTAACCGAAAACATCAATAAACATGGCTAGATAATTAAAATGATCGTAAATGTATTTACTGATGCAATGAGTATTTTTAAATACTATTCAGAATAATTTATAAATATAATTATTTTATACGTATAGTTATTAAAAGTAAGATTTTTATCAAAGTAACATTGATCAAGATATATTTCAATAAACTTAACTCTTGTTTATTAACATAAAAAATATATATTCTAAAATATCAATATACAAAATATTATGTACATTAATATATTGTTCTTAGAATAACTCACCAGTATGCCTAATCTCTATCTAGAGATTATTTTTACAAAGAAGTAACACGTATAACTAATTTGTAACTCCTTAAAAAATAGTAAACACAAAAAACAAACTTACTGAGTAAACGTTAATAACCTAATAAAATAACTCTATTTAAACAGTCGGCGACATGTTAATACTATTTTATAATTATTCAATTATAAAATAGTAAAAAATAAATACGAATCAAAAAAATTATCGTTTAATAAAATATTTCAAAATTGAACAATAAATTATAACAGACAGTGATAGTTCTCTCGATTCAATGACAGTCGTAAGATCGCTAATATAAGAAATAAACATGTATTTTAATAACTTTCATCCTAAACAAAAATTATTTAAATATATAAAAATATCTCGAAAATTTAGAATAATAAAACACAATCTTTAAGCTATCGAGAAATAATAAACTAAATACTTTAAATATAAAATTTAAAAGTGTAAAATCGTCGATTTGATATTTTATTAACTAATAAATCTCACTAAATATACAAAATAATAAGAAATATTCTTATACCTCGTTTCACTTCTAAAATCTGCTATCAACTACTTTTCTGTTAGTTAAATAAAAATTATAAACTGCAATACATTGTTTGGAGATTCATATCATGTCTAATTATACTTACACATAAAATCTATAACAACATTACGCCAATAATATTAACTTTGTTTAATATAGCTTTATTTAGTAGAGCTTAGTTTATCTTATTTAATTAACCTCACAATTAATTGCATTTTATTTTTAAATACAAATAGGTTTAAACTCTAATATCCTAGACTATTAAAACAGGTAACATCACTGTACTTACTAAAAACTACGCCATTTTCTTCAGTAAAGCTTCACTAAAGCTTCTCTGTAATTAATAAATTTTACATTTTTGAAATTAAACATAAAATATGCAATATATTTTCTTGAAAACCTAAGAGTACAATAATTGATGCTAATCTGCATTTTATAATTAAAAGATCACTTTTCCAATGAGATTGTGGTCATAACTTTCTTTATATGAATAAAAAAATAAAAATATTCGTAAGAATATCAAATAACTAAAATAGTGCTATTCTAGATAGAGTCAATAAATAATATATCATAAAATATGAGTCTTCTACAAAAGAAACACGAAATACTAAAAATCAATAAATCTAAAAAATCTTTGATAAGACTAAAATAATAACATAGGTGATCTAAATATGTCTATTTAATATAAAACAATATTTATTCCTACATTTTATTAAATATTAAGTATAAACTGATACCTTCAATATATCCCGCTATTACTATTTCAGTTATGATTTGAATATACGTAGTATAGAAAACTCATATCCATAAAATGATCCTAAAATAATAAGCACAATACATCATTAACATATAAATATATTTATATTCACTATGAATATACAAGCAATAAAAAACAAATTTTAACAGTAACTCAAACCATATAAATATGATCTAAAATAAATCTAAAATAACTGAAAATCTTTAAAATTATTCTAACTCAAGTATTTGAATTTACTGAAAAAAATTACCGATTAAATATATTAAAGTATAGTAATAGATGACGCAACTATAGCATATTAAAAATAAACTAATTTTTACAATCAAGTACTAATAATAAATGTAGAGATTATCATAAAACAAATAAAATATTATTTACTAACGAACGAATGTGATGTCATTGATTAAAAAATATTATTCAACTGCTTAATAAACTTTATAAAATTATACTAAGTCAATCTTATATGCAGGTAATTCAAAACTACATTACAATTTATTACATTATCATTGATAATAAATAATTTACACTGTTATGTCGTTGAATCTAATTATTGTTGAATGATTGTATATAATGGATATATACTTACTTATAATTATACAGATTTCATTGTAATATCATTAAGTGTTATCACATAAAAATATTATTAACAATACGTAAAGAATATGTTAAAATTTTAATAAAAACGCAACTGAAGAAAAAAGTTAAACGTGTATAAGTTTCTATGAGTTATATTAAGATAGTTGCATGATTTTCAGCAACAATCCAGCATAAAAACTTTAACAAAGCGATAACAATTATACTAATAAAAATTTTAATTATCACAAGATGTTCTAGATAAATAAGAATTTTTACATTAAGTTGTTTATATTATAAAAAGTACTTTATATAATGCTCGTCACAATTTTTTTTGGTAATTAATAATTAGAAAATAATTATTTATATTAACGATGTCTGCTAAATATTAATAAACAATATTACTGAACACTATATTTACCTATTAACACAGTATAAATAAAATTTTTTTAATTTATATATGACAGGTAAAAAATACTAATTTTACGATCAAATAATTGATCTAGTATGTAATAACGCTCACCCTTATCATATTATTTTTTATCTATTGAGCTAATTATTGAAAAAATAAAATAGTTATTTTCGATTGAATATTTTAGAGCACAGTGTTATATCTAGTATTAAAATTGCGAACATGTATTGTATATGTATCTATACATCAACACATACAAATTTTAAATTTTTATTCAGTTTCTCTTTTATTTATATCTTGAAGCATTCGATTTATAATTCAGATAATAATTAATAAAATAATTTAAATACAAATAACAACGTGAACACTAGAAACTAGTAACCACGTTGTAAAATGGGTTTTAAAAAACGCGCTGTATGTGATCTTTCACACTCTACCACCTCCTCTGGTGTACCAGAAATTAATATTTCCCCACCCCCGTCACCTCCTTCAGGACCTAAGTCAATAATCCAATCCGCAGTTTTTATAACATCAAGGTTATGCTCAATAACGACGATAGTATTTCCTTTAGCACGTAATTGATACAATACCGTAAGTAATTGTTGGATATCAAAGCAGTGAAGACCAATTGTTGGTTCATCAAAAATATAGATAGTCTGACCTGTTCCACGCTTAGACAATTCGCGCGCTAACTTCACTCGTTGAGCCTCTCCTCCTGATAAAGTAATTGCAGATTGACCTAAGCAAATATAAGATAACCCAACGTCTATGAGCCTTTGTATTTTATATGTCAGAACAGGAACCGAAGCAAAAAACTCGCGAGCTTCTTCAATCGTCATATTAAGAACTTCATAAATATTTTTACCTTTATATTTAATTTCTAATGTTTCACGATTATAGCGCTTATTTTTACATTGATCACACGGTACGTAAACATCAGGCAAGAAGTGCATTGAAACCTTAATTACTCCATCTCCTTGACATGTTTCACAACGACCACCTTTAATATTAAAACTAAAACGTCCTGGATTATATCCTCGAGTTCGAGATTCAGGCACGGAAGAAAATAACTCACGAATTGGTGTAAACACACCTGTATAGGTAGCTGGATTAGAACGAGGAGTTCTTCCTATGGGGCTTTGATTAATGTCAATCACCTTATCAAAATATTCCAATCCTTCAACATCTACATACGATAAAGGCGTAGTTGTAATCATTCTATTTAATTTTTGTTGAGCAATTGGGAATAAAGTATTGTTAATTAATGTTGATTTACCTGAACCTGAGACACCAGTAATACAGGTAAATAAACCCACAGGTATTTTTAATGTCACATTTTTTAAATTGTTTCCTGTGGCACCAATCACTTGAAGTATCTTATTTTTGTTAATAGGTGTGCGCGTTTCTGGTACGTCAATTCTTCGCTTGCCACTGAGGAATTGTCCTGTCAGTGATGCAGGATTTGATATTATATCATCTAGTGTACCTTGAGCAACAATTTCTCCTCCATGAACACCCGCTCTTGGCCCAAGATCAATTAGATGATCTGCGGCTCGAATAGCATCTTCATCATGTTCAACAACAATAATGGTATTACCTAAATTACGTAGATAAACTAACGTTTCTAGTAAGAGGTGATTATCGCGTTGATGAAGGCCAATTGACGGTTCATCAAGAACATACATAACACCGACAAGAGCTGTACCAATTTGACTAGCAAGGCGAATACGCTGTGCTTCACCACCAGACAATGTATAGACAGAACGAGAAAGTGTTAAATAATTAAGTCCAACGTTAACTAAGAACTTTAAACGTACACTAATTTCTTTTAACACTGTACTAGCAATCTGTGCACGTTGACCATTAAGTTGTAAATTTTGAAAAAATTTAACTGCATAATCTATATTATAGTCTACAATTTCAGGTAATGTAGTATTTTCAATAAAAACAAAGCGCGCTTCTTTACACAAACGAGTACCGTGACATGTTAAACACGGACGATTACTAATATATTTAGAGAATGACTCACGTGTTGTTTCTGATTCGGTCTCTTTATAACGGCGCTCCATATTATTAATCACACCTGAAAAAGGATGATGACGAACTGTAACATCACCGCGATTATTATAATATTTAAATTTAATAATCTCTTTTCCTGAACCATGAAGAATAGTGTGTTGTATTTCAGGCGTTAGTGTAGCATAAGGGGCATCAATATTAAACTTATAATGCTCTGCAAGAGATTGAAGCATCTGGAAATAGTAGAAATTACTATGGTCCCAACCATGAATTGCTCCATCGTAAAGTGAAATTCCAGTATTATGAACAACTTTCACAGAATCAAAAAACTGTTGAACGCCAAGGCCATCACAGTTTGAACAGGCACCAGTAGGATTATTAAATGAAAATAAACGTGGCTCCAATTTTACCATATTATAACCACAAACAACACAAACAAAATTAGATGAAAATAACAATTCTTTTGCGGTTGGATTATCCATGTCAACTAAAAGCGCTATTCCACAGGACAGTTGAAGGGCAGTTTCAAAAGATTCTGATAAACGCCGTGCAATATCATGACGTATTTTAAAACGATCGACAACTATTTCAATGGTATGTTTCTTTTGCAGCTCCAGTATTGGTAAATTAGAAAGTTCGCATACCTTACCATTAATACGAGCGCGTACATAACCTTGAGAAGCTAAATTATTTAATACTGCCAGGTGATCACCTTTACGATCTTTGAAAATTGGCGCTAATAGCATCATGCGATGATTGTTTGGTTGTGTTAAAACAGCATCTACCATTTGGCTAACATTATACGCAGTAAGTGGCATGTTGTGATCAGGACAGCGAGGTTCACCAATTCGGGAAAATAATAACCTTAGATAATCATGAATTTCAGTGATTGTTCCGACAGTTGATCTGGGATTATGAGACGTTGATTTCTGTTCAATTGAAATAGAGGGTGACAACCCTTCTATATGATCTACATCAGGTTTTTCAATTAATGAAAGAAATTGCCTTGCATAAACAGATAAAGATTCCACATAACGACGATGACCTTCTGCATATAATGTATCAAAAGCTAATGAAGATTTTCCTGATCCTGACAAACCAGTCATGACTATTAGTTTATCTCGGGGGATTCTAAGATTAATATTTTTTAAATTATGAGTTCGAGCGCCACGTATTTCGATGTAATCCATTTACTATTTCCTAGATGATGATAGTGAGTAATCATAAATTGATGATTATCAAGATAACTTATCTTATATTAATATACAGTACTTATGAAAAAGAGACTTATAAATACTTTTAAATATCTTTTAAGTAAAAAATTTAAATTTTATAACCACTTGAAATATTTTTACATAACTTATAATTACATATGCAATATACTTCTTTTGTGCTAAACTTTAAAATTATAACATAACTATTAGAGATAATGTATCAGGAGAATTTTCATGGCCAGCAGAGGTGTAAATAAAGTATTTCTTATCGGACATTTAGGACAAGATCCTGAAATTCGTTATATGCCTAATAATGGTGCAGTAGCAAACTTAACCCTAGCAACCTCTGAAAACTGGCGTGATAAGCAAACTGGTGAAATGCGTGAAAAAACAGAATGGCACCGCATTGTAATCTTTGGAAAATTAGCTGAAGTTGCAGGTGAGTATTTAAAAAAAGGCTCACAAATTTATATAGAAGGTTCTCTACAAACCCGTAAGTGGCAAGATCAAAATAACCAAGATCGCTACACTACAGAAGTAGTAGTTAAAATTGGTGGCTCAATGCAAATGTTAGGTAGTCGTAGTGGTGACTCTTTAGGAGAAAACCACGGTAGTGGGAAAAAAAAATTTTTACAACCTCAAAAACCAGACACAACACAAGAATTTAATCTTCATAGTACACAGACACGTTTACAAAAACCATCTCAACAAGATCATGAACTATTAGTCAACATTGATGACGATATTCCATTCTAAAATATCATAGAACTTTTTAAAACTTTTAATCTATTAGCTCAATAATGTTAGCTTGTTTGTAAACTGTAATATCTTTTTATAAAATTTTAGTTATACAATATATTAAAAATCAATCATGAATTTATAGGGTTGACAATATGACTCAACAATACTACTTAGTTACTATTGCATTCCAAGTTATGATACTTAGTCGCATTTATTTACTTTATCCATTCACTACATTGATTATAGATGAGTAAAACTGTAAAATTCTCTACACTTTCTTCAAGAAAGATGTTATCTTAAAAAGTTGCTTAGCGGGTTGATTGGTGTTCAATTCTATAATTTATCGCAAGAGCCTCATAAAAGAATGCGTGAATTTTATTAGAATTCATTTTATAAAATGAATATTACTAAATATATAAGATATTATCTATATCTAATAGAAAATAAATTACTGTTTCTGAAGAGTTCAAATAAAAAATTATTAATTCTTCAGAAACATCTTTGTAATTATCATTTCACTTCATAAGTATAAAATACTTTTTCACAAAACTCATGTTTCTGGACTTTTTAAAAGATTCATATAATTTGTATCTTTATCAATATTAATAGCTGTAACATCGAAATCTCAGACCCAACTTGTTGGGTCATAAATATAAAATTTTCTAATACCACTATTAGTGGTAAATAAACTTTATCTACTTATTAAGTTTATTTTAGAGTGCAGTGCTTGTATCACTTTAATAATATCATTACGTTCAATAAAAATATTAATACTAGATGGGTATCTTACATAATATAAAATAAATTAACAATAATTTTTTCATTGAAAACAGTATCTTAAAATTATTAATTTTTATTAATAACAATAAAATCTTCATAAAATTACATTAACATCATAAAAAACGCTTTTCTATAGTTAATAAAACACTACACATTCTTTACATATAAAAATGTTAAGATTAAATATTTTTTATAGAAAGTTTAGTTAGTTACATAACATTTCTCTACATCCATAAATTGAAAACTAATTCAACATGCTTTAATGTGAATTCCAGATCAACAATGTACTGCGTTGTTATTAATACCAATATTAGAAAATTTATTAGTTATCTTTCAAAGATTGTCTTAGATAAATTTTTAATCATTCAGTCCACTATAAGTCTGTATATTTCTTGACATTAGGCTCGTAACAAAAGTCAATAATTCATTCTTAAAATAGTCATCTTTTACTCAACTATAGTTCACTGAGGAACAATCAAAAATATTAATATAAAAAACTTTTATTCCATAAAATATTATTAGCGCTTATTTTTTTGAATATACATAAACTTGTCAACTCTTAAAAAACTAAAAATGTAATAATTAATACTTATTTATAATTTTATTTAAACGATCTGTTTCTATTACACTGCTACAATTAAATTCATGTGAAATCAAATTAATAAAAAAATTTACTAAAAATACTAAACAACTAAAAAATGTTGATTAAAATTATATTATGAGAGCAATTCATTAAAGCAAACATAAGGACTCTAAAGCAAAAAATAATAATGAAAAAAAAGAATGCAACTATTCATTAAACAACTTACTGAAATATAGCTAAAGAACAAATAGTTCAATTAAACTTTCTCACTAAAAGTAAAAAAAAGACACATATTTATTTCTAATTTCAAAACACTTCACTACAATTAAGACACTCACATGATCTATTAGTGTGCCATGCAATTTTTAACTTTAAAAGATTTTAAAAATAATATGATACTAGATCATTGAAGAAATAATGCTATTCTTACGGTTAAAAGTAAAATATAGAGAAAATGCTTCACAGTACCTATAACAACTCAAAATACTCTTTAAAAATTACATCTAACCTAAATCCTTTCGCACGTGATTAAAAAAAATACATGTACTCATTTTTGTTCTATCTCTAAATCGAAATAACAAATCACGAGACTATATTCAACCTAGTTATGATGTACGCCTATTGAGCACATTCAATAAGTAAAGAATTAAAACGACTGTAAAACGAAAGATTATTATTTTTGATATAAACCTCTTATCTACAGAAATAAAATTACAATAATATTCTAAATTAGAAGAATCACAACAAAAAAGACAGAGTCTCATATATTGAGATAAATTGAAGAAATAAATTTATTAGTTACAAATGTTTTGATATATACTACTGCATGGTTATGGTCACACTGACCAAATAATTAAATAGCTACGCAAGATTATAACACCTTAAATTTTATTACAGAGACAGGTGAATACGCACATACACATGAAAAATTTATTAAAACTAAACAAGATCAATAAAGAAACAGTATCAAAAATCGTACTAAAAGTCTTAAGTTATATTAGAACATGATATAGTATTAAGAAAAATAAAATTTCAATTTAGAATATTGCTAATAATTATACTAACAAAAACTTCATCTATGACTTAATCAGTATTATTACTCACTACTAAAAAAACCGAACTATCAGTATTTCTAAAAAAATCACCTTACGTCAAACTAATCAATTCAAAAATTTAATATCTTCCTAATGCGTTATAAAAGCTTACATAAGTGTTATTTTATAGCTAAATAATAACTTTCCTTTATCATAATCTTAGAATTATTTTATTTTACTTTTTCTATAGAAAATAATACTAAAAAATAATGCATTATATTCTATAGGTATGGTTATCAATAATGTCGTCTTGGATCGAATAAATTAAAATTCATTACATATTTAAAACTTACATATTATATTTAATATTATGCATAATATATCATTATTTTCATAATATTTTAGATAAATATTAAAATATGAAACAGTATCTAAAAATATAAACAACTATAATAACTATCTAATAATGATCTAAAAATAAAATATTTTTAGTTAATTACAATACTGTTATTTGATTAAAGATTTCAGAATAACAAATATAATGAAATGAATAATTTTTTATTATTCTACTAAATAAATACATTATCGAATAAACAGTTAACAGAAAAATATAATCAATTAATTCACCACTATTTTAGTATCCTGTTTATTTTTTATGATCAAATACACTAATAAAAATTTTACTTGATGCAGCTAAATTTTAAATGTATTTTTAACTTAAAATTCTTATTTTCATTTCAAATCATTACTATTTTATATAAAGATCTTTATGTAGATTCTAATATATAAATATTGATATTTATCTCTATAATATATTATCATATCAAAATTTTTTAATTGATGTGAAAATAAATAAACATCATTTTCAATCTCATCAATTTTATATTTAATTTCATGATTCTAATTAACTAAAAACTATTCACTATTTTCAATAGTGGAAAGACAATCAATACTAAATTTATAAACTAAATTTAAATAATTTTCGCTATTTCTTTGCATCGAGTATAATTTTCTAATTAATAAATTATATTGAAGATATAGAATTTATTACATTATCTATCTAAATTATTATGCTTAATCTGAAAAGACACTATCTAAAAATACTTCACCCATATAGTATCTACTTAATATATTTTTATAAATTCATTAAATTGTATGCAGATAAAAATAATTAATATGTATTATTTATTATAATATTATTCGTTATTTCTGAATTTTTTCAAGAAAAACTTACATATCGACTGTTATATATTTTAATATTTACACTTGTAATACATGATAGTCTTTCTCATAAACAACATTTATGTTTTTAATGATCTTATTATCTATGATAATAAAAATAAATGTTAGCATTGTAACTAAGGTTAATACAGATATCGTCAACTAAATTATTTTAATACCTACATCTAGGATGCTAGAGTCTATTTCTGCTAGATATATTTTCTAACATTTAAAATAATAATACATTAATAATATTTCTAAAAAAAATCGTTAAAAGTATAGATCATTGTCGGTTAATTTTAAAGAGATATAATATCACATAAAATATTTACTGCATTACTTTTAAGGAAATATATATGTTGAATTCTTAAAAAATAATAGTTCAATTTATCGAAAAGCTTATTATATAATTCTCATATTTTAAATTTTTCTTATATTGATAGGATATGAGAAAATTATTTTATTTATAAAATTCTAAATAAGATTTGTAATTAGATTAACTGTTGTAAGAAGTACAGATATTTTAATCATTACATATGTTATCATGTTAATATATAAAGTAGATATTATAAATTAGTAGCGACGATAGATTTTATTTATTTTTTATCTAAAATTTTTTTATTTTACATATACATTTTCTAAGCCCTGTAAAGTTTTTATAAAAATTATAAACTCATAATCAATAGTGACCATATTCATGTTGTATAAATATAAAAGAAAATAAATTCATTATACTAATAAGTTAATTTTATTTAAAAAAAATTAAAATATTATATTTCATATTTTAAAATATAAAAATCATAATTGTAAATTTAAATATATTATAATTTTATTAAATTAAATGTCTTGATATGATCATGTAACATATATATTTATAATATATTATGTTTAAAAAATTATTATTTCTAATATAGATAAATAAAAAAATAAGCTATATATAATAAATGTTTATTTTAAAATTAATTTTTAATTTATATATCATAAATAATAATATTTATATATTACAAAAAGTAACAATTTATAAAATTTTATTTTTATAAATAACATTATCATATAACAAAAATCATTTAAAGTATTATACTAATACTATTATTTTCTATATTATATGATAATTTATTTAAACATTAATTATATAATAAAGATTATAATTTATAATTGTATGCATGCATTATTATTTTTATTTGAATAGTTTTATTAGTATAAAAATTTATATATAAATAAAATAATAAATTTTGATATTTTAAGTAATTATAAGCTTATTTGTATACTTTAATGAATATAATTTAATTTTGATTTAAAATTTCATCCATGCAACAATATAATATAATTTTATAGCCAATAGTTCTGGTCACATCCATTATCTCCTCAAATTTACATGATGCTTGTATCTTACTTTAAGAAACAAGAAAATACGCCATATTTTATCCAGGAAATAAATCTGTAATATGTATCTTGTTAAGTAATATTCATATATTACACTTCATCAAGATAATTAAAAATTAAAATCTTGACTCTATAAAATATATATTTATTACAATACAATTAAAAATAATCAATTCAAAACATATAAGCATCCTAAAAAGATATTTATTTTTTCTTAAAGTACATAGGAAAAAATACAATAATGTTACTAAATAAAATCATTTTAATCAAATCGAAGATAGAAAATAAACATTATCAATAAAGTATAAGTGTTAGCAACAAATAAAATAAATAATTAATCTTGAGAATAAATATATAAGCATTATTTAGCTAATTGTTTACTATTTTAATAATTAATCTAAAAGTAATTAAACACACATTCTAGAAGAGATATTCAATATAATCAATAAACTATCTCAAAACTAACTCTCATTTTGAACAGTACGCACATTATCCTCTTAGTTATTTAATATGGTAAATTTTTAATAATAGTAAAAATAACTAAGCGCTAGATGATTTTAATAAGATGAACAGCTATTATTAACTTGGTTAATTAAATGTGAAGTAATAATATACACGCAGTTTTACTATATTTCATTAAATCATACTATATCTCCTGTTAAAACAGAATTATACTCTAAACTGCGTAAGTAAATAAAATTGTAATTTTATAAAACTATCAAAACTAGAACCCATCTAATCTCCATTCATAAAAAATAGCAGCAATAATAACCAGGAAAGATACCGGAAGTAAATTATTACTATTAATCTTTCATATAACAAAATACACGAAAACATTACTCCAAGCTATCCAATAAATATTACCCAGTGAATAATGCTGTTTACATAATCAAAACAACGCTAATAATATCATAGTATAATTTAGTTATACTAATAAATCACATGCCATTTCGCATATTTTTAAATGTATCATTTAATACTTCATACAATAAAAACTAAAAACTAAAAACTAAAGAAATAGCTTATTTTATCAATACGTTAAGATATTCTACACCTAAATTATTAATAATATTGATGTGTGTAATATCAGACAGTAATAAAATTATAAAAAAACAATTACTTCGTCTAATGCAATCAATAAAAATTTAATTAAATAATATAGTGCACTTCATATAGATGTTAAGATAATTATTTATTGTAATAATTTTCACTTACATCACTTGAGTTTGTCTAACGTTCTATGACGGGATTGAACGTTTTTTCCGCGAGAACGAAAGTAATCTGCTAATTGTTCAGCTACATAAACCGAACGATGTTTGCCACCTGTACAACCTATTGCAATAGTTAAATAGCTACGATTATTAATTTCTAACATTGGTAACCACAGCTCAAGGTAACCACGAGTCTGATAAATAAAATTACGCACTTCAATATGTCTATCCAAAAATATAGAAACAGAACGATCCAAACCTGTCATAGGACGTAATTTTGGATCCCAGTGTGGATTAGGCAAAAAACGCACATCAAAAACATAGTCCGCATCTATAGGAATGCCATGTTTAAAACCAAAAGATTCAAATACTATTGTCAGTTCACGCTCACGCTTACCTAATAATCGTGTTCTTAGCATTTCTGCTAATTCATGGACTGACATTTCAGAGGTATCAATCACTAAATCAGCACGTGATCGAAGTAGTTCTAAGATTTTACTTTCTTCATCAATAGCATTTTCAAGCGATAGGTTTTTACTTGAAAGAGGGTGTAATCTCCGTGTATCACTATAACGACGAATTAACGTATTACGATCAGCATCTAAAAATAATAGTTGTGGAGAAAAGAGTGAGGGTAATCGATCCAGCGCTTCTTCAAAAATATCTGGATTATCAGGCATATTACGCACGTCAATACTCACAGCAGCTGAAATATTACGATCCGCTAGTGAAATTGCAAGCTTAGGAAGCAGTACAACTGGCAGATTATCTACACAATAGAAATTCATATCTTCCAGAGCACGTAAGGCAACAGATTTTCCTGAACCGGAACGGCCGCTGACGATCATCAGCACCATGAGCTCACTCCCTTTTTAAATTATTATTTAATCACAATTTTCCTAATAAGTCTCTGTTTATTATTGATCGAAAATTAGACATTATTCAGTTTTTTACGAAAAAAAATACAAGGTTAATAAAATGAACTCAAATTTTTAAATTTCGTCACCATTCTTCCAGATACAACACAACTTTCCTATCTAAATCAATATATTTATGACGACTGACATTTTTGAAATTACGTTAACATATCGAGTTAATTACATTGTACTGTTTAATTATTGAATATAGAATACAATATATACCATCAATAAATACTTTACTTATGCAGCCACTATCTACTAGACTAACATTCATATATACTAATGATATTTTTGTACCAATTATACAGCATCAAACCATTTCTATTTGTGGTATAAATTATTAGAGCTATAATTTCGTTAAGTAAACCTTAAATGCTTATTATACGAAATATATTACTTACTTCTGAAAATTGTTATTTGTATTCATCATCTTATTAATTGTCCATATCTATATTCTTAATTTAATCGCATACATGATAAAAAATAACGTTCTGTTTTACGACTACAAAAGACATTAACCTTGAGATCTGTTTTTCACGTAAATTCAACAAACGTATCCCTGTTATTAACAGGTTACGTTTATTCTTAAATTTTATATAGTAATATATACGTTTCTAACTAAGAAAATTATCAGTTGTATATACCACAAATAACTATTTTAAAAATATACAAAATACAAAAATACTTTTACACATATTAACTGCTCAGTTTTATGTTAATTTTTAATTTCTCAGAAACAAAAGTCAACTTTATTGAAATATATCTAGAATTATTTCACTACTGTAAGGCTTTTACATTCTCACACAATATACATGGTCATCATGTTTAAAAAATTCTGACTAAAATCTATACGCACATTGCAAGATTTTTATTAAAAACATAAAAATTTCACAAACATCTCTCCATGAGAGATTAAATTAATTTTAGTATCATCTACTTAGCGTAGTATACTAGATAAATCATAATTTTTTATTTATATTGAAATTTCTTATAAAATAATACATCTGATAATTTTTTAAAAAATAGGAATCAAATATAAAATATATCTTATACTAATCCGTAAGAACAAGAGATGAGAATAAACACTCAATAGGTTAGTCATCAACCATATAAAATATAATTGGTTCTTCCAGATTTAAAATACAAAACAACTAGAATGCGTCTGATTGTTAATAAAATTCTACGTGACAATTAAAATTCTTTTTTCAAAATTTTTTATTCCCACTGTTCTCTTGTTAGAAATACTTAAATATCTTATTTCTAAGTAACTTTTAACTTTACGTCTAACAACTCTTGAGTTATTTGAAATACACATTTTTATTTTTTCAAATCAATTTATTACATGTATAAGTTAAAAAATAAAGATTTTATTAAAACCTTTAGATCACGCTATTTATTTTATATTGTAGTTAGAACTAAAAACCAAGTTAATTAGAGTAATCACATAATTTGATATTAATTCTCGTCCTAACTTAAATCTTGTGTCTTTAATATTAGAAACTATTCAAATTAAATACTGATATATGTCCATTAAAATCATTTCACTTATCTGCAAGATATAACTCAATTTATTTATAATAATGTATATAAATTTTATCTTATTTTCTTGATAGTAAATCAATATAAAAATCACTTTATTAACTACTTTTACTATAGTAAAATATATATCATTTTATTTTATAAGTGCATAGATACAGTACTACTAAACCGTAAGGTAATGTCAATAATCTGTTATACTTTGCAACTTAAAAAGCACTTAAATGCTCCAGGTAAGAATAAATAACTATTATATTCTTCTAATTTTTAAAACAATTTTATGTAATATCTGATTATCTTTAATGTCATCAATTCTTCTTATTTTATCAATTTAATCAAATAAATATATCTTTTATATTAGAACAAATCATAATTAAACAATATTATCCTACAAATGAACATGCAGTTTTTCCATGCTGCGCAATTAGCGTATTCATGAATTTACTGTCACTTAATATTTACTCTAAATATTGAAAAAACTAATTTTTTTAATTAACGCACTTGTTACTCACTAAAAATTTTTTACCTTTATCAGTAATAAAGTAACTAGAAAAGACTGAATTTATACATATTTTACCTAAAAGGTAATATCTATAACAGTATTAGTCATACATTTTTATATAAAAAAGTTCAAAAGATATTTATTCTTTCTTAAAATACAAAGAATTTTCAAAGCACGTTTTATTATAACTTTTTAGAACTCTTATTAACTTTTATACCCTGTAAACTACAAAAATATATTTCAAATCCTTACTCGTTTATTAAATATTATCTTAAGAATTTCTAAGAACTTTAACACTTAATCTAAGACCGTCATCTACATTTAATACAATTTTTTTAGTCAGTACTCCGCTATTTTCATAATAACATTATATATGATCTATAAAACCTCTCAAATATTGATACAATAAATAGATTATATATTTAATATGAAGATTAAATAAGTATCTATTTTTAAAAATTCTAATTTTTACATCAATTAATTTCCTTAGGAAATGAAAGTAATAATTAATTAATATTTTAATTTTGTAATTAAGATAATAAATACTTCTACTAAACTTTCAGTATACTTGTTAGATAAAGATATAATTGAAGCAATAAATATCACTCTTCACACTGCATTTCTCTACTATTAATCCTTTTATAAATATATTTAATATATATAGTCAAATAACCTGACTTGTGAAATTAATCGATGCTCACTATGATAATAAGTAAATCTTTTTATATTATACTCTCAGTTGTATAAATTGATAAACTAAATAACCTTCAAGTATTTATGTGCAGTAATCTTGATTTAAACATCACCAATCAAAACTATGATTATTCCTAGTTTGGTATAAGATTTTTGTAGTATAAATCTAGTGCTCATTAACCTTAAATCAGTTTATTAAAAAATAGCACTTATTTATGTGTATATTGAGTGCGTAATTAATATCTAATTTTACTACTGTTAAGTATATTGATAAGTATTATAAAAACTTAATTTTAAAATTTTTTTCTGTCTAAATAACAGGTTACTTCTAACTAATAATTTAATCTTTTATTTTCTTAAAAATTATAGAACAATTTTAATAAAATGAATAATTTTCTGTAATAAAGAGTGTCTTATAAATTTCAGACTGATTCTAATTTAAAAACTTTATTTCATAAATATACTTTATTTCATTTTAATCAAAAACATAATAGGTAAATTATAATCTAAAACCTTCTCCTAAATAAACACGTTTAACTTGCTTATTTTCAAGAATTTTTTCTGGAGTGCCATATGCAATAAGACGTCCTTGACTAACAATATAAGCTCTTTCACAAACATCCAACGTTTCACGTACGTTATGATCAGTAATTAAAATACCTAAGCCATAATCACGCAAGTGTTGAATAATTTTTTTAATATCTAAAACTGAAATAGGATCAACGCCTGCAAAAGGCTCATCTAATAAAATAAATTTAGGATTTGCAGCTAATGCTCGAGCAATCTCAACACGACGACGCTCTCCACCTGATAATGATTGCCCAATATTATCACGTAGATGAATAATACTAAATTCCTTCATTAGCTCTTCAGCACGTTTTTTACGCTGTTCTAAGTTCAAGTCATTACGAATTTCTAATACTGCCATAAGATTCTCACAGACACTAAGGCGACGGAAAATTGAAGCTTCTTGAGGGAGATAACCAATACCACGGCGTGCACGCTCATGAAGTGGCAATAAAATAACATCTTCACCATCAATTAATATTTTTCCTGAATCTCGTTGAACAATCCCGACTACCATATAAAATGTGGTAGTTTTTCCGGCACCATTTGGGCCTAAAAGACCAATAATTTCACCAGATTTAACTTCAAGACTGACGTCTTTGACCACTAGACGTTTTTTATATGATTTTGCTAAATTTTCTACGGTTAATGTAGCCATAATGTTTGCTTACTCTTTTTATTTGTTTCTTTTAAATCTTTGTCCTGCAACTGTGATGGTAATAATACAGTAGTTACACGCTTTCCTTTGTTACTAAAAGCTTGCATTTGTTGTGTTGAGATAATATAAATGATCTTATCACTTTTTATATTACACTCTAACTGCTCAAGGTAAACATTACCTGTTAACGTCAGAAGTTCTTTATCAACTTCATAACGCACTTTTGTCGAATAACCGTTGACAGGTTTATCATTATCTTGTAACTGATAAAAAGTAACTGGTGCGCCAAAAGCTTCTATGATAATTTTACCGACGTTTTTACTGAAACGTGTGACAATAACTGTATTAGCTCTGATATCAATAGAACCTTGTCTAATAACAACATCATCAGTAAACGTAGTGATGTTTTTTTCTAAATAAATGGATTGCTTAACAGAAGTAATGGTCACTGGCTGTTGCATGTCAGATTTTAAGGCTAAGGCAGGCATGCTAAAAACAAAAATCATACAAACAATAGTTACTTGCATAAAATATTTGTTGTGTACTGGATTCATTTTTTTTCTCTTTTTTTTTGTAGCACATAATAAGTCTTAATATCTTCAATTAACTCCGTGCTTCGCGTGCGAAAATTACCACGCATTTTTAAACCAGTAGAATTTAATCCCTGTCCAATAATAGTGACTTTATCATCTGATAAAATATCTTGTGTAATTAAATTGATTATAGCATTTTGTGTTAAAATTCGTTGAATTTGCAACTCTGCACCTAAGTTATCAACTTGTACATTATTATATAAATAAAGTACTTTATTATTCATTAACTTAGCTTTTCGTGATTTCATTATCCAAGCAGGAATACCTACATTATTATAAATTGTTAGTACTGGATTAGTAAACCAAGTCACTTTTTCTGTTGTATAATTATCAATATTATCTGACACAAGTTGATACGATAACTCACCAAATGGGTTGTAGATAAAAGTCACAGCATTATCAGTATGATAATTAGGCTCCCTTTTATTTATTACATGATCTGTAAATGTTTCAGTATTATAACCAGATAAATTCCAACCAATCAAACCAAGCATTCCAAAAGACATTAAGATTACTAACCATTTTTTAGTATTTCTCATGAAGATCTCTATTTTTTAAATCGATAAATTTGTAGCTTTATTGTTTTTTATGCTGTGAAAAAAGAATAAGGTCACAGAGTTCACGAACAGCTCCTTTTCCGCCGAGCATGCAAGTTTTGTAATCTGCTTTTTGTAAGAGTAATGGATGAGCATCCGCAACTGCGACAGAGAGACCCACTTTTTCCATTACAGGCAAGTCAATTAAATCATCTCCAATATAAGCAGTGTCTTCTTGAGTTAACTTGAGCTTCTCTAATAATTCGTTATATGCCAAAAGCTTATTACTTTGTCCTTGATAAAGGTATGTAATACCTAATGTCTTTGCACGCTTATCTATTAATGGTGCTGTCCTAGCCGTGATAATAGCAATTTCAATGTTTGATGTAAGTAAACAACGAATACCGTAACCGTCTCGAGTATTAAACGCTTGTAATTCTTCGCCATTATTTCCTATATAAATTAACCCATCTGACATGACACCATCAACATCAGATATTAATAATTTAATCTTAGCAGCTTTTTTTAAAACAGCTTGAGTAACAAGACTATAACAAGTGTATCGATAATAAGAATCCATTATAATTCCTCTTTTTTTATACAACGCCAATATCTAGAATATTATGCATATGTAATACACCAACTAGCTTATTATTTTCTGATACTATTAGTGAAGTTACGTGTTTAGACTTCATAAGATTCATCGCTTCTACAGCAAGAATGTTAGCAGTAACTTGAATGCCACCAGAAGTCATAACATCCGAAATTTTTACATTATTAAAATCAATGCCCATATCAAAAATACGACGTAAATCTCCGTCAGTAAAAATGCCAACAATATTCCTTTGATGATCACAAATTACTGTCATGCCCATTTTTTTTCGAGTCATTTCAAGTAAAGCCTCAGGTAATGTTGCTGTTTGAGCAATATTTGGAATATCATCACCTATAGTCATTAAATCACGTACTACAAGTAAAAGTTTACGACCCAGTACACCACCAGGATGAGCTAAAGCGAAATCTGTGTAAGTAAACCCCCTTGCAGTAAGAAGAGCAATAGCTAATGCGTCTCCCATAACGAGTGTTGCTGTAGTACTTGTTGTTGGCGCTAGCCCTAATGGACAAGCCTCTTTTGGAACCTTAATACACAAATGAATATCTGCATTTTTACCCATATTACTCTTAGGATTATTTGTCATACAAATTAATGGGACTTCAATACGCTTTAAAAGAGGTAAAAGAGCAAGAATTTCAGGTGCTTCACCTGAATTTGAAATAGCTAGTACAGTATCTTTATTCGTTATCATGCCTAGGTCACCATGACTAGCTTCTCCAGGATGAACAAAAAATGAAGAGGTTCCTGTGCCTGAAAATGTTGCTGCAATTTTTCGCCCAATATGTCCGGACTTTCCCATACCCATTACAATAATTTTTCCTTGACACACAAACATCTGCTGACAAGCACGATTAAAATCATCGTTGATATATTGTTTTAAATTTTTTAAACCTTCACTTTCAATATGCAGAACTTCTTGACCTATTTGTTGAAAATTAATATTTGACATTATCTATTCCATACTTAGATTTTTAGCTAATTACATTAGAAATCATAAATTATATAATGAATACATACTATTCGTAAGTACTGCATTAACTCCAATGAACATTAATGGTTCAGTGTTATTTAAAAGATCACTGAATGTAATGAAGTAAAACTGAAGTAAAACTGAAAAACATACGGTTTAGTATTAGATTCATCGTATACACAAATAAAATAATAAACATTTATATTTTTTAAAAAATAATGATAAGTTGTTTTCAAAAAACTATTTAGATTTTTAAATATCATTTTTATTTACCTTATTAGTATGATACGCTATTATGGTAATAAAATAAGTTGAAAAATATTTTAATTAATAAAACTGTTCTTACTCTATATACTAAAACCATATATCCAAATAGAAATTAATATATATATTTATACATTACTATATATGCTCAAAAACAGTGTTCCAGTTAAATACATTCTCTTAAATCATTATCTAAAAATAACGTATACTACTATCGTGATATTTTAAAATATGATGAAAGTCTGTGTTAGTGATAATCAGACAAAGAATATTATTATGTTTTGATAATGATAAATCTACACAGCTTTAAAAAATTCATGTATCTCCTGAAAAGACTATAATATAAGTAAAAAATTTTAGTAGTAAGAATCATACATCGTGATAAATACTCAAGATTTACTAGATAGAACCGCACTAAAAAGCAAGAAATTTTATAGACAAAACGGCTTAATGGCTTATAACCCCTGTATACAAAATTACCGTAATATGCAAAGTATATAGTAGAAGAGAAGTGTAATGCGAGTAAAAGATTTCAGATGTTATTTATCATATATACGTTACTACTATCTAAGATAGTAATATGCAATAAAATTGCTATATTTTAATATTAATTCCTAATTGTTATATCATTAAATTCACATTATATTAACTGGAAGTACTACTAAATCTACAAAAACCATGAAACTATTTTAATATCATATTTAATATCTCAAAGAAACATTATCTATCTTTTATATTACATAAAAATCAAATAAATCTAAGCGTTCTCCGCTATAATTAGGAAAATAATTATAGTTAATAATACTTGCATTCTTTATTGTAATCATAAAATAGATTATTTTAATGTAAATAATTATATTACATGTACTACCTACCATATCACTTAAAGTATCTAAGTCATATACTTCTGTAAAGTATTTTATTTACATATATTTATAAAGTATCACACTACATAATTTCATGAGCTATCAAATAAAATGCAAACAAAAATAGATAATCTAGTTGAAGTACGCGATATGTCTTTTACTCGTGGTACCAGTACAATATTTAAAAACATTAACTTAACAATTCCACGAAAAAAAATCACAGCAATTATGGGACCATCAGGGGCTGGTAAAACTACATTATTAAGACTCATTGGCGGACTTCTTCGTCCAGATCAAGGTGAAATTTGGTTTGATGGAGAAAATATACCTGCATTATCACATTCGAAGCTTTATCAATCTCGTAAAAAAATGAGTATGTTATTCCAATCAGGCGCATTATTTACTGACATGAATGTATTCAATAATATTGCATTTCCTTTACGTGAACATACTAATCTGCCTAGAAGATTAATCCATACAACGGTAATGATGAAACTAGAAGCAGTTGGACTACGTGGTGCCGCAAAACTAATGCCCTCTGAATTATCAGGTGGAATGGCAAGACGTATAGCATTAGCTCGTGCAATTGCGCTTGATCCAAGCCTGATTATGTTTGATGAACCTTTTGTTGGGCAAGATCCTATCACTATGGGAATTTTAGTGAAATTGATTGATAAACTCAACGAAGCGCTTGGCGTTACTTGTGTGGTAGTCTCACATGATGTCCCTGAAGCGCTAAGTATTGCTGATAAATCTTATATAATTTCCCAAAAATATGTGCTTGCCGAAGGTACTAGCGATCAGATCTATAATCACCAAGACCCTCATGTGAGACAATTTTTAGATGGCGCTGCATCTGGTCCTATACCGTTTTATTTTTCTGCCAATAATTATTGGTCTGATTTATTAGGATAAAATAAGATGATATTAAAGGCACTCGCTTATTTTGGGCATCGATGGATAAAAATTTTCGAAGGACTTGGACAAGCTGGCTATATGCTATTTTGGGCATTAATTGGTACACCTGAATTTTTCAAACAATGGCCATTGTTAATTAAACAACTATATGCAGTTGGTGTAAAATCATTATTAATTATCACTGTTTCAGGGTTATTTATTGGCATGGTAATAGGATTACAAGGATATTTAGTTCTAAGAACTTTTAGCGCAGAGGCGAGTTTAGGTATGATGGTCGCATTGTCATTACTGCGTGAACTCGGTCCTGTTGTTACTGCTTTATTATTTGCAGGATG
The DNA here is from genome assembly GCA_020541205.1 of Candidatus Hartigia pinicola. Taxonomy (GTDB): domain Bacteria; phylum Pseudomonadota; class Gammaproteobacteria; order Enterobacterales; family Enterobacteriaceae; genus Hartigia; species Hartigia pinicola. The sequence goes on from CP048208.1 coordinate 1,343,026, forward strand.
CGCGGGCTCTACACTAACTGCAGAAATTGGTTTAATGAAAACAACTGAACAAATTTCCAGTCTTGAAATGATGGCTATTGACCCACTGAGACGAGTAATCAAACCTCGTTTTTGGGCTGCTTTTATTAGCATGCCATTATTATCGCTAATATTTATTTCTATAGGTATCTTCGGTGGATCATTGGTTGCTGTAGACTGGAAAGGGATTGATGAAGGTTTTTTCTGGGCTTCCATAGAAACCTCTATTAATTGGCGTGTAGATATTATCAACTGCTTTATAAAAAGTTTAATTTTTTCTATTACGATCACTTGGATTGCATTATTCAATGGTTATAATTCAATTCCTACTGCGGAGGGAATTGGCCGAGCTACTACACAAACTGTTATTAATGCGTCATTATCAGTTTTAGGATTAGATTTTATACTTACAGCACTAATGTGTGGGCAATAAGTCATGCAAAGTAAAAAAAATGAAATATGGGTAGGTTGTTTTATGTTTTTAGCAATCATCGCAATGCTTTTTCTGTGTCTAAAAGTTGCTAATTTAAAATCAATTGGTAACCAATCAACTTATCAGATATCAGCATCTTTTGAAAATATAGGCAGCTTGAAAGAAGGCTCTCCAGTTAAAATAGGTGGTGTAGTGGTAGGTCGAGTTGCCAGTATTACGTTAAAAAAAGACAACTATATTCCTGACGTACACATTGATTTATGGAGTCAATATGACAACATCCCAGACTCAAGCTCATTATCAATTCGTACATCCGGTTTATTAGGTGAGCAGTATATTTCAATGAATATTGGGCACTACAGTGAAGAACTAGGTATTGCAACTTTAAAAAATGGGGGGCGACTCGAAGATACTAAACCAGCAATAGTTTTAGAAGACCTTATTGGTCAGTTTTTGTTTAAAAGCGGTGAGAGCTACAAAGCTTAATCTAAAACATAGTTATTCAACATTAAATATTAATTTACAGGGAATACATTATGTTGAAGTATTTAATAATGATAGTCATGCTAGTAATAACAACTAATGCACTAGCTATTAATCAAAATAACCCATATAAATTGATGAATGAAGCAATTGAGAAAACATTCACCAGACTTAAGAATGAACAAATACAAATCAGAAAAGATCCTAACTACCTACATATCATTGTGCGTGAAGAATTATTACCTTATGTACAAATTAAATATGCAGGCGCATTAGTTTTAGGAACTTACTATAAAAATACGTCACCTACTCAACGTGATGCATATTTTACTGCTTTTAAAGCCTATCTTGAGCAAGTTTATGGTCAAGCATTAGCAATGTATAAAGGACAAACATATCAAATTGCACCTGAACAACCACTCAAAGATAAAAATATTGTAGCTATCCGCGTAACTATTTTTGAATCTAATGAGCAAACGCCTGTTCGTCTTGATTTCCAATGGCGGAAAAATAGTAAAACTGGTTACTGGCAAGCGTATGACATGATTGCAGAGGGCGTGAGTATGATCACAACAAAGCAAAATGAATGGAGCGATATTCTGCGTAAACAAGGTATTAATGCCTTAACTAGGCAATTATGTATCAGTGCAAACACAAGAATTACTATAGACAAAAAATAATAACATGAATAATGTACTATTGTATAAACAATCTAATACAACACTCTTACTATCTGGCACTCTCAATAGTGAATCCCTGGTCAAACTATGGAAAAACAGAGCTCTACTATTGCGGCACGTTAAAAAAATTGATATTTCCGGATTAAAATATATTGATTCAACAGGAGTTGCTATGTTAGTTCGCCTTAAAGGCGAATTTGAGTCTAAGACCTGTTCACTAAACATTATAGGTATAAATGATAATTTTACGACCTTAATCAAGCTGTATGGCCTTGAATCATTATTAATAAGTTAAATTGTTAATTTATAAAAATAACATGTCTATATCTTGTAATATATTTGAAACATTTCTTTGGTTTGAGAATCGAGTTGTGTTATGTAGGGTATTGACATTATAGTTCTAGTTATTATTAATCGTATATTTAGAGAAACTCGCCTTTCAGATCTCTTACTGAGCCAGAAACTTTTTATGTGCTCATAAAATAACTGAGTTATCCAGGTGAGATAAGATAAATAATATCAACGAGAATATATTAGACATATATTTGTACTTATCATGATTAATCATAAAAATTAGAAACTATGGACACTAACGAAATAAAACAAATATTGATGAACAAATTATCTTTAGATGAAGTGATAGTTAATAGTAATGGCAACCATTTCCATATTATTGCTATCGGTGCTATGTTTGAAAATATGAATACAGTTAAACAGCAACAAGCTATTTATGGGCCATTAACGAAGTATATTGAAGATAACCGTATTCATGCGCTTTCAATTAAGGTATACACTCCTGAGGAATGGTCGCGTGATTGCACGATAAATAGTTTTAGTTAATAACCTATACTAATTGTATTTAAAAGCTCAAAGACAAGACAAGAGACTCACTGAGTGGATAAATTTCTAGTTCAAGGACCTACTAATTTAGTAGGCGAAGTGACAATATCTGGTGCAAAAAATTCTGCACTACCAATTCTATTTGCCACACTACTAGCTGAAGAGCTAGTAGAAATACAAAATGTTCCTAAACTTAAAGATATTGATACGACTATTAAATTATTAAATCAACTAGGAATTAAAGTGAAGCGTAATGGCTCAATTTATATTGATGCTAGGCATGTCACGGAATGTTGCGCCCCTTATAATCTTGTTAAAACAATGCGTGCTTCTATTTGGGCTCTTGGACCTTTGGTTGCACGCTTTGGTTGTGGGAAAGTCGCTTTACCTGGAGGATGTGCTATCGGTGCTCGTCCTGTTGATTTACATCTTTCTGGATTAGAACAACTCGGTGCTCATATTATATTAAAAAATGGTTATGTTCAAGCAACGGTTGACGGTCGTTTAAAAGGAGGAAATATAGTTATGGATAAAGTTAGTGTAGGGGCAACACTAACAATTATGACTGCAGCAACACTTGCTAAAGATATAACAGTTATTAAAAATACGGCTCGTGAACCAGAAATTGAAGACACTGCCAATTTTTTAAATACTTTAGGTGCAAAAATTACGGGCGCAGGCACTAATTGTATTGTAATTGAAGGTGTTAAACGTTTAACTGGTGGAACGTATCGTATTTTGCCTGACCGTATTGAAACAGGGACTTTCCTTATCGCAGCAGCAGTATCAAAAGGTAAAATAACTTGCCGTAATGCTTGCCCTGCCACACTTAAAACTGTCCTAGACAAGTTAAAAGAAGCAGGAGGTAAAATTGAAGTTGGTGAAGATTGGGTGAGTCTTGACATGGAAGGGAAACGACCTAAATCCGTGACTTTATCTACAGCTCCACATCCAGGCTTTCCTACAGACATGCAAGCACAATTTAGTCTTCTAAATTTAATTTCTAAAGGTACTAGCATGATTACTGAAAATATTTTCGAAAATCGTTTTATGCATATCCCTGAATTAATCCGTATGGGAGCTCATGCTGAAATAGAAAAAAATATTGTATTATGTCATGGTGTTAAAAAATTAATAGGTGCAAAAGTTATGGCTACAGATTTACGTGCATCAGCTAGTTTAGTAATCGCAGGCTGCATAGCAGAAGGCACAACAATAATTGATCGTATTTATCATATTGACCGTGGATATGAAGGCATACAAGATAAACTATGTGGTTTAGGTGCTAATATTGAACGCATTAAATCAGAAGATTAAGTGCTTTGTATAGCCATATATAGTTTTCTATTTTTACAGTAAATAATCTATTACAATAAATGTTTTACATACTAATGAATTAACAGAATATTAACATTAATCTATCACTTAATATATACTTTACTCTTTAATAATTTACGTATAAATAATCAGAATTCTTTCTAATTTTATTAGTTAAATCAAGATATAAACTTAATCTATTAATAAGAACAATTCTGTAAGTGATTTTAAAATCTGCAATCAAGTAAGTTGCATCCTTAATTATTATTATTAATAATTCTAAATATTGTCGAAAAATTATTCAGGAGATATTTGATGATGTATTTCAAAATTTTTACAAATCCTTTCGACATATTTTCACTACTTTATTTTTTTAGATATCATTCAAATCACTTAAGATATTCAATAATTAATATACATAGCGAATTTGAATTAGTTTCTATTCAACAAGTTTTTCAATAAGAACATTACAACCTTTTAGTTCATAATTGTAAAATATTTACAAAAAAAATCGTTATTTGAACGGATGACTTACAATGAGTGAGATCCATAAAATAAATAATAAAAATCTCAAGTTTTCCGTTAATGAAAAAGATGAGATCACCTGGAAGAATACTAAATGCAGCAACAAAAGAATTTCAAACTACTTGAGAAATTTACCGCCCTTAAATTTAGACTAATCTTGTTATTATTCATTTTAATTTTTTATAATTCACGTGTAGTAATTCCCATATAACCACGGATTACCTATTTTCTTGAATTAGTTTATTGATCATTTTAACAGAAAGAACTAAAAAAATTAAAAAATCTAATCCTTAAAAACCAACCATTTTTTGCAAGAAAAAGCATGTACTCATTTCAATAAATTTACTTTTAATATTAACTAGTACATCACCTTAATTTCCTGAGTTGATCGAAATATCTGTTTATAAAAAACTCTGTCTATGGGTGGTGCTTCAGCTAATAACATAACCTTTTTTTACGCTAATGATACCTGAAGTCACGGTTTACCTAATATTATATGAGCTACCAATAACAAAGACGACATCACGCATTCAAATAATACGTACATAATTGATTAATATTATAGGAAAATTTTTTGCATCAATTTTAGTACTGATCGATCAGTACATATATATAAACCAACTAATAATACATAAAAATAGCACTGTTTTATAATGCAACTAATATTTTATCAAAATTATTGACAATATGTTTATTTGTTATGATATACCAATTATCGTTTATAATCATTTTTGAACCAAGAGATTTAATTGCACTACTAGATTAGCAAAAATAATCTGTAAAACCATTAAAAACCTTAGTCACTTTAAGAAGTAGTTAACAAACGGTTTTATAATAACTTACAACTTCATTATCTATTTTTTATAAAGCAAATTTTCTCACTATTTCAGTCGTAAATAAGGAACTAGAATAATAATAATTATTTAGATTAATACACACAGAATCTCTAATAAAATAAACTTTTAATTATAAAGTATTGAATGTTTAACTTGTTAATTAAGAGTCATATAAACATATTACAAAACGAGTACAGAACTTTCTTCTATACTCGTTTATTTTTATATCTTGATATCTCATTTCACAGTTGTGTAAAGACTATATTAGACATTCTCATCACGTGCTTATAGTTATTCTAGATATTATCGTTGCATAAGTAGATATAATATTTCGCCACGACGTAATACCTTCATAGCTAGAACTGGAGGATGACTAGAAATTATTTTACGTAATTGATTAATATTTTCAATACGAACATTATTTACACCAAAGATTAAGTCGCCTTTTACTAACCCAACTGCTGCAGCTGGTGATTGAGGAGTAACATTATCAACTTGAATACCTTTAATATTCATGACGATTGCATTAGAAAGTGTTGCCCCAAGTAATGATGCACTTAGTTTTTCAGCTGTAGTTTTTCCACTTTCATCATTGCCTAGAGTAACTTTAAAATTTATTAATTTACCAGAACGAATGACACCAATAATAATTTCTTGACCAACTTGAGTGGTTCCAATTTTAGCTCTCAGTTCAGAAAAACTATTAATACGTTTACCACTAACAGAAACCAATATGTCACCGGATTTAATACCAGCCCTAGCAGCAGGAGATTTAGGTAATACTTCATTCACAAATGCACCGCGTTGAGCATCAATATTAAATGCTTTCGCGATATCAGAATTCATTTCCGTACCTTTAATACCTAAAATACCATGTTTTACTTCTCCGTGTTTAATCAATTGTTCACTCAGATTTTTTGCCATATTACTTGGAATAGCAAAACCAATACCGATATTACCTCCTCCAGGCGCTAAAATCGCAGTATTAATGCCAATCAATTCACCATTAAGATTGACTAATGCTCCACCTGAATTACCACGGTTAATAGAAGCATCTGTTTGAATAAAATTCTCTAACCCTTCAAGATTTAAACCACTACGACCTAGAGCTGATATAATACCAGAGGTAGCTGTTTGACCAAGGCCAAATGGATTACCAACTGCTACAGCAAAATCACCGACACGTAATTTATCTGAGTCTGCTATACTTACTGCGGTGAGATTTTTAATATCTTTTTCACGAGTAATTTTTAATAACGCAATATCAGTTTGTGAATCCTTACCAATTAGTTTAACATTAATTTCACGACCATCATTAAGCTGAATTTGAATCTGATCTGCACCGTCAATCACGTGATTATTAGTCAATATGTAGCCTTTTTTCTCATCAATGATAACTCCTGAACCTAAGACTTCAAATGATCTAACACTCTGTTGTGGTGAAGGTATATTTGGTCCAAAAAAGAATCTGAACTCTTCTGGAATTTGTTGATTTTGCACACGAGTACCAGAAACATGAATATTAACTACTGCAGGTAATACTTTTTCAAGCATTGGGGCTAAACTTGATATATTTTTGTTTTTTTCGTCTTCCGATAATAAAGGAAGCGATTTCGCACTACTAATTAAAGGTAACGCTAAAAAGGATAAACTGAGACTTACTGCTGCAGTGAGAAAAAATTTTTTTCTTTTCATCATTTTATAGATTCTCTTAAGAATAAAATTTACTAGACTGTAACAATGGCTATAATAGCTACAGGAAATAGGGTGTGTGGCTGATATCAGTTATGATTATTACTAATAATTATGACTATCTATTATGTTAAAAAATTTCTACAATAGTAAGCATGTAACCATGTATTTACATTTGTTGAAATCTAATGTAGATTAGAACTTACTTTATATACACTTTTAAAGTAAAAAGAAATATTTTAAATAACTGAATATTTAGTTGAAGATATTTAAAGAATTCTTTTATCAGAAGATTATGTATTATTTTTCCTAAAAAAGTCTAAATCATTTAAACAAATTAAATCTATAAATATATAACTGGAAATATATAAGAGAATCTATTTTACGTAAAGTAGAATAGCAAACAACAATATATTTTAAACATATAATAGATATTCATTTAGAATATATTAATAAACTCAGTTTTCTACTGAATAAAAGAAAAACTATTGTCTTTCTTTTTTCCTGTAATATAAATTAAATCAATTAGATACGTCTTTAGAGTAATATCTCTGCGGTATTTTTATTGGGGCTTGATCGTTATCTGCTTCAGACTCAGTTAAGTGATCATTAAACAAACTACGCTGCGCTAACATATTTGGCATTAATTCAGAAGAACTGTGTACCATGTGATGATGAAGCTGCCGATAATCATAAGCCATATTATCAAATAACTTTGCACTGCGAGAAAAGTGCTCGAGAAGCTCCTTTCTATATTCTTCTAACTCTATATTTTTTTTATCTAATACAGATTGTTCTGTTTTTTGTTGACAAAGTTTTAAGTTACCATAACGAAAAACTAATACTCCTGCAATAAAACCAATAACTAATCCAATGAGCGTATACTCCCATGTCATACTAATTCCTTTGTTGACTTACTGTTCCTAGAAATTAACCTTCTCTATCTATCTATAATTAAATCTCACTAGAGAGTAGTATAAACAAGGTGCATTATTTATTCTTTTCATATGAGTTCATAAAACTTTAGATAAAAAATTACATTTATGTATAAAAGTTAACTATTTCATGCAATGAAAAATTACAAGATTGATATCAATCAAAAATTACTTCATGCATCACGCTCTTTTCTTAGATATTAAAACACACAACTATTTACTTAAAAACTAAAGATATATGCAGTTTTTTCGTTGGTGAAATATCGATTAAAATCGATTTTCCGTATAGAATGTGCTAATTAAAAAATATTTAATAAGCTTACCGTGTATTATGCTCTTTTAAAAATTAGCAAGACAGTTTATCATACACAGAACAGGCATTATTAAAACAGTATTAAATAAATAGCTAAAGAGATTTTTATTAACGCTAAATGTAATACTAACAAAATTTTCGTAAATTGTTATACGTAAAACGTTAAAAAAATATACTGTTAATAGTATACTATAATATAGTTTATCACTTTAATATCAAAATAACATATAGTTAGCAAACAACTAAATGTTCACTCCTGTCAAATTACATTAACAAAAAGTAATATTTTCAAAAAGACCAAATCTTTTAACATGTATTTGTCTATAAAAAATTACTTACATGTTTTATAATATGTCAAAAAATTAAAAGCGATATAAGGAAAAATTTTAACATATAAACTATTATATACTAAAATTACTATTGAGATAGTAAAACATAATGTATTTTATATTTTCAATCTATTCACCAATCGTTAGTTCATCAACTATCTATTTATTTTTTTTAAAAACAAGATCATCGAATACAAAAACTATAAAAGATATCTATATGTTAACTGCAGTTTGTCACTACGGAATTCATTGTCTTTCTATTTCTTAGAGGACATGCTGAATACATTCTTAAATTAATATCAAAAAGAACTAGAATATAAATTATCAAAATTTTTTCACTAAATTATTAATATGATGACGTACAAAAAATGCTTTATAATAGTTAAAATAATTTTACTAGTATTGAGTTTTTTATTATTTTGCAAGATAATAAATGCTTCCTCAATGCAGTATTAGCTAAAAGGACGTATCTTTGAAAATACTGCTGTTAGAAGCTAATCATTACTTGTAAAAAAAATTGCTTATATTGATGGATATCTTAAGAAAAATCAAACTTATTTTATAATATATTTTAAGAAATCTAAAAACAAAAAAACACTTTAATCGTATTTTTATCAATTTATAAAAAATTGAAAACTATAAAATAGTAGAATAATATCAAAAACCATAGCGTATAATTGCTAATAAATTTTAAAGAAGAGTAATGTTATTTGTTTAAATAAAGTGATTAATTCATTGTATTACAAATATCATAAATTTATGCACACCTCTTGAAAAGTTGTGTTTTTAAAAAATATAATATGAATCTTAATTATAAAAGTTAATATCATCCCTGATAAGTTATATGATAAAAGTCTTTAATGGATTTACGTTGTCTTCAACCTGAGTAACATAAAAATATTGTAACGCAATAAACACAAGAGTAGCTAATACTTTCAAACACTTCTTTAAATTTCTCTTGTTTAATTTATAATTCATCATAAAAACCATCAATACTTTGATCAAAATTTTATAATTGTAATAATTCAGTTAACCTAACAGAAACCCATATTAGAAATTGACAATTTTAAAATGCAGCTTATTTATTTAACTGAAATGTATTAGAAATTAGATTCGAAATAATTTTTAAGATATTCTAAAAGTAAAATAATTATAGCAATCTTTCCATTTGTTACCATACTCTTCCTATCATATGCTGTAGCATATATAAAGTGCAATTAGAAAACTCTACTCATATTTCTTATATTGATTCACTATTTTATATGCAATCATAAAGTATTCAATACTATATAACCAAACTAAAGGTGAGTTTTAAATACCTTTCACATTTTTATATTCGGTTACACTTTTCTCAAAAATTTAAATGGTATTTAGTATATTATATTCATAATATGAAAATATTTTACTCACGTTACCACCACTCACTCATAGATTTATAATACATACAAATTAATTTTTGAAAACTAAAATTATTAAAGTTTTTATGTATAAGACTACTACTATGAATATAATTTCACAGAATTAACGTTGATTATTTATCTTGATACTTCTTTGATTATGAAAATATTTTTACCCATAAAAATCATTTATAAAACATCTCCTTATTGTTCACGTTATGTTTATTAGAATTTATAAAATTCTCTTATCTTCACTCTTAAAACTAATATAAAACTTTTTAAACATTTTAAAGTTATCTTTAAAAAACTTTCTATATTTATAAAAATATTTCTTACTAATTCTTAAAAAAGTAATATACAATAATTTTAGGTAACCGCTGATTAAGATATACTACAAAAAATGTTGTTTAAAAGATACAGAAAATATAAACGTCCTAAACACATCGAACTTCTACTGCCATTACCTTCATGCTCCACTAAGTAAGAAAAGTATCATTTATGAAAATGCTTGTATACTGATCACAGTCAACATAAAATTATCTTATTCAGAGTAGATATATAAAATAATTTTGTTTTAAAACCATACTGAATATGCATGAATATTTATTGTATTACATAAGTATTATTTTGAGATCGATTTTTATTGCCCACTTCTTTATAATTTCACATTCCTGCATCCTAGTAATATTTTATTTTTCATAAATATGATATGCTAGTTAGCTAATCTTCTCGAAGGGGTAAGTTTAGCTAAAAAAGAGTCGTGTGAACCTCACTAGGCTAAAACTTATGAACGTAAATCTTCACCAACATGTAACTTCAATATTGGGTAAGCTTTAATGAAAACTTTTACAGCGACACCACAAATCGTCAAGCATGACTGGTATGTTGTTAATGCAGAAGGAAAAACTTTAGGCCGTCTCGCAACTGAAATAGCACGACGTCTGCGAGGTAAGCATAAGTCAGAATATACTCCACATATCGATACAGGTGATTATATAATCGTTCTTAATGCAGAAAAAATTAACGTTACTGGTCGTAAACGCGAAGATAAAATCTACTATCGCCATACAGGTCACGTAGGTGGAATTAAACAAACGACATTTAAAGAAATGATTACACGCAACCCTACGCGTGTAATTGAAATCGCGGTTAAAGGAATGTTACCAAGAGGGATACTGGGTCGCGCAATGTATCGTAAGCTCAAAGTTTACAAGGGTAACAAGCACAGTCACGTAGCACAACAACCGCACATCCTTAACATTTAATTGAGATTATAGGTAATGGCTGAAAATCAATACTACGGCACTGGGCGCCGAAAAAGCTCTTCTGCTCGTGTCTTTATTAAACAAGGCAGCGGTAACATTACGATTAATCGGCAAACACTGGAAAAATACTTTGTTCGTGAAACGGCCCGTATGGTTGTACGTCAGCCACTAGAATTAGTTGATATGTTAGAAAAATTAGACCTATATATCACTGTTAAAGGTGGCGGTATATCTGGTCAGGCTGGTGCCATCCGTCATGGTATGACTCGTGCATTGATAGATTATGATGAGACTCTTCGTTCTGATCTGCGGAAAGCTGGCTTTGTTACTCGTGATGCACGTTCTGTTGAGCGTAAAAAAGTAGGCTTACGTAAAGCACGTCGCCGTCCACAATTTTCCAAACGTTAATTTATTACTTTATAAATATGACGTCAATAAAACCCGTCTTTATAGCGGGTTTTATTGACTAAATAACAATATAAAAATAAAATTTTAGACATGTCATGTTATTTTCTTCCAATCTACAATGTTATTGTTATAATTATAAGCATGAATCTAATAATTTATATATTATTCTTCATGCGCTTCATAATGCATATTATTTGTTTTGTGTAACTTCAATAAAAATACAATAAGATGTATAATCATTATAAAGAATTACTACCTGTATTATTCTAGTGCATTGTAAACATATTACAAAGAACCTCATAGGATAACGTTAAGTATTTTATTTCTTATGATATATTGATAAATATGATCTTGCGTCATAAATAGTACAATACTGCCTCTCAACAATTTCTAATAAAAAATAAAATATATTTAATACTTACTCGCTCATTACTGCAATACTAAAACCACCATCAACATGAATGATTTCACCAGTAATACCTGCTGCAAGATTAGAACATAGAAATGCAGCACTATTACCAATATCATGAATATTGATGGCACGTCGAATTGGGGTTACTACATCATAATGAGCAAGCATTTTACGGAAATTCTTAATACCAGATGCAGCTAAAGTTCGAATTGGACCAGCAGAAATAGCATTAACACGAATACCTTGAGGACCCATTGCATTAGCCATATAACGAACATTAGCCTCTAAAGAAGCTTTAGCAAGACCCATTACATTATAATTAGGGACAGCACGCTCCGCACCTAAATAAGTAAGAGTTAGTAGTGATGCATTTTTATTAAGCATTTCACGGCATGATTTTGCCATTGCAACAAAGCTATATGAGCTAACTTCATGAGCAATACGAAAACCATCACGAGTCACCGCATCAATATAATCACCATTTAATTGATCTGTCGGAGCAAAGCCAATTGCATGAACAAATCCGTCAAATTTAGACCAAGTTTTTTGTAATTCAGAAAATAAAGATATAATGCTCCCATCATTGCTCACATCACACTCAATAACAATATTAGAGTCTAAGGATGCTGCAAATTCTTCAACACGAGGTTTCAATTTGTTATTCTGATACGTAAATGCTAACTCTGAACCTTGTTTATGCATTGCATTAGCAATACCATATGCAATTGATAATTTACTTGCAACACCGGTGATTAAAATACGTTTTCCAATTAAAAATCCCATTGTATTATCCTTGTTTATGATAATAATAAATACTGCGAGTATAACAAAAGACATTGTGTCTTAGAGAATTTTTGCATTTTTATTAATGTATTATATACATTTATAATATATTTTCTAATAGCTAATTCAGTATTTTTTCTACAAAGGAAAAGTATTAATACTAGTGTGATAAATTTTGAAAAGACATATTCAAAATACTTATTAAAATTATTTTATTTTGATAGCATTTTACCAGATCACTTTAATACATATTTAATGTTTCATCTCTTAAAATTCGATAACAAGCATAAAGTGCGTTACATTACATTCTATTTAATACTGTTATACAGTATACAACAAAATATGATCCATACATATGTAATAAAATATAATTGTCAATCACTAAAATATCTTCAAGTGATTTTTTACATACATTAAAATCATTTCAAGCAATTTTTTGTTCTTGATATTGCAATTATTAATAATGATTATATGATGTAAAATTTCAACATGTACTTCAATGATCGTTGTATACTAGAAATATTTTATTTTTATCATGTGTTTTACAGAATCTACATCCCTATTCATTAACACTTATCGCATCAATGATCATCACATTGTATTTGTGCTATAATTAATACAGACGCAAACCGGAAAAAGACATTTAAAACTCACTCTGACAGAGTAATTTTTTTTAATAGCTTCACACCTTGTAAATTATTAAAATAATAATATACAATATTTTTAGAGACATTACTAAAAGGCCTATCGCAATAGCAACTAATTTTTTAATATATAAGTAAGAAAACATTTAATCCATACATCACTCACATATATAAGGGTTTTTAGTTTTTTATTAAGCACAATTCAATGAATCAAAATACTTCTCGACTGATATAAACTATTTTTAAATTTTTAATTCTGAAAGCTTACATACAATCATGACATTTAAAACATTTTGAACAAGTTTTCAAATAAGATTTTCTCTACTATTCTTAGATAAATTGCACGCTTTTCCGCTAATTTTAAAAGAATAACGTGCCATAAAATGATTTTGAATCAAACGACGGATAACATCATGTAATGGTGAATCTAGTACTTCCGCAGTATTACCACTCTCAACCACAACACCTTTATTCATTACTAATATTTTATCACTGATATGTTTCACTATACTAAGAGGTTGCATTACGTAAATATACGCAATATCTTGTTTAGCTTGCAATTCAAGCATCAAGTTAATGATTTGTGATCGCATAGATACATCTAATGAAGTCAATATCTCATCAGCAATAATAATTTTTGGTCGTAAAATTAAAGCACGAGAAAGTGCTACTCGCTGTTTTTGTCTTAAAGCTAACATATGTGGATAATATTCGGCGTGCTCCCTTAGTAAACCAACTTGACGAAGAGTCTGTATTACTTCTTTTTCTCGTTCAATTCCGGTAAGCTTAGTATTAAGTTTTAAAGGTAATTCAAGTATCCGACCAATACATTGACGAGGATTTAGTGAAGTACTTGGATTTTGAAATATCATACGAATGTGCTTACTACGATAAATATAATCGTCATACTTAAGATGATGTCCGTAAAGAATATTTCACCTGAAGTTGGTTTAATCACACCTGATAGCATACACACAAGTGTTGATTTCCCCGAACCATTAGTACCAATAATAGCCAACGTTTGTCCTGTTAGTAAATTAAAGCTTACAGCTTGCACTGCTTCTAACTCATAACGCCGAAATAACCCTTCACGAAAACGGAAGGTTTTCTTAAGATTACATACTTTAATCAAGACCGCCATTAGGAAGACTCGTTCATATTAATCGGATAATGATAATAAAATAGATGATTTTTAACCTTCCGTACAGGCGGTGTTATGCTACAAGTTCGTTGAGCATATTGACAACGAGGCCTAGACGACAATTAATAGGATAAGTGCTCTAATAATGGAGTCGTTCCTGGTAAGGTATGTAAACGACTTTTATGTGGAAGAGAGATTTGAAAATCATGAACAGATCTGATCAGAGACGCTGTATAAGGATGGTAAGGGCGTTTGAATATATCTTCTGGAGTTACTGCTTTCTACGATTTGACCACAATACAGCACATTAATTTTATCTACTAGCTGAGATATTATTTCTATATCATGACTTATAAGAAAAATAGACATGTTATGATTTTGATTAAGGTTATTAAATAATCGAAAAATTTGCGCTTGTGTTGTGGATTCTATCGTATTAGTTGGTTCATCTGCAATAAGCAAACGAGGTTGATTAGCAATCGCAATAGCAATCATTATTTTTTGACATTCGCCGTTAGTCAGTTCACAAGGATAACTATGCATAATATTTTTGTAATCTTTGATACCAACACGATGCAATAATTCGATTACACGACGTTTACATTAATAAAAACGCTTCCACCAATGACCTTTAGAGGTCCAGTTTGGTATTGCTTTGACTAGCTAATTTCCTATATCTTCCGTTGGATCTAAACAAGATTGTGGATCCTGAAAGATCATGAAATATTATGACCAATAAGTTTTCGACGTTTTCTAGGACTTAGTTTGAGAAGATCGATATCATGAAAACGGAAGCAATCAGCAGTAATATGCATATTTTCTTTTATGACACCACACATTGCTTTAGCAATTAAACTTTTACCAGAGCCTGATTCGCCGATCAATCCGTAAGATTTCACCCTCCAATAGAGTTATTGAAACACGATCTACTGCCTCAATGAAACCATTTTCTGTCATAAATTTAACAGTTAAATTACGAATATCTAAAAGTGGCATTCTTTAAAACCCTCGCATGAATAGAACGATGTAATCCATCACCTAGTAAGTTCACACAGAGGACACTTATCATAATCGCTATGCCAGGTAAAATTATAGTCCAAGGCGCAATATAAATCAGATCCATAGTATCACCTAACATTGACCCCCATTCTGATGAAGAAAGTTGCAATATCTAAAATAGCAATAGAAAGAGAACGAGTTAATTCAGCTATAAAAATTAGAATAATATTAGGAAACACAGTATACCATAATATAAAAATATTAGATACTCCATCTAATCTTTCTGATACAATATATTCTTTATTTAATTCATTATGAATTGCAATATAAATAATTCTCAATATCCTTGGAATCATTGATAGGCAAATAGCAAACATTGCATTGTGCAAACCTTTACCCATGAATACAACGACGATAATAGCAAGCACAAACGAAGGAATAGATAAAAATATATCTAATATGTGGTTGAAAATTACTGATTTTAAACCTTGAGTCATTCCTGCAAAAGAACCTAATACAAAACCTATAATAGTAGAAATAAATGTCACCAATAATGCAGCACCAAAAGTAGAGTTTGTTCCAAGAATTAGGCGACTCAGTATATCACGACCTAAGTCATCAGTCCCTAAAAAAGCTACGTTGCCGTCATGTAACCATGACGGTGGTAATAATTGATAACCTAAAAATTGTTGATTAATAGAATAAGGTGCAATATAAAAGCCAGATAAAGAGAGGAGTAACAAAAATAGAACACCATAAAATCCTACCATTGAAATAATATCTGATGAAAAATATTCCATATAACTCAAGTTGACGATGAGATTTTTTGTTTATTATAAAAATTATCTAAAGACATATCTATCCTTATATTTTAAAGAATTCATCATTACCCCTAAAACATCAGACAGCATGTTAATTGTAATAACTAATGCGCCAATTAATATCACACCCCCTGAAATTACAGAATAGTCTTGTTGACGTAATGAAGTAACTAATAACTGCCCTAATCCAGGCCAATTAAAGACTACTTCTATTCCCATTGTTAGTGTTAGAAGAGTAGAAAATTGTAAACTTAATATTGGAACAATCGGAACGATAACGTTATGAATAATATGATAACGCACAATAGTTAATAACGAAAAACCTCGTATTATCGCGGCTTGAATATAATTGGCATTAGAAATATTTTCTGTACTATGTCGCACTAAACGAATTACTTCAGTTGTGGGAGAGGTTTCGAGAGCGATTACAGGCAATACCATATGTGAAAAGACGTTGATAATCATATGTTTATGAAAAAGTGAGTGAACAAACCAAATATCAATTACAGAAAATCCTGTAATGGATTCTAAGTTATAGAGAATATCGAATCGACCAAAGACTGATAGCCAACCAAGTTGTAATGAAAAAAAATAGTATAAGTATAATAGCTAATGCACATACAAGGAGAGAAGAACCAAGTAATATAAAAATGTTGATAGCAATATCAACCGATTTTTTCCGCCAAAAAACTTTTACTATCCCAATGGGCATCCCAAAAACTAAGGACAATATAAATGCAAAAAACAGATAACTCCACAGTAGCCGGAAAAGTATCTTTAAGCTGTTCAATAACAGATTGACCATTAGTACTTGAAACACCAAAGTCAAGGTGTAATAAGCCGTTAAAATAAAATACATAAGCATTTATTAATGATGCCCTACTTAAAGTCGACTGAGGAGTCAAGTAACTAAGGCTAAAACTAACAAATGATAAAAAACATAAGGTAACTAAAGTTAGTAATAATCGACGCAAAAAATAAACAATCATTTTAGCGCCTTTTTATTGTTATTTTTTTATTATCATCTGTAACATCTCCAATAAATGCCTAAAATAATGTATTGATAATAATTTCTACTCATAAGACTTTTATATAACGCTGATCAACGTGAAAACTTAAAGAATAAATAAGAGTTAAAACAAGCACTCACTGAATATCCGTGTTGTTTGATTATGATAATTAATACGATCTGATATTTTCTAAATTAGCAATGCGTGATTCAATTTGTATTACAAAAAAACAACACTAATAACTTCAAATAGTTTGAGACAATTTTTTATAGTTTAATAATCACTGAACAAAACTATTAATAAAATTATTATATGTTCTTCAATACTCGCGTATCATGTCATAATTAAAGCTACTAATTTTCTCTTTTTAAAGCACTTTGACATAGTCCTATATTTATCACAATCCAACTTTCACTCAAGATTTTTAAATTAACTCATAGATTTTCAATAAGCTAAGATTATAAAATTGTAAAAAAACTCAACCTCAAAATCGCATTAAAGATTTTTTAATCTCGTCTCTTATAACATCTACCTTAATAATTCTAAATTTAAATCAATCATGTATACTTGATTGTTAATAACATAAAAAATTATCCTGACTTGCAGTTGATCTAACAGTAGATTTTCTTATATCAAAATCTGCAGAATCTGTGTTCATTCTTAAACATATCTAGCAATGCTTATATCGATCACATATCTTATATTCAAGTTCATATTTTTAGTAATTGTTGTTGCGTATGGTAACAACACATTGATTTACTTAATAATTTTAAAACGAAATAAATTATTTTTACAGAACGACAATTAATTATTTCTTGACAATTAATATGATAAAGATAAAAATACTGTATTCCACTAATAATATTAATACATAGTGAATAGGTACATGCCATACAAATAAAGTATTTAGTAAACTAACACAAGATTCAATAATACAATTATTTGTTTTATAAACATCTATACATTATCACAAATTATAAAAATATAACATAAGGATCACGATTATTATTCATGTCATGATTAAAGGTAATTTGTTTCAAATATTTAAAAAACAACTAAAAAATAACATCTCAGTCTTTATATTTTATATTAATATAAAATAATATATTTTAAAATTTAATGCCTGTTCGTATTGATAAGAGATAAATTGTAGCATTACTCAATATGTTCCAATTAAAATCTACTTCTAAAAATAAACAATAAATACAAGAGTCAATATCTAACAAGCAATTATCAAATGATACACTTACCTAAAAAAACAGTAAAATCTATTACTCATTAATTGAACAATTAAATATCATAATAGTACTATTCATATAAGAAATAATACTGTTTTATATATCTTTTTAGAATATTATTATCTTCATAATTATACGATACATTACAACTCAGAACCTGAATTAGTAATTACAAAATCAAAAAAAAATAAAATAATGAATGATTAAGCAAAATATGATATTATTTCATTAAGTTAAAATAATATCATATGATGTAAAATGACTAGTTTAATATATACTTATAATTATAATTACGTGAGTTTTAAAATAATATTAAATAATCTACATTATATATCTATCTATATTTACTGCGACATCTTCATTATAATCATTTTCAATATAAAAAATTTATTTATTTTTACAATCACTATAGTGAAAAAACACATTTAACTCATAAGTAAATAAAATATCATAACTTTCGATGAATTATTCATGTAAAAGATATATATTGACTTGTCTAAAAATATTAATAATATTAACTATTTATATTATTTTATTATTCATAAAATAATTGCTGTTTAATTAAGATATAATATTAATCATATGATTTCTAGTATTGTTATATATCTACTATTTAGTCTCTACTGTCCTATCATTTTAAAATGTAGTAAAATTCACAGTTCAATTATTTGTTAAATTAACGTTATATTTTTATGTTGTTATTTACCTCTTTTCGCAAACTACATGTAAATATTAATTAATAGCTTGTCACTGTTCACTGTAAAAAAATCTTTTTTAGACCCAATATAATACTTCTAACAATTATTTATATCAAAGCATTATAATATTTTTTATTCATTTATATTCTGTTTGCAATTTAAAGAGATTGTTTACTCTCACTACTGAACGCAAATAATTATTGGTTTTCTATCTACTTTATACATTTTCTAAATATTAAAAATAAAAATTATAAAAATTTTAAAGAAAATCTCAATAGCTTTTAATGGTTTGAATAGAGAATATTTTTATTCTGAGTCTAGTGTAATAAAAATAAAATATGGTAAAGTATAGTGGTTCATTTTTAAGCAATGAGAGTATACTATGTCAGATAACAAGAGAAAAATAGTCGTCGTTGGTATGTCCGGTGGTGTTGACTCCTCTGTTTCGGCTTATTTGCTTCAGAAACAAGGCTATCGCGTTGTGGGGCTATTCATGAAAAATTGGGAAGAAGATGACAACGAAAAATATTGTGCTTCTGCAAAAGATCTCTCTGACGCTCAAGCGGTTTGCAAAAAACTATCTATTGAACTTCATACTATAAACTTTGCTACAGAATATTGGGATAATGTCTTTAAACACTTTTTATCTGAATACAAAGCAGGTCGGACTCCTAATCCAGATATTCTTTGCAATAAAGAAATTAAATTTAAAGCTTTTCTTGAATTCGCGATTGAAGAACTTAACGCAAATTATATTGCAACTGGTCATTACGTTCGTCGTCGTGATCTTAATGGTAAAAGCCAACTACTACGCGGGATAGATACCAATAAAGATCAAAGTTATTTTCTACATACTCTTAGTTATAAACAAATCAGTAAAAGTTTATTCCCGTTAGGACGACTCAACAAATCTGATGTACGATGCATTGCTGAGGAAGTAGGCCTAATAACTGCAAAGAAAAAAGACTCAACTGGCATTTGTTTTATTGGTAAACGAAAGTTTCGTGATTTTCTTAGTCGCTATTTACCTGCTCAACCAGGTCCGATTATAACTATTGATGGAAAAATCATTGGTCAACATGAAGGTTTGATGTATCACACACTTAATCAACGTAAAGGACTCCGTATTGGTGGAATCAAATATAGTTCTAATAAGCCTTGGTATGTAGTTGATAAAAATGTTTCCACTAATGTCTTGATTGTAGCACAAGGGCGTGATAATACTAGACTAATCTCAACAGGCCTTATTGCCCAACCATTGGACTGGGTTAATAGAATACCACTCACGCAAGTTTTGCGTTGTGTTGTTAAAACACGTTATCGTCAAGAAGATATTGCTTGTACAGTGATTCCACTGAATGAAAAAAAAGTAAAAGTAATCTTTGACTATCCAGTTCAAGCAGTTACCCCAGGTCAATCAGCAGTGTTTTATATTAATGCAATTTGCCTTGGTGGTGGAGTTATTGAATCTCGTGTTCAAAAGCAATAGTAGCTAAAATTGTTTTAATATCACGCTGTCACCGTCAGGCATCTATTATCTACTCTTGATATTGATAGCAATGATTCACAAAAAACTTACAAACAAGTCTTAATATTATATACTAACCTATAGTGTCTAGACAGAATAGAGTAATACAAGTTTCTCTACTGCAGTCACTCGCTATATGCTTAATATGAAAGTCCTTAAGCACCACGTGAACAAAAATAAATAAAGAACAGTCAACTAAGTCAATATGTTGAACAATTCGAACGCCAAGAAAATTATTTTTAACTAATGTCTAAAGGCACTTTTTATGATTCATCTAACATTTATATCGATAAAATTCATTCACTTGAACTACATATTCAAGTAACAGGATCACCTAAAATTTTAAAAGCTCACTGGTTTCAGCATACTCTAATACACTTTTACTGAGCGGTATTCTCAGTGTTGTTCTTTATCAGACAGTAAGGAGAAATCTATATAAAATTACTATTTACTCGAAGACAATTCATTAAACATACGTAATATATTTTCTCTTACTTTTTAAAATATGGAGTTTCTATCAATGATGTTATCTTCATTAACTGCTATATCCCCAATTGACGGACGTTACAGTGATAAAGTCAATATACTGCGTACTATTTTTAGTGAATTTGGCTTATTGAAACATCGCATACAGATTGAAATTTGTTGGTTACAAAAACTCTCAGAAACATCTAAAATCAAAGAAATTCCATTATTTAATGCTGATGAAACCACTTACCTGAATAAAATTATTAAAAATTTTAATGAAAAAGATGCCTTACGTATTAAAGAAATTGAGCGTATAACGAATCATGATGTTAAAGCTGTTGAATATTTCTTAAAAGAAAAAGTAGAACAAATTTCTGGACTACATGCTGTCTCTGAATTCATTCACTTTGCTTGTACTTCAGAGGATATCAATAATCTATCATATGCTATCATGCTAAAAACAGCAAAAGAATCTGTATTACTATTAGAATGGCGTCAAATAATTGATAGCATAAAAACTTTAGCACATAAGTATCGCCGATTACCTTTACTTTCACGTACTCATGGACAACCAGCAACACCATCAACTATTGGTAAAGAATTTGCAAATGTCGCTTACCGTATGGAACGTCAATATTATCAATTAGAGCAAGTTGAAATACTAGGTAAAATTAATGGCGCAGTAGGTAACTATAATGCGCATATTGCTGCATACCCTGAAATCAATTGGCATGAATTTAGTGAATCCTTTGTGACTTCATTAGGAGTGACTTGGAACCCCTTTACCACACAAATTGAACCACATGATTATATTGCAGAACTCTTTAATTGTATTGCACGTTTTAATACTATTTTAATAGATTTTAATCGTGATCTATGGGGATATATTGCACTAAATCACTTTAAACAAAAAACTGTAGAAGATGAAGTCGGTTCTTCAACAATGCCACATAAGGTAAACCCAATTGACTTTGAAAATTCAGAAGGTAATCTAGGATTAGCAAACGCTATATTACATCACTTAGCAAATAAACTACCTATTTCACGCTGGCAACGTGACCTAACAGATTCAACCGTGTTGCGTAATCTTGGTATTGGTCTTGGTTATTCACTAATCGCTTATCAGTCTACTTTAAAAGGTTTAAATAAGCTAGAGGTAAACAAGCAGAATTTACTAACTGAGTTAGATCAAAATTGGGAAATTTTAGCTGAACCTATTCAAACTGTTATGCGTCGTTATAAGATTACACAACCCTATGAAAAACTTAAAAACTTAACACGTGGCAAACATCTCTCTGCAGGAGATATAAAAGAATTCATCAATAGTTTAGACATACCTAAAGAACAAAAAAATAAATTAGAAGCAATGACCCCTGCTAATTACCTTGGTTATGCTATTACTTTTCTTAATCATTTAAAATAATATCTTACTATTATTGAAAACAGCTCATGAAGTCATTTTTTCTTTTATTATATGAGAACGTGTTCAAATACCAAAAATATTTTAGTTTTTATAGAATAGCTCAGAAAATAGTCTAATAAACAAATCTCTAAATAAGTAGAAATATGTTCTCTCAATAACTGACCATAAATGTTTACATATAACCTAAAAAAACGTGCAATGTACTAGAATTTATCTCATTTAATCATTTGGACTATAACTTAATAACTCGCTATAAAAACTTTTATATTATCACAATAACTTTAACATTATTTCCTATTATACTGCTACAGTATCTATTATTCATCATGAGATTTAATGATATGTATCTCTACCGTCCAAGACAATACTTTTCTTTTCCTATTTGTTATTATTCAATCATCTAATTTACAAAACTAGATTATGAGTTGATAGAACCAACTAAAGAAAAGAAAACTAATTACTATTTATCTATCGCTGATTCAATATTACTATACTTGATTTTACTTTACCTCACGAAGATAGTGTATCTATCATGACATGATAGAATAATGTAAAAATAAATATTCTCATACAAAGATTAACTGCATGCGAAATCTGGCAAAAAGTTCATAATTTTAAATAATGATCCTGATGATTGCAATAACTAAACCCAGTCATATTGAAGAAATTCTCATATGAATATAAATTTTAGTGCATAACAAAAATAATCTTCACTCTTAGATTATAAAATTAGAATAATATTTTTATTAATTCATTAAAAATTAATAATCAAAAACTGACTAATTCAATACATTATATTCAACTATATCATTATCAAAACCTGATTAAGTCATAACCGACAAAGTGATCAGTAAAGAATTATTAATGCATCAGCTGCATTAAGATAGTAGACTTTATGAAGTTTATACTATTAATGTTATTATAGGTTATTTATGAAAAAATATTGCAACTTCACAGTAGGGATATGATAATGCTTATTCAAAATCAAACTATAGTTTTGATATAAAAATTTAATATGTAGTTAAACTGAAACTATTATTACTAAGAGCTCGTTTTCTATGCCACTTCCGTTATAATATTCGTCCGAAGCATTTCTTTGGTAGATTATCAATGCAAAACTATTTTATTATTTTTAATAAAATACTTATATCATTTCAAATAGATAAAACAATCTGTTTATATAGCAAAATCCAGTGGATAGATAATAAGGGTAATCTGTATATTACATGTAATGTAACAATAAATAATTTATTTTTTATAATCTTTTATACTAACAATCCACAAAGTTTTTGTGATCAACAACATAAATCCGAGACAGAGCATCAAATACGTCAAAACTCGTTAAACAGAAAGACGTATAAAAAATTATATATTAATATTAGTAACCTTATTATCAAGTAATAAAATACATATCTCAGCCTGAATAGTAAAATTGACTATATTGATCATAACAATATTTTTCTAATATATACTATATCTATTCACTAATGTTATAACTCAAAGCGCCCTACTTCACTAACTTTTGTTATTGTTAACACTTTGTTACAAAAATTTAAAAAAACTCACTGAGTTTAAAAATAATTTAAATATATGAGATTATTGCTAATCTAATCTAGATTTATTCCATATTTTTTACAGTTTCTATCTACTAAAGTAGGCGTCCAATAGATTTTTAGTTTTTAAAATTAGTAGTATGAAAAAGTAAACGAGAAATAATAAATAAAAATCTTCCGCGTGAATTACGTAGTTTAGTTCATAATTTAAATCATCTGTTTACTAATCTAATAAATGTTACAACAAGTATTACATTATGTTTTACACTTAACAGACAGATTGTAGTACCTCTCACTTTTGAAGAAATAAAATAAGAGTAATTGAACAGCAATCAACAAATAACTAATAATCAAACTAAACTTATTATGATTGAACAAATTGTTTTTATTTATTAAATAAATGAATTATTATCTACATCTTGCATCTTTTAAAAGCGAAAATAACTAAATATTTCGAGAAAGACCTTCAACACCTATCTTAGTAAATAAACTTATCAGTACTTTATATAAAATCTATCAAAATATACAGAATCTCTATGACTATAAAATTTTCCTTGCATTTTTTCATTAAGATAGCCTAATAATTTTATTGAAATTACAAATAATATAGTCAATACCTGTAAGTATTACTTGAAAATATCTAAAGTAATGGATACTGTTAACTTAATTATTCTATGATCACTATTGATGATTCAAATCGATCTAAAACAACTTGTAACCTGATCTAACTTGATTTCTACAAAAGATAATTAATAAAAATCATTACACAAATCAAAAATTTGATATTTTATCATTGTTAAAAGCATCAATAAATATAGTAGTGAATCTGTTAATCACCTTCCGTCAAAAACTAATTAATTAAGATAAGTTATTTGTGATTACAAGTGTTCTCGACGCTGTATTTGTCATCATATTGAACATACTGTTAATCAAGATATACAGTAGAAAATAATATAGATTATAAAGTAAGTTTTTAGTAACAAAAATTTTTAAATAATGATAACATCAATGTTCTATACTTAATTATAAATAATTTTATACGTTATACTTCATATGTTGATATCTCTGAACTACAGATAAAAATTAACAATTATATTATTAAGTAAAAAATAGTTTTTAGAGAAATGTCTTTATTTTTTTGATAAAAAAATTAGATAAAAAAGATAGTCAATATTAGTTCAAACTATTAATTACTTTTATCATCTCGAATCGGATTTCATTAAAATGAAATTATATAAAATGCTTTCTTAGTCACACATAGATCATTTAATGATCTTTTATTTTATAATAGAAATTAATATAGTTTATAGAAATATAATATCTTCATTATTGAAGATGATAATAGTATTTTAATAAAATTATTCTATTAATATATGCTCACTAAATACGCTTAAACTCATGAGTAATTGTATTGATTATTTGATCTCTAAAAACTATTTAAGTATTTTTCTATAAACCTAATGATTTTTTATATATCTTATCAGAATAAGGAAAACTTACAATATTAAATCTAGTAAAAATTTTTTTAAAAAATCGCACTTGTTACTTTCTAAGTCAATAGACTACTAATTCTTTTATTAAATTAATATATATAATATATTTATATATTGTGCTATAATACTATTCAAAACAGTTATGAGCAATAATATTCCTTATAATTAATTTTCTAAAAGTATAATAATATATATTACTTTTTTTAAACTTTTTGAAAGAACAAGAGTCAGAAAAAAATCAGCTCACCAAAGTGAGTAACTAAATGAGCTCGTGAATTAAAGATCCATATTAGATTCAATAAAAACAATAACATTATTTTGTTAACTATTAGCAAACGCGAAAATATTAATTATTAAAAAAGAAGTGATAAATGTAAAATATTTTCAAAATCAGATAATACATTACTATAAAAACTTTCAGTGTACTTAATGTCAATGTAATCACGACGGATAATATAACGAATAATACAAATACCTATAAGGTTTGTAGTCTATAAAAATAATTCACATGCGTGACATTTTATTAGTGAGTTAGTTGTGTATCGTTGAAAATCCTTAGATAACCTGTTTACATGTTCATTATAATCGTTAAGATAAAAATAATATACCAGATACTTTTAATCTATTTTATAGATTACATAGTCAAAAAAAAGTTATATTTATTTAGCTCAGGCAAGTTTAAAAAATCAAGAAGAATTATAAAAAAATCAAAATTCTAACATGCAGTTTATTAAACTGATTATTTATTTTATTAATATCGTATAAAACATTACATAATCTCTAATATAGAAAATTAAACATATTGTAATATTAGGAATATAAATTATCAGTTTTTTATTTATGATTTTCGTCATTATAAGTTATTTTAGTGCTACATTCAGGAACCTACTATTGTGGATTTTATCTGGGTTAGATAAATAAAAATTTTGAAATATAGGCAGTTTTTGCATTAGCTAAGATGAAGTTGAATGATAAGGATTTACAAAAAATTAAAATATTCTTATATAGATCGTATAAATCTACTTGAAGTAGTCTACTAATTTTAGTAGACTTTCACAAGTGCTACTATTTAGGTTGACAGTTATATTGTAATATTAACGATTAATAATTAATCATACAAATACATTCATTAAAGAAAAAAGTAAATCATGTTTTGTGTATCATTAACTAATTTTAAAATTACTTAGAATTTTAATATTTTTCTATATTTAATATAGTATTTTTATTATGAATAATTTTATTTGATGACAAAGATAAATAGAATTTAAATTTTATTAATACATGAAAATTATTATATGTATTATGTTGACATAAGCATAGAGACATTCTCATTAACTATATCATCAAATATTATTTAATATTACATAAGAGTAGTCATGCAATATAATATTACATCAATCATTTATTAACTCTAAAACGTATCACGACTCTTACTACTATTGATGTTAAAATCTTTTTATATTATATAATGCATTGATTAATATATAATATTTATTTTTAAAATAAAAATTTTATCAATAGTAATAAAAATTAATTGTACTAATAATTCTTGTATATAGAGTCAATAAAGTATGCGTTTTTACATTAGTTTTGCTAATTACTAAAATCATTATCTGAAATTGAATATAATATATAAAACTAAGGTACCTCTTTAAATTAATAAAATATTTTATTTTAAATTTGTGTAGAAACGTAATTTTTAATATTTAATTTTGACTTCATAAATGAATTGAATAATATTTTCATATTTCTCCGATACTGTGTTTTATTGTGAGACTGAAGAAAATCTTTAATTAATTTAGATTTGCATAATAGATTCATTAGAATATAATTTATATTATAATTTTCCTTCAAAGTTATTTCACTAATATATTTGTATGTATTATTTATATGTATTATAACAATATTAATACTTACATTATAGTTTATTATATATTTTATCTTAATGTTTTTTAAAACAAAATAGGACTAAATATTTCTAAAACAAAAGATATTAACTTATAAAGTTTATTA
Source organism: Candidatus Hartigia pinicola (assembly GCA_020541205.1). GTDB lineage: Bacteria > Pseudomonadota > Gammaproteobacteria > Enterobacterales > Enterobacteriaceae > Hartigia > Hartigia pinicola. The sequence goes on from CP048208.1 coordinate 1,370,721, forward strand.
AATACAATCTTTAAATTTTTATACGGAATATTTCTACTAATTTTATTACATTTTCTCGTCTAGATTATTTATTAGGAATAAAGACAAACTCATTAAAATAAAATGTCTCTCTTTAAATTTTTAATAAAATTATTCATTCACAATATGATCTGTTTCGTAAAGCTATACACCCTAAGCATTTCTGTAAATATCTCAAAAATGAAGCCGACAAGACGCTTTAATTTTATTGTTAAAAAATTTAAATAATAACTAACATACATATTCTAGATTTATGTTTAAAAGACAGTTTACTATCTCAGATTATTATATTTATTTTAATCTGTTGTTCTATTTTCATGAGCTCTTCTTGTGCAGAGAAGAAAATTTTAAACATAGCTATGCATGAAGCAGAAATATTTAAGAATAAGTTTTTTGTCAAATCTTTAGTTATCACACTTATATAAAGACGGTCAATCCCGTAGAATAAAATGTGGTAGTACAAAACAAATTTTTTGTTCTAGATTTAAAGAATGTATGCGTTTGCATCAAGCGAATATTTATGATGCAGATTTAATCGTGCACAGCACATCTTCTGCAAGATATATATCTATGAACCGTAAACTAGAATCAAGTGAAACCTATATTTCATTTTTTTTGGAAAAGTTGGTGCAATTAATCCATATATTAAATTTACTTGCTAGCGTTTGTAGACTTGTGCACACATCTATTGTATTCAGATCTATTAACCACGCTACGCTTTAGATGATTATACTCAATATCGCGGAAACGTTAATAGTAATAATAATGGATTATACACTTCTATACCAAAAGTTATAAGATTCAATTGCTTTGATTGTAGACTGAATTAATTACAGAAAACGTATATTAATTTTATAGAAAAGCTTTCTAGGCATTTTATATTGTCTAACATTCTCTAAATAAATAAAAAAGATAAGCGCATAGCGCATAACGCATAACGCATAACGCATAGTATTCGTAAAAATGAACTACAATTCGAAAGTGACTTTATTCCAGTATTGGATATATTATTAGTATTGTTACAAAGTTTTATAACAACAATACCGATATTATTTCAAATAATAGAAGTGAATCTTTTAAATACCATAGATACTCTAATAACATGATCAAATGATAATCTACTTATTATTTTAGAAATTACAGATATAAGCAAATATAATATGTTAATTCACGCTGAGAATGTACATTTTTTTTCTACCAGAAAAATTTTCTAGAAAAATAAACAAACACAGCTAAAAAACCAGAAAAAACTTTTCTTATTAGTGATGTAAAATATTTTTTACAATGAAAGTATTAAAGCTTTGAATTTTCAAATCAAACAGGAACAAAATCTATCGGTTTAATGACTCCACATATATAATTTAAATTAGTAACATTTTTTTAAAAAATAATTGTGAGAAAAACAATAGAAAAACAATAGAAAAACAATAGAAAAACAATTTAAAATTTCTTCTTCTAAAGTCAATTATATTACACGTCTTATCAATTTTTTTGTAGTCATAATTTGGTTCTTTGTGTCCATCGTGAAATCTAATGACGGAAGATACAAAGATCTATTATTAATGTGATAATAATTGATTCTTCTGGTATGCTTGAACGATGTGATGATATGCAATAACAAAAAATAAAGCAAAATAAATGATTAAAATTATCAAAAGAGAAAAACATCAACACACTGCTGAAACGAAAGACAAGAAAATCAAAGAAGAAACATATCTGAATATATTAGTACAAGAGAAAAAACGAGTAATTTTACTAAACAAGTAAAAGACATACACAAAATAACAAAAGTCTATAAAAAACGAATACTACACAAAAAAAATTAATTATAGAAAAATAATAGAAAAACTGTGTTACAAACTAAAAAACTAACATTATAACATCTAATCCCGCATTAAAATCAAAAGTTAAATTCTATACAAAGATACTAAGATTAAAACAATAAAAAATATAAATTATAGTAGCTAGAGAAAAAATAAAATAACTAAAAATGTATCTTCCTCGAAACTGTACTTCAACTATCAAATCCAAAGAGTGTAACTTACCGCTTATTTATTATCACTGTATCGCCTGAACTCATAGCATCCACTAGTATGGAAAAATATAATTCTATAGTTTCACTTGCAAGAAAAAAAATAAATCAAAATTATAAACAAATGCAGTAATAGTTGCATTACAGAAATTTATTAAAATCTATCCTAAAGCACATTATCAATAAAATTCTCACTATTAATTAGTGTAACTTAAGTACATTTCAGGTAATAAAAATAATGCAACCTTTTTACTTTACAAGTATAGTTCAAAACTCTACTAAACTACAAAAAATACTGAAGTTTTATATACATCACGCTTAAGTATACAAGATCAAGGACACAAGCATAAAGCTCAAGCTATCTCCTATCAACAAATGTCAAAACAATACCAAGATCATTATATCACAATATTTCAAGAACAAAAACTTAACATACTTTAATTTATCACTTTAATAAGTCATACGCAATATTTCTTAATGACTTCCATAATTCATGTATATTTTAAAAAATCTTATACTATAGTATAGAAAATAATAATATAATTTTCTATTGAGGTTAATCGAAGTATTTTATTTATAATTTTTTAAATGCCCGTCAACCTAATGATCTTTTATATTTTTCAATAAAATTAAATGTATAGTATTATACATATCGAATATTTTTGGTTTAAAACATTTCGTATATTTCAAATAAAGTAATTAAGTATTAATTCATATATTATAAATGCGAAATCTTTTTTCGGGTATTACCTCAATATATATAAAACTCATGCATCCATTATCTAAACTATAATGTCTAAGATTAACTGAGGTTAAGAAGCTAATTGTGAATTTTTGTTAAAACTAAAATAACTAATTATAATCATATATAAAATATATTGTTATATCTATTAATAAAACAAAAGGTTTTAAAGAAAAGTTCATTATTCTAATAAACCATAAATATAAATATTCTGAATACTATAAGTTAAATATTATCTAGATTAACTTCGCTATATTTAGTGCATTTTTATTTAAACTAAAAATCATTATTACCAAATAACATAAAAATACAAAATAAATTTTAAGAAATACGCTAAAATAAGAAAAAATCTGTATTTTTTATTTATTGTTAAAACTTGATTAATTTTTTAAACATTTTTATTATTTTTTTAAGAAAAACTAATATAATGATAATAAATAAATTTATTGTAAATTTTAAAATTTATTAAATATATTTATAATATTTATAGAGCAGTAAATAATTTATTCTCTCATATAAAAGATATCAAAAATATACCTTTTTATTTTATATACATGAAAGTATATTTTCTTTTTAAAATTACTTTTATAAATATTAATAAGATAATAAACAATATATAATATTACTATTTACGTACTAAAAGTGATATTGATCATGTATATAATATAGCATTAAGATTAATCATTCTCATTAGAAGAATAAAATTATTTTATTTTTATAAATAGATAATTTTATACTGAGATGTTCTAACAAATAAAATATTTTAAAGATCAAAATAAGTAATCATTTATTTATGAATGTATATATAAAAATATGTAAAGAATTGATTATCATATTTTAATTAACATAATTATTTAATTTATAAAACATTTAATTTATAAAAATAATTTATTGTATACTAAAGATATAAAATTAAATTATGACATAATGAATCGTCTCTTAAAAACTATTCAGTATTTTATGCAATAATACAATAATCAACTCGAGATAGACATATTGAACCGATATTCAAATATCTCTTATAGTTTTTTCCATGCAAGTGATTATTTTTCAAATGTATTAAATGTAGATTAAATAAATTTAAATATAAATATATAGGTTTCATGATACGTATATATATAATGATTTCTCTAAGTATCATGATACACATAATTTAATATATTTTACATAAAATGTAATCTACTAATATATTTTATGCAGATAAGTGATATATATGTCAACTAAAATTTATTATAGAAATTTTTTCTTTATAATATTATATTTTACGTCAGTGTTTTAATAATTCTACTTAGTGATGACGTTCCATTTTAGGAGTGTAATATTTCTTTTACTCAAAGGTGTATTTATATTCAACATACAATAAATACTCAGCGATTTTTATATACTATTGATACAATAAAATTTATAGTAATAATTTTACTTTAAAAAAGTATTATACTATAGCTCATTTCTATTACTAAAATTAAAATATGATAAAATAAAATCGCCTAAGAAGGCGCCTACTATGTTGTGAAAACATAAGTTTTATGTATGATGTGACATAGTTTAGTTCCTACGTTAAATTTACTTTTAGAGGAGTATCAATAAATTTCCTGTTAATACATTTCCCTAAAAACTCACAACAAATTTTTTACGTGCTATGATGTTAATACTTAGGTTTTTACTGTATTTTATTTTTTTATTACACTAACATATATACATTTATTTCTTAACTTTTCTGAACATCACTCATGCATTTACAATAGATTAAAATAATGAAGTTTGAATTTGTCTTCTAAAAGAAGACCTTAAGATGTAAGTAAAAATCTTTTAAGATATTGATAGATATTAACTATATCGATAAACTTAAAATCATTTAAATTATCCTAGGCGTACTGCACACTAAACTAGTTATTATATTACTATATTTCAGATCTATAAGCGATTATCAGAAATAAATATTCAATCTCAGAAAACCGAGCATACTTTTAAAAATTTAAAATATCACTACTAATACTACCCAAGATTTTTAATCTTTAATATTTGTTTGATAGTATATACAAGATCTATTTAATGAATAAAAGACAGTAATTTTTTTTGATATACTTAAAAACTAAACGTAATGTTCTTGCACATGCACATTAATTCACAAAATATCATTTTAAAATACTATTTTTAAATAATAAAAATAAATAATATTATTAAAAATTCCATATTAGTTTTTAGTTACGCATCTAAATCTTAATAAAAGACTAAGAATTCGCAACGAAAATTAATAAGTTAAAAAATATTTTTAACAAAATCAAATAAAACAAAGACTAAACTTAATATTTCTCATTTAACTAAATAAAAAACTTAATATATTATTTATCCCTCATATGCAACGTAAAATTTAAAAATATTACTTGAATACATGTAACTATATGGTTTTCAATCATAAATATACAAAATATTTTATAGTTACCCTGAATAAAAAACTTTTATGTCAAAACCTTCACGAAAACTAAACTAAAAATACATCATACCCTTAAAATTTAGGGTAACTAAAAACTTTAAAATATAGTGAGTATTATAATATTTGAATACATTTATGATAAATTACTAGATTAATATACTAAAGTATACTTATACAAAACTTAACCATAATACATCTATTAACTACTATGTAGAACTGAGTTGCTCACTGGCGATTATTCCAGAAACCATAAAATTATAATGCAAGTTCTAATTTAGAATATTTTAAACAATAAAAATCAATTTTATATGTGAATGTATTATAACGATTAGCGTGCAGTTTATCTTATCGTTATTTATAATTATACATAAACTTACATTTGTTAGAACATGTATCAATGTTTAAATCATGATTGCAATCATCTATTTAAGAATATCTAGACAGACTATAATAACTTAATATGCATTATCTAAATAATATATAAGAAATACATATTGAAACTTATTCCAACTAATAAGCGTCATTGAATATTAAATGGAACGTTTTAAAAAAACCCAAATGATATTAAAAAATATCCGGCATTAAGAAATAAAATAAAATTTAAATCCAAAAACTTAGTTAGGGTAATAATAATAAAATTTATCTATTGCTTAATAATTTTTATCAATCACTATTCAAAATTAAATTATCAAAATTATTCAAAAAAAGAATTAAATAAAGTTTCATTCATAGTCAAAAATGTATTCACTGTCAAATTAGAAATTGTCCGTTCAAACTCAATAAATAACATTATTAAACAAAATATAGCCTTTTACTCAAACTTTCATCATTCCCTAACCTATCCAAGAATAATTGGTATTTATAATCTTGGTGTTTTACTAATCAACTATCGTGTAAATTATACCAATTAAACTAATAACTGAAATATATGTAAATAATAATTTAACTGATATACTTTTTAGCATACAAGATTAGATCTAATTAACTACTATTTAATACATCATTAAGAACTTAGATACTTTTAAGTAAAACTACATATCCAAAGGTAGAAATAACTTTTAGCATATATAAAATAAATTATCTATATACAGCGTCAATTAGAGACTGAGGGGTATGTATATATTATTAATAAAATATTTTAATATGAGCGTACATTATACATTTAGCGAAATTTTCAAAATAACAATGCTTAATTCATTGAATATTTTAATTTCTTTCATTTTTTATGTATGAATTATCTCAATTATATTCAATAAGAAGAACATACTTCATATGTGAAAAATTGCTCAAAAATTATTTATATACCCTCTTACATTTTATTAAATAATATTTAATCTTGTTATTTTTAGAAAAGAAATACTCAATAAATGCACGAAAAGTTAACTAACACAAAACTAATCATTACATTATAATACATACACTAATTTTTACTACAATCTACTAGAACATATTATATCTGCTAAACGTATCATTAAATGACTCACATCATTTCAAATTAATCATTCTTTAAACATACACATTTTCAATGCAAATACTAAATAATCTTAAACTTGTCATAATATAATTAACATGTGAAGATTATACTATTTTCAAAAGTTAGAATACTTTTCACTAGAGAGTGTTACTCATACTAGTAAATTTAACATAATTAGATGAATACTTTATAGCTCTAATGATAAAATAATTTAGAAATATTGTGTACTAAAAACATAGATCTTGATATTATTTTATAAAAAGATTACAAAAAAAGAAGTTTCTTAAAATATAAAGTTTATTTGCTACAAATCGAAAAACTCTCATTTCCTTCTACAGACAAAATTAATATCATCACATTATACTGTATTATACAGTCTGCATTTATTACCTCTACTCATATACTAATAATGTATTATTAAATAATACGCAGAAGAAAAAATTCTTGTCCAACTTAGAAATACCATTTAAAATTCAAAAATTAAAAAAGTGTTAAACATTAAAATATAAGCCTCAATAATATAAAAAATATACTAGCACTTCTTTTTCTATATACTTCAAAAATATAAAATATATTAATAGAAGACTTCTTATGCAAAAACTAAGAAATTATAATATCAGTTAATAAAACACCTAAATAATTACTCACCTCAACAATCGTTATAAATACTAACAACCATATAAAAAGGTTTATTAATATTTATAGTAGTTATTAAAATTATCTCCAATTAATCAAACAATAATCTTTTTTACCGCGACGAACTAATGTAAAACGGTGAAACAAACGATCTTTATTATTAAATACATAGCTTGGCTCATTTTTTTTTTGACCATTAACTGACACAGCATTAGAAATGATCGCTGTTCTTGCTTGACCACGAGACGGAGTTAATTTAGAAATAACTAGTGCTTCTTGTAAATCTGCCTTCTCTTCTAAGATAATGTATGGCATGCCATCTTGTATAAGCTGCTCGAAATCTGACTCTCTTAAATGAGAAATGTCACTAAAAAATAAGCTGTCAGTAATACGACGTGCTGCAGCTAAACCTTCATCTCGATGAACTAAACGAGTTACATTTTCAGCTAATATATATTTTGCAAGCGGAGCTTTATCTCTTTTTTTATCTTCTTGTTCTAGCTTATTAATATCAGTCACTTCCATAAAAGTAAAGAATTTTAAAAAACGATACACGTCAGAATCGGCAGTGTTAATCCAAAATTGATAAAATTTATATGGGCTTGTTTTCTTAGGATCAAGCCATACCGTCCCACTCTCTGTTTTACCAAATTTTTTTCCATCTGTTGTAGTAATAAGAGGAAGAGTCATGCCAAATACTTGATTTTGATTTAAACGCCTAGTAAGGTCTATACCTGAAATGATGTTACCCCATTGATCTGAACCACCAATTTGTAATTCAACCTTATGTTTTTTATTAAGATTGACGAAATCATAGCTTTGTAGAAGATTATAAGAAAACTCAGTGAAAGAAATCCCTAAATCATCACGATTCAAACGTTGTTTAATGGCTTCTTTATTGATCATATTTTTAACAGAAACATGCTTACCAATATCACGTAAAAAAGTCAGCATATCCATTTGTTTAAACCAATCGTAGTTGTTAACAAGTTTTGCGCTACTGTCACTATCATCAACACTTAAAAAAAACAAAATTTGATTACAGATTTTTACTACCCACTTTTGAGTAATATCTACAGTATTTAATTTACGCTCAGAAGCTTTAAAACTAGGATCACCAATTAGACCTGTTGCACCTCCGACTAATGCTACAGGGTGATGACCAGCTAGCTGAAATCGCTTTAAACACAACAAAGGAACCAAATGTCCTAAATGCAAACTATCAGAAGTGGGATCAAATCCGCAATAGAGAGCAATGGGACCTTGTGTTAATCTTTCTGATAATACATTCTCATTTGTTATCTGTTCAATAAGACCACGCTCTCTTAATGTTTTCATTAGATTATTACTAGACATTAATAACTCCATCAGTTGATATTCTTTATTTATTTTATCTAGACTATTCTGAGGTTTCAAAATGACTAATATTATACCTATAAATTATTAATTATTGTAAATTAACTTAAAAAAAATAAAACATATAGTAATGAAAAACCAGTGAAACGTAGTTTATTAAGGTGCTAATCTATCTATTTTCCAACCATATTTTTCACGTTGATAAACGAAACGGTCATGTAATCGAGTTGCTCTACCTTGCCAAAATTCAACGTTATTAAATACTATACGGAAACCTCCCCAAAAACTTGGAAGAGGAATTTTTTTATTATGAAATATTTGTTTAAATTCTAAAAATTTTCCTTCTAAAATACTACGATCTGAGATCTTGAGTGATTGTTGCGAAGCCCAAGCTGCGATTTGGTTATCTCTTGGGCGACTATGAAAATATTTTATGACTTCAATCGAGTTTAAACATTCAACTACACCTAAAAAATTCACTTGACGTTCTAGTTCATACCATGAAAAATGAACACTAATTTTATTATTTTTATATAAATGCTGAGCCTTACGACTCATCATGTTAGTGTAAAAAATTAATCCTTTTTCATCAAAAAATTTTAACAATACAGCTCTCTGATAAGGCTGTCCTGTTTTATCCACTGTTGCAACAGACATTGCTGTCGGATCACTTACATTGGCATCAAAAGCCTGTTTTAACCATGACGCAAATAATGTAACTGGTTCAGGTGTTAAATCAACTCGCCTTAATCTATCTTTGTTGTATTCACGATGTAATACAGATAAATTCATGTCTTGTGCAATGTTCATTATTAACGAACTTCCTTTATGCAATTATTCTTGTTGTTTTTAATAAAGTAAATCATGAGATAACATCGCTTTGCATTAACAACTTATTATAGCAAGAAAATTACCATTTAATTACAAATAGCACAAACAGAGATCCATAAAAATTCTAGTATTTTCATATCATTAATACTTAAACTATAATTATCACTACTTTCATTTTTTTTAAAATAAACTCTTATTTATTCTACGATCAAGAATACATTTTCATCACATCATCAAAATATACTTAGATACTCAAAAAAAACACTAAAAATTTCTTCAGCTCTTAAACCTATCATGAATTCATATAAAATTTATTGAATATAATTAGATAAAATACATACCAAATTATACAAATGCTAATGATATTATTAAATATTATAATACGCATATCCTATATAAAAATTGTAAATAATATTTTTTTGACGATCATTGTTTTTTGTTCATAAATTTATGCTAACTATTCTGTCTATGATAATCGATAATTATATCTTTTATATAGGTTTGTTGATAGCGAAAGTGATCAATAGCTTATGAATAAAGAACAATGAATTCTCGATTAATTTTTTTAAATTTATAAAAAGTTATTTATTGGAATTGTTAAAATTGATAGATATTCAAACTGTTTTAACTTAATAAAAATATAAAACTTTTACTACGTTTATAAAAACTTATTGCTTATCGTAGAAAGAAACCGTGCGATTCTATCTAAATTAGTACAATAGTACTCTTACTTTAAAATACATAATCATTATATAAGTTAGAATGTTAAAAATTTTTCTTTAATAGTAATACAATCAGCTATGTATTATAATTTCAGACTGATTAATAAATCATGATCATTGATAATCTATACTAATATTGTGAGTTTTTTTAATATAAATAGAAGTAATATTTATAAAAACTAATAAATATTCTATTTAATATATAGTTTATAGCATCATTATTATAAATAATTTATTATGTACATTCAGAATATTATTAATAATGATAATTTGTACTAATTATTAAAGATAATGATTGTTTTGAGTTTGTTTAAAGACAATGATTAATAAATACCATACAGAAAAATAAATTAAATTAATAATTATAATATTTTAGAGTAATATTGGAATTAGTAATTTCTATTACGAACGATAAAAATTAATATTACTTACTAATCTTAATGATTATTTTCTATAGTTATGTAAAAAGAACGCTCAATTATACATTGACACATGCCGATATTAAAATTATTTTCTAGAATCTAAATTAGTTCGCTAATCTATCAATTTTCGTCTAAAAAAACTAGAAAATAATGAAATATATTTTTATACATAATCATTCAAACGATCATATATTATGACGTGAATAAAATTTAATATATAGATTTTTTTCGAAAATCGTAAACTTAATATTACTCTCAAAAAGAGATTACTAATACACTATAAAGATTACCAATAACAACATCATGAAGGCTAATGTACAATAATTTATTTTTTACAATCTACACTAAAATACCAGTCTTTTATTCAACAACATGTTTATAGATGTTCTATAAACAATTGTTAACATAGGTTACTAATTGTAAGGATCACTTAAAAATAATTTATAACTCTTTATTAAAAACACTTTTTAGTAAAATTAACTATTTAGTTTGAATGAGTTATATATAAAACCAATAAAAAAGACTTTTAATTTTTTGTTATTATTCTTATGTGAAAGATTTACATTTTAGCTTTCTCAGTTATCGACACATAATTTCTTAATAAAAATTAAATTTTTTTATAATCTTTGTCTTTATCTTCAATTACGTTTGTGAAAATTTAATAAATTATTAAAATATATATACTTAAAATTTTAATAGGATAATAAAGTTGATAGTAGTGATTCCACATCGCGTCAAGAAAAAATAATAATAAAAACAAGTTAATTTAATCATTGTCAATGATATTTAGATAAATTTAACGCTGGACGCTACAATCTACTAGCACTAAAATATATTCATAAACACATACACAATGACACATATGTCCCATTATTTTCCTAGCAAAATCATTTTATACTAGCAGTATAAACTTTAGAAATAAACTCATTAAAATATAGCTTGACTTATTTAAAAAACTTTTAAAATATAATTGAGTGTATATATATCAGTATAAATCAAAATAATAATATACTATTAGATCATTATTTATGTAAAAACTATTAGACATGCATAGATAACTCATTAAAAAACAATAATTCTAGTAAAAATACTTATAGTATGACATGATACTAAATCAGAGTAAACGCGAATAGTTTACACAGTACTATGACTAATAAATCACGGTTCTATCAAAAAATAATAAAAACACTTTCAAAGTAAATACAATCAATTATATACTTTCAATCTTATCCTTAAAATATTCAATTAACAAACTCATTTTTGAGTTAAGTAAAAATATAACCAAATATCAGACAATCAAAAAAACATTTTCATATATATTTTAGTACATTAATCTAACTTTTATTATATTTTTATTACGAAAAACAATACTAAGTAATTTACTTGCAAAACAACTAACTCCATGTACTTATATAACCTATCATTTTTTAATATAGAACACTTTCGTTTAAAAAAGATACTTAATATGCTTATTAAACTAAAATACAATACTCATCTCATCATGTGAAAAAATTAAATAGCTAATAACATAAAATTTTATCTTAATAACTAAAACATTTATACGAGTTACATATTATACAAATCGTATTCTCTAAATTTTTAAACACTGCATGCTCTGCTAGTATATTTAATCCAAAATTTTCAAAAAAAATAAGATATTAAAATATATAATGAATAATAATTCTTACTTTATTGACAATTAAATGTATTTTCTTTAAAAAAGAAGTACCAAAATAAAAAGTATAAAGATAGAAGTTTATTAATCTTATTCTTTATCTACATATCTATTGTAATGTTTTATTTAAATTATGAGATTAAGAAGACTAATTCCATTATCATATACTTTAAATATAAATTTATTATCCCTTTAAATGAAATATTCAAATTATTTTACTTTGTTAAGTAAATATAATAGAATTTAGAATTAAATGCTATAAAATTTAGTAAAATTTAATTTAATATATTGTATTGTTTATAATTCTAGTAAAACTAATGATCATGTCTATTATAAATTTAAATCATTACAAACACATTGAAGTGTAATTCAACTTCTAACTTATTCACAAATGAAAATAATATAAACTAATAATCAGTTTAGTCTCAGCAGAAATCATTATATCTATTTTAATAGTTTCATTAAAATATTTCTATCATCGTACTGAACTAAGATTAATATTGGAAAGTAGCTTATTTATTCAAACTATTAGAAATATATTTTAAAATACAACTAAATCTTAATATACTATTAGAGATGCATGTATTTTATAGGTAAGCATAAAAATAATTATTACTTTATTTTCTATTCTTTTTTACTACTTACTCAAAGTAGCTTTCAAATATTTTCTACACAATAATAATATAAAATTAAAGTACCAAACTGAAACAAAATATTTATATATTTCTCAACTTCTTTTTATATTAAGAAGGATTTTCAATAAATCTAATATAAATTTAACAACCCAAAAAACTTAAGAATGATATCTAATATATTGAATATATTATTTTTTTCATCTTAATAAATTAAGATGATACACAGGATATGTGAAACAATATTAAAAACATTGATCACTTATATAATATTATTCATTTACTTGAATATATTATTCAAAAATAAAAATTATTTTTAAAAGGTTTAAAATTATTAAAATTTCTTTTTTGTCTCTGATGCTATCTGTCGTTTTCTGTAATTATATGAGGTAGATCTTAAATCTCTACTCTAATGTATTCTTCAATGCTTCAAAATTTTACTAAAATAATAGATATTTTAAGATCTATACAAACGTTCATGAACATTTTAGATATAACATTCAAGTATATGATCAAATTTTGATAAGTATTGATCTATACTGTCAACAATCATCATTGTTAATATTTTTAAGTACGTTTAGTGATATTATGAATAGTTTTTCTTTCTGAAAGATTACCATTGCTAATATATAGAACTCTTTTTAAAAGAGTGGTTAAAAAGAATATTCCACTGATGCATGTTTTTTTAGAAAAACAATAATATATAAAACACCTTATACACATCCACATTCTTGTAAAAATAACATTGGAAATTTCTAAGCAACAAGATTTTAATTAATTAAATGTTTCTCGACTATGCTCAATATTACATTGAACGTCTTATACCAAAAATAATACATTAAATCATAATATTTATAAAAATTTTTAAATGAAATAAATATTTAAAGTAGACAAAATAGATTATTCTAACTCAGCTATATTATTACTCACAGACACTAATAACGTAAAACTATCACCTATACACTTAGTATAATGTATAAATATACTATACAATTTATAACCAATATAAAAGGATATAATATTAAATTATATTAATTATTTTAGTTACTTTCTTTCTGTGTCAAATTCTTTTATTGTATTTTATTATCCAATAAATAGAAAATTAAAAAGAAACATCAAGATACAACTGTAATACATCCTTTCTTAAGGATATTCAAATATTTTCTAAGATTATTAATTTTTATGCTCAAAATCATTTAAATTGACAGTTAGAAAGTAAGTTATAAAGCTATAAAAAGTCAATTATCATATCACTATGAATAAGCACTGGCGCAATTAATAACACTACAAATTTTAAACAAAAATCTCTCTAATCTTAATAATAAAAATAAAAGATGTGTTACATGATTAATGAGCTTTAAATAAAATGTTTAAAGATACTTATCATAAAAACATTATATTAAGGTAATAGCTACTTTCTGCGCTTCTAATTTACTTTTAGCTGTAATTTTTTCAGCTAAGTTTTTACGTTTTTTTTTAACTACATCAATGGGCGCACAGTTAATAAATCTTTCATTTAAGAGTTTGTCTTCAATAGAAGCAATTTCTTTACTTATTCTTTGTAAATTTTTATTAAGGCGAGCTAACTCATTCTCTTTATTAACCCGACCAGCTATTGGGATTAATACTTCACAATCATGGACTAACTTACTCACTGAGATAGGAGCTGTTTCAGTATTAGTGAGTATTGTAATACTTTCAAGACGCGCCATTGACTGAATAAGGTTTTGATTTTCAGAAACACAACGTTTTACATTTTTTGATGTGCTACGTAATTTCACATCAATTAATTGTCCAGGTGCGATATTACTTTCCGTGCGGAGGTTACGAATAGCAATAATCACTTCTTTTATCCATGACATATCACTTAACGCTAACTCATCTATTATCGCACTATCAAATGTAGGGAATGGTTGCAGCATAATGGTATCTGCATTAATTCCTTTAAGCACTTTTACACGCTGCCAGATACTTTCAGTAATAAACGGAATAATGGGATGCGCAAGACGTAGTAGACTTTCTAATACTTCAATTAGAGTGAAACGAATTGCACGAAGTTGAGTTTCACTGCCTTTATAAATAACTGGTTTAACTAGTTCAAGATACCAATCACAAAATTGGTTCCATATAAAATCATATATAATACCTGAAGCAATGTCATAACGATAAGTATCAAGCGCTTCACGATATGCTTTTACTGTTTGATTGAGTTGTGTTAGAATCCAACGATCAGCTAATGAGAAACTTATCTTACCACTATTTTGACCACAATCTTTGTTTTCTGTATGCATTAAAACAAATCGACTAGCATGCCATAGTTTATTACAAAAGTGACGATAACCAGAAAGACGCTTCATATTCCAGTTAATGTTACGACTCGTTGAAGCTAGAGCAGTCAAGGTAAAGCGCAACGCATCAGTACCATGTGCTTTAATGCCTTCTGGGTACTCTTTTTTAGTACGTCGAACAATTTTTTCAGCTAATTGTTGTTGCATCATATTTTCAGTACGCTTTTGCAATAAATCTTTCAGTGAAATGCCATCAATCATGTCTAGTGGATCAATAACATTTCCTTTAGATTTCGACATTTTTTGGCCTTCTTCATCACAAATAAGGCCAGTTACGTAGACAGTCTTAAATGGTACTTGAGGTACACCGTTTTGATCTTTAATAAAATACATAGTCAGCATAACCATGCGGGCGATCCAAAAGAAAATAATATCAAAACCACTTAATAAAACATCTGTGGGATGAAAAATTTTTAATTCTTCTGTATTATCAGGCCAGCCTTGTGTCGAAAACGTCCATAAACTAGAAGAAAACCAAGTATCTAGCACATCATCATCTTGCCGCAAAATGATATCATCATTAAGATGATTTTCACAGCGCACGTCATCTTCATCACGTCCAACATAAATGTTTCCTTGGTCGTCATACCATGCAGGAATTCGGTGACCCCACCATAACTGACGCGAAATACACCAGTCTTGAATATTACGCATCCAAGAGTAGTACATGTTTTTATATTGACTAGGAACAAACTTAATACTTTCATCTTCAACTGCTTTAATTGCATTTTCAGACAGTATTTTAGTACGAAGATACCATTGATTAGTTAGCATCGGTTCAATGATACCACCACTACGATCACCATAAGGCACAGTCAAAACGTAAGGTTTCACTTCGACTAAAAGACCAAGTTGTTTAAATGTTTTGACTATTATTTTACGTGCAGAAAAACGTTCCATGCCATGATAAACTTCAGGCAGTTTTGTAGTATAAATTTTTGATGGATTTCCTTTGGTATCAAAGACTTCTGCTTTTCTAAGAATATGTCCGTTTAAATCTAGTACGTTGATGATTGGCAGCTTATGACGTTTAGCGATTTCATAATCATTAAAATCATGAGCGGGAGTAATCTTAACACAACCCGTTCCTTTTGTTATATCAACATATTCATCACCAATAATTGGGATATAACGATTAACTAAAGGTACAACAATTTTTTTACCTATCAAATTATTATAGCGAAGATCTTTTGGGTGAACAGCAACAGCAGTGTCACCCAACATAGTTTCTGGGCGAGTAGTTGCCACTACAAGATGGTCTCTACCTTCTACTGTTTTTTCTCCATCAGCAAGTCGGTAGCATAGATACCACATTGATCCCTTGATTTCTCGGTTTTCAACTTCAAGATCAGAAATCGCGGTATGCAATTTTACATCCCAGTTCACTAAACGTTTACCACGGTAAATTAAGTTATCTTTATATAAGCGCAAAAAAGCTTCTGTAACTGATTTTGATAAACGTTCATCCATTGTAAAACATTCACGATCCCAATCAACAGAATTACCTAAACGACGAATTTGTCGAGAGATAGTCTCTCTTGCTTCTTCTGTCCACTGCAAAATTTTATCAAAAAATAAATCACGACCATAATCATCACGAGTTTTACTTTCTTCAGAGGCAATTTTACGCTCAACTAGCATTTGCGTGGCGATGCCTGCGTGGTCAGTTCCTGTTTGCCATAACGTATTTTTACCTTGCATACGCTTATAACGAATCATAATATCCATAATTGTGTGTTGGAAAGCATGACCCATATGCAAATTACCTGTAATGTTTGGTGGTGGCATAACAATACAGAAACTATCATGACTAGTATCGCCATGAGGTTTAAAATAACCACTTTTTTCCCAGTAAGAGTATAATAATTCCTCAATTTTTGCAGGGTTATAGCTTTTTTCTAACAAAAGCTCAAAAATAGCATTATTAATTTTTTTTTTCATTTGTAATTATCGTATTCAATTAGTCGGCGCAAGTTGCCATAGTTACATTAAAGCCAATGCTACGGTAAAATTTATATCGTTCACGCGCCAACTGTCTTAAAGTTTGATCAAGCGGAACAAAGTCTATGACTTCATAAAAAACTGTAGACAAATCCGAAAACTGACTTTGAAGACTAATCAGTATATCTCTCTGAGTATTATCCCGTTGATTAGGCCAGCAAAGTACGATCGGTGCCCCATGAATGGGTCCTTGACCAACTAAGTTATGAGGAATAAACCGATGAGGCTCTCTTGCCCAGAGTGCTTCATCTAGTTTTTCTGCTTGCTCAGAAGTATCACATGCTAGCAAGACTCGCTTTCCATTCCGCCACATTTTCGACGCAATCTCACAAGCAAGCAACTCATGAGCTTCTACTCCTGTGTGCGTAAAATTAGTATCCAATAAATAGAACGTTACATTTTTCATGTATATTTATATATCTGTTATACTAAAATGTAGTATGAGATTTTCTAATTGCCGAATTATATACTTTTTGTATTGCTCTTATTCTCACGTAAAAACGTTCTGAATTATTTATAGTATATAATTCAATTATTTTATGCTATACATACTAGTATATATTTTTTGAAAAAATAATGTACACTGTTACTACTTTCAGTTGTAGTAAATTCTACATTCCTACTAATAAATTTTATTTTTAAATAAGCAGAAAAACAACTTACCGCTTACACTTCACATAAATTTTCAATTATTTTATATAAAATAGTATCTTAAATAACAGAGTTATACAATTCGTGATTAATTTAAAATCTCTCTCATCATGAGGTATAATACAAGTATATGTTAATTATAACTATAAAAATCAGAATAGTTCAGTAAAAAAACGCAACAGTATTATTATAAGAAAAATTGTTGTATATTTTATATTACTTAAATACTATAATAATATATTCTAACTATCTAAAAGAGCTCTTTAATATTTTACGAAATAGAAAAAAGAAATGTTAAATTAATTCAATCCAGTTATTTAAATATTTTCACTATTATTTTATATTTAAAAACATATTGACAACGATCTAGTATATTTAATCACTATGATATTAAGAAATTCAATTAAAAATATTGAATTTATTACACTTCTCTACATTCATATCATTTCATTTAGTATATAGCGTATGCCATCTAAAACATTTCCTCATGTCACCGATATGCTAAAACATTCTTTACTAATATAAATATTTTCAGAAACTAAAATAATGACAGCAACTTTTCGTTCTATTATATGATTTATTGTTATAATTATTGCATAAAATAAACTGTTCTTTTCGATCATAAGTACTCATTGAATTTGAAGTTGATCATCTTATTTAGAATCTCATATCAACATTCTAAAGGATTTTTAATCAATAACCATAAAGTAATGTCAATATTCTAATACATAATAAAAAGATTTTACTAAATATAGTTTTAATTCCGACTAAATAAAAATAAACTTTATTTCTTATAGTGCATTTTTTTAAAAGTGCGCACAATAATATTCGGAACTTTTTTCAAAACCATCAATATTAATATTTCTAACTCATAATTATTTTTACATCTATACCGCAATAAATAAAATATCTGATACAAATTAACTGCAAGAAAAGAGAAATATACTTTTAAGCTTATAAGGAACAACAGTTACTTTCAAAAAATATTTTTTGACACACGGGCACTATTGCAAAATTTTTTATTCTGAGAAAATACATATAACCATTATGTTTAAAAACGATTTTAAATATACTCATAAATAATTATGATATTTTTCAATAAAACACGTTAGCTACTTTTTTTTAACGCAACTAGATCTTTGTTTGGTTAAATTTAAGATTTGATAAATATTTTAAAGATATCATTGCAACAATACGTTCATTTTAAGATACATAAATTAATTTGATGATATGCACTTATCACACATTACCTTTTAATGCCTATTATAAATATAATACTGAAATCATACCCCCCTTAAATCTAGGTATTTATTTACCATTCTACCAAAAAATATCTTGATTTATCATTTATAAATAAATTATATTATTTAATATAATTATAGTTATGAAAACTATAAAAATCGTTTATTTTTATCTATAATAACAGACTAAAGATTTTAAAATGATGAAATCAAAAAACAATCTTTTTGAATATTAAATTTTACGTAGATTAATTTTGGAATATTATAGAATGAATAAAATCATTAAATAATAACTCATTAAAGATTACTCTTAAATATATAACTTAATAAGTCTATTATATATTTCTTCAGTTAATTTCAGTATTTCTGCGAAATATATAATAGTAAAAAAATTTATTCTTCATTTTTATCATCTAGTAGAGTAAAACTTCAGTAATGGGAATCTATTATTGATAACGCATTTAATTTTAAGAGATCAAGAAAGAAGACTTATGAAAAATCATTATCCAGCTGAAGAACATTATACTGGCTTCTAGGTTATGACTGTATATGCGTAGATGACAGTTCTTAAGTTAAATACTCATACATTTTATTTTTAACTTTAACCTTTTTAGGCTTGTGTTATTTTAATTGTATTATACAATATAATTTTTAAAAATAAAAATAATACTGTTACAGTATTCTGCAAACAAAGAAAAACTTATTATCAACATGAGACTTATTCGTTTGTTAACGAGATAGAAATTTAGTATACATTTTTTAAAAAAAGAAACATATATTCTCTAAATTCATGCTTACTTAAAAATCTTGATATAAAATAAGATGCTTGCAAATATTATTCTAAACATTTTAAGAAAATCAGTATCTTTGTGTCTCATAGTTCGCAAAACCTCAAAAGTATAATAATATACCTCATAAATATATTAGAAATATCAGGATGATATATCTTAAACATTTTTCAATATTAAGTTATTCAAATATCTTTTGGTAAAATTTAATAAACATTTAATTAAGATGATAATCAATAAATACCACTCTAATCTCTCAACTACAAGAAAGTATAAATATATTAATTCTTGAAAAATTATCTCAATTATTAAATTGCTATTTATTATGAATAATAACCATGTGTTGAACCAATGTATCAAGATTTTCCATAATTAATTATGCTATAATTTTCATGATGTTTTTTTTATAAATTCTTTAGATTTATTAGTTTAGTGATAACTTGTTAACATATTAGAAACGTAGCAACATGATTAATTAAAATAATAATAATAAATTAAAAAATTATTTTTAATAACTACCTTATATAGTTTTTCTGCACAAACTAACTAATCTTATCCTAAGTTTTTATTATAGATATGATTATTAATTATATTCTTATTGTTTCACTAAAAAATAGACTATCATCTTTTTTAAAAGTTAAGTAAAATATGAACTGAAAACTATCGCATTCTCTTAACATGATCTCGATCTATGTATTTTATTTATACTTCTTTGATTCCTTTTATCGACAGTTATACACAAGAGAAACATCGCAATCATTAACGCTGAAAAATATTTATACTTTTTAAAGTATAATTTTTCATGTATTATATAGGCATAAAAACCTATATCACTAGGTAATAGTAGACAATATTTCAAAAAATTACATATTAGCTCCTTAAAAACTTAAAGCATACAGATGTTAATCAATTAAATGCGTATAAAGTATTTTGTAGACTGAGTTGATAATATAAACATTAAATCACAGTGATGCATATATCTCTAGAGACTTCTCTGAAAAGAATGTGTAAGTAAGTCGTTTTGCATAATTGACAATGTTAAAAAACCATAAAATTTAGTTAAACCTACTGATTCAGGTATTAAAAAATAATATAATTAGAAATTTATCGTTAGTTATATTCGCAACATAAACGTAATTTTTATACTCATAGATTTAAAAAGCATTCAAAGTGCGAATACACTTCGTGAAAAATAATGATTCGAGTAAAGTGTTTGATATAAAAACCAGAAATTGTACTAGAGATGAAAGATGTTATCTTTATAATTTTAGCAACGATAGAGTTTTCATAAATAAAAATCATTAATGAATTTTCCTGTAAATAAAAGTACTGAGGTATACGCCGAATGTCTTAACGGCCTTATTGATATGAATGTTTAGAAAAACTGTCGCCCAATAAAAATCATTTTAAAGTATTTTTATAGAAACATTAAATAGATTTTAGTAGCAATGCACAATAAAGCGATTAATACTTTAGATTATGACTATATGTGTAAATGAAAATCATTTTACAAAAAACATTTTATGTTATCGGCATACATCCCGATAAACATATTAAAAATTGGAAATTTTTAATAAACAATAGATTATTAGTGTAATAAATTTTCTGTTTTCTCGAAAAAGTCTCACTATTCCCACCTGTCATCAATAAATCAAGACAAATTATTATCAGATTCTAATTAAAAATGATTACTCATATTGTAATATGATATCATGATTTTAACTAAATTTTATATTCAAAAAGATATTTTATCTTAAACGAACAGCTTTTCCTGTAGTAAAAAAATCTTTATTCTTCTGGCTTATCAGTAATAAATATGCTAATACTATTTAGACATCTATCTACGCTGCAGTACATAAACGTTACTTAACGCCAATTTATTGATACATAAAGACTGAAGATTCATACCCCTCAGTCTTTAAATGATACTTAATAAAATATAATTTAGGAGTCTAGACCTTGGCTAATATCAAATCAGCTAAGAAACGTGCTATACAATCTGAAAAACGTCGTCAGCACAACGCCAGTCGTCGTTCTATGGTACGTACTTTTATCAAGAAAGTTTACCTTGCTATCTTTAATGGCGACAAGGAAGAGGCCCAGAGAGCATTTAAAGTCATGCAACCTATTATTGATCGTCATGCTACTAAAGGTCTAATTCATAAAAATAAAGCTGCACGTCATAAAGCTAACTTATCTACTCAAATTAAAGTAATGTAATTTTGATTTTTGATTTAGTTTAAAAACCGGTTTATGCCGGTTTTTATCTGTTAATTTTTCTAGTGAAGTATTTAAATAGTACTGAAAATAAATTCGAAAGCTCTCTATTACAAAACTCTAAATTTTTATAAAGTAAATAATACGCTTTAAAAATTACATAATGTTTTTCTTTAACACAATCTCGTAGCTAAACTTTAACGTACTTCTCTGCTTTAAATATATTTACTGTATACAGTAATACAATAAAAGGAATTGCATATATACTATGCACGAAATTCCTTTATTCTTATTCTATTTTTAGGCTATTACATCATAAATTATATTTCAGATCCAAGTAAGTACGTTTTACACTAAAACAACATGTTATTAAAATTAATAAATAACATTATTCTCAACATTTTAGTCACAGATTATTTAGACGATGACTAACAAAAATTAACACTAGATTATTTCATTAAAAACATTCTTACTGTAATAAATCTAAAAAATTATCTTATGATTATAAGATTAAACTACGTCTATAGTCATTGCGGCATTGTAATAGCATTTTATTCATAAATTAAAAACTAACAAAATAGAATAAATTAAGCTATTCTTACTTAAATTCATTGATCATCTAATCTTATTGTTAATATTGTATATTGATTATAATTATTTTAGAGGTAAAGATTTTATTTCGGATAACTAAAAATATTTTATTTATAGGTATTCTAAATAGAATAAAGAGAATTACAATTAAGATCGAAAAACTAAAATTTTATTCTTTTTTGAACTTCATTTTTGAACATGTCAACAACATCACAGATTAACTATACCATTTCTTAATACTTAAATAACTGAAATTATATATAACTAACCAACCAAAAAATCTAATCAGCACACACTTTGTATTGAGAGTATATATAATCAATCTAAAATTTATAATATAATAAGTGTATGCTTTTATGTCAGACTTATTATATGAATATGTATCAAATACTAAATAGTAAATATTATGCTCATATAATAGATAATACACCTTAAAATATATAATTCATTTTTATAAAACTAAAAGTTTCAATAGCTATTACTTTTATTTAATTATAATCAAAACCCATGTAAAACATGTTTTAACCGGTCATTCTGATCACATATCCTCTCAGAATTAAATTCGCTTATCATATCAAGATAAATCAATAAATATTGAAATACTAACCCTGTTTCTGGGATCTAAAAAACATATCATTTTTTTAATAATTTTATATATATGAGATATATTGTGTAAACTTATATATACTCAAAAGCCATTGATAGTACAAGAGCTTTAAAAATAATTTTCTCAGAAAAAATGTCGTATATTACTATTCTAAACTGTGAAATGAGAAATTTATGTAGTGTATTCATTATATATGGTCATAAATCTATATTCAGAATATAGTATTTTACTACCTATAAACAAAAATTAAATATAATAAAAAATTAATATTAAACTAATATTTTCATTATATTGATAAGTAAATTAACAACAGTACCTTTATATTTAAAAGGTATTATAGTTATTAAATTTATACTATTCGTAAAATTTTTACGATATTAAATAAATTTATACAATACGTATGATGGCTTTTGTAAAACTATGCCGGAACATTGATAAAAATACATTTAGATATATCTCGAAATTAGTAACGTAACATAAAGTAAAAGTGCTTTTATATTAATACTAAATACGATTTTTTTTACTACTAAAGTAACACCAAAACATATCAATATATTAATATGCTTTTCTGATTATCTTAAATGTACTTTAAAACAAACTAAGTAAAAAATCTATTTTCTCAAATCGACTTCATGAAAAACTAAGAATTTTTTTGAAATAGAATAAATGTATTTTACTATCTGTGTCTAAAAAGTTTACAGAGTGTAAGCTCATTGAAAATTTTACTATTAATATCACTAAACTTTAACTTTATTAGTGATCATAAAAACTTAATATTAAAGATAAAAGCATTTTCTAAGTTATTAGCACTTTTTGAATATTGTTCGCAATAATAAAATAATCAACATTAATGCAATAAACTAATAGCAGATATTCAAGTAGTCTCTAAGGTTCCTCTATATAACGGACTTTCTTAATTAATGTAAGACATATTAAAAAACTGAATACTTAATAAACGTCTTAAATATATTGATTAAGTTTTGCTATTTCAATATTCACATCTAGTATATAATAAACACAATCGAACATGTTTTTACTTGAATACTCTGTGGTTATTTATATACTCATTCAGATAGTACAATGATTATTCGTATACACTAAATTATACAAATTCACCTTCTTATCTACAATACAATCTGATTGTAATTATAATGATATAATTTAGATAACTAGTTTTTACTGCAACATATCATTACATACTGAAAATTGTTTTATTTACATTACAAGATTTTCATGAACTTTATTTGAATTTTTATTTTTTGCAGGCACTAAGGATCGCTAAAGAATATTAGTATTCTCACACCTCTTACGAAGCATATTGATAACTGTATTTTAACACCTGATCTTGCTTACTTAACTATTATTTCTAATGATTTTTCTTTTCAAAAGTTTATAATACTAATATGCAAAATTCTTTTTAGAAACAGTTAGGATAACATTATTATTAATAAGCACGCTTGAATATACACGCAAGTATATATAACAAGTAAATATAAATTATTTTTTGTTAACATATATATTTTCGTTGTCTAAACAAAAAAGCTTAAAAGCTTCATCTTTTATATTTTCTTCATAACATTAATATTATAAACTTTATTCTATTAAAATAGAATCTATGAAAATAGTCATATTTAAACATTAAATCAGTTATTAAAAAATACGATATAATAAAAAAATAATAAAATTATCTATTTTAGATTAAGTGATTTTATTCTTTAATATTTCGAATATTCGATTAACAGTCAATTACATTGATACAATATTAATAAAGATCGCGTCAAATCTACAATAGCTTATTAACACTACAACATAGATGCAAAGCAATCAAAGATGTTAATAAAGATCGTTTTTAGAAAAAATACCTACTAATTCAGTAGGTATTTCCTAATTCATCTTTATTATTTATTAGTTAAATCATCAAAAAATTTTTTCACACCATCTAAAAAACTTTTAGAGCGAGGACTATTTTTTTCACCACTTGTGCCGCCTAATGATTCACCAAACTCTTTGAGTAATTTCTTTTGTTTTTCATTAAGTTTTACTGGCGTTTCAACAACAGTATGACACATTAAATCTCCCTGCAAACCACCACGAATAGATTTTACGCCTTTACATTTTATGCGGAAAATCTTACCTGTTTGAGTTTCAGGAGGAATTGTAAGTTTTACTCGACCATGAAGAGTGGGAACTTCCATTTCACCCCCTAGCGCAGCAATTGTGAAATTAATCGGTATTTCACAATGTAAATTATTGCCATCACGCTCAAAGATGTTATGTGGTAGTACTTGTATTTGGACAAAGATATCGCCTGATTGCGAACCTTTTTCTCCCATTTCACCTTCGCCAGATAAACGCACTCGATCCCCTGTATCAATTCCAGCAGGAATTTTAACAGATAAGGTTTTGTAGCATTTAACACGACCATGTCCATGACATTTATTACATAAGGTTTTGATCACCTTACCTCGACCATGACAAGTTGGACAAGGTTGTTGTACAGAAAAAAAACCCTGACGCATATGAACTTGCCCTATACCATTACAAGTCAAACACTTATCAGCACTAGTAC
Source organism: Candidatus Hartigia pinicola (assembly GCA_020541205.1). Lineage (GTDB taxonomy): Bacteria > Pseudomonadota > Gammaproteobacteria > Enterobacterales > Enterobacteriaceae > Hartigia > Hartigia pinicola. The sequence goes on from CP048208.1 coordinate 1,396,708, forward strand.
CTGGTTTTGCACCACTTCCATAACAAATATCACAAGCTTCTAATGTCGGGATACGGATCTCTTTTGTTACTCCACGAACAGCTTCTTCAAGAGTTAAATCCATGTTATACTGTAGATCAGAACCACGGTTTGAGCGTTGTTGTCTTCGACCATTTCCAAAAATATCACCGAAAACATCTCCAAAGATATCACTAAAATCAGCACCACTACCTGCTCCGCTTTGTTCGAAGGCGGTATGACCATACTGATCATATGCAGCACGCTTTTTTTCATCAGAAAGTACTTCATATGCTTCTTTGATTTCTTTAAACTTCGCTTCTGATGCATCTTTATTATTCTGATTACGATCAGGATGATATTGCATTGCTAAACGCTTATATGCGCGTTTGACCTCTTTTGTAGAAGCATTTTTTGGGAGGGATAAAACCTCATAAAAATCTCGTTTTGCCATTGATTGTACCTTAACATGCCGACACAGGCGTAGAAACCACCCGACGCCTATGTCGGGTATCAGTAATCATTAATAACCATTAGCAAGGTCGCTGCAGCCGCGCAAGCCATTATTTTTTGGCTTTATCGTTCACTTCCTCGAACTCAGCATCAACAACATCGTCATCTTTTTTTGCTTTTATACTTGCATCAGAAGTACTAGCTTGAGCTTGTTGCTGTGAAATATCCAGAAGTTTAGCTGAAGCAGTAACTAAAGCACGGATCTTAGCTTCAATATCGGTTTTATCTTCACTTTTATTTGCTTCTTCAAGTTCAGATATTGCTTTTTCGATGTTAGTTTTATCTTCCGAGAGTAGCTTATCGCCAGCTTCTTTCATTTGCTTACGTGTACCATGAATCAATTGATCAGTTTGGTTGCGAACTTGTACTAACTCTTCAAATACACGATCAGCTTCTGAGTTTGCTTCTGCGTCATGCACCATGTTTTCAATTTCTTTATCAGTTAAACCTGAGGAAGCTTTAATAGTGATCTTTTGTTCACGACCACTATGCTTGTCTTTTGCAGAAACATGCAAAATACCATCAGCATCGATATCAAATGTCACTTCAATTTGTGGCATGCCACGTGGTGCAGGTTGGATACCATCTAAGTTAAATTGCCCCAATGATTTATTATCACTTGAACGTTTACGTTCACCTTGCAGAACGTGAATAGTCACAGCAGATTGATTATCATCTGCTGTTGAAAATACTTGACTATGTTTAGTTGGAATAGTTGTATTCTTCGTGATTAACGAAGTCATCACACCACCCATTGTTTCAATGCCTAAAGATAACGGAGTTACATCAAGTAACAAAACATCTTTAACATCACCAGATAATACGCCACCTTGAACAGCCGCGCCTATTGCAACAGTTTCATCTGGATTAACGTCTTTACGTGGTTCTTTACCAAAAAAATCAGCAACTACTTTTTGAACCATAGGCATGCGAATTTGTCCACCAACTAAAATTACATCGTCAATATCACCTACTTTTAAACCTGCGTCCTGCAAAGCAACTTTTACAGGCTCCATAGTACGTTTAATTAAATCTTCGACTAAAGACTCTAGTTTTGCACGAGTCACTTTAATATTCATATGCTTAGGGCCTATAGCATCAGCACTAATATATGGTAGATTAACATCTGTTTGTTGAGCAGAAGAAAGCTCGATCTTTGCTTTTTCAGCTGATTCTTTCAGTCGTTGCATTGCAAGTGGATCATTACGCAGATCCACACCTTGATTTTTCTTAAACTCATCCACTAAATAGTTGATTAAACGATTATCAAAATCTTCACCACCTAAATGCGTATCACCATTAGTTGCTAACACTTCATATGTTTTTTCTCCATTCACTTCATCAATTTCAATAATTGATAGATCGAATGTACCACCACCCAAATCATAAACCGCAATAGTACGATTACCTGTTTCTTTATCTAGCCCATAAGCCAAAGCTGCTGCGGTTGGTTCATTAATAATACGCTTAACATCTAAACCAGCGATACGCCCTGCATCTTTTGTTGCTTGACGCTGAGCATCATTGAAATAAGCAGGAACAGTAATAACTGCTTCTGTTATCGACTCACCCAAGTAATCTTCTGCTGTCTTCTTCATTTTTTTTAGCACTTCAGCTGAAACTTGTGGTGGAGCCATTTTTTTATTTTTCACATCTAACCAAACATCACCATTACCTGCTTCAATTATTTTATATGGCATAATAGCAACGTCACGCTGCACTTCTTCATCTTGGAAGCGACGGCCAATCAAGCGTTTAATCGCAAACAATGTATTTTCTGGATTAGTCACTGCCTGACGTTTAGCAGGTTGACCAATCAGAATCTCACCATCTTGTGTATATGCTATGATGGAAGGAGTTGTACGATCACCTTCACTGTTTTCAAGAACACGCGCAGTATTACCATCCATAATCGCAACGCATGAGTTTGTTGTGCCTAGGTCGATACCAATAATTTTACCCATCTAAACCGCCTCCAAAGGAATTTTTTATTCAATTTCAATACCAATCTATATGAGGCTTAATATTTCATTTTCAAGGGAGTTTTAGTGCTAGATAAAAATATTTTTGCTTTATACAATAATTTTCATTTATAACGAAGAATAGGTTAAAAATTAGAGAATCATTTCATTCATACATGCAATAGTTTAAAATTTTTATATTTTTTAAAAACAATTGTCTTGAAATGACAATTGCATTAAGACATACTACGGAAAATTTTCTAACAACTTAAATGAAAAAAGTCTACAACTCTATATCAATTTAAATGTTAATATTTTACTAAAGATACTATATAATTAGGAAAGAAAATGTGTATAAAGTTTTTATGCACTAATCTCTGTTTTTAAATAAATTGTTAATAGAATTAATTCTCTTCTAGCATTTCCAACAAAATACCTCACATATTATTATTTTAAGTTATGTAAAACTATTTAAAAAAAATAAAAGAAAGATTTTCTAAATGTAGACATTAAAATATTTTCACAGATAACATTTTCATTAATTAACATGTTAATATAAATATTATAATCATTAATAAGCAATTATTTTTAATACTATTGTAGCTTCTGAAAAACTATAATATGAATACAACACTTACTAAAATAACATACACGTAGCATTAGACACAGGATGTGTTTAATAAAAAATAGCATATAAAGTACATTGCTATCTTTAATTTTGCATCAAATAATACTTATCTAAATGAAAATCTATTTAAAATGATTAGTTGAAAAAATAAAACATTGTCGCATAATACGTGCTATATTACTGATAATATCAAAATATTAATATTCTATGTACTCTACACTTTGCGTATATGCATTAAGTATATTACAGACGTAACACACATTAAATAGACTCAAATATCACTAAAATATAAAAAACAGTAATATTTATTTAAATATCTGTTTTCATTTTTTCAATTTAACATGAATTATTTTCTATGACGTGACGAAAAATACTAAAACACCTCTTAAAATAACGATTTTAATAAAGTATAAAACCCTACAAAAGTATGAAAAAAATAATTTTTGATGAAATGGAGGCGGTAGTAATAAATGAGATCGTCATTAATAATTCTGCAATTAAAATATCTATTAGAAAAATTTCAACATAATTTTACATTTTTTTATCATTTTAATATCTTAAAGATCCAGAAAATAAAAGAACACTTTTACTCGTTGTAATCTAAAGTTGTAGTATTTCATATTAGTGTAACTAATGAATATTTATAATCTAAAATCAACTTAGCTCTATATGATATGCAAGAAACAATAAAGAGTATTAGGATACATGAAAAAACATTCTAGGATACATAATTTCAATGCTTGATGTAAGTTAAAATTTTTAAAAAACATAAGAATAACAATTAATAAACAGCAATATCATGTATCTATTCAAATAGATATAGTTTGCTTTTCTTTATAACTTAATAGATACATACAAAACAGATACTATCTAAAACTAGAGGACATTCGATCGTTACTTACAATGCACTATCAATCGATATTAATCGCCTAAAAAATTTAAAATAAATAATAAATAAACTTTAATGAATTTATTTTAAATCATAATACAGTGAGCCAATCAACAAGATTGTTATATAAAACTTAATGATTTTGTCATCTTTTATATTTTTTATTAAGCTCAAGAAATATTGCATTATACTATTAAGTTTTGGCATTTTATTAATAGATTTAAAATACGCATCTGATACAAAATTCACGAGAGTATAGTTAGATTTAGTTACTAAAACGTTATTAATTAAATCTTGAAGAAGATCTTACAGAACTTCATAGATAATCTTTACCATTCGAATTAATGAAACGAGATTTATTCGCGACCATAGGATTTAATGACATTCAATAAATAATCCATGGAATTTTAGCAGAGTCAGTAAGCATTAGTATGGAAATTTAACATTTTCAACGAAAAATATTTTTCTTATTATCATGCATATCGTTAAATATTATCTTTTAATACTCAAAAGCCGAACCTACTTTTCTAAAATAGAAATATAAGTATTTCTATACACAATAGCGTTAATTTTTCTGCGAACTTATTCCTAATATTTAAGAGATTAAGAATATTATTTTGTGTCTAAAAATTATAGAAGCATAAATAAATTATTTTTATGTATTCAGTGCTGAAGAATATCTAAACTTCATTTTTTATCAAAGATAAATAAATTATTTATTATTGATTTTTTAAAAAAGTAAAATAGTAAATTTCACAATATAATCTTCATTCAAATAATTCATAGTATTTTATAAAAAAAATATTTTTATATTTTAAACTTAAAATAATACAATTGATATTCTTAATGTAGTAATATAACTCAGTTATCGAAATGATTTAAATATCATAAAATTTATGTATGAGCATGTTATGTGGCGACTGAATGTAATATCAACACTAATAAATAAAATGATTATATATCCATACCAGTATAATATTTTCAAACTAAAATTCAATTTAAAAAATGCAATTTAAATTTAAAAAGTAAAACGATCAAATATTAATTAATTTCTTATGAATAAATTGTAATTTCTTGCAATAACTTAAATGCACGATACTATTATTATACGGAGCAACTTTTACCTACATTCCTTTATGATAACGAGATTCAAGAAATGACTGATAAATTAAGTGCTTTACGTAATCTAACCACCATTGTAGCTGACACTAGTGATATTGAAGCTATAAAACTTTATAAACCACAAGACGCAACAACTAACCCTTCTTTAATTTTAAATGCAGCCAAAAACCCTGAATATTGTACATTGATTAATGAAGCAATTGAGTCGGCACGTAAGACAACCAGTAATCTTGAACAGAAAATAATAACTGGCTGTGACAAATTGGCAGTTAACATCGGTTTAGAGATCTTAAAATTAATTCCTGGCCGTATTTCTACTGAAATTGATGCACGTTTATCTTATGACCAAGAGGCGTGCATCACCAAAGCTCGCCATCTGATCAGACTGTATAACGACGCTGGTATCAAAAATGATCGTCTTCTAATCAAACTAGCTTCAACTTGGCAGGGTATTCGCGCAGCAGAAACTCTAGAAAAAGAAGGTATTCATTGTAACCTAACTTTAGTATTTTCTTTTGCTCAAGCGCGTGCATGTGCTGATGCAGGCGTTTTCCTTATCTCTCCTTTTGTTGGCCGTATCCTAGATTGGTATAAATTACATACCAATAAAAAAGAGTTTTCTCCGCAAAAAGATCCAGGTGTAATTTCAGTCACGAAAATTTATAATTATTACAAATCACATGGATATAAAACAATTGTTATGGGTGCAAGTTTTCGCAATATTGGCGAAATTTTAGAATTAGCAGGTTGTGACCGCCTAACTATCTCCCCAGAATTGCTTCAAGAATTGTCTAAATCACGAGGTGAAATTATTCGTAAATTAACCTACCCTAATAATGTAAAAAAACCTAAAGATAAATTGACAGACGCTCAGTTTTATTGGCAGCATAATGAGGATCCAATGGCAGTTGATAATTTGGCTAATGGTATTTGTAAATTTGCACGTGACCAAGCCAAACTAGAAAAGATATTTTCAGAACTTTTATAGTTGTTATTAGCATTACTAATTTCCAAAAATTTATAATATATACAATACTATCAATTGCTATTAATTGCCAAATTGAAAATCTAGCGCTTTCATATCATAACTGAGATAAAAATTTCTTTTTATTTTTATGATATAGATATAACATTACATTCTAAATATAATAACTTAATCATCCAGTAAAAAGTTACTGGATGATGGAATATTTAATCAATCAATGAATATAAACAATACATAAATTAAAACAAACTACTAACATTATATCCAATTTATATTTTTATTATTCATTATGATAAGTTATATTTACTAGATTTAGTAATTACTTATTTTACCTATGTTGCACAGTAAAACAATATCGCTATATTATAGTAATATAAATTTTTAAAAAAATTAGTTATGAATTAATTTTGGCTAAATTTATTACTTATATAATATAAAACTTTTTTAAATGAGAACTTACTTGACATCTAAAATTTATTAAAATTTAATTAATTATCACTATTTTAACAATGAGAATATTCCATTTACCATGTACCTTGTCTTTAAAACCTCATTCAAAAAAATGATAGAGTTATTATAAATAAATATAATCACAAGAAAATAGATAAATGTTTGTTATCAAGAAGATAAGTCCATAAACTAGTCAATTTTAGTATGTTTTAAACTACTAATTGTAAACTATTACATAGTCAGTTTATAGTGAGACTAATAATTCACATTACATAAAGAAGATAAAAATTATTTAAATCATATTAAAACGTATTGTACGTACATCAGCATAAAAACGCGAAAATAGTAAAATTACATATATTACTATAAAATAGTTATATAATAAATTACACTAATATTTTAGTAAAATGATTTCAAAAAAATTGATACACAAATACTCTTAAACATAGAATATAACGTAGCCAAAGAACCATTGTACTTATTAAATTTTATTAAAATTATACCTACCGTACAATATTAAACTTTACGATTTATATTAATGAATCCTTACTAACAAAGAAAATAATAATAAATAATTAACAAATAATTGAAATAATATAGTCATAAACTAAACGTATAAGTAAAAAATTATACTAGCTTATTATTATCTTAAATTTTAAAGGTGTACGCCGCTTACCAATGTTTTCTTATCTTGATAACGAATTTTAAATTTCTTTTCATCTTATTTTTCTTTTCTTTGCGTTTTTACATGGTCGTGTTGATAATCTTAATTTATTCATCTGAGATTCAGCAAAGAATATAGTATTTAAACTAAGAGAATCAACAATACGAATTTTCATGAGATTTTCGGTGTAACGCATAATTTTATAAATAAAGGACAAACATGTGATGAAATCAGTAAAATTTTACTGGCTATTTAACCGATGTAGATTTACATCACTCAACATGATGACGAAAAACATCACTAATATATAGTAGATGAAAATTGAAATATAGCTAATATTGTTAAATATCTAAAATATGATATAATATAAGTTACGATATAAACTTTTACTTTTCTAATTACCAGCACAGTATATAGCATTTGACTATCAATAACTGCATCTTCAAAATAACACAGCTCGATAGCTGCATCACAGCATAATTTTATCACTTCACGAAAACGATTGTATTTACGTACATACATGATTAAATATTATCATCCTATTCTATTAGATAATAGAATACGATTTTTTATATACTAAATCTTTAACCGATAATAAAATTATTAATTTTTTTACATTCACAAGGAAAGCATTCTATATCCATTTCTCCATTTCAATAGAATGTTTTAAAATGCACTCCGTAAAGTCAGAGAGCAACATATTTTAACATAGTACAATAATATGAGTTGCTTATAAAACGCAGTTATCTCTAAAGTAATTTCAATATAATTTTAATAACTTTTACAAATAATATATGATCAGTTTCATCAAAATAAGAACTTTTGACTGTACGATAGTTAAAGCTCTCTTCTTTAATATCTTAAAAAACTCAAGAGATAGTCACAAAAATAATATATTAGTTTTTTGTGAAAAATGTTTAGTACTTCAGATCAGTAACATCACTAATAATTTTAGCAATATCTAGATCATTCTATACACATTATTTGTACTGATTGTATAATTTATGTCGTTAATTCACATATAAATGTTAATAGAAAAACTAGTGCAGTACTTGATGTATTTCTTACTCACTAGTAAATATTGAATAACAGGAGTAAAATTGAAAAAATTATTCCTATTCCGGTTAAGAGGTTGAACATCAAGATTCACAACTATTCATTGTAATAAAAATATGAGATTTTATATTGTAATTAAATATTTATACTTTTATTTAACAACACGTTTATTAAACTTTCATTTACTTCAAGTTAAAGATGTAGTTAAAAAATAAGATATTTATATTTTAGAAATAATTCTAAATTATTTACTAAACATTTATTTATTAATAATCTATACCTACTTTATCTGTTAGTAGATAGAATTGTCATAATACTATGTTACTTTTTAATAAAAAGTACTAAGAACATGTTTAAGAATTCTTATTTATCAGAAAAAATATTAAAACAATAAACTAAACCGACAATTTAAAATTTTACTAGCATTTAAAATATAACGATATTTTTCTGAAAATTAATTCCTACATTCAAAAACTTCATGCTTCAAAATTACATTAAAATATATAAATATATTAGACGCGTCTACATTAAAGAGAAAATTAAAATATAACCAATAGTCTCTTTATTTTTTTTACTTATATTACTATTATTCGCTATAAAATGCATTACGAAAATAAGTGATTGCCATACGGTCTAAAATTATCACAACATAGTTTTATCCTTGATATTATTTATTACTATTTAGATTACATAAGGTCAATTTTAAAGTATGTCCTGTTATAGAACATTAATATACTAAAATTTTAATTCATGATATCGTAATCTTTTTAAGAAATATATTTATTAATTTTCTTTATAAATAATCACAGTAATTATGTGAATCTTTTAATTAGTGTTAACATTAAACCTGTGAGAACTATATTTTCGTGCTTACTACAGTAAGGTAAACTTTGTTTCTAACGGGATTGTCTTTCTAAAACTTAAAGTTAATATACGATCACTCACACTAAGCAATGCACTTGATCGCGAGTACCACTGACAACCGTTTTACAATGATAGAATATTAGACAACACTTCATAAATGTCTTAACTGATCGAAGATGTGTATATTTTCTTCTTAAAGAAGAAGGAAATATATTCAAACATATCTAAACTTAGATCACTACTATAAGCTGATCATCATCATGATATAATGTATGCACAATAATATTTAAAATTTCTAAATAAAATTTCAGATCAAACATTAATAAAAGTAAAATTTCTAATTTCTACTCACTAGCTTTAGAGAAATTTAGTATCAATATCTTATCTATTTTGATATCTTATCAAAATAGATATGCACTAAAAAATAACTACTATATAGTTTATAAGTTTACAATCAGTGACCCACTTAACTCAGCACATCTTTATAATAATATAAATATATTCTGTAGATTAAAAAATAGTTCAACATTCAATATGAAATTTTTATTCATATTATTAATAATTTAAAAGCTAATTTTTAAGATATATATTGCTAATCTCAGATAGATGAATATAATCACACATTATTTAATAAATAATCATTTTTTATGCCGAAGTGGCGAAATAGGTAGACGCAGTTGATTCAAAATCAACCACTTTCGAGTGTGCCGGTTCGAGTCCGGCCTTCGGCATAAAAAATAATGAATATGTTTATATTTGCTATCATAATTCTGCAAAGTCGTCCCCACTAATCAGTCTTAAAAAGACTAATATCAATAAATCTCTATGACGGAAGAATCTATACTAAAAAAGATCAATTATAATTTTTATAGTGATTTTCAAATGCCTTCAAACATTATTATATATATTACTTAAAATATTCTCATAAATTGCACTTGACTCAAAAAACGAAAACTCACAAGACCTTAATAACTTTTTCTATAAAATGTAAAGTTAGTAACTAATAGGATAAACTATCTATTAATTTTTACCTACAAGTACTAGAATACTACTCTTCTAAAATTTTAAAAAAAGTAATCAAAAATAGCAAAAGACTGCTAAATCATAAAAATATAAATAACTTAGCTCATATTAAAATAATCAAAATTCTTACATAATTATCACGATCGCAGACAACTGAAATAATTAGGGATATAAATATTCTCACTAAAAGTTATGATGCAGCTCAAAATCTGACAGAATGAAATAGAACATCACGATAGATAAGAAAAGTGAATGCAATCCTATAAGTATAACTTTAACGGATAACTTTATAACAAATCTTGATGCTATCAGCTTATGAAAATATCAATGACTTACGTAAATACTATTTTATTACATGGCGTTATACAAATTTTTTATTTTAAATTAATATGTATTATATACTAAAAAAAGTCATTTAAATCTCGAAATCCCAATAGACTTAATGCTCTTTATTTCATATTTAAATAGATAATTTATGAACTATCTATATACTTATCTAAAAATATTTTAAAATCTTAGATAACAAAAGGTAATCTTTGAATATTCAGTGCATTAATTAAACTGATATCTATTTTAAATATCTCTTAAAAAAATAAAACCTCTCACTGATACTGCAGTTAAGAATATCACACATCTAAATAAATCTCATGCATTAATGAACAGTGTATTATGGCTCGTATTTGTTAACAAACACCCATTAATGAAAATTTTCGACTAAACATACCTATGTGCTTTTAAAGAGAAAGTAGTAAAATTACCTGATATCTTAATATGTATCTTACGAATATTTATAAAAAAATTAAAATAAGGAATCTTATTACTAACGATATTTATTTCAGCACAAAAAAAATGGAAAAACGTGACATAACAAAAGAGTGAGCAGAATTATTACTCCAAACAATACCGATCGTCATTAACATAAAAAAATTAAAATAAACAAAAAACATTTACTACGCAACTAAGAACCTCAAGGATAATAGCATTTTACTATTCCTAATAGTATTATATAACTAAATTTAAAACTGAATACTTTCTTAAATAAGTTTAAATAGTAGAGTATTATAAAATTTTTCAATATTATTACGTTTACAGTATCTTATAATTAAGATTTTGTATTATTTAGTAAAACTCGACGTGCTTAGTTATTATACTAAGCACAATATAAATAATAAAATTTATCATAATCAATAGGCTACATAAAGTGATATTAAATCTTAAACACATATATTTTTTAAAACTTATTTAACACTCTTACTGCATAACAGAAAAACAATCAGTATTAGTTTCGCAAATTGAATGCAAGTATTTAAAAAATTGTCACAGTTATTGACAGATTTCGTACTATTGTGCAGTTAACTAAATGTAGATATAATAAAATAACTTATAAAGGATTATATTGACAGTGCTGAATAATATATATTAATCTAAAAGCATTACACAGTATAACTATTATTTAATAGCAGATTTATTCATATATATAAATAATATTTATGTAAACTATCAACTATTAAATTTCAATATTTCTCATTGTAATATTTAATTGATTATGATAAAATTTTTATATTAAATTTCATCTTATATAAAATTTAATATCGTTAATTTCAATTATATCATCACACATTTTCAAACGGTTTACATACTTTTAAATTTTTTCAAATTAATAGTTGTAACAATCATCACAACTTGCTCATACATTTTAAAAATGATCTTACTAATGATGTTTTATATACAAACTTTAACGGGCTTGAATTAGCTTCTAATGTCTTTTTTAAGATTTTAAAATTTATATCAAATACTAGAGTTCGTTTTGTTAGCCACTATATTTACAGTGATAAAAAATTATAAACATATTATAAATAAGTAATTAAAGTCGCATGTATTTTCATCTTTTTGAGTAACAAAAAATTTAATTTTTGCAATATATTTTTACTGAGATAATCATTATATACTTTTATTTTACGTATATACATAAACATAATAATGTTTAAAAGAGTTTTTGACGGTTTTGAACCTTACATGATTCAAAAAAAATTATAGTAATTTTAATACAATTGTATTTTACATACAGGTCTTAAATCCCTGTTATAATAAATTTATTATTTTTATAAGGCTAAAAACAGAATAACTTAGTGTATCAATATCATAAGAAAGTTTATTCTAATCTATCTTACTCTAATTAATGTTATTTAAATACGACAACAAACAAAAAATATTGTACAAGTCAAAATACTGAATAATACTAAAGACGCTCTCTTTTCGAAATTTTAATTGCTAATCAATCTACATACTAAGTTTTTAAATCCAAAAATAGACACATATTTAACGTTGATTAATATATAAAATACTTAGTCCCTCTAAATTATTGAAACGTTTTTGTAGTTAACAATATTTAAGAAAAACCTATAAGTATCTCAAAAAATATTTTTTACATCCTATTTCTTTAAAATTACAGTATACTAATATTAAGTAACATCTATAATTAAAGATGTTACGCATTTCTTGTGTAATAACAAATAAGTAAATAAAGTTACTGCAACGATTATAGAAAAATATTCAGTAACATCTTAAGTAGATTAATGTAAACCCCTTACTGATTCAAAACATCATAGTTTATTTATAGTACAAGAATCATGAATCATAATTGAATAAAATTGTATTGTTAATATATGTTAATTTTTTTATTAAAAATGTAGTATATAATATCGAAAGAAAATTAAAACAACTTTATACTTATCACTAACTTATTTAATATTAAGCTAATGTCTTATGATTGACACTATTCAAAAATGTAAAATTTAATTACAAAGCACATAATCACCTTTAAATATTTTACATTTAACAAAATTCCCTTTTAAAATGTCTGGCTTTATATTATTTACGCAAATATTGCATTTTTAAATATATATATCTTACTTATTTTTATGAAAAAATTATTTTATTCAAAATCTTAACAACATTCTTAAAACTTAAATATAACTTAAAATGAAATCTAAGATTGATTATTTTAATATCATACATATAGGTTTAAAAAGAAAATATATTTGACAGTGATCTGGATCATTTACTGCAGTCAATATAACTAGAATATAAATCGCTATCAAAATCGTTTCTTGTTCGAATGACTAAAAAATATGTATTATCTCTCTTCAGACTAAAGTATAATTCTTAAGTTAACTGATATAATAATCTTACGAAAATAATCTAAATTAATTATAAATTCTATATAGTAAAATACTAATTTTTAAAATCAAAAATGGTTTTGACAATGTCAATATAACACGTATGATCTTAAATAATAGTAATTAAGAAATGAAATATTCGGTTTTTGTAATTTTTAAAATTATCAGATTAATTTTTAGTTATGAATTAATGAATAAATTACTAGATTATACTGACTCTTATTAAGATCAAGAATCTTAATGTAACAACCACGCTTGAATATCATAATATGAGAAATTTAGTTTAAATATGAATATAACATCAATTTTCGATTTAAAATAGATTGGTAACATATTACTATATTTATAAGAAATCAACAATCTACACTTTTAAAAAGATAATAAAATTTAATTCATTCTAATAGTTAGACTAAATCTGTTAATATGCATAACTTATTCATCGATGCACATAAAGTAATTCACCATTGCACTCATAAGAGATAATTCACACTGTAATGTTATTAAAATTCAAACAAGCAACACATCAGCAATATTTAGCTAATTTACCTAAATTATCATTATCTATTTCTGATGTTAAAACGTTATATAAGACAGAGGATTTTCGTAATGCTCTTCTTGAACAAATTTCTATTGCTAAACATACTATCTATATCACGGCCTTATATTTAGAGAAAGACGATGCAGGAAAAGATATTTTTCATGCATTATATACAGCAAAACAAGCTAATCCATTATTAGAAATTAAAATTCTTGTTGATTGGCATCGTGCCCAACGAGGCAGAATTGGGTCAGTAGTTAATTTAACTAACGCAGATTGGTATTATAATGTTTCACAACAGTATCCTAGTTTAGATATTCCAGTTTATGGCATTCCCGTGAATACAAGAGAAGCTCTAGGTGTATTACATCTAAAAGGTTTTATATTTGATGATACATTACTCTATAGTGGTGCAAGCATTAATGATGTTTATCTGCAACGTCATAATAAATACCGATATGATAGATATCAACTTATTAAAAATGAAAAATTAACTACTTCTATGAAATATTATATTGATAATTCATTATTAAAATCTAACGCTATTCACCGTTTAAACATTTACAACAGACCAAAAACTGCCGAGTTTAAAACGACTATCAAGCCATTCCGACTCTCATTAAGAGAGAGTGCATATATTTTTACAGGTAATGCATCTAACAGTGAACTTGCAGTTACACCACTAGTTGGTCTAGGTAAAAGAAATGAACTTAATTGTACTATTACTCATTTAATGAGCGCAACTGAAAAGAAACTAACTATTTGTACACCTTATTTTAACCTACCAGTAGTATTAGTTAGAATTATTAGTCACTTACTCCGAAAAAATAAGAAAATAGAAATTATTATTGGTGACAAAACTGCTAATGATTTCTATATACCCCCTGAAGAACCATTTAAAATTATTGGGGCTTTACCTTATCTTAATGAAATTAATTTACGCCGTTTTATTAGTCAATTTCAAAAATATATTGATAATAAACAATTAATTATTCGTCTCTGGAAAAATAACAACAACACTTATCACTTGAAAGGTCTATGGATAGATAACATTTGGCAATTAATCACAGGAAACAACTTAAATCCTCGTGCTTGGACACTCGATCTAGAAAATGCTGTACTTATCCATGATCCAGATCAAGAAATGCAAGAACAACGTCATTATGAACTTGAGTGTATTCGTAAACATACCAAAATAATTACTCACCATTGTGAATTAGATAATATTGAAGCTTATCCAATAAAAGTTAAAAAACTCATTCGTAGTCTACTACGCACACGAGTAGATAGATTAATCAGTCATATATTATAATAAAATTTTTATTTAAATTCTATATAAAAGAGTTCTCCTATCTTATATATAAGTCGCAAGTATAGCTACTAATTCACAGAAACAATGAAAATTACCAGTTTTTACTGATAACTAACTCTTATACAAAACACAAAAGTAACTCTTACTGTTTATATCAAAATCTATAAAATAAGTTTATTTAATTTAGCTAACACTTGGGGATATATAGAAATATATATATAAATATTATAAATATATCTAACAATCAATTTTATCAATATCCTATGAAGACTCACTATATTAATATTTGTATTCTAAACAATAAGATCGTTTTCTATTTTCTTACATTATAATTTAGACAATTTTAAAATTACCTAAATACACTTCACAAAATAGCAAAATAAGGTATTGAATTTAATAAATATAAAATTACAACTTTAAAACCTCTTATCATAATAGGGTTATGATAAGATTAAAATATTCAACAACGTTCTTCAAACTGTGAAGAAATTTATTTTTCTTAATTTATTCTAAACTAGCTATTACAAACTATTTTCAACAGTAGCATTATTATTACTAGAATAATGTAATAATATCTAATAAAACTTTCACAGGAAAGATATGTTTCATAAGACTACAAAAGTCACTAACAATAATCATTTTTACATCTCAAATTATAGAATAAGTCATAACTTATCTTGCTAATAATTAAAATATCAATAAAATATAATCATCAAAAAATACTTCCTATCGTTTTTCACAATGCAGTTTACTCTGACACAATCAGATTATTATATTACATTTATTTTTAGAATTGTTATTCTATTACCTATAGATCTGCTATCTCAAAAAAAATTAAAAGTGACTAAATCTATTGATAATCTCTGACTAAAAATCTAAAATATATTTAGAATGTCACAACTCAGTGAAACTTAATTTGTTTTCTATAATTTCCCTCGTGATAAGATAAAAATCTTTTTAATATATTAATTAATAATACTTAAAACTGTACACAAAAACAGTTTAAATCACTTAAATCAAGTAAATATTTCCTTTTGATATTATTATATTTTAGTTGTGTTAGTTATTATTGTCAGAAATTAGTATTGAATATACACAACACTTATTAAGCCTTAAAAATCCCACTATTAATAATTACTCTAAATTTTATTTTAGACTATACTCCTTATCTATCATTCTCACATTATAATATTCATAATAAGAACAATGTTAACCAACCTTTTTAATAAAGTTTCAATAACTAAAAAGATTTTGTTTGTAATATATGCATAAATTATTCATGAAAACAAACCTTTAATTTTAAAAGAAAAAAATAATTTTTCTAAATTAAAATTAACGTTTAATGAAGAAACTACATTTTAATAATTCTAAGTGTTTTAAACACAAAATATCACATATGTCGCGCAGATTATTAACAAAATAAATAATAAAATACTTTACTTCAAACTACTGACTGCATTATGTCAAACTAAATAAAATTTACTTATTACATATTACTGTATTATATCAATAAATTTACATTTCAGTTAACTGTCATTTTACAATTATCAATCTAACCTAACACATTGATACATATAGTAATTTTAGAGAATATTTATAATTTTTAGTTGCCGATAACTAAATAAATAAAAATACTTAAAGTCTAAAGCTTAGGTGATAATTCTTGAAAGATGCATATTAAACATTCACTAAAAAATTACCAAGTAAAATAGAATACAAAAAAGAAAATAAAATACTTAAATAATATTAAAAATATATTACAGCATCAAACTAGAAAACCGAGATTTAAATACAAAAAGTTTAACGATCATTATATGAATAAAATATTAATTTTTATTAAATAATCTACAATAATGTTTGCTAAAATTTATAACTGTTAATATTATTAAACATAAAATTTAATAAATAAATAAAATAATTATTAAAATAATACCTGCAAGTCATAATGTGTATCAATCATAATCGTTTAGTTATTAAAAAACATCACTAAACAAAATATTTACCTTTTTACTACAGGTATGAACACAATATGTTCCTATATCTTTAAGAGAACTGAATCATAACAAACACTAATTTTTAGAGATTGATCATGACATGTTAAGCATATAATATCCATGCTTATTATTACCCTTTATTCTCTATTAGGTAAAATCTACAAAGTATACTGACGATAATCTAAACAATTGTATAGTTTTAATATAGTATTAAATACAATTAAATAATCACGCACTAGATCATTCGATACTTATATATCAATTAAAAAATAAATATTTAATTATGATATTGATTTATTTGAAACATGAATAAATTTTTATATTTTTAGATATTAACAATGACTTCTTGAATAATTATAAATATTATATTTTAATTTTTATATCTTATTGAATTAATTTTTTCATCTATTAGATTTATTAACAATCCTAAACGTTTTAATAATTGTATATTTATGTAATGTACAGTATTATATAATTATATAAATGTAACTGAAAATAAATACTTATTATTTCGTTTCAATAAAATTGTAAAAACACTATATAATATATTTTAAGATAATAAATTTTCTTTAAAATAATAATATATATTATAGTCAAAGATATTTTCAATTTATTTTTAAATATAGTAATACTTATAAAATTTTCTATAATATTAATTAACAATTTTAAATTACTATTTACGAATAATTAGTAATTATATTATTACTAAGTTATTTAAGTAATTAATATATAAAAGATTACTTAGTGATCATAGATTATAATCTATATTGTATATAAATTTAACTTTATTATTTTATAAGATATATATAGTTAAAATAATTTTAATAAAAAAATATCTAAGATTATATCAGACTTAATAATATATTTAAGTATTAGACTAAATAAAAATTTACATTTAATTTATATTACACTCTAACTATTAATTAATAAAATCAACATAAAATAATTCATAGAAACATCGATTAAAAGATAAATTTCAAAATCAGTATAATATTAAGAATAAATTTCGAAGTTTAATTATCATAATTATTCTTAAAATATACGGAAGTTTATTTAACAATTTAGAAAAGTATTTTATATTAAACTAAATATTATGTGTTTTATTTTAATTAATAACTCAAATCAATAGAATATTTAAAAAATAATAAATAATCTTAATATAAAAGTATTCTTAAATGTAAGTAAATAATTTCTCATAACAGTATGTTAAAATTCATTTAATCATATTTTATATGATATTCAACGTATTTAAATTAATATGATATATTAATAAATAATAATAGAATAAATTTATTTATAATAACAAACAGAACTCATTTGAGTTTATTAATATTTTCTATTTATTAAATAATCATCCACCAAAATAAGCATTATAAACCGCTTTATTTTTTAGTAATGCCTTTCCACTATCTTCTAATACAATACGCCCATTTTCGAGTACATAGCCACGATCTGCAAGTCTCAATGTCTGCCTTGCATTTTCCTCTGCAAGGAGAATAGTCATACCCTCTTTTTTTAATTTTTGAATAATCTCAAAAATTTGTATAATAATCGTTGGCGCTAAACCTAAAGAAGGTTCATCAAGTAAAAGTAATTCTGGTTGACTCATTAATGCTCGGCCAATAGCAAGCATTTGTTGTTCACCGCCTGACATGGTACCTGAACGTTGGGCACGACGCTCGTATAAACAAGGAAATAATACATATACACGTTCAAGACGTTTTTGATATTTCTCGCTATTAGAAAAAAAACCGCCAATAGCTAAATTCTCTTCAACAGTCATGCGAGAAAATACACATCGACCTTCGGGTACAATAGCAATATTTTCACGCATAATTTTAGCTGTAGGAAGTGCTGTAATATCTACATTTCGGCATAGAATTTTTCCTTCTGAAGCGCGGGGATTCCCACACAAAGTATTCAATAAAGTTGTCTTACCTGCACCATTTGCACCGATTAAAGTAACTATTTCCCCTTGTTGAATATTTATACTAATCTTATATAATGCTTGAATTTTTCCATAAAAAACAGATACTTGTTTAAATTCTAACATTATTACGCCTCTCCTAAATAAGCATTAATTACATCGGGATTCTGACGGATTTGATTAGGTGTACCATTTGTAAGTTGCGTTCCTTCATTTACTACATAGATTCTATCGGAGATTCCCATGACTAACTTCATATTATGTTCAATCAATAAAATAGAAACATGATACTGAGAACGTATGTCCGAAATTAAGTTATCTAATTTGTTAGTTTCTTTTCGATTCAACCCAGCAGATGGTTCATCCAACATTAAAATCTTCGGACGAGTAACCATGCAACGAGAAATTTCTAAGTAACGTTGCTGACCATAAGTCAAAGTCCCAGCTTGGTAATTAGCAAATTTTAATAAATCAAATCTTTCTAGCCATTTCACTGCATTATCAATTGCTCTAGATTCTGTTTTTCGAAAAGAAGATATATTCAATAACCCTGAAAAAATACCACTTTTAAAATGTTTATGCTGAGCAACTAATAAATTCTCAATTACTGTCATCTCTTTAAATAAACGGACATGCTGAAAAG
Organism: Candidatus Hartigia pinicola; assembly: GCA_020541205.1. GTDB lineage: Bacteria > Pseudomonadota > Gammaproteobacteria > Enterobacterales > Enterobacteriaceae > Hartigia > Hartigia pinicola. The sequence goes on from CP048208.1 coordinate 1,416,453, forward strand.
TACGGAGTACCCCTAAACGAGCAATTACATGTTCTGACAAACCTTCTAAACGCTGTTTATAATATATAATTTTCCCATTAGTGGGTGTGTAAAACCCTGTAAGGCAATTAAATATTGTAGTTTTCCCTCCTCCGTTAGGACCAATTAATGAAATAATTTCACCTTGATTTAATGTAAGTTCAAAATTGTTCACTGCCAATAAACCGCCAAAACGCATACTTAAACCACTTACTTGCAACAAAGGGGTCATGTGTAGTATACTCATCTTTTCTCTACCTGATTCGCTCATAATAGTGTATACGATATATGTGTGTTTTTCAACTTTATCTAAAGTACTTTTATTTATGATAAAATTTTATGACATTTAATCATGATTAGAATTATCACTATACCCAATAAATACATTACAAGCTTTAAGATCATGAATTATTTTACTTATAAGGATTAATGTAGTTATAACTATATTCATTAATATTTTAGCTTACACAACTAATAACAATTCTAGCATAATTGATATGCTCACCTAAAAATAAACGTTTCTAAACTAAAAACACTTTGATGAGTTAAAATAACTATTTTAAAAAAATAAAATAGCATGCATAATAAATGCAATAACCTTAGTAGATATTAAAAAAATCAAAGAAAACAACAAGTTATAAAATAATTTTTCATACTCTATATGCACTCACACTAGCATATGCAATCACTATAGAAATAATATTAAAGAATCAATACTACAAAATAAAAGCAATTTTTTTATATTTATTATGGTCTGTAAAAAACATAGAAAGTATTTTATCTCTTTTTTTCTACAAGGCGAACTTCTAAATCAAAAAATTCGATTTAAGTAATGATCTAACCTCAGACTAATCTTATATCACTAGCTTATGATTTCTATACTGTTTAGTAACAACATACTTTAACTCAAAGTCAATATGAAAACTATTACACAATCATTTTCCTAACCCAAATATTACATAAACTTATCTAAAGAAGAATTTTCATATTGATTTAAAAATATAAAAACCAAAATATTCACAATTAGACTGCTAATCAAACAATCGAGCTTTCTTGTTTAAGAGTTCATGGGTACATCAAGGATTTTTGATGATTTTTAGCATTTATTATTAAACACAAGAAAATAATAATATTGTTAATTAACCAATAGAAATAACTATAAATTCTCAAAAGTTAAATGACAAAAATAACATCTCTACTTAAGACCACTGACTTTACATTGCTTTTTCTCAGTCACAATCTAATCTTGTACAAACAGTAACAAAAGAAAAGATAAAGAATATAAACAATAGCAGAACAAATGTAATTTTCTTTTCTAATATTTTTTGATCTTCATTGCTTTCGTATACTAAGTGAGATAATTCATAACCTATTTATTCATATATTCAATGATATAATATTTTAATATTGTGTACTGAAATAATCTGGATATCATGATTTTACTATAGCCTAAAATGAATTTATTTAATATAGCTTCTAATATTTATAATAACTTTCACCACGTACTACTATTAAATAAATTTAAAGAACTATAGTATTATATCAATTATCTCAACACATCTTGCGACAGTTATGATTTTCGTATCAACCATAGAAGTAAATAAAATAACTTGAATAACATAAATATTAAGTACACTTATTATCTTAAATTTGCTACACAGGTAAACTACACTGTATTCTCATATGAAAATGATCAATAAATAATCTCAATACCAAAACAACTAAAAAAAATCATTATGAAATTAGTATCTATATTGTGCAATCTTTGTCAAAATTATATCATTTTATAAGAAATGAATATATTAATTTTTAAAATCAGAATCATCACTTTTATTATATTAAAAAATAAATCGATAAGTAATATATTTAATACTAAACATCACAATCTCTGCCAAAAAGACAAAAAAATTAGCGTTTATTCTGGATGAATATTTAATGTCATTATCTAAGAGATGATAATAACAATATAGCGAGAGATTATCTTAATTTTCATATTATCAGTAATGCATTTTTATAATGCGTGCATTTAATATATTAAACAAAAAAATTATTACATATGTATTGACTAAGATGTCACTATAAATAAATTCGTAATAAAATAACATATATTCAACATAAAAATATTTTATATTCATATCTTTTAATAGAAATAAAATAAAAGTTAGAAATCACACTCTTGTTTTATTTCGTAATATGTAAAATAAAAACTATTTAGTTTAGCATGAAATTAACAAGCTAATATTTTCATACAAGTTTAACTGAACTCGATTTCAGATCTTTTCTAAATATTACCTCAAGATACTGCGTATGCTCTATAGTTTGTTATTATTCTCTGAATAGAGATACTAAACGATTCAAATAAAATACACTTAAGCTACGTCTATATATTTGTCCATTATTTATTTATATGTATAATTAGTTGTTTCTATTACTGAAACTTAACAATGATATAGAACAATGAATATGAATTGCAATATTTCTTATCATGTATATTCTTAAAAAGAACGGTTAACTAAAAACTTTCATTTACTAAAAAATAAATACTTTAATAAAGTCATTTTATTTATCACGAATTTTTTTAAATTATACTAATAAACTCACTTAAATACACACAATAAATATTTTACGTATCTTTCAGCGCCAATTCTTGTACTTAACTACTATTTATATATACGCATAATAACATGTTTAAATATAATTTTCTTAGAAATCTACTTTTCTTCATTAAGTTATTCAATTGAAATGAACAATCTTGATTACGTACAACTATTTAGTAGTAGAATATACTACAATATAGTACAATATAAATGTATTAGAGAAAGTTTTGCTATCATCATATCTTATTTTATATTCATAAATATCAAATATTTATATAGAAAAATAAGTTTTTAATCACATAATAATACTATTTATTCATTAATATATTTTTAAAATCTATACTTAAGTATCGAGTCATTAAAATTATTACTTTGAAAAATAAGTATTACGCTATTAATATTATTTTACTATTACTTAAAACAATGTTCTGAAGTAATCTTGTATGGTCTATATTATTTGTATTACACAAAATAATTTGCAAGAATGTTAACGTGTATAGTTTTCTGTACTTAACACATCATTACATACTCATAAACTAAATAATTTAAAAAATTTTAATAATTATGCTAAAATCATTTTTTATTTTATTTTTTCATCTCTCTTGAGATTTTTATAAATTTCATTATTTTTATTGAATTGATAGTATATTGTTATATTTAATATTATTAATGCTTAATATTTGATTCTATCGTCCATATTACTATATATTTATCCTATTAAATACTATAAATATCAAATAAATAAAAAAATTAGAAAATAATAATTAAAAATTCTAATATTATTCAACAGAAATTAAGTAAATACTGATTTTATATTTTAATAAATTTAAAGAAATGTAAATAATTAAAAAATGTATCTAAAAATATTGTTCTTTCGTATCAAAACTAGTCACAGATTGCTGATTATCAGCATGCACAAACTAGAACATAAAAATAACAGATCAAATTATTAAGATACTTAATGTTATTCCTTTGATTTCACCTTCATTTCACTAAAAATAATATTGTTGTTTACATAACTCTATATAAAATACAATTAAGATTTATTTACTACTTTTGAGCGGAAGAATAATGCATCTAATAAATGATAGGCTACTTGATAAAAATAAAAATTTTATTAACTAAGATGAAACGATGAGTTATATTTGTTAGTATTTAAGATCACTACATATTGAAATTATACATTAATATTTTAATTTCTACAATATTATTTTAAATCTTTTTTTAAAGATAATAATTTAATATGTCTATTTTAAGAGAAGTCCTATACTACTGAAAATAGTCAAAAAAAACTTTCAAAATATTAAAATTTTATTGATGATAACTAAAAGACAGATACCACTAGGCAATTAATCCATCTAAAATTTCAAGTAAAAATGCTAAATGTTTTACAAACCATTTCTGTTAACATGCGATCTCTATTAATTTTCTTCGTATACGTATAAAAAACATATAACTTACTTAAAGCTTTCAAAAAATTGCTAAAAAATAAAGACTATTTCAATATACGTTAAAATATACTTTTCAAGTATCTATTAGCAATGATTAAATTTAAATGTCACTTACGTTTTTATTATGGTGAAAACATCAAGAGTACAGATATAGTCCGTAGAAAAATCATAATACAAGTAAAATATTACGGAATTATGCGACATATAGAAATAGTATTAACTGAGGGTTTCTTTCACAAATAAAAAGAATAATAAACAATATAAAAACAGAAAAAACAACTAGACACAACTCAGAATATACAAAATTAATTTCCTAGATGAAAGCGTTAAAGCAGGTTTTTAATTATATGAGTGAAAATTTTCGAATAATATATATTATAAAGTATACGTAATTTTTAAGATAGTAAACAATAATTCATTTTATAGTTTCAATGTAATCCCTAAGATTAAAGATTATTAAGTAAACATTCAGTTATGTAGAAAAAGATTTCTAAATATAAAAACGATAAAAATATTTTCATATGTGTATTTAGATTTTTATCTAAAGTTAATAACTACTTCTATTACATAGAAGAATGCTAAATAAGTTCTAAAAATTTATCTAAATTACGTATTTTTTGTATAGAGTTAAATATAAGTAGATCATTGACATGAAAAGAGTATCTAAAGATTAGACTTAATATATAAATTATAATATATTAAGTAAATATAACAGCATTATTCACACCATATACTTTTCACTTCTTACTTTTATTACATACAACACGGACACACTGTTCTTTATAAAAATTTTAATTATCTTAACCTCTAATCATTTTTCTTGACTCAAAGTAAGTATATGAAACTCTTATTATGAAAGCACATAATATTATGAATGCTTTATTACAACCATTATATTAACACAATTAGATTCTTCAAATCACTGTATCATCCTTTTCTAACCCGTCTCTATCAAAATTACTTATTAGCTCATCGATGAGCAACATTATCGGATTATTAACAATTGTCGCACAATACCTAACATGTTTTTGCGCACTACCTGATAACTGATAATGATATTAAAATATTTTTAGCTTTATCAAGAGAAGTAACTTGATCCAAAAATATAGAAACTTTCCTCCGGATCTTTCCCGAACTTGTAGATAATATGCTTAATGGTACCCCACACTATTATAAATTATTCTATCAAATAAAAAATAATGTTTCTAAAAATAATTTCAATTTTACTACGTAAAAATATCTTATTTTTCAAACAGTAATATTATGTCCATCGCAATTATCTAACCTGTACTTGATTGCTAAATACCAGAAATCAGTTTTAGTAATATACTGTTACTAGCACCAGAATGACCTATTAAGAATATAATTTATCCAAATTTAAGAAGAACATCTAAATTTTGAAAAGATTATCGACTACCGAAATAGACTTTCCTCACACATTTAAAGAAAATCATTAAAACTATTCCTCTCGTGCAAATAACGCTTCGATAAAGTCATTAGATTTAAATGGACGTAAATCTTCAATACCTTCACCAATCCCAATATAACGAATAGGAATGCTCAATTGATCAGAAATAGAAAAAATTACTCCACCTTTTGCTGTACCATCGAGTTTCGTTAATATTATACCAGTTACACCTACAGCTTCATGAAAAACTTTTGCCTGACTAACTGCATTTAATCCAGTATTTGCATCTAAGGTTAACATAATTTCATGCGGAGCGTGTGGATCTACTTTTTTCATTACACGAACAATTTTTTTTAATTCTTCCATTAAGTGCGTTTTATTTTGTAAACGTCCAGCAGTATCAGCTATCAAGATAGAAATTTTTTTTGCTTGAGCTAATTGTAATGCATCAAAAATAACAGATGCTGGATCAGCCCCTCTATGCTGTGAAATAACAGGAATTTTATTACGTTCTCCCCAGACTTGTAATTGTTCAATAGCGGCAACACGAAAGGTATCTCCTGCTGCTAACATCACAGACTTACCTGCTAATTGATATTGACGAGCTAATTTTCCAACAGTAGTAGTCTTCCCTACACCATTAACTCCAACTATAAGAATAACATAAGTTTTGTCATCTTTAATGATGAGCGGTTTATCTACACAGACTAAAATATTAGTCATTTCTTCCCGTAATCGAGAATATAAGAGCTCTGCGTTTTTTAAATCCTTACAGCTAGTATGAGCTATTAGGTTATTAATAATTTTACGTGTCGTTTCAACACCAACATCAGCAACAAGTAATTGTTCTTCTAACCTCTCGAAGAGGTAAGCATCTATTTTTTTTCCAGACAAAAAACTGAAAAAACTTGAACCGATGTTTTGACGCGTTTTTATTAATCCTTTCTTCAAGCGACTAATGAATTGTCGCTTTTTCAGTTTATCTTCTTCAATTGTCTTAAGTTCTTCGTCTTTCTGATTCCAGATGTTATAACGGTATTCCAAAATACTTTTTGGTTCAACTTGTTGTTGTTCTGAAAAACAAATTACTTTTTCTTGACACTGAGTCTGCTCTTTTTTTTTGTCTACCGATTTTATCGCAGTTAATTTTTTTTTCTGTTGAGATGCAATTTTTTCTTTTACACACTCATCAGATTGCTCTTCTTCACGTTGTATTTTATTTTTAAACCTTAAAATAGAAGAACGTGTAGATTGATGTTTTTGAAAATGAGTTTCTAATACTTCCGATTTGATTGTTGATTTTTTTATTTGGTACGGGTTTTCAGTCTTTACTTGAGGAATATGAATAGTTGTTTGTGATTCATTAAACAGATGATTAAATTTTGTTTTTACTCCTTTCATTATTGGTTGATTTTGTATTTTTTTAAGATGATCTTGGCATGAAGTCTCTTTCTGTGAAATCTTAACAGGAGTCTTATCTACTGTTTTTTTTAGATCTATCTTTTTTTTCTCATCTATTTTTTGTTGTTCCATTTCTTTCTGTTGAGTTTGGTATTTATCTTTACGGCCAATACCAAGCCACGAGAAAAAATTTTTTTTCTTATTTTTCGCCATAAGTTAGTAAATTCCTCGCAATAAAATATTGTTTTTAAACACTTAACATGACACTTATCATGCTTCAAAGTGGTGTGTAAGAACAGTATATATTAGTTATTCTTATTAATCTTAATCACAAATGATGTATGCTTATACTATTTTTATCGAAAAAATTTAGAATATTAGCCTAAATTAAACTCGTATTATTTTGCGTGTAAGTTATTATCAAATTATATTAAGTATATCATTTTATTACGTAAAACACATATCTAAAATAAAAATTACAATAATTATTTTTAACTTTCTAAGTGAAACCTTCAAAATTATCAGTTATGATTTTTTTATAAACACGCCTAAAGATTATATTAATAATATGTTATGGTAAAAAAAAACAAAACACTTCTTTCGGTCAGATACGTATCATTAGCGGAAAATGGCGTGGACGAAAACTACCTGTTCGTAATAGTGACGGATTACGTCCCACAACTAATCGAGTCAAAGAAACCTTATTTAATTGGTTGTTACCTATTCTTTATGAATCTAGCTGCCTTGATTGCTTTGCGGGAAGTGGAGCATTAGGTTTTGAGGCTTTATCTCGCTCTGCTAATAATGTAACCTTCATCGAAGTAAACACACAAAATTCAGAGTTACTCTTCAAAAATAAAGCACGTTTACAAGCTCATAAAGCTTCTATAATAAATAATGATAGCTTGGTAGAATTGAGTAAAATAGGCACTTGTTTTGATGTAGTGTTTATTGATCCACCTTTCCGTAAAGGTTTAATCAATAAAACAATACATTTATTAGAAAAAAATCAATGGTTATCTAATGAAAGCTGGATTTATATTGAATCAGAAGCGGAGTTATCACGAATTGATATTCCATTCAATTGGAAACTACATCGTGAAAATATAACTAAACATATTGCTTGTCGTTTATTTATTCGTTATTTAATTTTAAAATAACACTATTGTAGTGAATACACAATAAACGTTAATAATATATATTAAAATATTTATCATATTAAATGTCATGTCATACATTCTTTTTGAAATAATTTGTACATTATTTTATAAAAGCATAATAATATTTATATTTTGATGCATCTACTGAAAAGTAGATTTTCAATAATACTCTGTAGAAAATAAAAGAATAACAATTCTTTGTGAAGATACTAAATATATATATCTTTTTTAATGTCTTTAAGGCGTTTATAATTTAGAATTAATAAAAGTAGGTTTTAGATAACATTTTTAAAATTCTTTATACTTGATCTGTTAAGATCTAAAAGAATAACATTAGGACCTTGTATGTAATAAATGCACCCAATTAACTTAGTTAGTGAATTAATACTATTTTTATTAACAACTTCTTTAATAAAGCATGAGTCGTCTTATCATTTAAAAAATTTCTTAAGACCTATTGTATAAACAAGATCACTCATTTTTAATGAATTTTTTTATTTTAATAACTAAAAAAGAACTGAAAGATAAAGTATTTTATCAATCTTATTTTAATTACATTAATTTAAAATGTTTATTTTCTAACACTACTATAGTGACAATAATTATCATAAATAACATTAAATGATTCACAAGTTTTAAACAGTATTTAAAATAGTATTTAGAAAGAATCTGCATATACATCTTAAATTACTCAATTTACATCTAGATGATAAGTAAAGTAAGCCAAATAGTTAATTATTATCAAAAAAAATGAAATTTACAATATAATTAGCGTCATTTATCTTAAAGGAACATCAGTATAATTATCTCATTTATTTAAATTTATAAGGATATGTTTATGATTAATTGGCCATTTCTAACAATACTGTTCTCTGGTTGGTTGTATATTGATGCAGCTTATCGCGGTCCTAATTGGAAACGTTGGTTCTTTCGTCCTATTACATTACTATTGTTATTTCTTTGGGGATGGAGCGCTGATTTTTTAGCCACAAAAGACTATTTTAGCCTCACTGCGCTAATAATATCATTACTTTCTGATATACAAATGATGCTATTACGTGAACACTCAATCACTCCTGTATATTTAATGTTTGTTAGTCATCTTCTTTACACTATTAGTTTTAGTATACAGCTTAAGTTTAGTTTATATCTTCCTTGGATATTGCTATCTTTGATCATTGCAACAATTACTTTAGCTATCATCTGGTCTAAACTTAAAGATAGACAGACAATTATTTTTTCTTTAGTTATGATGAGTATGATTATGTCTTGGGTGGCAGGTGAACAATTTTTTAGTCTTAGTCATGATTATAACTTCTCAATTATGATCGGAGCATTTTTATTATTTATCTCTAATTGTGTTTGGCTGATTTCAAGATTTACTTTTTCATTTAAAGCATCAAAAGCTATTGTGGCCACACTCTATTTTTTTGGAAAATTCTTTATTATTCGAGCCATTCAATTATAATTAGAAAATTTTTCCTATTGATAAAATTCTCTAATAATATTTTATCAATTGGCGCCTCATTACTATTTTACTCTAAATTGAACTAAAATTTCACATAAATTCATAAATTCACATTATTAATATAATGAAAATTGACACCAGTATTTTTTATATTCACGAAAATAATCATAATATTACAAGATAAGTATACGAAATATTGTTGCTATAGTAAAAGTGATGTATCGACTTAATTGCAAGAAGTGAAATAATAATTATTAAATCGTATTCTTGTCATAATACAAATTTTATAAATTAATACTAATAATAAATAATCTAATTTAAATATAAATTTAAAACTAGCTTGACGCACAATTATAAGTATTAAAGTTAGAAAAAGAAATATGAAATATCTAACTCTTATTTGATGATACTGAAAAAAATACAGAACTAATAAAACAATAATTTTAACTTGATGATTCATTAAAAACATTCACTCAATTTTTTTAAAAATTAAAATATTATTAAACAATTATACAGATTACCTAGAATAATATTCTGTTTTAAGATTACAATTCGCATTGATATTTTATGTATTTAATCATGAAAATATTAGGTTATGTATGCCTAAATATTAATAAAATAACAATTATCACTCTAGTATAAAATCTACTGAGCGATGAAAAAAGTTATTGTTTACATTATTTTGATAGCATTTTACTGAAATATTAAAATATAGAATTCTAGAATAAAAAACATTCTTTTTAATATTATAATACTTTTCTATTTTACGATACTTTTGTAAACTATATTATATTTTATTCTTATTATAATGATATTTTCTGATATCAGGAATATTTCTTCACTATACTAAAAACTAAAATAATTATTTTTCTATTAATGCGAACTATAATGTTAAAGCCTTACTAGGACAAGTAATAACACTATAGTACTCATAAATTAAAAGCATAATCTTTCAGCACTTAACTCACCTCACCTGCTTATAAAACCATTATCTGCAAACATAATAATTCTCTTACTCAAAACATTTAATGATGGTATAAAAATGCTTATATAAGGTACATATTTTCATACACAATTATATTTCAGTTAATAATTTTTACTAGTTATATATTTAAAGTTTCACGACATAACCCCTAGAAAATTTTTTTATTGTTTTATCAAATAATCTTTTACCTTTATATGGTATAGTTTCTCCGACTAAACTAATTCTATTAAATTTCTTATTTAATTATTTAAAAATTTTTTACATTAAAAACTAAAAAGTAGCTAAATCAGTTTTAATGTGCACATTAACTTAGAGACAGACTTTGTTATTAATTATGCTGAAATAAATAAAGTTACTAATAAACATGACTGATGTTTTGAATGTACTTAAACTTGAAATATATGTAATATAGAACTACTTAACAAAAATTTACTTTATTGTCTGTCATCTTCTTTAAAAAAATAAAAACGTTTTAAAGATGCTAGTAAGTTATAGATTTTATTATATCCTTTAAAAAATTTTGAATAACCTAAATTATATCAAAAATCTCAGAAAAATTAAATATTATTAAAACTAGTAATTCAATATAAAAATCTTAACAGATCTTAAATAAAAAAACGTGAATGTTCATATTAATCTGTATATTCACTGATATATTTTTTATATTAGACTGTCAACATAATCTTTATTAAATATAATAATAACAATATTGTAATAGCATTAAATACTTAAAGAAATGCTCTTCCAAGCACTTTAAAATTATCTTAAAGAAAGCTTTATCTACTTCAACTACAAAGATACAATTGCTCAAAATCAATCTCTACTTTGAGTTAAGACAGGTAATCTTAGTACAGAAAAACATTTTACTACGTAAAATAAAAGTCTAAAATAACATTTTTAATATATCTCACTATTTTTATCGTTACGATGCATATACAAAGATTAAAAAAACAATCTTAATAACATTTAAATGAATAAATATAATAACTAAATCTTACAGTACCTACAATATTCACCCCTGTAGTTAGTATACAATAACTGGATGCGCTACTAATATGTGGTTCAATTTATATCCGACAATATGACAAGATTAGACTAATCGAGACTATATTATTTAACTCGTATGTAAAACTAAGTAATAAAATAGAGCTATTATAAAAATCATAAAAATTATATATTATTATTAGTTTTTTATTTATCTACATACAAAAACACAGTATATGCATTAAAAACTAGATAAAACATTATAGACAATACTATATATATAGTATTTTTAAAAAAAATCTTGCAATACATCTTACAATTATTGATGATTACGAGTCAAAACAAAAAAAGATTACAGTATCTGTCAAATTTTAAGAAATCATTGCAATTATGCAGTTACTGATATTCACAGGGATATATATTACAATACTTTAGATTTCATCATGTAATCGGAATATTAAATAATCTATGTAAAATTTATTAAAGTCTCATTAAAACTATTTAAATACATAATGAAATACTAAAAATTCCTGATTCATATCGAAAAATTTTAAATTCTTAAATAAGAAAGTTTAAATTTTAATATCGCAGTTCAGAGCAATATTTACCGTAACAAAATATTAACTATGAATCTAACTAGGTATTTCAACGGCTATTTAAAATCTAGTTATTTATATTACTAGATAGTTTTTAGTATAAGCGTCAACATTTGATAAAACTGATAACTATAATTAGTAGCTAGAACAGTAATGATTGGTGCAGTATCGATAATAACGTCACGAAATATACTATAAGATAATACATTCATCTCGTGATACATTATGAGAACTATTGCAATGAAAAATTTCATACTGTGAAATAACATGTTCTGCAAATGATATTTTTATATACTACTTTATTTCTACTATCTATTTAAAGATTACGAAAGTAAATACCATATCATCATTTAAATAATCTTCTAAACACAAAGACAGAAAATGAATGAAGCTAAATATAACGCACTAAACGATAAAAGTGTTGATGTTATCTTCAAAAACATAGAGGTTTTTAGAATCTAATTAAAATTTAATCAGGAGTTTACTTCCTAACTGATACTATATTCATACTAGTTATTAATTTTTTGATAAAATTATTGCACTAACAACATTGATACGTACTTATGTAAGTACAGATAAAATTCCAGAAAATTGTATACTCTCAAATCGTACAATACAAATTTAAAATGATATTAATTGAGTTCCTCTATTATATGTCTTTTTATCTTTCTTAAAAGAAAAAATTTTACATAATTAATAATGTTTACACTATTAGTTGCACGCACTATTTACTAATAGTATTATCAGGCATACATCTTTCTAACCTATTGAATTTAAATACATTTAATAATCTAAATTAAAATAAATCTTAGTAGATTAGACTGCCTAAAAATTTTTTAGTAATTGACTTAATTCATCACTCAATAATCTTGATATTCTGATTCCAAATTTTAAACAAATTAAATTATTTATATTTTAATTAAAATATATTAAAATGTAAACATATAGTAATAACTTATTGCCTCTATCCTATAGAATTGTTAATAATCTAAAAAATTAATTTATCATATTGAAAATATAACACACAAAATTAATGAGAATGTTATTGTTTCTCACCCTGAATTGCATCTAATAGTAACTAGACTAACCTTGCTATCTATAATATAGTATTATTTATTTCAATTATACTATAATTCAAAAGTTGAAATATTGATGCAGAATAAATACTAAAAAATGATTTATTCAATCACAACGTTGTTCTAAAAATATCTATAAATGAAAAAATACATTTTAAAATTTAAGTATTTTATTCAACTTATTAATAACCTCAATATCATACTTCTATGTAAAGTTTTATATAGTTTCGCATTCTTTATGAGTGTATTCTAGCAGAAACTTTAAAATAATCATCCAATAAATTTTCTTTATTTTATTTACAAGTTCTAAAATGTTAAAACGTATTTATCACTTAGCGATAATTCTATTAATATTACCCTTTTCTCTAAAAGAGTATATTACTCATAGTTTCCGTAACACAACAAATAAAAAATAACTATAGTATGAATTTTCTGTAGACACAAATTTATTCTTAACTAATACAGCACTAATTCATCTCTCAAAAAAGAAAATATTTTATCTAATTGTCGTAGCACAATTATTGATGGTAACTATAAACTTGAATATGCTTCGTAGATTTGAAGCAATGTCTAGATCACTATTAATATTAAATAAAAATATTAGTACGTGATTCAAGGGGATAAAATCATGACGTTTGGTAGCATTGTTTCAATAGGTGATCTAATATTTAATTATTTATTTATCAAATCTTTATATAGTGTTATAAATAAAACCGTAGTATTACTGATATAGATCAACTCACTAAAGTGTATACAATAGATATTACATTTATTTTTAAGTAAAGGTGAACAATAACACACGATATCTAATCATCGTTAATATTTGAGAAAAAATGTTAGCATATTATATAGAATGTTTTCAATCAGAAAAAACAATCAATGTTAGATGAACACATTTTACAAGATGTCGAAAATACTTTAATAACTCTTTTAAATATCAGCGATATGATTTCTAAGAAACTTAAAATTATGTTCTATGAACTCATATTCTTATATTATATCAAAATAAAAAGCTCAGTATGGATCTATCTTAAAGATAAAGTTTAGTATATAATATATACTATCAGAAAATATTTGACTTCTAATATAGTTCTCTGATAATACATGCTTTACAGAGGATAAAGCTTTTGTCATTTATTCATAATCATTTAACGCATTAAGTTAATACGATTAATAATTTTTTCTGTTTTCTTGTTTTGAAAAAAAGCAAAAATTAATCATTTACTTAACATCTCGAAAAATATTATTACTCATAAGACTCACTTATTATTTTTTAACATGTAATTGTATTGTGATCTAATAAAACAGCACTATGCATTAATATAAAATAAATTTAATCTTGCTATAATATAATTATTTAAATAAACAACAGTCTCTGAAAATCATTTTCACAGCGAAATAAGTTAAACACTTAATGCTATAATACTAAAACTAATATAGTTCACTCAATCTCTTGTAATTATACTGGTCATTAATTATATATTGAGTGTTCTCTTACATTGTATTTTCAGTGAAAAAAAATCATTATGCAGGTTGCATGTAAAATATATTTATGTTAAAATTATGCTTTGACTAAAAATACTTAGCACAAAATGAAAGTATATTTTATTTTATCTCGTACAACAAGATTGATTAGGTTTATAAGAATTCAATACAATCAATGATCTTTATCAAATTGTGTATAACGTATACGTGAACCATTTTTAATTCAGTAAATTACTAATTAACTGCATTTAACTATTTATGATAACTATTTTTATTTATAAATCTGTTTAGATTTAGTTTTAGAGTACCAAGACAACTTGAATTTAAAACTATATCACCCTCAATATCCATAGGAATGAATTAAATAAATTCTATATTTATCGTTTATTTAATCACTGTACAATTAGCGCGACTGAACATAAAACAACACGGATATTACCTAACAAATGAATATAACATAGTATAACACATCTTCTTCAGACTCATTAGGATTAGTGCCACATGGAAAGCTAGAAGTAATCATAAGCACACTAGTCTGAAATATATTCATTTGAACTATTAATATCAGCTAGTATCAAAATACGTTTAAATAATAGCAATGATTCATTTTAATACTTGTATTAAGAAATTTTAAAATCATATTTTATAACAAACACAAGAATATAAATCACAGAAGAAATTGAAATTATTATCTTACTATTTCACAGAAAGAATGAAGTGCACTAGCAGTAGTAGATAAATAGATTTTTTCTCTTAGTACTCAACCTCAAGATTTTTATACTGTACATTCTTGCTTGTTCTGAATGAACAGTACATTGAGAAATAGTAAATAAAATTTTAGTAAATTAATATAATTTTTGATTAATTAAAATCCATTATGATTTAACCTTCTACACATATCAGTAACTAATCTCTTTTACATTAATGTCTTGTATATGCCTTAATAATGTCTTGTATAATTAAATTTTAGTCAAAAATCTCACTAGAAATAGTAATAAAAAAAGTATTTTTCACATTTTTATCAAAAAGATAACTTTAAAGTCTAAAATTATAGATCTTATTATTGTACTACCATTTGTATGCAAAAAATTTGCATAGCATAATACTATATAATGAAATTATATTCATTTCCCAAAAAAAAGATCTGTACCGTTTATTATATACATAATATTTTCATAAAAAGAAACGGAGCGCAGTTTTTATTATCTTGTTTGAGATTCATGTACATTTTTTATTATATCACGCATATTTAATATTTCTAATTAATAATAAAAACCTTTTTATTAAAATCTAATTGATATATAAATAAATTTAACTACTAATAACTTAATTGAAACTAATTTAAAGTGATCTATCTAAGAAAATAGTTAAAAGCTATACATGTATAAAATGAACTCATTTTTATCACTAACACTGTATTCAAGTACTTACTTATGTCCTTAAAAAACAAGGAGCTCATTAATAAATAAAGAATGAATTTATAAATTAGTTCTAGCGTTTTAATAACGTGCTTAATTGTAATATCATATTCTATTTAATCATAAATATTATACTAATAGTACTACCATGAATTAGTCAACATAGACATTTTAACAAAAAAACCAATCGCATAGTTAACATATAACATAATGAATAAGTGAATTGTTTTATTCATTTAATTAATTGCTAAAATTATATTTTAAATATTCTTAGAACCTGTACTCATGTTATTAACATTACTAGTCATTGTAATTTTACCTCATTGTACCTCCTTTTAGAATATCTACTAACATTCATCTAATTAGTTACTAATATATAATTCATAACCATTTTAGATTCTAGATTCATTTTTCTAATATTAAATAGGCATAACCTATTATCATGGCCAGACTATAACATTCAAAAACAGCATGATGTGATACTCCCATAAATTAATCAACGCTATGTTCATCATTGAGTATGTAGAGTCTTGATTTACTTCTTAAAAGTATCACTAATCTAAAAATTAATAAAACCAATTAAATCAGTTTTTTAAGACTAAACACATTTTTCACCTATTTTCTGATATAGTTATATTTTTAACAATAACCGAGTTGGATCTTCTAGTAATTCTTTAATAACAATTAAGAACTTAATTGAATCACTACCATCGATCAAGCGATGGTCATAAGATAATGCAAGATACATCATTGGAAGAATTTCAACCTTATTATTAACCGCCATAGGACGATCTTGAATAACATGCATGCCTAAGATTGCACTCTGTGGTGGGTTAATAATAGGCGTAGACATCAGAGAACCAAATACGCCACCATTAGTAATAGTAAAGTTACCACCACTTAAATCTTCAATAGTTAATTGATTCGCTTGTCCTTTAAGAGTAAATTCTTTAATTTTTTTTTCAATGTCACCCATGTTACTTATATCAACATCACGTAATACTGGTGTTACTAAACCACGACTTGTTGAAATAGCTATGCTAATATCGAAGTAATTATGATAAACAATATCAGAACCATCAATTGATGCATTCACTTCTGGATAACGTTTTAATGCTTCAACGGCAGCTTTAACGTAAAAAGACATAAAACCTAAACGTACATCATGTTGTTTTTCAAAAATTTCATTGTATTTTTTACGAAAATCCTTAATAGGTTGCATGTTAACTTCATTAAAAGTTGTTAACGTTGCCATGCTATTTTGAGCTTTTAATAAACGTTCAGAAATACATTGACGTAATCGTGTCATTGGTATATGTTTTTTACTGCGATGATCCGTGGAAGATTTTAGTTCTGCATCTGATTGAACTGACGATTCTCTGTTGTTTTCTACTAAGTATTTTGCAGTATATTGACTAGTTAATCTACTATTCACTACAGCCTCTCTAATATCTACTGAATTCAGGTCATCTTCAGACACTGAGCAACAAGTATCTGGTGTTAGTATATTGTTATTTTTTTCTTCTAAGCTTTCAGCTTGGTAGTATTCAAGTGTTTTTACCTCTACAGATTGAATTACTTCTGGAATACTCGTACTATCATATACATAAATACGACCTAGTAATTGTTTAGATATTACTATTGCGCCTTCATCCTCTATAATAGTTTCCAAGACACCTTGTTCACGTGCATAGACTTCTAAAATTACTTTGTCAGTTTCAATTTCAACCAGTACTTCATCATGCTTAACATTATCACCTGGTTTTTTATGCCATCTAGCAACTGTAGCATTAGCAACAGATTCAGGCAGATCTGGAACAATAATTTCTAGATCACTCATCTTATATCCTTGAATTTATTTAATATTTAAAGCATTATTAAGCAAAGACCATTGCTGTTCCTGGTGAACTGAAGTATACCCAACAGCTGGAGATGAAGAAGCATTACGACCTATATAAAGTAAAATTCCCTTTTCTGGAAGAGCTGTACGGAAATTATGTTGGCTATAAGACCAAGCACCATAGTTTACAGGTTCCTCCTGACACCAAATGAACTCTTTCACATGTGCATATTGTGATAATATTTCTTGAAGATCTTCATGCGGGAATGGATACAGTTGCTCAATACGCACAATAGCCACATTGATTTGTTTATTCTTACGACGCTGATTTAACAGATCATAGTAGACTTTACCTGAACACATAATAACGCGCTTTAAGTTTTTTGAATCAATGGCATCTATTTCACCAATCACTACTTGGAATTTTCCATTTACCAATTCTTCTAAACTAGAGACTGCTAATGGATGACGAAGTAAAGATTTAGGTGATATCACAATTAAAGGACGACGCATAACACGCAAAAACTGACGACGAAGCATATGGTAAACTTGAGCCGGTGTAGAAGGTATACATACTTGTATATTTTTGTTTGCACAAAGCTGTAAGTATCGCTCTAAACGTGCAGATGAATGTTCTGGGCCCTGTCCTTCATAACCATGAGGTAACAACATAACTAAACCACACATTAAACCCCATTTTTGCTCACCTGAACTAATAAACTGGTCAATAACTACTTGCGCACAATTAGCAAAATCACCAAATTGCGCTTCCCAAATAGTTAGAGTATTATGCTCTGTCATTGCATAACCATATTCAAATGCTAGTATTGCATTTTCAGTTAGCACAGAATCCCAAACATTAAAAATGCCTTGTCTGTTATGAATATTTTTCAATGGCACATAAACTGAACCATTTATCTGATTATGAATAACAGCATGACGATGAAAAAAAGTACCACGACTCACATCTTCACCAGAAAGACGTACTGACACCCCCTCATTCACTAATGTTGCATAAGCCAACATTTCTGCCGCACCCCAATCAAATAATTTTTTGCATTTCGCCATATCTGTGCGGTCTGAGTAAATTTTTTTTACGCGAGCATGAGCAATAAATGCATCAGGAATTGTACTAATTTTTATGGCTAGTTTTTGTAAACGTTTAAAATTATATGTAGACTTATACTCCTCATTCCAGTCATGATTGAAGTGAGTGTTGCATTCATTGGAATATAAACCAATTTCACGACACTCCTCAACTATACAGTCTCCTGTATTTAATTTATTACGGTACAAATTAACCATTGAAGTGGCTTGCGCTACTGTAAGAACGCCATCTGAAATTAAGCGATCTGCATAGATTTTACGTGCAGTTGGATGTTTGTAAATTTTTTGGTACATCATTGGCTGAGTTACATGTGGCTCATCAGCTTCGTTATGACCATGACGACGATAACACACAAGATCAATCATAACATCACGTTTAAATTTATTACGAAAATCCAAAGCTATACGAGTAATAAATACAACTGCTTCTGGGTCATCAGCATTAACATGAAAGATGGGAGCTTGAATTATCTTCATAATATCTGTACAATATTCTGTTGAGCGAATATCTTGTAAATTAGAAGTAGTAAAACCAATTTGGTTATTGATAACGATACGTACTGTACCACCAACTTCATAACCACGTACCTGAGACATGTTAAGTGTCTCCTGCACTACACCTTGACCTATTATTGCTGCATCACCATGAATCGTAATTGGCAGAATCGTATCAGTGCAAAACTGATCAAGACGGTCACGACGAGCACGGACCGATCCCATAACTACTGGGTTGATAATTTCAAGGTGAGATGGATTAAAAACTAATGATAAGTGCACACATGAATCTTTAGTTTTAAAGTCTGCAGAAAAACCTTGATGATATTTTACATCTCCTGAACTTGTGTGTTGTTTATTCTGACCTCTAAACTCAGAAAATAACTCAGTTGGTTTTTTACCTAATATATTAATTAATACGTTCAGACGGCCTCGATGAGCCATACCCATAACAATTGCAGATATATTTTTTTTTCCTGCATAATGAATTAAATCTTTTAACATGGGAATTAATGAATCACTTCCTTCTAATGAGAAACGTTTAACACCTGGAAATTTAACATCTAAATAACGTTCCAATCCTTCCGCTGCTGTTAATGCAACTAAAAAACGACGTTTTTCTTCTTTAGAGAACTTTTTAACAAAATTTGAAGATTCAAGACGATTCTGGATCCAACGTTTTTCATCAGTATTTGTAATGTGCATATATTCTGCACCAATAGAACTGCAATAAACACGTTTTAATTCATTATACAAATCATTAAGTGTCATGGTTGCATTGTTTATAGAAAAAGAACCCACGTTAAATGTATTATTAAAATCTTCTTTTGTTAAATTATAGAATCCTGGATCTAAATCAGGAAGAGCTTTATGTGTCGATAAGCCTAATGGATCAAGATTTGCGTTTTGATAACCACGTAAACGGAACGCATTAATTAACTGAAAGACTTGCACTTGTTTTACGTGAATACTGGAGTTAACAACAGAGGTATTATCACGAGTGAAATTTTTAGTTAAGAAAAAAATATGTTCACATGCTTTCGAATGAAATTTCTTAGTTTTAATATCTGCTTCAGATAATGCTTGGAAAATAGATTGCCAGTCAGTATCCACAGAAGTAGGATCAATTAAATAATTTTTATAAAGCTGTTCTATATAAATCTGGTTTTCACCCGATAAATAGCTCAAATATAGCCAATCTTTTATTACACTATTCTGCATTATGATCCCTTAAGTCATTAAGGTTAAATTTTCCTTATAATTAATTATCATACTTAAATATACTTAATATAGTTTTCTGAAAGCGATTTATATATGTCATCACTTTAAGTTTATTGTTATTATTTTATAATATTTCTGAGGAAATTTTAAAAACTAACTGTAGTTTTTTTAAAGAATTGATTAAGTTACTAGCACATTTCAGTTTAATGCATAATTACAATTTTTACTGAAGAATTATCTTTTTTAAATTTTTTAACAAAAGATTATTTTTGTACTATAAAATAGTAATTTTATTCACTCATGTTGTAAGAAAATTCAGTACATAAAATTAACATCTTTCTCTAGATGATAACATTTAACACATGAACACTAACACCACTTATCTTTTTTCAAGAGCAAAAACCGATAAAATAATCACTTAAACAATCTCATTAAAAATTGTGTTATATATTCTTTACTATTAATAATCCATTTTGACATTACTAAGAGATTCACTAAACTAATATATTTAGCTAAATTTTACTAAAAATATCAAATCACTTAAAACATTCATAAAATACATTCATATAATTTCTTACTTTTTAAATTTTTCTCCTGACTGTAATATTCACATAAGTATATTTCTATAATCATTCATAATGCTATAAAAAATATTTGATATTAAATATCAATTAAATAATGTTAATAATCAACAAACAAATTACTGATAAATTTAATAATAAATAAATAACTTCTTATTCTAGTACGGCGTCAAACTCTTACAAAACTTTTGCAAATTTAATCATTGCTTCACATACCTACTCAGAATTTTAAATAACCTACAGTAGTAACTATTAACAAAGCTAATATTTTAAAAAGCAATTCTTATTGCTAAACAATTAAAAGCTTAAACACCCTTTGAAAATCAATGTGTATGAAATGTCTTATGCAATACTATATATTTTAAAAATTAGTTACCACTGTCATATTTCTCCAGAATATTTTTGAGAAAAGTACCACACATATATTACTATGTTACACTTGAGAAAGAAAACGATAAAAAAGAGCTAGATTTTTACTAACTCGTATTAAAACATATCCTTAGTAAGAAATGTATCAGTTATGGATCGTAATCCAGCAATACTTCTATGATCCTTAATTTTAAAAACATTCAAAAATACAGGCACATGTTGTGAAAATAACTATGATATTAATTAAAATATTTAATATTAATAAATGAATTTCAACTGTTCAGTTTTATTTTTGTTCGTAATATTTCCTGTCAGTGCTGAAATGTCATATGATCTAGTGTGACTATTATTTAATAAACTCTTTTTTTTGATTTTGAAAATACTTTATTTTATATTATGATCTTTCACACCACATATCTATTTAGTCAAAAATTTCTTTATATAACATCACAAAATCAGTATTGAAATTTTAAGAATAAATAATATGTTTTTCTTTAACTAAATCTTAATACTTATATTAATAGATTTAACTATGTTTTTAACATTTTACCTTTCTAAAGTTGGAGTGCAAATATTCAGCACTCTTTCTTCAAAAAAAAATACTCAGGAGTCAGTTGAGACTAAAAAATACTTTTAATTAGATTCAGGAGTATACAATATATATAACTAAATACACATTAATTTTTAAGAATATCTACATTATGTATTTTCTAAAAAAATAAAAACTGATCTATGAAAAAATTTGTTCGTTAATAGCTTGTTCTAGTTTTTTTTGATTATTTTGATAAAAGAAATGAAAATATTAAATAATTTTTAGCATCTTTCATAAATAAATAATTTTATTTATCTTTTATTATCATTAATTCATGATTATTATATCATTTCTTATTCGCATTATAATATTTTCTATTCTTCAGTTATAATGCAGAAACGTACACTATTTATATTTATGATTATATTAGATTCATGTAATCATTTTAGTTTTATAAATAAAAATCCTGAAAGTAAAAATACTTTTTTTGGTATTGATTGATTTTAAATATTATAAATAATTATGTTGTAAAATTTTAAACATTATAAAAACGACTGTAGTAATTAATATGTTTTTATTCACATACATATTTATTTAAATGCTGATAATTAAATAATTATAACACTAAACTTTAGTATTATTATTTAATTTATATTATTAACAAGTTTTTACAAAGTTTCATTTCTTAAGTATTAAGTATTTTAAAAATGTTTATCAATATTATTGAAGTTAAATTTAATCATAGTTGTAAACTATATCATTTTATTTTAAGCAAAATATTTTAAAATAATTAATCAAAAAAATTTTTATAAACAATTTACTAAAATTAAGATACAATGATTAAAAATACTTTTAATAAAAAACTGATTTACAATCTTTGCAAACATAATTATTCTATATCTTTTGTGAAAATAATGAAATCTACACTCAGAAAGTGCAGGAGAAAAATTTTAATAAATTTATTTCTTATTAAGGTGCATGCCCCTTTTAAACGCAATATAAATAAAGTTTTCTAAATAAGACGACGCATGATCCTTAGCACTTAAAGAGTATAGAATAAAATTCTAATAATTACAGATTCTATAACAGATCAACAGTATGCTTTAATAATGTTTATCCTATACAAAAGTTACTAGCATGTATAAAAATCATTTTTAGAAAATGACGTTAATATTACTAAAAGATATTTTTAAAAAAATATACAATTTCTAGGGAAATGATTTAGATTATAAAAAATAATTTTTATGTTTATGTCTTTACGTTTATATTCCAAAAAATATTTATCACCCATTATATATTAAATCAATTAAAAATCAGCTAATATAAAAGATGAATAACATTAAAATATTTAAATTCACGTTTTTAATTAATCTTTTATAATACATTCGTTAAACAAAAATAAATAATTATAGAAACTTTTAAAATAAAATATTCTTATCATTTTATTTAACCTCAAGAAATAATCTTAATCCTTTACCCCTCCTAATGAAAATATCAAACTCTACTCGTATAAAATGTAAAAAGTGCTGGTTTAAATTTTAAATAACTTAAATGCATCGTAAATCTAGTAAGATTGTTAAAATAAATAATTACCATACAATACAAATAGCAAGTTTCTTAATCAGAAGAAAATATTTTACACATTTTTTCTAGAGTCACTATTATCATTTCACATGTAAATCATGAACCTAATCTAAATATAACATTATCATTCTAAACTTAACTTAATCAAGTAAGCACTAGCTATCAACCATTTTCTTTCTCGCACATATAAAAAATACTTTAAAAGTATTAGAAATTAATTAAAAAAAACAAACACTTATTTAATAATTTTGTAGTATAGATCAAGCTTTAATACGGATAAAAAATGATTTATAATTAAAAATTTAATATTTAACATGCTGATCGTTTCAAACTAAAAATTAACTTAATTTATAGTGCCGCTTTCACTTCTCGTAAGATGAATTTATTAAAAATCAAGTATAATTTAAACTGATAAATATTATCAATATGATAATATATTAAAAAAATAGAATATACTTCAATATTTAATAACTTAACATATACAAAATAATTGCAGTTTCATATAGACATTAACCGAAAGTTTTCCTATAAACAAATAAGGAGAATATAAATAGCTATGTGACAAAAGCAGCTAGATTTAATTTAATGGTTACTAGAAATCTAAATAAAAGATACGTAAACCTAGACTATTTAATTTAAAATAGACTAAGTTATTATAAAAAACTAAAGTTATTGAGGAAATTCATATGTTCCAGCAAGAAGTCACAATCACAGCACCAAATGGCTTACACATTCGTCCAGCCGCTCAATTTGTGAAAGAAGCAAAGACATTCACTTCTAATATTAGTTTGATTTCTGGTGGTAAATCTGCGAGCGCAAAAAGCCTATTTAAGTTACAAACTTTAGGCTTAACTCAAGGTGCTATTGTAACAATCTATGCCGAAGGTGAAGATGAAAAACAAGCAGTTGAACATTTAGTTCAACTTATCAGTAATTTGGAATAGTTTTACAAAAAATAATAAATATTCCTAACTCTATTTTACATCCCAAGCATAATGATTCAGGGATAATAATTTAGCCACTAATCAAATTTTGCTTTTATTTTAAATATCAGAACACCTATCCGCAGTATTAAGGTAATAACATGATTACAGGAATTTTAGTATCCCCCGGTTTTGCTTTTGGTCAAGCTTTAATCTTTAAAGAAGATCCTATTATTGTTAGCAAAAAAATAATTACTGATGACCAGATAGAAAAAGAAATTCAACATTTTATCAATGGGCGACAGAGCGCAACTAAACAACTGAGCCTTATTAAAGAAACAGCCGAAAAAAATCTTGGCCTAGAAAAAGCTAAAATCTTTGAAGGGCATATTATGTTACTAGAAGATGAAGAGCTTGAACAAGAAATTATTTCCCTCATCAAAAATGATAAAAAAACAGCAGATGCTGCAGTGTATTACGTTATTGAAAACCACGCTCAAGCTCTTGAATCACTAGATGATGAATATTTAAAAGAACGTGCATCCGACATTCGTGATATCGGTAAACGCTTATTAAAAAATATTCTCAAAATTCCAATTATTGATCTAAGTGCTATTGATAAAAAAGTTATATTAGTTGCCGAAGATCTTACACCATCTGAAACTGCACAATTAAATCTCGATAAAGTTTTAGGTTTTATTACAGATTTAGGGGGTCGTACATCACATACCTCAATTATGGCACGTTCACTTGAACTTCCGGCGATTGTTGGTACATCTAATGCAACCAGTAAAATTAAAAATGGTGATTACATTATTCTAGATGGGATAAAAAATTATATCTATCTAAATCCTAGTAAAAATGAAATAGACAACTTAAAAAAATCTGATGAAGAATATCAAAAAGAAAAAAATGCACTTACTAAGCTGAAAGATTTACCGGCTACTACACTTGATGGGCACCAAGTTAAAGTGTGTGCAAACATTAGTACCGTACGTGATATCTTAGGAGCCAAACGCAATGGTGCTGAAGGAATTGGCTTATACCGTACTGAATTTCTGTTTATGGATAGGGATTCTCTACCTACTGAAGAAGAGCAATTTGAAGCTTATAAATCTGTTGCAAAAGCAATGAATAACCAAACTATAATTGTACGTACCATAGATATTGGCGGTGATAAAAATTTACCATATATGAATTTACCAAAAGAAGAAAATCCCTTCTTAGGGTGGCGCGCTATTCGTATTTGTCTTGATCGCACAGAAATTCTGCATTCTCAATTAAGAGCTATTTTAAGAAGTTCAAGTTTTGGTAAATTGCGTATTATGTTCCCGATGATTATTTCCGTCGAAGAAGTTCGTAAACTACAAGAAGAACTCAAAATGCTAAAAGAGCAATTATATAAAGAAGGTGAATCCTTCGATCAATCTATAGAAGTTGGTGTTATGATAGAGACACCTTCTGCGGCAGTAATTGCGAATCATCTAGCAAAAGAAGTTGATTTTTTTAGTATTGGGACAAACGATCTTACTCAATATACATTAGCTGTTGACAGAGGAAATGAACTAATTTCACACCTCTACAATCCAATGTCACCCGCAGTCCTGAAGCTTATTAAACAAGTTATTGATGCATCACATGCAGAAGGTAAATGGACTGGAATGTGTGGTGAATTAGCAAGTGACGAACGTGCAACTCTATTGTTAGTTGGTATGGGTTTAGACGAATTTAGTATGAGCTCAATTTCTATTCCACGTATTAAAAAATTAATTCGTAATACAAATTTTATAGATACTCAAGCGTTAGCTAAAGAAGCGCTTGCTCAATCTACTTCATATGAATTAATGAAACTTGTTGATACTTTTCTCCAAGAAAAAACATGATACTAAAAACAACATATTAGTTTGGTTACATTTTCAAGGTTTAGGAAAAAATTGATGAACTTATTAAATAAATTTAAATGTCTAGTTTTAAATGATAAAAACAACAGTAATTTTATTAAAATTATTGCACATTTATCAAGAAACATTATCAGTATTGAAAATATTCCTGAGATTATTCACAAGGAGAGAGCTTTGTAGAAACATTGCTATTCATTTTTCTGGTAATAAAAACGTCGCTCCAATAGATAGAAATATTAGTAAAATTTTAAAAACTCATTATGCATGTTCTATACATCTATAATAATAGTGAGCTTTTATTCATTTCGGTATTAATACTATAGAATTTAAATGACAAAGTTTAAAGATATAATTCAAGAAGCTCAATCAGTTAAAAAAGTAATTTTGTTATTGAGTTGAACTTACCCTTTTTTTTAGAAAAAATCAGTTTTAACCCCTGTTGTTATTTCTGATATAGATAAAATTAAAGAACTTATTATACTGACTGATATAGCAATTGTTAGTGAAACAGTTATAATTCGAGTTAAGAAATACTAGTTACTTTTTAATAGAAATATAAAACCATCAGACGCAATTAAGGGATCCCTGATGGTTTTATTATTTTCAATTAAATGTTACTGATTTCTCTCTACAGAGAAATAGAAATTTTTTACAAACAACAACATTGAGATTATATTTATTAATTCTTCATACTTCTGAAAGTTACTATACAAATTTAGAGAAAAAAATATTATTTAATTCATAAGTATTATTATCACGTCTTACATTTCTTGTTTTTTTATATTCAACATAATATTTATGCGTTTTTAATTAAGAATCTCTAATTAATACCCTAGAGATAAAGATTAAATACCTAAGATATAGTTTTGCTACAAATTTACATAAATTATTTTTACTTTTTAAAAAAATATGTTTAATAACGACTAAGATTTATAATAATACCTATTATTAAAATAGTAAAAATTAAATGAATTATAAAATATTTAGTACATTCCATAATTGCAAATCTAGTTATTATAAAATTGTCTCATCACTTATCAAAATCATTAAATTAATCGAAGATTTTTCCGTATGTATCTATTTTACAGCACTCTCTAAAAGTTTCTATTTTAATAACGAGTAACTTACTGATCGCATTCACTAAACAACATGTACTTATGTAACACGTTACCCTCTTGAAGTATACTTTTAGGACTCGGGAATTTTAAGTAATAATTATATTAACCACGAACATTATCGCCAATGTAATTTTTTACCGCTCAGACTTTCAATCAGCATCAAGCTAGATTTAATCGTCAGAAATGAATATATGATGCATAATTATGAAACTTTACGCAGAGTATAATATTTGTAACTAAGGAATATTACAAGGTATTATAAAATCTAATATTATACATATATTTCATACAATAAAATATATTAAACGAATAGTGATTATTTCTTCAACAAACATCACATCACAATTAGCAATAATACTTACTAATACTAATAAAACAACTAAACAATATTAACCATCAGATACAACACTGTCTATTTATTTTAGAACAAATCCTGCAGATTAACATAATTACATTATTGCATTAAATTTCCGCTATCAATCACCCTTTAAATTATTTGTAGACTCTTTGATAAAACAACTAAAACTGCTAAATATCTGCTCATTTTAAAATAATAAACATTTATTTTTCAATTACAATAAACGAGGAAATCTGTATAATATACACATATCAAAACACACTAATTATATTTTAAATATCTTAACTTTATGAATATTATTAAGATACAATATTCAATAGAGAAAATTTCATAAACGCTTTACATAGTAAAAAATATGACTTAATACTCAAACTATTTTATAACTGATACAATCTAATTTTATTATTGCGCTATCGACATAATTTTAATAATCACTAATGATAGATTTTTCTTATAATATTACATAACTAAAAAATAATCTTATCATAAATTAATCAAATGTAATCATGTATTAAAGCAATGGTTTTCAACTTAAAAAAAGAAGGAAGATTAAAATACTAAATATGAACACAACCTTTAGTGAATTAACTTAATTTTAGTACATCTATATTTTCATACAATATGACACATCCTAAAAATATCTTTAATAAAACAATTAAGAAAATTATCTACCTCATTCTCTCTGCTAATGGTAATTGAAATCCTCTATACACATACATGATACTATTGAACACAAATGCAAGACTACTGTAATAAAAAGTACACAGCTATTATTGATATACAATCAACGTAAAAATATTCCTATGATTATTAAGGGTATATACAAATTCAAAAAATTCTTAAGGTATTGAAACTGCTTAAGTTGATCCTTAAAAACTAAGCTGACCAGAAACTTTTATAGCCACTATAACCGAAAATTTCTAAACATACCGTTTAAACTCTATTATTAAGTCAAAATACTAAAAGATAAAAGACTTACAGTCATTCAAGTAAAATTAACAAAATATAAATACAGAGCTACATCCTACATTAGGTTATATTATAAAGAAATAACTATCATTCAGTGATCGCATAGCTTCTCTTACTTAGATAAGACTATGATGCCAATTTTAGAGAAATGAATTAAAATATTCTAGAGTCAGTCTAATAAATTATTTAGTAATTTTATGCAAAAGATCAACCCCATTAATGCACAGTCAATACAAAAGCAACTATTTTAATAATGTCTACAGCTACTTCACATTGAATAATATTTTTTAGAACACTCAACCTATGTCTAACAATCTAAAATTAGAAATTACATTAAATATATAAAGTTCATAGAATTTTAATATAACAAGAATTTAACTAAATATATAAAAATATCTAAAATCTTTTACATGTATAATAATCATTTATAACAATTTTAATATATTAAAGTAACTTTTCCGAGTACTCTATAAGATATACAGTCACTTTTTACTAATGAGATGATTTACTGTTACTAAAATTTTCCTTATCTAAATCTTAGACGTCAATCATAATTGTATAATTTAATATCAAAAATCTTTTTATTTATATTGTAAGACTGTTAATAAACTCTATCTTTATATTTTATAGCATCTATAATCACTAAATTCATATTACATTCTTAAGACAGTTGATTCACACTTCACTAACTATATTATAAAAAGTAATATACACTTAATCTATCTTAGATTCTTAACACGTCATATGTCTTATTAATAAACTATTTTTAAAATATACAGAAAAGAATAAAACACATTATACATGTGTATCTTTTTTAGGCATGTACATCTTTAACTGCTCAACAATATAGTTTAATTAATTAAAACATTATTAAAGTTATGCCGCTACTGTAGGATTGTTTCATGATAAAAATATATAATATAAGAACATTTAAAAAAGATTTTTATACTCTGTAGATTACAAGTAATTATTTTATATAAAAATATTCTCAGTAAAATCAGACAGAGAATCAATAAGATAAGAAATCAATAGACGGAAAGAGATAAAATTTATTCAGGATTTAATCAGCACAATAGAAATGAACTCACATCAGCGTTGTATCACAAATAATAACTGGTATAATAAATAAATTAATGTTTAACAGAATTATGAACAAGTAAAATACTACTAAATTAAATATTTTACATATTTTTCTGAAAATACCTCATACATTTTTATTTAAATCTACAAGATCATTGTCAAAAAATAATCACGATATTGTATCGACATTATCTAAGAACTAAATACAAACTAGAGTATACATACAATAGATTAACTAATTTCCAGTATCAAAAACAGTATGAATATAACAACGGGGGTGAAGGAAGTAATATTGAATTTTGATAAATTTTGTTTCAGTATACAACTAACATCTTTGAGACAATCCGATACATTGCCATCATATCTAGAGATGTAGAAGTAAAAATAAAATTAAATTCAAGTGGTTTCAGATAGTCAATTATTGATAAGAGTGGCAATAGTATTCACTGCTATACTAAAAAGAGGTAAGTATTACAATAATTGAAATAACAGTGCGTAACCAGATAAAATGACTCAGCTATTGTAACCAATAAAAATGCAGCTAATAATTTAATCAGTTTCACCTTTTATTTTTCTAGACAACCAAACAATACTTATAATTAAGATTTCAGTGAGCTAAAAAAATCATATAACAAAAACGCTTAATAGCTATACGCGTTACAAGGATAATTTTTTAAAATATCGTAAAAAAACCAGAGCAGTTTTTACAAGAAAAAGACTTAATCATATTCTGCATGTTCTCTTTTTCGGTTAACTATGTTGATAGTCTACTTTATAAATAAGAACGATAGTAAATCTGTTAATCTTCACTTAAAAAAAAATCAAAATACAAGCGACAATATTTTTATAAGAAACATCATTAAAATATTGATGTTCAAATTATTTGGATAATATCATTAAGAAAATTCCTGCCTTAATGATATTATTAATTAACAAATAGAGATAGCGTGAGACAAGATTTTCGTCTAATATTATTACTTGTAGGTACAATCACTATAACAAGTTTATTACTGTATAGTTTGTATACTATCCGAAAAAACAATCAAGATTATTATATAATGAGCCCGTAAAATATCAAAACATAATGACCATAATAAATTATCTGATGATGATTTTAGATTATGCATAGAAAATAAAACGATAGCATCTCTTGTTTCTAAACCTGCTATATCTGAGTCTATTTATCAGACAAAGCAGCTTGTAGAGACTGTACGATCACTATTCATATGTTCTACTAGGTGCAATACAACTCAGTTTAAATATCATAGAATAATATTCTGAGTAGTTAAACTTAAGACAGCAGAACGTATTAATGAAACGTCTTATATTAGAATAAAATCAACAAATCTATTATACCATACATTACCAAGCGCTTAACGATATATCTTGATTATATACGAAACAACCCGAATCTATTTATAACATTCATGAAAACAAAAAATTATAAACAATACCCCACGCACAACAACAGACAGGCGTTAATATTAAATTTTAACCACTGAAAGTCAATACAAATTAACAACGAAAAAAGCATTTTAATGTTTCATATTTTTAGTTTTAGAGGAAACCACGACAAAGAATCAAGGTACTGTTGAAAATGCTCTTCAAGCGGAAATTTTAATTTGGTGCAATGTATCTTTGCCTTTGATGTGTACGTCATCAGGAATCGGACGAGTGCTCTCTAACCTCACTAATACGCTTACACTCGAATTATTTAACCTCAAGATAATATCTAAATTAAGATCTTCCAAGAATATCTATATTTATAAAAGTATTGTCTTATAATGATACAAGAAAATTTTATGTTAATGTTGAAAATAGTATAAAATATTACCTCTGATTTAGGAGACGTGATTCTTCACGATAAACATCAATTTCTGCACTTCAGAAGATCGCAGTCTATCCTACATGAGTTAGAATACACTCAATAAAATATCTAAAAACACAGCTTCTTATAACTAAAGATGATATGTATAATGTATTTTTTTATTAAATATTTTTATATAGTCATCAAAATAATTTATATTATATCATTAGTCTTTAACATAAATTCTTTGTAATTAGCATAAGTTTTTTGTAAAAAATGTAATTATGCTTTAAATATACCTCTATGTATTCTCAATGAAACAGGAAAATAATGATATCTACCACGTAGCTTTTCGTGGTATTTTTATTATGTCAATTATTTCAATCTTAGCTCAATAACGTCATATTATATCTTAATGTCTTACTAAATTAGTGTTTTCTTGTTTATTTAATGTCATGTATTATGACTTTGTATAGATTTTATTATCTACACCTCTTTTAAAATAAATGTAATAAAATACACTTCATTAAAATAACAAAATAATCATTATATTAAAATATTAATGCATTAAACAAAAAAATAAATCAAATCTATTCTACATTTATCAGCATTTTATTATCTTATAAAACTTTAACTAACTAAATATAATAATATATTTCAAGACAATTCATGCTTCAAATTATTATGCAGTATTTTATTGACTTATGTTTTAATAAAAAATAGTAATAGCAAGCTACGTTTCATTAAATAGTTATCAATCTGATGAATATATTCAGATCATTTTCATTTTTTTAAAAAAATATATAGGAAATTACATATTCTCCAAAGAATAAACTTACATCATCACTTCATCATAAAAAAATTACAATCTTATTTTCAAAAAATAAAATACTCTTTTTAATAATTTTCGTCATTCAGCGTTTAGTTATCAATACTAAAATATGAAATATAGTAACGTGTTAAACGTAAAGTTCTATTATTACGCTATATTGTGATTTGTTTTAAAATATACGTAATTATTACTGTTTTTTATTACATATCATGATATATTTTTAACATAAAATATTTTTATGTTCTATGCATAATTTAATATAAGAGTTAAATCAAATCAGCATTTAGTATTACTCAATAAAAACAAAATATAATAAATAACTTACCACAAGTCTAATATTCTAAATATTTTTAAATGTTTTATTAACAAATTAAACAACTATATTATCAGTAAGATAATATCTTATTTTAATAGATAGAAAAATCTTAACATTACTTTTTAATACAACGTAATAATAGTTTAACGAAAGATATAGAAGATTATAAAAAAACATACTCTATGCAGAATATTTTCTAGTGAAAAATATTTATTTACCTCTAAATTTAATATACTATCAAATATACTATCAGTTAATAATAGAAAAAAGACTTCACTAATTTTTAATGAATGACTTAACGTGGTTAAATAACCCTTTCCTAATTAATAAAAAGTATTTTTAACTCACGCCACTTTCTCTGTAAAATAGACAAAAAATAAATATCAGATTTATATACTAAAGACTTATATTGAATTAACAGATTTTAAAATTCTTCTAGATTACACGTAATGTACTAGTTGATTCTATATAAAAAATAATTGCAGCATTTTATACTTGAAAATTCTGCATCCTAACTGCAATTATAAAAAATAAATTTTAAATCTTGATTTTCAGTGTGTCATTTCATGCAAAACTTTTTTTACCTACATTAAAACATTTTACGAGTCATCATCTCAGTATGTATTAACACTAATCCTGATTAATAATAATAAAAAGACTTCATTCAGTAGATACGCGTTTTAACACAAAAACAATAAAACGTTTTTATTGTTTTTAATGATTATTCTTTTTAACGTTTAAGATAATAATATATAAGCACTATTTTGAAAAAATTAATAGAATATATATTCTATTAGAAACAATTAAGAAAAATACATAACAGTTTATAAAATACCTTATACACATTAATTGAACAGGAATGAAAGAATTTTAACTGCTTCAATCTTTTAAGATTAAAACCTATTAAGTGTAATTTTTTATTAAGTTTAATGAATATAAATAAAAATAATAAATTTTAAAAAATTTAAATATGCTATTGAAGCTAACTAATACAATGATTTCTGATACTTAAAATCAAGATAGTAGTAATATTTTATAGAGTAGGTAGAAAATCTGTCAATATCTGAAGTGTTTTTAAAAGTATTCCAATAAAAACAAATATGAATATTTTAAATCTTTAAATAATTAATAATATTTATTAATTTTACATTTTATGAAAATTTTTAGTATTCATATCAAAACTTTATATAGATTATATATTATAATATCTCTTATAAAAAGTAAATTTAACAAAGTACAAATTAGTAGTAAATAAATGATATACATGATCAGATCATCTTGAGAAAATTTATAACAAAAGAATGATCAACCAGCAATAACACATTAATATAAATTATATGTAATTAGCACAATTCAAACTGAGACTATAAACAGTGTATTTTGTCTTCATTGCTTGTGCTAATTATCATTGTGATTATAATGATAAGGATTGCGCTCTTTATATCACTTCTGAAAGTAAGCACAATATTATTGA
Organism: Candidatus Hartigia pinicola; assembly: GCA_020541205.1. Taxonomy (GTDB): domain Bacteria; phylum Pseudomonadota; class Gammaproteobacteria; order Enterobacterales; family Enterobacteriaceae; genus Hartigia; species Hartigia pinicola. The sequence continues at coordinate 1,451,007 of CP048208.1, forward strand.
TTAACTTTTTTGTCTTTTTCGATCAAAGTTTAATTATTTTTTAATTAAAGACATGCTTTTAGGTAATTATTAGAACCATTAAAGAAATGCTTTTAGTAATAATAAAAACTATTTTCTCAGATTTTCTACTTTTATTCTATATAATAATCTTTGTTTAGCTTGTCACCAAACAGCTTTAAACTTACAATCTTAGTTATATAACAATTCAAAAATAACTTTTTATTTAATGTATTCAAATATTTAAAATACTGTTAATATTATTTTAGATTCTTTCTCTACCATCGAAAATATGCTCACGTAGCTAAACTATTCATTGATTGAGATTGATTCATTACTACACAAGATCATAAAAAAATATTTTTCACGATGCATAGTTTGGAATAAGGTAGCATAAGCTAATATATTTTATTAGTTATAATAAGAAAAATCATCACTAATTTCTTTACGTATGATTCATTAAAGACATAATCATCTTCACCTATACAAAACTTTTTGAGTATTATGAATAATAAAATTAACACGTATTTTATACCATACTTACTTCTTTACCAAATATACTATCCTGTTATAAAATTTAAAAACAACCTATGCATGAATTATTTTTAAAAAATTAACGACGATTGCTAAAAATACGAATAAGCATCAGAAACACATTAATAAAATCAAGATATAAATTTAATGCACCTAAAATAGAAAATTTACGCATATTATCTTTATCTGCGATATTAATTTGTGCGCCCATTTTTATTAATTTTTGAGTATCGTAAGCCGTTAAACCAGAAAAAATTAGTACTCCTGAACAAGTAATAATCCAATACATAGCAGAGCTTTGCATCCAAATATTTACTAGAGATGTAATAATTAAACCAATTAGCCCCATAAACAAGAAGCTACTTATATTGTTTAAACTACGCTTAGTAGTATATCCATAAAAACTAAGTGCACTAAACATAACTGCCGTAATAATAAAAGTACCAACCACTGATTCTTGCGTATACATCGCAAGAATCATAGAGAATGTTACACCCGTCAGCATTGAGTAGAACATAAACATGCCCGTTGCGACTGCTCCGCTAATCTTAGGTAGTAAAAATGATAAACCAAGTACTACACTAATTTGCGCAACCAGCAATCCAATACTGATACTTTGGGAAAGAAATATTTTACCACTCAACAACAAATTTAGCGTATACCACGCTACACATGCAGTCAATAAAAGACCAGCTGTCATCCAGCCATAAACCTGAGACATAAATATCTGTACACTGGAGGAATTTCGGACAAGAGAATCATTACGTTGATCAAAACGATCCATGATGGTTACCTTTTATTTGTAAATAACGTTAACTACAATAACACAGTGTAGTCAGATTGATTTCTTCATATGAAGATTATCTTAATTTAGCTATAATGGAAAACAATAAATCACTACTAATACAATATTTTTGCTTTAAATAAACTTAAATAAACACTAAATAATTACATGATAATAATTTCTAATTATAAAGATTGTTTTTATTAATTAGCGCTGAATTTCGTTTTACGTTACGAATTATCTATAAATATAAATTTATCAAGATAGTTTCATATTCTACTACGTGATAACAAAAATTCTTTTTTTTAGTACGCTGTAACAAAATTATGTTAATAGTAGAAATTGATATACTCATAAGTTATAGAGATTTTATTAATTTTTTACTTCGAATGCATATTAGTTATCAAAGAATTTTGCTTTACTCTAAAAATATTTTATATTGTTTAACTACATTATAATACATTTGTCACTTAAAATTTACTACTATAATAAGTTTCTTATTATAACTTAAACACAGTCTAATCACTTAATTTTAATATTCTAACACAAAATACTCGCTCTTAATAACTGTAGTCATTACCCTTTAATACTATATAAATTACCTGATTCTTTTTTATCATCTGCGCATGTTATTCTAATTTCAATACAGCGACGTTTTTACTTAAATAATAGTTTTTCATATTTCCAATACATGTTACAATAAATTATTTTTATTAAACTCGACTGAATGGTATTAAAATCTAAGATTAACATTTTAATTATTATCTGTGACAATTTAAAATCTATGATATTAGCTTAAATTAATACACAATCTATTCTTAAAAATATTCATTCAAGGCTGTTAATTATTTTATCCTCTAATACTCTTTTTAGTTTATACTTAGTTCAATATAGCTCCTAACACAACAACTTACATCATAATAATTTTAAAATGTTTAATACACTTACCTAAAAAACTGACATAATCATAAAAAGTTATTTAATTATATTTTTACCTGAAAATGCTTTAACATACCACTAATTTCTTAATAATTTCATAGGCCGACTATGTACCACTTTGTTAACGCAGTCATACGTATCAAGAATAGTTCAAACAACAACTAAAACGGTCAAGAGAAATTTCATTTGAACATCGTTTACCTGTTAACAACAGTAACAGTTAATACGCCATTAATTATCTGTAGTACATGTTTTAAAAATTAGCTCAGCGATATTGAATGATATTATATTATAAAAACAATGAGTAATGTGTGTTTTTCTTAATTTAAACATTGATAAGATACGTAGTAGAAAAATAAACTTTGAAAGTTTTTAAGTTTCTTAGCAGTAAAATTCCTTTTTTCATCATAAGAAAATTTTTCTTTTATTTTTCTTACACTTGCATTTTAACAATATATCAAACATGCAATATTCATCAAACATATTACTGCACATTAATGAGAATATAATCTCTTCTGAAAAACAAAAGATTATTGACTTTTTATTTATAACTAAGTAACTAATAGTTCTTCTACTATTCGTATATATCAAATGAGCATTATACTGATATTGTAACTACTGTATATTCGTAATCTAAAGACTTGGTTTGAGCTATTGTCAGGTAATAAATCACAAAATAAGAAAATATTTTATTAAATTAACATTAGGAACAATCACCTAAAAGTCACTTTCCGGTGATTACATTTTAGAAAGAATCTTTTATATAGCATGATGAAAACTACTCCCTTAGTAACTCAGATAGATAAAACGTAATTCAATCATCAAGTCAACACAGTTGACTTATTATATCAATGAAATGTTTTTAAAATTAATCAATTATCAATTCTATAAGTAGAAATACAGTAAAAGTAAATAAATTTCTCTTATTTTTTAATAAAAATAATTTAATAAAGCATAACTAAATTAGATAATCTGAAATTTAGTAAAATCTCTTACTAATATCATTATTTTTCTCAAACAGAATTCACTTTAACTTTTTAACAACTCTAATTAACATCTTCATTAATTTTTAATAAATTAAAAAATTTATTTTAAAGAATAATAACTATAAAGTATGCTAAATTCATTTTATACTTCAGTAAATAACACTTACCAATACATTGTCTATTCTTACACTTTACGAAACATATGATAAACAGTTATTATACTATAATTTTTATTAATTAATTTTTGGTTATTTAAGCAATATAAGCACTTAATTTCAAAGAAAAGCTTTATTAAAAAAGTTTATTCTATATCTAAACAATTGATCATTAATATCATCATACAATATTCACTTTGGTAATCTTTCTACATATACAATACAAGTAATAGTAAATAAAAAATGAAGATTATTTAAAAAAGTGCATATTACTTACGTAGAAGAATATGAATAAACTATAAAAATAATCAGGCTAGATAGCTTCAAACAACTGAGAAAATATTCAGAATATATATACTTTTAAAGTATGTGGTAAAATAGAAACTATCTAATTTAGCAAGTATTATGACCAATACTGAACTAATTTACTAACAGAGCTCATATGATGCTCACATTAATGAAATAAATAACTAATAATTCTACTCAAAACATATTTTGGATACTAATAAATCAGTTTTAAATAATGATATTAATATGACGCATTAAATAAAGTCTAAAGTTTTATTACTAATTATTATGATTCAATTTCCTTATTTAAGTTCTAATTTAACTATTCAATACTATATCAATTCTTTGATAATAACTACAGGAACTTGTTCAAAAAATTCTGAATGTTACTCAGAATAGTTTATAAAATTTCCCACAGAAATATTACCTAATATTTAATCTCATAATGAACTTCATAGTATGAAATAAACTTGTTGAATTAACAATTCATCGCTTATTTAACAAATTTTCTGGAAAATAAAAAGATAATAACTGTTATATTTAAAAAACTAAAATCTCCATTCGATTCGAATATATCTCACAGTTTTTAGATTCAGTGAGATGTTTAAAGTTCAAATAATATATTTAAAACTACTTAGTCATTATAGAATGTATAAAGTTTATCACGTTTTACGATTTGAATAATCATGCTCAGTATATAATATACATCATTTAAAAATTCTTTCCTGTAACACTACATCTTTCTAATACATCATTTATGCGTACTAAGGATTTTAATTCAAGCTTAAAACTATTAATAATTTGATCTATTAGTAAGAAATTTTAGTAATAACTACGATTGTAAGTAATAAACGATAAGCGTTTATCCCAATACATTATATGATTTTAGAAACTTTAATTCACTTTCATAACTTTTCACAATGCATCTTTCTTACAAAAGAATTATGTTTCATTTTCATGACAATTCTATTCGTTTTTCAAGATCATTGATATAGATCTTGCTAATTATTTCACGCTTTACCCAATACATTAGTTATTTTTTGAACGACTAATTTTGTCTAAAATTTAAAACAATTATATGCAATACTAATATTCATAAAATCATCAAATATATGTTCCCACTGGGGATGTATATTCATAAAATACAAAAGTATATAAACCACGCATTCATATTAGCACTCCAAAGAACATATGTATTTTGATGCAAAAAAGTACAATGTTTTTAAAATCTTCCTCGACTGAGATCGATACTATAATTTTTATTTGTTGTAATTAAATAGATGAAAATAATTACATTTTAAAATATTCTGAATAAATTCTTAGCTATTATTATTTTTTAGCATTTAACCATCAATATACAGATACTTTATAAAAAATTTCAATAAAGTAATTTAATTATTTTAATTTATTCAGGTAATTTAATACAAAAGAATATTATCATACAAACAGTGAGAAATGCTCCATGCAAATACAAATCAACAACACGACTCATATGAAAGCTAACAATCAGAATAAATTCTGGTTGGAGCTAAGCGGGATCGAACCGCTGACCTCTTGCATGCCATGCAAGCGCTCTCCCAGCTGAGCTATAACCCCAAAAAGTTATACTAATAACATTAAAATAATTTTAAAGTGTCAATCAGATAATATCAATATTAAATGTGACTTAATATGTTACAATATCTTAAGTCAAAAGCATAGAAAATTTTTATTTTCAGTTTTTATTTTAAAAACAAGTTTGTGTATCATTCGAAATAACTTAACTAAGCTCATTAACGAGAAGTGAAGTATTTGATAAATACAATAAACGCACTCAACGATTTTAAATCACTAAGAAATATCCGAGTAATATAAATAACATAGCACATGTATTAAAAACTTCAATGAACTTTGTATTAATATAAGATCATAAAACCGATATAATTAATCATGACGCGACAGAGGTTTCACGTTCAGTAATAAAAGTAAGCGCTTTACTAATACGAGAAAGAGAACGTACTTGTCCAATTGCATGAATGGTAATATCTAATGCTGCTGATTGGCTAGCGCCAGTAACAGCAACACGCAAGGGCATACCTATTGTATTTATACTAATGCATAATTCTGTCGCTGTGTGTTTAATGGCTTCATGAATGTTTTCTACCGTCCACTCATGAATAGAAGTTAATTTTTGTTGAATCATCTCCAATGGTTGAATAGCAATAAAACGTAAATATTGTTTCGCGGAATCTTCATCAAATTCACAAAAATCTTTATAAAAATAATGACATGACTCGGCGATTTCCTTTAATGTTTTACAACGCTTACCTAGTAATTTAACTAAATCAGTTAAATGAGGACCAGTTTCAATATTAATGCCTTGCTGTTCCATGTGCCATGAGAGATGAGCGGCGACTTGTTCAGCTGGTAAATGATTAATATAATAATGATTTAACCACAATAGCTTATTTGCATTAAATGCACTTGCAGATTTACTGATATTACTTAATCTGAAATATTTTATCATTTCTTCACGAGAAAATATTTCTTGATTACCATGCGACCAACCAAGTTTGACTAAATAGTTTAGTAATGCTTCTGGTAAATAACCGTTATTACGATATTCCATAATACTTAATGCACCGTAGCGCTTAGATAGTTTTTTACCATCAGCTCCGACAATCATTGCAACATGAGCATACTCAGGAATAGGCGCGTTTAATGCTTTTAACATATTAATTTGCCGAGGTGTATTATTAATATGATCTTCACCACGTATAACATGAGTAATTTCCATATCCCAGTCATCGATTACAACACAAAAGTTATATGTTGGAGTTCCATCATTGCGACATATTATAAGATCATCTAACTCTTGGTTTCTAAATTTAATTGGACCACGAATGCTGTCATTAAAAATTACTGAACCGTCTTGTGGATTACGAAAACGAATAACATAAGGTTCAGATCGTGTATTACAATAAGTATGATCACGACAAAATCCATCGTATCGTGGTTTCTTACCTGTTTCTATTTGCTGATGACGTAAGTTATCTAAGCGCTCTATGGAACAATAACAGCGATAAGCTGTACCTGAATTAACCATTGTATCAATAACAGCGCTGTAACGCTCAAAACGTTTTGTTTGATAGTATAGAGATTCATCCCAATTTAAATTTAACCAGTTCATGCCATCTATGATAGCATCTATAGCTTCCCGATTAGAACGTTTCAAATCAGTATCTTCAATACGCAGAATAAAGTTACCTTGATTATGACGGCTATATAACCAAGAATAAAGAGCAGTACGCACCCCACCAATATGTAAAGAACCAGTTGGACTAGGTGCGAAGCGAGTTTTAATTTTACTCATCAAAAGGACCTTAATTATGATACATTATTTTAACATGTTGCAATTTAAAATTTAATGAACGCTATATAATGAAATGTGTCATACAAGTTATATTGTCATGATAATACAAAGTGTAGTATTATGATATTTTTTAAGTATACACTACGGAACATTAGTCAACATATTACAATACCCTTAAAGTATATATAAATACATCACTGATGATAAAAATGTAATAATGTTTCAAATAATCGAGAAAATAATTACATTTATAATGTATTAATACTATTGAAATTATTATGGATAACGATCTTATTCTCATTGATCACATTATAATTAATATCTTCATCATGTTCTCGATACAGTAGATAAATAAATCAGGTATAAAATAACTATATAGGTATAAAAATGTTTTATTTAAATTTTATAAAAAAATGAGTATACTGTTATAATGGCTAGTTAAAGGAAATTTTTATAATCAATACAAAATATTGTTTATTTTTACATCAAATAGAAAAAATCTATTCAAAAATCATTGACTCCGACTAAAGGATCACTATAATTTACTTTCATTGACGTCAGGGCGATTAGCTCAGTTGGTAGAGCACCTCCCTTACAAGGAGGGGGTCACTGGTTCGAACCCGGTATCGCCCACCATTTTATCAGTTATATATATATCATAAGGGTCGTTAGCTCAGATGGTAGAGCAGTTGACTTTTAATCAATTGGTCGCAGGTTCGAATCCTGCACGACCCACCATTCAACAAAAACGTGACAATTAATAAACTTTATATAAGTTTCTTGAATACTCTATTAGTAATATAAAATTTGAGTAAAACATCAATATTTTTAGTGTTTTGTGCAAATTTGTAAAGACAGAAATGAACATACTTTTATCATCTTCATGCTTTTCTACTATCTATTTTTTCAAATACCAATAGAAGTAGGTTAAGACTAGATTAACTAACCACCCAAATATACATCGGATTATGAAATCAAAATCCTTCGATCATCTTTTTCATTATGATAAACTTAAAATGCTTTATTAGCATTAGTTCTCGTTAATATCACATAAATCATACCGTGTTATTTTACTCTTTAATAACAACACATTTCTTGCATTACTCTATCTAAGTACGAATCATATGATAAGTTTGATGCTATTAAACAAAACGCTTATTACTCAAAAATTATTCGATCAATTAAAGTCAACCAAGTTATAGGACTCGCCAGATCAACCTGCGATTATTCTAATTCTAGAGTATTATCTTCTTAAATTAGCAGATAAATAAATCTCATTATTAACTTTAAATAATTAAATACATTGTTAATGTAATCATTAACTTGCTATTTTTATTTAATATATTCTAAAGTTATTTAAAAGGTAACACTGTTATATAATGTATCTCAACTATCTTCATTACTTTGCAGCTATTTCAGTATAATACAAATAAAAAAAGTTAGAATTGCTTTAATATTACTTATAAGCAATAAACTTTACCTTTTATATTTTATCTTTATCGATGATTCGCTTATGTTACTTTGGTTTTAATCAAATCGAGAAAACTTAATCAAAACTGTGAAGGAGATTGCATTCTAACACGCTAATTCATTACACTTATAATTTTAAATTATCATAAAATTATTTCACTTTCTTTTTGTATGTTGCATTAAGAAACATCTATTATTTCTAGTAAATTCAAGGAAGTCACAACACTAATTTTCATAACATTCCTTGGTTATTACTTAGATTTTTTTCTGAATAGTATCTTCTATACTTACGACCTGATGATATGATTGATAGTATACATATTCAAAACAGGAACACTTCAACATCTCAAACTATCATACTATCATCTCTAAAGTTACTCATACGAAATCGTTTTGGAATAATTTTCGTACCATTCAGGGAGATCGTTAAGAAATTAGGCTGCATTGGAACAGTTATATATGTAATCACTGAATATAATAAGTATTATGATCGTCTCTAATAAAAGAAATTTAATACTTCCATATTATCATGATGAAGATCGGTTAAGTAATATTATATCATAAATATGAAGATTTTTGTAAGGGGCTAAAATAGAAATAACATAGCTTTAATAATTTCTTTAACTGAATATCTTAACCTATTTAATATTTGTATCGGTAGTTACAACTAATTGAATATTCTATACATGATTATACTCAGCGGCATTTGAAACTAACCAGTTCAATAAATCATAAGTTCATTTTATTAATATGATGTTATCAATACTATGATATCTTACTTCTTCTTACTATTTTCATGTCCGTATTTCATCAAACAGACTAATATTTTCCTAATGATACTGTTTTGTTGTTTGGAACTAGATTGTTAGTCAAGACGTTTTCTTGTCGTTAATTACTCAATCAAGAACCTCGTCCTTTGATACTCAATGTTATTGAGTCATTCAGAAATCTATCTAAAATTTTAATAAACAACAAGTTATCGATAAAAACATATCGTCCAATCGGTGAATTTTTTATTTTACGTCAGAACTATTCTTACCTTTTCTTAAAAATAACTCAAAAGGCAGAAGAACAGATTTACTTCCTCTCGATCATCGGAAGATCACTGATGTCTTTAAGAATAAGAACCTCCTCGTTAGGTTAAATATTTCAGTTTTATAACTCCCTAACAAGTTTCCTGCTCTTCTTTCATCAATGTAGAGATTATCTTCTGAAAGAATAAACAATACTCTATGCCCAAAACCAACTGTATTTTCACCTATAAATCTTATCGTTTTTTATGACTTAATGAAGTTAGTAAAATGCGTTTTCTCTGCATTCCACAAACGACAATCTGACCAGTTGTATTACTACTTTATAATGAATTCTCAACTAAAAGCTACCGTCAAACTTGTGCTGTGTTTCACTCACAAAAGTTGTTAGTACTTAAAAGATAACTTCATCCCAAAATAAGTGTCATCTATTCTATTCATGCTAAAATACACGGAACAGTAATTACCTATAAGTTAAAATTTTTTAACTACTTTTTAGAGAAAACTTTTAACTTCATTTCCCTTAATACTTACCTTTAAGCAGAGTCGGAAATATTTTCAGTTTATATATTTCAACAACTCTTAAGAGGTAGTCATTAGTCGGTATTCGACTATGCAATTTTCCTCTTACACTGAAAATCGTAAATAGTATACTAGAAAGTCTGCTACAAAGCCTGCTCTTCTGCAGTCGATGATTAGAAATACACCGTTAACATTTAGATGTGCAGCTAATAGTTTAAGCCTAACATATATGGAGAGACCACAGACGAGCTAGAGCCATAATGCTAAAACCGGGAAGAAATTACCTTTGACTTCGATAGAGTTATCCAAAGAATACTTTACGGAAATTAAATGAACTCGAATCAAAGCAATATTCAGTCAGTATCTACAGATACAATATTTCTCTTCGAAGTAGACCTCCGTGATCTGTCAGTACTATAATCAGTCGCCATTAGCAAGAATGTACGTTAATGTAAAATTACAGTATCTAATTAATATTAGTAATACTAATAAATCATCGATACTGTATAAAATTTATACTTAAAATATTTACCATACACTTAAACCTATTTTAAAATAAGCACTCACTACTGACAACACAAAGCACGAAAATTAAAAATTACAGTACACGCTAATTGCAGGAAGTTTATCTTGATGAACACCATATAAATAGTGTAATTGTTCCACACTGACGCTTTCTTGTTATTAAGCGGGGAAGATCCTGGAATTCTCCAAGCATTAAAATCTTTTAATCAGAGATTCATATGTATGTTCTGTATCCCTGACGCAGTGTAGGGAAGACATGAAAACCTCGAGAATAATTTTCTATATTAAAAAATTTTATTTTTGCATTATTCTACAATTAGTTATCTATCAATTGATTCCTATTCATACCAGAGTGGATCATCATACTTAATTTTAAAATGCACGATCTTCTTACTTAGATATATCTTACGTTCGTGCTAAATATGAGGTAACAATGTACAATTCCCGACGAACAGCCTGTGTTTACTTTTTTAAAATATCACTTTAACATTTCAAAAATTTTTTCTCAGACATATATTAATGTGCTCCATAAAAAGAAACTAAGTTTTTCTATATATAAACGAGGGGTTTCTCTCCGAAAGAACAAAATAGTATACAATACACTTAACAATACATTTAAAGAAATTAATCTCCGTAGAATATCAATAAATAAACCTATAATGGAACGTTGATTTGATCATGAAAAAAATTTTTTCTACCCAGCATAAGGATATCTTTTTAGTATGATAATCATAAAAACAATATATAAAATACACAGACAAATACAATAGAAATTTAATAGCTTATATTATTGACACGGAGACTATAACAGACTTGCAGTTGTATTATAATAACTATCATTCACTTGTCTATAAGATAGCCTAACTTAATAGAATTAAGATATTATGATTAGTTATATAAAAGGCGCAATCGATGATGACATGGATAAAAATTTTGATACTCTCCATACGCTGAATAATGTCACGGTACTATTTGATTGCTGTTATTTTACTACCGCTTCTACTTATGTAAAAATGACGTAAACAACTTTAAAATATAGAATAAACTATTTGGTCTCGGGAAAAATTAAAGTGGATAGATTCTTTGTAATTAGTAGATTTATCATAGTTTATTAATTGCACGCTATCAACAAGATTTTATATCTTCACGATAATCTTTGATAAATTTCACCGCACACATTATACCTGTTTACTACTTGAAATGACTCATCACTTTCCTCGTCAAAGGTGTTATCAGCACTATTCATTACTCAAAAAATACAAGTTTGATTATTCCACTTACTTTTACAATCTATAATATAAAGGTAGGACCGTATTCACGTCGATAATATTAAGATATATAATAGCCCTCAATTATAAAGTTTACTGTCTTTTGTTTTATACTACACCTCCTAATTAATTTTCAGGTTGATAATGCTTTTATACTGAGGAGCACTAAAAGTAAATTATTTCTTTTTAGATTGTTTTGTCTTAAGATCTAGTCAGTAAGATGATTTAGATCAGACCCTATCTTATCATCTTCTATTAAACTTTTTTCTTAGCTGTTAGATGAATGAGATGATTCAATCTTTATACATATGGATAAAAACGTGACATATAGACGTCTTGTCTGTTAGTCTCGAATTTTCTCTAAAATATCGATTTTTAATATATATTATTTTCAGTGTATATACTAAAAATATTAGTAGTATTAAATATTCACCTACTACTTTAATAATCAGTATATTTTTCTACCTTAACATAGAAAGAACTGATACTATCAAAGATTAATTTTTAAAACATCAGTTATTTTGAGCAATATTTTCTCTCTTTATCTTATTAGATACTCCTATTAGCATCACAATAATAAAACATACTTAACCTTCTTACTATAATTGATTTAAATAGCATTTTTAATAAATGCTATCTGTTAAAACTTCTGTACTTTCTTATTATATTTTGCATAAATATATCGAACTGACAATTATTGCAGTAATCAAAAACAGCTATATACTTATTTTGCTTTTTTAACACTAAATACCAACATACCAAAGATGGTGTGTGGAGAATTTATATAAGGGAAGTATGAATCTCAAAATTCATTAAGTTCACTACATAATCTTTTCAGATGAATCAATATAATTTTCTTCTCTTACTCATTGAGACTCAAAGTATGCTCGAAGTAGAGTGATTGCTTAATCTACCTAATTTATTAATAGCATTTTTCTTCCGAATCATCTCTTTTTATGATTAAAAATCAAGCAAAATATTATTTGTACCATTAAAAATCTAATTTTTATTTATATCCGCTTTATCTAGAACAGAGATCAGTTTAACAATACTATTTTGATGGAAAACTAATGCATCAGTTGCATTACTGGTATCAGGTTTACAATTTCAAAATCACATCATTATTATAATATATTCATATTATGTTATCGGATTTGCATTTTACTTTAGAATGATACTAATCTTTTTTAAATCAGAAAAGATAAAAACAATATAATGATTTTATTCAATATTGTCTCTTTAGGCATTTCTGGTTTTTGCTAATTTAAAATATTTCATATGTTTTAGCGTTATTAAATACTCCAAACATTCATTTAGTCTAACTATTAATATTGTTATAAAAGTCATTAGTAAAGTATATTAATATAGCAATTATAATTTAAAATCACTTGCACCCATTAAAACATAACTATTATGATTATAATATCCAAATCTATTTCATGCAGCTATACTTTCCAAATTACTTAATCTTGAGATTCAGCACTAATATGATCTATTCACGTCATCTCAAGTGGCAACTATTCACCTGATCATAAAACAGCCGTAAAACGTTCATTCAAAAATGCTTATAGGTATTATTATCTTTTGAACAAAAAATTCCTATGATCCATAGTACGCCATGGAAAATAAAATACCCGTTTTTATTGACTTCCTAATCTCTATTGTCGTTATTTTTCATTAATTTAATAAAACATCACATTAACCTTACTCTTGCAAGAAAATATGTTTTTCTATAGACTTTAATGATATTTCTGTCAAGTGAAACAATCTCTACACTAACTACTCTACCAATACGTTTATTTATTGTATATCTTGCATAATTTTCTGTTTGTATTATACTAAGGTTTTAGAAAAAATTTTATCTAAAAGATCTGTGTTATTTTTTTTAAATGATTTTTAATTGAATAACTTAGTCACTATTTCTCAATATTTTAGCTTAATGAAAAATCTTTTTAAAACTTTTCTTAGCGTATTTAAAACTACAAAATCGATATTAATCAGTTTGTTTTTATTTATTTAATTTTGCCTGATATTAACGTCTTACTGCTTAATAAAGCTTGTCATTTTATCCTTTATGTAGATAAACATCTTATCACTTAACCATAATACACTCATTTAGTCATGTATTGTAATATTATTATTTAAGTTTATTAACTATATTTTAGTAACTAATTTTCGTTGGTAATCTACTCGTCTCCTGACTAAGTTTATTTTGTATGATGAAGTGTCAATTTTATGCATTACGTTCTCCTTTAACATAGGACTAACACTTAATATGGGAAAAACATTGACACTAAAACATATTGCACTGTACTATCACTTCTTCAAATAGATTAATGCAAAACTAGTATATTAAATCCAGCACCCATGATCTTTATAAAGAATATTTACTAACCATTAATGGCAATATTTATTGCCCTGGGTCAGTTCTTGCATACTATCAAGCTATTGAAATTATTTTGTTATTACTATAGATTACCCTAATATTTCCATCGGCTTTTAAAAATGCATTAATACTTTCAGTACTATTTAATGTATTACCAACAACTACCTAAATGCTTTTCTAACATTTTTCTCACGGTGAGATATTAATTTAGGCACTGATATGATTTCGTAGCAATAAATACATTTAACAAATTATTTAAAGTTAATAGTCAATCATCAGGCCCTGTGTCTTAATTAGTTTTTTTCTAAAAAGGGCTACATTTTAATCGACGAATGTTCTTTATTTAATACAATAGATACAATAGGAACAATCATTACATTCACCATGATTGAATATATTATTCATCCAGAGTTGTATAAAATAAGATCAGAATCATATATCCTTATTGATTTCTTAAATATCTACTATGAGCGTAATAAAATGATAGGTGACTTCATTTGTCGAAAGACTAATTATTTCAGAAGGTATTACAAAACAATTTTCTTACTGGCTTTTCTTGAACACTACAAAAGTCTTGAGTTTCTATAGAGGCTACTGTATAATGTCTAGCATGTTAGTTGATTAGATTTTTATGACACACCAATTTTTATGGTAACCGAAAAAATGATTAAACTATTTTCAAAATAGGTAAGAAGTAACGTATGCTTCCTTATTTTAGTTAAAATTTTCTGTATAAGAACCGAATAATCTAGAGATCATTATTGACAATCATAATGCCAATATACTAACGCCGTTCTTATATCGATTTATCTTACGCGCTTTATTTCCAAGCACTTCTTGAGCCCAGGAAACGTCATTACTATCTACACCGCTTAATGCATATAGTATAAGTAAACCATAATACATTGTCGCAAACTATCTAATTTTCATATTAGTATCCGTTTTGTTATTATCAGAGTATCCGCGGACTGACACTCCCATTATCCAGGTAGCTAGATACAGTGTATATAACTGTCTCAGAGATTACTAGTCTGACCTTTTTGAAAAACTGGAACATAAATATATAATTTTGTAATGCTATTAAAATAGTTTAATTTAGATTTGTTATTATCTTACTAAATAACAGTATCAGACTGAATAGAGAGAGTATTTACATCTTCCTTACAACTAAATCCATGAGATATGCACTTCCTAAATGATAAATATAGATACACAGAGGTTTACATAATCAGAAAATTCTAGGCTTATATAAATTTAAGTATCGAAACAGTAAAAAACGCAATCTTCATTAAATCGCATAAAATAATAATCAAAAATCATATCTTTTAGTTATAAAAGCATCAAGACAAATAAATATTTTATATACATTATTATATATAAAATATTAATATTTTTATGTTTTTTAGAAAAAGACAGTTGATGGTTTTGATTAATTTATTAATCTATATTAATGTCAACTCAAATACGATACCGTCGTTTATCATCTCGTTGAACATTTAGTTATATGTTCTTTTCGCCTTGTATACTTATTTAATAGTGAAAGTGTGCATTTAAACAATGAAATTAAAAACTAATTTGATCGTTTTTGTATCATCAGTCAAGGACTGTACTACTGTCCAAAATAATATATCATTGTTTATTATTTATATGTAACACATCGTTAAAGTAAAAAAATAGCATTATTGTACGCTTGAACCTTCCCTGACCGGAAAAAGCATATTAACTTCTTTTTATTAAAATATTATTTAAATCTGTTTATGTAGTTTCAATATCACTCTAGAAACTATCATCTTTTCGATTATGGTAATTGATACTACCATATTTCACTTAATCAGGCGAATGTATACTCTAAGTCTATCTGTGATAATGATGGTTACACCGTAATGATTTTTCTTAGAGTGTATAGTTATTATATGTCCAACACTATCTTGTTTAATATAGATAATAAAAACGTCTTTAGTAAATTCTATTAATTATTTACGTTTGAGTCAATTTACTATGCCGGTATTTGTGCACAGCGCCACCTCGCCGTTAGTCCTGTTGATTTGGTAACACCGATTAGAAAGACTCATTAATATGTTATGCGAGCAATACAACTAAAGAAGAGCATTACAACCCTTCCGACCTAGAATACATTGTAAAAGTACCCGTAAGCTTCCAGATATTCTACTCCATATTGGTTGCACTTACTGCTAATAACATATCTATTTTCTGGTAAACAACAGTATTATTTATATTTTACTACTTACACAACGATTTTTGACCATAGACGCAATAAACTATACTTCCAGAATAGCTACAGAATTTTCATTAATAAAATCTCCTACTTAATAAAAAAAATAATGTTATTTTAAAAGGAATAACTGATAGTAACATCTACCTTAAAGATGCTTATCAGTAAGTCAAAACGAATATTAATAAATTTTTTATTAAGAATATTTATGATATATAGAGTTTTCTGATTTCTCAAAACTATACACATATCTGTTCTTAATCCTACTCTGCGTCTGACACGCTCAATTAGTGTAATATAATTAGGTTCTAGTAAAGAAGGTAATTCGCATAACGTATAAACTCCTATCATAAGTATAAAAAACCGAACTAAATGAGGAATGTACAATTATTAAAACTTAAAATAGACATCAAGTACAATTACGTGCTGATTAGCATTTCACAGACTATCTTTATCTTATCAGCTAAATTTTAACTATATTAGCTGATTTTTAGTTCTCAATAATCTCTACTTAGCTTCAGATATACTACATGCTCTACACACTGACTTCCTCAGTTGCATTTACTAAATTTTTTCGATACATGCTGTAAATGACGGTAAGGTAATTTTGATATCCTTAATTCTGGATCAGATTACTGTTAGCATCGTTCACCTGAAGTGATCGTTATCAACAGAACGTTGAGTAAGAATGTATCTACCAAAAACACTTACTAATACTCTGTTCCATATCACAAATAAAATATTTTTTACTTGAGATGCAGTCTAGTAGTGTTTTATCACTAACAACTAACAATATTAATAGATTACCATTTTCATTATTTCAAATAAAAGTCAATTCACTTCCTAATGCTTTTAAAAGTTTCAATAGACGGAGTTTCAAGAATAAATCAGCCTACAAAATTTGTAGCAGTATTTTAAGGCTTATAGCTGATAAAAAACTAAATTCTAGACGGTTGTATTACATACATCATAATTATCATGCAGTGTATAAATAATAACTAACATATATTATTCTTAATAGCATCTTACACCTTTCTATTGTAAAGCTCTCACACGCTTAATCATATGCTCTCGCAGTTTATAATAAATGCTTGCCTTGTTTAATCATTCTGCATGATACTAAAAAATAGTGATTTCCAGCTCATATTAATCCCAGTTTCTAGAGCGTGATCAGATCGCTCTCTTAAATAAAAATCTTTAAAAACGTAAGTTAGAAGATTCTTGATAAAAAGCTAACGTGTTAATATTAAAGTATTGACTAAGTGTTACTCTAAATTATTTAATTATATTTTACATCTTCAAATACGTTATGTGCTTAATCTTGTGTCATCACTGTGAGAAGATATTTTCATTGTTATTTTCTATCTCAGTGATAAGTAATGAGAAAGCAATATAATATTAATCTGGAAGCCACTATTATTATATATAAAAATTCTCCAGGTTATCCATACACTAAAGAAATAATGAAGGTAAAATATGTATTAAAAATACAATATTTTAATCTATAAGTTTACTTAGCTATCCTAGTAATTTTTTGATGTACAGTAAAAATTTCTAAAGTTCAAATATACTGTACACAAGTTTGACTTGAAATACATTACTTACTATTCATTATATTATATATTATCCGGAAAATACAACAATATAACATGCACATATTTACGAATAATAATATTTCCTACCAGAGCGTATTCAGTATAAATAATATATTTATTACTATTTTGTTAAGCTTTCTAATTTTTAAGGATCATACAAAAAAAGATCTAATTCACTCAAAGTATTGCTATTTACGAACGGTAAAGAGAGTATTATATTTCTTGTCTCCTGATGTTGTTTTATACTTCACTTTTTATCAAAAACATCTCTATCTCGTCATTAGTCTACATAAAATACCAATAAATAATTTAAAAACCGTATAATCAAAGAAATAATAATTGATATAAAGTCAAGGTGCTCACTGAGAAGCTTGTATTAATAGTATTATTGATGATTGTGTTTTGAGAGTTTAAACATCCCTTTCTACTTTCGGTTCATTTTATTGATTGATTTTCGAAGGGTTTTCTTAATTAAATATACATGAGTTATAGTTTAAAATTGAACTAGTATAAACATTACCATTCATTAACTTTCTGAAATACTTAAAAAATATTTTTAACCCGCAGAATCACCTGTAAAGACATAAGACACAAACGCACTTTCGATACTAACAGTTTATTTCTATAGTAATTTACTGTCTAATTTTTGAATAAAAATTAAATTATCTTTATGTGTTGCTTTTTTAAAATTATATTAATAAAGCATTCCTATTTACATTTCTCATTTTTCGTCTTTGATTGATAATGTTCGTAGAAAATTACCTGACGATTAACTACATCACACTTACCACCAAGTTACTTTGTCTTAATATGGTGCAACTATTAGCTGCAGAGGAATAGCTAAGCATAATCACATTTCAGAAAGGTACGAGAATATTAAAAAATTTTTAACTTTGAATAATTTTCTATAAATTCCCTGAAACTTCTTTTATCATATTCTACCGCTTGACTAGTGAATCTAACCTTCGTTACGATATTCTGTGCAGAGTAACTAGATTATTCTGTTGTAGTATAAAATATGGAAATTTTTTACTGAAAGACCTGGCAATTAGATTTATCCATTTTAGCTCTTCTTAACTATTTAGAAATTTAAAAAATTCCAGATAACACCTAGCTTATGCAAGTGTTCTTGACACCTTAAGCATAATCTGAATTAGAAGAAGGTCAATGCTATCTACTTAGCGATATCAATACTATTCTTAAATAAGAGTAAATTAACTCCTTACTATAATACGTTTTGTACTTTCACTAAAAAAGTACATTGCAATAGGTATTAAACATCACGTAACATATAGAATTTTCGCTGCTTTCCACATAACGTCATATATTACATATTAAATATATTAGTAATTTTGATGCAAGCAGAAAAACATTTTATACTTAACTGAACTTTTCACTAGAAATGAATCAAGCAATATATAAATAAGTCAAGAGCTCATATAAATTATTCATTTTCTAGTACACGTGATTCCATTTTCTCACTTATTAAATATTATATGATATAAAAAGTTCATTTTTAGTTTTAATGTTTATACTGTTTCCTGCTTTGACGATAGCGATTATTGATTGTATAAAAATAAATTTTTGTTAAACAGAGGTAAGTAATGTTATTAGAGCGATAAGAGGTTATTTTCTTTTAAGTTCGAAGCTAAAGTTAATGAACTTATTTTTATTAAAATAATAATATTACACATCATCCGTTATCTTTTAATAGAAAGTGAACATGCGTTAGCAGTGCTAATAATATGCAATCTTGTCTATCATGTTTTCTAGTATCGATAACACAGTTCTAAGTCTTATAAAAATATTGAAAAGCATGTATACGTTCACATCTCTTAGAAAAAGATTTATGATAAATATGAACTAGAATGCTTAATACAAATCTATTTATTAATAATTTATGTACAGCTGTATTAGCCATACGCTCCACCAGAAACTACTAATTAATATCGGTTTCACTCTGCTTGTAAAAACAACTTTAAAACTACTAGTAAATGACAGTGATAACTAATCACCTGTAATTCAGTTCACTTGAATCTAAAAAAATACTAAAATAAGCACTTCTAAATTAGAAAATACTACATTTTAATAAAGCAAGTGCACTTTCATGCAGAAACTCGATCTTGACTAGCCAGTAAAAAAATCACATTAAGTATTATACCCTTTACTAGGTGCTCATATTGACCTTTCATTGTAAATAAAACAATACATAATCTTTTCTTTCTTAAAAGTGTGTATGAGTAATTAAGTATGCAATGGTAATAAAAATGTTACATAGTTAATTCTCTTAATCATACAACAAAACTACATAATATTTTCTTGCATGAGATCTTATTCTGTTTTGTATTTTTCTACATAGTAAAAATACTAAATATTAAATTAATATAATTAAACCTTTAAATCTACCAAAATAGTATCGTTTGATCTCAGAAACTTTTGCTCAAACTATAAATTATATCAATATTATTCACGCTATTCATATTAATGATAATAAAAATAATATTAATTTTCTCAACTTTAAAAAACAAAATTCACTAAACACATGTTAATGCTAGCTCGAGAAAGTTGAACATGTTTTTTCATAGAGTTCATATTGTAAAGTACAAATATGTTGTAGTTTTCTCTAAAAATGAATAAAGAAGACATTTTTCTATTAAATAGTTTATAGATATTATAGTTGCACAAAATATTCTATACACATCCACTTTCCGAAAGATATACGTTTGAAACGTATTAACTAACCAACTTATTTTTTATTAATTGTTTTATTAAAATATTTCTAAACTAATCATACTATTAGAGGTGTTCTTACATTAATCAAGAGACATAAGTAATTATATTTAAAAAATCTTATATTAACTTTAGCTTTACAATAAAATCAACTAAGATTAATAAAAATTTATGATAAACTTTATATTTTATAAATGTTTATTTTTATACGAACTTAAATAAGTTACCTTTGCTCATGCTAAATACAACTTTTATTCCATTTAAACGAGAATAACACGATAATTTTAAAACTGCAATGCAATAATACTCATACTTTGCAAAAGATAAAGTAAGGATAAATAAAATTAAACATTTTAGTATTCATTATTTATAAAATCCCGCTTAATACTATTACTAAATAGTATCAAAAAAATATATTCTTTATTTAAAAAATAGGAAAATTAAATTTAGCGATAATAAAATTAACCACTTCTGATATCAGTACAATAAACATGAATTATTTATACTAAATTTTTATCACTTAAAAAGTTAGAATAATCAAACATTTAAAGAAAAGTATAATTTACTTTTAAGTTGTAGAGCACTAAATGACTCGTTATTCTATTTCTTGTTTTTATTTTCTGTAAAACTATTCAAGTTAATTAATTTTATTTATGTATATTTTCGAATTAAAAGATAGAGTACAATATAAAATAAATATTTTAATTAACGAATCGTTAATTTTTGATGAGACTTTAACTGTCAAATACGAAAAGAAATACTTTTAGTTTTTATTTTATATTAGTACGATGGAATCCTTTAATTAGAATAGAAACTTATGACGCAGATTACAATAATCACAATACAAAAAAAATTTTTAAATCGTTTGAAAATTGATTGTATTCTGATGATAATGAAATAGAGATTATCACCTTGGAAAGTTTTTTTGTTCAGGATAAGTTTTACTTTAGAGTCTTTTTTGATGCAGGTACTGGACCAACTATGAAATGTATAAATATTATTTAATATCTTGCATAAAAAATAATATACTTTCATATTTTACTTAAGTCTATAATGCATATTATAATTTTGATATAAACAGCTCAAACTCATTGCAATGCTAAAAAAATCAAAATGTTCACTGTTTATAATAAATTATGATTTTTAATAAGATCCTTATTTTCCTAAAAATGTTTCATAAAAGTTAATTTAATGAATGGTTTTAAAAAAAATGAATATATTTTATATTAATGCAATATAACATCAAACAACAGTCGATGTTCAATGCAATAAATACTTTTGATAAAAAGTAATTTTATTTTTTTGGAGAATATTATATATGAAAAAAATTATATTAGCTATAATAGGTATAACTATGTCATTTTTAGCATCTTCAGGCAATTATTTAGAAGGAAAAGAGTATGCTAAAATTCAACCGTCAGAAAAAAGTCTACCACAGGTCTTAGAATTTTTTTCTTTTTACTGTTCACAATGTTATCAATTTGAAAATATCTATAAAATACCGAAAACAGTAGAAAAAAACTTACCTGAAGGCATAAAGGTAGAACGTTATCACATTGATTCCTTAGGACCACTAGGTCCTTACTTAACACAAGCTTGGGCAGTTGCGATAGCATTAAAAATAGAACAAAAAATCCTTCCAATCTTATTAGAAAAGATTCAAAAAACTCAACTAATTAATACTCCTGAAGATATCCGTAACACTTTTATGACATTAGGTATTAGCGGTGAAGAATACGATGCAGCATTAAATAGTTTTATTGTTAAGTCCTTAGTAGTTAAACAAAAAAATGCAGCAAAAAAATTAAAATTACGCGCCGTTCCAACTGTGTTTGTTAATGGTAAATACCAAATTTGTAACAACAGTATTGAAGTTAAACACGATACTGATTATGGTAAAGAATTCTCAAATATTGTAAACTACTTGATTAACAAAAAATAGTTTAAACTTATGGCGGCGTGATTCGCCGTCATCTTTCACGATCCTTTTTAAGATAATCAAGATCTACAAACAATTAAACAGATTTTCCTCAGATGAATTTTATGTATATTTAATTTGTTTATTATATTTAAATTATTTATATCTTTTCTTTGTTTAATAAAAGATATAATACTATTTTAACTACGGAGTTATTAAAAAATTGTCTAAAAACCACTTCTTTCGAAACATAAATAATATATTTTACGAATTAAAATTTTAAACTAAAATAAATAATAAAATATAAAGAACACGTGTATCTAAATATATATTATGGCATGCTATCAATATTCATTCCAATCACAATGATGATGAGAGATTATGACTAAAATAGCAGAAAACCCATTTATTTTAGTAGATGGTTCATCTTATCTATACCGTGCTTATCATGCATGTCCATTAATGACTAATACTGCTGGTGAATCAACCGGAGCAATGTATGGCGTGATCAACATGCTACGTAGCTTACTTGTACAATACAAACCAAGTCATATGGCTGTTGTTTTTGATGCAAAGGGTAAAACCTTTCGTGATAAACTGTTTCATGGTTATAAATCCCATCGCCCTCCCATGCCTAATGATCTCCAAGAACAAGTAGCGCCCTTACATAAAATAATTAAAGCAATGGGACTACCATTGCTAGTAGTTTCAGGTGTCGAAGCTGACGATGTAATCGGTACACTTGCACAACAAGTTAGTCTAAAAAATATACCCGTATTAATCAGCACGAATGACAAAGATATGGCGCAACTGGTTGATCCACATATTACTTTAATTAACACAATGAATAATACAATCCTAGACCCTAAAGAAGTTGAAAAAAAATATAGTGTTCCACCTGAGTTAATCATTGATTTTTTTGCATTAATGGGCGATTCTTCAGATAATATTCCAGGTGTTCCGGGAATTGGTCAAAAAACAGCATTGTCACTATTGAAAGGAATTGGAAATTTAGAAAAAATCTATAACTCTTTGGATAATATTGCAGCTTTAAAGTTTAGAGGTTCAAAAACCTTAGCTCTAAAAATGAAAAAAAATCGTGAATTAGCATTTCTTTCTTATCAACTTGCAACTATTAAAACAGATATTCATCTTAAAAAAAGCTATAAAGAACTTGCGGTAAAAGAATTAAATACTCATAAACTTTATCAATTATTTAGTCGTTATGAATTCAAACGCTTACTAACAAATATTGAAAGTGGAATTTGGATGAATAGCACACGAAACAATAGTACGACTCTACTAGAAAATACTGTTGAAAAAAATATCCAATCCACTGTTATCACTCAACCAACACTAAATACAAAAAATTATGAAATAATTTTAAAAAACATAGATTTTGAGCGTTGGTTAGAAAAGCTAGCGTCAGCTCCAATGTTTTCTTTTAATACTGAAATAGATAGTCTAAGCAGACAAGAAGCGCGTTTAGTTGGGATATCATTTTCCATAAAGCCAGGTCATGCAGCCTATCTACCAATAGGTCATGACTATATTAATGCACCTGTTCAGCTACCTATAGATAAAGTGATGACTGCAATAAAGCCAATACTGGAAAACAGACAAATATTAAAAATTGGTCAAAATTTAAAAAATCATGCAAAAATTTTAGAAAACTATAACATTAAACTTCAAGGTATTGAATTTGATATTATGCTAGAGTCCTACATATTAAGCAATCTAGCAGTTATGGAGCATGATAATATTAGTATTCTTGCTAAACGTCATTTGAATTATAAAACAACCTCTCTTGAAGACATCGCGGGAAAGAATAAAATACAACTAACATTTAACAAAATTACCCTTGAAAAAGCTGCAAATTATGCAGCAGAAAATACCGCTGTAACTTTATTACTACATAAAATTCTTTTCCCTAAGCTTGAAGCAAAGCCAAAGCTAGCTAAAATCTTCCGAAATATTGAAATGCTATTAGTACCTATATTAATAAAAATGGAACGTAAAGGCGTATTAATTGATGCTACTCTTTTAGCCTCACAATCTAAAGAAATTCAGAAGAGTTTAATGAAACTAGAACAAGAAGCCTTTGAATTGGCAGGGGGAAAATTTAATCTTGGGTCACCACAACAATTACAGACCATTTTATTTACAAAACTAAAATTGCCTATTATAAAGATAATGCCAACTGGGCGACCTTCAACTAATGAAAACGTTCTTGAGCAACTTGCACTGTACCATACATTGCCTAAATTATTGTTAAAATACCGTAATCTTTCAAAACTAAAATCAACCTACATAGATAAATTGCCGTTAATGATCAATTCAAAAACCCAGCGTGTACATACTTCTTATAAGCAAGCTGTTACTGTAACCGGCCGCTTATCTTCACGTGATCCTAACTTACAAAACATTCCAATCAGAACAGAAGCAGGACGCCAGATTCGCCAAGCCTTTATCGCCCGTAAAGGATATAAAATTATGTCCGCAGACTATTCTCAAATCGAACTTCGCATTATAGCACATTTATCACAAGATATAGGGTTGTTACATGCATTTTCTGAAGATAAAGACATTCATAAAATTACTGCTGCTGAGATCTTTGATCTGTCAATTAATGATGTAACTAATGAACAACGACATAGTGCAAAAATAATTAATTTTGGTTTAATTTATGGCATGAGTGCTTTTGGATTATCTCGCCAGTTATCTATTGCACGTTGTGAAGCAAAACGTTATATAGATCTCTATTTTGAACGTTACCCCGGTGTACTAAGTTATATGAAAAATACAAGTAATCAAGCTTCTGAAAAAGGTTATGTTGAAACTTTAGAAGGTCGTCGATTATATATTGCAAACATTACATCTACCAATCGAATACATTACAACACTGCAGAACGAGAAGCCATCAATGCACCAATACAAGGTACTGCAGCAGATATTATCAAAAAAGCAATGATAGCAATAGAAAACTGGTTAAAGGCAGAAAAACTTGAAACTGATATGTTGATGCAGGTGCACGATGAATTGGTTTTTGAAGTAAAAGAATCTGAAATTGATAAAGTTACACAAAAAGTTTGTGAATTAATGAAGCAAACCATAAAACTTGATGTACCATTAAAAGTTAATGCATATGTCGGAAATAACTGGGATGAAGCGCATTAAAATCTGTTAATATGTTCATGATTAATATTTATTTAAATTGAACATATTTGATTATTTAATAATACTAATATAATCTCAATGACAGATTTAGTAATTCTAATAAGAGTCTTAACTACTATAGATTGAATAATAAACTTCACGTCCTTTATTAAAAATACATAATAACTATACTGAGTATCACAAACATAATTACAAGAAAATTTTTTCACTCTTAAACATCATAATAGGAGTTATTTAAAATCTTACTTCAAACGTAATTCTTTTCATATATTCTATTAACATATATCTACAAAAATTACATATATTGAGAAGTATTAAATAAATGAAATCATGAAATAGTGAAATAGTAAATACTTACAGGTCGCAAATACACTTACTATTAGAAAATTAAATATTGTCATATATTTGTAGGTTTTGTATTTATTTACCCTATAAACAGTTTTGATTCAAACTGACTAAATGGTATTGTTTACAAAACAAGTAAATAATAATAGTAAAATATTATATACTTTAAAACATCATTAACAATGAAGTCAAACCTATTACAACAAGTATTAATATGATGAGATATTTTATTTGTAACAGATCAGCATGCTTATAAAACTGTAGTAATGATTAATAAACGCAAGAGTTTAAACCCCTATATAAACTCATAAAAGATTATTATATAATATAGATAAAAAGTTTTGATATTAAATGATAAATTGTGATAACAATTACTAATTGAATATAGAGCACTATAGTCAGAAAAAACTAAAATACAAACAAACAACTAACTAGCTAATGAGACTATATCAACATTCCTTTCATACGTAACAAATATGTTGAAATAACAATTGTATCAATAAAACATTTTCAAAAATGTATATTGTATACTAGGTATAATTATTTTTACTACAATAACAAAACATAATGAATGCTATCTCATCAATGTTAGACTACTTTCGGGATAAAGCCATCAACTGTGGATTAACTTAGCTGAAAATATTACTAAATACGGAAGAATTTAAAAAATTTTTCATATAATCTTTAAATTGTCAATCTAGAATTTATTGTGTTTATAGCGTGGAACAAATATTCAATAATTTTTAAAAAAATCACAATGTAACTGAACTGATTAAAATTAACATAGCTATTGTCTCCTTAATTATCTTTTTTGCAATGAAATAACATGCTAAATTTAAGAATAATTCACATAATAAAATAAAATTTTAAAAAAGTATGTTCTAAGAACATACGTAAATATGATCGTTCAGATTTTTCATATTTTTTAAAAATATCATCAGCTTAGTATATAAAATTAAGGCGGCTTATGTTAAGGTTAATTATCCTTCTGGAAATGTATACTTTTGTATCACAATCATTCATACACATATTAATGACATATCAAGTTCTAAAATATTATTCATTAATTCTAGATCTTAATATACCATGTCGATATACTTATTCTATATCACTATGGTGATATTTATGTAATAAAATTGTAAAGTATAGGTTCTTCAAATAAAAAGCCTCCATTGCAGACATTAATTTTTACAAGAAAATGAATTCCTAGAAGCCTTTTGATGAAATTTTTTAAAAAATTTACAGTAAGCAAGAATACTATTATATCTTATTGAATTATCATAAGTACTCTTAATATATATACCCTAATACTTTAATCTCTCTATAATTAATTATTAAGGAAAGATTAAATATTTTAGTTATCTAATTGATATTGATATTTATTTTATTATTATCGATTGATAATCATACTTTATTTATTACTTATTTAATATAATTTATCTTAAATGATATTAAATATATGTTATTTATTCTACGTCTCCGTTTAAAGAATTCTATAACATAAACAAAAAAATATAACAATTATAGATTGCTATTATTTCTAATAATATCGTTGATCTATTTTCTTATTAATTTAATTACATAATCCATGAAAAAACTGATTTTACAACTCGAAAGTGAAGAGAAAACTGTTTCGCTAGGTAAAATGATTGCAAGTTTCTGTAAAAAAAAGCTATTATTAATTTATATAGCGATCTAGGAACAGGGAAACAACATTTAGCCGTGGTTTTTTACAAAAATTAGGTTATGAAGGGCATGTTAAAAGTCCAACATATACATTAGTTGAATCTTATTACTTTCTTGATAAGAATATCTTTCATTTTGATCTTTATTGCTTAGTCGTTCCAGAAGAGCTAGATTTTATTGGAATCAGAGACTATTCTTCACAAGAATCTATCTGGTTAATAGAATGGCCGCAGAACGGTCAAAGTTTTTTACCCAAAGCAGATCTTGAGATTTACCTTACTTGCCAATATGAAGGACGTCAAGCTGAATTGATTGCTTTCTCTAAAAACGAAGAATCGTTGTTAGAAAAATGACAAGTAATTTAAGGAAACTTTTACTCATGATGAACACATTAGCAATGAATATCATAAAAAAAAGTATATTTTCCTTCTTATGTATTTTAATAACTTTATCTTTATGCTTTCTATCTCAAGTAGTGCAAGCTACTACTAGAGCAGATATTCACGTTGATTATCATCTTTCAAAAGCACAGATCACATTAACTATCTCAAATGGTAGGCCTGATTATAAATATTTTTCTTTACATTCACCAGAACGACTTGTCATTGACATCAAACAAAATGTTAAGATTATTAAATTACCAATAAAAATACCATCAGGAAATCTAGTTAAAGTAGTACGCACTAGTCAATCCCCGAATAAAAATAATAAACGAATCGTATTGGAATTATCCAAATCAGCAAAGATACAAGCTTCTCTTAAACAAGTTTCTGGACAATATCGAGTTGTATTTAGTCTTTTTTCCACTAAAAAAAAATCAGTATCTTTAAATAAAAAAGCTAAATCAATGCGAGCTATTAAAAAAAATGCATTACCATCAACACAAAATAAATTACTTAAAATAAAAATGTCAACAGTAGCACTATCACCAATTAAAACAAATAAAAAAACATTACAGAGTTCTAAAAAAGTGATAATTGCTATTGATGCAGGACATGGAGGTAAAGATCCTGGTGCAATTGGTAATCATGGCTATTCTGAAAAAAATGTTACATTAAGTATCGCTAGAAAATTATATAAAAATCTTGCGTTAAATCCAATGTTTAAACCAGTCCTAACACGCAATGGTGACTATTTTATTTCAGTAAGAAAGCGTTCTGATGTCGCACGTAAGAAAGATGCTAATATGCTAATTTCTATCCATGCAGACTCTGCACCAAACAGGAACGTTCGTGGAGCTTCTATTTGGGTACTCTCTAATCGTAGAGCTCACAATGAATTAGGTAACTGGCTCACACAACATAAAAAACAATCTGAACTACTAGGAGGCGTAGGAGAAGTATTAAGTAGAACTGATCCTTATTTAAGTAAAGTTATGCTAGATCTGCAATTTGGTCATTCTCAGCGTGTTGGTTATAATATGGCCCTCAAAGTTATTCAACAACTTAAGAAAATCGGAAATATTCACAAAAGTAGCCCGGAACATGCTAGTCTAGGCGTATTACGTTCACCTGATATTCCATCGTTTCTTATTGAAATAGGTTTTATTAGTAATGCTATAGAAGAAAAACTGCTAAAATCTAACCGTTATCAAAAAAAAATAGTTGAAGCAATTCATCAAGGATTAAGAGAATATTTCCTTGCTAATCCTTTACAAACTTATCTAAATTAAAAGATAAGGTAAGAAGGTTAATATAGATATTATCGACTCAACTAGCCCATCAAATTTAGGCCAGTGAATTCATCGCAAGATCTTATTATCCGTATTAAAAACTAACTGAAATAGAATCAATGTTAGAGTAATTAATATTCAAGATAGTAATATGAAATTAATTCCTATTCGAAACAATAAAATAGTGTGAAAAAATAATAAGTGAGATACTTTAAATCGGCATACTACAAGTACAATAATACCGATCGATAATTTTGAAGCTATTATAATCACTGAGTTTCATAAAAAAACGTTAGTAAATAGATTAGTTCTGTTTCTTATTTTCTTTTGACCTCAAAATCAATGCAATAAGGTAATACATATAGAAACTCTTCACTGAAAAATGAAATATGACAGTGGTTGTAAAAACAATGTCTTCTCTCACCTATACACAAGTTTAGATACTTGATATATTTTATAATATACCAATACATAGTATATTTATACGAACTGAAAATGAAATTTAGTCATATTAATGAAATTATCTGACATATAGCACTTGCTCCTCTGAATATTACGATGAATTTAAATAATACTTGTACACCTCATGATAAAACAAAGAATTAAACTTGATTAAGCTACAAATGTGCTATTAAGTTTATACAAAAATACTAGTGAGCTCTTGGTAAAATACTAATATATTTATTAAAATACTAGAATATTGTTTTTAAATAACTCCATTAATAATATGTAATATTATTATATAAATAGACTCATTATGCTATAATCAGTGAATTAACGAAATCATTCAACGAAATTATGAAAATCACTTTCATAGTAAATAACAAGCAGAATATATAATCTATTGGACTATTAATTTTCAATAAATTAATCTCAATGTCTACTCTATAAAACACGCGGAACTTCTCTTATCTAAAAACAAATATATTAGTTTATGTATCAAGGTATAAAACATATTTAAGTATATAATTGTACCGAGTAATTCAAAAAAATGAAGCTTATAATATATACACTAACAATCATGCTTCTTTAAGTAATAACTATTTTGTTTACACCCCAAAAATAATAACCGTCTATACACATTACATAAAAATGCACATAGACATAAAAGTTAATATTTTTTTCTAGATATAAATAACCTGATTCAATTTTATCCATTACTGTAAAGTCATAACAAAACAATAATAACTTTAAATCCAAAAAAAACTCATTTCAACTTTTATTAGTTAAATTATAATCGAGGAAAAGAACTACTCCATCAAAGATGAATGTTTTTCTATTAAAAAATAAATAATATAAATTTTTATTTCTAACGAAAGAAATGCTAAACTCTCAATAATTTCTTTTTAATCAGTGACTAAAAAGATCAATAATTACTTATTTAGAGAAATTTTCACGCGTTATTTAAAAAAATAACATAAATTGAATCCTAATTAAAATTCATCTTCTTATCCTTAATAAAATCACATTACCTCTTGAGGTTACTGAAATTCTCGTCTAATTGTAAGATATTAAAATTTTAAACGTCATTAACTCCGCTTCAGTTCTCACTTAAGTCTACTAGAATAATAATTGTTAAGAAAAACAATAAACTGTTGACATTATTTAATATTAAAGACACGATGCTCTCATAAAGAGGCAATTACTTATGTAATCTCGTTTCCATTAAAAATCTAAAATTTATTCTGAATTTTTCTAATTTTCTCGATTGTTTCTCAGAAAAAAAATAATTATTTATTTTAATCTTATTAAATAATTCATGTACAAACTTTCACTAGGAGAATGATAAAAAAATTAAAGTTAAGCAAAAGTGGTGCAGTTGTTCAAAGAACTTAACCTGCTTTTCTATCAACTTATTAAAAACCTTCACTAAAATTATTATCGTTCATTCATTGATAATCTCTAGTAGCTATATTAACGCATGAGTACTTTAGTAACTCCAAAAAAACCGGATGTCATATTCTTAATGGGGCCTACAGCCTCAGGTAAGACTGCATTAGCAATCACCTTATATCAATACTTACCAGTAGAGGTGATCAGTGTCGATTCTGCATTGATCTACCGTGGTATGGACATTGGTACAGCGAAGCCAACATCAGAGGAACTTACCCAAACTCCTCATCGCTTGATTGATATTCTTGATCCCTCAGTACCTTATTCTGCTGCTAACTTTCGACAAGATGTATTACAAGAAATGAATGAAATTATCGCTAAAGATAAAATTCCATTACTGGTAGGCGGTACAATGCTTTATTTCAAGGTATTGCTAGAAGGACTATCACCGTTACCTTCTACTGATCCTGATATTCATGCCGAGATTGAATTAATAGCAAAAAAACAAGGATGGTCTGAAATTCATCGACGTTTAGGATTAGTCGACCCACTAGCCGCCGCTAGAATTCATCCTAATAATTCACAAAAATTATCTCGTGCTTTAGGGGTGTATCTCATTTCAGGAAAAACTTTAACTGAAATGACGAAAATAACGGGTGAAAAATTACCTTATAATGTTTTTCAGTTTGCTATAACACTTGAAAATCGTAAAATTCTACATCAACGTATTGAGAAACGCTTTTATCATATGCTCGATTCAGGTTTTGAGGAAGAAGTTCGTGCTCTTCATAAGCGTAGTGATTTACATATTAATTTACCCTCTATTCGTTGTGTCGGATACCGGCAAATGTGGTCATATTTAGAAGGAAACATACAGTATAATGAGATGATTTATCAGGGACTTTGTGCAACACGACAACTAGCTAAACGACAAATGACCTGGTTAAGAAACTGGGGTAACATTCATTGGTTAGATAATGAACAATCAAAGAAAGCACTTAAAGTTGTTATGCAAACTATCACTTTCAATAATTCAAATCGCATTTAAATAAAAACCTAAAATAATCTTAGGAATAATATAAAAACTGACGTAACTTAAGTGACTAAATAGTAACTAAATAATGGTAATATCCATTATAACTTAAAGTATCAGTAGTGTATTACTATATAAAATATTACTTATGTATGTAATTAAAAACCTTCAGTACAATGTTTTAAATAACTAATTTTTTAAAATTATAAAGGTCTTATTTAAAAATAATAAAATAAGGAAAACACAAAATGGCTAAGGGGCAATCTTTGCAAGATCCATTTCTGAATGCATTACGTCGTGAAAAGGTTCCTGTATCAATTTATTTAGTAAATGGTATAAAATTACAAGGACAGATCGAATCTTTTGACCAGTTTGTTATTTTACTAAAAAACACGGTGAGCCAGATGCTTTATAAGCACGCGATTTCTACTGTAGTTCCTGCTCGCCCTATTTCTCATCATAGTGGTGGTGCAAGTGGTAAAAATAATAGCAACTATCATATTAACACTTTTACTCAGCAACATCACGAACCTACTGAGTAATTCAGCTTGCACAGTAAAATTGAAGAAAACATAGGTAGGAGAATTTATCTGTGTTTTTCTTTGTATATTCATTTACAACCTAAGAAATTATATCTTTATTTAATAAGATTAATATAAAAAATAATTGTCTTAATATATATTTTTCAAGGAACGAAAGATAAAATCTAGAAGAACATAAGTACTCGGTAAGTTTTTAATATAGAATAACTAAAAATAGTAAAAAACAATTATAAATGTCTTTATTAAAACATTATATTAGAAAAGTAAATTTAAATAAATAATTAATATTATCTAAGAAAATGGTATGAAAATCGTGTTATTTGCTAATACTCTCAAGATCAAAATCAAATCGTCATTTTAAAAATTTTTCTAATTCAATATTATTGACGCACAGATATGCTTAAATACATTTTCTAAAATTACGTGTATTCATACCATGCAATTATAAGTTCAAATAAAAAATTAGATTGTTTTATCTATTTTCTGAGTTAATGAATTCACATATCTTAAATAATTACAAGATAGAAACAGGCTAGGTAATTATAGTAAATACTAATATTAAAAATAAAACTATTTTTTATTAAAAATAGATTAATCAGTATATGTTACATCACAATAAAATTTAAAAATTCAAGGTAAACTATTTATCGAGAAATCACTCAAGATTCCAATAGCTGTAGTTACTAGTTATATGTAACATTCATTAAGTAAATTAAATTTATTTAACCTAAATCACGACTACTGATATTTCAACCACTAATCAACTACTTGTAACAGACACTGAAATAAATTAACAGAAACAATCTAAGAACATTTTTTATATACAGTTGAATTTATTCACTATTTAACACATAATTAGTTTTCTGAATGCAAGGAACTTCTTCGAGACACTCGTAAAGAAATATAATTACTATAGATTACTAATCTAGAAGATGACTGTTTGATCAAACGATTGACATGATTGAAAGTATTGCACAAACATTTCAGATAATAAATTTTTAATACTATTGATTGTTAATTAAGGCAATATTCTAAAGAATTTTGCCCTAATTATTCACATAAATTAGGAACAAAAAATATTTCATGTTTAAATATGTGCGAAAAATATATTAATACCGTGATTTCTGCAAATATTAATCAACCTTTTTAAATTAAAAACATATATTGCATTACATTTTACTATCGAGTAACAATTATCTGAAATACCAATTTTATTCATCTAAAACCTTTTAACATTTATATGAGAAAGTAAGATAAAAATTTAATCAATCTTGAGATACATACTCACAGTTAAATTAGTAATATTTTTATAAAAAGGAACAACTAATTAGGTAGTTATGTCATTTTAAAATGACGATAGAAATGACATTGATATTAACAGTCATTTATTTCTCTTCACTTAACATTAACCATAAAGATATGGAGCTAACACATGACGTGGAATCAGCCCGGTAATGACGGACAAGACCGCGATCCGTGGGGGAGCAGCAATAAGAGTGGCAACTCTAGCGGAAAAAAAAATAATCGCAAACGTAAAAGTTTTAATCTCGACAATCTCTTGAGTGATCTGAGTAATAAGTTTCGTAATCAAAAATGTAATAGTGGTGGCAATAATAAACAATCATCTCAAATCAGTTGGCGTATTAACATATTAATTATTGCTGTAGTTATAATTGTATGGTTTGGATCAGGTTTTTATATTATTATGGAAAGTGACCGTGGTGTCATATTGCGCTTTGGTGAATATAATGATGTTGTAGGGCCTGGTTTACACTGGAAGCCAACCATGATTGATCATATTACTCCGGTCAATGTTGAAACAATTCGAGAACAAGCGACTAATGGCATGATATTAACATCAGATGGAAATATAATCCTCGTTGAAATGAATGTTCAATATAGTATTACTAATCCTGCTGAATATCTATTTAATGTTAAAAATCCTGACAACAGTTTGCGCCAAGCACTTGATAGTGCAGTACGTGGTGTCATTGGTCAATTAGCTATGGAACAAATATTGACGACAAATCGTACTTTTATTCGAGATATGACACAAAAAGATCTTGAAGAAACAATTTCATTATATAAAATGGGTATTACTATACTTGATGTTAACTTCCAGTCTGCTCGTCCACCTGAAGATGTTAAGGCTGCATTTGATGATGTAATTTCCGCAAGAGAAGAAAAACAAAAAAAAATTCGTCAAGCTCACGCATACCGTAACGAAGTTTTACCATTAGCAAAAGGTAACGCACAAAAAATCATCGAAGAGGCAAAAGCTGATAAAATTAGTATTATTTTAAAAACAAAAGGTGAAGTTGAAAGTTTATCTAAAATATTATCAGAATATCGCTCCTCACCTACCATTACCAGAGAATGTCTCTATATTAATACAATGGAACGTATTTTCAGTAATACACACAAAATTATTGCCCATGACAAAAATCAAGGTATTTTAGTACTTCAATTAGAAAAACTTATACATACTCGTCATAACAACAGTGAAAAACAAAAGGAGTTACCATCAAAAATAATAAATTCAAACACAAATAATTCATCATCATATAACGCAATAGAAGTACAGAAAAAACGTGGTATACGTGTTAACGCCATTAGAGTGGGACGAGAATAATCATGCGAAAATCACTAATTATTAGTATTATTTCCATTTTATTTCTCACTTACACATCTATCTTTATTATTCCTCAAACTGAACGCGGCATTGTTTTGCGTTTTGGTAAAGTACTGCGCAACTCTAAAAATCAACCGATTATTTGTAATCCTGGTTTGCATTTTAAGATTCCGTTTCTTGAAACAATTAAATTTTTAGATGCACGCATTCAAACGTTAGAAATTCAAACAGATCGTTATCTAACAAATGAAAATAAAGACTTAATAGTAGACTCATATCTAAAATGGCGTGTCACTAACTTTAGCCGCTACTATGCAGCAACAGGTGGTGGTAACTTATATCAAACTCAGATACTGTTAAAACGTAAGTTTAATGATCATTTACGTTCTACATTTAGTCATCTTAATGTAAAAGATATCATTACTAATTTACGTAGTCGTTTAACCGTTGACATTCGTAATTCACTAAATAAAAGAACGGAAACACATGAAAAAATACAAAAAACTAGTGCTACTATCACCTCTGTCGCTGATCTTGTTACACAAGACATAGATTTGATATCGAAAGCTATGAAAACAAACAGCATGGCAGCGTTAGGTATTGAAGTCATTGATGTTCGGATTAAGCGCATTGAATTACCCAGCGAAATTTCTAAAGCTATCTATGCAAACATGCGTGAAGAACGTGAAGCTATTGCTCGTCAACATCGTTCAGAAGGGCAAGAAAAAGCAACAAAAATTCGTGCTGTAGCCGATAAAACAGTCACAGAAATACTAGCAAAAGCTGAGCGTATTAAACTAACCTATCGCGGTGAAGGTGATGCAATGGCAATAAAACTATTTTCTGATGCTTTTAATCAAGATCCTGAGTTTTATGTTTTTATTCGTAGTTTGCATGCATACGAAAAAAGCTTCAAAAGTGGTAATGATGTAATGGTGTTAAGCCCAGATACTGATTTCTTTCGATTTATGCAAGCCCCAAATAATCCACTTAAAACTAATAAAAATACCTGAAAATATAAGTAAAAAATTTTATTTTAAGTTTTGAATGTTTAAATTCACACTATTACCACTTACGTAATGAAGCTTTAATAAAGAAATCAAAATATCAATTTACTTTTTCTCTAAAAAAATGTTTTGTATTAAAATAGCAGTAATAATTTATTTCAAATAATATCATTCACTTTTAAGAAACAGAGTGTACTGTAAAATGGGTAAAAACGTTGTTATATTAGGCACCCAATGGGGTGATGAAGGAAAAGGAAAGATAGTTGACTTAATAACAGAGCGTGCTAAATATGTAGTGCGCTATCAAGGTGGTCATAATGCTGGTCATACTCTTGTTGTAAATGGTAAAAAAACTATTCTTCACTTAATTCCATCTGGTATTCTTCATAAACATGTTATCGGAATTATTGCTAATGGAGTTGTGCTTGCACCTGATGCTTTAATAAAAGAGATGAAAGAATTAGAAAATCGTGGTGTTTCTGTCCGAGGACGCTTATATATTTCTGAATTATGCCCACTCATTTTAAATTATCATGTTGCATTAGATAATGCGCGTGAAAAAGCAAGAGGCACAAAAGCTATCGGAACAACAGGTCGCGGTATTGGTCCTGCTTATGAAGATAAAGTTGCTCGACGTGGTTTACGTGTTGGTGATCTGTTCAATAAAAAAACTTTTTCTCAAAAACTCACAGAAATTGTTGAATATCATAATTTTCAACTAGTTAAATTCTATAACGAGCCAGCAATTAATTATCAAAAAACATATGATGATATCATGGCAGTAGCTGATGTTCTTACTGGAATGGTAATTGACGTTTCTGATTTACTGTATCAAGCAAATCAAAAGAAAGAATTAGTAATGTTTGAAGGTGCACAAGGCACATTATTAGATATTGATCATGGTACTTATCCTTACGTGACCTCTTCCAATACTACAGCTGGTGGTGTTGCAACCGGTTCAGGTTTAGGTCCACGCTATGTAAACTATGTATTAGGTATTATTAAAGCTTATTCTACCCGTGTTGGTTCTGGCCCATTTCCAACAGAACTCTTTGATGAAACAGGTCAGTTTTTACTAGAGAAAGGTCAAGAATTTGGTACAACTACAGGTCGTAAACGCCGTACTGGCTGGTTAGATATAGTAGCTATTAACCGATCTGTTCAAATTAATTCATTATCAGGTTTTTGTATGACTAAACTAGATGTTTTAGATAGTCTGAAAGAAATAAAAATCTGTGTTGGTTATACACGCTCAGATGGTAAAATTCTGAAAACAACACCATTAACAGAAGAGAAATGGATTGGTTTAAAGCCAATCTATGAGATTTTACCCGGTTGGAATGAAATCACACGAGGTATTAAAAACAAAGCTCTATTACCGTCAGCAGCTTTAAATTATATCAAACGAGTTGAAGCCCTGACAGATGTGCCTATTGACATTATATCAACAGGCCCGGACCGTGCTGAAACTATAATTCTTCGCGACCCATTTGATATTTAATCATGATCTTAAATAAATTGAAAAAAATGACAATATAGATTTTCTCAACGTTTCTTTATATTTATTGACCATAGTTTTACAAGCTCAGTAACGCTAGATAGATAATTCATAACTATTTAGTATGCACTTTAAATGTTCTAAATTATATTTTAGAACATTTAAAGTAATAAAGCTGAACAAGTAAACCTTATGTTTGGTAAACATCAAACATTACTCTCTCTACTAAATGCATATTTAGTATAATATTTTGCATGTTTTAATCTCATTCAGAGTATATGTATAAAACATCTAAAAATTAATTATTCTGTAGTCTATTGTTCATTTTTGAACTTCCGCATGTTTTATATTTTTAAAAAATATATTGTTTTTAGTTTAATTAATGAACTTTTTATTATAAATAAAATTTAAGATTATTTTATACAAAGACTGCTCTTCTATTTTTACAGTCTCTCAAAAAAAAGAAAAATGTTATTTTAATTTATATACTGCTCAATGAAAAGTATTTAATAAAGATCCTAAAATTCACTATCTCTAAATATAGATAGTACACTACATTATAATACAATATGCATTATTTCACTACAAATATTATGTTAGTATTAAGTTATATAGAATTTTAAAAGTATATTCATTTATTTTGCAATAGAAAAATAAAATACTAAAGTTAATTAACTCAAAAAAGATATTCAAACACTACTCATGCTAATTCTATAAATGATTAATAAATCTTACTTAGTGCTCGCACTATGTTTAAAGGATAATATTTTTAGTTAGAAATTAAATTCTCTCTAATACAATATACTAACACTAGATGTATATTTTAAATATATATAAATCATTTCAATAGATAGTAACTATTTTATAATTTTAAAAGTATATTTTAATCAGATATTTTTCTAGGTATAATCAATAAAGTCTTTCTTGCGTTACATGTCACTACCATATGCTTCTTATGATGTTAAAAAATCATTCACTTTAAACTTAGCTTATGAAAATATTGACTCAGTAACCTACTGATCTTAATATAAAAAAATGAAAAATAATCTAAATACGATTTTTACTGTGATATAAATTTTAGAAATTCACTTTATTCTGATACTCTTTACTTGAGACAATTTATGCATAACCGTTGTTAGTATTTTCTTAAATATAGTTGCAAAAAAAGATTCAAGAAAGTTGATTGTATTTTTTAACAAATGAAATAATTAAATAAAGTCATCTTTATAATACTAATAAATTTTCACTACACGAGTATTGACTAATAAATAGTTTGATAAATACAAATAAATTTATTTATACGTTTATCATATTTTATGATCTAGTCAAACATTCTTCAATTAAATCTAATCCCATATTTTACGATAACAATCATACAATAGTTATCTAAAAATTTATAGATAACACATAGTATGCAGATCAATTCATAATCCATAAATAATTCATGCATAATCTCAAAACGTTCTTCCCCCTTATCCTACAGGTATAACTAAAGATTTTATAAAACTTACTTTCTAATTTTTACTAAGTTATTTGAGCACCACTACCATACTATAATATTATCCTAAGAAATAGGAGATTAGTCAATAAAAACACTTTACTTTTTACAATAATCTTTCTTGTATAATCTAATTGTATATACTAGCTAATTAGTCTACTATTCCTAAAATTAATATTGTAAAATTTTAGTGCTATCGATTTAGAAAGATAATAAATAGTGCATTTGAACATATCGCAATAAACTATGACCTAATGAATCACACACTATTAAAATGTTTTATCAGCTTTGTATTGAAATATCGTAATAAGAATTATTCTTTATATGTCTATGATATATTCAATTGTTTTATAAGATCATTTTAATTCTTCTGAAGTTTTTTATTCAAAAAAATATATTCAAGATATATATGTAAACATTAAATTAAATATTTTTAAAAACTTATACGATCTTGATATTACTTTCAGTGAAACGTTACAACCAGACCATTGCGTCATTAACTTCATTTTAACTATATATATATTTAGTATTTATACGTAAAACAGTTAAATGTACTGAGATTAAATTTCTGAACTAAAAGTAAAATTAATGTTTTGACTTGCAATATTCTTTCATTAGAATATCACAAGTCACATTGAATGAACTATTCTCTGAATCAATATTCCACTGTATTATTTTAAATAGTTCTATTGTATTAGAATACACTATCATCTCTATCATCGCTACCTCATACAATAAAAACAGTTGCATAGAAAGAAGATGATGCAAACTAAAAATATAAATCAGTATCAACTAATACATGTTTTGACTTTAAGAGTTAAAATTTTCATACTCAATATTAACTATTAACAATCATTAATCAAACGAAGATCTTTATGAAAAAACATAAATTCCTTTTAATGTAAATTATCTAAACTATTTTAATAGAAAATGTTTCAAACTAACAACCCTTTGGATATCAAAAAGAATTTTATTCTATTAGACAAAAGATAGTAGAAAATCACTCCATTTTACTCGATGAGGCAACTTTCAATTTATCTAAAAAAATCAAGAAATAACTATAAACACAATTACATGTCTCCATATCAACGGAGATAAGATAGACAACAAAATAACACTAACATCAGATGTGTATTCAAGTAACTTGAATCTTAATTTAGTAAATATGCAAATCTTTAAGATGATTTTCCAGAGGAAAATTTAATATAAAATAACTTAATTATCTTTAAGGTAAACTATGATTTAAAAAATGAAAAAGAATTTTATAAAAGAATGAATATTACCAAGCTTATATCGTCAGAAGTAAAACTACTGACTAGAAAATTTTTTTAAGAATTACTTAACAATCAACGATAAAATTAATTTTTACTAAAATATATATAATTACTTAGGTATTTATATTTTTGAAACTAATATTTTTCTTTTTACTTTCTAAACTGTTTAAGTTATGATAGTGTCATTATAACATTTATCCTTCGCAAGAAAATAATGATAATTTTATAATAATGTAAACATAACCAAACACAATGTTATTATAAGTGCATTAAGGAAACAGTAGATAAAATTAAGATTTTGATACTACTAACAAAGAGTATTATGAAACTAAAAAATTAATTTTAACTTTAAGTTACAAAATATAGTCACAATACATTTAATTCTTCTTTTTCGCACAGTAGATAAATCTTGAAATCTATTTTAATTTACATTCAATGATATAATCGCTGATCTATAACTTGCAATGTAATTCAATAACAAACTGACTTCTTGCTCACTTGTGCAAACTTACATGTGTATTCATAAACTTTATGCTTTAAATTCATATAGTTATATACTATTAAGTGAATAAAATGAATTAATACTGTATAAAAATACAGTAGATCTAGTATTAACTTAAAAAAGTTATAGTATATAATTACTAATATAAAATATTTTTATCTTCATTGCCAGTATATAAAATTTATAAAAAACTTCTAACTTAATATCTATACTGTTTAAATATGAGAGCTTCTACAATCTAAATGACTGAAATATTCTAA
This sequence comes from Candidatus Hartigia pinicola, assembly GCA_020541205.1. Classification (GTDB taxonomy): domain Bacteria; phylum Pseudomonadota; class Gammaproteobacteria; order Enterobacterales; family Enterobacteriaceae; genus Hartigia; species Hartigia pinicola. Next base: position 1,492,679 of record CP048208.1, read on the forward strand.
AGATTTTTACTGTCAAACATGATCTTTATGCATAATTTATCGTTAAATTCATATGCTAAAGGGTAGCACTATTAAATTAAGTAAAAATATATTCAATACACTTGTAATTCGCGCTAAGTAACACAATAAAAATGTTTATGAAACATAATTTACTAGAGTGATCTATTATGGAGTGATCTATTATCTAACAAGATTAAAATCAACGTATTTTTCTAGATTAACTAGAAAAAAATGAATCTTATATCTCTAAATGTATCGTAAGTTAACTTACAATTAATTGTGTCATCATTGACAATGATCAACTAAGGCGCACGTACTTAGAGTTATTTACTAACTTAACTTCCTGATATCAATAAAAATTATTATATCTTATTGTAAATCAATAACAACCGGATATTAAACACATACTATCATAAAGTTATTAAAATTTAATAAACTGCAATAAAAAATAAAACACAAATCCAGCCATAAACTATACTTCCACTGTACACGGTGTAGAGAAAAACAAGAGTATCAATACAGAAAATAAACAATAATAATAAAAAATTCAGTGTGATGTAATCAGCTAAATTAATAATATTTTAACGCAAGTTGTTAATATTATTAATTGTAATTAAAGTACAGTCATCAATTAATAATTGAATGAATAATTAAAAATTATTAATTAATATTCATTAATAATTAAGTAAGTATTTAAAACAATACATCAAACTAAATGTTTATTACTTTAACGTAAATTAACAATTTAATATTTTCTCATGTATCTGACAAATCACTCTGAATTATGATCTTTACGATTTAATGATGAGATTACATATTAATAATGTCATACTCTACTAATATGACTTTATCTGTTACTTTAGTATATGATACATACAACACTATATAAACACCTAAACGATCTATACCTTTAAAATAGGTTGTGAAATCTGATTCAGTAAAGATTTCTTAATTATTGTGCATTTACATTGTTGATATTTAATGATATTTCCATTTTCTAACTAAATAAGTATTTAACAAATTAATATTTAGAAATACTGTGTAAGAGTACAGTCTTGATTCAGTTTTAAAATTTTAATAATGGAACTTAGTATATCATAGTTTTTATCTGTAAATATATAAATTATATAACCTCCATTAGAAAATATGATTTATCAATACTAATATTTTATGAACATTCTATACTATTTAACATTTTTATTCATAATAGTAACTATCATTACTGTAATTATATTAAACTATTTTCAGTGTCTATCAAAACGTGTTGTCTGATAGAAATTTTACCTAGATGATAACATTATCCAGGAGCTGTATTTTCTCTTAACGCTTTTTGTATTTGTTATAACAACATAGTATTGATATTTAAGCACTATTAACATAACATTTATTACTATTTTAATAATCCTAAACACTATACTTTTTTTAAGAATTTTTCTTATTAAGTTTAAGGTAATAATCTACCTTACTTTTTTGAAGGAAATTACACAATAAAAGATATCTTATGTTTCGACGCTTATAAGGATATAAAAGTATATAAACATCTATATATATTTACTAATATAGTAATTTTAATTTTGAGATGATAAATACAATCATTATGTTTTAAAAGATTTAAAATACATTCTTTAAAACTAAACACATCTTAATGATAAGTATAACCAGTCTAACTTTATTGTTATTAAAATTTACTCAAATACTTAAACACATATATTATATATGCATTGGAATACTTGCATATATTACCTAGATTTAAAGAATGACATTAATACGTAGTTAGTATGAAATGCGGTGAACTGATACCATGAGTATTAATAAATACTGTACAAACAATTTTATTACTTATTCATTAGTTTTATTATTTTTTACTTTATCACACAAACATTTTTACATCAATGGACTAAACTCATGGGTATTATAATCAAAACTGAAGAAGATATTCAAAAAATGCGTGCTGCTGGACACCTAGCAGCTGAAGTGTTGGAAATGATTGCTCCAAACGTAAAACCTGGCGTCAGTACCGGGGAACTTGATCGTCTCTGTCATCGGTATATTGTTGAAGTACAACATGCAATACCAGCTTGCTTAAACTATCATGGCTTTCCTAAATCTGTTTGTATTTCAGTGAATGATGTTATCTGTCATGGAATTCCTAGCAATAATAAAATTCTCAAAGATGGTGATATTGTAAACATTGATGTCACAGTAATTAAAGAAGCTTTTCATGGTGATACATCTACTATGTTTATTCTTGGCAAACATACTATTCAAAATAAACGTCTATGCCGAATAACACAAGAAAGTCTTTATTTAGCTCTGCGTATCGTTAAACCAGGTATTCGCTTACGTACACTAGGTAAAACCATTCAAGAATTTATTGAGAGGAATAATTTTTCTGTTGTCCGTGAATATTGTGGTCATGGTATTGGTAAAAACTTTCATGAAGAACCACAAATACTTCACTATGATGCAGATGATCATGGAATTATATTACAAAAAGGCATGGCATTTACTATTGAACCTATGGTAAATATCGGTGATTACCATATTCGTACAATGAATGACGGATGGACAGTAAAAACTAAAGATAGAAGTTGGTCTGCGCAATATGAACATACAGTAGTTGTAACAAAAAATGGTTGTGAAATAATGACATTACGAAAAGAAGAAGAGAAATTTATCTCTGCAATTTTAATAAATGAATAGTTAAAATAGAATTAATGCAATAATTTACATTTTAAATTTAAAATAGTTAAAACAATCTTTCTTTTGTATTCAGTTATTTTATCCTATCCTATTGAAATTAAATATATATAAAATAGTTAGAATTTAATGAATATTAAAATCAGTTTCATCATATTAATTATCATTGAACTAACAAATTTCTAGGCAAATATACAGAAAATAATTTAAGTTTTCTCTAGATATAAACAAAATAAATCGATATATATACATCATTAGATCTATAAAACAATAAATACAATATTATATTCATAATATATGCATAAATGTTAAATCTCCTCGATTAAAATAAACAGAAAATTCCCAAAAATTATAGTTCCAGGTAGATAAAAATAAATTAAAGATGAAGAAATTAATTCAGCACTTTCTAAATGTAATTATTTTAATGTATTCATCTTAAGATGAGACGAGTCTATAATAGTGAAATATTCATTCACTTTGTAATTCACCCTGAAAAAATTAGTTTTTGTTAACATATTGTCTAATACTTTCCTAAAAAGATCATATTATATTACTATTTACCCTATAAAATAACCGTTATAAACAAAATCAACCTCACTATGGGTTAAGTAATAAACTATATAGTTAACACTAACGATCTTAGAATGACTTAAAAAGCTAAAATAATGTTTATCATCATAGATATATAAATATTAATAATATAAATAAGTATCATAACATTACTATAGATATTTCAAGTGTATCTAATTTAAGTATAATAACAAATAGATCAAAACATAAATAAAAAGATTCTACTACTTCTAGATTAGATAAACAATTACTATTCTACTTAAAAAGATGTTGCAAGATACATATTAAACGAGTAAAATATATTCAGATAGCGTATCTAACATGCTAGAAAAAATATTGAGATAGAAAAATAAAATAAATTTTTATACTTCTTAAGTACAATTAACAATATTATTTTGTTAACTATATATTACGAGCAACAAAAAATGTAGTGAAGATAAAAATGTGACAGTATTTGAATACTTATCTTAAGTTTCTCACTTATAGCATGTATTTCTATGTTTCTTTAAAAAATTACATAGAGTCTGAATAATAATGTCTACTCTAATGAGTCATTTTGGTAGATCTAGTATAAACAGTTTATATAAATAAAAAATTTATTAGTAACGTCAAAAAATCACTCAGTCAATATATAATTGCTCAATTAACGTAATCTAATTGCCTAGATTCATTCTGAAAATAGTTTTACTTTTTCTCTTACCATCCTAATTGTTAATAACAAAATGTACTACTAATCATATATTTTCAACACATTTATCAATATACTGGGTTGAAAGTAAATATTTTTTGAAAGATTATATCTTAATCAGAGATATTCTAACGAATAGAGATAAAGATAAACGTAATTTCAAAGAAATTATAGTTATTTCTTGTAATTTTTGAAAAAAATAATTTTATTTTATATAGAAAACTTATGAAATTCAAATCAGTATCTGAGAATTCATTCAGTTTTTTGAAAATTTATCATTTATAGTACTAAAATTAACTTAATACATTTTTTTAAACTCTAAGTCTAATTCAGATGTTATCTTATCTTTAGTTATATAGATGATATATAAATCTATTAATATCTGTTTTTTGAATTGATATTACAATAAAATCATAAAACTTTTTAAGAAACTAATAAATTTTAGTATCATCATATTAATTGAACAATAGTTTTAATGACCTATACTCAATAAAGGTCACGATACTATATATAAGCACTTAATTATTAAGTAATATTTACTCCAATAAATTTCATTTTATAATCTAATACAAAAATTCTTACAATGATTATCCAATATTAATTTAAGTTATTCACTAAAATGCATACTGGGATCAATAGTATAATTGAATATTTTCGCATATCAGGTTACTGCTCAATTACAAAGATTAATATTGTAGTTCGCTACTTTTAATAAAGTAGGCAAATATCTCATATTAGATTTTTATAAAAACAAGTTTCTATTCTTTGATATTCTTATCAATATTTAGATATTCATCACTGACTCAAGAGTAATAATGTTTTCTTGTAGTTAATAAAAATAGTTAAAACTGTATCACGAGATACTTTTAAAGTTTTCTGCCTACTGACCTTGAAATTTACTATTAATCCAATTTATTAAATAACAATTCAGCTTTTATTATAATGAATGCTATAATAATTTATTTATTATATGAAAATTTTAGATTATTTTTTAAGAATTTATAATTTTTCATACTCATTGAACACTTTACTGAGCATTATTTTTTAGTATAATATAATGTCAATATATTTCTGATCTGCATATCTTTAACATTGCATTGATAATGAGAACAACACTATACATAACTTAAAGAAATATCTCTTAAATTAAATAAATCTGATAATAGTTTACAAATATATAAATATATCATGCTTAATTAATAAACATCAGAAACAAATAACATAGAATTTACGTATCACTGATACGAGAGATATATATAAAAACTTAACTTATATTATGTCATCTTATTCATTTGATAATAAAAGATGAGTTTATTTACCTAATAAAAACTTACCCAGTACATTATCTCTGTACTAGCTGAAAACTCACTATACGTGCATAAAATATTAATATGTTTTATAATATTGACTGAATAATAAAGTACAATACAATCTAAATATATTTAGCAATTATATAAGCGATAATGTTTGGTAACCTGGACTTTTGCAGGTTATATTTTTAAAATTTTAGTACCGAAAAGATTTTACCATGAAACTATATATGCTCGAATTAATAAAAAATATTGTTATACCTATTATATATCATACTCATTTAGAATAATTTTAAATTCTCCCGAAGTGTCTGTGCTGTATTGATAAAATGTATATAGTTGATTTTTAAGAACGGAAGGAGAAATTTTCAGTCTTTGTATTGCACTAATTCAGAAAATTTAAATAAGCTATTTTATTGTTCAGACTTATTTGAAATCCTTTCCTAAGTTTATTTAATTTTTTAGAAAAAAGATATATTAAGGTTTAGCACTTTAATTTAAAGTGTCTATTACTTTTTAGTAATATATTCTCTTTGATATAACTATAAAATCTAATTGAGTATAGTATTAAAATTATTTAAAATCATTACAAAATCTATCATTATCTTGTCTTTATCATAAATCTTATAGAAATACTGCGACTACTATAACAATAACTCAAATAAAAATATACAAATTACTATCAATTGTCAAATTTCTTAAACTTTTTAAACTTTTTTAAAACTAATTTATTTATTTTTACTTATATTAAGACATAATCATAAGTAATTAATTTAAAATTATAATCATATAAACGAAATACTTATAATAAGATAGCATCAATTAAAACTATATTTCTCTAATTAAAAATAATGAAATTAAAAATTCATGAGTATCTTAAAATCATTTTGATTATCTCAAGAGAGCGATTCTAAAAAAAATAAATAATGCTTAACTATACAGATCTATTTTTTCATATCTAAAATTGCTACTAATAAACTATTAATAACTTTCTGCATATTAGTACGACTAGAAATAATATGAAATTACCTAGTAAAATATTAATATGAGAAAAGTTTGCTTATGTCATTATTTTTAGAGTTCAGAATGTTTTAGAAACTAAGCTAAATAGTCTCAAGTATAAATTTCATATACACACTGTAGAATATAAACATTTTGTATTAAAATAATATAAAAACTCTATGTAAATATTTAATCTCGTTGAAATTTTATCACTAATAACTAATAATAATTCACTATGATATAATTTTAAATGTGGAATCACTGTTGTAAAATCATTTAGTTTGTATTAATTCAAAAAAAATCATTTAATATAGTTATTTTTATAAAATTATAGTCAATATCTTAAAATAAAATAGCGCTATATCCTTAAGCGGATTGTAATAATTATCAAACATTCATCAAATATTTAGCATAGAGTTTGAACATAACAATTGATTCAGAATTACTTTTATGATAAATTTTCTTACAAAAGAAGATCTTACATTTTTTTTCATTTTATCAATCAAGATAATAAATAAAATCACTTTCAATTAATGTAATATTGTATAATATATTTATATATATAAAGTAATGTTTATTTTCATACAATTTTTATTAATTATAACGTATTAATTAGAGATAATCTTCTGGAAACAGTCTTTTTGAGCTAACTATGATTTTATAAAAATAGGATAGCTAACTTATGAATTAACATACTAATACTAGAAATAAAATAGTCATTTTTATTTCGGAAGCGCAATTTATAAAATATATTAATAACATAAAATTTACATCTTCACTAGTGCAAATAATACTTCCACGGAAAATACTAAAATATCTAATTCATGCTATCAATAAAAAATATTAATATCTTTGAGTAGATTCTCAACACGGTCAATATATGTAATCACGTACAGTATAATAAGCATCATTAAAAATACACAAAATTAGTTCACTTTGCTATTATACTTAACCCGTAAACGACGTATCAATACTGTATTCCACATATTAAGAAAAATCGCTAATACTAAATAACCTAAATTTACAGACCATAATGCATATTTCGCATCAATAGCCTCGTTTTCTGCACTGTTACGCAATGTAATTTGTAACAGAAAAAAAATCAAATATAATAACATAGCAGGAAGTGCACTGAATACTCTCCCTTGACGGGGGTTAACTTCACTCAGTGGTACGACGATTAACGCCATGACTACTACAGAGTATACAATTGTTAAACGCCAGTGAAATTCTGTATTTGAAACAGAATCACTCGCCTCCCATAACTCAAACATATTTTTCTGTTCAATCCTATCTTGTCTTTTCTCACTATTTTTATGATTAATGACGGCTTGATAGTTAATAAAATGAGTGATCTTGAAATCACGTAATAATGCCGTTCCCTCATAACGAGTTCCTTTGTCTAGTACGACAACTTGACGACCTTCAGAATCTTCTGTCATGCACCCACTATCTGCTATAATAATTGATGGGCGCTGCTCATTAATCGGACGTAACTGAGCAAGAAAAATATGTTTAAAATTATTACCTTTTACTTCACTAATATAAAGTACAATATTGTGATCTTTTGTGGCTTTAAATTTCCCTTCTACTATTGCCGCAAGACCAGGATTAGCTTTTGCATCAGCCAGAACTTCTTCTTGATATTGCGATGACCAAGGTAGCATCCATGTAATATTCACTACCGCGACTAATGAAGTTAGTATAGCTAAAACTAAGGCCGCTTTTATCATCACACTGTTTCCTAAGCCGCAAGCATACATTACAGTAATTTCACTTTCAGTGTAAAGTTTACTATATGTCATTAACACCCCTAAAAACAAACTCAACGGCAAAACCAGCTGAGCCATTTCAGGTATTCCAAGTCCCAATAAAGGTAATACTAAGTTTGAAGGAATGCTTCCTTGTACTGCAGCTCCAAGAATATCGATAGATTTCTGACTAAAAAAAATCAACATCAGCACAAATAAGATAGCTAACTGACTTTTCAGAGTTTCTCGTACTAAATATCTAATAATAATCACGTTTATATGCCTATGAAAATTTCTTTTTTAGTGCAAAATTACCAAGTTATTTTAATATATACTATTTTAACGTATACTCTTGTACATTATATAACTAACATGATATAAAATCATTCTTTATACTAATCGCCTAATTAAAACATGTTTAATTTTATTAAAAATATATTTTCTTAATTAAATATAGTGAATTTATTCACTATGAGTTAAATTTAAAGTACTAATTTAGCTGAAATATAGACTTTTATCTTTAAAATTTAGGAGTTCTCATGGATTTTAGTGTAAAAAATAATAGCCCGAAAAAACTACACAGTGAATGTATGATTGTCGGGGTCTTTGAGCCACGCTGTTTATCTAATACAGCTGAACAAATAGATAAAATAAGTACAGGATATATTAGTAATTTGCTGAACCGAGGGGAATTAGAAGGTCAATTAGGACAGATTTTACTACTTTATCATGTACCAAATGTTCTTTCTGAACGTGTTCTACTTGTCGGTTGTGGTAAAGAAAAGGAATTAAATGAACATCAGTTTAAACAAATTATTTATAAAACTATTAAAGCTCTAAATGATACAGGTTCAATAGAAGCGGTCTGTTTCTTAACTGAATTACATGTTAAAGGCCGTAATAATTACTGGAAAGTGCGTCAAGCTGTCGAAATAGTAAAAGAATCACTCTATGTATTTGATCAACTCAAAAGCAATAAAACTAAAAATTGTCATTTACTATGTAAGTTAGTCTTCAATGTCTCAACCCGCTATAAAATAACTAGTGGTGAACGTGCTATTTCTCATGCTCTTGCAATTGCAGCCGGTGTTAAAACTGCTAAAGATCTTAGTAACATGCCACCAAATATTTGTAATGCTAATTATTTAGCGTCTCACGCCTGTCAATTAGCTGACATACCAGAAAATAAACTAGTAACACGAGTTATTGGTGAAAAACAAATGAAAGAAATAGGTATGCATGCTTACCTTGCTGTTGGACAAGGTTCACAAAATGAGTCAATGATGTCTATTATGGAATATCAAGGTCATCCAGACTCTAAAGCAAAACCCATTGTATTATTAGGCAAAGGTCTAACTTTTGATTCAGGTGGCATTTCTATTAAACCTGCCAATAATATGGATGAAATGAAATATGATATGTGTGGTGCAGCAACTGTTTGTGGTGTAATGCGCGTTGTTACTCAACTAAAATTACCAATTAATGTAGTGGGTATTCTCGCAGGCTGCGAAAATATGCCAGGTAGTCGCGCTTTTCGTCCAGGTGATATTCTAACGACTATGTCAGGAAAAACTGTTGAAGTCCTTAATACTGATGCTGAAGGTCGTTTGGTTCTTTGCGATACTCTTACTTTTGTTGAGCGTTTTAAGCCTGAATTAGTTATTGATATTGCAACTTTGACAGGTGCATGTGTTGTTGCTTTAGGAAAGCACTACACCGGATTAATGTCTAATAATAACTCTCTTGCTCGTGAACTACTTAAAGCATCAGAGCAAACAGGCGACCGTGTATGGCGCTTACCGTTAGCAGAAGAATATTATAACCAAATAAATTCTAATTTTGCTGATTTAGCGAATATAGGTGGAGATCTAGGTGGTGGTGCTATCACCGCTGGTTGTTTTCTATCACATTTCGCAACTAAATATACTTGGGCTCACTTAGATATCGCAGGTACTGCATGGCATTCAGGTAAAGAAAAAGGCGCAACAGGTCGTCCTGTTGCAATGTTATCACAGTTTTTGCTAAATTATACTGGCCTTAATTATCATGAGTGATATTCACTAATTTTCTTTATTAGGTGCATTTTAAATTAATCATCGATTTTACTATTGAATGAAATTAATTCTTTTATACAAAATAATTTAGATCATATCTAGATTTTCAGCTAAACAGTTTTTACTACTGTCCTAAAAACAGAGGATATCTATCACAAAAAATCTAAAAACACTATTATTTATATCGTCAAGATTGAAGTAAAAAAATGCGCCTGTTCATACTATACAATAATTAAATTATATTCAATAAATTCTTTAAGTAATAGCCGGAGAAAAACAATACAAATATTAATAAATATTTAATTTTACTAACTAATCAATCTAGATAGAAATTAAAATGCAATAAGTATATAGATGTATATAAAAACGCGCTATTTTATTTACTGAATACATTTATCATACTAACTCCTATAAGTCATTTATAATGTGATATCTATTGACTGTTCCAACTTAATGAAAATTAATATCTTAGAAAGATATAATTATTAAAATCCAAATCTATTTTTTAAATTTTACCAACATTTTCTATGACATAATAGAATATTTTATTAATAAAATTCAATGCAGCACTGTTATATAATTAGTATAAAATGTATGATAATATTATTTTCAATATAACTATAGCTTCTTTAACAACTCGCGGAATATAATATTAAAACAAAAATTTTGGTAAAGGTATTTCTAAAATTTTACTTAATGAAATCTATAATTTTATGCTTATTAAGCAACAACTGTATTTCACTGTAGTAAGTCTTTAATTTAAGCATCATAGTAATTTCAATAAAAAAGCTACTGCTTATGATCTCTCCAAAATATCACCACTAATGTATATATAAATCACATATTCTAAACATTATAATAGAGAAGAATATTTTAATATAAATGTATGCAAGGAAAATATTTAATTAAAAATAAATACCATCTACCTAGATATCAACTATACACATTATGGTAAAGTAGATCTTTTTTTACTAAAGACGGGTAAAACTTACTACAATTATGTTAATAATTTTTTATTAAAAAATTCATCAGCACAAACTCAGATCTCATAAAATATAATTTCGAAACGAGTATAGTACTTCAATAACTCAGTTTATTTAAAATTATGAACATTTTATCATAGAATACAATCTATCAAAAAAAATTAAAAAATTTAGACGTAATTTTGATAAAGATTATTGAATCCTATCATAAAATTCCGAGTCAACTAAAATCAACACTCCACCCTAAAACTTCTGTATTTAAAATTAAAACTAATATAATCACAATTAAATGTAGTACATTTACACTACCTAATTTTTAATGCAATATAGAAAAAATAAAATCTGCATTATTCTTAAAACTATTTTCTTAAAAACCATACTACGTAATACTTATTTTCTCTTGATAAATATATTAAGATAAACAGTCTTTTCTGTAGGAAAATAAAAAAACTTTGATACTGATAAAACTCATTAGTATACTACACTTGATGAAATCATTAAATTTTATCACGGAGTAGAACGTTGTGACTTACATAAATAGTGAGTCTATTCATTTGAATAAACTCGCTTACTTATTACAAACAGAAAATCCGATCGCACGATCTAATTTTGCTTATAATAATTTTAATACTATTATTAAACGACTTATAACTAATACTTTTATCAGTACATTAAGCTATTAACTCATATGCAATACAATTAGTTAAACATACAATCTTCAGTTTATTAATCATTAATATAAAATCATATACCACTTTGAGATAAGGAAAAATTTACGACTCATACATTTCTCAACAACTAGCATCAGGAAACTATACTTACTGCATAGTATAAAAATAGAGGCACATTTATACTTCTTAGCATAAGAATAAAGTTTGTTATAAAAAATAAACTCAGTTCTGATGTTACCTTATATTATAATAATTGAAATTGAACGCTTGGTTCTATTCTAATTTACAGATATTTTGGAAGAACAGTAAGGTAAAAAATAAAAATTATTGAAAATTAAGGTTGAATCAATATTAATTGAAGCAATTTTTATATTATTTTTTGGGCAATCGAGATAATCATACTGATAACAATATACATTAAAAAAACATTCAGTATACTTGAAGAAGATTTCTATTGACATCTAATCTATAAAAGCTTTGTTTTTACTAAAAATTGTAATTCATACACTCTATATAGTTTACTGGATTTTACTATATGTTCTACTAAAAACGTACTAATAATATAATTCAGGTACTATGTAGCTAAAAATACTTAAAGCTAAAAAAAATAGTATCGAGAATAGATTGAATACAATACACAATACTGACTCTAAACTGGAATTTATCTTATCTCATCTACACTCATAATATGCATAATGTAGGATGTGAGATACTTTTTAGCGACTATAAGATCTATAAAAACTATAATATAATCAATAGATTGTATTTATAATATATCAAATAAAAACTCTAGTAAAATTTTTAAATAAATCAACTGTTCATATTTTGATAAACGTATTATTACACGATTCAATCTAATACTAAAATATTATTAATCACACTCGATATGTATTGTTGTGATATTAATCTAAGAATTTTATGTAATTAAATGTAAATAAATCTTATTACTATATATCTTAAGTTAGCTAAACTCATTCCTCACAATATAATAGTTGTAAAATTTAAATTCACTCAAATAGCTACATTCCAACAATAATAATAAAAAAAACTGATTACATTTTATAGATTTAATTATTGAGTTGTACTTAAAACATTTGTAGTAATTGAAAATTATTAATAATACTCATTTAAAATATCATGATACTACAATCATACCCTAAACTTCATGTTGCGAAATAAATACATTCAAGTCAAGTAATTTGGAATAGATAAAAATAATCATCTCAATTTATAATATGCACATAAAATAACTATGCACTTTAGTAAATAATTGACATCACTTTAGATAGCACAGAAAAGGTGTAATTTTTATTCCACTAAACAATGAACGTTTTCTTTAATCACTTGCGCATGTGTACACATAACAATTCTTATTCATTATAAAATAGACTGAATTGATCAATGATTCTACAATCTTAATTTGAAATTCAGTGAAGACCAAACACTACAGTGCATGCTATCTTGATAAAAAGATAGATTGATTTTATTTAATAAAGCTTATTGAATTACATGTTATTAACTCTTTACCTGATATTATGATCAAAAAAATATCAGTACTACACTGAAAAGATTGAAGAAAAAGTAAATTCAAACCTAGGAAATAATTATTAAGTTACTAATCATATGAAATCCTTATAAATTTTTCCACCCATTAATTATTGGTAGTAATGAAAATTTTTCTTTTAAAATTATATATCTGTAACTTTTAATTCTTATTCTTACTGTCTATGCTGATAACATTTTCGTTATGTCATTATTTATACTACTCACATCTTATTGATTTGTTACCTACCTATAATTTGAGTAATTTTAAATATAAAAATCTTAAATTTTAATACTTCTTTTCAATCTACTTTAAAAAAAATATTTCTTCACGTATTGTATAAAAATAATAAAAATTTAAATTTAGAAATATTAATTAAAAGTAATATCAAAAAAATAAAACCTTTATTTTAAAATACACAAACAAATAACATATAGAAAAATGAATGTATATAAAATATTTATACATGCTATATGTTTTCAATAGCGCTGATTATTATTGACATGCAGTATCGTAATCTCACAGTAAAGTAACATGTATTAATATTTCAAACTTTAGAAATGTAAACTTTTAAAATAAAATCTATATCTTCTAAAAATATTAAATATGTCATAACGTGCTATTATTACTATTATCAAAATATTCAAAAAAAAGAAACATTGCTTGAAAAAATATTATAAGAATACAAATTTTAACATGCAAGTAATATATTACGAGAAAATAAAATATACTCATATAGTTCTAATAAAAATACGTAATATCACGAATAGAAAATTGCCTAGACAAATGTTAGTCTTCGTCACACACAATTGATATGTGTAAAAATATCTTATAAAATTTCGAATATACGAATATAGAAATTAAACCTTTGTCGATAGTTTTTATCATGCACTAAGCTCAATTATTAAAATAAAATACAAGACATTTTATACTTTACAGTAAAATTAAATTAAAAAATGTAATTTATATCAATTAATAGGAAAATATATCAAAATTTTATAGAAGTTAAAATATACTTAAATAATCACCTTAAAATTTTTAACTTGGTCTTCATTACTTTACGTGTAAAAATAAAAATACTGAATAGACTTTCAGATAACAAGATCACTACATAATATGAAAAGATAATTAACATTGATGATAAAGTTTAATAATAAAGTTTAAATTTTGTTTATCCTGATAAATAAAATTATAACATGCTCAATAAAACATATAGTAAAAACTTATTAGAACAGGTTAATAAAAGCTCTCAATACGAAGAATAGAATATAATATCTCCTAAATTTTTAAACTTATTATTATAAAATAATAATTTTATTTCATTACATCGGAAGAACAATCAATGCAAGATTTACAAATCATTATTGAAGAAGCATTTAAAGAAAGAGCCTCACTTACGCCATATACTGTCACTCCTACTATTCTCGAAGCGGTTCATGAAACAATTTACTTACTCGACAATGGTACATTACGTGTTTCAAAAAAAATTTCAGGTGTTTGGGTAACTTATGAGTGGCTACAAAAAGCCATCTTACTTTCATTCCTTATTCATCATAATCGATTAATTAATGGTGCAGAAAGCTGTTATTTTGATAAACTATCTATGAAATTTTCCAATTATAACCAAGCTCGTTTTGAACGAGAAGGTATCCGAATTGTTCCTCCAGCCGCTGTACGCCAAGGTGCTTATATCGCTAAAAATAGTGTATTGATGCCATCTTATGTCAATATAGGAGCTTATGTTGATGAGGGAACAATGATCGATACTTGGGCAACAGTGGGTTCATGCGCACAAATTGGTAAAAATGTTCATATATCTGGTGGTGTAGGTATTGGTGGTGTACTTGAACCACTACAAAAAACTCCTACAATAATTGAAGATGACTGTTTTATCGGTGCTCGTTCTGAAATTGTAGACGGTGTCATTATAGAAGAAGGCTCTGTTATTTCAATGGGCGTATATATTAGTCAAAGTACTAAGATTTATGACCGAGACACTGGTCAAATTCACTATGGACGCGTACCAGCGGGCTCAGTTGTTGTCTCCGGAAATCTGATGTCTCAAGACAATAAATATAGCCTCTACTGTGCTGTAATCGTCAAACAAGTAGACAAGAATACCCGCAGGAAAATAGGTATAAATGAATTATTAAGAAATGTTAATTAATATTACTGACATTTAATCAAATTAAAGAATATTTCTTGTTCTCTGCATTATAAACATTAACAAACTTTCTTATGAAAGGATTTATTAATTTTATACTTGACGAATAATATTATTTTTATATAATATAAGTAATCTATAACTAAAAATATAAACCATATAATTTTATTTCTCTTAAAACAATATACTTCGTATATTATACATAAATAAATTAATATTATTTCATGTCAATATTAACTAAGTTTTTCACTGGGTAGACACAATAAGATTTTATATATAAAATAATTCTCATTGCAATGAAAATAATAAATAAACAATTTTTTCAAAGCATCAATCAAATATACAACTAAATATTTTAAAAAATTAATATATTAAAGATATATATAGTATCTCTTAAACATGAAAAATATTTTTATTCTTTAATTAACAATCTTCAATATAAATCAATTTAAAATAGTTACAGCTTACATCAAGGAGTGAATTACAAGATCTAAAGATCTATCTTCGTAAAAACAATGTACATTTTTATTTAAAGCATAAATATACATATCTTTTAAAAAATAAAACTCTTGTATCAGTAAATATATCATGAATTATTAAAGATAAAACTTTTACTAACATAACAAAAACGTAAACTATGAAGAAATCTGCTATTATTTTAGACAAACCTCTTTGTCATAGTGATAAGACAATACTTAATACAACATTTTTAAAATTATTATTTCGCTAAAAATCACGTCATATCAGCATATAAAAACAAAAAACTTATAACTACTTTCTTTAAAATTTTCTTATCAGATGCAGAAATTCAGAGAGGATATTTATAGATATATACTAATAAAATACTAATATTAAATATAAATTTTTTAATTAACTCAATTGTAACTAATACTTTCGCCAAATTTTAAATATGTATCTATTCTATTATAGAATGTCATATTATAAATGTAGCTACCTCAACTATTATGTGATCTAGTTTCAGTAGCATAATTTATCAATCTTTATTGTAATATATTTCATTTCTCCATAAAAATATACTTTCCACTATCATCTTACTTATAATCCATATCTTTGCATAGAAAATAAGGAGTAAACTGCTAAAATTTTAGCTCTTCATAAGATTTTAATGTACATTTTACATCGTCTTATCACTAATAATTAGATTGCACATATAAACATATGACGTTGTAATTGATGTTTATAAACAGTTCTCTAATAAACTCTAATGAATTGAATCAAGTTATTAAAGTACAACATGTTCCAATATTAAATTTACTCATTATAACATAGTGTAAAATACATCCTGTACTCTTGTAACATACATCTGCACATTAAAACTGATTTGCTATTTGATCTTATTGTTAAAAAATTATAAATTATTTGTATTTTTTTAACATAAGAACACATAATTAGATGATAAACTGTTATATCTAATCATTGTAACATTAAAAAAAATTTTACATTAGTCTATAATCAAAATAATTTAATATTAGATATTGATCCATCAATATAAGTAAATGGAACAAATAAATATAAATACATAGTCATAAAATACTTACATAAAAATATACTTTGTTTAAGAACTGTATTTTTGACTAAGTTAATTATACAAATCTATCCTAAAAGATACTACTGATTTCCTTCAATATATCATGAAATCTAATAAAAACATGCAGATGAATACTTAGCATATTTTCACAATACTAATAAAATTAGTTAATAATTAATATTGTGTGATTAAAATCATAAAATAGTTAGGAATATTTTCTATTAAAACACCGGTATGATTAAAGTATTATAAAAATTTTGTAGTTTTGAAAAACTATATCATATATTTATAATGTTCAGCCATTAGATTACATTTAATCTTTAAAATTTTTTATTCAATCCTTAAGATTAATTCAAAAGATAAATGACAAGTCATACTATACCATTTAATATTCTGCCCAGCTGAATAATTTTCTTTTTCCCGATTATATTGACGAAACTTAATCTATTTTCAGTAACTAATTATTAAATAAAGTTTTTCTTTGCTGAAATAATACCTCATTATCTATAAAGCAATGTTGTTTAGATCATAATTCATTATTGACTAATTTTATTGATTGACTTCATTAATCATTAGAAAATTAATATAAAACTTTTTTGGTAAAACTAATTGTTTAATTTAAAGTAACTACTAATGTCACTTATAAGCACAGGTTCAAATTTTATTAGAGTGATCATTCTTAAGCATGACATTTACATTACACTTTTTACTAAATATTCTAGTATTTTTCAAAATCATTAATAATTTTTTCACGCTTTTACCTACTTTCAGTTACACTTACTGGAGTTTTAAACAAATTCCAATATGGATATAGCTGATATTCTATTCTCTCGTAAGCAATATTCAAATGTCATGACTCCAATAATTATCAATCAGTAGATAACGATCTAATAACTATAGATGCTAAATGCAATAACTTTGATAACTCGTGTACTCATTATAAATACAATAAGAATGCGTTTCAAACTTATCTCTAAAATATGCTAAGATAGACTGTTTCTTTTTAGTATTGTATATTTAACTTCAAGGTTTTACCGTAATTTTCACTATAAAAGTCATTTCTGCATGCTTATATTAGTAAATTACCTAATATTTATTTTAAAATAATCAGCACTTTATACCGAGACTAAACGATAAAATTTCCATGCATCTAAATATTTTTTGCTCACTAGCAATATAATATTCCTTACTTCAATTGAATATTAATGGCGCACTCTGATGATGTAAGTATCGTGAAAATAATCTTATAAAACTTTATATACTTCATATTGAGAAATATTTTTCTTTTGCACCTGATGATTTAAAATTAACTTTTAATAAATAATATTATCTCTCAGAGAGAATTGCTTTAGATCAATAAAGTTCATGACTATAAAAGGTATATAGCAGTATGCCTATAAGATATACATTTAAATTTTCTGTTAAATTACATCAAAGAGGACTGTCAGTCTATCTATGATACAAAAATTAGAAAAGTTTAAAAAATTATTTTATTATTGAGTCTCGTTAATGTATATTTCTAAAAATTTCCAAAAAATTTTAGCTGAAAAATACTACAGATACTACAGATACTAAAATTCATTAATCCACCAAGAATTAATATTGATTGTTTAAGCAAGATTCTATTTTTTGTATGAGTATCACATTCCTAATTTAATAAACTACTTTTTATCAATCTAGAATAGACGTGAATTGCAATTACTCTACATAATTGATAATAATGTATTATTATTTTTTTGTTAAAAATATCATAGCAACAGTATAATTAATAAAAATTATTAAGTAAAATATGAATCAGTATTAAAGAGAAAATTTTCTATCTTTTATTTAATATTTAGCATATGTATACTTAATGTACTTTTTAATAAATGCCTAATAAATCTGAAAGATAGCGATATCAATAAACTATATTTTAATATTTTCACACTATATACGCTGTTCTTCAGTAAAAACTCATTACTCTACAAAGATTGATCTGATCTTAGAATATAAATTATAGAAAATATATTAAATATTACTAAACAAAACCTATCGAACATACTTAAAATAAGTAAAGAAATGTTTATCAAAAGATATTAGTACATAGCTAAACAAAAAAGAGTTAAATCACTGATTTTTTCATTAACATAGAAAGATATTCAAGCTAGTGTTTCAATATTTTTTAGAAAGTTTAGGAAAGTAATGCAATACATTAGAAAGTAGTACTTAATATATTAAATTGCTTCAAATGAAAATTCTTATTTTTAGGTTTTTGAGTAATCTACCCTTGACTAATATATTTTTATTATACTATAAATCACTCACTAAAATATTATCTTTAAAATAAAAAATTACTATTAACTGATTTTTTTCTGATTTAGTAATCAATACTGAATGATGGTTTTGATATTATTAATATATTACTAAATAATATGCTACAGGAAAATAAATTAAAATTATAACTTCAACTAATCTTAATCACTAAAGAAAGTTAATGCAGCTTTTACATCACGCTACTTACTTTAACTAAGTAGAGTACACCAATGTTCTAATTCATCTATTCAGACAAAATTCATAAATGTTGATTAATAATCTATAATATTATGAATTATTTATAAAAATAAAAATTTAAAAATATCTAAACCTTGAAAAAATTTCATAATAGGTCATAGAATCTTTTTTTATATACTACTTCTAAATAAAAAATATAAAATCATTAAGTGCAATATTTGTAATGAATACATGAAAACGTAAAATAAAATTTATTGTGTCATTATTCTAAATCGCTTGATGTTCATCAAATGTGAAAAATTTCTTGATTCTTCAAGTTTTTTCTCTCGGAGATAGTACGCTTCATAATTTTCCTCTTATTTCTTCTATAATATGAAAAACTTATCAACAATATATTATACAACGCTCATACTGTATTTAAAATAATATCAGTGACATATAACTAATAAATTAAACTACTTTAAGAGAAATATCGATTCAGAGAATGACATAACTAAGTAAAGCACAACATATATAAAAATTATTCAAGTAAATATTTAGAAATATATCTCTAAAATTGTAGTATCTTATTAATAATATAATCGATATAAATAAATAATTATACAATGATTGCAAACAGATGTAAACTAGATTATTTAAAATAAATGAATAAAATATATACTTAAACATTTGTCTAGTGCAGTAAGTTTTAAATAAAATATAGTATTAGTAAAGAAGCTTATCAGTTTTATTTTTTACTAAAAAAATCTTCATTACCAATACTGATCTACTTAACATAAACAGTTAATCATAATTAAATATAAATCTGTAATAGCTACGTTAGACCATTTTTCTATTACATGTATTAATTCACTAATTACTTCTAACATTACTGTATATTAATAAACGTACTATTTTCACGACTGCCATTAATAATTTTCGTGTTGTACACTCTTTTGATCCGATAAGTATTATCAAGATTAGAACTAATACTTAAAAAATCTTTATCGACTATCTATCACTATACCTAAAATCTAGTTTTAAGTAGAAACAGAGACATTTCTAATTTTTAAAAATCGTTCAATCTTACTTAAAATTTTTTTATACTTTAATCTTATTCAAAATCTTTTATAACTTTCATTATTCTAATCATTGTATCAGAATAAAATTTTATAAAAATAACATCAATCAATAAATAATTTTAATAAATATTTTTTTGCAATAAATACAAAAATCTAAACGCCTTAAGAAATTGATATACTAATACTGTGTCTCTGACTCGTAATTGAATAAAAAGAGTATTGTATGTTAAAAATTGACAATTTGAAATAGAAACAATAATAAATAGAATTAAATTTTATGCATAAAACATGAAAGAAAATTCCTCTTAATAATCTTAGAAAGATTAAAATGATATAATGATTCATGTATTTAACATTAAAAACAAAGAAATAATTTCTAAAAAAACTATAATACAAGTAAAAATTTCCAGAATAGAAATAAAAAATTGGATAAAAAAATAAAAATAAATTAAATAAATTATACGAACGAACAAAATATAATAACTAAACAATATATCTTTGATAACTTTTAATCTATACACAATTATCTATATATGTAAAATATATCATTAGATAAATATGCTACACATTAAAACTTTTAGATATGTATCAATATACTTAACAAAATTCTTAAGATTACAATTATATCATACATACTTAAACTGTCATTGCAATCCTTACAATATAATATAATTAAATGCACAGTGCTAATTACCTTAATAAATATCACTTATGTAGAAATACTATAGACAGATATTTAAATATTCATTATTACTTTACAATATCGCATAAAATACTTTGATATTAATGAATATTATTTACAACATAAAAGTAACTATTGTGCATTTTTTTAGTATTATTTATCATATCCCGCTAGTTTCGATATTTTTATTCAATTTTATAATATCTTAAGAAATCTTAAAGATTATAACTTAAATATAATCTTGATAACTAAATAATATTAATGAAAAACACAAAATGACTGTTATCTGTTTTAGTAAAGTACTACATTCATACTCAGAATTATGATCTGCATAATTTACTTTCTTTCAATATCTTTATAAGATCCAGTGAAATAATACTCGAACTAAATAATAAAACACTAATAATACAACAACAAATTATTTAACTAACCTAATATCATATTTTTAAGCATTATCGCTATAAAATACACCACAAGCAATATTGATAAAAAACTAAATCAGCTTTGCTAATAGTTTTCTTGTATTTTTAATCTATTTTTTATATTTTCGAATAAAATTCTCTAGTGATATTTTTCATAATTATGGTGTATAACTTTCAATCTCACACCTTAATATAAAAAGATTAAAATACATATCTTATCACTGCCTACGTTACCAATGACTTGAATGACTTGAAATATTATGATAAAATATATATTTTGTGATATTGTTCACACTGTAAGGTTCATAGAAGTGAAGATTATATTTACAAATTAATGAAGTAAGTTACGTCTATCTTTTACTAATTGAGTCGGTAAATCCTCAACGCACAATGACATTAACCCTGTTGCTTTAATTGTAAGCATATTTTGTGATACCACAGATACTGATGGTTTAAAAATACTTTTTATGTGATCTATAAAAGAAGCAGATATACCCACAGTAATTGTCAACTTAGCTGTTTTTACCATATCAATTAACACTTCACGACGTTCACCTGGAGAAAGTGATAACTCAGATATACTGATTGGAGTAGCTAATAAACCTTGATTGGAAGCTATCATGCAAAATGATCGTCCATCACTAATTTTCATTATATAACGTTTTGAATTTGAAGAATTCAGTAATCTTAAACGGATCCAACCTCGAGAAACTTCAATATAGGGATTTTGAACACCATTCATAATCAAAGTACCTCCTAAAAAATGATCTCTATCTAATTTAGATATAGGATAATAAAAATTATTTAAAAGATTATCTTGAATAATAATGGGAAAATCATCAATACCATAATGATTAGGTATGTGTAAATTTTGAGTGTTCATATCTTCAATAATCAACATACCTAATAACCCATTATAAAACTGTGTGTACATTTTTTCTTTAGTATGTGCATTATACCAAAGAGTTGCTTCTGGTTGGCGAATAGAGATAACTGGTGACCACTTAGCCCCAGAAAGAATTGTTCTTTTAATACCTTCTATTTTTTTTCCTAGCACTTTTAACCCACTCACTGTCATAGAAACAGATTCTTGTAATCTATTACTATAAATAAGCTTAATATCCTGTCTATCTTTGACCTTTACCGTGGGACCTGGATAAGAACCATTTATACTCAATATATCCGTTGAATATTTACCATTAAATGATCTATGTATTTCTTGTAATGTCAAAAATATTGGTTGTCCAAATCTGGATTCTAATAATGGAGGTATAGGAAGCAAAGTTTTACTATTTCCATTTGAGAATGCGCTATTTAATACCCCTACCAAAAACCAAATTAACCCCATAACAAAGAAAAATTCAGACCGACTCAATGACATAAATTCTCCGCTAAACTAACAATTAAGCATTATTCATTCTAACTATTTGTAATTCTTATGCTACACGCTAATTTTTTTGAGTATAAAAATAACATCTGAAAATTACAATATTATTAATATCTTCTTAATGTATTTTGTTAAAATAAATGTATGGATTAAATACATATTAATAATATTATTTTAAGTATAAAATAATAAACTTGTAAGCGAGTTGTAAAAATACTTCTTTTTACAATTAATTTTATTTAACATTATCGTATTTTAATTACAAAAAACAACTGTTATCTAATCATGAATAACAATGTAATTATGTTATTTTAACTTGAATTAAGATAAATATGCAGTTTAATAATTTTATTACTTTTATCTGTCAAGATAAACAATTAATAATTTTTAACAGAGATATAGCTAAATCTATTACTATAATTATATTAACATTAAACTTTAATAATATCGCACAAAAAATACAATCCAAAAATCTCTTTAAAAATCAATCATTAAAATATTTACTTTTTAAGTGAAAAAATAAAATAACATGATACTTCCTTTCTAAAAATTAATGACTAGAAGTGAAGTTAATGATTGAAAATAGATAGAAAATAATTGCTAATAATCTAAAAAGAACTTAAAGAAAGAATTTTTAAATTTTATAAAGTCGAGATTATTTATTCTTTTCTAGCTTTTCAACCTCTTTATTAAGATTTTTAATTGTGATATCCATTAAATTATAACAATATTTAGAAAGTTCTTTCACTTTGTTTCGCGTATAATTTTTAGTGTCAATCGGATCTAACATTTCAATAATTACATACCCGTTATTCCAACGATTTAGTTTAATCTTGTCTTGAATATTAGAAACACATACTGGCACAATAGGAACACCTGCTGCAATTGCAGCATGAAAAGCACCAGATTTAAACGGTAACAAACCACGACCACGATTACGAGTTCCTTCTGGAAATATCCAAACAGAGATCTGTTTTTTTTTATCTGATCGGATACTTGTAAAATAGTATTATACGATTTTAAACGATTAGAACGATCAATTAAAATATTTCCAGTTACCCAATATAAAAAGCCAAAGAATGGGATTAGTACTAAGTTTTTTTTTCCAACCATCACTGTTTTAGGTTGAACAACGTTCGAGATGGTCACCATATCAAAATTATTTTGATGATTACCAATATAAATACTCGGACCACATTTTTGAATTTCTTTAGACACTCGATTAATTATTGTAATACCGAACACCATTGATAATTTTCCAAATAGATGACCAAAAGTCATCATATGTTTTGGATTGCGTGGGCTGAAGAAACAATACACTCCACCACAAATACAAACTACTAGCGTATAAATAATTACAATAATTCCACGAAAAAACGCTAACATAATTAACCTTTAAATTTTATATCAACAATAAATGAATTATAAAGATTCTAATGAACTGAAACATTATTACTTTTCTTCATCAGTAGATTCAATTTCTATTCGCTCAATATTATGTAATCTACGCGGTAAAAACATTCCTTTTCCACCACGTTTAGCGTGATATTTTTTTAATTTTTCTGCTTTAAATTTTAGTTTTAGCTTACTAAAATAAAGTATAATTCCTGATTTAATAGGTAGTACTAATAACCACGCTAATGAATCTTCACCTTTTTCTGCTTGATCACTCGTGATATTAATAAGTTTATTACCTTTCCCTCTCGATAACTGAGGTAAGTCAGATACAGGAAAGATCAACATACGACCAGATTTACTAATTACTAATAATAAATCATTCAACTCATTATTAATATTAATAGGTGGCAATATTTTTGCATTATTAGGTAAGGTAAGAAATCCCTTACCTGTTTTATTTTTTGTAACAAGATTATTAAAAACACAAATAAAACCATAACCTGCATTAGATGCTATTAAATATTTTTGCTTTTCTTCTGCCATTAAGATATGCTCAATCATCGCACCTGGTGGAAGTGATAACCACCCTGTTAATGCCTCACCTTGACTGCGAGTAGAAGGAAGCTCTAACGGATCAATAGAATAACTACGCCCAGTTGTATCAAGAAATACAACAGGCTGATTTGTTTTACCACACGCTATGCTTTTAAGGTTATCACCCGATTTATAATTTAAATTCATAGACTGCACATCATGACCTTTTGCACGGCGCACCCAACCCATTTCAGATAGTATTACAGTTATTAATTCTGATGGAAATATTTCATAATTACTCAAAGATTTTGCTTCTTCACGTTCTTGAAGCGGTGAGCGACGTGTATCACCATACATTTTCGCATCTGCTTGAATTTCTTTTTTAATCAATGTATTCAATCTAAGCTCTGATCCTAAAATACTTTGTAGTTCATCACGCTCTTTAACTAACTGATACTGTTCCTCACGAATTTTTATCTCTTCAAGTTTTGCTAGGTGTCGTAATTTTAGATTAAGAATAGCTTCTGCTTGTATATTTGAAATACTCAATAAAGATATGAAGTGAGATTTTGGTTCATCTTTTTCCTGAATGATCTTAATAACTGCATCAATATTTAAATAAGTAATCAGTAACCCATCTAAAATATGTAACTGTCTAAAAACTTTTTCTAAACGATTATTCAGGCGATTTCGCACAGTTTGTCGACGATAAATATTCCACTCATTAAGAATTTCTAACAATCCTTTAACCGCAGGACGATTATTCAGCCCAATCATATTAAGATTGATCCGATAGCTTTTTTCTAAATCTGTCATTGCAAACAGATGAATAATTACTTGCTCAAGATCAATACGATTATTGCGTGGAACTATCACTAGACGTGTTGGATTTTCGTGATTGGATTCATCTCGTAAATCCTCTACCATTGGTAATTTTTTAGCACGCATCTGGCTTGCGATCTGCTCAAGAACTTTTTCTCCTGAAACCTGATGAGGAAGTGCAGTTATGACAGCGTTACCATCTTCTTTTTTCCAGATAGCACGCATGCGCACTGAACCACGACCATTTTGATAGATTTGACGGATTTCCTCTTTAGAAGAGACAATTTCAGATTCTGTTGGAAAATCAGGGCCTGGAATAAATTCCATAATATCATCAAGAGAAAGTCCAGGTTTTTCCAGCAAAGCCACTAAGGCTTTAGCAACTTCACGTGTATTATGCGGTGGAATATCTGTTGTCATACCCACTGCAATCCCTGTTGTACCATTTAATAAAATATTCGGTAAACGAGCTGGCAACATTTTAGGTTCATTCAACGAACTATCAAAATTAGGAACCCAATCAACCGTACCATGCCCTAATTCATTTAGTAAGACTTCTGCATATTTAGACAAACGTGACTCAGTATAACGCATTGCTGCAAAAGATTTCGGATTATCTGGTGCACCCCAGTTCCCTTGTCCATCTATTAATGGATAACGATAAGAAAAAGGCTGAGCCATCAAAACCATGGCTTCATAGCAAGCACTATCTCCATGAGGATGATATTTACCAAGCACGTCTCCGACAGTTCTTGCAGATTTTTTATATTTAGCCGTATTACTCAACCCTAACTCAAACATTGCATAGATAATACGACGCTGAACTGGCTTTAATCCATCACCAATAAATGGCAAAGCCCTATCCATAATAACATACATCGAGTAATTTAGGTAAGCGCTTTCAGTAAACTCATAAAGATGTAATTTCTCTACACCGTCACGCACAATTTCACTCATTCAATATTTCCCTGATCTTTTAAGAACGTTACAAATATTAAACTTCAATATTAAACATATCACCTTTTTGTTGTAACCAATTACGACGGTCTTCTGAACGTTTTTTTGCTAGGAGCATATCCATAACAGAAAATGTCTCTTGATAATTATTATGATTAATAGTTAACTGAACAAGACGACGAGTGTTTGGATCTAATGTTGTTTCTCGTAACTGAATTGGATTCATTTCCCCCAAACCTTTAAAGCGTTGTACGTTTGCTTTTCCTATTTTAGGATCCAGGGTATAAAGTACTGTATTTTTTTCATTTTCATCCAGTGCGTATATAGTCTCTTTTCCTAAATCAATACGATAAAGTGGTGGCATTGCCATATAAACATGACCCGCATTAACTAACGAAAAAAAATGACGAATAAATAATGCGCATAATAGTGTTGCAATATGTAAACCATCTGCGTCAGCATCTGAAAGAATACAAATTTTTCCGTAACGGAGTTTACTTAAATCGTCACTATCAGGATCAATCCCGATCGCAATAGAAATATCATGTACTTCTTGTGAAGCTAATATATCATCAGAAGAGATTTCCCAAGTATTTAAAATTTTTCCACGTAGCGGCATGATCGCTTGATATTCACGGTCTCGTGCTTGTTTTGCAGAACCACCTGCAGAATCTCCTTCAACTAAAAATAATTCTGTCATTGTTAAATCTTGAGAACTGCAATCTGCTAATTTACCAGGTAGTGCAGGACCACTTGTTAATTTTTTACGCACTACTTTTTTACCAGCACGCATACGACGTTGTGCGCTAGAAATTACTATGTTGGCTAACTGTTCAGCTGTTTGAATATTTTGATTTAACCATAAATTAAAACTATTTTTCATGATACCCGAAATCAAAGTAGAAGACTGACGAGAAGACAGTCGCTCTTTTGTTTGTCCAGAAAATTGAGGATTTTGCATCTTGACTGACAGAACATAAGAACAACGTTCACAGATATCATCTGCTGACAATTTTACACCACGAGGAAGAATGTTGTGAAATTCACAAAATTCACGCATTGCATCTAATAACCCTTGACGCAGCCCATTGACGTGAGTACCGCCTTGTACTGTTGGAATTAAGTTAACATAACTTTCAGTAAGTAACTCACCACCATTGGGTAACCATAATAAAGACCACTCCGCACTGTCTGTTTCAGTGGAAAACTCACTTGTAAAAGGTTTTTTTGGTAAACAATTTAACCCATTAACAAATTCCATTAAATAGTCAGTTAACCCATTGTTATAACACCAATTTTTTTCAGTATTATGACGCTCATCCTTAAAAGTAATTTTCACGCCAGGACATAACACTGCTTTTGCTTTTAAATTATGAGAAAGTCTAGAAACAGAAAAGCTCGGACAATCAAAATAACTTTGATCTGGCCAAAAATGCACACTCGTACCTGTATTATTTTTACGACAACGACCGATCACATGAAGATCTTCAACCTTATTTCCATGCTCAAAAACAATCTGATAAATTTGCCTATTACGACGAACTGTCACCTCAATACGCTTAGATAAAGCATTAACAACAGCAATGCCGACACCGTGTAAGCCACCTGAGAATTGATAGTGTTTATTTGAAAACTTACCTCCAGCATGCAAATGACCTAAAATTAATTCTACAGCTGACATTTTCATTTCTGGATGTATATCCACAGGCATTCCTCTTCCATCATCAATAACTTCAATGGATTGATCGAGATATAGTACAACTTCGATATGTTTTGCATGTCCTGCTAATACTTCATCAACGCTGTTATCAATCAGTTCTTGTGCTAAATGATTTGGTCGACTGGTGTCTGTATACATTCCAGGACGACGACGCACTGGCTCCAATCCACTGAGGACTTCAATAGCCTCTGCGTTATAACTAAATTGAGTCATATTGTCATTCTGCGATAATAAGTAATTAATTAAACAAATTAAACCATATGAAATAATTTATTTATTATTAAAAATAACAGTGTATATTAATTTTAATATTATTTCTCTGTCAATCTCAGAAAAAATATCTAAGGAAAGTAGAATATGAAACTAATAAAGATATAATAATCGTATAGTAAAATGTTGTATTTTCATCCAGAAAGATAGGGGAATTCCTGTTGATAATCAAGTACTGCATAACTGATTGTATATAAAAAATAGATCAATATAGGTAAATCATAATTTTTTTCATGATCTAATATGTAAATTTATACATATGTTTAAATTTTAAAATATAGTGTAAATCACAATAAAAATTGATAAAATTGATATTTTCACCAAGATAATTTTGTAATATATCAGAATATACAATAAAGCTAGCTATGATAGCTAATAATGAAAAACGCTTATAGAATCAAATAACCCCAAGATATATTTACTAACATTTTACAATGGTATCTTAATACTGTAAAAATTTTTCCTAGTATTTTGAGATTATTTTAAATAATGAGAATATTTACATCGTAAACATACTAATCTACAGATACAGCTGTTTTAATCTACTATTTATTCATTTAGCCTTCAATTAATAAAAATAAGTTATGAAACCAAGAGAGATAAAATAGCGTTGAGATTATGAACTATTTAAATCTAAATTAAAGTTTAAAAATTTTAAATATGTAGGCAATAAAATTGTGTACTAATATATAGTTTTTTATTGCTATCGATAGTAATATTAGAGGAAATTGATAGATAATAAATATATCTATCGTAAGAAAACATATATAATAAAATGTAAACTACACACTCGTCACTGTCGTAGGAAGTAAATAAATTAAATTCTATCTGTAATCACATTATTAGTTACGCGATATTTATATACATAGATAATTATTATAGTATAGAATAATTTTTTAGATAGTCTAATAAAATATGTAAAGATAGCAAATGCGATACTAGTCAAGCTTGATTTTATATGAAATAAACATGCAGTAATATCTTGTAACGAATTACCTTAAACGCTTTTATATGAAATTAATTTAGAGCTCTAATAGTTTTTAATCTAAAAGATTTTGTATCTAACATCACGCAATAAGATTTTCGATTCATAATCAATCAAATATGACTTAGTGAAAAACATCTTGAATATTTAATCACCCAACGATTACGGTTTGATGGTCATAATTATACTACTTTATACTAACACTTAAGCTCTCTTTAATTTCATGAGAAACTTGTAATACATTTCAGATAAGTTATCTTAAACAAGATATTCTATTATTACAATTATAGTATTAACAAGTTAATGCTGCTATTCTTATCAAGAACCGCATTATGGATTTGATAAACATTATTTCTGATACAGTTTTTTCTGTATCAGAGAAAAATATTGATTAGTATATTATAAAACCTTTATTATATTTAAGGTTAAAATCAACCTTATATGAGCCGTATAAAAATTTTCCTTTCTTTCCTTTCTCACATAACATTATTTTTTCCTTGATAGACTTATTCTTTAAAGTTTATTAACATTCCGTGCGTCTCTGCTAAATAACACATAATGAGTTAGAGCAATTAAATTTAAAATAGTATTAATTATTACGTGAAGATTTTAATAATTAAGTTTTTTATTACGTAATTATTACAGGTTCCGTATTGTCCATGCATTTTTTAGGTATATATAATCTTATTTATAATTAATAATATATATACAAATCTTTTTGTAATTTAGATTATATACTACACATCATTAACGATTAAAAAATATTTATTTTTCCCATATGCATATAAATAAATTTTAACATCTAGCCTTTATAGTTCAGTCAATAATTTTATGTTCTCAGTAAAATGAAGATTATATGTTATTAATATATATAATATCCTATTGTCCGTGTTAATATAAAAACATTATAAAATATTAACTATACCTAAACTCAGGAATTATAATTCCTATAATTGAGAATGTCCAGAAATGTGAAAAATATTCATAACATCAACATGTATATGTATAACTAATTTATCAGTAATGTACAATTACACTCATACACACTACATGCACGAACTAGCACTATATAACTACAAAATAAAGTAAAATTAATTATAAAAACAATAACAAGTTTAAAGTATATCTTTATCATCATTAATAATTATAAATCTATAAAATGTGCTTTACGTAATGACTTTAAAGTAATCATTATGATTATTCACTTAATGACATTTAAGTGTATTAAGTGAAGTTAAGTTACGATACTTTAATCTCCATTATATAAATAAAATTTTAAGTGCTTTGATATTAACAATACATCGAAATAAAGTAATAAAATATAACTGAAGCAAGATATTGAATAAGATAAATAAAAAAATAATAAATAACATTAGAGTATTGTAAAGCATTAATTTAAAAATTAACATGTCAACACAGATAATAAATAATAATGACACAATATCAACCTAAGATATTATTTATATAAACGATATTAATTAATTATTTAAAATCTAACTATTAGTATTAACAAAAAGTATTATATCTATAACATCTATTCTTTTCTTACTTAATCAATCAGAGAAGTATGTAATCTCATAATCAGTAATATTCGTTTTACATATCAATAAAATCTTATTGAATCAATACTAACTTCTTTACTAGAAATCTACAATTAGATTACTTCTTTATCTATCAAAACGATTACTAGTACTACCTGGACAGGCTAATAACAAGGTTCTGCATAAATAATATTATAATTATATACTATTTTTTATAATATTTATCTTGAAAGTTAGCAAAATAAACACGAAATAATCATCTAAACTGATATTTGCTGTAATACAGTATCCGATCTAGTTCAGTGAAATATCAAAAAAAGAATTAAGGTTTTTCACACAAAGAAAATAAAGTCATCACTAAAACTTAATAGAAATAAATAGGAAGACTGAGTATTATTTTTACCAATTATCATATAAAAGATATATGTAATACTATTTTAAATTTCAATAACGTTATATATATTTATTATCAATTCAATATATTAATAATATAATTAAATTAAAATATCTTATATAGATACTTTTAAAAACATTATAGTTCAGACTATTCTTATATCTTTCACTATAACCTATAAATATAAAAACTAAATATTTTTATTCATAACACATGCAAAGTTATGATATCTTATTTCATATAAATAATAATCAATACTTTATTGAGAATCTTAGCACTACAAATACCAAGAGAATGACTAGAATAGATATTGATTATATCA
Source organism: Candidatus Hartigia pinicola (assembly GCA_020541205.1). Lineage (GTDB taxonomy): Bacteria > Pseudomonadota > Gammaproteobacteria > Enterobacterales > Enterobacteriaceae > Hartigia > Hartigia pinicola. The sequence continues at coordinate 1,524,649 of CP048208.1, forward strand.
TTGATTTAATATATAACCTAATTACTGTATATGATACATACAAGATAATTTCCAAGAAATTAACTATTTAAATAATTTAGATCTACTTTTAATTTATATCGTATTGTAAATTTACTCTTTCATAAAATTAATTATATTAAAGATGATATATTCAAAATATGCAATTGGTTTAATTTTATTAAATACTCTGTATTAAACGTATAAGAAAATTTAATCAATTAAACTAGAGACAAATAAATACTAGAATAGTAGATATAAAAACTGAAAATATTACCCGGTTTTTTAAAAACCGGGCAGATTACTCTTCCGTTATTTTTTAGACTCAATAGCACGGCCAAGAAGCTCGATATAAGCCATTGGAGCGTTGTCACCAGTACGAAAGCCACATTTAATAATGCGAGTATAACCACCAGAACGAACTGCGAAGCGAGATCCAAGATCATTAAATAATTTTGCCACGATCTCGTTATTACGAATACGAGCAAATGCCAAACGACGATTAGCTACAATATCAATCTTAGCAAGAGTAATTAGCGATTCAATAACGCGACGCAGCTCTTTTGCTTTAGGTAAAGTCGTTTTAATTATTTCATGCAAAACTAAAGAACTTGCCATATTACGAAACATAGCTTGACGGTGACTACTATTACGGTTCAATTGACGACCACTCTTACGATGGCGCATGTACTTATCCTTTTCTTAAAGACCCCTAAACCTTGTAATCTTAATCATCAGCAATGCTTGATGGTGGCCAGTTTTCTAGACGCATACCTAGAGAAAGGCTACGAGATGCTAAGACATCCTTAATTTCAGTAAGAGATTTTTTACCAAGGTTAGGTGTTTTAAGCAACTCAACTTCAGTACGCTGTACCAAATCACCAATATAATGAATAGCTTCTGCTTTAAGACAGTTAGCAGAGCGGACAGTTAATTCTAGATCATCCACTGGACGCAATAAGATTGGATCAAATTCTGGTTTTTCTTCTTTTACTTCAGGTTGACGAATATCTCGTAAGTCAATAAAAGCTTCAAGTTGTTCAGCTAAAATAGTTGCTGCACGACGAATCGCCTCTTCAGGATCAATTGTAGCATTTGTTTCCATGTCGATGACTAACTTGTCCAAATCAGTGCGCTGCTCAACACGAGCCGCTTCAACATTATAGGCGATACGTTCTACAGGACTATAGCAAGCATCGACTAATAAACGACCGATTTGACGCTCATCATTTTCCGCGCATACTCGCGTAGAAGCCGGTACATACCCACGACCACGCTGAACTTTAATCCGCATATTAATAGATGCGCTTTCGTCAGTTAAGTGACAGATCATATGCTGAGGCTTGACAATTTCAACATCGCCATCATGAACGATATCAGCTGCAGTTACGGGGCCAATACCAGATTTATTTAAGGTTAAAATCACTTCATCTTTACCGTGAACTTTTACAGACATATCTTTTAAGTTTAAAAGAATCTCCAGAATATCTTCCTGTACACCTTCTTTTGCGCTGTACTCATGCAATACACCATCAATTTCAACTTCTGTCACTGCACAACCCGGCATAGACGAAAGTAGAATACGCCGCAATGCATTACCAAGAGTATGACCAAATCCACGCTCTAAAGGCTCAAGCGTAACCTTGGCGTGTGTTAAACTTATTTGCTCAATATCTACTAAACGCGGTTTTAGAAACTCTGTCACAGAACTATACATTGTATCCTCTCTTTGATAGTAAACTTTTACTTAGAGTAAAGCTCGATGATCAGATGTTCGTTAATATCCGAAGACAAGTCAGTACGTTCAGGAATATATTTAAACATACCTTCCATTTTAACAATATCTACTTCCAGCCAAATTGCCTTTTCACGTTGTTCAGCAAGTTCTAAAGCAGCCTTAATACGAGACTGATTTTTTGCTTTTTCACGAACACTAATAACATCATTCGGAAAAACTCGACAAGAAGCAATATTAACTACGCGACCATTTACCATAGTAGCCTTATGACTGACTATTTGACGCGCTTCTGCACGAGTTGAACCAAAACCCATACGATAAACAACGTTATCAAGACGGCTTTCGAGCAAGGTCAGTAAGTTTTCACCTGCATTACCTTTCAGGCGCGTTGCTTCTTTATAATAGTTACGGAATTGACGCTCTAGAATACCGTAAATACGACGAACTTTTTGTTTTTCACGTAACTGTACACCATAATCAGAAAGACGCGGTTTACGCGCTCCGTGCTGACCAGGCGCCTGTTCTAATTTACACTTTGTGTCGATCGAACGAACACCAGACTTCAGGAAGAGATCTGTTCCTTCGCGACGGCTCAGTTTTAGTTTAGGACCCAAATATCTAGCCATTTTTTCTCCAACAGTCCTAAAAACGACACATATTAAACACGACGTTTCTTTGGTGATCGACAACCGTTATGAGGGATAGGAGTCACATCAGTAATATTAGTGATGCGAAAACCTGCCGCATTTAAAGCACGAATAGTTGATTCGCGGCCCGGACCCGGTCCCTTCACCATAACTTCTAGATTATTAATACCGTATTCTTTTACGGATTCTGCACAACGCTCTGCTGCAACTTGAGCGGCAAACGGAGTAGATTTTCGAGAACCACGAAAACCAGAACCACCGGCAGTAGCCCAAGCTAACGCATTACCTTGACGATCAGTAATGGTAACAATTGTATTGTTAAAAGAAGCGTGGATATGAGCCACTCCATCTAAGACTTGTTTTCTTACACGCTTACGTGCCCGAATAGGCGGTACTTTTGCCATTTACTTTAATAACCCCAACTTATTTCTTGATCGGCTTACGCGGACCCTTACGAGTACGAGCGTTAGTCTTAGTACGCTGACCACGCACAGGCAACCCACGACGATGACGTAAACCGCGGTAACATCCAAGGTCCATTAAACGCTTGATGCTCAGGGTAACTTCACGACGTAAATCACCTTCTACAGCATATTTGGCAACTTCATCGCGCAGCTTGTCGATTTGTTCTTCAGACAGTTCATTGATCTTAACATGTTCAGCAATACCAACTACCTCACAGATAGTTTGTGAACGTGTTTTTCCTATACCGTAAATCGATGTTAACGCTATTGCAGTATGTTTATGATCAGGAATATTAATGCCTGCTATACGGGCCACTATGCACTCCTAAGTGAAAATATATATTACTACTATACTAAAACATGTTTTTAAGATACTGAAGCAGTAATGTATCTTTAATACGATAGACTGGATGATTAATTTAGCTAGCTCAACTCAACTTTGCAAGAAAAAAATGTTTTTTCTTAACCTTGACGTTGTTTATGCTTTGGTTCAGTGCTACAAATTACACGAACACGACTATTACGACAAATAATTTTACAATTACGACATAATTTCTTAACGGAAGCACGAACTTTCATTTTTTTGTTCTCCGTAACTTCTTAAACACACTATAATAAAATTTAATAACTATTTACTTTTAAGATTTGCTTTTTTCAATACGGAATCATATTGAGTTGACATCATTAGAGTTTGTAGTTGAGCCATAAAGTCCATAATCACAACAACTACGATTAAAAGGGACGTGCCGCCAAAATAAAAAGGTACTTTCATAACATTACGCATACACTCTGGGATTAGGCAAATAAAAGTAATATAAAGAGAACCAACTAAAGTTAATCGCATTGTTACTTTATTAATGTATTTAGCCGTTTTCTCTCCCGGACGAATTCCTGGAACAAATGCACCAGACTTCTTCAAATTATCTGCTGTTTCTCTTGCGTTAAAAACTAACGCTGTATAAAAGAAACAGAAAAAGATAATCGCAGCAGCATAAAGTAATACATATAATGGTTGACCAGGCTGTAAATAGATAGCAATCGTAGTCAACCAGCCCCAACCAGTTCCACCGCCAAACCAAGAAGCTATCGTACCTGGAAACAATATAATGCTCGAAGCAAAAATTGCGGGAATAACACCCGCCATATTTACTTTTAACGGTAAATGTGTACTTTGTGCAGAATAAACACGGCGTCCTTGTTGCCGTTTAGCATAATTTACAACAATACGACGTTGACCGCGTTCCATAAATATTACAAAAAAAGTTACTGAAAATATGAGTACTCCAACTAATAGCAATAGCAAAAAATGTAAGTCTCCTTGTCGAGCTTGTTCAATAGTATGTCCAATCGCTGGTGGAAGACCAGCTACAATACCAGAAAAAATAATGATTGAAATACCATTACCAATACCTCTTTCAGTTATTTGCTCACCCAACCACATTAGGAACATAGTTCCAGTAACTAAACTAATAATAGCCATGAAGTAAAACGAGAGACCAGGATGAATCACTAATTTTTGTATCCCTGGCATATTTGGAAGACCCACTGCAATACCAACTGATTGAAATATTGCTAATACTAAAGTACCCCAACGAGTATATTGATTTATTTTCCGGCGACCTGCTTCACCTTCTTTCTTAATCTCAGCTAATTTCGGATTAAGAACAGACAACAATTGTATAATGATTGATGCAGAAATATACGGCATAATACCTAAAGCAAAAATAGAAGCTCTGCTAAGAGCCCCACCAGAAAACATGTTAAACATGTCAAGGATAGTACCTTGTTGCTGTTCAAGTAATTTATCAAGTACACTACTATCAATACCAGGAATCGGAATAAAAGAACCAACTCGGAAAACAATTAGTACGCCGATCACAAAAAATAGTCTTCGCTGCAGTTCACCGATACCACTTTTGGCACTTTGAAAATCAAATTCCTGTTTTTTAACCATCTATCACTGATTCCTCAATTTTACCACCGGCGGCTTCAATCACGTTACGAGCACCTTTAGTAACACGAATCCCACGCACAGTAACTGCACGATGCAGGTCGCCAGACAAAATAATTTTTACATATCTAATCCGGGTGTTAACAATATTCGCTGCTTTCAATGCTTTTAGATCAATAATGTTACCTTCAATAGCAGTAAAATCAGAGAGACGAATCTCTTTAGTAATCATAGATTTAGATGAATTAAAACCAAATTTTGGCAAACGACGATATAATGGCATTTGTCCGCCTTCAAAACCACGACGTATACCACCGCCAGAACGAGATTTTTGACCTTTATGACCACGACCACCAGTTTTACCTAGTCCAGAACCTATACCACGACCCACGCGTTTAGGCGCGCGTTTAGCACCTGAAGCTGGAGATAAAGTATTTAACCGCATCCCTTACTCCTCAACTGTAACCATATAGGAAACTAACTGAATCATACCACGAATAGCAGCAGTATCCTCACGCTTTACTGCATGACCAATACGACGAAGACCTAAACCAATTAACGTTGCTTTGTGTTTAGGTAGACGACCAATTGAACTACGAACTTGTGTAATTTTAATAGTTTTAGTCATAGCTAATTATCTCAGAATTTCTTCAATGGATTTTCCACGCTTAGCTGCGACCATTTCCGGAGAGTTCATGCCATTCAAAGCATCTAGTGTAGCACGTACTACGTTGACTGGATTTGTAGAACCATAAGTTTTAGCTAATACGTTTCGAACTCCAGCTAGTTCTAAAATAGCACGCATTGCACCACCGGCAATAATACCTGTACCTTCATAAGCAGGTTGCATAAATACACGAGAACCAGTGTGCGCACCTTGAACAGAATGAAAGAGCGTTCCATTATTTAAAGCAATAGTTTTCATGCTACGACGGGCTTTTTCCATAGCCTTCTGGATCGCTGCTGGCACTTCGCGCGCTTTTCCATAGCCAAAACTAACGCGGCCATTACCATCACCAACAACTGTTAGTGCTGTAAAACTAAAAATACGGCCACCTTTAACAGTTTTTGCTACACGGTTTACTGCGATGAGTTTTTCTTGCAATTCACCAGATTGTTTCTCGATGTGAACCATCTATCTTACACCTCTACTTTAGAATTGAAGGCCAGCTTTACGAGCAGCCTCTGCCAATGCCTGAACTCTACCATGATATTGAAAACCAGAACGGTCAAAAGCAACAACCGTGATATTTTTTTTCAATGCACGTTTAGCAATGTAATTACCAACAATTATTGCCGCATCTTTATTGCCAGTGAATTTTACTTGTTCAATGATGGTTTTTTCTGTAGTAGAAGCGGATACTAAAGTTTTAGAACCGCTTGGAGCAAGAACCTGCGCATAAATATGGCGTAGCGTGCGATGGACCATTAAACGAGTCACCCCTAACTCTTGAATCTTTCGGCGTGCGCGAGTCGCACGACGAATACGAGCTACTTTCTTATCCATAATATTAGCTTACTTTTTCTTAGTTTCTTTAGTACGCACGATTTCATCGGCGTAACGAACGCCTTTGCCTTTATAAGGCTCAGGACAACGATAAGCACGCAATTCTGCCGCTACTTGACCAATCACTTGTTTATTAATACCTTTCAGTACGATTTCAGTTTGTGTTGGGCAGGAAGCAGTCATGTTTGGTGGTAATACATGTTCTATCGGATGCGAAAAACCGAGAGATAAACTTACTGTATCACCTTTAATCGCTGCACGATAACCAATACCAACTAGTTGAAGTTTTTTAATAAAACCTTTTGTAACACCAATAACCATTGAGTTAATTAGAGAACGGGTAGTGCCTGCTTGCGCCCAAGCATCTGAAAAACTTTTACGTGGTAAGAAAAGTAAATGGTTATCTTTATATTGAACCTCAACTGCATTATGGATAGTACGAGTAAGTTCGCCGTTTTTACCTTTAATGGAAATAACCTGAGCATTGAGTTTTACCTCTACGCCAGCAGGAATGATGACAGGTGCTTTTGCTACACGAGACATTCTCCCCTCCTGCATTAAGTGACGTAACAAAGAATCTCGCCACCAAGACCAGCTTGACGAGCTGCGCGATCAGTCATGACACCTTTAGATGTAGAAATAACAGCAATTCCTAATCCTGCCATCACTTGTGGCAATGAATTTTTTTTCTTATATATACGTAGACTTGGTCGGCTTATACGCTGAATACTTTCTACAACAGCTTTTCCTTGAAAATAACGTAAAATTAACTCTAATTCAGGCTTAATGTCTTTTTTAATGTTAAAATTTTTAATATAACCTTCTTCTTTTAATACATTAGCAATTGCTACTTTTAGCTTAGAAGAAGGCATAGTAACCGAAACTTTATTCGCTGATTGACCATTTCGAACACGGGTCAACATATCCGCTATAGGATCTTGCATGCTCATTTATTTTTACTTCCATGATTCAATATAGTAATAATTACCAACTAGCTTTTTTAAGACCCGGAATTTCACCGCGCATAGCGGCTTCACGGACTTTAATACGGCTGAGACCGAATTTCCGCAAAAATCCATGCGGACGCCCAGTTTGACGACATCGGTTACGCTGTCGAGAAGGACTTGAATCACGTGGAAACGTTTGCAGCTTAAGAACAGCATCCCAGCGATCTTGATCAGATGCTTGTACATCAGAAATAATCACCTTCAATTTAAGACGCTTTGTAAAAAACTTCTCAGCTAATTTAAAACGCTTAAGATCACGCGCTTTCATAGATTTCTTAGCCATGAGTACGCTACCTTACGAGCGGAAAGGGAAAAGGAATGCCGATAAGAGCGCACGACCTTCATCATTTGATTTCGCAGTAGTCGTAATAGTAATATCTAAACCACGTACACAATCTACTTTATCGTAATCGATTTCAGGAAAGATAATTTGCTCACGTATACCCATGCTATAATTACCACGACCATCAAATGATTTTCCAGACAAGCCACGGAAGTCTCTGATGCGTGGTACAGCAATAAAAATTAATCGTTCAAGAAATTCCCACATATATTTACCACGCAGGGTTACTTTACAACCAATTGGATAGCCCTGACGAATTTTGAAGCCTGCAATAGATTTACGTGCTTTAGTGATTAATGGTTTTTGACCAGAAATTGCCGTCAAATTAGCTGCCGCATTATCTAGCAGTTTTTTGTCAGAAATAGCTTCACCAACACCCATATTTAAGGTGATCTTCTCGATCCGAGGGACTTGCATAATAGAAGTATAATTAAACTGAGTCATCAATTTCTTAGTTACTTTATCTTTATAATGATCATACAGTTTCGCCATCGTATACTCCAAACTTATTTGATAGTTTCACTGTTAGATTTAAAGAAACGGACTTTTTTTCCATCTTCAAATCTAAAACCTACACGATCAGCCTTACCAGTTTCTGCGTTAAAAATTGCAACATTAGAAACTTGAATAGCTGCTTCTTTTTTAATAACACCACCTAGTCGATTTAAATTTGGGACAGGTTTTTGATGTTTTTGAACTAAATTAATTCCCGCAACAATGACTTTACCAGTAGAAATAACTTGTTTTATTTGACCGCGTTTACCTTTATCTTTACCAGTTAACACAATAACTTCGTCATTACGACGAATTTTAGCTCCCATAGTTACCACTCCTTAGAGTACTTCAGGTGCTAATGAGATAATTTTCATAAGCTTCTCATCACGAAGCTCACGAGTTACCGGTCCAAAAATACGCGTACCGACTACCTGCTCGTTATTATTATTTAAAATAACGCATGCATTTCTATCGAAGCGAATAACAGAACCGTCCGAGCGACGAATACCTTTTTTCGTACGTACTACTACTGCCTTTAGAACATCACCTTTCTTCACTTTTCCGCGTGGAATAGCCTCTTTAACAGTAATTTTAATAATATTACCAACACTTGCGTATCGACGACGTGATCCGCCTAAAACCTTGATACACATTACACGACGAGCGCCAGAATTATCAGCTACGTGTAGCATAGTTTGTTCTTGGATCATTATCATGCCCCATTAAATCTTTATTACTACTGATCTATCCTATTGTTAAATAAGATCTTTCTATATCTCACACTACACAGAAAGAGAATTATAACACAACATCTTAGCTATGAATAGAAAAAAATAAAGAATTCAGTGAAAGAACAATTTATTAATTACAAACAGGTAACCTATTACAAAACAGCTTTTTCAATAACCTGAACTAAATCCCAAGATTTAGTCTTAGACAATGGACGGGTTTCTCGGATTGCTACCACGTCACCAATTTTACATTCATTATTCTCATCATGTACGTGTAAGCGAGTCGTACGACGGATGAATTTACCATACAAAGAGTGTTTTACCATACGCTCGATAGAAACAACAATAGATTTTTCCATTTTATTGCTAACCACACGACCTTGCAAAGTACGGATTTTATCTTTCATTACGGCACCCGTTTTTCAGTTAGTAAAGTCTTCACACGCGCGATATTACGACGCACTTGTTTTACCAGATGAAACTGTTTAAGCTGACCATTTGCTACCTGCATGCGAAAATTAAATTGCTCACGTAATAGGTTTAAAAGTTCAGATTGTAACTCTTCAACGTTTTTTTTGCGCAGCTCTTGTACTTTCATTACATCACCGTCTTAGTTACAAAGGTGGTTTTGATAGGCAGTTTTGCTGCTGCTAGAGAAAACGCTTCACGCGCCAGATCTTCTGAAACACCGTCCATTTCATATAAAATTTTACCAGGTTGGATTAAAGTAACCCAATATTCAACGTTACCTTTACCTTTACCCATACGAACTTCAAGTGGCTTCTCAGTAATTGGTTTGTCAGGAAAAACTCGAATCCAAATTTTACCTTGACGTTTCACTGATCGAGTCATAGCACGACGCGCTGACTCAATCTGACGGGCAGTCAAACGACCACGACTAATAGACTTTAAACCGAAAGTGCCTAAACTAATATTCATACCATTTGCAAGACCGCGGTTTCGACCTTTCTGTACTTTACGAAATTTTGTACGCTTTGGTTGTAACATAAGAAACTTTCCTTACTTTCGGCCTTTACGCTGCTGATTTTTAGGTTGCGAAGCTGGTTTTTCAGCTTGTTCAACTGCAAACATGCCACCTAGAATTTCTCCTTTGCAGATCCATACTTTTACCCCGAGAACACCGTAAGTGGTATGCGCTTCTGAAGTGTTGTAATCAATATCAGCGCGTAATGTGTGTAATGGCACACGGCCTTCACGATACCACTCTGTTCGAGCAATTTCAGCACCCCCTAAACGACCACTTACTTCAACTTTAATCCCTTTAGCGCCAAGACGCATTGCATTTTGCACCGCACGTTTCATAGCACGACGAAACATAACACGACGTTCTAACTGAGAGGTAATGCTATCAGCAACCAATTTAGCATCTAGTTCCGGTTTACGAATTTCAGCAATATTAATTTGAGCAGGAATTCCAGTAATATCTGCTACTGTTTTACGTAATTTTTCTACATCCTCACCTTTTTTACCAATAACGATACCTGGACGAGCAGTATAAATAGTAACACGGATGCTTTTTGCAGGACGTTCGATACCTATGCGTGAAATTGATGCTTTTGCTAATGCTTTATTTAAGTACTGACGTACTTTGTAATCGCTATTTAAATTATCAGCGAATTCATTTGTATTTGCATACCAAGTAGAATTCCAAGGTTTGACAATGCCTAGTCGAATACCATTCGGATGTACTTTCTGACCCATTTTTAGTCTCCAGAGTCTCCGTGATCAGATACCACCACAGTAATATGGCTAGTGCGTTTAAAAATACGATCCGCACGACCTTTCGCGCGTGGCATAATTCGTTTCATAGTTGAACCTTCATCAATGAAAATTTTTGCTACTTTCAGATCATCAATATCAACGCCATTATTTTGCTCTGCGTTCGCAATCGCAGATTCAAGTACTTTCTTCACTAAGCTACACGCTTTCTTGTTCGTATAAGTTAGAATTTCCAGAGCGCACGAAACTTTCTTACCGCGAATCATATCAGCTACTAAACGAAACTTCTGGGCAGAAGAGCGAGCATAGCGATGTATAGCTAAAATTTCCATCTTGTCTTCTTACCTTAACGTTTTTTAGTTTTTTTATCAGCTGCGTGGCCGCGATAAGTACGAGTTAGTACGAATTCACCCAGTTTATGACCGACCATGTCATCAGTAACAAAAATTGGAATATGCTGACGACCATTATGGACAGCGATAGTTAATCCGATCATATTAGGAAAGATCGTTGAACGCCGAGACCAAGTTTTAAGAGGTTTTTTATCTCCGGTTTCTAACGCTTTCTCTACCTTCTTCAGCAAGTGCAGGTCAATAAATGGACCTTTCTTGAGAGAACGTGGCATGTTTTATCCTCTAATTATTTTTTAGAACGATGACGTACAATAAATTGATTGGTACGCTTATTACTACGAGTTTTCTTACCTTTGGTTTGCACACCCCAAGGTGTTACAGGATGTTTACCAAAGTTACGACCTTCGCCACCACCATGTGGATGATCAACTGGATTCATTGCTGTACCACGTACGGTAGGTCGAATACCACGCCATCGACTAGCTCCAGCTTTACCAAGAACGCGTAACATATGCTCCGCATTACCAACTTCACCTAAAGTTGCACGACAATCCGCTAGAACTTTACGCATTTCACCTGAACGTAGACGTATAGTAATATAAGCACCATCACGAGCGACAATTTGAGCGTAAGCACCTGCAGAACGCGCTAATTGACCACCTTTACCGGGCTTTAATTCGATATTATGAACTATAGAACCAACAGGAATGTTGCGCATAGGCAACGCGTTACCGGTTGTGATTCCTGAATTAATACCAGACTGAAGCCGATCACCGACTGCCATAGTTTTAGATGCAAGAATATAACGACGTTCACCGTCTTTATATAAAATCAGTGCAATATTTGCTGAACGATTCGGATCATATTCCAAACGTTCAACAATAGCAGGAATATTATCTTTATTACGCTTAAAATCAACTAAACGATAATGTTGCTTATGACCACCACCAATATGACGAGTAGTAATACGGCCATTATTATTACGACCACCAGATTTACTATTTTTTTCTAAAAGCGGAGCATAAGGCCCATCCTTATGCAATTCGTGGTTTACTACTTTAACCACATGGCGACGTCCTGGAGACGTAGGTTTACATTTAACAATTGTCATTGTTATTTACTCCTCCAACTTACTCTTCTCCGCCAACTAAGTCTAAATTTTGGCCTTCTTTCAAAGTAACGTAAGCTTTTTTCCAGTCGCTACGACGACCGACACGCTGACCATGGCGTTTATTTTTACCCTTTACTAACAATGTGTTAACATTATTAACTTCAACTGAAAATAGTCGTTGTACAGCAGCTTTAACTTCTGCTTTAGTCGCGTTTTTTGCAACTTTAAAAACAATAGTATTATTTTTTTCTGTCACTGTAGAAGCTTTTTCAGATACACGCGGAGCACGCAAAACTTTTAGAAGACGCTCTTCACATATCATGCTAGCATCTCCTCAATTTTCTTCACAGCGTCATTAGTCATCATAACCTTATCAAAGCTAATTAAACTAACTGGATTGATACTCGATGCATCACGCACGTCAACTTGATATAAGTTACGTGCAGCTAGAAATAATTTTTGATCTAATCCAGAAATAATAATTAATACATTATCCAGAGCTAGAACTTTTAATTTTTGTACTAACAATTTAGTTTTAGATAATTCTATAGAGAATTTTTCGACAATAATTAATCGATCTTCACGTATTAATTGAGACAATATACTTTTTAACGCGCTACGATACATTTTTTTATTAACTTTTTGACTATGTTTTTGTGGTTTAGCAGCAAAACTAACACCACCAGAACGCCAAATTGGGCTATTAATAGAACCCGCACGTGCACGACCAGTGCCTTTTTGACGCCACGGTTTTTTGCCAGAACCAGAAACCTCAGCACGAGTTTTCTGAGCCCGAGTTCCTTGACGAGCATAAGCTGAATATGCAACAACTACTTGGTGAATAAGTGCTTTATTAAAATCACGTGCGAAGGTAGTTTCAGAAACAGTTAGCACGGTTTGTGTATCTCTCATTACTAATTCCATGCCTCTCTCCTTGACGTTAAACCTTAACAGCAGGTTTTACGATCAGATCACTCCCCGTTGCTCCTGGAACAGGACCTTTAACCAGTAACAATTTTCGATCAGAATCAACACGTACCACATCTAAACTCTGAATGGTGACACGCTCACAACCAAGTTGGCCTGGCATTTTTTTACCTTTAAATACTTTACCCGGAGTCTGATTCTGACCAATAGAACCCGGAACACGATGAGACAAAGAGTTACCATGAGTAGCATCTTGAGTACGGAAATTCCAGCGTTTCACTGTGCCAGAAAAACCTTTACCTTTAGATATGCCAGTAACATCAACTTTTTGCACATCAGCGAAAAGTTCAATGCTAATACTTTGACCTACATTAAAGTCAATACTTTTTTCAGTACGAAATTCACGAAGAATACGCCCAGCTTCAACACCAGATTTAACAAAATGAAATGCTTCAGGTTTAGTTATACGATTAATTTTTTTGCTACCTGTAGTTACCTGAATAGCATTATAACCATCAGTTTCTAAAGTTTTAACTTGTGTAACGCGATTGTTTTCAATGGCAATAACAGTTACAGGAATAGAAACACCATCTTCAGTGAAAATGCGAGTCATTCCCACTTTTTTACCGACTAATCCAATCATTGTTTAACCTCTTAATAACCTCTCGATCGTTTAACGACATACAACGACTTGATTAACCTAAACTAATCTGTACATCTACACCAGACGCGAGGTCTAGACGCATCAAAGCATCAACGGTTTTTTCAGTTGGCTCAACGATGTCAACCAGACGTTTGTGAGTACGAATCTCGTATTGATCACGCGCATCTTTATTAACGTGCGGAGAAATCAAAACGGTAAAACGCTCTTTCCGTGTCGGCAACGGAATAGGACCATGAACTTGTGCACCTGTGCGCTTAGCAGTTTCTACGATTTCCATAGTTGATCGATCGATTAAACGATGATCAAAAGCTTTCAGGCGGATACGGATTCTTTGGTTCTGCATGCGACCAGAGCTCCAATGATTTTATAAATGTAAATAATTACTCCTCACATCGTATCTATTTCGATTGATAGGGAATGTAATCGTTCTTGATATCACTCCCAAGTTGAGAGCATTATCTTAATGAGCAACAATCGTTAACTCAAAACTGATCGTTAAAATTTAACGGGGGGGTTTACTGACCAATAAACCTTCGTATTATACGCAACTGAATTTAAAAAGCAAGTAATCGAAGGGAATATGTGCAAATTTTTCTCTTTTATTCAAATACAGAATAAAGTTAAAATTTTATCATCTAATATCAATATTAAATATTCTAAATAATGATAAGACAAGGTAGATTAAATAAACAAACTGAATGAAGATATTTAAATACTTATTACAATAGTTTCATATTTGTCGATCTTAGTGAAGTAAACCTCATACATATTTTACAACTAAAATTTAGTGATTATTTAAAATATCAAATATATGACACTGCACTATCTTAATATTTATATGCAGTATATAATACAGACCATTTAAAAATATTTAATGATATTTTTTCTATATCTTCATGTATTCTTCATCTATGCAAGTAATTTTTATGCAGATTCAAGTTGTCCAAAATTATTTTCTATTTTTATTAGTAATCTTTCTTATAATTACTCAAATCGCACAACATAAACTTTAAATATGTAGCACACTACACTATTTAACGCTGAAACCTGTTTGCATCTATGTTATTTTTTAAAAAACTATATCTATATTCATAAATATTGTAACACATCAATAAACTCGAATAATGCTATTGACATTCTAACTACTGCGCATACAAACATATCTTGCTTACGAGGCTTTTCTGTATTTCTTTATTAGTCATCACTTTCTATCTAAAGCGAAAATATTTATATATTTAGTATTACTTAAAAAGTATTGGTAATACTTGTATCATGAAAATATACTTTTAAATATATGCAAAACGCAAAATAATATAAAAATATCTAATATTTAAAAACTATTACAAGATATACACATTGTCTATTTAATAGAAAGAGCGTTTAATATGATTCAATATATCATATTAAATAATGTTAATATTGTTAATATTATTATTCAGATCAGACCAATGCGAAATAATTCAGAGTTACAAAAAACATGAATCGAGTATAAATTCCACTAATTTACCTAAATATATTATTAAAATTTTGAGAATTTACCATATAATTTTTAAAATAACACAAGACCAGTAAAAGATTGATTGTGTTTTAAATGTTCTAAATTAGTAACAGCACATTTTACTTTCCGATACAAAAACTTGAAAAAATCCGGTTCAGCAATTCATCAGAACTCACATCACCTGTAATTTCGCTTAATTTTTTCTGTGCAAAACGTAACTCTTCAGCGAGTAATTCATAAGAACGATAAAATACTAATTGTTCATAACCTTGAGAGATATGTATAGCGGCAGAATCTAATGCTTGAAGATGGCGACGACGAGCTAAAAATCTCCCTGTGATGTTGCTATTAAAACCGATTACTTCTTTAAGGTGGTCACGTAACAAATCTATTCCTTGTTCTTCACGTGCAGATAAACGAATTAACGGGTATCTTCCATTTTTAACAAATTCAATTTTCTCACCAGTTTGATCTACTTTATTACGAATAACAGTGATACGTAATGTGTCTGATAAGCGTTCCATAAATTCAGGCCAAATTTCCTGAGGTTCTATTCTATCTGTAGTGGTGCTATCAACTATCAACAAGACTCGATCAGCCTGTTTAATCTCTTTCCATGCACGATCCACACCAATACGCTCAACTTCATTATTTGCTACACACAAACCTGCTGTATCAATAAGATGTAATGGCATCCCATCAATATGAATATGTTCACGTAAAACATCACGAGTTGTACCGGCAATATCAGTTACAATAGCTACCTCATGTCCTACTAAAACATTTAGCAAACTTGATTTACCTGCATTCGGTCGACCAGCAAGGACCACCGTCATTCCTTCCCGTAACAAGCTACCTTGACGTGCTTCTGAACGAACTCGCGCTAAATTAGCAACCACCTCATCTAGGGTAATTTTAATTTTAGAATTAGACAAAAAATTAATTTCTTCATCCGGAAAATCTATTTCTGCCTCAACATATACACGTAATCTAGTTAGCGCTTCACTAATTTGATTGATCTGAACAGAAAAATCACCTTGTAATGAATTCATCGCAAAACGAGCGGCTTGTTCTGAACTGGCATCAATTAAATCAGCGATCGCCTCAGCTTGAGCAAGATCTAATTTATCGTTTAAAAACGCACGTTCAGAGAATTCACCAGGATTCGCAATACGGATTCCATCAATTCTTAAAATACGTCTTAACAATAAATCAAGAATCACAGGACCACCATGTCCTTGTAACTCTAAAACATCTTCTCCAGTAAACGAATAAGGCCCTTGAAAAAAAATTGCAATACCTTTCTCAAGCACTGTCTTGTCAACATCACGAAAAGGTAGGTAATCTGCATAACGCGTTTTTGGTAGCTTACCGAGTACCGCTTCAGCAACTAGAACCGATTTTGGACCTGATATTCGTAAAATACCAACACCACCACGACCAGGAGGTGTTACCTGTGCAACGATTGTATCGTTATCTTTCATGACGTTTCTCTATTAATCTCATAAAAATCAATATGATTTTCTAACTCGATTTCGATAATACTATATTCTAAATATATTTTCCAAAAAAAAGAATATGAAGCTTATGTAACATTATTATTATTTTAAATCTTTTTTTTGTTTTTTCTTACGCCTATGGAGTCCACATTTTTCTAATCCACGATAAATAATTTGTTGTTGAATGATCGTTACTAAATTACTTACAATATAGTACAATACTAAACCTGATGGGAACCACAGAAAAAAAACAGTAAAGATAACAGGCATATAAATCATTATCTTCTTCTGCATTGGGTCAGTCACTTCAGTTGGTGAGATATTCTGAATAATAAACATTGTCAGACCTAGTAAAACTGGCTGAACATAATAAGGATCTTGTGCTGATAAGTCTTGAATCCAACCAAAAAATGGGGCATGACGCAATTCCACTGAGCCAATCAACATATAATAAAGTGCAAGAAAGATAGGCATTTGTATTAATAAAGGTAAACAACCACCAAGTGGATTTACTTTTTCAGCTTTATACATTGCTATCATTTCTTGGCTTATACGCTGTTTATCATCACCGATTCGCTCACGCATTGCGGCTAACTTTGGTTGCAGTAAACGCATTTTTGCCATCGACGTATACTGCGCTTTAGTTAGCGGATACATGATACCACGAACGACAAAAGTAATAATGATGATAGCTACACCCCAATTACCAACAAAACCATGAATAAAGTTTAACAGTTTAAATAATGGCTGAGAAATAAACCATAACCAACCGTAATCAACAGTTAAGTCTAAGTATGGAGCAACCTCTGCCATTTCTAACTGTATTTCAGGGCCAATCCATAACGTAGATGAATATCTCCCACTACTATTAGCTGAAATAGTCATAGGCTCACTTTTATAACCAATAATAACAAACATTTTATTAAGAGCAGTGGTGTAAAACGTACTTTTTTCATTAGTGGAAGGAACCCATGCAGTCGCAAAATATTGCTGAAGCATAGCAACCCAACCACCTGTAGTGGTTAGATTCAGGTTTTTATCTTCAATATCAGTAAAACTGTATTTCTTATAGTTTGTTTCATTTGAAGAATATGCAGCACCAAGATAAGTATTTAATGCAAAGTTATTACTACTAGTGTCTCGCTCTTTCGGCAAGTGCATAGTTTGTTTTAATTGACCAAAAAACACTAGATTTAAAGACTGATGTGTTGGGTTTTCAATATTATACTCAACAGTAATAGTATAATGACCTCGTTTTAGAACGTAGGTTTTTTGATAACTTATACCATCTTTATTAGTAAAGATCATTGGAATACGAAGCTCATTTTGACCATCCTGCAACGTAAATTTTTCTGCATTAACTAAGTAAAGAGGACGCATGCCATTATTATTAGCCGGATTATCTGGGCCATGTTGACCAATTAAACCACTTTGAGCCTGATAGATAAAACTTGATGTAGTTTCTAATAAACGAAAAGGATCTTTTGAATGAAGAGTTGATGGATATGCTAATAAGTAAGCTTCATTAATATCAGCACCACGTGTATTAATACGCAAATCTAAAACATCAGTTTTTACTGTGATTAGCTTATCTTGCCCAACACTTCTTAAATCTTGAGTATTATTAGTACTTAAGACATTAGTCTGTTGCGTAGTTTTGACAGTTTGTGCGTCCTGAGTAGCTTTCTTACTTTCCCAGCCCTGCCATACTAAAAACGCAACGAATATCAAAGCTATGAGTAGAAGATTGCGTTGCGAATTCATCGTCATAATTCTCTATTATTATCATTTTTAAGCGGAAAAGAATCATCACTACCATTATATATGGTAGCATTTGAATATATATTGTACCATTACCCTAGTACTTTCTACACTTTTTGGACTTACACAAATAACATTAGCACCATAATATAAACCATTTGGAATAATACCGAAGTAACCTCCTAATAATGGGATTAAGTATTGACTAATCATTACTCATCAACTCAATTAAAAATTTTTGACTAATTGATTGTGTCGCTGCCATAATTGATCTAATAATTCTGTAATTTGTTGATTATCTAGATTTTCCACTCTTTTTCTCACAAATAATACAAAATCCATTGAAGGTAATTCATGCTGATGCAAACGAAAATATTCACGTGCTAAGCGTTTGATACGATTTCGCTGATGAGCTTTTTTGACATTTTTTTTAGCAATAGCTAAACCAATTCTGGGGTGTCCTAGTTCATTTCGGAAACCCAGGATTGTGATTTCTGGGGCATGTGCCCTTTGAGGTTTCTTGAAGACAGCATCGAAATGTTTAGAAGTTAGCAAACGAAGTTCCTTAGTAAAATTAAACTTAATTATTTGCATTATAAAGTTAGCTTTATTACTTAGATGAAACAGTTAGACGAGAGCGATTTTTGGCACGGCGACGAGCCAAAACCTGTCGACCATTTTTAGTGGTCATACGAGCACGAAAGCCATGTGAACGTTTTCGCTTCAGTCTAGATGGTTGAAAAGTGCGTTTCATAAAGATTGATACCTAATTTTAAAATTTATCACTGATTTAGTAAATACGTTACAAGCAATGAAAACTGACATATACCAGTCTCTTTATATTAAAACAATATAAGAAAAAAGAATTATAATAAAATATAAAGAGTCACGTCAATTCAATAACGTAATCAAAATGTTGAAATTTACAACTAGTCACAACTGGTTTGACTACATCTGCTATAACAATTAATATATATTATGTTCATCTTTAGACCTAACTTAGAATCACTCCGAATAAAATTATATTCACAATGTGAAATAAGTGTAAAATAATATGAAATCAGCTTTTAAAGCACAAGAATTATTAGTAAATCTAAAAAATATCTTTAATGCTAAGAAGTATTCTAATACATAAATTTAAACATCTATGGAGTATTGTTTTTCAACATCACAAAAAAATCATTATTAAATTAACTCAATAAAATCAAATATTTAAATACCATTATAACGTTTCTATATTTAACAATGTTTTCCAAAAAACACAAGATACACTTAACGACCTAATATTTACAGGTTAAATAAAAGACATAGAGTTTATTACATTTTTCTATTTTAGCAATTATAACAACAACAAGACAAGCATCATACGAAAATATTCTAATTGTACTATTAAAGATAGTTAATACATTCTCGCTGTTTTACAAATTACAATAATCTTCACAAACTCAAAGTTATCAAAACACTTTTCCATCATACTATTTATTGTACTTTTATTTTCACAAGACAGAAAGAAACTAAATATCTACTACCTTTTAAAGTTTGATTCTAAAAATTTTCTAAACCTGTATTATGACTTTTTCATGAAATATATTCATCTTCTTAAAATATTGCTTATAATTAATTACAAAATATTCTTAATAGTTCTTTGATTAATATCGATAGGAAGCTGACTAATCACATATTTAACCCTGTTTTAAGTATATTGAATTTTCGTTTAAACCGCGTCTCTTTCTAAAATTTAAAACGGTATTCAAACGATATTCAAACGGTAATATACAATAGTTTTGCTAAAGAAATAACTAGTGTAAACATCATTATTGACAATCAATTTTTCAAATATACAGTAGTAGTACACAAAAAGCACATACACATTGACTTCTTCGCTATACATGAATTTTAATTTCTGAATAATAAAACTCAATGTGTTGAAATATTTCTTGAGTAATGTTACTACTACCAAATTTCCTTATTATAAATTCTGAGATAATACATAAATCATAATATTAAAAAAGATTCAAGATACCCTTTTAAATCGACGCAATAACACAATTGTCTCTGGATAAAAAACATAAAAACTGTATAAAAGAAATGGAGATCTCTTAATAATTTTACGGTATAATCCCAATCACATATCTGATTAAAAGATTTTAAAATACGATAGTTAAAATAAATTATTTTTACTTCTCTGGTTCCCTATATTAGAAGCCAAAATATTTTTTCTGAATTCATATTTCTTTTTCATATTATTTTATAAAGTTTGTTGGGGGAGCCCACCGTGTCACTTTTGCTTTGGCAGCAATGTCTTGCCCGATTACAGAATGAACTACCTGCCACAGAATTCAATATGTGGATACGTCCCCTTCAAGCTGAATTAAACGATAATACACTGGCACTTTATGCCCCTAATCGTTTTGTCCTTGATTGGGTGAGAGATAAATATATTAGTAATATCAATGAATTGTTAAGTAATTTTTGTGGTATTAATGCACCGTCATTACACTTCAAAATAGGCAATAAACCCCTCCTTGTTTCGTCAACACAAACATTGTCTACTTGTTATGCCCATAAAGAACCAGCTCTGACGATCTCATCAACACCTATACGACCAAATTGGGATGGCTTCATTAAAGCACTACCTAATATTCCTTACCGTTCTAATGTTAACCATAATCATACATTTGATAACTTTGTAGAAGGCAAATCAAATCAACTTGCTCGTGCTGCCGCGAAACAAGTTGCAGAAAATTTAGGCGGTGCATATAATCCTTTATTTCTTTACGGAGGAACAGGTTTAGGTAAAACACACTTATTACATGCTGTTGGCAAACATATCATACAATATAAAACTAATGCACGTGTAATATATATGAATTCTGAACGCTTTGTTCAAGATATGGTTAAATCTTTACAAAATAACGCTATTGAAGAGTTTAAACGCTACTATCGTTCTGTTGATGCTTTATTTATTGATGATATTCAATTTTTTGCAAAAAAAGAACGTTCTCAAGAAGAATTTTTTCATACTTTTAATGCATTATTGGAAGGTAATCAACAAATTATTTTAACATCTGATCGCTACCCTAAAGAAATTAACGGAGTTGAAGATCGATTAACATCTCGCTTTGGTTGGGGGTTAACAGTTGCAATAGAGCCTCCAGAGCTCGAAACACGCATTGCAATTTTAATGAAGAAAGCTGATGAAAATAAAATACAACTTCCAAGTGAAGTTGCTTGTTTTATCGCAAAACGCTTGCGTTCTAATGTTCGTGAATTAGAAGGAGCCCTAAATCGTGTTATTGCAAACGCAGACTTTACAGGCTGCGCTATTACGATAGATTTTGTGCGTGAAGCACTGCGAGATTTATTAACACTACAAGAAAAACTCGTAACTATTAATAACATTCAGAAGACTGTAGCTGAGTACTATAAAATAAAAATTGCAGACTTACTTTCTAAACGCCGTTCGCGTTCTATTGCTCGTCCACGTCAAATGGCAATGGCTATAGCAAAAGAACTAACAAATCATAGTTTACCTGAAATAGGGAATGCTTTTGGTAGTCGTGATCACACAACAGTATTGCATGCTTGTCGTAAAATTGAGAAATTACGAGAAGAAAACCATGACATAAAAGAAGATTTTTCTAACTTACTCAAAATATTATCATCTTAATTGCTATGAAATTTACTATTACACGTGAAAAATTATTAAAACCATTACAACAAGTTAGTGGTCCAGTAGGTGGACGTCCTGCACTACCAATTTTAGGAAACATTCTTATTCAAATAAAAGAAGGCATGTTATTATTGACAGGAACAGACTTAGAAATGGAAATGATGGCTAATGTTTCTTTACATCAAGAGCATGAAGTTGGCGAAATCACTGTTCCAGCACGTAAATTTTTTGATATCTGGCGCGGGCTTCCAACAGATTCTAACATCCATGTAGAACTCGATGATAACAGATTAATTGTCCGTTCAGGTCGTAGCCGCTTTTCTCTATCAACATTACCAGCAGTAGATTTTCCAAACTTAGATAATTGGAAAAGCGAAGTGTCATTTTATCTTTCACAATCGGTACTCAAACGCTTAATTGAAGCAACACAATTTTCAATGGCACACCAAGATGTGCGTTACTATCTCAACGGTATGTTATTTGAAACAGAAGATCAACTATTAAGAACTGTATCAACTGATGGGCATCGGCTTGCAATTTCTTCCATGAATATTGCCCAAAATCTTCCTTCTCATTCTGTAATTGTACCACGTAAAAGTGTGATTGAATTAATGCGCCTCTTAGATTATGTGGATTCACCTTTACAATTACAAATTGGTAAAACTAACATACGAGCACATGTTAGTAACTTTATTTTTACCTCTAAATTAGTAGATGGTCATTTCCCAGATTATCGTAGTGTCGTACCAAAACACTCAGATAAAACATTAGAAGCACGCTGCGATTTATTAAAACAATCTTTCTCTCGTGCTGCGATTTTATCAAATGAAAAATTCCACGGCGTCCGTCTGTATTTTAGTGAGAATCAACTATGCATCACAGCTAACAATCCTGAGCAGGAAGAATCAGAAGAAATTATTGATGTTAAGTATGAAGGAACTGAAATAGAAATCAGCTTTAACGTTAGCTATATTTTAGATGTATTGAACGCACTAAAGAGTGAAAATGTCACACTGTTTTTAACTGATCCAATATCAAGTATGAAAATTACCGCCTCCACAAACAAAACTTCTATCTATGTTATTATGCCAATGCGGTTATAGTTATTTTATATGATTTTTTTTCATTTATAAATATGTGATCTTTTTAACACGAAAGGTACTAATCTCTTATTGAATATAATGAAATAAATTTAAAAATAAATAATATATTAACCAGCTTGGTATTATAATAACATGAGTCATTATTATATTATTTTAATATTCAAAAAAATAGATTCCTCCGTTATAAAAAACAAATAACCCACATTTTAAACAAGAAATTAATGTATTGTGATTTGCTACGATAATATTATAATATATTTAAGTAAGAAACGAGATACTGGTGTGACCAGTCCTATTAGGATAGATAGCTAAAGAACTCAACAGTGTCAGAAAACTAATACAATTAATACCGATACCGTTAATCAACTATAAAAAATTTATATTACTTAATGATTATCCTCAATAACAACCCATCTTATATTAACTGAGAGTAATTATATTATACACTATTTTTCTCATTCAATTAGATCTAAAAAAATCTTTAAAATAATACGATGTCGCCTTAAAAAATACTCGTCTCTATAAAAGAAAATTCTATCAGGATAAAAGGTAATATTTTTCTCCAAATAAACTCTCTCATGATATAATAAAATATATCATAAATATTTCTGAGGCCTATTCAACAAAGTAGTTCACTATTTTACCTAAATTTTTTTATTTTGATTTCTTTTCAAAAAGTTCAAACAAAATAATTAATAATTTAAAGCTATTAGAGCTAGAATTTTAAAAAAAGATATGTCCACCTACATCGATGTTTGACGAGATTAATAAATGAAAATAAATTGAATCTCACTAAAAATGTATTTTTATGTAATGAGGTAAAACCTATAATATATATTAATATAAATATAGAATTATTTATCCTATCAGCTAGATTAATATGTCTTAATCTATTAAAGAATATACATTAGTATTTGATTTTAATTTGTTGTTAGTGCTGAGGAATCTAATTTAAAGCTAAATAACTCAAATCTTTGTGAATACAATAACACCTAAGATAGTAAAAGATGTAATTCATATAAACAGAAAAATATTTTACTTCAAACATAAAAATAGAAATTAAACCACAAGAATAAATATAGCGAGAAATGTTGATGTCAAACATATATGACTCTTCAAGCATTAAAGTATTAAAAGGACTAGATGCCGTACGTAAACGTCCAGGAATGTATATCGGTAATACCGATGATGGTACAGGTCTTCATCACATGGTCTTTGAGGTTGTTGACAACGCTATCGATGAAACTCTCGCCGGTTATTGTGATAACATTATCATTACAATCCACATCGATAACTCCGTTTCTATTCAAGACAATGGTCGCGGAATTCCAACTGATATCCATCAAGAAGAAGGCATATCAGCAGCAGAAGTGATTATGACTGTTCTTCATGCTGGTGGAAAATTTGACGTTAACTCTTATAAAATTTCTGGAGGTTTGCATGGAGTTGGAGTTTCTGTTGTTAACGCCTTATCTGAAAAACTAGAACTGATTATCCGTCGTGATGGTAAAGTCAATGAACAAATCTACATCAATGGTGAACCTCAAGGACCGTTAACTGCTATCGGTGAAACCGATTTAACGGGTACGCATGTACGTTTTTGGCCAAGTTTAAAGACTTTTAAAGGCATTATTGAATTTGAGTATGATATTTTAGCTAAACGTCTTCGTGATCTTTCATTTTTAAACTCTGGCGTTTCAATTAAATTACTTGATAAACGTAACGGTAGAAAAGATTACTTTCATTACGCAGGAGGTATTCAAGCTTTTGTGAAATACTTAAGTCGTAATAAAACACCAATTCACCCAACAATATTTTATTTCTCTACTGAGAGAGATAGCATTAGTGTCGAAATTTCAATGCAATGGAATGACGGCTTTCAAGAAAATGTCTATTGCTATACTAATAATATTCCACAACGGGATGGAGGTACGCATTTGGCAGGCTTCCGTGCAGCTATGACACGCACACTAAATAACTACATGGATAAAGAAGGCTATCAGAAAAAAACTAAAGTTAATGCCACTGGCGATGATGCACGTGAAGGTTTAATTGCAGTAATTTCAGTTAAAGTACCTGATCCTAAATTCTCATCACAAACTAAAGAAAAATTAGTCTCTTCAGAAGTAAAAACAGCAGTTGAAACTATAATGAATGAAAAATTAGTTGAGTACCTCCTAGAAAATCCAAATGATGCTAAAATTGTTGTTGGCAAAATTATTGCTGCTGCACGTACTCGTGAAGCAGCACGTAAAGCACGTGAAATGAATCGCCGTAAAAGCGCATTAGATCTTGCTGATCTACCAGGTAAACTCGCTGACTGTCAAGAGCGAAACCCAGTTTTTTCTGAGCTTTATCTTGTAGAAGGAGACTCAGCAGGCGGCTCCGCAAAACAAGGACGAAACCGTAAAAACCAAGCTATTTTACCTCTGAAAGGTAAAATTCTTAATGTTGAGAAAGCACGTTTTGACAAAATGCTCTCTTCACAAGAAGTAGCTACACTTATCACTGCATTAGGCTGCGGCATTGGTCGTGATGAGTATAACCCAGACAAACTACGTTATCATAGCATTATCATCATGACTGATGCTGACGTTGATGGTTCTCATATTCGTACACTCCTACTAACTTTTTTTTATCGTCAAATGCCAGAAATTGTTGAACGTGGTCATGTTTATATCGCGCAACCACCACTATATAAAGTCAAAAAAGGTAAACAAGAAAAATACATTAAAGATGACGACGCAATGGATGAATACCTGGTATCTATTGCACTTGATGGTGCTGCACTGCACTTAAGTGCTGACGCACCAGTTATGAAAGTTGAAGAGTTAAAACAATTAGTTGTTAAGTATAATACGGCAAATAAAATTATCCGTCGTCTTGAGCGAGTTTATCCACTAGCACTACTTAATAGCTTAATTTACCATTCGATTTTAACAGAAGATGCACTGAAAAATTGTATACAGGTTGAAGAATGGGCAAAAAAATTAGTGAACCGTTTAGAAAACAATGAGAAATTTAATAGTATTTACAACTATACAATCATAAAAAATCGTGAACGTCAGCTATTTGAACCTATCATTCATATTCGTACTCATGGCGTTGATACCGATTATAATTTAAATTTTGACTTTATTCATGGTAGTGAATACCGTCATATCACACAGTTGAATAATATGATTGCCAACCTTATAAAAAAAGGTGCTTATATCAAACGTGGCGAACAACGTCAAAATATTGAAAACTTTGAAGAAGTAATAACATGGCTAACCAATGAATCACACCGTGGTTTATCTATACAACGCTATAAAGGTCTTGGTGAAATGAATCCTGAACAATTATGGGAAACTACCATGAATCCAGATACTCGGCGTATGATGCGTGTTACAATTAAAGATGCAATTGCAACAGACTTGCTGTTTACTACTTTAATGGGCGATGCAGTTGAACCACGTAGAGCATTTATTGAAGAGAATGCTCTAAAATCTATCAATATTGATATCTAAGTTATTGTTCATAATTATATTTTAAATAACAACTCTTACAAAACAAAGAGGTTTGATTTTTTTTATTATACTAGTGTGTGTCAGCTGATTCCATAAAATTAATTGTTTATTTTTATGTTATCACTTTAAAATCGATTTATAATATTTTGTAGACTAGTATATATCTATAAAAATGCTCCTTACTAACTAATTCTGTTCAGTGAGTTTTCTGGCAAGAAAAACTATTTATTATTGCGATATTTGCAAAGAGAAAACATGAGAAAAAATGAAATCTACCGTGAAGACAATAAAAATTCTGCTTTCATAAATAGAGAAAACTTTAAGAATATACATATATCTAATGCAAAAGACGATGATAAAATTATAAAAATTTAATCATAAAATAACATATAATAGATAATAGATAAATACCTAAAAAGTATTATACAATTATAACTAAAACGGAGTATATAGCCAAAAAAAACAAACAACTCAATTCTATTGAACCTGAAGATAGCATAATTATCATACTTTTAATACGTGTTGTATATAATAATTTCACTAGAAAATAATTTCAGCCATGATTATCTATTACGTACTCTATTCAAATTATGAAAATAAAAATATTCCATACGAAGTTTATATTGCAATATCATTTAACCATATTAAGATAATAAATACACTTAGGGATTAACAAAAAAATATTGTCAAAGTTGAAAGAATTATAAAAATTTTTTAATACACCCTATCATTTTATAAATTTAGTATTTATTATTATTTTAATATTTATAAAAATATTAAATAAAATCTTAATAATAACTAGGACTAGAAAATAACTAAAGATAAACATATAAGAACTTAAGTGCTTTTAACATAATACTTAATATTTAATAAATAAATATTAATATTGTATATATATTTTATTATTAGTTTCAACAAACTGATGAATAATGATCGTTTTGTGATTAATAAAAATCTTATTAAGATTGACTCAACTAAAAACTTATCACATAGTTTACATTTCTATAGTCTTTATTTATAAAACCATTTTTATATTAAACTTACCTCTTATACTATCTAATTAATTATCTCTACATTTTCACTCAAAATACTATAATAACAGTTTTCTCTTCATATAGACTAATGAAAAACATCTCATATCTAGTTTTATCTTATATACTTATTGATTGAAACTCTTTCTCGGATTTGTGCCTCAGGATATATTTAAAATTCATTCACTCAATAAATACTACTGAATTTTCTGTAATCGCAATCGCTATAACATTAAATACTCTGTGAACATATTAATAAATTTTAGTTTTTTATCGTCATCTAAATCGAGGTGAATGATACTTACTTAAAACTAATGAAACAAAGCGATTGATATTAAAAATAATGCTCCATTATCTACTATCAGTAGTCAATATTAAAAATTAGAAATGAATAAACTAATTAGAATTTAAAATCTTATTCGATATATTTTCTGTAAAATGTCAAAATAACGAATAGTTAATCAAAAAATAAAGATGGGTATTATAATACTATTTAAAGTTTATCTAGATCTAACAATATTTTCTAATTAACTTAATTCACTTTAATTGAACTATAATTAGTAGACTATATTAATAGTATTATAACATCATTATATTTTTCTAGTTTAAAACGATACTTAGTTTATACTACACGCGATCGTAAATATTTACCTATATCACTTTACTCTCTTATTAATATATCCTTACAGCATTATAATCATCTTGTGTATAAACTCAAAATCATCAAGAAATTGTGCCGTTATATTACTATATATAACTAAAATCATATCGAGTAATCTTCAATATCTAATTACTGCGTTTACAGCCTTTCCACCAAATATATTTATTTTCTCAACGTTTTTCCGCATGTATTGATAGGATACAATTTCTGTTATCTTTCTTATAACTATGAGAACAAATCTAACTAATAATATTAATGCTATTTTTAGCGATTGGCATTTTATTAATACAGTTTTCTCTTTTTAGATAATCAAAATAATCATAGACATTTTTCTTATAAAGCAAGTTCTAAAAAATATATAAACATTTAAAAATGCTTTTAAGAATATATAGCAATAAATAAAACATATTATACATATTAAATGTTTTAAGAACGTATACGTTCTCTACTACCAAGTTATAAGAGTGAAAGATCTTTACAGTATTTTTTTAATTGACATTATTATTATATAATATGATCATTATAACAAAATATCATAATGATGATAATAGTGAACAATACAAAGAAACTGTCAATAGAAATCAAATGAATTAAAATTTTTATAAATAATTTTTAATTAAAGAAAAAATTTAACTCTTTTTTACATTTCTTTTCTTGGAATTCAAAAAAAGAAATGGTTGCGGGGGCCGGATTTGAACCGACGACCTTCGGGTTATGAGCCCGACGAGCTACCAAACTGCTCCACCCCGCGATCGATAGAAAGCACTATACTTGATATAAGATCTGTTGCAAGTTTTTTTTATCTTTTTTTTAATTTTAGTATATATAAATAATTTTTTCTCCTTAATGTATTATTATGATAAGTAATAATAGTAATATAATAAATTATATATTATAATTTTCATGATCAATTTAAGTTTGTATAATGCTAAAATTCTAGAATAATTCTAGACAATATAACATAAACTCGTGAAATGATATACAGCTAATGTATGTGTTTTTTTCTTATTAGTCATCAGTCTGATCGAACCAGAAAACAGCAATATCAAAATGTTTAATTGATTTTATACCTTTCAAAAAGGTAAGTAACTATTCAAAACAATTTAATACATACTAAGATATCAATCATTCAATTAATTCAATTAAAATCAGCATGACAATTACTACTCAATTAAAAATAAGTAAAGAGTCTGGTGTTAACTCTACATGTCTTCCTAACTTCAATCTAACAGCTGTTCCAGATAAAAAGTACTGATAGTCATAGTAACCCATGCAATTTACAAGTTCATATACTTTTATTATTACAGCTCCTCACATAAAATAAGGTAAATTGCCTTACCAACTTACAAAATTCCACTACAATGTCAGTTTTACTAAATCAAGAAATTATTTATAATGAAGCTTCAAATGATATTTAAATGTTAACTTATAGTAATTCTACTATTAATTAATTGATAATGAAAATACAAAGCAGTCATTGTATGCACTTGGGTAATAAAAATGCACTACATTTTTGTTAACCAAGTAACAATAAACATCCTTATACTAGTATAGTCAAACCATAAATAGATCGTGATGCGGTATTATTAGAAAAGATATTTTGACAAGAAATCCTGAATTGACTATATAAGCATCGTAAAGAAAATATGCGTTAATTATTAAAAGAACATGCTTTTTTATTCTTTTAAACCCTCACAATTTATATCAGTTAAAGTATTTAGTTCGATACCATGAATTACAAAAAACTGCTGTTAACTCAGATCACTCACTGATACTAAAAAGCATCTTCACTACTTGCAAGTAGTAATTATATTAAATGTATCATAGTCAATTTACAGGACACTGTAAATATATACAATAATTATTTTTTAATTTGTCTAGAAAAATTAATGGTTACTATTTATGGTACTTACCATAAAATATATCATAAAGTTGATAAAATAGCTGGTTTTATAACCCTTAGAAAAGAATATGGGTTTTTAAAAAATCATATTGCAATACTAATTCATTCATAATGTTAACTAAAGTTGTGCATATATTTATATACACTTCACTTTTTAATTCATAAATATAGAATTTTATAAAACTTAAACCCCTTGATGTTCAAAAAGTACAGCCTTTATTTTCTCACATATGCATTTACATTATTAGTATTATTGTTGCTTTTATTCCTATACGCTTTAGCGCATGTTGATATTGATCTTATCAACTTTATTAATATAAATAATATTTATATGACTGCTTCTAATTATTAATAAGATTCACGAAGATTGATCTTGTACCCAAAAAAAATAAATATGTCACAAGATCATGTATTCTAAAAATTAGTCTAAAATATATTACTAATGTGATTATTGATAGTTTTATCAAAAATCAATATTACTCAATTTTTCTGACGTTATACTATGTTTATTTCTATTATTGCTAGTACAATTGATTCTAATTAGCAGACCAACTTAACTTAGATTGAGATTGTTAATTTTTTCAAATGATTCAAAAACTTTCAAAATTTATATTAAAAAAGAATTTAAAACTTAATTTTCATATCAAAAAAAACAACAACTAAAAAAAATCAGGCATTACTTGCATATTGTACAAATAACTAACATATCTATATGTCATGATTTAATTTACATATATAAATATAAAACAGATATTTTAAAAAATAATTTTAGATTCATAATTACTCCTACGATGATTATCAAAACCAATTTCAGTGTTGTTCAGTCGCTTATGCGATTAACATGATTCTAAAAATAAAATAGGAAAAATCTTAAAAATTACCACTTCTTATAATAATCGCAATCTCTTTATTTACTATATTTATTTCGTTCACTATATACTGATAGCCTTAATAAAGATTTATCTCTTACTAAGACTGTATTACCTGAATAGATTCTTTAATCTAAATTTATTGAAAATATCTTTACAAACAAAATATTTACGATTTATCATCTATATTTTCAACTGAGACTAATACAATAATATATAAGTCTGTCATTACTTATCCTTTACTCTCATTATAAAATATAAAAAAAATCATACTTCTTTTACTCTAGGAGATTTTATACTAAATAAAAAAACAAAATAAATACTAATCCTATATTCTGTAATGATATCAATAAAGTGAATTAACGCTAAACATTTTGTCTATTCAAAATCATATTATAATAATAAACTTCTAGTATTAGAAAAATTTCAATTAGGTGAAATACTTTAGATGCATTTCAGTGATGTTAAAACTCACAAAAAACAATTATACAATTAAGTGTGTATATTATATATATCACTTTCAATCTCTTCTGAGTTATATGCAAATTTTCTACTAAAAATTAATTAACTAAAGATGTTGTTATCTTAACATTATACTTAGTGATTTATCTCATGTTCATTAACAAAAAGAAATACAAATACATAAATATCTTTTCTTTGATTATTGCAGATGTTATTAAAGTAGAAAAACTTTGTAAGCCCTAGTTCATATTTAGATTCAATATCTAAATAAAAAATTTTATTTAAAATATAAATAGATGTTAGATTAAACATCGTCCACTGAAAATAATCACAACAGTTCAAACACACTAATCATTAGTTTCATTATCTCACTCAATCTCAGTTATTTTAGCGATTACTATAACTGAATATTTAAAATAAAAGCTAATAAAGTCGTAGAATATCAAAAAAAATATAATAGTTAATACTGATCTGCATTTTTAATACATAAGATTCTTACTCTTATTACGCTTTTGAGATCATATTAAAAAAGATCATAACAAAGACTCATAATAAGATTGAAAACATGAGAATTCTACTATCGTCGATTTATGTAATAATGATAATGTATTAAAATAAATTTATACTCAAACACAAAAAATAATAACGCTAGAAATCAATATTAGATTTTAGATAAGAGAATAAATCGTATTAAATATCAAGAATGTTCTATGTATGATTAAAATCTTTTTTAATAACACTGAACAAAATCTGCTAAAATTCTTACTTAGCAAAAATAAACTAGAATCATTCAAAATCATGCTTGTAATATAAAATTTAAACTACTATCTAAAATGCGCGTCGCTGTGATTGTTGCAATTATAAACTAAAGTAGTATAACATAGAACCTTAAAATTTTTTAAAATACTTATTAAATAATGCTACGCCATAACAATACAAAATATTCCACCCATTACTATCAGTATGCAAAATTTATAGAAATTTTTAACAACAAAATATCACGCAGTGTAATACCTAAAATTTAAAATAATAACATATTTTTACTAAAGTAATCAACATAAAATATGTGAATATAATGTTTTGCTTTATTGAATAATTTATATTCTACAATATAGAAGTATTAAAATTAGTTCAAAATACATTATATTAATTACAATGTATAAATTGGAAAATTAACATTATAATATAAGTAAATAAAACATAGTATATCGTCAATAAGAGTTATCTTGTAGTATAAATAACAGTATAAATTCCGTATAAATTATTCTAAAAAGAACGAAATAAATCTTATCTGCGTGTACATCACAGCACTGAGTTTTCAATTTCTTTTATAACATATATTCATGAATAAAAATTATCCACTTACTTTCAACGATGAAAATTACAATACTATAATATCTACTATATAATTAGTAATCTGAATTCATATATATGTTAAACATTATCTACATCTCAAACAAGCTGAATAAAAAAATAAAATTTTTTTTCAAAAATTGTTGCATTATATCAAGATGTTGTAAAATACTTAGCTTAAAACCTAAATTTAAATTTAAAAACGAAAACCATTAATGATTAAAAGAAAACATCTTAAAATTTACTTGATGATCTGTATATATCATCACACCAAACTGATCTAGTAGTATTGTAAAAGACATTTTAAATAAAATTATTAAATATTTATCTAGCTAATAGTAAAAGTAGCGATCTATATCAATGATAGATAAGTATAAATAATAATTTTACTTCATAGAAACATTCTTCCTTAACTAAAAATCTAAAAAATTAACTATTTTTAATTTCTCTAAAAACTATTATGAGCTCTATTGTTAACGTTTGATAATAAATAAATATGATATGAAAATGATATTAAAATAGTGCCATTAACTTTACTTTCTTTTCAATACACTCTCAAGTAAATTCCGTATAATAATCTGCACGATCTTTTAAAATAAAATAAGTTATGAGTTCTGCTTGAAAACATTATGACTGTATTATTTAGCATTTACTAAACCATTCAGATTGTATGTTTAATAGTAATTTTTTTAATTATCTATCTTTAGCTTGTTTATAGTGATTTTATAAAAATCTCAAAATAAAGAATTGAATCTCATACAAAAAGTATCGGTAAATATTTTATAGCACACATATAGTTGATACAATGATGGACCAATAGAAACAACATTTTTATACTCAAAAGAAAAAATTCTTTATTTAATTACGCTAATGTTTCTTTTTCAGACTGATGATTATCAAGAAAAGATATTGACAAACACAAAATACGCTAAACATTACTAACGTCTTATTTATTTGAGCGTTACTAATAATAACATTATATAAAAATTTTAGATAAAACAACGACATAATTAAAAATAGCGCATCCTATTCAGATGAGATATTATTATAATGTCTATATAGTTACTCATTCCTATTGCATAAAGAACTTAACTATTAACTCTCGGAATTATTCATTCGATTTTTTCTAAGGTCATTAATACAGCTAGTATATTTATTCTAACCGTTATTGACTAATCGACTTTTATTAGCATATAAATTAAAGTTTCTCATCCTTATTAATAAACTTTTTTAGACATAACTGACCATAGGGATAATCAGAGAAGATTGCTATTATAACGCTTATTGACAAAACAAAAATCTGCTTTTTCTTCTCTAGAGTGATAACTAAAATCATTAATGGTGATGACTGATTTTACTGCACTAGTCTAAAACGAATGATAAACAAATATAAACCAATAAATATTTTTTTAAAGACTAGTATTTAAACATAAATATTTTTCTATTGTGTTATGGTGAGTAATTTACCTAACCACATAAAAGGGTTAAGAGATTTACTTTTCTATCACATCTAAAAGTACAGGTAATTCACGCTTTCCACAATTCTTATTAACTAACCTAATAGATATTCCGCACGAACCCGCTTACCTAACATTAATCAGAGTATTTTAATTATAGCCATACAAATTCCAATCTCCTTTATCATGTTCAACAACAACGATAATAAAGACAATCCGTGTAGCCAGTGAGAAAATAATACTCGACCATCTGAGATAACTATAACGTGTGTTTTTTATTAGCACTAATCACAATATTTTTCCGACATAATTAGTAGAAATTAATTCACTATAATTATTCAGAGTCTTTGCACGAACATACTATACTATTTGCGAACAGAGAGACTAAGACGACTAGTTCCTGATATCAACAAGCGCTCATGTTGAAGTAATGTATAGATATAACGTCTTTACTTTGGTTATTCTTTTTTTTGAAAGTTTTTGCCTGAATCCATGCAGGTTTAGATGTTTTTTAGTTTCACTCTGTCCTTCGCTTCATACTCAGGACTAATGATTTTATTTCACAATCTAGATTTATTCCACTTGATACTAAAGAGATTTTTTTGATTTTCTTTTGATGTATTTTCAAGTACTGTAAGTGTTTTTAAGTAAAACCTTTGATTATCTAGATTCTATCTATCTTGTTTTTGATAAGTAATTTCTATTTTTGTTTAATCTATTTCTTTTTTTAGTTACGTTTTTTAATTTAACTCTGTTGCTATATTATAATCTTTGTAATAATTTTTCACGATCTTGATTAAGACAATTATGCTAGACTAAGATTCATTCTTTACGTTATTTTTCACCTTCTAAAAAATACTACATTTTGATATTCACTTTATTTAAACACAGAATTTAAATAATCGTATTTCTTATATAGGTTTTTATTTTTTTAATTTACTTATATTATTAGTTAACAAAAAATTATCAAATTTTTTAAGCTGAATGTCATTTTCACGCAACCTGCGTGAAGTTGTAAAAATATTTTTTCTTTTTCAAACTAAGTCAGTAATAATGATTTTTGCTTTTCTAGACTGTTACACTTCTTTTTTCTATAATGTTTTGTGGTAAGTTATTGTAGTAATATTTATTTTTTAGTAATTTTATTATCAGCTACTGTTTGAATAGACAATAGTGCACTCATACTAGTAATAAATAGTATTAAACAATAGACTGACGAATAAAGATTATTTTATTAAGTTATGTTTGATAACTTTTTTAATGCAAAACTTTAAATAAATATAAAAGTGAATTATTTTACCTAAAAGACTAAGTTATTACACTCCATTACTAGTATTTTTGAAAAAAATGATAAATAAAATCTATCTTGACTCATACATTATTAATGTATATCGTTACCATTGAAGATATATAAATTGAATATAACCTAGCTTTTTAAATGCTATCTGAAAAATGCTGATAGCATCTATTTTTTGATAAATAGTTTTGCTTAATATTTAACTTTCATGCATATTATGCTTGAATTGTATTAGGTATCTAGTATGTGGCATAATTTTATATGATAAAATAAAATATTATAATATTTTATTAATGACAAGTTTTCTTTATATTATTACTGTTTTGTGAAATATTAATTACATTTATTTCTATCTCCTATTAATAATACAACCGATACTATCAACATAGTAATTGACTCAACAAGCTAAGTCAGATAGTTCATCTATAATCTTCAAATGTACCTGGATTATCTTTTTATATACAATCTAAATTATTTTAGATATATTTTATTTAAAATGATTAACTCTTGATTAACTCTACTTTATAAAAAAAATAGCAATTTTTAACATTATAACGCTAAAATCGATAATTTACCCTAAGCTAATTAGCTATAATAATTTCAATATAAAGATATATTTTAATTCGTTTGAGACAAATGTTAATAAAACTAAAAATTTCACTTGATAACAAAAATTTATGAAACACATGAGCTAAATATAGTGATTAAATTTCACTTAAACTACGCTACTAATCGCATTACCTATAAATGAACACTTCAATCTTTTTCTAACAAGACGTTACTCAATCTTATGCAATTGATATTAACAAATACAATAAGTAGTTATTATATGTTATATGCTCTTGACTACCTTCTTAATTAAGGTTTAATTGCTTTATTAATTCTATTAATTTAACGTCGTCTAAAATAAAATATAATCATTTATTTAATTGAACTCATTATCAATACACTTTAGTTATCATTATTTTTACATAAAAAATTGCATCAGATAATCCTTCCGAAAATTTAATCTCATGCAGTTTTAAAAATTTTTATTCTCAAAAAAAGACATGACGAGCTAATTAAATGAAAATTTAACCAATTATTTCATAACAAAAGTCATATATCTAAGATACAACATATAATATATTAGAAATAAATTATATTAATGTAGATGTAAAAAGTGAAAACTATAAATAAACAGAATTCTGATAATATTGTAAAACATATTAATATAGAAATATGAGTTAGATATTTTCCTGAACTCAAATAAAGCAGACGCTAGATTAAAGTATAAAAATATAACAGATAATAGTATTTTTACTGTCAACATAGATATATTATATCAATTAACAATTTCCTTAGATATTTTTTTAATTAGCAATTTAAAATACAATTAGGACAGATAGCTAAAATTTATATGGAAGTTAACAGGTGCGAAATGATATCAAAAAAAGATAACTCAAAAATAGTATTCCAAATCCAACGGATCTATATAAAAGATGTTTCATTTGAAGCACCGAATGCTCCGTATATGTTTCAAAAGAAATGGGAACCAGAGATAAAATTAGATTTGGACACTTCTTCTACTCAGTTAACTGAAAATCTTTATGAAGTTATTTTACGTGTTAAAACAACAGCAAAACTAAATGAAGATATCGCATTCTTGTGTGAGGTTCAGCAAGCAGGTCTTTTCTCTATTCAAGGTATAAAAGGTATTCAAATGGTACATTGCCATAGCGTGTATTGCCAAAATATTTTATTTCCATATGCTCGTGAATTAACAACCAGTCTTGTATGGCGCGGAACATTCCCTCAACTAAACCTAGCTCCAGTAAATTTTGATGCTCTGTTTATGAACTATTTACAGAAACAAAATGAACAAGATCAAAGAAAAACCACTCAACAGGATGCTTAATGAATACTGCTGAAATGACCGTGATCGGCGCAGGCTCTTATGGTACTGCTTTAGCAGTCACTTTAGCTCGTAACTGCCGTAAAGTAGTCTTATGGGGACACAATCCTGCACACATGCATAAATTAAAAGAAAAACGTAGCAATCAAGAATTTTTATCTGGAGTTTGTTTTCCTGATAGCTTATCGCTTGAAACAAATCTTAAATATGCTGTAGAATCAAGTCTTAATATCTTAATTGTAGTACCTAGCCATGTCTTTGGTGACGTACTCAAGAAAATTCAATCTTATCTTCAAGCGGGCTCACGTATTATTTGGGCGACAAAAGGACTCGAGAGAGATACAGGACGATTATTGCAAGATGTAGCATGTGAAATATTAGGTGATAAAATTCCACTTGCCGTGTTATCTGGCCCAACTTTTGCTAAAGCACTAGCAGCGGGCTTACCAACTTCCATTTCAGTGGCGGCGACAAATCGTCAATTGAGTAATGAACTACAAATACTATTTGATTGCGGAAAAAGTTTTCAGGTCTATAAAAATGACGATATGGTGGGAGTGCAACTTGGTGGCGCAGTTAAAAACGTTATCGCAATTGGAGCAGGTCTGTCAGATGGCATAGGTTTTGGCGAAAATGCTCGAATAGCCTTAATTATACGAGGTCTTACTGAGATGATCTGTCTTGGCTCAGCTTTAGGAGCCAATCCCGCTACTTTTATGGGTATGGCGGGTTTGGGTGATCTAATATTAACCTGTACCGATAACCAATCACGCAATCGCCGTTTTGGCATTATGTTAGGTCGCGGCATCAATATTACAGAAGCAGAGAAACTAATTGGTCAAGTAGTGGAAGGTTATCGTAATGCGAAGGAAGTAAAAGCGCTAGCTGCACGTTCTGGCGTTAAGATGCCCATTATTGAACAAATTTATCAAATACTTTATTGTCATAAAGATGTGTCAGAAGCAGCAAACGCTTTATTAGAATGTACGGTGAAAGATGAGTATAGTTAATATAATAATGTGAAGAACTAATAAATAAATTTTACATCAGTTGTTATTGTTACTGAAAGAGAAAAATCAAATGTAGTAGTTAATTTAAACTAAACAAATTATTTATAAATTTCCACTAGACTACTAGTTAGTTTGTATACAATAATATGTAATAAAAATTCTCCACCTGATTTTAGCGAGATCTTTACAAATAAATAAGCAATTATATTATACTATAATAAAAGTAAAAAAATATCTTAAAAATATATTCTCATCAAGAGAAAATAACTTTTCTAATGCTATTAATGTACATACTATGTTTCTAACTAGCTTACTACTAAATATCTAATAGATCTATCTTTGCATCTAAAAATTATTTTGAAACTATAAACATGTAAAATGAATGCTTGCCACCAGACAAAAGACAGAAAACATTAGCGATTTATCTATAAAATTAAATCACAGTTTTTACGCATGGATATTTAAACAACTACTCATTATGACAATAATCAGTTAAGACATGTAAAGTATGATGATCAGATCAAGCGTTACATTTTTTAGGAATGTTAAAATTGAGTTACGACGAAAAATTCAAATAGGCTTTATCATCTTGTATGCAATTAACCTACATAGAAATTTATGTGATATGCCTATAAAGTTATTAGTAAAGTGAACATCTATTCAATATTATACTGCACAAATTAAAAATTTAATAATATAGTTTATAATGTTGAATCCATTAATAAAAATAAATTTTCTCAACCATATATAACAATATATATCATAATTAAAGATTATTAATATTTTTTTACACAACAGCAAGATAATAAATACTAGGTTCAAAAACTAGACTGAATGAACGCGAAATAATAACATGTCTTTAGATTAACATGCAAAGTATAGAATCTATTAGATTTTACTATATCTCAATATTACGAGAAATATATCATATACTGTATTTAAAAATGTTTTATCTATGTAACCTTTCTTCTAACATATTCTTTAAAAAAGGAAAATTATTTTATAGACAAATAAAAAATCAAATAATTTTACTGTTTACAGTACTGTACATCGTTTCTGACACTTCTAGATAAACACGACTAAACACATTATCTATATTTCTTTAACAAAGCTAGCTGTTTTATGACAGTTGTTATTTATACATTTTAACACAATAATATATTCTTATTATTATAATAAATATTGAAAATTAATTTTACTAATATCTTCTTGTAAAGATATACATCAATACACATAAAATTTCATATATCTGCGATCTTTTCTAGAAAATCGTATTTATGCTACATAAGAATAGTTTAAATTCATTAAATACTTTTCTATTAATATTACTCTGTATGCTTTTTAAATCCCAATAACATACATAAAATTATAAATAAACTTTAAGTCTTTTCCTTATATAATATACAAGTCCTGCAACGTCATTTAACATGTCATAAAACATACATCTTTAATGTATTTTACTGTGTTTGTTTTATATATATACTATATTGATATGGAATAAAAATCTACAAAAAGTTAAATATAATCTATAAAATATTATGACACTTACATGATCATGTAAAATATACTTATTTATTATGAATACATATATCCTAATAGAAAATCTTCATGATAGTGAAATAAAATCATTTGATTTTTAACGAAATATGAACTAATTAGAAATATTTACGATAGTAACTAACATATAGTAACACTCTATCCATACATAAATACACTAAATCATTATAACATTAAGCTAAAAAATATATGATTTCATCATTTCCTATAGAAAAGTAAAAATTGAAATCATTACACAAAAATACAAGATTATTTACAACCAAACATCTTATTTTGATAGTAAAACATACATATATAAAGAAAAATCAAATAAAAATTATTCATGATATAAAATAAATTATCACGATGTACTGTAAAATTAATACTATAGTTATGTGCGATTAATAACCGAGATAAAAAGGTTATTACGTCTATTAATTTATTATATCAGTTATCTACATACGAATAAATATAAAAATGATAATACTTTGATATGTATTACGCCAACGATATATTTAGCAATGACATGATATTAAGTAAAAAATCTAATATGTAAATGCATAAGATCTATAAAATTATATACAATAAAAATCTTATCTATTACTTTATATGCTATATCACTGTTTAATTAAAAAAGTTATTATCACGTAATTAATAATGAATTTATCAATGACATACTTGACTAGTTGTTCAAAATTAATAATATATGTCAGTAATCATTGAGTAAGTATTAATAATAATCTTACTTAACGTGACATTTCTTCTTTTTAAGCTTGAGTTAAAATTTCATGTTTTAGACCAGTGGTACACAAAATATTTCGATCACTAATCTTAATAGTGGTAGTGATAACTTGTCTGGTAAATAATATTCATCCCTATCTAATGATTTCCTCTATTTATTTAAAATAATATAACATAAAACTAGAATGATAATATCAATAATCTTTACCCTAGATTCGTCATTAAATTTAGTTGAGCAATAGTGCAGAAAATAATATAACGCTAATTTTAGCTCGTAAAAAATCAATTTTATACATCAATATGTTATTAAATCACAGTGAGGTATGTAAAACATTTTAGATAATATTATTGTATTATCTAGGTATTGTCGACAATTGTTAAGACAGATATATACAATAAACTCTATACTTTCAATATCATCTCTATACCTTAAAAGGTCATAAAAGAATTAGAAGATTCTATAAAATAATTCCAAGTATAGAAAATGATAAAAATTTTAAAGATCTATCTTCACTGTGTAAATCTAATATGTATAATCTCACTATCTCTCAAAAAATATAAATAACAACTGAGATTATAAAAATGCATTCAATCTATAATTCATAAAACAAATATTTCATCACAATATATTGCATTAACATTAACAAAAAATAATCTTTAATCACCGATTAGATATAAAATAAAAGATTTTTGTATTATTCTTCTAAATTACATTATGCTATTTTATTTTGACTGAGTTGAAATCAGTAACATTTTAAAATTTAAAAAAATAAATTACGAGTTTAATTCATGTTGAAATGATTCGAATATTACTCTCCTAATGTACATTATTATTAATTGGACACCTCAAAACCACACAATATATTTTATTTAATTTGCTATATCAGTAGGAACGATAATCTTTGAAATAGTTCGAATATAACTAAATAGAAAATTAATAAAACCCTAAGAATATAAGTATATAAACTAAAATTTGACAATGAAGTTAAGGGCTCTACACTTAAAAATATAAAATATATCAAAGTGTTAAAGTGCTTCTTATTACTATAATAATACTCGTAATCTTAAGGAATCTAAAAATAATAACAAACATACACCTAATCATAATTACTATATTGATATACACCAGTTAATCAATTTAATTAAATACACATGACGCATAAAATATCTTTAAAGAAAATCAAAAACAAAATATCAAAAGAATAATCGTTGAAATACTACTGATATAGTCATAGTAACTTTAATATAAAACTTATAAAAACCGTAATAATTAATAAATTACGGTTTTAAACCTTACTAAAATGATTATTACTTCACACGTGAAACATATACTCCTGAACGAGTATCAACTTTAATCACTTCACCAATTTGAACAAACAAAGGCACCTTAACAATTGCACTATTACTTAACGTAGCTGGCTTACTACCAGAACCTGTTGTATCACCTTTAAGACCTGGATCAGTTTCTATAATTTTTAACTCAACAAAGTTAGGTGGAGTCACAGAAATTGGTCGACTATTCCATAACGTTAAAA
This sequence comes from Candidatus Hartigia pinicola, assembly GCA_020541205.1. Lineage (GTDB taxonomy): Bacteria > Pseudomonadota > Gammaproteobacteria > Enterobacterales > Enterobacteriaceae > Hartigia > Hartigia pinicola. Next base: position 1,567,116 of record CP048208.1, read on the forward strand.
TACATTGAGATTGTTCAATAAGCCATTTAGCTTTATCACCAACTGCCTTTTCGTCAGCTGAAAACTGCTCAAATGTTTCGTTATGCATAAAATACCAAAATGTACTGTGATTATACAGATAAATTAAATTCATATCTATAACATCTTCAGCACCTTCAATAGCGTCAATAGACTTAAATGTTTTTTCTAGCAGTTGATTAGAAGTTAATTTACGAAGACGAACACGTGAAAACGCCTGACCTTTACCTGGTTTGACAAATTCACTGTCAAGAATGACACAAGGCTCACAATCTAATATAATTTTAAGACCTGGTCGAAATTCATTGATACTATATATAGCCATAACAACCTCTAACATATACTCAATAAGATAAACAAAATGGTCGATATTGTAACTCATAACGTCTCATCCAGACATATATGGATACAGAAGCTGTCTGAAGTCATCACTGAGCCAGATGAATTACTAAAAATTCTGGGACTAAACAATAACTTATCATTTCAATATGACAACGAAGCTCGTAAATTATTTTCATTACGTGTACCAAAACAATTTATTTCACGCATGAAAAGAGGTGATCCACAAGACCCTTTGCTGTTGCAAGTATTAACCGTAAAAGCAGAATGCGATATTTATCCAAATTTTTCTACAGATCCATTAAAAGAACAAAATAATCAGATCCCAAATTTATTACATAAATACCATAACCGAGCATTAATACTGATCAAAGGAGATTGCGCCATTCACTGCCGTTACTGCTTTCGTCGACACTTTCCATATAAATATAACCAAGGAAATAAAAAAAATTGGTTGAAGGCTTTAGAGTATGTAGAGAATCACAGAGAACTAAATGAAGTGATATTTTCAGGAGGAGATCCTTTAATGGCAAAAGATAGTGAGCTTGACTGGTTAATCGGTAAGCTAGAATCTATCCCTCATATTAAACGCTTAAGGATTCATTCTCGTTTACCTGTTGTAATACCAGAACGTATTACTAATAGATTATGTGAAAGACTAGCTCGCTCTCACTTAAAGATTATTATGGTTATGCATATTAATCATGCTAATGAGATTGACGATCTTTTTAAGACTGCAATACAAAAATTAAAAAAGAACAATATCACATTACTCAATCAAAGTGTGCTTTTACGTGGTGTAAATAATGATGCACAAACTTTGGCAAACTTAAGTAATATTCTTTTCGATGTGGGTATCTTACCTTACTATTTGCATGTTTTAGATACAGTTCAAGGAGCTGCTCATTTCTTAGTTAGTGATCAAGACGCTCAGAAATTAATACAAGAATTATTAGGGAAAATCTCAGGTTATTTAGTCCCCAAGCTGGTAAGAGAAATTTATGGTAAACCAAGTAAAACATTACTCGACTTAAACTAAAAAGAGCGCTAACATTTAAATATTAAAATAACACAAAACATACATTAAATATTTATTTACGAACGTTAATAAAACTCATTAAGTATTGTATTTTAATCACACAACTCAAAATAATATTTTATTTAATCTAGTTACCCTGCAAAATACATTCTATTTATTTCATTTTCTTTATGATAGAAATTATTTTTTTTCAGTATTACATATAAATTTTGAATCAGTATAATATTATTCAAACAGAAAAATTATTTTCCTTTTAGACACTTAAAAACCTGGTAATTACACCAGGTTTTTATAAAAACACTTGCGACCTTCAGTTGTTTAATGACTAATTATTTAAATTATCCGCTATAAACAACACCACAACACCACAACAATATTTTATTTTTATATATGCTCTTTCATTTTTATAATGCATTATAGTGACTTGAGGATTTGTTAATTCTTTTCACATTGAAGATACTATTTTGTCACATTAAGTGTCATTAACCTCAATAATTACAAAATATATATAACACTATGACTGATTTGAAGACATTTTAAAAACATTGTATATACTCTATCTTATTCAATATATATTCGAAATATTAATTAAAATATGCACAAACACATAAAGATCTTTGCTATGCAAGATAAAGTTTTGCATAAAATTATAGGAATAATTTTCATATGTATACCTTATCAACTCATTCTCTTGTATACTAAAAACTTAGTAACATCATCTTTTTATAAAAAATACAGCTAAAAATAAAAATCTTTAATCTACTCTTTTACTTTTTATCTCAGATAAATATATATTTACAGATAAACAATCAAAGATTTTTCTATTGCTACTCATAACAATAAACATTTACATTAGTTGTAAAAAATAGAAAGCATTAGAATATATATGCTAATAGTATCTAATTTTATAGATTTAACTGAATGAACGAGAGAGTAGTTAAATAACTTCCCTCTCTATTCAAAAATACTTGACTTTTACCTCTATATAAGTCACGTGATCTTAAGAGATGATGAAGTATAATCTTAATCAAAATTATTACAGTCATCTCTCAAGACTAAAATCATACTATTAAACAAGTTATTTAGTAAGATTAACAATAATTATCTTAATCATAATACTGCAAAAATATATAATGCATTAATAATTTTTAATTTCTTTAATAATATTAAAAATAATTTTACTATATTATCTACGTTAGTGAGAATTTGAAAAATTTAAGCTACGCAATAAGTAATTTTTAACTTTTTAGCAATATTATAAATATTAAGTATAATATCTTCATTAATCACAATACATTTTTTTGACTGAAACATATGAATATCTTTATATTTATTCCTTTTATAGAAGGACATCATATCACTTAAAATAGTAATATATTTGAAGCGTTGTTTTATAATAATCATTACAAGCGAACTTTTAAGAAGCATTACTTTCATAGTCATACTTAGATATTTACAATTACATTCATTAATAATTTTAATAAAGATACCGTGTATAATTATAGTATTTTTAGCAAGATAAACTTTGAAATAGAGTTCAGTGTAATGAAGAAAAAGCAACCTTCTGATTAGAAATGTTTATATTGGCACTACTTAAAATTATAATATTTATGCGATTATGGATTCAAAAAAAATTAAAAAAAATCAGTACAACTTGAAAGTTGTACTGAAAATAATCAAACCTCTTGCATCATAAGAAATATCAAAAAAGATACTTACAATTTAATATATATAAGCAATATAATAAAATATAAAATATTATAGAAATAAAAACATCTAATAGATTTGAGCATAAACAAAACATTACTTAGATAAGTAAAAAATCTGTTAATAAAAAGACTATACAATTAATAAATTTTTAGTGACATCAAAGATTATGTACTGAGTTAAACAATTAAGATAAAACCACGACACGCTCAATATTTTATATCAATCACTAAATATTACATCTATAAGCCTGCATTAAACACATTATACAGCATCACAAATATAAATAATAATGCGAAGTATTAGAACGCTAGTTTTCAACTTCTCCAGCTAGCAATATAATCTTAATATTGTACAAAAACACTGCAGAACTTTTTACTTGAAGCTCATATAGTATTAAAACTGCGTAACTAAATTTTCCTTTATGTGAATCTAAATAAATCAGCTGTTATTTCAATAACTATACTTGAGTGACCTCAAAATAATTTTCAAAAATTACTAAAGAAGAAAATTTGATCTTTCTTACTACTCAAATCATAAAATTTATAATATTATGATCATATAGCTTTCTCATTAAATTAAAGTAAATAATGAAATTTTCACTTAATATCATGCTAATCATAGTAAGAACATGCATTATATAATATAAATATAACGATGATTCAACTGAGTTTTACTACAACACTTGTTAATAAACTATATATTTTCTATGAGATAAATATGTTACTTTATGTTTTGACATTCACGCAGAAATAATTTTAAATTATAATATAATATATAATAATCTACTATGATTACTCTACATATATACCTATACCATTTTACATAATATAGCCATGGTTAAATGCAAATACTAAGATAATTACTTTTATCTATTTACTTCTAACATTTCTTACTTTGAGAATAATAACAACTCAAACTATTTTAACATAACACTATAAAATAGTACCATGAGATAAAATTGAAATTTTATAAATTCTCTTACAAAATAGGATATAGTTATAATCATAGTTAAATTAATTTGTAATAAAAAAATAAAGCACAAAACTATGATATTCAAAATGAATACATCAGAAGATTTAATAACATTATTTAATATAATTATTAAAAAGTGAGCAGATAATTTAATATCTATTAGAAAAGTAAAAAAATAACACTGAAATAAAGTGATACATTAACAATCTCTGCATGCTTACATGCTATCATTACGTTATAGAAAATACAATTTATTAAACATAATAAATAAAATATAATTTTAAAATTCATCATGATAAATATGCATTATACTATAAATCCTGTATATACAAGCAATAGTTTTTCTAAATATTCCAATTTTAACCTTCTCTTAATAAATTCAGCACTTCAAACTTCAAATAAGTAAGATACTTACATGTAAGTGCTTAAATATCAAATAAGCTTTATTATTTAGAGATTGAAAAATAAATTCTTCTAATAAATCAATCTTAATTAGATGTTTTATACATGTACTGTATATCCGTGAAAAATACTTTCCCGTAAAATATACACTTTGTTAATTTTCAAAACTTCAATATAATCATGTTATTATCTAAATTGTTTTAGAAAAGAAATTATAAAAATAAAACGATGCCTAATTTAAAATAAGATTTAAAATATCGTTATAATTCAGAAAATATGATAAAAGAAAACTTGTAAAATATTAAAGACTATATTTTAGTAAACACTAAAATTTACTTTAATAAAATACCAATACGTTAAAATAGCATCATAAAACATCTTATGAAATATTATCCTTATATAAAAACCTTTCGCATGTTTAGGGGATCTCAAGTAAAAAGAATAGTCCATTTATTCTACTAAATAAAGTCATAAATCAAATAAACTCAATGCGTTCTCTACTCTTAAATTGATCCTAACAACTTAACTCATTGAACATGTATTATTAGCCAAAACAATCTGCATAATGTAGAAAAACTATAAATGGTATTTACATGCTATTTTAACATGTACAATTTTTTATCATGTAAAGAAATGTGGTTTAACAATTAAGAAAGATATATTGATAATAATTTATTACGATAATTACAAAATAACTATATTATCCTATATTTTACTTTATTTTACTGCATATCACTTTAATTAATTTTAACTGTTTTAATATAGTCTATGACTAATATCATATATTATGTTTACAATATATAAACTCTACATTCAACTCATAGCCCTATTGATTTAATCTAAATATATGACAAAAATAAGTTAGAATAATGCTTCCACTCTATTAATTTTATTTAACTAAGCATATAGAGTTAATTTTTAATATTGGTTTATTTTAGCTTGATATTCTAAAATTACTTACTGTATAATAAAAAAATAAAACATAAATAACTTATATAATTATAATATCAAAATCTTTTTCGCTATCCATATAAAAACAAAATAGCTTTCAGAAATACTGAAAATAATAAAAAAATAACAACAACTAAATTATCTAGTACAATTTTCAGTAAAGTATAAAATTGATTATATCTGATAAAGTTATCATCAAATAAGTATAATCATCTTTATTGTTTATAATAAAGATACGAGAATTACTTTTAGTATTAATCAAAAATCTATAAGATTTTTTGCAGAATCTATTTTAGCTACTATCATTGAGCTGATAGTATACATATAAAAATATACTACCTATCTCAGGTTCTTCTTGTATTGGACTATTATTAAAATATTTACTAGACCTAGTAAATAACATAAGAAGATCGCAACCCTTATGAATTATCAGATTCTTAAGCATAAAAACATGAAAATAGCTATATTCTGTACTAGTAGTCATTGTAGCAATGGTCATTTTAAAATAAACATTTAAAAACACTATTAATAAATCCAAGCATGTATTAATACTTTATTATTTTATTTTCTTGTATGAAAATTTGCAATCTCATATTTTTATTTTAAGATACAGATAGATATGCTATATCTTAAAAAGGTCAAAATTATACAATAGCAAGGATAATTAGACCATTTTAAGTATACTATTTATACAATAACTTGAATGCACATCACTGTTACTATTACTATTTTTATCACTATTAAAATAATCAGTAGCCATTTAAACTAATTAATAAACAAATTATGCTATTTCCTAAAGTCACAACTATTAAAATAAAAATGACTGCATTAACATAATAGCTAGAAATGTTTTATAAATCTCATAATAAAAGTACTTCAATATTGATTGAACGCTCATCTTTTAATAAATAAAGATTAAAAATACCAATACTTTTATTAAAATAATAGTTTAAATATCTATTCTTCTCAAATTTAACGATATAATTAGAAAACCCAAGATAAACCTAGCATATTATCATCAAAAACTCCTGTAAAATAAAACGAAAAAAATTTTCTATTAATACCCCCCTTTAAAAATTAAAGAAAATATCTGACTATCTTTATAAAAATCTCTATTATTAAAATAAAAATTTTATACCGGTGAGTTAAAATACGAATTAAAACCTAACTCTTAACCAAGATCTTATCATTAATAATATATATATCATTACTCAATTGATAATATTGCAATAGGTAATTTAAGATAAAAGATTTAAGAAAATATGAATTTTCAAAATTTATAAAGAGCTAATTAACAATTATAATCTACTCATAAAATTATATATTTTAAAAAATTTCTAGTAATGTAAGAAATTTATATATCATTTATGATATATAAATTATATACCATTCATACTTTAAATGACTATTAGCTGATAATACAAATAAATAATTTAACATACATGATATAGATTTATCATTACTTATAAAACATGTTGCAATTACTATGTTTTATATTAATTCTTTCAAATATTAAAATAAAACATTTAATTTATTAAAAAATTACAATGATAAATATTATTTTTTATTATACACCATTAATTTATACTATTAGATTACCATTAACTAAATTTATATAACTACCTGTTAATAATTAACATTTCATCAAATAATAAATAAAATATATGTACAAATTAAATTCAATAAAATATTTATTAAAATAAATTTAAAAATATTTTATAAACTAATATATTAACATTAATACAAAAATTTATTTAAAATAGCACCTTACAGTGCAACAAAAACAATATTATAATATAAATTATATTAACGTTAATATATATGAATATATAATTATCTCAAATAATAATTATTTAATGCTATGCTTACTTGTGATTGCTTAAAGATAATATTTTTAATAAAAATGTAACATTAAAATAAAGCTAAGTTGAATCATTTTTGTTCAAAAAAATGTTTAAACATATCATGAGATATTTATTATTTATATACTGAACATTAAGCATGTTAATAGTAAGTTTAATATTACGTTTATTTTTTAATCATAAACTCCTCTTTAAGAAAGCGTTGTGTTTCTTCAAGACTTTCATCAGGCACAGAAACTTCATTCATCCACGCTTTGAATAAAATATATGAAACAGCTAAAACAACAGGACCGATAAATAAACCGATCATACCAAAAGATAAAATTCCACCAATTACCCCAAAAAGAATCAGGACCATAGGAAGATCTGCGCCCATTTTAATAAGCCAAGGGCGTAAAACACCATCCATAGTAACAATAATTGCAGTCCACAGTGCAAGGATAATAGCCCATATTGTATTCCCTATCCAAAAAAGCCAAATAACAGAGGATGCCATAATTAGCAATGGACCAAGTTGTGCAACACAACAAATAAATAACAATATAGTAAGGATAGCGGGATAATGAAGTCCTGATAAAGCCAGACCAATACCTCCCAAAATCGCTTGGATTAGTGCTGTTACAACAACTCCAAGAGCAACAGCTCGAATTGATTGCGCAGCTAAAATCACAGCAGCATCACCACGAATACCAGCTAAACGAACAGCAAAATGTCGTATGCCTAAAATAACAAATTCACCTTTCAAATAAAGTAATCCACTAAATAGTAACATCAACATTAAATGAAACATAAATCTTCCTGCATTAATAGCTTGGGCAATACACCAGGCTACAGCTTGTCCAAAATAAGGTTGAACTTTTGCAAGTAGTGCGTTACCACCACTTGCGATTAACTTATGCCAAGCATAATAACTTTTTTCTCCTATAAGGGGGATACTATTCAACCATTCTAAATCTGGTAAATATACGCTATTAGTAGATTTAACTAATTCAATAAACGGAGCACTGTTTTGAATGACACTGCCAATAAGAAGACCCAGTGGTATTACAAACAATAACAATATTAAAGATACCATAATCAAAGTAGAGAGCCAGCGTTTATTCCACAATCTTATCTCTATTCTTAGCAATAAAGGCCAAGTTGCAATTACTATCATACCAGCCCAAACAAAACCTAAAATAAAAGGGTGTAAAACCCAAAAGCAAACTGTTATCATTAAAATAATAAAAGAAAATCCGAAAATAAATTTCGGTAAATCAAACTGTTTTTGCAATTTTTCCATCAAGAAATGTTCCTTAATAAACAATAACACTGTATATATGTGTTATATTTTCAAAAGCAAAAAAATAATACTGTGATGTAATTTTCGCTAATCACATAATCAGTCTTTTTACTCTTTTTCATAGATCGTTTGGACATAAAGTATTGAACCTAAATTCTCGTAAAAACATTACACACTATTATATTACTTGAATTAAAAGTATATAACGAATAATATCAATACTATACAAAAAAAGTCATCATTAACAATGCGCTTTACATGTAATTGAAGAAATATTATTTAAATAAGCTCAAAATTATATATCTAAATAATTAGAATAGTAAACATAATAAAAGAGCTAAATATTTATTATGTCTTATCTCATTGCTTTGTATTTCTTCAATCCGATGAAGATAAATAAATGATTTCATATGTTACACAACTAAAATAGTTTATAAACGATTTTTTCGTACCTTCTAGGTGGATTAGCAAAAATAAGGAAATGTCATCTAACAAAACATTATCGTTAATATGTTATATAAACTAATTGCTTTCTCAAAAATCATTGAGAACACAACTAACTTAAAAGTTAAAACTAGTATTAATTTAAAATTAATTCAATAATTTATTAGATCTTAAATATATTTTCACTAAAATTAATAAATAGTAATCCAGCTAAATTAAATAAAATAATTAACACTAATACTTGTTATTACAACTATCTATTTAGTCTATAATGATAAAATATTTTATGATATAATAACTATAAAATCTCTTAATTAAATAAATAACAAATTCATAAGTATACGACGTCATTCCTATTAGAATTGTATAAATAATTGTGTTAAAAGATTTAACTCATGATCATAATATAATATTAAAATACTGATTATGCAAAATTTTTAATTATTGAAATTTAAAGGATTCTTAGTGAGTTATTCACACTGCAATATATTTAATATATAATAAAATACTTTAATTAACGTATACACAACTATAATTTAACAAAAAAAATCTGCAAACTCTGTCACTATTTAAAGAAAAGCACTTTCAGTAAAATTTCTGGTTCAAACGCATCAACTCTTCCTTGTATTAAATCTTTCAGTTATTATTTAACATTCAAGCGTATTAAATATTTTCTACATAATCACAAAACAATACATTTTTTATGATAAATAATGCTAGATGTTTAAATATCTCTTATATTGATTTGATATTTTCTATCAATTTAATACACATTAAATAAACTCTCTCTTAGTGGACCTTACTCTTAGTAATTGTATTAAAAATGTAAAATTTAGCGCGTTAGGATTTTTTAATAATTACAACTATGTATAAGCATACACTAGCCAAAATACTTCATATATATTTATGTTATCCGGCAATAAACTATTTACAAATAACAGTAATTATCATATATGTTAAAATTATCAAGATCTTTTTATCTATACTTGTTGAATTATGATTGCAATTACATAAATTAACTTTAGTTACATGTCTTTAAAATTGCATTTTATTATGCACATATATTTTTTACATTCTCTACCACCCATTTTTTAACAATTGATATATCAAAGATCATACAATGTGTATTAACGCTGTTAAACTACCACTCATACGAACTTTAGTAACCATATTGTTAATACCTGATTTAGAAAAGTGACTGTTATTTCTAAATAATATCTTTTACTAAAAAATACAATAATAATCTAAGATTCACCTTGACGATAAAATTACTAAAACTTTTTTTATTAGAAGCTAATATTTAAAAATGCAACAAAAATAAAAATATTTATACATATTCACTTCCAGAAATAATATATATATTTTCTATTTACACAACAAAAGTTTAATCTATTAAAATATATATCAATATATAACACTTAGTAAATTTGCATTATTCTGAGAATAATAAATCAATCATTATTCAGTTTAAACAAAATTTTTAATAAGTTCACAATTAAATTATTGATGATTAATACTAAAATACTGACGCAATATATTTAGAAAGAAATAATAATTGCCTCAATAAAATTTAAAAAATAAATTTTAATATTTGAGTATGTATAATATAATTAATACAAACTAAATAAAAATAAATATTCTTACATTTAAAGTTCAATATTTAATGAGGTAACATAACTATTACTTAAAAAGCATCTGTTATTATATTCCACATACTGAAATTAATATACCTTTCCTATTATGATTAAAAAATAATAATTGTCAAACTACTTTATCATAGTTTGAGATACAAAATTTAAAAAAATAAATTACTTCTATAATAGATATGAGATAATTTCAACTTTAACCTTAAAATACAAATAGCTAGTTTGTTAATCATTACAAAAAGTAATAATTGCTAATTTTATTGTATTGATTGAAAAATTTAAATATAAAATATATCATTACTATTGTTATTTCATAATAACACGTAATATATTATAAACTTTCTTGTGCACATTACTAAAATAATATAAAAATCACAAATTATCTCATCTAAAAATAAATCTAGAATAGTTAATAGTTGAAATATCCACTCACTTTATTCCTACTTGACATCAATAAATACTATAAATGATGTAATTACTAACAATAGCAGTGTACCACATACATATTATCTATTAATGATTAACAACTATTACAATAACACAGCTAAATTAAAACAACACATTTAATGTGTTAATCATGATGCATAAATAAACATACTAATTAAATAATAATACACAGTAGACAATTTTATTTAAGTACTATAAATAGCCATTTCAAAAAAATTCAGCTAAATTATTAGAACATCCTTAGATCTGTTTATACATTAGTACTTAATATAAAACACTTTAAACATTTATAATTTATCTTAAAAATCTAACACAGAGAAAACTAATCAATTTTACTTGTTAGGACTCTGATAACTAATTGTAGTAGCGAAAATCAAATATATATAAAATATACAAATTAATCAAATACTTAAAACTATATCAAGAATTACGCAATAATTTTTAAGATAAATTTCACCTAAAAAGCTGGCATTAATTACGAAAGAATATATAGTTTCAAACATATTAGCATGATCATAGCAGGATCTAGTAATGAATATTTTAAATTCAGCACGCCTATTAATAAGAAAACACAATAACTTTGTGCTGCATTAATAACATTATAGGCAATTTACTATCCTGATGAAAGCATTCCGTTCAATTTTACAATCTTTATATTATGTAGATAAACAACATGTCTTAAGCTTAAAATTAAAAATATTTTTATTCCGAAACGAAAAGAATTATTATATTGTTATGAAGCTAATTTGTACTAACCAAGCATTATATTTTAATATATTGATATATTTTATTTTAAAAGACAATAACATCATACCTATTAATTAATGACACTGTATTTTTTGATTAACATTTCCGATCTTGAAATACTTGTGGCTCAGAATGTTTGATTTGTTTCGTTTTAATTTTAATACTTCCATTTTAATTCAGTTGTATAATATATATTATTATTAATTTGTTCTGTTTTTTATTGATACCGTTATGAACATGTTGATCGTTTAACATAACTTTTCTAGTTTTCATGAGTAATTAAGTACAATAGAAGAAATCAATGCATTATACTAAATATCACATATTAAAAAATAATTAAGCAACAAAATTTATAATAATCATAACATATAAACAAACTGAGTCAATTTTCTAATAACTAACTAAAAATCTCTTAAAATGTGGTGTAAAAATGACTAAAAAAATAAGTGATAGTCTAAAAATTTCTTTTCTAGATCAAAATACCTGGCAAGGCGCTAATTTAACAGATAACGCTGCAAAGCAAATTAAAAAATTAATGAAACAATACCCTAACACTCAAGGACTTGCGCTAAGTATTAAACAGTCAGGTTGTGCTGGTTTTAGTTATATTTTTGACATGATAGAAAACCCAACAGAGAACTATCTATTTTTCGAACATAATGGTGCGCATCTTTATATACAAAAAGAATCAATGCCATTTATTGATGGTACAGTTATTGATTATGTCCAGGAAGGGCTTAATCGTATGTTTAAATTTAACAACCCTAAAGCCCAACACGCCTGTGGGTGTGGTGAAAGCTTCAGCGTTTAACATGTGAAGTTAGCTTATGTCTCAAAGTAATATGAAAATTGACAATACAGTGCAACTCTGGCTTGATCAGAGGCGTTATAAAGAAGGTTTTTTTACTAATGTAGCCACAGATGAAATGCAACAAGGAATAAACGAAGATGTTATTCGCGCTATTTCCGAAAAACGTAAAGAACCTGATTGGATGCTACAATTCCGTATGAATGCTTATCATCAATGGAAGGAAATGCAAGAACCACATTGGTTAAAAGCTCATTATCCTAATTTAAATTATCAAGAGTACAGTTATTATTCAGCGCCTGCTTTTTGTGGTTCTAATAATCATACTTGCAGTGCAGAATCGAAAGCAACACAAACCGATTGTATTACAGAAACAAATCACTATTTAACAGAAAAAGTTGAAGAAGCTTTTAACCAACTCGGTATTCCTGTCCGTGACGGAAAATCTATTGCGGTTGATGCAATTTTTGATTCAGTATCAGTTTCCACCACATCCCGTAACGATCTTGCTAAACATGGTATTATTTTTTGCTCGTTTAGCGAAGCTATAAAAACATATCCTGAAATGATAAAAAAGTACTTAGGTACTGTTATACCTAGTAACGATAATTTCTTTGCTGCACTAAATTCCGCGGTTGCATCAGATGGAACTTTTGTATATATCCCTAAAGGAGTACATTGCCCCATGGAACTCTCCACATATTTCCGCATTAATTCGGCTAAAACCGGACAATTTGAACGTACAATTTTAATTGCGGATGAAAATAGCTATGTCAGCTATATTGAAGGATGTTCTGCACCGATTCGTGATAGCTACCAACTGCATGCTGCCGTTGTTGAAGTTATCATTCATAAAGATGCTGAAGTAAAATACTCTACAATTCAGAACTGGTTTTCAGGTGAAAACAGTGAAGCAGGAGGTATTCTTAATTTTGTAACTAAACGAGCTCTCTGTGAAGGAAAAAATTCTAAAATGTCTTGGACCCAGTCAGAAACAGGCTCAGCTATTACTTGGAAATATCCAAGTGTAATATTAAAAGGCGATAATTCTGTAGGCGAATTTTTTTCTATTGCCTTGACAAATGGTAACCAACAAGCTGACACCGGAACAAAAATGATCCATATTGGAAAAAATACCCGATCAACAATTATTTCTAAAGGTATCTCTGCTGGAAAAAGCCAAAATAGTTATCGTGGCTTGGTAAAAATATTACCTAGTGCTCAATATGGGCGTAATTTTACGCAATGTGAATCAATGTTAATAGGTACTCAGTGTGGTGCACATACATTTCCATATATAGAAATAAAAAATAAGACTGCACAACTCGAACATGAGGCAACAACATCCCGCATCGGGGAAGATCAGCTTTTTTACTGCTTCCAGCGTGGGATGAACGAAGACGATGCCATTTCAATGATAGTAAATGGTTTTTGTAAGGATGTTTTCTCCAAGCTTCCATTAGAATTTGCAGTAGAAGCACAAAAATTATTAGCAATCAGCTTAGAGAATAGTGTGGGTTGAATATGATTAGAATATATATCCATTATACTTCAAAATTGTAATTAGCTCTGTCTATAGGTAAAATCCGTAACTCAGTTCACATAATTACTTATCTTCCTCTAAGTATTTAAACTTTCCTGCTTACATGAAATGCAGATTATTTTTATATATGCGCAGATGCGCTAAAGGCATACTGATATGTTAAGTATTAAGAATTTACATGTAAGTGCAGAAAATAATAAAATCTTACAAGGTTTATCATTAAAAGTCAAACCCGGAGAAGTACATGCCATTATGGGTCCAAATGGTTCAGGAAAAAGTACACTATCTGCAACATTAGCAGGTCGTGAAGATTATAGAATTGATAGTGGTACAATTATTTTTAAAGGTAAAGATCTTTTTAAATTAAATCCTGAAGAACGCGCTGGTGAAGGTATTTTCTTAGCATTTCAATATCCAGTTGAAATTCCAGGAGTCAGCAATCAAATTTTTCTAAAAACCGCAGTAAATGCGGTACGTAAATATCGTCAGCAAGAAATTTTAGATCGTTTTGATTTTGAAGATTTTATTAAAAATAAAATTAATTTACTAGAGATGCCACAAGATTTATTAACTCGTTCCGTGAATGTAGGATTCTCAGGTGGAGAAAAAAAACGTAATGATATTTTACAAATGGCAGCACTGGAACCACAGTTATGTATATTAGATGAAACTGATTCCGGTGTAGATATCGATGCATTAAAAATTATCGCAAATAACATAAATTTAATGCGTTCCCCAGAACGTTCGTTTATTATCGTGACACATTACCGGCGTATACTTGACTACGTCACACCTGATTATGTTCACGTGCTATCTCAAGGAAAAATAATCAAATCAGGTGATTTTAGCTTAGCAAAAAAACTGGAGGAACAAGGTTATGGTTGGCTTATTAACCAACAATGAAAAAAAAAATCAACAAGCTAAGTTCTCTGCATTGAATGAGAAAGCCATGGCACATTTTGCAACACTTTTTGAAAAAAGATCTGGGTCTAAATCTCGTCATGCAGCAATTCATTGGGAAAAAGCGAAACAGGTAAACTTACCTGTTTTTCGTCATGAAGATTGGCGCTATACACCATTACAGTCATTACTCATGACTCAGTATAATTTTGCTAAAAAAAATATTAATGAAACAACGTGTAAATCGCTAGCTTTATCTATTGATGCTTATCGAATTGTCCTTGTTAATGGATGGTATAATACAATATTAAGTTCGATTGATACAGGGCCGTTTCAAGTTACATTATTAGAGAATCAGGATATATTACCATATGAAATTAAAAGTGAAATATTTTTACACATTACTGAAAGCTTAGCAACACAACCAATTATTATCTATCTTCCAAAAAATACAATCGCAAAAAAACCACTTTATCTTCTAAATATTAGTAGTGGCAATAATAGTAAAGAAATGAATATCAGTCAATATCGTTATCACATGACGTTAGATACAAATAGTACAGCTCAAGTTATTGAGCACTTTGTTAGTCTGAATGATCAAGCTCATTTTACAGGAAGCCGTTTAACAGTTAAAGTCGGTAATAATAGTAAATATCAACACGTTAAATTACATCATGAGAATAGCCAAGCTCAGTATTTTTCACATAATGACATCTTGATTGGTCGTGATAGTAAAGTCTTAAGTAACAGCTTTTTATTAGGTGCTAAGTTAACTAGAAATCAAACTAGTATAAAAATGGAAGGTGAAAATTCTACTTTATTACTTAATAGCTTATTATCACCAAAAAATACTGAAATAATAGATGTTCGAACTTACCTTGAACATAATATAAGGAACTGTGAAAGCCATCAATTACATAAAATTATTGGTATGGATAGCAGTATATCAGTGTTTAATGGTATGATTAAAGTTTCAAAAAATGCATTGAAAACTAATAGTCAAATGACTAATAACACTTTGTTATTAGGTAATAAATCTGAAATTAATACTAAGCCTCAATTAGAAATTTATACCGATGACGTTAAATGTAAACATGGAGCTACAGTGGGTCACATTAATGACGAAGAGATCTTTTATCTTCGCTCAAGAGGTATCAAATATAAAACTGCAAAATATATGATCATAATTGCTTTTACAGCAGAACTTACTGAAGTAATTTCACCGAAAGAACTGAAACAAGCAGTGATGATCAATATTCACGAGCGCTTAACAGAGGTTTAATACTTGTATGTTCTACAATGTTATATCAATTAGACAAGATTTTCCTGGTTTACATCAAAAAGTTAATAACCATCCGTTAGTCTACCTTGATAGTGCAGCAAGCACACAAAAACCATTACAAGTTTTTAAAAAAGAAAGTGAATTTACGTTGTATCAATATGCTGCTGTGCATCGCGGTATACATACGCTTAGCATACAAGCAACATCAATGATGGAAAAAGTGCGTCAAAAAGCAGCGAATTTTATTCATGCTAGCTCAGCAGAAGAAATTGTATTTGTTAAAGGTACAACGGAAGCTATTAATTTAGTTGCCAACAGCTTTGGACGAAAATTTATTGGTAAAAACGATAATATTATTATTACTGAAATGGAACATCACGCTAATATTGTTCCATGGTATATGTTATCAAAAGTTATTGGTTTTGAAATTAGAATCTTATCTATATCTGATACTGGAAAATTAAAATTAGAAAAACTAAATAAACTGATTGACGCTCAGACTCGTTTACTCAGTTTTACTCATATTTCTAATGTTCTCGGCACAATTAACCCAGTTAAAGAAATCATTCAACAAGCAAAAACACTAGCAGCATCTTATGGTACAGAACTACATGTTTTAATAGATGGTGCGCAAGGAGCAATGCACAGTATTGTCAATATGCAAGATTTAGATTGTGACTTCTATGCTTTCTCAGGGCATAAATTATATGGACCAACAGGAATCGGTATTCTTTATGCTAAAAAAACGATCTTAGACCAAATGCCTCCATGGGAAGGTGGTGGATCTATGATTCAGAACGTCAGCTTTAAAAAT
This sequence comes from Candidatus Hartigia pinicola, assembly GCA_020541205.1. Taxonomy (GTDB): domain Bacteria; phylum Pseudomonadota; class Gammaproteobacteria; order Enterobacterales; family Enterobacteriaceae; genus Hartigia; species Hartigia pinicola. The sequence goes on from CP048208.1 coordinate 1,584,322, forward strand.
GGTATTACTTATGCTGATGCGCCATGGCGTTTTGAAGCAGGAACACCAAATATCACTGCCATTATTGGGCTCGGTGCTGCATTTGATTATCTTAGTGAAATTGGCCAAGAAAAAGCATTCTCTCATGAGGAAAAGATTATGACTTATGCTACACAAAAATTAAAAGATATTCCTGCACTAGTCTTATTTGGAAATGATAAACGTAAAGGAGTGATTTCTTTTAATTTAGGAACACATCATTCCTATGATGTAGGATTATTTTTAGATCAATATGGGATCGCAATTCGCACTGGTCATCACTGTGCTTTACCATTGATGAATCGTCTAAATATATCTGCAGCGTGTCGAGCTTCTATCGGTATATATACAACACAAGATGATATCGATGTCTTATTTAATGCCTTAAAGCGCATCAATACATTGCTAGGCTAAATATTTTTTTAAAATACCTTATTAATTTTATCAAACTTATTAAATGAATCTAATATAGATATTAATATTTAATATTGCTTAATTTATTAAGATTACTCATTAAACCTATGAAAATAATTAAATTAATATCGTCGTTTATTAAGAAGTTTTTATTAAAATAATTGTAGTTAGATGATGGAATAGTTAAAAAATTCTACCGTATCACAACTCAGGTACAAATAATTATTTTACGTAAATAAACTATAACACAGTTAATATCAATAGCTGATAGAATCATGAATAAATATTACCTACTTCAATAAAAGATTAGCTAATAAAACTCATATAAAAATAAAATAATACTTATCTAACAAGTCTTGGTGCATTTTCTTTAGTAAGGACATAAACATGATAGATTTACCAAATCAACATAAATTAATGCACAATTTCGCGCGTTGTCAAAACTGGGAGGAACGTTATCTATATATAATAGAACTTGGTGAACGTTTATCAATATTAACAGAAGTACAGCTTAAACAAAGTAATCTCATTTCAGGCTGCCAAAGCCAAGTTTGGATTGATATGAAAAAGCAATCAGATGGGACTATTACTTTTTCCGGAAGTAGCGATGCAGCAATTGTTAAAGGTCTCATAGCGATCGTGATTATTTTTTTTCAAGGAAAAACTGCTGAACAAATATTATCGTTAAATGTAAATACTTTCTTATCCAAGCTGGCTTTAGAACAGCATTTAACACCTTCTCGCACTCAAGGCTTAAATGCAATGATCAGATCTATTCTTGTTAAAGCTAGTGATCTGAAATAAATCCCCCAATAGAAAATAATATTATTTTATGATTGTTATTTTATTTTTATCAACTTTTTAATATTACATTATTTATTTCACTAAAAAGTACATTGATTATATTTCAAGTAATATGGATCATTTTTAAAACAAAATGCTATATTTAATTATTAGAAACATATGTTATTTTATAAATATAAAATATTGATCTCAAAGAATAAAATAATCAATATAGATTAAAATATACGGATTTAAAATTGAGTCATGACTAGTACTATCGAAAATATTAAATACGCATAAAAGATATGTCATATACCTTATATTATATATGTATAATTTAATAGTTAAGATAAATATTAATATGTTATCATAGATTAGCATTTTCATGATACTTCAAAAAAACACTTTAACAACTATTGTTTTTAATAACTTCAAAAACTAATTTTTATTTCTGACAAGTTCATCTTTTTAAATTTATACCATGTTCTTTTAGTAAAAATTACTAGAAAAAATATTTTACCAACACCAGCAGTTTAAAATAAAACTCATGCATTATAATACAGTATGTATATCGACTACCTGGTAACATTGATCTTTTTAGTTTTTAGGTAACTAGAATTTAATTTATCACTAGCTTCTATTATAAATGTCCTGATAATTAAAGGATACATATATAAATAAGTTCTTAGAGATTTTTATTAACATTATGTTTGTATAAAATTTTCAATGCAGCATTGTTAGTCTACTTAACTGAAATGTCATACATGTTTATTATATTCATTAACTAAAAATAGTGATTCAGTAAACTAACCTTTCTTTATAATATATAGTTGTACGTAAGTACTACACAATGCTATAATCAATTAAAAATTATCCGCATTCCTTTTATAGTTATGCAAAATTCAGAAATTCACTTTATTTTTAGTGATACTTTTGTACACACATATATTAATAGTTTTACTGCTCGTCTTAATTATTCACTCCAGTAAATTTACTGAGTGAATCTTAGTGTATCATTTTCAATTTTCTTTCCAATAAAATTGGAGTCATCTTTGTAAGATATTAATGCATTTTGACTCAGCTTTTGTTGATTAAAAAAACAGTTTTAAAATCTATAATCCGTTTATAATTATATTAGTTATATAAAAATCTCATCTTCATAGAATTTTTTACTAAAATTAAATATTTAACATCAATTATAACAATCAAAATATTGAGCAAAGTTAGCATGATAGATCATGATCATGCGAAAAGTATTTCTCATCGTTAGGAGAATACAAAAATTAAAAAATACTAAACAAACAAATATAATATACAAAGTAAATTGTATATTAAAATATGTCGTAAAAAAACTAATCAACGTTCATCTTTTTGCTCCTAAAATACTAACAAGTGAACTAAAAAATTATTACATCAACTAATTGTAAATAATTATTACGTTTAGTTACTTATACATACATTTTTTGATAAATGATATTTGAAGATCAATAATAAAATGCAAATCTTAGAAAGATATGCATTTAATATGTATCATAGCCAATAACTTTCAAAAAAATAAAGTTTCTTAAAGCATTTGAAGTTATATCTAAAAAATTCACGATATTAAACAAAACTTAAGATTTTAATATAGAAGATTACTAACAATTATAGTACTAATACTCTCAATTCATCATTTAATAACCTGTATATGAACAGACACTTACTATTGATTCATCAGTATAACTGTAAAACAGTTACAGTAAAAATTATTAACTATTTTCTTAACTATCACAGCTAAAATTAGTAAAATATGTCATTTATATTTAATAGAATGTTAAAATTGTACCGAAATATCAAAAAAATATTATGTTTTTGATATTTGATAAGAATCATTCAAGTATTAATTTTGCGGTTCAATAATCAATTGTCACATGCATGATATCAGCATTTAATATTATTTCTTCTCTCTATGTAAAATTAAAAAACATCATCAATGATAAATCTAAAAAAATACTTCCCTCCGTCAAAGAAATATTTAAGATGTAATTAAATTAATCTCGATTAAATAACTAGATAATAAAATATTTTTGAATAAAATAAGCACTCTTTTCTACATAAAAAAGCATCGTTAAACGAGAGAAATTAAACTTTGATAGTATTATTTTATATTAATAGCTAATTGAAGAAATATGTATGTTTGAAAGAAAAAATAGATAAGAAAAAATAGAGACACATTTATCGCTCATAAATGTTATTAAATTGATTTTGAGTGATTGATTGTCAAATATAATAATATTTTCTTTTGTTTTTTCTATAGATTATATAAATATTTTAATACGTAATCACACTCGTTATAGTAATCTTAAGAAAAATTAAAATAAATAATATTTATACTTAAATTAATTATTTAACTTAATTTTTCTTCTTATTTTAATGTAAGAATATAGTAAAGTTTTAATTTATTACAATTATATATCTACAATAAATAAATAAAATCTACACATATTCTTTTTTTTATTTTAAAAGAAACTATTAAGATAAAGTTTTTTCAATTCTATATAATATTAAAAAAAGAAATACAAGCATGTTTAATATAATTTTATAATAAATTATAATTTGATTTTATTATAAATGCTATTATCCATTATCTAATCTATAAATCTAATCTAGCTCATTAATGTGTAATAAAATTATTTAAGACGTTTTTTATCATAAAAAACAATATGAGATATATCAAATTTTATAAAAACATAAATAAAAATTTATAAAACACAATGGTGCGTCCGAGTAGACTCGAACTACCGACCTCCACCATGTCAAGGTGGCGCTCTAACCAACTGAGCTACGAACGCATTTTAAACTCTTTTTTTTAAAACAAAGAAAGAATTGTTCTTTCTTATTATATTAACAATAAGTAATATGTGTTTTTATGTAAGTTTTTGTATTTAAATCGATAAAACCACAATATAATCTGTTTAACTGCACCGTTTGTCGTGACTTAACGCATGGAACGCATTAAAACAATACTATCAGGTTGTTTATGAATCCACCAAATACGAGTCACCATACCAATAGCTGCAGTGCTAAGACCAATAATAAAACCCATCCAGAAACCTTTCGGCCCCATTGCAGGAAGAATGGAATTTGTTAATGCTAAAATATAACCAACTGGTAACCCTAATAACCAATAAGCGGTAAAAGTAATAAAGAAAATAGAACGAGTATCTTTATAACCACGCAAAATCCCTGCGCCAATAACTTGAACAGAGTCTGAAAGTTGATAGATAGCTGAGAATAGCATTAAACTTGAAGATAACACAATAACCTCTGGATTTTTATTATACATTAGCGCGATAGATTCACGGTATGTTGCTGTTAGTATCGCAGTTATACAAGAGATTAATAGACCAACAACTAAGCTAGTATAAGACGATATTTTTGCGGCTTTTGTAGACTGTCGTCCGAGATTATAACCAACACGAATTGTTGCCGCAATACCTAACGATAATGGAAACATAAACATAACAGAGCTAAAGTTAAGAGCCACTTGATGGCCTGCAACAGCAGTGATACCAAGAGGTGCCACTAATAATGCTACAATTGAAAATAAAGTAACTTCAAAAAACAAGGCTAACCCTATAGGTAACCCTAGTATAAAAATACGTTTAATTATCAGTAAATTAAAAAAATACAATCGTTGATTTGAACAAATATCTTGTTGTGATTGTGTTCTTTTTATATACCAACGTATCATTATGCACATGACCCAATAAACAGATGCAGTTGCAACGCCGCAACCAACCCCTCCTAAGGCAGGGACACCAAAATGTCCATAAATAAAGATATAATTAATTGGAACATTAATCATTAGTCCTAAAAAACCAATTATCATTCCTGGTTTTGTTGTTGATAGTCCCTCACATTGGCTACGATAAACTTGATAGAATAAATATCCCGGAGCACCCCACATAATAGCATGTAAGAAACGAACTGATTTATCAGTAAGTTCTCCATGAATATCTAGCATGTTACCAATAACTAACTTACTGTTATACAGTATAACAATCACACCAAGTGATAAAAAGAATGCTAACCATAAGCCCTGTTGAATTTGATTACCAATTAAATGACGACGCACCGATCCATTCATCTGAGCAACAATTGGTGTCAAAGCCATTAATACTCCTTGACAAAAAAGAATAGCAGGAAGCCAGATTGAAAATCCTATTGCAACTGCTGACATTTCAATTTCGCTGATACTTCCTGCCATTACTGTATCGACAAAACCCATCACTGTTTGTGAAAATTGAGCAAGAATTATCGGAACACCGAGAACTAGCAAACTACGTGCTTCTATAAAATATTTCTGCACATATACACCTTTTAAATAAATAATTAATATTGAATACAATAGCTATATACCCGAAAATATTCTAGTTTACTCTTGAGTAACATATACAAACATAGTTTGAATTTACAGTTATGATATTTCGATACTGGTTAAACTGTCGTTCTTTTCCAACTACATAACACTCAGATAATTGTAGTATTGAAAAGAATAATAATTTTCGATAAATCAAATGCTTATTAGTAATATTGTATTGTATCTTATTTGATAATTTTAGCCAACATTAATACATATTAATACTTTCAAAGGCTCCGATTATTATTGTAATTACTTATGAAATTATCTTGAATAAACTACTTACATTAGATAGATCTCTAAAAAAAAATTCAGTACACTAAATGTAATAAAATTACTATACTGAGAGTCAACATGTTTACAGGCATTGTTCAAGAAACAGCAATCATTCTTTCAATTATAGAAAGAACTCACTTTCGTACTCATATAATGCAGTTTACACCAAAACTTCTTGTTAAATTACAAAAAGGCGCTTCAGTTGCGCATAATGGTTGTTGCTTAACAGTGACAAAAATCGATAATGAGAAAGTCAGTTTTGATTTAATTAAAGAAACACTAAAGTTAACTAATCTTGGAATGTTACAAGTTGGAGATAGTGTTAACATTGAAAGACCTGCAAAATATGGTGATGAAATCGGCGGACATATTGTTTCTGGTCATGTTATGACCACCGCAAAGATAAGTAAAATCTTTACATCAGAAAATAATTATCAATTATGGCTATCTATCTATGATAAATCACAGATGAAATATATTTTTCATAAAGGATTTATAACGATAGATGGTATTAGTGTCACTATAGGAAATGTGATTAATAATGATTTTTGTGTGAATCTCATACCAGAGACCTTAGCAAGTACAACATTAGGCAAAAAACGTTTAAATGATCAAATAAATATTGAAATTGATTTACAAACTCAAATAATAGTCAATACAGTGGAACGAATTATCTTGCAGAAAGAACAGAAACTAGTTATTTTATAAATGATTTACCAAGATAATCAAGACGTAAATTAAGAAATTTAGAAAAATTATTTATATTATTCAATAATTTAAAAAAATAAATCTGATAGATGTAGGACTTAGAAACACTTTAAATACCTCTTCAGTATAGATTTTTACAAAAATAGTAATATAATAAAATATTAGATAAATAAATTCATGATTTTCTATTAGGAATACTAAACATATACGAAAATAATACGGAATTGATTATATCAGATATTACATATCTAGTAAAATGCTTTTCATTGAGCAATGTTATTTATTAAAAAATAATCTTTTTCCTGATTAAAATATGAATTTATATATTACCGGTATCAGAAAAAACTATATGTCATCTATTACACTTAAAATTATTGTAATAATACCATTTTACTAAACATTAAATGTAGTGTATTAAATTGCATGCCTTATCATGTTTGATGATAAGTGATGAATAGTATTTAAATAGAAATATAGCTATTAAATATATGTATAAAAACTTGATAAGCAATATTCTTATTATTTCATAATAACTATGTTATTTTTTATTATTATGTCATGAGATAATTGCACTTGAGGTAATAATAAAATTTGTATTTTTACTGATATGTACGAATGCGAAATTAATACTGATAAGAATAATAATTTTAAGTTTGTCTGTATAATAGCCTATCTGATTATAAGGTAATAAGATAGTCTTATTATACTATATCATATTTGATGTATCATCAATAGTTCTTATATCAAATCACATAACTATATCAGAAACTCGTAATATTTTCTTCTTATAAATAATTAGTTGATACAAATAACGATAAAAATGTTTTTACTCATTCGGTATTAAAAAATCTTTTATTTAAATAAAACACTAAAATTTTTCACTTGAATAAATTTACTATGCTTTAATAAAATCATATATATAAAATAATTCATCAATACACTTATACATCATGTATCATTGTATTTTCCTTCATATATACATGATATGCATTTATCGTTTATATACATCTTAAATATTGTTTTATATATAGTAATTATCATAAGATGGAAAATACAAAAATAACACTGCTGTTAATTTATTGTATTTTTGATAGATTTTTCTTATTCTAGATACTCAATAAGTACAATACGAAATATAATAAATATTATACTGCTTATTGTTAACAATATTGCAAGTTCAAAAAAAACCAAGGCAATATTACCGCCAATAAATAAATACACAACTTCACTAACTAGTGGATACGATTTATTTAAAAAATTAAACTTAATACAAGTGCTTAATATATCATAGATAACACATAAAAGACTAAACCAGTAAAAACTATACTAAACTAACAACATTAGATCGTAACCAATGATATTGTATCCATTGGCAATTTAGTTGCAAAAATGGTAACCTAGAGAAAACACCACCTTGCAAACTTAATTGCGCAACAGTCACTAAAAATACACTGATAAGCGATTATAAATAAATTTTATTCATACACTAACACTTATTAAAAAAAACCAAACAGTATTTCTGAAACAGAAAGCCAATAATGAAATCTAGTTTTTTCATGATCAATGCACTGTCTAGTTAACGTTGCCAATAAAAAATTAATACTAAGAATTTAATAAATAACACTTATCGCCATGTTTATCAGTAATTTTAACCACAATAACATGCTTAACTCCAGCATTAACACAGCTAAAAATAACCAAAAAAAAATCAACTAATACCATTGTATTTTTTATCAGTGTCCCAGCATACTACCATTGCTTTTTAAGCTACTGATCCAATGCTAGTAAGTACACTGACTACTAAAAGTAATAATAATTATATACTCATTGTTGATGATAAACGGCGATAACCATACGTGAATTACTAATGATTTCATCCGGTTTGGGGATATTAGGTAAATCTGTTTTATATCTTAGTAAAAAAAATACTAAAACCTGCCCTTTTTTACGTACTTTTCTCAACCAAGTTATGAATTGCTCTGACCTCACTAAACGATATTGACTATCTAAATATTCTAAACCATAAGCAAGCTCACCTGTAGTATTGTACAAATAAATATTTGAATTTTGAGCCTCCCACGCTAGCGCTGTGGCAATCCCAACATTATTCGCCATTAAGTAACGGCTATTAATTAATAAATGATGATGTTGATTAATAAAATGTTGCGGAAGTTTAGAGTTAACAGTATTGTTTGGTACTATACTACCAACGCATAAACTTACTGGTAACGAACAAAATGCTACCCAAAGCCAATATTTAGCATTTAATAAAGTGCATAAGTAACTAACAATAACCCAAATACAAAAAACAAAAACCCCTAGTGCTATTTTAGACAATTCGTCTCGTTCATATAGAGGTTTCTGAATTACTAGACCGAATATAATCATAGCAATGATAGCCAATACCCCGATCGTTAAATTAATAATACTATTAATTTTTAATACCTTCATTTTACCATTGCAGTCACAATCTACTCCATACTTTGCTATAATCAAAGCTAGTGGAGACATGCATGGTAGCATATATGTTGGCAATTTTCCGCGAGAGATGCTAAAAAAGAATATAGGAAGGATAAACCAAGACATCAAAAAAAACATATTTTCATTAGATTTACACTCTTTCAAATTCTTAAATAATGCCCCCGGCAATAAACCTACCCATGGAATACTGCCTAAAAAAATAATTGGTATATAATACCAAAAGGGTGCAACGTGCTGAGCATCATCGGATACAAAACGTTTTATATGCTCTATCCAAAAAAAATAACTCCAATAATCAGGCTCTTGCTGTGCTACAGCTAACACCCAAGGAAAACTAATAAACATTGCGCAAATAATGGCTACTGGACCATATTTTAGCATTTCAATAAAGCGCTTTTGATAAAGTGTCACAGGAAGCATGACAATGACAGGGATAACTAATGCACAAAAACCTTTTGTCATGAATGCCATACCACAAGCGAACCCGACACTTCCCCATGTTGACAGTTTTTCTTTAATACCTCTAGCTTTCATTGCCAAAATACAAGAATACATACTCACAGCTATCCAAAGAGATAACATAGAGTCCAGAACATTATATGTTCCCACAGAAAATACTAAGAACATTGACATATAGATAAAACTAGCAACGTAAGCAACATGGCTATTATTCCACATTTTTTTTGCTATACGATAAATAACTAATACACTAAGTACCATGCAGAATACTGAACTAAAACGAACAGCAAAATTAGTGTGTCCAAAAACTATCTGGCTAATATTATTCATCCAATAGCCTGCAACTGGCTTTTCAAAATAGCGAATATCAAGCATATAAGGAACAATCCAATTACCACTCTGTAACATTTCTCGACTAATTTCAGCGTATCGCGTTTCATCGGGTTGCCATAATAATCTGCTATTCAATGGCAATAAATATGTTAAAATAAAAAAAAGAACCAGCAAAGAGATATTTATTTTTCTCGCTTGGTTGTACAACATACTAATGTGATTCCTCTTTTTGACAGCCTAGCCAACCTTCACGACCGGGAACAAATCCTCTCACTACTCTTCCTATAGGAAGATTATTGATGTTTTCTGGTAATAAATCACTCAACCGACAGAATTGTATTTTTTCTTGTTCAACTGCTTCTAATAGTTTTGAGAATTGTTTTAATTTTGACATCCCCTCAACTTCACTATGAATAGTATAGACAGGGATGCCATCATTATTTTTCATTGCTCGCAAAATAAAATCATTAAAGCTATAGTCATTTACTTCAGTACCAATTACCTCATCGTAAGTTGGTAAAGTAACCGGAATTTGAACAGTGCCTATAGAACCATCTTGTAACACTGGTCTAAACGGATATTTTCCACGACAATCACTATTATAACTAAACCCAAACTTTTCTTTCACTTCAAGAACACGTTTATCGCTACGCCAACCTGCAACAGCTGAACACGAAACAGGTTGTTCGATAGCTTGCTTTAAAGCATCTACCCCTAATTTTACCTGTTCAATTAGTTGATCTTCGCTCCATTTTGCTACTTTTGCTTGCCAGCCTTGATGATCCCATGCATGCAAACCTACTTCATGACCTGCATCTACAGTCTGTTTCATTACATAGCCTAAATCTTTAGCAATTTTTTTTCCAGACCAAAATGTTCCTGCCAATAAAACATTTAATCCATAAAGAGAAGCAGCATTTGATCTTATAATTTTCTTTAAAAATTTAGGACGAAAAAGACGCCACAAATGGCGTCCAATGTTATCAGGTCCTACACTAAAAAAAAAACTAGCCTGAACGTTATGCTTTTTAATTAGTTTAAGTAACCTTGGCACACCTTTTAATGTACCTCGATAAGTATCCACATCAATTCTTAAACCAACTATTTGCATTATTTTTTACCTAATTCTTCCACTATACCTTGCAAGAAAAAATTTAATGTTTCTTCAATAGTGTCTTTCATATTAATTGTTGGTAACCATTTAAGAAGACGACGTGCATTTTTAACACTAGGCTTACGATGCTCAACATCTTGATAACCTTTACCATAATAACTGCTACTTTCAATTTCACGAAAACCTGTAAATGGCGGAAAATAACTACGTAACGGGTGATTTTCGAAGCTTTCAAGCAACATCTCCGCTAACTGACGGATACTTACTTCATTATTTGGATTACCAATATTAATAATTTGACCATTACATTTATTTTCTTTATCATCTATAATACGAAATAATGCTTCAATACCATCTTTAATATTAGTAAAACAACGTTTTTGTTCACCACCGTCAACTAACTGAATTGGTGAACCTTCAACTAGGCTCAAGATTAACTGAGTAATTACACGAGAACTACCAATACGCGCTGATTGTAAACTATCTAGACGAGGTCCGATCCAATTAAATGGACGAAATAGTGTAAATTTCAAGTTTTCTTTCGCACCATATGCCCAAATAACCCGGTCAAGCAATTGTTTAGATACCGAGTAGATCCAACGTTGTTTGTTAATTGGACCAACAATTAAGCGAGATTCATCTTCATCAAACTCTATAGCATCGCACATTCCATAAACTTCTGAAGTAGAAGGGAAAATAATACGTTTATTATATTTTACACAGTAACGAACAATTTTTAAATTTTCTTCAAAATCTAACTCAAATACACGCAATGGATTACGGATGTATTCAATAGGTGTTGCAATTGCTACTAATGGCAATATTACATCACATTTTTTAATATGATATTCAATCCATTCAGTATGAATACTGACATCACCCTCAATAAAATGAAAATGTATATTACCAATAAAACGATCAATAGCAGAAGAACTAATATCCATACCATAGATATCATAATTTTCATTTTGTAATAAGCGCTCAGTTAAATGATTACCAATAAAACCATTAACACCTAAAATCAGAACACTTGTACGATGCTTAATTAGTGAGATAGGGTTCGATCCAACACGAACATCGACTACAATACCCATTTCAGTTGCAAGATGCGCTCCTTGCAAATATAGACCAGTTTCGCTTTGCCCACTAATAACTTTCATCGCTCCTTCACGACAAGCTATAGATAGTGGATCACTAGACAAAACAGTTCCTGCGTCTTTACCCTTATTATCATCTAGTATGCTAGCTCGCCAAATAAACATTTTACGTTCAGCTAAATATGTAAATGCACCTGGATAAGGCTCGGTAACTGCTCGAATCAAACAATCAACTTCTTTTGCAGAACGATTCCAATCAATCAAACCGTTTTCCGCAGTACGACGACCAAAATAACTTGCTTGGCTTTCATTTTGAATGATAGTCTTATAGCTACCTAATTGAATTAAGGGGAGTATTTTATCTAATAGCACTTTTGCAGATTTACATGTTTTAATATGCAATGTCAGTGCAGTATCAGTATTACTGATCATAATTTTCTCTTGAGCAACGATGTCGCCAGCATCTACTTTAGCAACCATTTTGTGCAAGGTCACGCCTGTTTCACGTTCATTATTAAGCAACACCCAGTTAATTGATGCACGACCACGATATTTTGGTAATAAAGAACTATGAAGGTTAAATGCACCTTTTGGCGCTAGATCGAGCATTGTGTTACTTAACAACTTACGGTAGTAAAATGAGAAAATTATATCAGGTTTTAATGCCCGAATACGTTCAATCCATAGTGGATGATTAACATCTTCTGGAGCAAAAACCGGCAGTTGCATCTCTGCACCAAGGCGTGCTACTGAAGAATAAAATCGGTTTTCATTAATATCATCGATGTGAGTAAATACAGCTTTAATCTTAAAACCTGCTTTTTTAAGCGATTGCAACCCAACACAACCAATATCATGATATGAAAAAACAATGGTTTGCATTATTTTTCTTCCTTTTTTATGTCGTCTTTAATACCTATACTAATAACTTTTTGAATAAAATAACGGGGTCTCGCACGTACATCATTATAAATTCTGCCGATATATTCCCCTAACAGGCCCATAGAAAAAAATTGTGCACCAATAAACATAAAAAGTATTGCAAAGAGTGTAAATACACCGTTATCAGCCCAAGTTACATTAAAGACCAAACGTACAACAATTAACAATACTGCTAGTAAAAAACCCCCGACTGAAATCATGGCACCAACTACACTTAACAAACGTAGAGGTGTTGTAGTTAAACAAGTCAACAAGTCATACATTAAATTAATTAGATTCATCAAATTATATTTTGAGTTACCAAACTTACGCTCAGCATGAATCACATCAATTTCAATAATACGCTGTGCAAAGATGTTAGCTAAAATTGGAATAAATGTGCTTCGCTCATTACATTGCAGCATCGCATCAATAATATGGCGACGATATGCACGTAACATGCAGCCATAATCACCCATTGAACACCCAGTTACTTTTGTGATCATTGCATTAATTATTTTAGATGCTTTTTTTCGAAACCAAGAGTCTTGGCGATAAGTACGATAAGTACCTACAACATCATAACCTTCTGATGCAGTCTGGACTAAACGAGGAATTTCTTCTGGTGGATTTTGTAAATCTGCATCTAATGTAATCACTAGATTACCATCTGCTTGATTAAAGCCAGCTATAATTGCGGAGTGTTGTCCATAATTACGATTTAAAATAATCACAATAACATTGTTATCTAGATTTTCTGCTGCCTTTATTAAAATGCTTGTTGAATGATCACTACTACCATCATCAACTAAAATTAACTCATAATCCTGTGTTAATTGTTTACAAGACCTAATCGTGCGATCTAATAACTGAACCAAACTTTGTTCTTCATTATAAACAGGTATCACCACAGAAACTTTTTTAATCTCTTCACATTTATCTATAAATGACACTATTTTAACTCCAAAAAATTTTGTATTTCCTCTATAACCAACAAATATTTATATTAGAAATATTTAACAAATAAGTAATCAACAAAGTATTATAGCATTTTTTTTCTCCAAACATGAGACTACTCAATGTTTCCACAATGACATTGTGATATGAACGACACAAAAACACAAACAGCATTAATGCTATTCGCTTTAAGTGTTCTTATAAAAGAATCTGTAATAATAAATAATACATTTTTATAAACACATAATAAAAAATATTTATAATCTATATCTTCATACATAAAAATTAATAATAGCCGTACAATCTACTCTTACATTTTTGAAAAAATAACAAAAAATCAGCTATTCATAATTCTATTATTTTATTTTATGAATGTAAGATAGTTGCATAACAGCTATTGTACATAATATCAGAGGAATTATATTTTCATTCTTCTTTAAAAAATTTAGTTAATCGTTTATAATTTTGCGTTTAACTATGAAGGATCTTAACTCAATTTAACAAAGGTTCAATATATAAACGCGCTAAACTAATTATTCGTATTGATCACTAAATCCACTATAGCAGCAATAGCGTTTTGTAATTATATAGGAAAATTAGCATGTCTATATTAATAGATATATCAATATTTATAATTGAAACCAAGTTTAAAGAAATAACCGTCACTTACAATATACCTTAGTTTCATAAACACACATAACGTGTTAAAGTTTAAAAATGCACCCATATCATAAGAAGAAATTATTAATTTGCTTTTATCAGTAATAATTTATTTTACGAATTTTTCATTCATATATATAATCATATCATTATTAAAATCTATTATGAAGAATATAAAAGCTAACAATTTCACTATATTTATTATAAATATCAAATTGATCAAGATAATGATCATCTGTATCATCAAAAACAATACACACTTCATTAAATATAAAATACATGATGTCTTTTATAGCAAAAAAAGCTAAAGCATATTTATATCCGTAATATCTCAAAGATTAGTTTTGAACTCATAATTTTAAACCTCTTGTATAATTTAGTTCTAAATCCATCATATTCTTTACTGCCTTGATCTCTTTATGATCATTAACAGTTTTAAACACTCAAATAAAATATTATATAGTTTATAAGTAATGATGAGATTGAAATTAGGTATTATCATTAAAATTATTTAACTTCACATCATACTTAAAACCTTATATGTTTATAAATGATGAATTAAAGTAATTTTTCAACTAGCCGTTAAAATTAATTAGACTCATAATTTATTGTTAATATTCACACTCACTCACATAATTACTGAAAAACTTATTCAGTATCTTAGCTATACAACAGACATATAATAAATTTTAGAGTAATAAACTACACTGGCGTAAAATACCTTTTACAGTTTTCTAGAGTTAGTAGTAGTTTTTAACTAATTAATATACAGTTTGATAAACTATCACTCAAGAATCTCACATGAAAATATAACGTTTATTGTAATTAACTGTCTCAATGGTTCCGTCTAATATAAGATACGCAACTACATATAAAAACTGTATTTACATCAAATACTTTTCACTAACAAATCTTCACTCATGAACATCACTGTATATAACCTAAAATAATTAAAACACTTTTCTATATATAAAGAATGGCATCATTAGTAATATTGCACACAGTAATATTAAACATATATCGTAATGTATCCCTTAATGATGAAATTGTCTTCCTGTATCATAATGTTTTATAAACTATATTTTTTAAGCTTGTTGCACAAATAATAAAAAAAATAGCATTAACATACAGACTGTTTCTAGCAAAGAAAATATTAACGAAATTTTAATGACTCTCCAGAAAATTATTTAATATTACTCAGTGTTTAGCTTGCTATAGTTTGTAATAACATATAGTATTTTACTGGAAAAATACTGGCACCGTTTCTTACTAGAAACAAATTGCAAGGAAATTCTTATCAGAATATTATTTAGATTTAATAATTTTTTGTTAACTAAAGAGATAAAATCTATAATGACAGAAACACATCTCATTTATATAAGAAATCATCACTAATATCTAAAGTTACCACTAGTAATGGACTTCTAAGGAAGTAAAAAATCTATTTGAGCTCTGTAATCACAAAGTTAATATCACTCTATACATTAATATAATTCTTCTTGCTCAGACTAACCATCGCTAATATAGGTTAGTTTATATGGAGCTCTAATAAAAAACAATAGTGAATCACTGACCACGATAATATGAGTTATATTGATAATTTTAAGAAATTGTTAATAGATCTTATCAAATCACATCTAAAATTTCTGTTGTTTTAATTTTTATTTATCCTTACGTATTTCAATATCAGATTTCTTTCTAAATATCATATAATTTTCTATATAATATAAGTAGATTTTCTTATTTTACTACTTAATACATATTATTATCTTGAGTAAAAATACTCATAAAACACAAATAGTCTCATAATAGTAATAACAGTGAATAACAATAGTTACTTTTTACTCATATTATATTAAAGTCAATAAATTTCTATTTCTTAAGTGTTATCTGAAGGATGCAAACTCTTTGAAGAGCTAGAAAAAAGTGTTACAGTATTAAGAATTGTCATTTGCATCTAGATAATAAAATTTGATAATCATTTCAGTGTCTAGATTATTTCGTTAATATTTTCATATAGTTCCGTACAAACAATTCAACAATACTTGTTTTAATATATTTTTATATTAATACATGACTAAGCAATTTACATTTTTTCATTTTTATTAATCTACATCAATAAATTAATAATATTTCACTAAAAATCTCACATATGATTAAATTGATTCTATAATAACGTCATCACAATAATAGTCTTTTAAAACAATTTTTTAAAATTTAAACGATAGAGATTATCATCTAAAATTAATATCAACTTTAGTTACGCAACTAATCTTAATACAGCCTAGAACTTTCCAGAAAAATCCAATTCTGTACGGAATCTCTAAAAAATCTAATCAATAATCTTATCTAAATAAGTTGTCTGGCGCAGTGCAATAAAACAGTTACAACTTTTCTATTTCTCCTTTAAACCTAAAATTAAAACAAATATCTTCAATTGACGAAACGATAATTATAACCTCTATGTATTATATCTATGTAAAACAGAAATGTCAGAATAATTACATTTATTAATAAAAAACAATTTGATATATTACAATCGTAAAAAATACGCCTGTCGTCATTGTAGGATATATTTTCCTAAAAATGTTCATGAAATTTATGCAGTGAATTACAATCTAAAATTTAGGTCGTTCATACACTATTTTAACTACGAACAACATAAATATAAAGTCTGTGCACATTCTTTATATTTACATTAATATAATAAAAAGTAAAATATTGCATGAAGTGGTCATAAAGTATTTATACCTAGTATATATCACTAGGTGATATAGCGTAGATATTATTGTAAAAATAAAATTATTTATTATCAAAATTATTACCTATAAGGATAAAACTACGTTAAAAATATCAAACAAACTAGATATAATAATACAACGTCAGTTATATATTTGACTATATCAAAATGGTGAGCATCCAATTATCTTATTGCATTTTATAGGTATTAAAAATAATTTTAAATAGTGTAATGTACTCATTCTTTAATTATCATATTATTTATCTTATAATATCTATAAAGATCATAATATTTTAACATCCATTACACAATCAGTATATTGAGCAAACATACAATAGAAATTTATTAAAAATTTAATGATTCTCTCAGAAAAGGTGATATTACAAGCGAGCTCCTAAAAATATCAAGATATCTATAGTATTAAACAAGATAATCAAAAATTAAATTCGCAATATAGATAAAAATCAAGCAATAAAAATTTCAAATGTTACCTGATAAAATCTATTAATAATTGTTTCAAAACTATCGGTAGAACGAATTTTTTATTTTAGTTAATGATTAACTATTATTTTCATTATAAGTTATCGATATTTAAGTAGTAATGACTATATCAATATATCGTAGTGGATATAACTTCTGCTATCACTACTGTCATCTCTTTAGTTAACGAAAATAACCAAAACTTCGCAATATTCTAAACGATTTAATACTCTAAAATCAGGGAGAAACTCTTATTACATCAAATAATACTAGAGGATTGAGTTGAAGGATCTCGTTAAAATTAATTATGAGTAAGCGATGCTATCAGTTCTTTTGCAATATAGAGCACTATATATTATCATCAAAAATATGAAGAGATCAACACTCAGACATTTTGAATAATATTTTAACATAGTAGTAAAAATTTAGTTATCAAAGTTCCTTGTCAGGCACGATCGATACACCAAACATAATTTACTTAATATTAATACATAGCATATTTAAAACGCGACTCACACAAATCTATAATACAAATAAAACATTTTCACATTTAAAACTAAAATTAAATAAAAAATAAGACTGTACCTATCCAGGTTTACTAATAGTAGATATTATTACCAATAGAAAATAGCTTGAATAGTTTTAGATTATACACAATCATTACTTACATAAACACATTATTAACGAATAGTAAGTGACTAAAATAAATATTACAGATTATTTATCAGTACATATATTTTAGTCACTGAGATAAATCAAAACAACAAACATTACACCTTGAATATGATCTTAAATTATGAGATTGATAATTATATATCAATGAACAAAGAAATATTAAAAAAATAGAAAAATAATACATAACATTTCGATATAGCCGTAAATTTATTATTTTAACATTAATTTTCTGGGTGTTATGAAAAATACTAAATAAATCTTATTTAAATTATATTTAATAAAATAAACATTGTTTTTCATATAGTAATCAAAAGATTTTTACATGCATAAATATTCTACACAATAAATATCTAATCACACAATGATAAGTGTATGATTTCAAATAAGATCGGATCGCTACTTAGATCCGATATTTATTGCTCTAGGTATATTAAAAAGCTGCGTTTTTTGGTATACGTGGAAATGGAATAACATCACGAATATTGGTTACACCAGTTACATAAGCAACTAATCGCTCAAAACCAAGGCCAAAGCCTGCGTGGGGTACACTTCCATAACGACGAAGATCACGATACCACCAGTAATCCTCTTTATTCATGCCCATTTCTTCAAAACGTACATCTAATCTATCAAGTCGCTCTTCACGTTCAGAACCTCCAATTATTTCACCGATACCTGGAGCTACAACATCCATTGAAGCAACAGTTCTACCGTCTTTATTAAGACGCATATAGAAAGCTTTAATGTCTTTCGGATAATTTTGGATAACTACAGGTGCTTTAAAGTATTCTTCTGCTAAATAACGCTCATGCTCAGAAGATAAATCAATACCAAAAAATAAAGGCTTCTCAAATTTCTTTTTACAATTTGTAAGAATTTTAATTGCATGAGCATAATCAACTTGAGCAAAATCAGAATTAATAAAACTTTCTAAATGCTTAATAACTTGTTTATCAAAATGCTTAGCAAAGAACATCAGGTCATCAACACATTCTTCTAATACAACTTTAAAAACATACTTCAGCATTTTCTCTGCAAGGTACGAAATATCATTAAGATTTGCAAATGCCACTTCAGGTTCAACCATCCAAAATTCAGCTAAATGACGGCTAGTATTTGAGTTTTCAGCGCGAAAAGTTGGACCAAAAGCATATATCTTGCTCAAAGCAGTTGCATAGGCTTCACCATTTAACTGACCTGATACAGTTAAGAATGCTTCACGACCGAAGAAATCTGCACTGAAATCGACTTCACCTTTTTCATTATGAGGAAGATCATTATAATCTAGTGTTGAAATACGGAACATTTCTCCTGCACCTTCAGTATCTGATGTAGTAATAATCGGTGTGGAAACCCAAAAATAACCTTCTTCATCAAAGAAACGATGTAGTGATTGAGCTAAAGTATGACGCACCCGGCTAACTGCACCAATTAAGCTTGTTCGTGGACGAAGGTGTGCAGCATCACGAAGGTATTCAACAGTATGATGTTTTGCAGCTATTGGATAAGTATCGGGATCTGCAACCCAACCAATTACCTTCACTGCCATGGCATCCAGTTCAAAAAATTGACCTTTACCTGGAGACTCTTTTATTATACCCGTAACTTTAATAGCGCAACCTGTCGTCAGATGTAAAATTTCATTATTATAATTTAATAAAGTATTATTAACAATAATTTGTAATGGGTGAAAGCAAGAGCCATCATTAACAGAAAGAAAAGAAAAACCAGAATTTGAATCTCTCCTTGTACGTACCCAGCCTTGTACAATGACCTCAGAGCCAACTGTTACTCGACCTTTTAATATATTAACCACAGGTGCTATAATCATAAAATCACTCTCTGTTATGTTAATAATAATTAATGATTTTGTATACACTACTTTAATAAGTGATCATAAGCGTCAATAAGATTTATAAAATAGTTCTTTTCTAATATTTTACATTTTAAAAATAACTTTTGATCTTATTTCCGAATAAAATAAATAAATAAAAATTATAACTGTAAAACTATAATAAACTAATGATCTTTTCTATAATCTCATTTTAGAAATAAATACAAAATTAATCAAAACGTATTTCTTCTATCATCACGCAAGATGACTACACCTAATGTGCAAAAAAAATCTGTTGAAATTAACATACTTTTCCTATTTTTGATAGATCACACATTTTACCTAATTATTGCTAACTGGTAATATTAATACATTACTTTCTTAATCTAGAAAGCAACTTTTATAATATAAAGTCCTGTGTATATTAAATAAGTCAAATAATATTCAAGTGTATGCTTGCATCAATGTTACAAGTGAATGAAATAGAAATGCTCAATATAAAATTTATACACTTATGAAAATAATCATAGAACTCAAGTGATTTTCACATCTCGATGCCATGGACTATTTGTGTAAATATAATTATTTTCATAGAGAATATTAGAATACATAGTGTTGAGTTAGTATAGTAGTGTAAAAGTATTTTAAAAATTTAATCCTTTTATTGATCAATAAGTCAAAACTAGTTAGAAGGTGTTAAAGAATAGATATTCAGTAGAACCATTCAGTAACAGTCTTGAACATTAATATCAATTTTAAAAAATAGAGACAGCTTAAAACAGTTTTCAGTATAAAACTACGCATTGAAGTAACTATTAAAAGTTACCTATTTAATTTTAGTCAAACACGTAATATCACGAATAAAATATTGTTTAGGTTATATAAAATATACTTAATTCATAAAATATGTGAGAAGAGGAGTGATAATACGTGAAAAAATCTTTATGAATTGTATGTATTGTATACTAGAAATTATCATTAAAATAATAAAAATGAGTTGATATAAAATATTGCTGAATCTTGAAAAATATAAATATATTTAAATAATTTATTTTAGATTTTACATCTAGCATTATTTATATTTTTATCTTAAGAAATAAGTGCATAAGTTTTAAAAATCTATATACTCCACGTGCATTATAGTACCTGACTTTACTGATCTATTAGTCATTAAGGAAAACATCCTGTCAATTTAAACAATATTCATAAACATTTCTAAGAAGATCTCAAATTAATGATTTTATAGAAAGCACCTGTCTAATAAACAATCATTAAGATGCAAAAATCAGTAAAAATTAATACTTTTATTAGCAGAAAATATTTAATTCTTGAGATATTGGAATGAAAATTCATACATCCACTTCTATTTAGCTTAAATGTATACATTTACTACAATCACATGCTTGTTTATAACTTTTTAAGTTATATAAATTATTAATAATAAAGTACTACACTTAAACAAAAATAGATTACTTAGCATTTTCTTCTTTCTATAATTTTATTAAATACTTAATCTACTTTAATCTTTATAAATATCAACAATAATTTTCATTACATGTACAAAGTTTTACTTCATAATTAAGTTAAATCTTAGCGTATACATTCAAACTTCGCTTATTGAGTATTTTATGTGAATAATAAATTGTAAAATAAATATCGCAATACACCAACCTATGTAATTTGCAACATAAGCTAAAAGATCAATGTATCGTATTGTTAACTATGATAATAGCTATCTTCAAAATCATCGTGAATATTTAAGCATGACCCCTTATCCATCAGAATAGTTCTGATGGTAATATTTAAAATAATATTGTGTATTTATTAAGGTGATAATAAAAAATTGCTATTATAATTAAATTAATCAATATTGCTTTTACATTATCTAAATATGACATTAAACATCTACTAGCAGTATGAGCTCATACTCCAAGTAAACCAGTTAAAATAACAATATCAGAATCACTAATTCAAAAATTGTATTTTAAAGAGAATTATACAACCAATGAAGAAACCTAATAAATAAATTAAAACAAACAAATAGAGACAACTGAAAATTTAAAGAACCAATGTTTAGTATAGCTCATAATATTTAAAGCGTTATTAGTAATTAAGTGATTTATACTAAAAACAAAGCATCACATTAATAAATATCAAAAAAAGTCACTTAGATTAAAAATCTATTTTTAAGTAATATGTATTAAATCATCATACTACACAGTAGTATATTCTACTATCAAAAAAAATTAAAGCTTAATAATATTAAACACCAAATAATAAACTTCAGCTAAATTCTTACTACTAAAGAAATTAATTTCCATCCAGAAACAATAATTTAATGTGATTATAGAATAAATTAATATTTATCTATACTTAATAAACAGAATATATCTAGAATATCATATAAAATAATATCATTATAAAAACACAGAAACATCTCGCTAATGTTAAATACCTAATTTTAACAAATAAAAATAAGATTATTAGAACGATAGCAGTTATCACAGTATAAAATAAACACAAAAAAATAAAACAATACATGTATAGGAATAAATAACAGTAATAATGCTACAAAAAGATAATCGCATCAATAAGAACAACCACAAATTAATAAAATTAAATCCAGTGGATTTTAATAAACTATAATATCACTACATAATCTTTAAACTCTCAATACACAATGCGTATAATTACTCTTATACGAAGTTTTAAAATACTATAATATGTAATCTTATTTAAATTTTTTATCATAATATAATATTTTAAAAATATTAATTCTAAATAATAAAACCAGCATATGTTTCTAAAAATAATTTTTCTTAGTACAACATGAAACCATTCAATTTATATTATGTTTGAGGTAAGATTTTATCAATTTAACACCATTTACACTCAATGACGGGGTATTAAACTTTCATTTTCTATTTTATACCCTTTATAACCTATATAAAATATAGAGAAAGTATACAAGTGATAATGAGTATAATATTAATGATAACAATACAATAATTTCAATAAATCTTATTTTAAAAAATAAAATATTCTACAAGTAATATATTTACAGTTAATTTTAAAATCACACATCTAAATTTCTACGATCGTTTAAAACAAATACCTAAAAAATAATTTCAAATACATGTCAATATAAGTAAAAATATTTCAAAAATATGTAGGGAATTATTTTAATTAAATTAATTAAGAATTTATTGTTATTCAAAACACCATTCATATAAATTTCAGTCTAAAAATAATAAAGAATTGTGCAATGTATTTTTAAAGAAACTAAAGATATTAATATAATATAATCAATTATTAATTCTTCATCTAATAATTAAACTAATAATGTTAATTATTATCTTAAGCATTGTATTAATATACAAATTTTAAATCATCTGATAGTATTTATACTAAATACTTTTGATATTATGAATGCATTTGTGATGTTATGTCGAATACGAAGTTACCTAGCATTCTTATTAAGCACTCATTAAATAAAAATATTAAAAATATTTTGATATATTATAAACAAATTTATCTTACCCTAATAAAAATATTGAACTCTTTACTTTTTTGTGTTCTAATAATTAAAGATGTTAGTATATTTATTTCATGAATAGATCTCATAAGATTGTCTATATTATTTAATAAAATAGAAAGAAAACTATACATCTAAAATATAATACTATATATCTATTTGTATAGTTTTATAACTCACATAATTATATTCTATCTTAAATATAAATTTATTATCTCTTAATAAACGTATTTTAATACTCAATTAATTCAACTTGAAAATTTAACTAACAAGATCCTACAAGTACTAAAGAAGAATCATGAAAGATTTTACATTAAATATTAAACTAAAATTCTTGTGCATTAAGACAATTATATCATCTAACGCAAGATATCATCTTTTATAGTATTTGACAAACATTACAATATATTATCTTTAAACACATTTCAATGAAGAAATATGAAAAATAATAAACAATATTTTGATTGAATATCTTATATTCACATACACCAAACTGTGTTTCATAATTCTTTCAGTATTGTTTTCTATAAAATAGCACAGACAATAATATGCACTAACATAATTATAATAATAGAAAGATGTCAAATAATATGCATCATTATAACTATAATATTGTTATAGAAAAAGAGAGATCCATTAAAATATGTTAGTTCAATATAATAATGTAGTTTCATATTTCTGCTTGTTAAAAACTTAAGGGATTCCCAAAAAAAAGAATAGTCAATAAAAATATTAGCTTTATATACTGCAACAGATATTGAAATACTTCATGCACTTACTCTAGGTTTTAAAATACCTTCAATTTAACAACAGTATATTTAAATACTTAACTCTTAGACATCAAATGCAATATTCTTTCCGTTACACTCTACTTTTACAAAAAATATCTAGTATTTACATATATAGTATTTAAAATCTTTCACTAATATATCACTTTTTCGCGTCAAAATCGTTAAGTAATATATCGTTAACTTAGACAGGTATTTTTTTGCAGTCTCAAAAGTATCAATTATGATTTACTATTTATATCATATTATATATCATTACTACATATTCAAGTAATTCAAAAAGTATTACAGAGATAGGTTATTTAATGAAAAAATTTCACCTGTATAAAAAAATTTTAACAAACTGAATCTATATGCGAAACATTTGACGCATCTATTATGTCGAAAGTTATATTGAAGTTATAACAAATTTTAATCAAAATCTTGCTAAACACATGCTCGAATATGAACACTATCACAGTTTCTTCTATTTCTGTCTATTTCTTTTTTCAAAATTTGCAATAATAATATTATTCTATTTTATTGAAAGTGATAACTAAAATAAATACTATCCCAGAAAATTTTTTAAAGATATATACTAAGTCGGTAAATACCTTATATATATTAACTTTTACTCTTACTGAAGACATTATTTTCTGCTAATAAGGAATGTCAAGTTACATATAAATACTATTCAAAGTTAATTCTAATATTTTCTCAAATAAATGCTATATTTAATACGTACGTAATTCACACCTAAGAAATAAATTGGCAAATTATTTTCTGCGCGTTAATCTAATCGGGGATACCTCAGTCTGAAAACTACATTGTGGAATTAATAACATGTTTGAAAAAATTACCGCTGCCCTGCCTGATCCTATCTTAAATCTTACTGATAGTTTTCATGCAGATCCTCGTAAAAATAAAATTAATCTTGGAATCGGTGTTTATAAAGATAAATCGGGTAAAACTCCTATTTTAAACACTGTCAAGAAAGCAGAAAAATTTCTACTGGAAAATGAAAATACTAAAAACTATCTTTCTATTAGAGGTATACCAGAATTTAATCTTGTGACTCAAGAATTACTATTTGGTAAAAAACATGAAATTATTACTTCTAAACGCATACGTACCGCACAAGTTCCCGGAGGAACTGCTGCATTACGTATTGCTGCAGACTTAATCGCTTACCAGACTAACACTAAACGTGTTTGGATAAGTGATCCAACTTGGCCAAATCATCAAAATATCTTTAAATTATCTGGCTTTACAATCCTACCTTATAATTACTATGATACCGCTAATCACAGTATTAATTTTAACAGCATATTAAACAGTTTATCTTCTGCAGTGGCAGGTGATGTTATCGTTTTGCATGGTTGCTGTCATAATCCAACAGGAATTGATCCAACACTTAAACAATGGGCGATGCTATCTGTACTATGTGCTAAAAAAAATCTACTACCTGTTTTTGATTTTGCTTATCAAGGTTTCGCTAAAGGCTTAGAAGAAGACACTGAAAGCTTGCGAATTTTCACTAAAGAAAACCCAGAAATAATTATAGCAAATTCATACTCAAAAAACTTTAGTTTATACAATGAACGTGTAGGTGCATGCACGATAATAACTAAAGATGCTGATAATACTGAACGTGCATTTAGTCAACTTGAAACGATTATTCGTGCAACCTACTCAAACCCACCAGCACATGGGGCAGAAATAGTCACTACAATTTTATCTGATAAAACCCTAAAAACTGAATGGTTACTAGAACTTACGTCCATGCGTGAACGAATTAAACGCATGCGAAATCTCTTGGTAAATATTCTCGAAGTAAAAGGTGCTAAGCAGGACTTTAGCTTCATAAAGAATCAAAATGGTATGTTTTCCTTTAGTGGATTAACAAAAAAACAAGTAGAGCGTCTACGTAGCGAGTTTGGAATTTATGCAATAAACTCTGGTCGTATTAACATTTCTGGATTAACTTATAAAAATATCTTTCCTTTATGCGAAGCAATCATTGAAGTGATCTAGTCACTTAATCATCTATTGATGATGATTATTAACACGTCATAATTGTCATGCATCTTCTAGGGATAAAAAGATAGTAGACTCATAGAAATTAAAATTTTTTATAAAATAATATTGTATTTTTTTAGTAATTAAAAACTTAGAAGTTTTTAGATGTTAATATGTATTAGGTATTTATGTTTCTACTAAATATTTTTCACAACACCTGATAAAATAGTCCTCTCTTCAATTATGACTTTCAAATAAAAATATCACAATATTACTTTTTCAAACTTTGAAAAGAGAAAATATCAAAAATAAAGGCCATACTGACAATAATCACATTAAAAATATGTTTAGCAAAGTACTTGTCAGTATTCATAATAACCTTACAACAATTTTCATACTTAATTAATATATATTAATTATTGTACATGCAGATTCAAAAGAGTAAACGCACTTTTAATATGAGTAAAGTTGTTTCTGTAATAAAAAACTATTATTTATAGATATTGAGAATCTAACCATATACAGTAACAATACATATTAGGAAGAATATAGTCAAAAGTAATTTTAATAATTTTAATCTTATGCAAAATTATTTTTGTTCTAAGCGTAAGTGAATTAATGACACTTATATAAATAAATATATTAAATTTTAGATATCTCAATATATATTTATTAACCTTACAACGTACTTAAATACTAAAAAACTATACTAAGTTATTTTCATATCTTCCTATAATTTTAATTCTAAAATTTCTTTTCGTATAAACGGATATAAAATACTGAATAAACTCAATAATAATTGAGCTTGTATAACATGCATAACACTTCTTTAGAATATAAAGAAGTGGAGTAAATCACGCAGATAAACTTACTGAAATCATTATAATTAATTAGAGCAACAAGCATAATTATCAGACTTTCTTCTGCTAATTTTATAAAAAAGGGTTACTTTTACGCTCGTGTCCAATGTTTGACATTGGGCCATGCCCAGGAATAAATTGATATTCATCTCCTAAAGGTAAGATTTTATCTTTAATAGATCTAATTAAAGTTTGATAATTCCCACGAGGAAAATCACTACGACCTACGCTACCT
Source organism: Candidatus Hartigia pinicola (assembly GCA_020541205.1). Lineage (GTDB taxonomy): Bacteria > Pseudomonadota > Gammaproteobacteria > Enterobacterales > Enterobacteriaceae > Hartigia > Hartigia pinicola. The sequence goes on from CP048208.1 coordinate 1,612,090, forward strand.
TTAAATAATACATCACCCATTGAAATAAATTTATCCGCATGATTAACAAAAATGATATGGCCTGGTGTATGACCTGGGCAATGTAGAATATCAAATTTTATCGAACCACAAGTCACTGAATCTCCTTCTTCTAACCAATAATCAGGAGTAAAGTTATAATATTCAAAAATATTAAATATTTTATTTTGTTCTTCTAGTGATTTAATCCAAAAATCATCTTCATTTTGCGGACCATAAATAGGTATATTAAAATATTTCGCAAGAATAGCGGAAGCATTGATATGATCAAAATGTCCATGTGTTAGAAAAATTTTCGTGAGTTTAAAATTACCCTCTTCAATGGTTGTAATCAATTTTTCAGGTTCACCACCTGGATCAACAACTACAGCTTTTCTTGAGCTTTCATCCCAAATAATATGACAGTTCTGGGTAAAAGTAGTGACTGGGATAATAATATACTGCATTAAAACATTACTCCATAATCTTTATCATCTATATAAGTCTGCTCATATTTTCACTGATCTATATTAACATAAACAAAGTTTTTTCGCTAGTAAATACTAGCGTGTACTTTTAAAAATTTTTCTAAATATTATTAAACTAAAAAATTTAATATACATATCTATTGCATAATACAAGTGTGATATTTTAACAATGTGAATACTATTTCTAATGCAAATATATTTTTTGTTTAATGAGATCATAACCTAAAATCACTTACACTGTTTTATTTAACGCTATTATTATCTATAATAAACACATTCAATCAAATAACTCCGGTTTAATATTTTAAAATTTATTATGATAATCATTACGAAAGAGATCTTTTAATAAAATATATATCTCAATGATAAATTCGTTTTAAGTAATTTAAATAAAAAAATAATGATATTTAATGAAAATATTTATTTTTATAACTAAATATAAATTAGTATAATTATATCCTAACTAAATCAAAAAATATAAAATCATTAATACTTCACTCTCCTCATACAAAGCATTAAAAATAATTAGAAAATATTGACAAAACTCACAATAAGAATCAGAGAAATTAAATTTTAATGAACTCATTTGTCATTCATACGAAATTTTTTATTTCTAGAAAGACATTGTATACTTTTCAGTAGTGTTATCAGTAATTTTACCACGCTGGTAAAAATTGACTTAATATTGATCTTATTAATCTTGATCCATTTCAGAGATGTTCTATTAAAGATCAATAAAATACTATTAGAGATATACGTATATTTTATCAATTTTTTATTTTACTATCAATATTTTTATTAATAGTATACATCATTTAATAAAATACTTATCAATACGTTTTCTTCATGCATTGCAATACACTGAACTTAACATTTAAATTATAATAACTTAGAAAACTTGCTATCTTTACCTAGGGTTACATTGCTAATACAAAAATTCACTTAGGAATCATAAAAATATTCATCAGATATGGATCAAATTTAAATAAATTTTGTCACATATTACATATACTTTTTTAACTTATACGTTAAAATAAATAGTGTGTTTTATTTTAAAATAATGTATTACATTTATTCCACTCAACGTAATCTGCATTTTATTGAGTTATATATAATGACCATACATAACTCATGATAAATCTTGTTATCTAAATAATTAACAATAACTTTTAATTTTAAAACTAACTAAATATTCAAATAAAAATTTAATAAATTACTAAAGCTATAAAATAGCATGCTAGTTTTATTTATTCCTGAAATCATACGTAATAGTTGACTATTAACTTTTATTATACTTTCAATTCTTCTAATTTATATTTTATACATTCAATCATTTATTACTATGTAAAATACTTTTATAATTTTTCATATTGATTATTATTTTATAATCAACATATCAATAAATTTTAATATAATTAAATGCTCTTTATTAATACAAAACTTTACAAAGTATCATGGTGATAGTCTTAAAATAACTCAAGCTTAGTATTAATTTCGCTAATTCTACTGTCGAACTTTTTAGTTTTTAAGAATTTCTCTATTCATCAGTGGATATGAAAAAACTCTTATAAATTCACTGAGACAATCGACCATAACAGACTCTAGTGATTACTTTATGTCTACTTCTATTAAATCCAGTATATGTAAATTACTTTTAGATATCATGAATGTTAATACTCATTAACACTTCTATACAATATTAGATTTATGTCTAAAACATAAAAATAAAATAAAATGATACATTGAACTAATTTAATGCATTTAATATTTTTAATAAATCATCGCTAATCATTGAGTGTATGTTAAATATCTACTATGTCAGTTTATTTAAATTCGATACAAATTATATAAAAAGATTTCATATTTTTAAATTCATTACATATATTTATCGACATAAATTTAAAAAATTGTATAAAGAATATTATTTAAATAATACTATTAAACTCATGTAATTTAAAATAGACTTTCTGTTTATCCTGCTACTCCACAATACCTGGCATAAATATTATTAATTTTTCTGAAGAAAAACGATGGATCAAGCTATATAATTGTTATTTGAAACTCACAATAATACCCTGTAACATATTAAGAAAGAACTTATAGTTATTTATAAAATTTTACTATTTTAATATTATCATCTATCTTAAATTAATTAATAAATAAAAATTATTTATTTATTAATTATACTAAATATTATTCTTTCATAATTTACTATCGCACTAAAAATTTAAGTATCAAAATATATTTATTTTATTTAAATTTATAAAAATTCATATAAATTGACTCATTATTTTAAAATCATATAAAGTAATTAAGTTTTATAAACATCAATTAATTATACAATAATATCACATATTATTTATTAAAAATAAATAAATTAAATAAATTAATATGTAATGAAATATAAATCACTGATTTAATTTTTATTTAATTACTATTATAATTCATTACAGTATTATAGATGAGATATTTATAATCTTCCGTGTTAAACATAGTCTATGTATAATCAAAATATATTATTATTACAATAATTATAAACTTAATTATAATGCTACTTCTTAATTTATAATAAACTCATTTTCAGTATAGAATTGAATTTTTAATATTTTAAAATTGAAATAATCTTTAAACGGTAAACTGAAAATCTAAAATAATTTCAAGTATATTATTAAGAAATTAAGAAAGCGTGTTACGGTCAGTATTGAAAATTTTTTCAACATAATGATTGACGCACCCTTGAAGAATAAAAAACTTAAAACACTGGAATTAATTAAAAAATTAAACACATCACACCCTTTTCGATTAATAAAAAAATGAGAATCTCTGTGTAAAATATTTTTACTGAAAAATATCATTACAGACAATTAACGGTATAATATATATTTTTAATTTAAAATTATTAATATTAATATTAATATTTATTATTTTAAAAACCCTAAAAATCAAATCTAATTCTGCTACATATATATTTAATAGTATAGTTGTGAAAGTTCTTGTTAAGTAATAACAAAATGACAGCATTATGTTTTAATATTAATATTTCATCTATTAAAAATACAGATACTAATTTTAAAAGTTCCATGATTTAAATAAAAATTATCAGAATAACGCTAGAATTAAATAATAGATGTCATGAAAAAAATTCAGATTAATCTTATACGATAATAATGCAAACTAATAATCTTATGAATAAAAAAATATATCAATAAGCATATAACTTATATAAAAAAGGAAATTATAACATACATTTTAATACACAACAATGATACAAGTTAAAATATTTTTAGATTCTTTATATCTTATACAAATATTTAGTCTCTGAAAAGATGCTTGTCAGTTTCAACAATATAATCAAACAAGAAGACAATGTAAGAAATATTGAAATTTTATTTTTTTTATTACTCTAATTATATGATGCTTTGTTATGAAAAACGCAATGGCTTATAAATACTTCAAGTGACTCACTATAACATCATAATAAATTATAGCTTAATTTAAGCTAATACAGATATTATACTAAACAATACTAAGAAACTAATTGATAATATGTGTTAAGAAGTAGATTGCTTGTATTCATTTTTTAAAAAATAATACATTAATGTTTTTTTAACGTTAACTATTGACTACTAACACTCAGTTTTATTAGTATTATTTCAGGACTTTATTTATTTATAAAATCTCCACTTCCATCCCACTGGTATAATGATTTTACCGATGGTAACTAAATAAATATATTGATATATTAAATACCTTCTCAGTAAAAATTATTTTATTAAAAATATAAAAATATTACTACAAATAAGATGCAGTTTTTGTCAATATATCCTTAGGCACTCAAGAGTCCTCTGCAGAGAAATACTCTTTAAATGAACTGAGAATATCCACATCAAACTTTTGTAATTAACAATTTTTTAGTAATACTTTCTTATTATTAGCGAATGATTTTTAATCATTTCAAAAGAAATTAGATTGTTTACATGAAGAAGCATGCAAGTCTATTTTTCCCCTAATAAAGTATAGAACATTTAAGACATTGATCTTTTAAGGCATTTATATTATAAAGTAGATATATTCTTTCTGCATTTTACTAAAAATTACAATGAATACGTATTGAATCAAATAGATCGGTTATCTTTGACAGTGTTTGTAATCAGTTGTGTATTTAAATATGATATACAGTCCCATATGACAGCCCAAAAAGAATAAGATAGAATTATATACAACTAACAATAGTTGACGATACATGTTATAAATTAATAAACTATTTTTAAAAATTTTTAAATATTAATAGTTATTTTATTCAAACTATAAACTACACTTACATTAGATATTTTATAAAAAACATTGAAAGATCATAGAGACAAAATATAACTTATATAAAAGTACACCTTCGTGAATAATACATCTACTCCACAGTTAGGTAAATAACTTCCGAACTATATCAAGATCTTTAGACGTATTCACACCTATACCTGGTATTTTTTTAGCAAGATCTACATGAATTTTTTCTCCATACCAAAGCACCCTTAATTGTTCAAGCATTTCAATTTTTTCTAAAGGACTTACATTCCAAGTTACATAACGACGAATAAAACCAGCACGATAAGCATAAATACCTATATGACGTAAAAAATAGTTACTGATAGTTTTTTTCCTTAATACAAATTCATCTCTATTCCATGGAATAGTCGCACGAGAAAAATATAAAGCATACCCTGCATGATCTGTAACAACTTTTACAATATTCTGATCAAATATTTCCGAGGGATGACGAATTTTTACTGCTAATGTACCCATTTGAGCATTATTAACTTGAAGATTATGAGCCACTTGGCTAATAATCTCAGGTGGAATTAAAGGTTCATCACCCTGTACATTAACAATAATTTCATTATCAGAAAAACCGTATATATTAATAACTTCAGCCAACCTTTCTGTGCCTGATTGATGATTTACATTCGTCATGCAGGCTTCACCACCAGCTTCAACAATAGCAGAAAATACATCTCTATGATCTGTTGCGATGATTACACGAAATGCTCCTGATTTAATCGCTTGACGCATCACTCTCACAATCATGATTTGACCATGAATATCCGCGAGAGGTTTACCTGGTAAACGAGTAGACGCGTAACGAGCAGGAATAATAACAATAAACATCAATGATTACTGTCTATCATCTAATGGAAGTTGACGCGCTTCATTTTTTAATAAAACAGGAATACCATTACGGATAGGATAAGCAAGATGATCAAAATTACAAGTAAGCTCAAAATTATCTTTATTATAATTTAATTTACCATGGCAAACAGGACAAACAATAATTTCAAGTAAACAGTGATGCATATTTTCTCCTGAGTGAATTTAACTAACTTTTGATAAGAGTACCACAAGAAAATACAACCGTTCACTTTAATTTTTTAAATAAACATGTTTATTATTTAAATTCATAAGCTGATAACATCAGCAGCCGTGATACCATAAGAATGTTGAGTAATAGAAAACTCGACGTTTTAACCTTCAAAGAATAATCTAATTTTTTATTTGCAATTAATTTACGCATAAAAAAGACATCATCACCACCATTGGTGGTTAAAATAAACCATAATCTCTATTTACATCTAATTATTTTACTCGACCCATATGTAATTGAAAATGCATCTTAAAATTCCCTTTATTATAAATAATGATAATTCTTATTTATAGTGATATTGTTACTTTTGATACATAATATCTTATGATAATTTTTATAAATTATTCAAAAATTTAAAAGTAAGTATATGTACTATTTGGACATACTATTATAAAAATTTCACACGCTATATATAATTGTTATATATTAATTGTTTGCTTAAACTTCACAGTATTATTGATATTAAGATATTACATGTAATAAATAATTTCAAAATTTTAAAAATATAAAATTTTAGCTCAAGATCACCATTGGTTATTTTAATCTAAAATAAAATAATTTATTAATATATTATATCCGTCTATAAAATATAATCAATATATATTACATTGAGTACATTATTAATATTATCAATAATTAACGGCAAATATTTTTATAATTATTTATTATATTTTTAATTGCACTTAATATCTTCTGTTCATCAAAAACATTTAAAGATGCTTGAACAGGTAAATACCACCAATTTGGTTGAGCAAAAGACTGGCATTTTACTGCATCTTTTTCTGTCATTAATAAAATCTCATTATTTGGTGTTAATAAAATAAGTTTTTGTCTTTGATAGGATTGATGATCAGAAAAAGCGTACGTTTGAATAAGTTGCAGTCCTTTATTTTCTAATACAGTAAAAAAACGAGATGGATAACCAATTCCGGCCATAGCAACTATAGTTTTTAGTTCAGTAACTGGAGTTTTATAACCACTCAGTAAATTAACAGCAATATTGCCCTCAAGAACCATAAGAATTTCATTTTTTCGTGGTGATCCATCATTAATAATCACTGCATTCACTGTCTTAAGACGTTTTTCTCGCTCACGCATAGGACCTGCTGGTAACCACCAACCATTACCAAAACGACGTTTTCCATCAATCACAATAATTTGATAATCCCTTGAAAGGGCATAATGTTGCAAGCCATCATCTGAAACAATTACATCTAATGCATAATTTTTAAGTAATATTTTAATAGCATCAGTACGTTTAGGTGCAACAGCAACTGGTACTTTAGTTCTGTTGTAGATTAAAACAGGCTCATCACCTGCTTGAATAGTTGTTATCGTTGGAGTTAAAACTAGGGGATATCGCTTTGCTGTTCCACCATATCCACGAGATACAACACCAACTCGATAGCCTGCTTTCGTCAAAGATTCCACTATCCAAATGACAACAGGGGTCTTTCCATTACCGCCAACTGTTAAATTACCAACAATCACAACAGGAACAGATGCTTTCCACGAACGAAATAATCCAATTTTATAACTGATACGTCTAACTAATACACTAAAACCATAAAGGAATGACAAAGGAAGTAATAAAATATACAACCATGAATTCCCAGACCAGATTCGCTCTATCATTGACGAAATTGTATCTTATATAACTGAGCATAAGGCCCATGATCAGAAAGTAATGACTTATGACTGCCTCGCTCAATAATACTACCATCTTGAACTACTAAAATTTCATCAGCATTTTCAATTGTTGACAATCGATGAGCAATTACCAAAGAAGTCCTATTCTTTTGCAATTCATATAAAGCAGCTTGAATAGCACGTTCTGATTCCGTATCTAATGATGATGTTGCTTCATCTAATATAAGAATAGGTGAATTTCGTAATAGTGCTCGCGCAATAGCAATACGTTGACGTTGTCCACCAGATAACATGACACCATTTTCACCAATAACAGTATCTAAACCTTTGTCTAATTTAATAATAAAGTCCATTGCATAAGCAATTTCTGTTGCTTTTTCAATTTGCTGACGGTTATAACAACCATTAGTTGCGTAAGCAATATTATTTGCAATCGTATCATTAAATAGATAAACATATTGTGAAACTACTGCCACTTGACTACGTAATGATTCAAGAGTATATTCCCGAATATCATGACCATCAATACAAATACTCCCTTTGTCTATATCATAAAAACGGGTGATCAAATTAGCTATAGTTGATTTACCTGAACCTGAACGCCCTACTAATGCTACTGATTTTCCTGCAGGTAACTTGAATGAAATATTATTTAAGGTAGGGTGCTCTTTAGTCGCATAAGTAAAAGTAACACTTTTAAACTCAATTTCTCTTTTAATCTCCAATAATACTCTTGTCCCTAAATCTTTTTCTTGTTCGCTATCTAAAATAGTAAACAATGTCTGACATGCAGACATACCAAGTTGAAAAGGAGCGTTCACATTTGTTAATGATTTTAATGGTCGCATTAAAGCAAACATAGATGAAAAAACAACTGCGGTAGTACCCGATGTCAACTCATTACGAATTTCAGGAAAACTGACCGCATATAATATGAATGCTAATGCAAATGAAGCAATTAATTGAACAATAGGATCAGAAATCGCAGAAGCTGTCACCATCTTCATAGACTGACTACGCATATGATTGCTAACTTTATGAAAACGTTCAGTTTCAACTTTTTTTCCACCAAAAATCAAGATCTCTTTATGACCTTTTAACATCTGCTCAGCACTCGAAGTCACATGACCCATTCCTGTTTGCATACTCTTACTAATTTTGCGAAAACGTTTAGAGACTATGCGAACGGTAATAGACACAATTGGCGCTATAAAAATCAAAATAAGAGATAATTGCCAGCTATAATAAAACATCATTAAAAATAAACCAATAATATAAGCACTTTCACGAATAATTGTAATCAATGCACTTGAGGAGGATGAAGCCACTTGTTCTGAATCATAGATAATTCTTGACAGTAGTATCCCTGTAGATTGTTGATCAAAAAAACTAACAGGCATGCCAATCATATGACTAAATAGTTTACACCGCATACTCATTACGACTTTCCCTGATACCCATGAAATGCAATAAGTTGAGACAAAACTAGATAAACCACGCATAATCATTAAACTTAACAACGCAAGAGGAAGCCATTTTAGAACATCATTATCAGCTTTCTCAAAACCTTCATCAAGTAAAGGTTTTAATAAAGAAATCATAAACGCATCACCTGCTGCATTAATCACTAAAGCAATAGTAGCAACAATTAAACCTATTTTAAAAAGTGCAATCGTAGGTAATAAGCGGCGAAATGTTTGTAGTGTCGAAAGATTTTTATCATTCATGTTGTTGTTACCAAACTGAATTTAAACAAGCTATTCTGCTGGGTAGCAGATTACCAATCCAGAGATGATACTAACGATGTTTTATTTTATTTCTATAACGAAAGTATTTTATATTTTCTTTTTTTAAAGAAAATAGCTATATAACATGACTGAATTGTATTCATTTATTTTATATTCCTGCTTTTATATCAAAAATACACTTTATTTGATAATAATCTCTCAGAAATTAAATCTTCAAAAAGTAAAATGTAATTTTTCATTCAAGCATTATAATAAATAATAATTTTAATAAAGTCTAACTACTATAATGGTAATAAAATGAAAACATTTTTTAAATTGAGATTTATACAAATCAATAATAGAATTTTTTCTTATTTTTCTGCATTTTATAATCAATATTTATCATATTTATAGCTCACCTCAAATATATAAGAATTATTTTTATCTACTAGTTTAACAAAATTTTTTAGTTAGAATATTTTAATGTTAAGATTTTTATAGTTCTTCTTGATTTTTATAATAAAAAATTTAACTGTGTTATTCATACTACCAATCTTCTTTACGCTATGTACATTGATCGAATAAAAATAAAGATACCACTGTATGATTAAATAGTTGTGAGTTAAAATAATATTAATAATTGTAATATCATTTTAGTTTAAAGAATAAATAATTTTATTGAGCATTATTTTTAACCTAATTATTCATAATATTATATGTATTAAATTCTCTTGTTTAAAAAATATAACGTTTATGTTTAGTAAAAACTGCTATTAAATTCTAATTTATTTCTTTTGAGTATTTTATAAAATTTTAATTACTTACACAAAAATATTACCAAAACATAATATTTATATCTAATTTACAATTACATGATATAATAAATCAAATAATCTATCACACAATTAAAATTCTAAAATAAAATTTTATATATTTCAGTAAAAATAATAAAATATTAAAATTAATAGAGAATTATTAACTAATCATAAATTCTTTAAATAATTTACAAAATAAAAAATAGATTATGATTATATTTTATATATATTTATATATAAAATATAATCATAATCTATTTTAAAAATATCAACGATTTACTAATATAGTTAGTATAATTTTAATATAAAACTTTATAACTTATTTCCTAAAATAACATTCAAAATTTATTAGTAAGATGATATATTTAAATATTAAAATTATACGTAACAAATATAAAATCTTTAATAATTACATTATTAATTTAAAAAATTAAATAGTTTTAATAAATTATATTAAATATTTAATATATAAAATTATAATATATAGATCTCTTTATATTAAAATATTACTAATTATATTTTATATTTTTATTTAATTAAATAAATAGCGTGATACTAATAATCATTATTTAGAAATGCTAATTTTTAAATAATTAAATTTTTAAAATTTAATAATGTAGTACAGTAATCTAACTATTAACAACAAGTTATTAACTAATTATTGATTTTATCATTTCATACAAAATAAAATATAAAATTTATACATATTTACATCTCTGACTATCATAAAAACAATATTATTTAGATGAATGAATACGCTACCAATACATTATTTCTAATATTATATATGCTATACATAAGTTGATCTCTATCAAAATAATTGTAAATATTATAATAATATTATTCTTATTAAAATAATATGCTTTAAATGATTACTATCATATTATAATATTATAATATAGTATGAAAATAACTCTAAAAATATAATTTTTATTACCATCTTATAATGATAGATATAACGTGCTGTATATGCAAAAAATCATTAGAAACGCTATTAAATGTCAAATTATAGTAAGTAATCAAAATATAAGAATACATACTTCGTGAATAATACCAATTAATTATCCAAGTAAATGTAAGTAATCAAATCTTTTTTCTAAAAGGTCTTATAATATCTGTTAAAAACATTAATACTTCATCTCATATATTTAAAATATTAATGAAAAAGTAACAGTAATATTTTTTAAGTTTAAAATTATTTAATAATTAATAAGTTATATTAATAGTAACAACATACAAATGATATTAAATCACTCAAAATAAGCTTTAACTCTATTTTTTAAAACAAAACGCTTCACCTTTAAGAAATCAAATAATTACATTTCATTTACTCTCGCAAGCATTCGTTCAGTTACCTATAGAGTCAATATCATAAAGCTGAAACGTTCACTAACTTAGATTTTATTATAATATCAATATGAAGAATTTGTATTTTTCGAGTTCGACTATAACATAGATAAAATCTCTTGATAGTATGTCGCTAATTATCTCAAATGTACGTAAAATTAAGTGAAACATCACAAAAAATTTATCTTTTTAAGCAATGTTATAAAAAAATTTTTTCTCTCTTTAGCGGATAATAAGTATTATATTTTATTCTTTTAGACTGAAATTGAACTCATATAAAATAATATAATTTTATTGCTAAATCTAAGATCTATTAATCTATAATCAAAAAAACTAAATATACAATATAAATAAGCTATGTCGTTTTTAAAAAATGAAAATATATTAAGTCATATTGATTAATATTTTGTACTTGTATTATTATATCTTACATATTTATACTCTGATATTAATAAAATAAACGGAATCATAATTGATTTTCCTTATGAAGCCACAAATTTAAAATAATACTATTAAGTATCTATTAAACCACAATTTTTACACACAGCTTGAATCCTTCATTCAAAAGAAATAATGAAACTAAAATCAATATGTAATTTTCAATTCAGAAATTTTATTTCATTTAGTCTAAATCCTTTTTCTTTTACACACTATACTTATATAGTAAACAAACTAAAAAGAATTAAAATAATCCCGACAAAATAATATAAGACATTATTAACATACAAAATATCTCTCTCGATTAGTCTAAAAAATATAAAAAATTATAACTAAAATTATGATACTTAATTTGGTAATATTATCCAAAACAATCTTAGACTGCTTAAAAATATCCCTAACAATATCTCATAAAATACCTATATGTACTTATCACTATATGTCATTAAGTAATGATAATAAATGGTACTATATTAAACAGATAATAATACGTATTTCAAAAAAACTTATACACATACAGCTAGCTAAAATAGCATTTTAGAATCATATATAAATATATCATTAATACTAAATCAACCGAATTAAAAAATAAGTCTAATACATTAGAATATTACAAAGGTCAGTGAAAAATTAATATTATCCTTATTGAAGATAATATAAACCTCGCTAAAACGTATGAACATCATTCACTATTTTTTCATCATAATAAATATTATTACTTAAATAATAACTGACATAAGTCACTCTGTATAACGCTTATATCATATAAAACTAGATATTTAAATACAATACATCTCAAAAATTTATTAACACTAAATAAACATTATACCAAAGGAAAATTAAAAAGTCTAAAAAACGTAATTAATATTGCAATATTATACAGAATTTTATTAAAAAATAAAAATTTGCATGCCAAAACATTATCGAAGATTATAATAATAAAAGATTAATTATTACTTGATCATATATATTACTAACTGCTTAAAAAAAATTATAAATACACTAACAACCTTATATAAAATAGTTAACTATTTAATCAGATTATAAAATCAAGATGATCTAATTATCATTTCTTTAGAAGAAAGTATGAGATTAAATTAAATAAAATTCACTAAATAATTTAATACTTACGCACAAAAAATAAAAAACGGTACCGTATAATATCAGCACCGTTTAAAATAATCATTACAATTTACAATCAAATGATTAACCGTAAATATTTACACGCTCACGTAATCCTTTTCCTGGCTTAAAGTGAGGAACATACTTTCCTGCTAATTCTACTGTTTCACCAGTCTTTGGGTTACGCCCAACACGAGGAGAACGGTAGTGAATAGAAAAACTCCCGAATCCACGAACTTCTATACGTTCACCACTAGCCAGTGTATTAGTCATATGTTCAAGAATTTCTTTAACAGCTGCCTCAACAACTTGTGCGGAAATATGGGATTGCTGAGTCGTCAGCTTTTCTATTAATTCAGACTTAGTCATAACACCTCCCTAAATTAAAGTTACGAGAAAGTAAGTTTAATTATTCCTAAACTAAATTATTCGCTTTTAGCTGCTTTAAACGCTTCAACCATTGTATTATTACTAAAATTAGTTTCTTCTTGTTTTTTCACAGTAGCGGTAGCATCTTTTTCATTAGTCTCATCTTTTTCACGCATAGATAAATGAATAAGACGGTTTTTACGATCAACACCAACGTATTTAACTTCAATATTATCACCAACATTTATAATTAAAGCTGCATCGTTTTTATGGCTACTTGGAGGTTCTGACAAACGAAGATAACCTTCTACGCCTAGACTGAGGTCAATTGTCACACCTTTATCATCAAGCGAGAGCACTTTACCAGTAACAATTGTACCTTTCTTAATAGTTGCTAAATAGTTATTGAATGGATCCTCTTCTAACTGCTTAATACCTAGAGAAATACGCTCGCGTTCTGCATCAACTTGAAGAACAACAGCTGGAATTTCATCACCTTTTTTGTATGCACGAACAACTTCTTCGCCTGCAATATTCCATGAAATATCAGACAAATGAACTAAACCATCAATCCCACCTTTCAATCCAATAAAAATACCAAAGTCAGTGATTGACTTAATTTTTCCTTCAACACGGTCGCCTTTATTGTGAGTTTTTGCAAATTGCTGCCACGGATTAGATTTGCACTGTTTAAGGCCTAGAGATATACGACGACGCTCTTCATCGATATCTAAAACCATCACTTCAAGAATATCAGCAACATTAACAACTTTAGATGGGTGAATATTTTTATTAGTCCAATCCATTTCTGAAACATGCACTAGACCTTCAACACCTTCCTCGATTTCTACAAAACAACCATAATCAGTTAGATTAGTAACGCGACCAGTGAGTTTAGTACTTTCTGGATAACGCTTAGAAATAGCTACCCAAGGATCTTCACCTAATTGTTTCAGCCCAAGAGAAACACGAGTACGTTCACGGTCGAATTTCAAAATTTTAACTGTAATTTCATCACCAACATTCACGATTTCGCTTGGATGTTTAACACGTTTCCAAGCCATATCTGTGATATGAAGAAGACCATCAACACCACCTAAATCAGCAAATGCACCATAGTCAGTAAGATTTTTAACGATCCCTCTAACTTCCATACCTTCTTGTAAATTTTCTAACAATTGATCCCGCTCTGCACTACTTTCAGATTCAATTACAGCTCGACGAGAAACCACAACGTTGTTACGTTTCTGATCTAATTTAATCACTTTAAATTCTAGCTCTTTACCTTCTAAATGCGTAGTGTCACGAACTGGACGAACATCAACCAATGAACCTGGTAAAAACGCACGAATACTATTCAATTCTACTGTGAAACCACCTTTCACTTTACCGTTAATAACGCCAGTGACAGTTTTAACTTCTTCGTAAGCTTTTTCTAGCATTAGCCAAGCTTCATGACGTTTAGCTTTCTCACGAGAAAGAATAGTTTCACCGAAACCATCTTCTACTGCATCTAAAGCTACATCGATTGTATCGCCAACTTGGATTTCTAGTTCACCTTGAGCATTTTTAAATTGTTCTACTGGAATTGCAGATTCAGACTTCAGACCTGCATCAACTAAAACAACATCTTTATCGATAGCAACAACTGTAGCACGGACAATAGAACCAGGTCGGGTTTCAATATTCTGTAGGGATTCTTCAAAGAGTTGAGAAAAAGATTCTGTCATATTAATGATCTTCAAGAGTTTAATTAACATCTATTTAGCTTCCAGCTAAATGGGGTTGTTTCACATGCTTTACAATTATTTATATCATAAAGTATAGCTATGATAACATAAATGTTAACATAACATGTAAATATATATACTATCTATATTATCAGTTAAAATACAACTAATTATTAAGATAATTGTAGAATTTTTTTTACATAGAGTTGTGCTATTTCAATTACTTTGTTAATTGACATATTTGTCGAATCAAGCATTAAAGCATCCTTTGCAGGAATCAGAGGTGCCATAGCACGATAACGATCTCGATTATCACGTTCTTGTATTTCAATTAATAGGCGTTTTAAATTAAGATCAAACCCTTTATTTTGTAATTGTTTCATGCGTCGATAAGCTCGGTCTTCAGCTGAGGCATCAAGAAAAATTTTAACAGGTGCATCAAAAAAAACGACAGTTCCCATATCTCGACCATCTGCAACTAATCCTGGCATAATTCGAAAATCACGTTGCCGCCATAATAAAGCCTTTCTTATACGAGGAAAAGTAGCTATTTTAGAAGCCGCATTACCAATAACTTCAGTACGAATGTGATGTGAGACATTTTCCTTTTCTAAAATTACCTGTAATTGATTCTCTTTAAGCACAAAACAAACATCTAATGTAGCTACAAGAGGAACCAAAGCATCTTCAGATTTAATATCTACATGATGACGCAATGCGACTAATGTAAGAACACGATAAATTGCACCAGAATCTAAAATTTTCCATTTAAATTTAGTTGCCAGTGCTTGGCAAAGTGTGCTTTTGCCAGAACCACTTGGTCCATCAATACTTATTACAGGGGCAATATCCATAATAAAAATTTTCCTTTTCTAAAAAAGAAGTGAGCTACCTGCAATAACACTCTTGATTAATACTCTATTTACTAACAGTTGTTTAACTATATACGTTTTGATATAATCAATACAATATTGATTGTAAAAATTATAAAAAACATAAACTATAAACTATTTAGTTAACTATTATAAAAATATTTATATTAGCTAACTTGAAAATGTAAAATATACAAAATACGATACTATTCTGAGCAGTAACTTAAAAATATTATACACAAAACTTGATTTTAAAAGTATAACATAGATACCACACAATGAAGCTCATGGAAGACAAATTGCATTTTAATGAGGATTAAAGTTTAAATTTCTATATATCATCATTATATAAAATCTAAAAAATAACTACACTTTTGCTATCCTGCAATATATTATTCAAAATTTCCTGCATAATTTAATCAGAAATATATAATTGAATAGTCTCTTTTGCTCAATAATTCCACATATTATATATTATCTTATTCCTACAGAAAGCAGCACTCCAGAAGCCTTTCTCATTGTCACAAGAAAGGGACTTGCAGAGTTTATTATGCTAATTTTAATATAAAAATATTAAGTATCAACTTGAAAACTATTGCTGTTAACGTCAATAAAACATAACTTATAATATTATAAATCCGGGTTAATAACTAATATTCCAATACTATATGATAAATGATTGTGGTATCAAAAAAATAATACTAAATAAATTAGTATTAATATAGAACAAATAAAAATTTATATGTACCGACGTTTAAAATCTTCCATAAAATTAACTAACGTTTGCACACCTTCTAAAGGCATCGCATTATAAATAGATGCGCGCATACCAGAGGAAATGCGATGGTTTTTTAGTGATAATAAACCTTCTGCCTTAGCTTCTTGAATAAATTTTTCATCTAACATCGGGGTTTGTGTTTGAAATGGTATATTCATCCAAGAACGATTTGTTACGGAAACACGATTAATATAAAACTTACTATGATCAATTGCATTATACAATAACTGAGATTTTTCATAGTTACATTTCGCTATTTCTTGTAATCCGCCTAATGATTTTAACCATTTAAAAACCATACCTGACAAATACCAAGCGAATGTAGATGGTGTGTTAAACATAGAATTATATTTAGCAAGGACAGTATAATCAAAAACAGAAGGGGTTTGTTTTGATACGTTACCTAACAAATCTTCACGAATAATCACAATAGTAAGACCTGCTGGACCAATATTTTTCTGAGCGCTCGCATAGACTACGCCATAGTGTTTAATGTTAATAGGTTGAGAGAGAATAGAAGATGAATAGTCTGCAACAAGTACTGTTTCATTAGGAAAATCAGGTACTTCATGAATTGCTAGACCATCAATAGTTTCATTAGGACAATAGTGAACATAAGCTGCATTTTGATGTAATTCCCATTCTTTCATTGGCTTAATACTAATTATACCTTCTTTTTCTTGTTTAGCTTGAATGCTATTTGGTATACAATATTTTTTCGCTTCTTTTTCTGCTAGTACTGACCAATACCCCCCAATGACATAATCTGCCATTGTTTTATTCCCTAATAAATTCATTGGTAATGCAGAAAAATGACCACGAGCACCCCCATGACAAAATAATACTTTATAATTTTGAGGAATCTTTAGTAAATCACGTAAATTTGCTTCTGCTTCTTCTGCTACAACAATAAAATCCTTACTACGATGACTAACTTCTATAACAGACACCCCTAAACCATTCCAATTGTGAAATTCTTGTTTTGCACGGTGCATGACTTCAAAAGGCAACATTGCAGGACCTGCACTAAAATTATAAACCTGACTCATTAACATCACCATATTGTTAATATTATCTATGAAGTTAATTAGAAGATATTGAATACTTAAAGATATTGTGAAGATATTTAATATTTTTAATATTTCACAATGATAATAATAAATAATAGCTTTATAAAACTAAGAAACTAAAACTAAAATATATCTCAACATTCTTATATATTTTGTAACATTCTTACCAATAAAAAATATATATCAGTATAGTATAAAACTTGCTCATTGCGTTGAAAGTATAAGTTAATTATAGATTACCACTTCAATTACATGCTCATAATCTTATAGATATCATTCAAAATATTGCATGCATATACACTCCATCTCCTAACAAAGCCTTTTACTTATATCAATGTTTTGTGTCGGCTACAAATTATAAAGATGTATGATATATCTAAAATATTATTAATCCGTTACTAAATGACACAGGAAAAACTTAAGATCAGCACGATTTATCATTAATTGCAAAAACTGTTACTCATATTATACACTTATTCACAACCAGCATCACTATTTTAAACTTTTACACACTAATAACCGAAAAATTTATTTTAATCTTTCCGCTATTAATGGAAAAGACCTCGCTAATAACATTTGCAAAAAATCATTCAAGTAAGTATAGTACTTTAAAGCGCTTTTCTTTAGAAATTTTAACAGAGGTATATACGTTATCGTCTTTCAAAAATCTCTAAAAAAAATCGTACTAAATTATATGCTGTATATATTATAAAACAAACCATAAAAACCTTACACCCCGTTGTTAATATCATATGAATTTGTGATACAACACATAACCATAACGATATCTTGCAAATAAAATAAATTAACTAGCAGTAACTGCTCCAGTAGTATCACTCACTATTGTTTACAATATATTTTATTAATTGAATCAAGAATACGATATATCAAAATTATATTTACAATAAAAAATGTTGTGAATCAAATTATACTAACTAGATATGCTTAAATATTATAAATAAATAAATAAAAAGTGATAATTTTTTATTATAATACGTTCATTATAAGCTAGCTTTAAAATATATCCTAATCAAGTAATAAAAATCCACAATCAGTAATCAAGAAATTACCTTACTTACGATTTCAATAGCTTCTTTTTCAATTTTCTGTAAATGCTCTTCACCTCGAAAGCTTTCACAATATATTTTATAAGCTTCTTCAGTTCCTGATGGACGGGCAGCAAACCAGCCATGATCAGTCATGATTTTTAAGCCACCAATAGCAATACCATTACCTGGAGCCGTAGTTAAATAATGAGTAATTTTATCATTTGCTAATGTATTTGAAGACACCATTTCAGAAGAAAGCTTGCTTAATTTTACTTTTTGTTCATAAGTTGCTGCTGCTTGAATACGACTATAAACATGAGAACCGAATTTTTCAGCTAGCTTATTATAACGCTGTTGAGGATTTTCACCAGTTACAGCAGTAATCTCAGCTGCAAGCAAACACAATATAATACCATCTTTATCAGTTGACCATGGTGTCCCATCAAATTTTAAAAAAGAGGCTCCTGCACTTTCTTCACCACCAAATCCCAAGGAACCATCAAATAAACCATTAACAAACCATTTAAAACCAACAGGGACTTCCAAAAGCTTACGTCCACAATCAGCCACTACACGATCTATCATAGCACTTGATACTAGTGTTTTTCCTACTATCACTTCTTTACCCCATTGAGGCCGATGTTGAAATAAATAATCAATCGCTACAGCAAGATAATGATTTGGATTCATCAATCCTTCTGGAGTAACAATTCCGTGTCGGTCATAATCAGGGTCATTAGCAAAAGCTAAATCAAATTTTTCTTTCATATTTAATAAACCCGACATCGCCCAATGAGATGAACAATCCATACGAATCACACCATCATGATCTAGTGGTATAAAAGAGAAAGTTTGATCCACTGTATCGTTCACTAACTCAAGGTCTAGTTGATAATATTCAGCAATTTTTCGCCAATATTCGATACCTGAACCACCCAGTGGATCTACACCAATTTTTAATCTAGCTTTTTGAATTGACTTCATATTAATAACTTCATCTAACGCGATCACATAGGGCATCACAAGATCTTTTTCAGTAACATAGCCACTTACTAATGCATCTGCAAAAGCAATACGATTAACCCCGACAAGATTATTAGCTAATAACTGATTAGCATTTTTTTCCACAACTGATGTCAGATCAATATCAGCTGGCCCACCATTTGATGGATTATATTTAATTCCTCCATCTTCTGGTGGATTATGCGAAGGTGTAATAACAATCCCATCCGCCATATCTTGATGGGATTGATTGTAATTAAGAATTGCATAAGAAACAGAAGGAGTGGGTGTAAAACCATGATTCATTTGAACAATAACATTAACATGATTAGCAGTTAATACTTCAATTACTGTCATAAAAGCAGATTCAGAAAGTGCATGCGTATCTTTACCAAGAAAACATGGTCCTGTTATCCCTGTTTCTTTCCGTACATCAACAATAGCTTGAGAAATAGCAAAAATATGATGTTCGTTAAAATTTTTTCGAGCCGCACTACCTCGATGCCCTGAGGTACCAAACTTGACAGAGTGATTTAGATTATATGCCAATGGTTGTAGTTGATAGTATTGAGCTTTCAATTTTTCAACATAAATCAAATCAGTTTGAAACGGTAGCTGCCCTGCGCGTTCATGTATTGTCACTTACTATCCCTAAAGTACTAGCATCTTATTACTAACACCTCTACTACCTCAATTATTAGATAGTGTCATAAATTTTTTCAACCCACTTAATAAAAAACGACATTTTATAAAAAATGATATTAAACATATTACATTTTCAATTGGAATTTATTTTAGTGATGCGCTAATATAACCTACTGGGACATGCTGAAAACCGAGTTGCTTTCATACATTTTATAATATTCATTAATCATTAATAACATCAATATAAATATCACCATTCATTGAATATATTATTTTAACAAAATAATTGTATATCAACTATAACATTGTTTATGAGGTAAATATTATATAATTAAATGTTTTACTGTTTTCTTCATACGTGTCAGAAAGAACAGTGTTTTACTAGATTTTTATATGCGTTTTCTGAAAAATTGTCTTTATACTGATTGACGCAATTTAAAATGTAACATGTTCTAAAAAACATCTGATATACTTTTATTAACATTCTATATTTCGATAGTTATGCAACAGTCAAACCTCTTATCAATTTCTCTACTGTCATTTTTGTCTAAACAGTTGAGATAAAACTTATTTTGAAATTAAAAGATGATTGCCTAAAAAATAAAATTTCAATATATTAAAATATAAACCAGTTACAGCTCTTCATCTTTCAATAAGTGAAGATTATTCTATTCATTTTTATATAAGATAGCAATATCAGAACAGTGATAAATTAGCATTAACTTTCGAAACCTGCTTAAGGATTTTTTATAAAATATAAAAATAACAAATCATATCTTGACAAACTAAAAGTGAATATTAGATACCTCTCATAATTACTCTTTATTAGAAAATATTATTCTAAATAACCGCATTCAACTTCAATAAACCAACTCTTAGCGATCATATTTACAATATAAAGGTCATTATATTTCCCTCTCTCAAAGAAAATATAAATATATAATAAAGATTGCTTGAAACATATGTCAAACAGAAAAGTAATTTTGCTTAAAGATGAAAACTCTCAAGACTTATTATCTATCCAAAATATTACGAATTATTATTACACGAATCTTCACTACAACATAGATTTTTTACAACTAGTATTCCTTTTCTTAACGCTTTTCA
Source organism: Candidatus Hartigia pinicola (assembly GCA_020541205.1). GTDB lineage: Bacteria > Pseudomonadota > Gammaproteobacteria > Enterobacterales > Enterobacteriaceae > Hartigia > Hartigia pinicola. The sequence continues at coordinate 1,633,709 of CP048208.1, forward strand.
TATTATAGGTTAAAAGTTATGTGAAAATTATCAGCACAACTAATATAGACCTCACTAACTACACTTGTTTATATCTTTTCTAAATAAATTGATCTTTCTTTGTGATACTTTATCATTGTAAAGTACACAATACTCTCAGGTAACTCTTTCTAGAAACGTTATTGAAAAGAAAGTGTTACTAAAAACCACTATTTAATATAAACAGTCTAAACAGCTCATGCACATTACGAACTCATAAAATATATATTTTGTTATCTGAACGAGATAACATTAAATTTGTTCAAATATTTTTATGAAATTCATTGCTCTTCTTTTAAAAATATATGAAAAGTTTTAGTAGGCTATTAAAAATCTAATAAACCATTCTTTTTAATGTATAAGAATTGATGAAAATTAAAAATCATTAGAAAAACTATGATCACTGCAGTATGATAATCAGTGTTTTTTTAGTAAACATTGATTATTAAAGAATAAGCATGGTAATCTTATAAGTAGATACAACAATACTACTCATATATAAAATAGATATACTCAAAAAATACATTTGATTTTTTATATCATGATTTTAAAATAACTCCTGTAATTAAAAATTAATCAAACTTATGTGAAATAAAATATTAATTATTTATTACAATCATTATATCAAATTGAAATTACATTATTTTTAGTTACAAAACATTATCTTTTATATCTCATTGTGATATTGATGAAAATCATCTATATATTAAAACTTTACTACTGAAAACGAACATTTACTAACTAATTTTAAGACTGTTTATAGAAAATCTTAAACGTATGCTAAAACATTTAATTTCTAGGTCATAATGAAATATTAAAATTGATACATTTAAACTACTTTTGCTTAAATTATTTTGATTGTGATCAGTATAATATTAAACTGACATATTTAGTAGTATACATCTCCACCTATCTTATTTTTAATAGCATTAAGTTTTGTATTACAATCTTACTACTATCACATTTTTCATGTAATCAATAAACTAGATAACCACACACTCAGATAGAGTGCTCTAATATATTACAAAAGCTATAAGTTGACTTGTATTGTTTTATAATAAACAAAAATAACGCAGTTTATAGATCTTTAATACATTTGTATTAATTTAATATTGTACACAATGAGAATATGACTTATAATAGAATGAATAAATATCTATCTATGTAGCTACTATTAAAATTTTTAGTCGTTTCAAATTAATAGAATTGTATTGCAGAGAATAATCTATATCTCATTTTAGATTGAGGGATATAAAATAAACCAGTAATGATTTATTAATAACTAAATTAATTGAAATGACTATAGTGAAGTATAATATACTTACAATAAGTATTATATTAAATGGCAACTAGGTAGTAAAAACGAATTAACACGAGCATGAACTTTTATAAAGTATTTCAAGTTAAATAATATTTTAAGCCATTAAGATAACACGTATTAAAAGCGCTTCTCCCTGAAAATACAAATTAGAAAACTATTAAATAATTTAAACTTAAGAATCTCAAAATAAACTGAATAATTATTAAAAAAAAGATGCTTAGAAAAATAGAAAATTATATAGTTAAGACAGTCAAAAGTACACAACGACAAAATGCATCTAGCACATAAAAGATTGTATTTAAATGCTACTTACTATAAATATAGGTTAAAAATACAATAATAATCTGACCAAAGATACCACCTAATATCAAAAAGATACGCCTTTAGTCATGAACAATATTAAATTAATGATATTTTATAATGTATATATGCATATGATTCAATAAGACAAACAATAAACGTTTTATACCATGATAACAAGTAAGAATTTTTCTAGAAGATACTACGATTAGCATCTAAAAGTAATTAGAGACTAAATCATAATTTTGACTGATCCAGAAAAATATAAGATGATTTTTTAATTTATGCATCTTTAAAATACATTACTTTCGCTTTGATATAAAGAATGTATTTCAAAATAAAGATTAAGGAAACTACTAAACATGCCTATTATCAGTACACACTTTCAGGTTTTACTTTTTGTGTAAAAAGTATGATAAATATGATAAAAAATTTAATTCCGCATATAATAAAAATATTTTGATAAGTTGTAAAAAATTGCAAGTTTTCATACAAGTTTGAACTAAAACTATCGTATAAAGTTAGTAACTGTTGAAATAATTTCTGTACGCACAACTCACTAAAGACAATAAGTGCATGATCATATTAATTAATAACACTTTTATAATTATAAAAAGCAGTATTGTATTTACAATAATAATCGCCTATATGAAAAACATTTTTCCATATGCGTTATGAAAGTAACACGAATCTAATTACTGTGACTAATCAGAAATTATTTAGATTTTTAAATATAATTAACTTGTTAGATTTCTTTCGAAATATAATATTTATAGCAGTGTAATATTATTGAAGAAATATTTCAAAAAATGGAATTCTTATTAGTTCAACAACTACGACGCACATTACTCACGCAATTAATGTATATGAGGTACAACAGCGTCATTAAAAATATTTTTCTATAAGATATTGCTTGATAGTCAATTATTAAAATCACACATACTAATAACACAAAAACTCAAAAAGATAAACAGTTCAAAAATTTCATTCTGCTGAAACAGAGAAAATATAGTTAGAACAATTTATCTAAGTTATGGTTGATCACTTAATAGAATATTTAGAATTATTAACATAAAACATTGAAGAGCATTAATAAATCTCATAAAATTTTATGATATAAGTAAAAAAATCAAACATAAACTCATATAATCTGACTATAAATACGCAAAGTATGATTCCATATACTTTAATAATACATCAGCACTTTTACAAATAAAAAGACAATTTAAAAGATTTTATACTGCGCAATATTTAGTTGAATACATCAAGCATACATTAATAAATAGTTATGATATAGATAAAATATCTTAAACATATATATTATATACTCCATTCACTTATGAAAGTAATAAAATATAACTAATTCCATACGTTTCAATATATTCTCAAATATTAATTATTATTTTAATATAAAAGTAATAAATAAGAGTAATATTTCTAGGTATGTAAAAATGTAAATATATAAATACTACTCTTATCGAGATCTATCTATTTTAGATTGTCTTATTATTGTTCACAATACTCAATAATATTTTTGATTTTTATCATCGTATCATTAGTAATTTTCTACATATCAATTCTCGCTTTCTAGTGTAATTCTATATAATATCTTGACATCTCTTAAGAATTTTCCGTTCTACTTATATCTTATACTGTCGTATAAAATTTTTGATATGCTTGCGACATTGATATGTTCAATCTCTTAAAATCTTATAATCCCGTATAGCCCTTAGTGATTCAGTAACTACGAACATCACTTAAATTAGTAAATACACCAATAGAACGCACTAAATTTCTAATCCTAAATAATAATAGGATGATCTATTACAATCATTTTTACAATAGACTGTTAAAAAATACAACTGATCTTTCTGTTAAAACGATTGCTGAACACATTTATTCTTCATATTTCATTTTTCTTTATAAAAACCTAATTTTATTTAGTATAACACATGCATAGATTCATTCATTTAAAATTAAAATGTTTTTAATATCACTGGTTTGAGTTATATCAATTTATTATAATATAATAACGATTTATTCAGTTATGTTTTAATAACGAGGGTTAAAAAAGTTTTAAGAGGTATAAACTATTAAAAATTATACTTAATAGTTTCAAACCTATAAATTTTTACTATGACATTTTATATGTGTAGAATAACAAAATTATATTTTTCTACACTCATTATATATGATACTAGATTTTACGAAACAATGTTAACTTCCACATTCACACAATACATCAACGAAAAGTTATATTAATATAAACGCAAAGTGTTTTTTTGTAGATTAAACATTTTATTACGTCAGTTATAGATTCTAGAATTTGTGTTAGAGTAAATCATTAATTTTAGATAAGCTATTTTGTTTAACATAATTACACACTGTTTCAAGGATTATTCATTGCACGGGACAAGAAAATTAAATTTAATAAAATAAAATTATTCAACTAACAGTTAATCTTAATTTTTATCGCTATCTTTAATGTAATCTACTACTTTACTTCTTTATACAGTTATCAAAGCATCACTTTTCTTTTTAAAAATTCTCAGATAAATCTATTATTATATTTTTTATTTCTACTACCAACCAACTTGGAAAGAAAAAAGAATGATGTAAATTTAAATATAAATTAATATTCATCTGTTATAATTTTAAAACTATTAATAACTAATAGGCCCTATGTATATAACACATACTATGTCTGATAATGAAGCTAACAGTTAGTCATATATATAGTGTAATTTCATCTTCAAGTAATTGCGGAAGATATGCTCAGCATGCGCTAATAAGCTCTATTTTTAATCATAGTACAAACGTTAATAAAAATCATTAATTGATTTATGCATGTTAGTACAATCACAAAGAACGCAAAGTATCGATCTAAACGTTAATATAAAAACATTTAACCAGTTATTTACTAGGAAATAGAAAAACTTTAGAAAACTAAAATACTTAAAATCTTATAATTCATATAAGAAATTAACTGTATAAGGCGTACTAGTTGTTATAAAAACTATACAAGAGAATTTTAGCTAATTTAACATCCTTGATCTGTAGTGTGAACAGTAGAAATAAATGCATTAAATTTCAGTTTCATCATAAAACGATTATTATTATTTCGCTTATTAGTGTTACTAAAGTAACATATATTCAGTTTTGATATTATCTTATCTGATCTCAAACAATCTTAAGTAACTACAACATTATATGTGCCTTAAATAATAATAAATAACTCATATGAAATAAATTTCACTCTTATGTTTATGTAGTAAAGGGATACTGAATAGCCGGGTGATATTGATACCCTTCCAAGGCAAAATCATCAGTTCTCACCCAGGTCTCAATATCTTTCCATGTTTTAATTCGCTTATTTATCAACAATGAAGGTAAAGGAAAAGGTTCTCGTTTTAACTGTACCTCGCACATAAGTGGCAACTGATTCTCATAAATATGAGCATTTACAATTTTATGATAAACTTTACCTGCTTTATGACTAGTTATGCGAGCCATTAACGCAAGTAAAACAAAACACTGTACTTGGTTAAAGTTTAAACCAAGAGGAACATCGCAACTACGTTGGTAAGATGTTAGATAAAGCGTATTTTGTAATAAAGAAAATGTATGAGTGTGCATACAAGGACGCAAACAACCCATTTCACATTCACCAGCATTATAAAAAGCGATAATTTCAGCACGATCATCAATGTCATGTTTTAAGTTATTCACAACTTTTTGAAATTGATTAAAAAATGAACCATCAGGTCTCTGCCAAGAACGACCCTGAACACCGTATACACGTCCCATATCATCCTTACCTTTACGATAAGGGTTATTTAACCAAGCTTGATTATCATTAGCATTAGCATTCCAAGTATTACAACCAATTTGACGAAACTGAGCAGCATTATCATAACCACGTAAATACCCGAGTAATTCAGCGATAGCAGACTTAAAAAAACTTTTTCGGGTTGTAATTAAAGGAAATTGGTTATTAGCAACATCATATTCAAAATCGGCATTAATCACAGTTAAACAACGAACACCAGTGCGTTTATTTTCATCCCACTCTCCATCATTAATGATCCTTTTACATAACTGAAGATACTGCTTCATAAATACTCTCTTACTCTATAAACTAGAAATATATGACAACAATAATCTCAATATATTAAATTACTTACTAAATTTTTGCGTTTTGTCATATTGATTTTTAGAAATATCTTTACCATATTTATATGACCAAATAATTATAAAAACACCGACAACAATCATTGGTACTGAAAGAATTTGTCCCATGCTAATACCATAAAATAAACCTAATTGAGGATCAGGTTGTCGAAAACATTCAACTATAATACGAAATACACCATAACCAATTAAAAATAGACTCGATACACTTCCTATTGGACGAGGTTTTCGTATAAATACATTTAAAATAAAAAATAGTACCACACCTTCTAAAAACATTTCATAAAGCTGCGATGGGTGACGAGGCAACATTCCATAGTGATTTAAAATAGGTATTAATGAAGTATTTTGTGATACAATTTGAATATCTTCACTGCGTGAATTAGGATATAAAAAAGCCCATGGTATGTCTAATACGACACGCCCCCATAATTCACCATTAATAAAATTGCCTAAACGACCTATAGCAAGCGAAAAAGGAATTAAAGGAGAAACAAAATCAGAAACTTGCAAAAAACGTCGAAGCGTATGACGTGCAAACCACATCATAGCAATGATAACACCAATTAATCCGCCATGAAATGACATACCACCATCCCAAATTTTGAATAAGTAACTGGGATGATCAAAAAATAAAGGTAAGCTATAAAAAAAAACATAACCTAACCTGCCTCCTACCAGGACACCTAAAAAACCAAAATAGAGTAGGTTTTCCACTTCATTTTTTTTCCAGCCGCTATTAGGTTTGTTTGCGCGACGGCCCCCTAGCCATAACGCAAAAAGAAACCCTATGAGATACATGAAACCATACCAATGTAGAGATACTGGCCCAATTGAAAACATTACAGGATTAATTTTAGGAAAAGCCAAGTAATTATTACTCATTGGTTCTCCTCTTTAATTTTTCAGATAAAATTAATATATATCAGAATATATATCTTTTATAAATGTATAAAACTTGTGATTTTTTGTAAAAAGTAAAACAATAAGAGCTAAATGCATAAATTGCAGGCAAATAATATTTTAATATCTACTATAAGTTTCTCATTCAGCAATTTTTTAACTAAAATTAATGCACGAACCATTTCAAACGTCAATATTATATAAAAACTATGAATTTTATTTCTCGTTGTGATCTCAATCACTAAACTTAATGTTATATTAAATACTGTTCTAAAATATTATGCCGGTATGACCTAGATCTATTAACATATTTTTATTCATAAACAATATTTTTGTATAAGAAAAAAATATTAGAATAATTTTCTGTTCATAACAGTTATCTGTTTTTCTGAAATTTTAATAGTTATACTTAATCGAGTTTTGAATTTGATCGGTCATTTAATTTTGGAAATATTTTACTGTATAATATTTTGATTACACATATCTATATGTTTAATGCTTTTAAGAAGAAATATTGAGACAAATTATCTTGTAATTTTAAGTGCTACTTATATAAGTTTATACTAAACTGAACTTTATTTATAATGGTTTCTTTTAAAATTTCAAAAGTAGTATATCAAATCTTCTTACTGAGATTTTCAGATACTCTCTAAGTGAGATGTGACACTAGAAACCACTTTTAAATATATTTAAAACATAAAGACTGCTCTTATATGCTATGTTTAAGAGCACTTGTTACTTATTTAGCAACGAAGATATAATTTATTAGAAGATAGCTCAATTCACCTCAATTCTGTAAACTTTTTATTTTAAACATAATACATAAAAATAACTAAGATTAAAAAATCTTTGACAGCTATTAAGATACAACATTTTTTGCTTAAAATTTAATAAATCGTAAAGATTTTCTTTAAAAAACGACTCAAAACCATAACATTCTTACTTTTTAAGAATCATAACGCATGATATGAGGTAGATAATATATGAAAAACTAAATACAATGATGATTAATCACTTAAATCATCCTTAATTATTGTAGCAAGGAACGATTTGATCAGTTAAGATATGAATTCTTTTTCATCATGGAACTCAGATCATTACTATGTATCAAGTCAAAAATAAATTACTGGTCACATGCGCATTGCCTTATGCTAATGGACCAATCCATCTTGGTCATATTTTAGAACATGTTCAAGCTGATATTTTTGTACGTTATCACAGAATGCGTCGTAAGGAGGTGTACTTTATCTGCGCGGATGATGCGCATGGCACATCAATCATGCTTAAAGCTCAGAAACTAGGTATTTCACCTGAAGAGATGATTACCTCGGTAAAGCAAGAGCATCAAAAAGATTTTAATGACTTTACTATTAGCTATGACAATTATCATTCCACACATAGTGAAGAAAATCAAGAATTTTTAGAACATATTTATAATACACTCAAAAAAAATGGTTTTATTAAAAATCGTATAATTTCACAACTTTATGATCCTGAAAAAAAAATTTTTTTACCTGATCGTTTCATCAAAGGTACCTGTCCAACTTGTAAATCCAAAGATCAATACGGTGATAATTGTGAAGTATGTGGTGCAATTTATAGCCCAATAGAGTTAATTGACTTACGATCAGTACTCTCAGATACTCCTCCTGAGATGCGCGATACTGAACATTTTTTCTTTGATCTACCTATATTTAGCAACATGTTGTATGCATGGACTCGTTCTGGAACTTTACAAGAACAAGTTGTAAATAAACTACAAGAATGGTTTGAATCTGGTTTACAGCAGTGGGATATTACACGTGATGCGCCCTATTTTGGCTTTAAAATTCCAGATGCTCCAGGTAAGTATTTTTATGTTTGGTTAGACGCACCTATAGGTTATATGAGTTCATTGAAAAATCTATGTAACAAACGCAGTGACTTAAATTTTGATGAGTTTTGGAATCACAATTCAAAAACTAATATTTATCATTTTATTGGTAAAGATATTATTTATTTTCACAGCTTATTTTGGCCAGCAATCCTTGAAGGCAGTCAATATTGCAAGCCAACTAATTTAGTTGTGCATGGTCACCTTACTGTTAATGGTGTTAAAATGTCTAAATCACGGGGTACTTTTATCACTGCTAGATCATATCTTGAACATCTTGATGCAGACTGCTTACGCTATTACTATGCTACTAAACTATCATCAGGCATTGATGATATCGATCTAAACTTAGTAGACTTTGTTCAACGATTTAATAGTGATATCGTGAATAAAGTTGTAAACCTTGCTTCACGTAATGCAAGCTTTATTTCTAAACGATTTTCTGGTCAATTGTCTGATCAATTAGAAGATATTGATCTTAATCAAAAGTTTATTGACGCTGCGCAATTCATCGGTGATGCTTATAGCAAACTAGAATATAGTAAGGCAATGCGTAAAATTATAACTTTAGCAGATTTAGCTAATCGTTATGTCGATCAAAAAGCACCGTGGATTGTTGCTAAACAAAAAAACAAAGAACAAGATTTGCAAGCTATCTGTTCAATGGGTATCAATCTATTTCGTTTAATTATGATTTACTTGAAACCAGTCCTTCCGAATTTAGTAAGACGTGCTGAAATATTTCTTAATGTTGAGTTAACATGGGATTCGATATTAGTCCCATTAACTCATCATACAATTAGATCATTTCAAACATTATGTACGCGTATCGAAATGGCTAATGTAGACGCTATTATTGAAAGATCAAAAAATAACATTACTCTAGAAGAGTATTAATTAGCGCCATCTCTAAATACTTAATTTAAAAATTATAATTTGATGATGCTTCTGCAATCAACTTTTACATTGGACTTATTAAATAAACTAATTTTGCAGAATCTAATAAATACCTCAATTATAATTAGATATTAGCAGAAACGTAAGTGTAATTTATGCTAAAAATACACTACATACTCTCACAATCAAAAAACATAAAATGTTGATTGGGTATGAAAATAACGATTTTATATTATACAAAACATCTTCTATCTTATCTTAATAATAACACATAATAAAATATGTGTCTAAAATAGACTGACCAAAACTTATAAGCAGAATTTTTTATGATTTCATAAAAAATATAAAAGGCATCATTCTTTATTTTTAAAACTGTTATCTTATTGTTTATAAGATAAAAAACTAATTAATTACAACGTAAATATATTTTTCGTAACCAAAAGTCTAGAGATTGCTCAAGATATAATAATCAAATCGCAATACTTATCTGCTTTTATATGATTTAATTACTTATATCATCATTAATATTTATTACTAACGCTATCTCGATATTATTGTTCTAGTGAAGATAATTAACATGTTAAGCCTTTTTGTTATTATCTTCATAGATTGCTTTCATTTATTCAGAAAATACTTATAAACATTGCTACTAAATAAATATGATACTATTTATTTCTATCAATTAGTATTAATAGTATAATGTACTAGAAATAGTTTAATCAACCTTTTTCTCCTATTCTCGTTTGTTTCGTATCAGCGTTGTCTCATTGTTATGATCAGTACTTTTAGCGCTCACTTATATACATAACAAGAACGATACATATGCACACAGCTAGATCAACGATTCTTTCCTTAAAAATAGAATATTAACGTACTTACAAACATCAAAACAAATAAACAAACGATCAATATTAAAAATATATTTAAGAGTTATTACTATTAACATCTACTATATTTTATAGCACACAATAATGAAATAAATTAATCATTACTATTAAATGCAATATTCTTTATTACTATTGCCATTATTATACCGCGAATTATTATACTAAAATTTTATCAACACACATAACTATGTAATACAATGTAATATCATTTACTTTCAGTTTAAAAGAATTAGATTTATATCTTTATTGTATCGAGAAAGATATTAAAGACACACAATGTAAATATTTTTAGTCTTTCACATTAAATAAAGCTCAATAATGATGTTTAAAACATTTCTATTACTGCTATAACTAATTGTGATACTTAAGATTTTAGCACTAATTTTACTCATGCAAGGCAGAATTTTCATAATAATCACTATCACTGATTTTATTTGAAGAATTTTTATTATAAGTTCCAATATATTTTAATATCTAGAATATTAGAGAGAATACTTTACTATTCCCAATTTTATACCTTATGGATTCCTATTCACATTTCACTACAACTCACTATTTTAAAAACTTATTATTTTCTCCTTAAGACATCATGTTCTAAAAAATTTATCTCATTCATTAATGTTATTTTATATTTTCATTAGTAACATCATGCGTTCTTTACTTACATTATACATTTTTTCTAATTATAAAATTTAAGATTAATATTAATCTCAAAGAAACGCTGAATATCTTAAATTAATTTTTTAATGATCATAGTGTAATATTCTCATGTATATAGAATTACTTTTATGGAAACTGCATAAAATAATTATTTAGATAGTTATAAATTTAGTTATAAAACAACTACTCAACTACAACTAATACTAGCTATTACATAGAAACACTTTTATATCTATCCTTTTAAAATATACATGAAATCTACAGGATATTCATTGCATAAATCATATAATTTTATTTCTTTTATTAAAAGAGTAGTCTTCTGTTTTATGATGAAATTAGTAGAAAACAATTTGTGTATTAAAGTTGAAATTTGTACATTTGTTTTTCAATTAACAAAATGAATATCTTTATTTAGAGTCATAATGGACAAACTAAATTTTCTAATAATGCTGCGCACTCATGACACTAATCAAATAAAACTTTTCTATAAAACTATTAAAAACTACGTATTATACTATTACATTTTACTATTTCTTAAACTATCATTAAATTTTAGATTGTAATCTCGTTAAAATTATTTGTGAAATCAATCATACACCTTACTTTAAGTTCACACGAAGTTTAGCAAAATTACTTTACTCAAAATATTCAAAGGAATAATCTGAAATGATCTCTTTACATTAACAACCCAATAAAATTAGTGTATTTCACTATGTGACATACATCATATAAATATATTTTTTAAGTTAAAATAAATTATATAAGAAATGACAACTTACAATGCATTTTAAAAACTTCAATCTAAACCATTGTGTACTATTCTAGCAATTAAATCAACCATATTTAGTTTCAGTGTTATCAAACTAAACACAAACACCACATAACATTATAATACGAGATAATTTTTTATGAAAGATGGTGATGTTATGCTGCGTGATTTTAGTGGTAATAAGAGATTCATATACAGTTTCACATAACTGTTTGATTCAAAAAAATAAATAGTAATTAAAAACGAATATTTTATAAGATAATATGAAAAATAAATAGAGTTTAATCCAACATGGCTTCTCTTCAAAGAATCTTGAGTTACATGCAAAAAAGTGAATCATTGAAAATATAAAAACTATTAAATAGAATAATTTCTATTAAGAATAAGATTCTATTTTACATAATAGTATATTGTTGAAATAACTTATAAGTATTAAAATGTCAATAAACATAACCTATTCAGTATTCTTCTGTGCAATCAAAAGATAAAAAACTAAACTAAAAATAAAATCAGGTATGTAAATACATCTTACAATTTTTCTAAATTCAATAATAGTTTTAGTCAACTTGATATTCATTTAAAAATCTAAATTTTCTCATATTTCTTACATTCAAGGCGTAGAATTTATTATTGTAACTATTTTAAAAAATATACAGACAGTATATAATATAGATTATATAAAGCATTAAGCTTATAATAATAAATATATTTTAAACTATATGTTATATATGTAAGTCATTTCGGTGTAAATTGAAACTATTAAAGTATTTTTTCTATAACAAATACCTTATCAAAATTTCTTTTTATGAAATAAATTTTTATTATCTATGATAATATATTATGTAATGCTGAACACTTAATCGATTCATATAATAATCTTTTCATAAGCATGATCGTTTATTCGTTATTTTAACATCAATTATTATAATGCTTATATTAACGTTCTCACTATTACTCACATAAACCTTATTAATTAGATTTTTTAACTTTTCATCTAAAAACTTCACTATGTTTTTAACAATTTTCCAAATTTAAAATAGCAATATATAATACTCTCGTAAAAACTATTTAAAGTATGCCTACTAGCAATCTTTTTTAAGATATAGAATCAAGTATAAAACCTTATATGTATTCACTTTGTGTGAAAGAAGATTTTCAAAGAATCACCTCAAAAACAGTACATTTATTAAAAATTTTTTGATTCATGCCGTTAGTGTAAACTTTTCTCACTTTAATAGTGTAATATAAAAATAATTTCGTTTAAAAAAATCATACATGTGATTTAAAAATAAAATATTTCTTACTAAAAAGAGTGCATTACTGTACATTTACTATGCATATTCTTATTCCTTGAGCGAATTACTTTATTACGATGATTTAGTAATATCTGAGTTTCATCTTCTAATTTTTTAAATATATTTTTAATAAAATTTTTGAATTTATTAAAATGTTTTTTTTGAAAATTTTAAGAGATTAATTTAAGAATATAAACATGCACTTTCTAAGAATAAGTAAGATCTTATTTATTTTAATATCATGCATCATACTATAAAAATTAGATAAATAAAAATCATTATCTTACTTTAGTCTTATTCGAAATAAATAACAAAAATAAATAATAATGCTATTTATTTTTTAATTTTAATTAAAATAGATTTCTTACTAAAATAAAATATATAAATCATTTAATTTCTTAAATATCAATAAAAATCTTTTTAAATGAATGCTGTCATACAATAGTAGTATTAACATGTCTACTATTTTATAAAAACTAATACTAATTTATCTGTTATACTTGTCAACGTTTAAAATTCTAAATAGTTTTTATGTTTTATATATATAAAAAGTATCTTAAATATAATAACACGTAATAAATATTAATAATATTAATCTCACGATTTCTAATTATACTTTAAAAGTAATGAATTATAATGAATAAAATAGATTAATTCGTTAATTAAATTATTTTAAAAATTAATAATAAGTGATTACTAGGAACATTACCCAATGTTAATAAAATAAAATTTAAATTTTTTTTCAATAGATAGATGCGACATTTTTAATATTTCATTATTATGATATTTTATTATTTTTAAATAATATAAATTTCTATTATAAATTTAAATAATTAAAAATATTAATACACAAAATACTATTGAATATCATTAATAAATTTAATAGATAAATATAAATTAATATTTATAAAGATTAATTTATAAAAAGATAAGATTGTTAGTATTTTTTTGATACACGTTAATCCTCTATTTTATATTGCTATTATACTAATCAGTAATACAATAAAGTTAAGAAAAACATTACGTATAAACATATAAAGATTAATAAAAAATTTTAAAATAGATTAGTTTCGTATTTAACAAATAACTAAAATATTATCATTCAAAGAAATATATCGTAAAGTAAACAAATACCTAGAATTAAGAGAAATTGTAAAACACATTAAATAATATTTATTATTCAAGTAAGTTTAAGTTATAAAAATAGTAAAGTACACTCTTTTATGTTATATTTTACTTTAATCAATTTATGAATTTCTGAAAATATTAATAAGTACAATAAATGAATTTATTTTAAAATACTATCTATGAAATAGATATGACCATAAATTATCTATATATTAATATATTGGCTAAATTTGTATAGTTTAAATTCGATGCACTGCATAAGATATTGATTAATGGCAATATTAATTATAATTTTATTTAACATATAATAATAATTATTAGTTATTTACCTATCTTTTATATTTTTAACTACTACGAAATAACACTGAAATGTACTAAGTGTTAATGTAGTTCTTTTAATACTGAACATATTTCTCAATCTATTATGCGTCATTTTGTTGAATATTATCATATCAATTTTAAAAATTATTTATTCGTATAATTTTCAGGAGAGTTTTATTTTTCCTATTATGATTATATGCAATAATATATTATTAAATGTTAATTTAAAACTATATTTAACAAGCATATAGAGTGTTATTAAAAAAATAAATTTATAATAAAAAACTCTACATATTAACTTTACAGTATTAATACCTTAAATATTAAAAACATTAATTTAGAACGTAATAGTTAGAGTGATATTTTAGTTAGTAATAAAAATTTATATATTAATTGATCTGAGTAGTGTAGGTATTGTTGGCTTACAAAGATAATATAGGTAATTAACGTCATTTAGTTGAGATTGATAGATTATTTATTTTAAATAATATTTTACTTTTATTTCTTAAAGGAAACTTTTATTTTCTTAAGTAATCAAATTATTGATTTTAATATTGTATATTAATTTAAAACGTATGAATAAAATAACATATAATCTAAAAATTTTTTATCTTCATAATAAAGAAATACTACAGATAAAATATAGAAACACGTGATTCTTACCTCCATGAACAATTAAATCAAAGTTACACTATACAATAGCAATAACATCTCTCAATAAAAATATAAGAATGCTAATAAAATTAAATACACGGGCTTTGTTGTACAGCTAAATCTTATTTATAGTAGTCTTATATTTTCTAAATAAAAAATTATGTAGATTGTTATTCGATATTCACTTCTTAATTAACTGAATAGATGAAAAAAATAGCAGTGAGTGCATAGAATCCATATAGTATTTGACGCCTAATTTTTTAACGATTAACATTTAAAATTTTTCTAGTAATACAATGAAGAAAGAGTAATTTTTAACATAGAATAAAGTAACGAACATTTAGTTTAAGGACATGACTATCAGTATTCAACTAACTATAAACCAAATCAGTTACTAGCGTAACTATTATTTAAAAAAGTTTATAATTTGTACTGCAAGCACTTTGAGAAATTCTACACGTTGCTATTGAAAATGTCTATTGATAAAATGTATAGAGTCACATCTAAAATTGTTCTTCTTGTAACTATTATTTTACTTTATTTCAATACTGAATATCTTACTAAATAACTAAAAATTATAAATATTACTTAAAAATCTTATACTCATCTTATTATTCTTCAGAATAAGTTACTTGACTTAAATAAAATTCTGATGTCTGTATACCGAGATGTTATCTGGGATATATAAATGTCTCGTCACCACATAAACTTCGTAAAAATAAAAACACCGAATAATTTCTGAAAATTAGTAGACACAAGAACCAGAAAGCCTAGATAAATTTTTATAAATAAAAATGAAATGAATGTCAAACTTTTTATCATACTACAATACCCATAAATAACACTAACTTTATTCCATTTAACCTATTGTATTTAACAGCTTACTACATCGTTGTCTTTAATTCCCAACACTCCCACTGACTAACTAAGTGAAATGCCTATTGATCCATACATTAACACTCAGTACGAAATTACATTTTATTAATATGCTCACTTAGAACTCAATTGTTAGTGGATCTATATTTTTTACTTAACCACATTTATCAGTTGTTTTATAAAACAATCAGTCTTGTCATGAACGATCTGCATATATTAAAGATTTTGTATACATCTCTCTATATATAATATATTACAATAGTTTTTAAAATAATTCAAATTATTCTAAAATTTCTACTTTATACATTCATGTATTATATAAATAATATAGTCATAATAAACACATTCAAGATATATATTGAAACTTCGCTTCTAATATTATTCAATATACTATATAGATTTATCATTACTCTAGTTAGTCTAACGTTTTAATCAGATTATTTTCATGAGCACTTACTAACAAATGTACTGTAAACCAACTGATTTATATGAACAATTCTTATTGTTATTACAATTAATATTCTTAATTAACAATTAATATTAATTTTATAGAGAATAATTATTTTTCTTAAGTGTTATATGATTATTTAATGTACTGATCTTTAAGAAAGTTTAGATACTACTGTATTTCAGCTATTCAATAATATCAAAACAATCTATTATTATCTTTCTGTGTAATTAACATTATGATAACAGTATCATGAATAAAATTATTATAAAGTAAATATACAGTTTATTGTTAATGATTAGTTTTTTTCCTACTTAAAGAAAATAAGCTTATTTATACTGAATATTCACTTTGAATCATATTAAGGATCAATGAACTTTAATAATATAAATAGTGTGATTTTAGTAAGTATAAGAATATTGATACTGTCTTTTAAGAATTAACGATGATTCGAGAAAAATTATAATTATCACAATAGATAATAAAGAATATTAATTTTATCGTTCATCTGATTAAAAAAGATAAGAATGACTTCACTAAACAAAAATAATTTTAACAAAATTGAAGATAATTAGTGGAAAACTGTTAATAAAGTTTCATATTTCGATATATGTAAAATCATATCAAATACTAAAAATATTCATTAATATGCAAGATTATTGGATTAATTTTAATTTTTATATTAAACAATATTGAAATAACTCAAATATATTAAAATAAATTAGATCTAAAAACTTAATTATATCAAGGTAAAGTTTCACCTCAAAACTAGAAACCGTATCTTTCTGTGTTCATATAGTAACGTTAAATTTGTGCTACCGTTACCAGCAGTAATAGTTATTAACTCAAGATATAATCTTGAGCGAAAAAACGCTATTAATCATATTTTTTGTTAGCGTTACATAAATACACGCTCATTATTGACATTTTTATTAGACATCATATGCGCTCTAAATAAAAAGTCATTATAAATACAGTGAGAACGTCATCACTCAATAGAATCAATGATAAGTTTTAAATCACTTTAAGCTATAAGACTTCCTATTCAATTTTTACACAACTAAAAATAATTAACAATCCCAACCGTACTCTAAATATTTAAATAATTATTATAATTCTTTTATATTCTAAAAATTTTTTTCATTAATTAAATCTACTTTCAACAACTGAATATTTTACAATCAGACCAAAACATAAAGTGAATTACATACATTATTTCACTGACAACACTTAACACTCAGTATGAATTAGCTATAGATCTTTCACTTATGCAACTAATTTCTGATAAGACATTATTTATGTTTATCAGTTATTTTAGTGTAGATTACAAGAAATTTAGAGATCTTTTACCTTAAACATTATGATAATAATTTTAATTTTATAAATTATACCTCAATCTATCTTCTACGATCTATAGTTTTATCACAAAACTCTTTTAACCACATAATAAACTGTTTCACGAATCGTGTTATATTTATATTTCATTATTAATTCATGCATGATGGAAATAGTTATATTAGCTTTACCATTACTAGCTGAAATAGAGATGTCTCGTTAGATTTCTTTTTTTAAAAGTTTAAAATAAAAATAGAAAGTACTTTTAATAAAAAATCACTAGAGTGTAATATTGCCACACATTAGGAATAAGATTCTGAATATGTTAAAATATATTTCATCTGATATCAATATTGTAAACCACGTTTATTCTTTAAAAATACATAAAATTTATTAGATTTAAAAAGATATTTAAGCGCTCTCTCAGTTCTTCTCAAAGAGAAGGCTATTTTAAAATATAATAAAAATTTATTATTATATTTTTTATATTGTTGTTTTAATACAGAAAATATTATATATAACACTACATTACGATACGAAATGAAATAACTATAAATCATTGTATAAAAATGAATAAAACAATTCTAATTAAACGATTGATATAAAATACCAACATACAATCTACTAAAATAGTAACATAAAAATCAATTGTTATTATTTTATATAAACCCGTTATACTTTAATTTTAAATTTAAAATTAATTATCTCTAATATATGTTGTATATATTATTTTTGTTTTTATATATAAAAAATTAAAAATAAAAATCAATCAAATAAGACACCATGAAAGATAGATGAATATGTTTGAAAAATATTTACTAAAATTCATAGTGATTTGAAATATAATGGAAACATCATTTGTTATAGATAAATAAAAAACAGATAATAGCTTTAATTATTATTACATAATGATATATCTAATTATATATGTCAAAATTTATACTAAGAAATTAAATATTTATATATCTAAAAATTTTACATATTCCACGGATATAACACAGTATTATCTTTATAGGCTATTTTAGAGCATAGAACATATCTGTTTTTTATAAAATATGCTCTACATATGATGTTGCACAATGCATGATTTTAGTATAAAAAATTTATTATTTAATATATATCTTTGTGGAGAATTTAATGTCATTTCTAAGCACAGAAGCAGAGCTTGTTCATCTAGCTTTAAAAACTAAGGGGCTTGAAACCCCGTTACATGTTCAACAAAAATCAGATGAAGAACGTAAACAATTAATTGAGCAGCATATGATAAAAATCATGAAGCTACTAAATTTAGACCTTACCGACGATAGTTTAATAGATACACCAAAACGCATCGCTAAAATGTATATTAATGAAATTTTTTCAGGTCTTGATTATATTAATTTCCCAAAAATCACTGTTATTGAAAATAAAATGAATGTTGATGAAATGGTTTCTGTACGAAATATTACGTTAACTAGTATATGCGAACATCATTTTGTCACTATTGATGGAAAAGCAATGGTATCTTATATTCCAAAAAATAAAGTGATCGGTTTATCGAAGATAAATCGAATTGTCCAATTTTTTTCTCGACGCCCTCAAATACAAGAACGATTGACACAACAAATACTTGTTGCTTTACAAACAATACTAGATACTCGCCATGTAGCTGTCTCGATTGATGCTGTTCATTACTGCGTAAAAGCTAGGGGTGTTCATGATGCAACAAGTGCGACAACAACCACCTCTTTAGGAGGATTATTTAAATCTAGCCAAAATACACGACAAGAATTCTTACGCGCTATTCAGCATCAATAATTTACAATAGTTATGTAATCTTCGATATAATTTAAATTTGTATTTATACGAATGACTCAACTAACATTTAGTAATCTGAATATATTTCATTGATAATGTTGTTTAGATTTTTTTTAGAAAATAATTGATGTAAACTTGACATATACTCGCTATAAGTATAATTATAAGATATTATGATTGAGTTAAGCTAAATTCTTGTCTTTTCTATTTGTTTTCAGTATGAGATTAGAATTATTAATTAAGCATCAACGATGATAAAATATGTATTAGATAGTTGATTTTTTTTCCTATTTTGCTTAGAATATTATTAGTCCTAATTATTTATATATATTCTAAGAATAAAAAATCTATCATAATACTTTAAGAAGGAAATATTTCAAATATAAGCTCATGATTACTACATATCTACAATATATGTCTCTAGGTATGAATAATACACATAAAATTTTTATATTCTGTTCTATATCTTCAACAAGTGATTTCTAATGAAAAACACTACACAATAACTTCTCAGTAAGTTAATAAGTCACTCTTTTAAAATTCAAAAAAGAGATCATTAAAAATAGTTCGACGCACTAAAGAAGTTATTAAAGTATACTAAGAACAATCTGTATATAAAATAGCTAGAACGTTAATATAACTAGCATAATCATGATGTAAATAATATTACAAATATGCATATCACTGATAAAAGTTTTACAATAAAATATCAATAGTTTCCAAAGCTAAAATACACATTACAATAGAGAAATGTAGCATTTCTTTTATATACTTACAGTCACGATAAATATTGTAAAAATAGAAAAACTTTATATAGATTTTAACCTGAATAAAATTACTTATATACGTAGATATATATTAGTAGATAACGTATATGATATACTAAGAGTGATAATGAAAAGAAAAAATTTAATAAAATTAACAAATTAAGTTTCCTAAAAAAATATTACTAAATATCAATAGACTGTAAGCAGTATGTAAAATACCAATTTTTAATGTGGGTGTTTTAAATATATTCTCTTTTTTATTAAGAGCGAATATTTAATATAGTACTAAAATTATAGTAAATCCCGTATTTATTTCTATTGACTAATAAATAATGTTACTACACTTATTACTAATGCATCTCTAGTAGAGTAACCAAAAGATATCGCTTCAATCAAGACTGCATATAATGTATATGCTTTTATCCATACGCTCGCAATGATCTAGTCATGCGCTTACTCAGTTCAGTGGAACACCTTACTCTAAAAAAATAAATTATTAAGGTATCATATATCTAAAAAAATCAGTAATACTTTCAAAAAGAGTAACAATTAACAATAGAAAATAATTTTATTCGCGAAATCAGTTATAACTATAACATAAAGATTAAGAATTTTAATAGATCTGTCACAGAACTTTAACAACATCTAATTTATCAGCGTATAGTAAAAGAGTACATCTCCAGTTGAGTGACAGCATTATTTGATATCCCAGTTATTATTTATTACATTGATCATTAGATAATTGAGTAAACACTCCGATATATAAAGTGCATTTAATGACTGAACTATATTCAAGTAACTATTATTTTACCTAAAAATAAGACTTTTACATGAATTTAAGATCGTTGATCTTTTATACTAAATAGCGGTAGTTACTAACTGTAATATTATTTTGAAACAAAGCACTATCAATAAGATATATTATTAGCTATATAATATACACAGTCAGTATTAACGTTCTTTGTTAGAGTTCATTATTCCTATAAATAAAATAAGCATCATATTTTAAACTAAAAACACAATCTACATATAGAAACTATGTTATGATTTTCTAACTCATTAAAAATTTCTTTATGTTCAAAATATGTAAAATCTAAGTAATTTTCTACTATAATTCTTAATGATATTATTAACAATCTAATTATAGTATTATAACATTGTATACATCTTGAATTTATCATATTATTGAAAGTATTGAAATTATTCAATAACTAAAATCTAAAAATGTACTAAGCAGATTATTGTATATAATAACTTACTATTAATATTGATGTTGATTACATTCTTATGACTTAAGACATCTTAATAACTTCTTATATATTACATTACTTAAATTTTTATACTGATATGATAATAATATTTATTTTTCTATTATTATAATGTTTACAAAACAATTAAATGATTTTGATATAGATAACTAAACTAGTTTATGTTAAAATATAAATTCATTTCATCATATCCTCAAAAAAAACTCTTAATTTTAAATTTTAACATCATTGAATCATTTTATTAAATAGAAAGAATAAGATACTGTGTAATATATTCTATCTGCATTATAAATGCAAAAATAGACTTATTCTTATCCAAAAATCATGGTTTACAATTCAATATATACATATTAGTAAATGTACTTAGTCATGTAAAAATCTCAAAAACTCTCACTGTAAATATTTTAGTATTAGTATGATTCAACACGGAGGATTAATGCCTTTACGGTGTGCAATAAATATTGGTTATACATGCTTTTTATTTTTATATACAACTCTAATTATTAAAAAATCAAATCTAGATACACTATAGTCTATGAAGTCAAATCTAAACTATTTTTTATAAGCAAGATAAGTATTCAGAAAAAATTCAAACGACACTGAAATCACTGCATACATTAATATATAAAACATAAATCTATATGAAATTACTATCTTAAATAGAAAAATAATCACTACTGTGCTATGAATTAACTCTCAATCGTCAATACTAGTTTTCATATATTTTATCAAAATGACAGAAACCTACAGAATATATAGTATTTTATAAACTACTTATATATACTGAAAACTAATTTTCAGTTTTCGCATCCTCTATTTCTTAGTAATCTTTCTAGAAAAACTATGTGTATATTATTAATAATTACAAAAGAAATTTTTAAAAATATAGCTTAATTTACTCGAGCATATTTTACAAGTATAGTAAGAAAATTCATATAAACAGTAATCGAAGCAATAATAAATTTTTATAATTTTTTAATATGCAAAATTGTTTAGAACAAAATGCTACTCATGAAAATTTATAAGGCAGTCAACAGATTTCTAACATACACAATACATCTAAATCAAAATTTAGGATTACGACATGCAAGTTCAGTAACAATAAGAAATGTAAAAACAAAACATTTTATCTTCTAGATGGTGGCTTAACAACAATAGTATACCTAAAGAACATATTATCAGATAAAATTTTATATAAATAAAAATTCATAATATTGTATACTAAGCTTAATCATACAATTAAAAAATACTAAATTTTATATTTTAATACATTTTTAAAACATGAAATAGTCAAACGCATACAGAATGCACTACAATAAGATCTAATAGAATATAGAAAATTCTGAGAAATATGGTTATAGTCACATTGACTATCTCAATAATTTATAGAAACAATTTTAAATAAAATATTTAATATTAATCATCGATAGATTATACATTTTGTAATAACTCTAACGCGATTATAAAAATCTTTACCATTTACATTTTTGAAATTAGCTTTAAAAATACTTTATTATTTTCTATATATTAACATGTAGCAAGAACTGCGTATGAGGAAATTAATATAGAAAAAGCATCAATTGAAATGTTGTTATAATATAATATTTCCAGTTTATTATGTGATGTGACATTATACATGTACTTATATTATTTTCTAATATATAAAGTATTACTTAAAGAGTTCATTTAAATAAAATTCTCTTATTTTCACCTCTCTTTAAGAGCTGTAATACTATCTAGTCACTTCGTTTTTTAAAAATCACGTAGTCTTCTCATCGTCATCAAGTAATCATCCTAATTCACACCACTTAATAATGAAATTCTATGAAATGCACACTTCTTATTGTACTTAAAAATATCAGAATAACTTATGAATAATATTAACGTTTAAATCCGATTTTGAATAAAATTACAACATCGAATTAACGATAACTATTTTGACTGAAACAATATTGTCATTAAAAATTAAAACAACTCTCAATAAAATATTAATGATCTTGTAAAATAATATAAAAAAATTCTCTCTATGAAGTAAAAAGAACTCTTTTATTACATAATTAACTCGTTAACATTAACTTTATACACTGGAGTATTTATTTCATTATTTATAGATTTACTGTCAAAAAACTGAATATATTACTATATGCACTTTTAATATTAATAGTAATTTTAGCAATATACTGATATCTTTTTTGTACAAATATACATAAATTCATTAATAGTTTTTCTTTACTTGTTTATATATACTTGACGTTAACAGATTTTAGTAAAGTCTAGCTTTTTCTGCGATAAGCCTTCTAAGAAAATATTATGTAAAATATAAAAAAATTTTAATTTAAACTCCTTCAACTAAAAACAGTTTAAATACACCCAAATTTCTAAACGTGTTACTTATATAACAACAATAGCAGATCGTTAGATACGATAGTAATGTTTTTTTTAAAATATTAATAAGTATACAGTAGTTCTGAAAAAATTAGAATAGTTAGCAAGCCAATGCCGACCGGGTACTATTAAAATAAGTAATTTTTATTGTCTTTATGAAAGAATACAAAAGATCATCAAAAATCTTTGGATAACCTCAAAGAGGTAAATATAATATCTCAATCTGAACTGATAAAAAAATTATAAGTGTAATTAACTACAATATCTAGATAAATATTCTCGCTATCGTTATAACTACTAAATAAACATTATAATCGTTATGCTTAAACTATACAGAAAAACAAAAAATTTACTCACTAGTTTTTAAAAAATAGTTTGCATGTATAAAAATAAAAATTTTTAAGAATTCACTATCAAGAAACTGAACTAAAATTATTATTAAAGAACAAATTCTACTAATTCAAATTCATACAACCACCCCATTAATCATTTGAATGATTGTTAAACATAACAAAAAATATGTTTACTTTCTTTTTGATTCTTAAAAACTTAAATTTATTAGTCTTTTCTTCCTCACAGAAAGAAAATAAATACGAGATGAATAAATTTATAGCATATATTATAGTAGCTATCACTCTGTTTTATTTTACGATATTTAACGACATTTTTCTCATTAATTCAATTATATTGCACATAATAATCAAATACTATATCACAATATAATTTATCTTCATAATACTATCATGAAGATCAAGTCTAGTGTTGTGATAGATACTCTCTGCAAATAATCGTGTCTAACACATACATTACACATGAAAATAATGTTATTCAGGACAACAGTTATAACAATGCTTGTTTATTTATCATACTACACATTTTGACTAAAATAAAATACAAAACACTTGAAATATCCATCAAGATATATTATGTAATTTTAGAGATTTTTATTCCCATCATAATATTTCAAAACCCATATTTATACGATTAAAAATTTATAAATTAATATTTTACACATTAATAATCATAAAACACCATCCGTCCTCAAAATACTTCTAACAAAAAACTAAAGAATTATTTTATTTCTATAATTTTTCTATCATTTAATATTGCATAAGATATAGTGATTTTTTTAAACAATACTACAGTGAATCTCTTACTGTTGAATACTTTGAAAATACACATTAAAACACGGAATAGTTTATACATATACATTACCTACAAACATATGCGTCTAGTATGTTTCTAAAAATAAAATATGATTTCTTAAACGCATATCTTAATTACTATTAATTACATATAATTATAATCTAATTTAATGTATTAAATATAATGATTTTTAAAAAAATCTTCATTAGCAGTAAGGGTTTATCGTCTTTAGTTTTAAAAATCTTGAATAAAAATATTTTATATCATAATCTATCAAGAGACTTTTTTATAAAATACCATGAAAGAATTCGATTTGAAAGAATAATTCACTCGATGCTGATATAATAAACACGATTATGTCAGTAAAATGATTAAAAAATTATTGCATTAACAAAGTGAATTAATTACATAGTTATTTATGTTTTTCTAATTGTTTTGTTAAACTATAATGAATGTATAGTATTAGATTTTACTTTGATATCTCAAAAAACAGAGATGCTTCTGACACATAAATCATTAATAATAGAAATCATATCTGAAAGCTTTTATCTTAATTTATCCTGATAAATCAAGATACTTACAGACTTGTGTTACGGATAAACAATATACAAATAGAATAGATTTTTAATCAATCACTGGAAAATGTTTATTATTAATTAAATTCTTATATTTAAAATATTTCTCAAAAAGATCGTGTGTTAAAATCTTGTATTTAATTTAAAGAAATCAATCATGATTCAATTACACAAATTATAGTTTAAGATAGTAAAATCCTGTCATAGATTGAAAAGATTTCTTTTTTAACTTACATTAAAAAATAGACAATTTTATTTAGTAACATTGTAATTGACACTAAATGATTTTATCAATATTTTAAGTTATTCACGTTTAGTTATGAACTAAACAAATAGTTGCATTTTGACTCAAGGTATTTTATTAATACTACAAGTTATTTATTTTATTACATAAATAACGCATATCAAGCAACGACTAAAATTTTATTAATATAATTATTGTTAAACTTCTATATATTAATACTAATTTTCTGATTTAAAGTTGCATGATATACCAATATAATTTAGGGATTTTCTATGTACATACTTTTCTTCAGTTAGTATTACTAGCTTTTAATAAATTTCCAGCATACATATTCTTTACCATCTTTAATATAATAAATCTGAAGCCATCACAAATACATCGTCATTAATTAGTAAAATAATCATCACAAACTGACCTCAGAAAGTAATCTACACAAAATTTACACAGATTAGTAAATAATTATTAATAACAATAAAATCAATTTACATTCATAATTACTATAAACTTATATATCAAACTGACTGGATGCTATTTTACTAAATTCAGTTGGCGCTAGTATTCATGATTTTAAAAATAAATCTCTTGACTCAGGGAATATTGTAAGACTTTAGAATATTAATATAGAAATAAAAAATCACATGTAAGCTGAAAGAGATATATATAAAATAACAAATAATTTTATTAGACAATAATCTAAGCTAGATATGTTTTAATTAAATACATTTTAGTCAAATCAATTATTCAGTCATTTTAACATAACAATTAAAATACTTTCAACACCAAACTTAAACAACCTAGTTCTTATTTTAAAAGTAAAAATTATTTTGTAGCAAGTTTGATATCTAATAATTCAATATCAAACACTAACGTTAAATTTGTTGGAATACCTGGAATATTGTTAGGACCGTAAGCTAATTCAGCAGGAATTACTAATTGAATTTTTCTACCTTTTAGCATGCACTAAACCTTCAGTCCATCCTTTAATTTCTGAATTTAAAGAAATAGTCAATGGCATATTACGTAAATATGAGTTATCGAATTCACTGCTGTCGCTCAGCATACCTTTATAATAAACAATAACAGTATCTTCTACTTTAGGTTTGATACCAGTCCCTTCTTTTACGATTTCATATAATAAACCAGACTTAGTTTTTAGAACTCCTTGTTCTTTTACGTATTTTTCACGATATTCCGCACCAACTTTTTTATTCACCGCAGATTCATCTTTCATTTTTTTCTACAGCTTCTTTAACCTCAACCTCAAATTGACGTATTGTCTCTTCAACTTCTGCATCCGTCATTTTACTTGTTGTATTAAACGCTTCCTGAATCTCAGTTAATAACTGTACTTTATCTAAATTAATACCAATTGTTTTTTGTTCGTCTAATAAGTTTTTCATATAACGACCTAAAGACATACCTAATGCATAAGCATTACGTTCTTGCACTGATTTAAACGCGCTACTTGTTGGTATTGTTTTAGTGATTGTAGTAGCTATAACTTCTGAAGTATGAAAAGTCATTGTTAATATTGTTATTAAAAAACTTGCTTTAAACAGTAATTTCATCTTAATCCCCAATTTTATTATAAGTTATTAACTAATGTCGTATTATAGATAATCGCTTTTAGCATGTACTTTTATACGTTAAATTATATAATTTCTAGTTTTTATTACGCGACTAAAAGATGCTAAAACTTCTTCAATCTATATGCCTATTTAAATAGTCTAAATGATTATTTACATACATATAAATGAAATTATATTCATTATAAAACATACTAAGCAATAAAATAATGACTCAGTCAATATTAATAAAAAGATTATAACACCCGTCTCTTTGGATAAAATTTACCTATTAATTTATAAGATTTGATTATCATAATAGTTTTATGATGCAAACTATAGAGAAGTATCACAATAACTTTATTAAGTAACTTTAAACAATTATTTGCAGCATTAAAAAATATCTTATGAATAAGTTTCTATTGCTTCACTTAATCAAAAACATCACCAACACAACAGATACCATTAATAACAATGCAAGTGTGCATGTGTATATTTTAGCTCACAACATCAAGATGTTTCAAATATCTTATATTATAAAACCATAAAAAAGAATACCACCAACAAATCATTAATCTTCATGGACTTACAAAATAAAAAGTATTTTCCTATTTTAATGTTATAATATTTAAAATATATTCAGTATTTTTATACAATAGAGAGACCATAAATACTAGATTTAAAAACTGTATGAGGATATTCTATATAATATCAGTTGTTCTTTTATAGTAAAATTTATTTTTTAAAAAATTAAAATAGATAAAACTACTTAATTACTTAAATTGATATGTAATATAACAATATAAAAATATTTTTATGAATACATAACTATGTTCTAAAAATACATAAGTTATATATTTACTTATTTTTTTAAATATTAAAAATTATAAACAATACTTTATTTATTTATTATATTACGATTTTACTGATAGTATATAAATAAACTTTGAGTATATTCTTCCGTAACCCATTATTTAATCTAAGAAAACCGCTACTGAAATGACAGTATTTTTACATACTACATTTTTGTGATTAACGATGTATGCATTATAGTATTATACACTCAGAATCACATAACATGATTAGTATACAGACTACTTTAGGTGCAAAATGTATTAACTAAATTTTGAATGTCTGCTAAAGTAAAATAAGAGTATTTCTCACGAGTTATTTGTTTAAATTTCAAACAATAATATACGCTAGCATCTCAGATACTTTCATATTCTTTTAAACTCAGTCACTGAATACATGCTAGTTGATTTTATACACGAAAGCCTTGACATTGAAAATAAAAATTTTTTTATCATTTAATAGTTTTTTAGCTTGTTAGTTTTGACTATAAACTATTGAAAATAGTATAACTATAAAACACTAATAATTTATTAATATTTTACTAAATCGAAGGAACAAATACTAGATCCAAAATAAAACTCGTTAAGATTTTCATTTTTCATGTATCTAAATAATTTTTTAAATAGATACAAAACAATAGTAAATATCAATATTGCTTTATGAAGCATGATCAAAATAGAAAAATTTGCAATGAAATGCTTAAATCTAAAAATTTATAAAATATAAACTTTTCCCACATGTGTTCCTGTCTGTGATAAAAGATAAATATATAGTGAAATAGAATTATTATCGATACTCAGTCGACTGTCACTAATATAGATCAGTCATTGAAGTTACTAGTTCAGTAAAATAATCAATTCATTTGACCTAAACACTTTTTATTAATATTACAAGTTTAATTTAGGTAGTGATTAATTGCACAATCTTTAAATCTTAACGAAGATTTTATTAATATAATCATTATCCATTGTCCATATTGAAATTCTATCTCTCTTACTAAATACCGTAAGATTTGACGACATAGGTTAGAGTTTATTTTTATACAATAACCTTTCTCTTTGAGTAAACTGATAAGTTGTAATATATTTTCAACATAGATGCACTTAAGATCTTATTACGTAATATTAATCACAATGTTATAAACTATTTTGCTATTAGCAAACACATAATTTTAATATTAAAACAAACATTAATAATGTAACAATTTTCATAACTAAATTAATAATTGTTAATGAAAATAAAATAAACTTCAAACATATCTACATGTTTTGTAAAGGTAAAAAGCTAATTGTTACTGTTGGACTTAGTTTATTCAACAAACTTGTTATATTACAGTTGTATACCCTAAAATTAAAAACTTGAGTTAATCAATGAAGCTGCATTATTCTACATCATGACGACCACTTTACATTGCAGATATAGATATACGTTTATTTTTCTATACTGCTATTCAGTCCAAGACTATTACATTTAACATGTAAAATTAATAAAGTATAATTTAATAAAAATCAATTATTGATTAATTTTACTTTTAAGATTGAAAATCATTTAACTAAATACTATAAATGCATAAGTTTACCCTTGACTAAAGATTTACTACTAGTTTATATTAATTGGCTTTCGACTAGCTGTTAATAATAACTTAATATTTAAATTTTCTTATCACATTCAATCTTATAACTTAGTATATTTTATAATTAACGATCATATTATTTTCCCTGTAAGTTTTACCTAGTGTCTTGTGTCATTTTGTATCATAGCGCAGATTTTTTATTGACTAACCTCTTTCTATTTATATATTTCACCGTGCTCTCGACTTTAATTTTTATTGACAACTAATTAATTGATTATTTTATACCCTGGCTTACATTAACCTTCGATTAGCATGTTATCATGCTAAATTTTTATTATAACGTATTATCATAATTTTATTTGCAAATGAATCTTTTATTTAAATAGTGTATTGTATATACGTTAAATTATATAAACATTAACTCTATTGAAATACTTAACTATTGAGTAGCTATGCTTATCACAATAACTACGCTAATCACCCATATAATAATTATTTAATCTATTTTAACAAAGAGATTTAACACCTGTTTATTTAATTAAAATTTAACTATTAATTTATAATATGCAGTTATTGTTATAGTTTATTTATAATAAAACCATACAGGAGTATCCACGTGAATGTATCAAGTGATTTTGAACAACGACTTGAGCTATTAGAAAGTAAAACCGCTTTTCAAGAACGTACGATCGAACAACTTAATCAGATTATTACTAAGCAGGAAATGCTATTAATGAAAATACAAGAACAAATATGTATTATAGTTAAACGATTGACAGCATCTCAGATTTATGATCTTGCCAGACAAGAAGAAGAAAAGTTACCACCACATTATTAATTTTTTCTTTCTGAACTAGTTAACAAAAAAATTTTTATATATTTTCATACTGAAGATATATTCAGTATTGTGTATACAATTAGAGCATAATATACATACAATTAATCAACTAAAATATAACATGAAAACATTTATAACTATTTTTTAAATTCGGTCCGAGATCATACACGTTAGATAATTACATTTTTTAAATCTCATTAAAAATGCAGTATATTCCATATCATTATTTTAATACTTTCTAAGTATATAATGTGACATCATTCATAAATATTACACTTATATAATAAGTACTAGTGACACATCTTGACGCCTAAAATAATTTTGTGTAGCATAACTTCACACAAACATTTTTTTTGAACATGACATTATTAATTTACAATATAGTAGAACTAAGGAAACATAAAATATTTATCACGATATCTTATCTAATTCCAGAGCATTTTTAGTCATATTATAACTATTTTATTAGCTATATCTTATAATTAACATTTTCTTTAATCATCACAGAAATAATCTTTGCATTTACACAGAAGCTTACATTAACTTCGTTAACTACATATTGAATTCTAACTTAAAGCAAGCGTCAGCTTTTCTAATGTGTTTGTTAGATTAAAATATTTTTTCAACTGATGTCACTATTATAATTTTTTTTCAGTACAGTGTTATATAAAAATTATTATATTTTAAAAAGATTCTGAGTTAGTATTAGAGAAGCTTTGTTTATTTTATGAAGACAACAAAAATATGACAGTCACACTATATTATCATTACTTCTCAGTATAAATTATATCATACATACAAAAACAATCAAGTAAGAGAGAATAGTTAACTTATTGTCCCAGTAGAAAAAGTTTGTTAAAAAATTAACAGAAAATCTTCTAACTAACAAAATAAATAATTACCATAATTTCTTTGCTATCTTTCCAGTCACTTCATTCAGCTTTAATAAAAATATTATATTTTTATTAAACGCTGCAAAAATCAAAAATAATTTCATAGTTATAATTTCATATAGAATATAATATGTTCAGAATCAAAATTAAACCTGAAAACTAAGTATCTTTTATTTTTATAAACAAATACACTTCTAGATATTTATTATCCCTGATAATGCTATAAATAAATTATTGTTTTATCAACATTAATTCAAAAATGTTATTAACATCACTCATATTACAAAATAGGTGACAATAATGTTTCAAGTTTATTATTCTAATAAACTAGAACTATTAAAAAATCTCATGGCTCATGTAATGGAGCATACACCACTCGATAATCCATTTGAAAAAGAGATAATTTTAGTAAAAAATTCCGGCATGTCCCAGTGGTTAAAAATTGAATTATCTAAATATTTTGGAATAGAAGCTAATATTGATTATCCTTTACCCTCTACTTTTATCTGGAACATTCTTTATCAAATACTACCAAATGCTCCTAACGAAAGTGTATATACTAAACAGGCTACCACTTGGAAGTTAATGAAAATTTTACCAGAAGTTATTGATGAGAAAGAATTTAAATTATTAAAGCATTATCTTCAGAAAGATTTCGATAAACGAAAATTTTATCAATTATCCGCACGTATTGCTGAATTATTTGACCGATACTTACTGTATCGTCCTCAATGGATTGAAACATGGCAAAAAAACCAACTGGTTACAGAACTTGGTATCAATCAATTATGGCAAAAAAAATTATGGCTACGGTTAGTAGCCCACGAAAAAACACTCGGTCAAGCATCATACAATCGATCAAATATCTACAAAAATTTTATCAATAAGTTATTAAATGGCACTCATTCACATAAAGTATTACCAAAACGTATTTTTATTTGTGGAATTTCATCATTGCCTCCTTTATATATACAAATTTTTCACGCACTTTCTCAACATAGCAACATTCACTTTATGTGTATTAATCCTTGCCGTTACTATTGGGGAGATATCCATAGTCACTCCTTTCTTAAAAAACTACAAAAACGTAAATTAGTTCATTATGTTCATAAACATAAAATATCTCGCTTTAAAACAGATAAACATATCTTACAGTTATTTAATACTAATGGCGAACAAAATATTATTAACCCATTACTTGCATCATATGGTCAATTGGGAAAAGATAACCTCTATTATATTTCTCAGATAGATAACGCGCATGAAGTTTCAGCATTTATAGATACAAATCGAGATAACTTACTACAAAATCTACAACAAGATATTTTAGATCTTGAGAACAACGCTAAACTAGGAAGGTCATTAAAAGATTATGATTCAAGCTTAGGTAAACGTCCATTATTATTACTAGATGAATCAATAACTTTTCATTCCTGTCATAGTGCTCAAAGAGAAATTGAGGTTTTACAAGATAAGCTATTAGCATTATTCGAAAAAAATCCTGAATTAACACCAAAAGACATTATTGTAATAATTCCAGATATTGATAGTTATACACCGTTTATTCAATCTGTCTTTGGTCATACAGATTCAAAACATTATATCCCTTTTTCTATTTCAGACCAACAAGTCTTAAAAACAGATCCTATTTTTCAGTCATGTATTTTTTTACTTGATTTAGAATATAGTCGCTGTTCAACAGAGCAAATAATTAAATTACTTGAAGTATCTTCATTTTCTGATCGTTTTGGAATTAATAGAAACGAATTAGGGTTACTACGACGTTGGATAAATGAATCCGGGATTCGTTGGGGACTAGACGATGACAATATCCGCTCATTGTCATTTCCGGTAACAGGACAAAATACATGGAAATTTGGTTTAAGCCGCATGTTACTAGGTTATGCGATGAATAGTCAATATGGTCCTTGGCTGGATATTTTACCTTATGATGAATGTAGCGGCTTAGCAGCGCACTTAGTAGGAAAACTAGCATGCTTAGTAAATTCATTAAGGGAATGGCGTGCTCAATTAACAATTAAACGTTCACTGAGTGAATGGAAAGAGATCTGTCAAGAGCTAATTACTCGCTTTTTTAAAATTCATCATGATTCAGAATTAATCCTTTCTGTTGTTTTAAAAAAATGGAATAAAATTATTGAAAATGGAGTTAACTCAGGTTATAATGAAGAAGTACCTTTAGATATAATTCGTAATGAATTAGCTATGAGTTTTAATAATAAAAAAATATGCCAAAACTTTCTTACAGGAGGTGTTAATTTCTGCAAACCAACACTTATGCGTTCAGTTCCTTTTAAAGTAGTGTGCTTGCTTGGTATGAATGACGGTATATATCCTCGGAGTCTTCCTTTATTAAGTTTTGATTTAATGGCAGAAAAAAAAATGAAAGGAGATAGAATACGTAGAGAAGATGATTGCTACATATTCTTAGAGGCAATAAATGCAGCAACACAACAACTCTATATCAGTTATATTGGATTATCAATTCAAAATAATCAACTATACAACCCTTCTGTTCTTATAACAGAACTATTAAATTATATCTGCCAAAGTTTCTGTCTAGAGAGCGATATACAATATAATATTGATAAAAGTGCACAACGAATTAAACATCACATTGTTATGCAACATAGTAGAGTTCCATTTTCCAAAGAAAATTTTACTCCTAATATTTCTTGTCAAAGTTTTTCAAGTGAGTGGCTACCAGTAGCAAAAACAATACTTAAAGAAAAAACACCATTTTTATCTGTACTAGATATTCGTGAGCCTGTAACTAAAATAACGATCGAACAAATGTTATATTTTTATCGTCATCCCATTAGAAATTTTTTTCAACAACGTTTAAAAGTTTATTTTGATATAGAAGAAACTGCACTACCAGAAGATGAACCCTTTATTTTAGATAAAGGTCAGCGTTATAAAATAAATGAGCGAGTTTTATCACTGTTAGTGAATAATAAAGATTTGACTCCTTTATATCAAAAATTAAGAACTACAGGACAGTTACCTGCTAAGAAATTTGGTCAGCTAATTTGGGAGCAACAAATTAATGCAATAATACCACTTGCAGAAAAAGTGAAAGAACATTATACGAAATCATATAATTATATTATTGACACTCAAATTATCGGTATTAAGATAACTGGTATAATAAAAGATGTGAATGTAAAAGGCATATTGCATTATCGACCTGCTAATTTAACCGTATATGATGCTATTCAGTTATGGATAGAACATTTAATGTTTAACTTATTAGTTGGTGAAGGTGAAAGTACTACACTTGGCTGTAATAACAGCATATGGAGTTTTTCTATTATAACACAAAAAGATGCGCTAAAGTATCTCGAGCAGTTAATATCAGGTTATTGTGAAGGACAAAATTCACCTTTGTTGTTGTTAAATAACAGCGGCTGGAATTGGTTGTCAGCGTGTTTTGATAAAAACACTAAACAATATGATTTTATTTCTAAAGAAACTCAACAAAAAGCACTATCTATTCTACTACACAGTCTTGAAGGCTCTTCAAACAAGCGAGGGGAAATGCAAGATGATTATGTATTACGTGTTTATAGTAATGTTAACACAACATTGATTCAAACACTCCTACATAATACTCGGCGTTACCTTTTACCGATGGTAAAATATTTAAAATAAAATAGAAAAATATTGAAATCTGCTATGTTGGTTAAACCACTTTTGTAGATCTTATTAAAAATTATAAAAAAATAATAACGAACTAATCATGACACGATAGGAGAATTAGCTAAAAACAAAATAATCATTAATATTAATATTAATTCTTATCAAAAGTTAAAAAATAATTTAATAGCTAGAGTTTTTATAACTTAATATTTTAATAGGGCACTAAAAAAAAGTACTTAAACAAGATTCTTTATTAAAATTTTTATAAATATATACATTTACCCTGTCAAAAAATTATTACAGTACATCAAACTAATTACTGTCTTTAAATTAAAACAGTATTTTAAAAATAGAAATCAATAGATTAACTAATGTTATTAGTTAAGCAACTCACACTAAGTTTCCTTGATAAAAAACATCAGCCTATTCACACCAACTGAAAAAAGTTCGTTTCAGAGAAAAAATAATCATTCAAAAAAATCAAAATATATTTTTATGAAAATACTGCTTTATTTTCTGATAAAATCATTTTTTATTTTAGAATAAAAATTAAACAGTAAGCTACCAAAGTAAACTTATGAGACTTTTAAATATTACTACTCTAAAAATTTAATGAACCGTATAATTTATTATAATTAATTAATTAGTAATATCGCTACAATTATGATGAACATTAAAATGGTTTTTAATTTTTCAAATAAAATCATTAAAAACTAATATTTCAGCTCTAATTAAAAATAAGAAAGATATATAATAATATATTAAGTAGTTAATAACAATCTAGTTATGATATATTTAAAAATTTACTAATATCTTAAAAAATTATTTAACAAGATTTGATGATTTATGATGACTCATCAAACTAAAATTACTACAGATACCTTATTAGATATTAGTTTAAAAAATAAAGTTTTTAATATCATAAGAAAATTGCTTTGTCTATTTTCGTAAACTTGAATATATTAAACAAAACAACATTAATAAAAAAACTATTTAATGAAATAGGAGAAGCATTACATTGTTATTTTCACAGTGGATTTCACGTAAAAAATAAACTAAATTGAATGCAGTTTCAATTAATAATAAATATTCCTGTTAATCATATACTAAATTTAGATCTAAATACTAAATGAACCCATTTAAATATTTAAATTCATTTGTAATATATAACGAATTTTATGCAGAAATACTACAATTTTCAATAAATACACTAATACTGAGTATATATTTTATATAAAAGCAACAACACTAATTAACAATGTTGTTTATATTTTAAATTATGATTCACTCTATCACTTTTAGCACTAACTATCAACAAAATTTAACTATATTAAATGTTCCTAAAAAAAACAACTTCGTTTAATTTTATAACATAACACTTATTCTTACATACTAAAGTGATTCAGTTAAAATGATTCACTAAAATATCTACTGAATTGTCTGAAACTTTCTACCACAAACACTTAAACACTCCATAAAGACATTTCAATATAATATCTAACTCGGAAACATGCCTATTCTATGATTAATAGTTTTTATTTATGATATTAGTATATTAATGCAATGAAATTACTTAAATAAGTTTAGTTTATATTGTAATCTAATTAATAACAAAATCAAAATCTTATTTTTAAAACATAAATATGTTCGGCCTAAATTCTTAAATATTAAAGAAAGTAGTTTTCATGTAAACGCTTAAAAATTGAGTTTTCATATTATTTAATTACAAATAATTTAATAGAAAAATTGTTTAGATTATTATTGAATATTTGCTTCAGTAAGTTCATCAAAAAAAATAAAAATAATTATAGGAATTTAATATAATTATTATGAACAATCATTCAAACCTATCACATTATTTCTTAATAAGTGGTCACATCAAAGATTAGACATCTCTAATTTCTTAGATATATAGTACAATGACTAACCTTTGATTCAGTGATAGTATTATTAATATTTAGCATGTAATGACTCATATAAATTACGTATTGAAACTATTCGTTAATCAAAAAAGTAATAAATTTACCAAATAAGCTATAAGAACACTATGAACTTGATTAAAATAAAGACTCTTAATTTAGCTCATGCAGTAAAACCTGTACGATTTTTATCGTAATCATTGTAAAACCTAACCCATATTTTCATCATAGTTTTCTCAGTTCATTTTATAAAATTTCTAAACATGTCTGCACCTTTTTTCACGCTCTGATTTGTCGTGATTTAGGTTTATTAAATGTTAATAAATTTCTCATACATATATTCTTATATGTATCTATTTATAATCGACAAAACAATATCACACCTAGGTAAATATGCTAAAATTCACTAATATATAAAATTTCCTTTATGATATTTTTACCCAGTGAACTCAATACTGTCACCCTTATTTATCTAAGTAAATAATTAGCTTCAGCAGTATATAATATTACATTTTCTCTTAGAAAATCCTGACTTAATCAATCAGAAATATATATCCATTTCCTAATATATAATGATTAAATTTAAGACTACGATACTTTAAAATATTCACTTAATAATAAAAATCTATAGATCTAATGTTGTATTACGACACAATCAAAAAAATTTTAAATAGTCTAAACTTCTAAAGAGCATACATCGACGATGTCATCCGATAAAATGAGATATTACTTTACTTCTATCTATAATTACAGGAAAAAATGCATTTTATATAAATTCATCATATATAACAAAAAATTTTTAAAAAATAGTTCAATAACTTACGAAATTTTCTTATTAAATTCATATAATTTATAAACTATCATAATCAAACGCAATGTGATATTATTAAAGGTATTACATTTAAGCGTTCATGTTTAAGATAATCAGAACATTTTAGAAAATTATATTACTATTCAGCTTAGTTTAAAATACTGTAACACTTTCACACTATTTTAAAAACCGCAATCTTTCATGATGTTAAAATTTTTAAATAAATTTATCTTAATTATTTAGGGTTATTATTATTCTATTTAATAATTAAATAATGCATTTAATATCATATTCATGTATGCAGATAAAATATCCTAACTTTCAGTTGTTAACTATTAGTATAAAATTTATGATTATCTATCTCTCTAATTTTACATTGCTCCTATAATCTATCAAGAAATATTATACATCAATAGCATAAAACAACCTAATCCTTAAGCTGTTAAACATTTCAATACTTAATACGCTTATGTATGCTTAATATTAAATAGTCATCATAGCTAATTTAACTAAAATTAGTAATATAAATAGCCTAATTTTCTATAAGTTATACTGATTGAAAATATCTGTACTGAAACAATCAAAATATTTATTAGTATATCAGAAAAAAATTTACACTTTATCATGTAGCCTACTAAAAAAATAAACCAAGCTGCACTGAATAGATTTATTTCATAAATACCCAGAGAGAAATAAGGAAAAGACATTAATTAATTGCATGAAGCAGCAAAACAACCGAAAAGAAAATCATCGTTACAATAAGACTACAATAAGAACATATTTCACCTATTTTAATAGTTTTGTAAAAAATACTACAGACAATCTTCCGTACAGTGCTTAAAAGCATATTAAATTTAATAATTTGAGTATATTAAAAGTGCACTTTAATATTTGAAAATATAAGAAAAATTTTCTACATTTCCTCAACTTTTTTTTAGTTTTTTATGATTCGCAGCAGTGATCACTGATAATGATATAACTGAGAGTCATTACAATAACTAGCATTAATATGCATCTATTAAAAATATTACAATATACATTTAGTGATTACTATCTTATATCATATCTTATCAATATCTCTCAAAAAACACTATGTATTAAATTAAACTTAATAATTAATGGTCTTTTAATTTTAACTCAATAAAAAAATTTTCATTTCTCAAATTATTTGAGAATGATGTCACTACTTTAACTTTTTCTAATTTGGAAAACATTCTTAAAATAATTATATTAAAAATATTTTTGATAGTATTGCAGATTATCTAACATGTGCACAATTTACTGAATAAATAATCGTTAACCTTAAATAGGCTAGTGATTGTTTATTCACTGAAAGGCTTATTAAATTAATTTTTCTTAAAAATAAAATACTAATAATATATTATCTAAAGTTTTATCTAAAATAGATACATTATATAGCATATACTACACTATATAGTATATTATCTAATAATGTTAATTTTAGTGCATTTTATTTAACTTTAAAAATAATAAACAATGTAGCTATGCAGATCTTGATGTAAGTAAATTTAAATAATCAATGAAAATTTAGGTTCTAGCTAAAAAAATTCTAAAATATATTATATTAATATTTTTTATCAAAAGTTTATAATACTATTTTAAATAAATTAAAAAAATACTAACGAAATTATTCAGGCAAAGATAAATAATTTATTATTTTTAAACTCAAACTATTGCTTCTTATTGTCTATCAAAAATTATTCATTACTCATGACGCATAATAACAATCACAATTTGTTTTTGATATATTTAAGAATATTATTTCTATTTCATAGAATAAGTCTTTAATAAGTAATTGTCATGAATTAAAAAATAATGAAATATAAAATATTAGCCTAAATATTTTAATATGAAGAAGGCAATATGTAAATAAACAGTAGGATAAAAACCAAAGTGACAGTGGTATTTATCATCAAGCTTCTGAGTGATAAAAAATTTCACATAAAGGAATATACTGAGTGAATAAAATTCCAATAACTTCTAAAATACTAAATCCTTTTTTATTACCTTTGCAAGGACAAAGGTTAATTGAAGCATCAGCAGGTACAGGTAAAACATATACAATAGGGATTCTCTATTTACGTCTATTATTAGGGCTCGGAGGAAATAATGCTATCTCCAAACCCCTCAAAGTAGAAAATATTCTTGTCGTAACTTTCACAGAAGCTGCAACAAATGAATTACGCAGACGTATTCGTGAAAGGATTCATAACATGCGTCTTGTTTGTATCCGTAAAGGATTAGGTTTTAAAATCGACCCTGAATATTTAACATTACTTGAACAAATTAACACAAAGGAACAATTGGAGGTTTCCGCAAGTTTATTATTGACCGCTGAACGCCAGATGGATAAAGCAGCTATTTATACTATTCATGGTTTTTGCCAGAGGATATTAATGAATAACGCATTTGAATCTGGCGTTTTATTTGAACAAACAATTATCCAAGATGAATACACAATTCAAAAACAAGCCTGCGCTGATTTTTGGCGACGACATTTTTACCCTTTAAATTATTCAATGACGAAAGTTGTATTATCACATTGGAGCGAACCATTAGCATTATTATCTGATGTAAAACCTTTTTTACAAGGTAAGATACCGCATATTAACACCAATAAAAATAAAGAAACATTTGAAGAACGTCATCAACGCTTAATTTCGTTAATAAAAAATGTGAAATCTTCTTGGCTTAATAAATGCAGTAAATTTGAAAAATTAATTACTAGTTCTAATGTTGATAAACGCAGCTATAGCTCACATTTTTTGCCTAATTGGCTAGATAAAATTCTAAACTGGGCAGAAAAAGATACACAAGATTATCAATTACCAAAAGAAATACAACGGTTCTCTCAGGGAGTATTAAATGAAAAATCAAAAAATGGTATAGGACCTGAGTGCATTGTATTTAGACAGATAGATGAACTTCTTGCTCAATCATTCACTATCAAAGATCTTATTATTCCTCTCGCAATTACTGAACTTAGGCAATCTATTAAGCATGAAAAATATAACAGAAATGAAATGGGATTTGATGATTTATTAACTTGCTTACGTAATGCATTACAAGATGATAATTGCTCTTATTTAGCTAAGATTATTAGCCAACGTTTTCCAGTGGCGATCATTGATGAATTTCAAGATACAGACACGCAACAGTATCATATATTCCACAGTATCTATCACCAAAGAAAAAACAACGCTTTATTATTTATCGGTGACCCTAAACAAGCCATTTATGCTTTTCGTGGTGCAGATATTTTTACTTATATTCAAGCTAAAAAACAAGTACGTAATCATTATACATCAATCACTAATTATCGTTCTTCTGAAGATATGATTAAAGCAGTGAATTGTATCTTTAGTCATTGTAATAATCCTTTTATTTTTGAACAAATACCATTTCATCCCGTCAATTGTGTAACTAAAAATGTAGGAAAAACATTTTTTCATAATAAGAAAAAAGTAGAAGCTATAACATTTTGGCTAATCAATAAAGATGTTATCTCAGTGGTAGAATATAAAAAAATCATGGCCTTAAAGTGTGCAGAACAAATTAGCCAATGGCTAGAAAGTGGTTTTCAAAATAGCACATTTTTTCAACATATAGATGATGAACGTATTCTGCTCTCAGCTTCTGATATAACCATACTAGTCAGAACTTTAAGTGAAGCAAAATTAATAAAAAATGCGCTAAATCAACTAAATATTCCATCTTTATTCTTGTCTAATAAAGACAATGTTTTTGAAACACAAGAAGCCAAAGATCTCTTATGGATCCTTCAAGCGATATTATCCCCTAACAAAGCACAAACTTTACGTACTGCACTGGCATCAGGTATCTTTAGCTTGCATGCGAAAGATATTGATACACTAAATTATAACGAAAAATCTTGGGGAAAATTAGTCGATGAATTCACTGAATATTCAGTAATCTGGCATCAACACGGTATACTGCCAATGATAAAGGTATTTATGAGAAAACGCAACATTGCCAAAAAGTTACTTTCAATTTCAGAAGGTCAACGTCGGTTAATAGATTTAATGCACATCAGCGAACTACTTCAAGAAAAATCGCTTCAATTAGAAGGAGAATGCACATTGGTACAATGGTTGAAACAACAAATCATGCACCCTGATTACCAATCAACTACACAAAAAATTCGTCTTGAAAACGATAAAAACCTAGTGCAAATTAGTACTATCCATAAATCAAAAGGGCTTGAATATAAAATTGTTTGGCTACCTTTTGCTAGCAATTTTATACCACAATTACAAGCAATTTATCACAACAGAACAGATTATAAATTTTGTCTAGATTTAACAAATCACGAGAAAAATTTAGCATTAGCTGATAAAGAGCGTTTAGCTGAAGATCTACGGTTGTTGTATGTCGCATTAACTCGAGCTATATATCACTGCAGTGTCGGAATTGCACCAATAATTAGAGGGAATCGCAAGAAAAATGGCAAAACAGATGTACATTTATCAGCACTAGGTTATTTAATTCAAAAGGGTCAAGCAGGGAATAGCACACTTCTATATGATAATTTGAAAGCACTCAATAGCAAGGTTATTAATTTTATTATTGTAAAACTAACAGACTCAAAACCGCTATCTTTTAATCATACTGATAATAACGAGCTTTCTGCAAGACAGATTACGCATGTATTTAATGACTACTGGCGAGTGACTAGCTATTCAGAGCTAAGTCATAGTAGTAGAGACAATAGTTATAATTACTCAACACTCTCATCTGAGCAAGTTTCCAGTTTTCTCGCACAAAATATAAACATTGTACCTAGCACCGCAGTTACTTCCCAAGAAATAGATGAACTAATTTTTACTCAACATCAGTTTCCAAAAGGAACTGATTCAGGAATATTTTTACATCACTTGATAAAAAATACTAATTTTTCAAAAGAAATTACGAACGAATGGTTAGTGCAACAGTTACAAGAAAATAATCTAAATACAAAATGGGCAAAAATGCTTCAGGAGTGGTTAAAAAATGTTTTTCAAGCACCTTTATCAAATAATGGATTATGCTTATCAGCGATACAACCTCATAACAAACTTCATGAAATGCAGTTTCATATACCTATTACACCTTTCTTAGATTCACAATCTATTGATCAAATAACGCATAATCATGATCCATTATCAGCATCTTGTCAGCCTCTTAAATTTGAAA
The DNA here is from genome assembly GCA_020541205.1 of Candidatus Hartigia pinicola. Lineage (GTDB taxonomy): Bacteria > Pseudomonadota > Gammaproteobacteria > Enterobacterales > Enterobacteriaceae > Hartigia > Hartigia pinicola. Next base: position 1,677,095 of record CP048208.1, read on the forward strand.
AGGTTCAAGGAATCTTAAAGGGATTCATTGATTTATTTTTTTTATGGAATGATAAATTTTATATATTAGACTACAAATCTAATCATTTAGGTGATGATGCAAAAAGTTATACTCAAGAAATTATGTATGAAGCAATGATTAACCATCGATATGATTTACAATACCAACTGTATTCATTAGCAATACATCGTTACCTCAACCAGCGGTTAATGAATTATAGCTATGATAATCATTTTGGTGGTATTTATTATCTTTTCTTACGCGGAATTGAACAAAATCAATCAAAAAACGGTATTTTTTTTTATCGCCCTACAGAAATATTTCTTGATAAATTTGATCAATTGTTCCGTACTGTTAACAACAATAGTATACAGTTATGAAAAATCTTATTCAGAAAACAATAAAATAATATTTGTTTATTTGATTCTCTCTTCTATTTTCCTACAATATCAAAAAACATAAAAATTTAGCATCCTTTATTATGATGGTGCTATCAAGTTTACACACAAAAACTAATATATATTTGATATTAATTAATATTAATTCAGAAAAATAATTGTCTAATCATTATTTAAATTAGTAATAATATTTTAATTTTTGAAATAAATATAATATATTATTTTATACATTAACAGTTGCAGTATAAACTTTATATATTAAATATTTTTAGTAAGATAAGAAAATAGTCTCTAAATATTTTTACTTACTTGATAATGATAGAATACGTAAAACGTATAACTAATTTTGTTGTTAGTGATAGTTAAATATTTGTAACATTCAGCTGTGTAATTATAGAAAATCACTTCCATTGAACAAATATAACTCACTTTCATTAAAGCAATAATAAGCAACAATAACATATCAAAATTAATTTATTACTAAAAAAGTAAATATATAGATTATTTAATAGAATTTCAAGAAACGATCTGATTTAATTATCATTACCAAATGAAAAATTAAAACTCTCCCTAATCAAGTCATAATGTTATATAAATGCATCCGAAAAAATGAGAAAATAAGAAATTATTTTATAGTTAAAAATGTCTTATTAATATAATACTGATCTTTTATAGCTTATCAAAATAGGTCACTTCTGTAAAAAATAATATCATCAGAGATATATGTTAATTTACAAATATGAGACATTCTTGCAGAATCTTCAATAACCTGTTCATTGAACAACTTATCAACTCAGTGAGTTGAGATTGTAGAATGATGAACTAAGTAGAGATATTGTATATATTTAAAATTATTATTTTTAGTCTTCTTTAACAATTAACAATTTAATTATTTAATTGTTTACTTTAATGATAAAATATCAATTAAAGATAATAATTATTAAGATTTAATATCTCCATTAATCTGCATACTTATTTTAAAATATTAAAAAATAATGATATTCAGGTTTTAATAAACAACATAAAATTCTAAAATTATAATTCATGAAAATTGAAATTAATACCCTATCTGAAGAAATGATATATAAATTTAATTAATACCATTAATTCACTATTTAGTATAATGACTTTGTAAACTCAGAAAATAAAACAAAAAATTAAAAATTAACTTAATAAATCAGATAATATTCTAAGAAAATATTTAATAAATATATTCTGCAATCAATGTGTTACAATCTGCTGTTATGATAACTAATTAGGATTTTTAAATTGAACGATATCACGACTCATGTCACTGATAATAAAGATCAATTCGAGCACATTTTAATCTTTAATGTTACAACAAGAGATGCGCAATCAACATCTTGTTTTTTATAAAAAAGATGATTTTTTAAAAACGTCCATTATAAAATTTAAAAATTATCTATACATATTAGTTTAAAAAATATATTCCTCTGAAATCATTATTTATTTTATACATATTATAATAATAAAAAAGGTATTATCTCTGTATTTGACTGTAACATACTATGCAAAGTGATTCAAACAGTAATTGCTTTCTAAAATAAATTATTAATAGAGATAAATATAGAATTAATGTTTTAAAAAAGATTACGCTATACTAAGATTATAGTATGTAAAATTTCGTTATATGATGTAATAAATTCAAAACTTATTGAACATCAAGAAGTATTGTGAAATGTTAATGTTCCATTTATTAATGACCTAATCTAGTTGTGCAGATTCGTCTATTAATTATTTTTTATGTTTTCTTCAAAAGATAGTTAAATCATTTTTAAGATATACAAGTTATTTAAACTATATATTTATTAGATGATTCATGACTATAACTCAAAAGCTGAACAATAACATTAACAAATACATTTATAGAAAAAATTAATTATTTTATTTTAATAATACTCAAATTTTTTACTATTATTATCACCTTGTACATATGCATAATAACTATATTACTCAACACATCTAAACTTTTCTAATACAGAACAAATCTTTACAAGTGTCTTAATTGTTTTATTGAAGTGAAAATGATTAGGTCTCAATAAATTTCTAATATAAACATGCCTAAATTTTTATTAACATAATAGAAATCACAATCTTATAAACTAAGTAACGCTAGTAAATCAATAACCATTACAATTATAAAAAATAACAAATTAAAAAATGACGTGACTAAATTTATAATTACGTATAAGATAAGACCAACTTTATACTGAGAAATGTAAAACTGCTTGAAAATAAGCATTAATTTATAGCATATATTTAATTTCTTCAGCTCTCTGGTACCATATTTTTATACTCTTAAGTAAAAATCTCCACTAGAAGAAAACATCTATCATGAGCTTAAAGATCATTTTAACTTTATTACTCGGATAATAAAAATATAATTTTACTAATTTAACAAAGTTAAATTTAATATTCCTAAGTTTTTATGCGTCGAATTCAAGACAGAACAAGAGTATATCCACATATTTTATGACAACCACGTCTGTGAAGTTTTTAAATACCTATGACTGTGAGTCTTACGCTTATATACCTAAGTAAAGTAAGAATTTTCTTGAAACTTAGTCCACCAAAAATCATCACAGATACACTCGTAATATATAATTACTAATTCTTCAGGATCCGTGTTAATTCTTTCAAAATTTCTGTATCAGATTAATAAAATTTATGCCTCAACACATGACGAGAAAGGTATATTGAAGGTTATAATATTTAGAATTTATGTTTAGAAAAGTAGAAAGAAAGTTTGTTTTAAAGTTAAATTACAACAGCAGTTTTAAAAAAGGCATTTTATTTTAGCATCTTGAAAATACATGACAAATTTATTAACTAAACTTACAAGAATAAAATTCTTGTATTAATACAATCTATCAATTAAAATTTCATACTAATTATAGCGATTTTATCTTTTTTCTTTAAACTCAAAAAACTACTTACATACATATTGTCTGCATAAAACCGCAAGAACATCATTTTTTATAATGTGATGTTGTGAAAAAATGTACAATAATTTATACAATATAATAAGTAATAAGCAACATAAAATTACAAGCACGAATGAATTATTCATTATCATATTTTCTACCTTTAAAAATAAATAAAGATATGTTCAATATTAAATCCTAATAATAGTTAATAAAGCTAAAATTTACTCATATAAAAGTATAATTTTCAATAAATTTAAGATATTTAAACTATCTTTTCTTAATTTATTATAGTTACAAAAATAATGTTATCTTAAAAAATAATCTTTATCATAAAGCACATTTCAAAAAATATACTAGGATGGACTAAATAAATTTAGTATAAATATTTTAAAGTGAAAATGTGATGTAGTAATTTTACCATATAAAACAAATCATCTTTTTACGAAACGACATTAAGTACTTTGCAATAATTTTAGAGCGTTAAGATTTTGTTTAAGTATAATAACTTTATTAAGTATCATCATAATTTCAATCGTCATTAATAGTCAGGTGTGATTAATCCAAAACTTAATCAAAAAATAACAAACTTCTTTCACAATCGTTGAAAACGAAATATTATAAAAAAAGTCAATTTGATTATGTCGTTGATATTAAAAATTATTTACAAGTATGAGAAATTCATAATCTGATCATTATTATGATCTCATATTTTCAGATATCATGTATAATACATGAAGCTTGATCATTCAGATAAAAAAAATACAAATACACTGTATACTGTCATTATAATTTCCAATGATTAGTTTTTATAACGTAAACTTTATTTACTAAAAAAATCTCACTAAATATCAAAAACTACAATAAGTTTTAAAATATCTTTATTTAATTCATTAATTTAGTATATATTACTAACTACTATGCATAAATAATATTAAATACGCACTCAAAATATCTTACATATTCATTAAATTCTTAAAAAAGTTGAATGAAAATATCACAAACAAACAAATTATACTTATAGGTTATTGTAAGCATTATCTATGTATGGATGATTTTAGGTTTTCTTTATTAAGTTTTATAGTATAGACAACCAAAATTTATAACTTAATAAATAATTAATACGGCACTATATTTATAAATAACTCATCTTATATGAACGTTCATTTTTAATTAATAATTATTATCTTATAATAAACTGTTGAGTATAGTCTTACAATTACAATCAACTCTTTTATACCTTCTCTTTTATATTGATATATAGATATAAATCATTATGGCTAATTAATAAAAAATTTTTACTCATCAATATGCAGCTAACTTTTTGTAAATAATATAAAATTTCAACATACTTTCAATTGATGTTAGACCGGCTTTCACAACCAAACGAAAACTATAAAATTCTAACTCGACTAACATAATAATTATGAGAGTAATATGGAATTTCACGTAAATGCAGTTGAATTTCTAATTATTAATTTTTATTACAACATGAATTAGGATAAACTGACTATGATAAATAATAAAATTACTTATTTAAAGTGGTGCTTGTTATTAATCTTTGTGTTAATAACTTATTTTATACCTCTTAATGGGCGTCTTCTTTGGCAACCTGATGAATTGCGTTATGCTGAGATCAGTCGAGAATTAATTTTAAGCTGTAACTTTAATGTGCCTACTCTTCTTAATGTTCGTTATTTTGAAAAACCTATTTTTGGTTACTGGGTAAATGCATTTTTCCAAATACTATTTGGTGAAAATAATATTTCTGTAAGACTTGGAGTTGTCTTTAGTACACTAACAAGTGCATTATTTATTTATCTTAGTGCAAAAATGGCGTGGGAAAAAACAATTATTGCATTTAATGCTGCATTCATTTATCTTTCTATGTTAATAGTACTCACTGTAGGCACTTATAATATCCTTGACCCTATTGTAACATCATTTATTACCATGACTATGTTCTTCTTGCAATGGGGGATGAAAACTAAAAAATTTTTCAAAAAACTAATCGCCTTTACTCTTCTAGGTATATCTTGCGGCTTGGGTTTGATGACAAAAGGTTTTTTAGTTTTAGTTTTATTTATGTTACTTGTTTTTTTTAACTCGATTTACTACAAGCAATTTAAAAAAATTTTCCCTTTTTTTCTTATCTCATTATGTGTGATGTGTATCATATGTTTGCCTTGGGCTATTATAATTGCAAAGTGCGAACCTGATTATTGGCATTATTTTTTCTGGATAGAACATATACAACGTTTTATGTCTAATAATGCTCAAAATAAATCACCATTTTGGTTTTACATCCCAATATTAATTCTTGCAGTATTACCTTGGTTAGGCTATCTCCTTACATCGTTAATCAATAGTTTTCGCAATAAAGGGCAAAATATCTATTTTTTATTGTGGTTTTTAATACCATTCCTTTTCTTTAGTATTGCAAAAGGGAAGCTGCTCACTTATATTTTACCATGTATTTCACCTTTAGCAATTTTAATAGCAACTTATCTTGATGAAGCGTTAGAAAAAAAAAACGTTAACATCATTCGTATTAATGCATTCATTAATATCAGTTTTGGCCTGCTAACAGCAGGGATGATATTTTTTTCAAAAAATTTTAAAATACTGAATGTCTATCAGGCTCATGAGAACAATAAACTATTATTAGCGATGAGCGCATTTATTTTTTGGGCATTAATTGGAATCATTTCATTGAGTCGCCGATATTGGATGCTTACTGCTGCTTGCACCCTTATATTAAGTTTAAGTATTGGGTATGTAATCCCTGAAAAAATTATTAGCAACAACACACCAGAGAAAATAATTAAAAAATATCAATCTAAATTATTAGATAAACCTTACTTATTAACAAATAATGTTGGATTAGGCACAGCATTGGCTTGGGTACTAAAACGTAGTGATATTTATATGTTGCATCAAACTGGTGAACTGGGATATGGATTAAAATACCCAGATTCTTCAAATCGTTTTTATCGTTTAAATCAACTCCCTGCGTTATTAGAGGAGCATAATTATCAAGATGTAGCACTGATAGTGGAAAGATCTCAAGACCGAATATTGTCAACTTTACCTGGAAGGCCAAAAATTATTACAGAAGGAAATTTAGTATTTGTTTTATATGACAAGATTGAATGTTTTAAAAATAAAAAATAAACATATCATCAAATTACTACTTATTACAGTACTTTAATTTTCATTAAAATTACCGCTATTTATAACAATGTATCATGTCTTTTTTTTATGAAGATTCTGTATATTTTTAAAAAAAATCCATATCTAAGGGTATTACGCTTAAATATTTATATGATTAAATTATAAATTCTTAAAATAATAAATAAATGATTTTTTAATAACGTATAAAGAAATACTATACTGACGAATGCACTTTTGTAATTAACTAAACGTATCAAAAACTATTTTTTACACACCTACTACAATCACAATATCAATAAGCTCATTACATTATCAATATAATCATATAAATTACAAAATACATTTATATAATTTTTAAGAACAGTCAACGTTGATATATTATTTTATAGAATTGCAACAAATTATCAAACTACACTATCAAGATATCATATTATAGAATTAAAAATAGATAAAATCATTTCATTGATTACATAAAGTGATTTTGTTTCCTGAGTGACAAACTATCTTCACTTAAAGATATTATGACATCACAAAAATATCAACACTTAACGTATATTTTATAAAATATTCAAATATCTAAAAATAATATTGAGATTTTCGTTTAAAACAATCAAATATTTAGTAACTTTTACGAAGACAGAAAAAACTCAACAACATTAAAGCATTACATAAAACAATCCATCTTTATATACTGAAATATTACATTAATTTTACCTTTAAAGGATTAATGTAGTAATCTGTAATTTCATCGCTTCAAGCTCAAAACTCACTATATCCGATCTGATTTTTATCTATAGATCAAAAAATTTACCTTATTAAAATTTCTAGAAAAATACAAAAATCTAATAATGACTTTCGATAATTACTATTAATTTTTTTAACTAAGTCATTCAGTGAATATGATATATTTCCCATGATGTAATCATGAAATTCAAATATTATTTTAAAATAAAGATTGTCACTAAACTATTTTCGACTGGAAAATAGTGTAAACCCTTAATTTAGTGTATGTGATGCTATTTTACGTTACTAAATATTAGCGATATAACTACTATTAAAACTTAGTAGTAAACAAAAGTAATTTCATATCTTCTTTTAAAATCAAAAAATGTAACGTGTAATACTGATATCAATGGTGAAACGTCAGTACTTGTATCGCCTATTACATAATGAGAATAATAGTCATGAAATACAACAATAATAATAAATTTTCTGATAATTTTAGATGAATAAAAAGTCATTTTATTTTCAACATATCATAAATGTTGTATATTCAAGGATAGTTTTAGGACTGAATCAAACAATAGCAACATTAAAATATGAATATCAGTTTAAAAATAAAAAATTTAGTTTTAGTATCACAAATCATTTTTCCAGATAAAGTAAAAAAATTTCGAATAATATATTTAAAAAGATATATAATCAAATTACCTATCTGAAGAATTTAAGTTAGCATAATAAATATGCTTCTAAGCCTGCTTTGTAAATTTTTTAAAAATTAAAATTTAAAAAATACTTTGAATGTATGTCAGTACTATAGCTGCAGTCATGAAGAGCATTAAACTTAACTCAAAGCTTTTAGAACACTTTCAAATATCTATAAAAATTAACATGATATATTATAAATATACAGGCTATATTTATTATCAATAAAAATTATTATGTAGTAATTAAACATCATTTAATATTAAAATATTTTGTCTGAACTAGAAAAGTAAATCATAAGTTATACATAAATCAATGATAGTACAATCAAGTAAACACTCTACATAAATAGTATCATAATAGTACATATTACGTTATTGGATCGTGTTATTAACAACTTACCAACTAAGAAACACAAATTCTAAAAGTGATTAATTTTTAACTAATTATTAATATTTTTAATTACTAATAGTCAACTAACTTGGTTACGTTAACCTATTTCAAGCAAGAAAATTATTGTATACATCTACATCGAATATGCATTGAAATCTAACTAAGTAAGCAAAGAAAAAGTCAGCACTTGATTAAGATTTTAAATAATATTAGAAAATTATATAATATGATCTAATTAAATTAGATTTAGATTAGAATAGTTAAAAACTATTGTAATAATAAAGTATTAACTATTATTTAATTATTTAAATAAATGTTTAATAAAAACTGAGATATTGCAAAATTGATAAGAAATTTATAGGGTAAACTATTAAAATATTATATAATTAATGATAAAATTTAATAATTTATCTCTAGTTATAATCGCTAAATATTTAAATAATATCACTGAACAATAATATTATCCTGTTATCAAAACCCCAAAAATTATATTCTATTCTTAATTTATCAAATGATTGAATCAAGATTAATATTTTTATAGTTTAGCGTTATATCTCTCATGTAAATTATATAAACTTTTATTATTATTTAATATCTATTAAAAAACATTAAAGTAAACATCATAAATATTCTAACAACTCTACTACTATGTAGAATAATATAAAAGGTAATTAAACAAAAAACAAATTTAGAATTTTTTCAAAATTCGCTATTTTTATACACGTATAAAATGAAAAACATATTAGAATATAGAAATTAAAAAATGTTTTCACAAATGAAATTTATTTCTTAGAAATTCCACACATATTTTTTAAATGCATTCAAAATTAATATTAATAAAATATTTACTGATATATATCATAAACTTAAGTATTAACGTGGTGACAAATTATATACATTTCTTTAGAAAAAATTCAATTATTATTTTGAAATCAACAATAAAAAATAGTAAAAATAAAAAATATTTTATAATAAGCATTAAAAAATATAATAAAAAAGATTAATATCTATTCTAATCAAAAATACAAAGACAATTTTTTAAATGGTCAATAAGGAAACATAAAAAAAATGAATACAGCTTATTCCATATACTATAATATAGTAAAATTCTTATCGTATCAAAGATTGGATATCGTAGTCAATACTCAAAGTCACCCTATAATCTTACAGTTACAAGAGCAATATTATAAACAAAAAATACTTTAATAACTTTGAGACTGCATAAAATCACTTGTATACATAAATATATCGATTACTTTAGATTATACAAGTAAAATATTTTGGATTTTAATATATTACATACTAAAATAATTGCTAAATAATAAAACATAATATACTCTATATTTTAACATTTTCTGGAATTACAAGATAATATAACGTAAATCTCATGAGCTAGATGATTAAGTTCTCACTTTTTTATATTTATAAACTCACACTTTATTGACAGAGATAAGATAAAACAAATCAGTAATTTACTAATAATTTCATTTAAATATTTAATAATTTTCTCTGCAATAACTTTAATACGAGGAAAAGTGAAAATGTTTCCAGGCTGTACACTTCAAATATATCAGCTAGTTTTGTAATCTTTATGTTTATACTCACAAACTTTAATAGAAAACTTATTAGAAAATTTATGCTTTTATAAATAATAAAAAGCAAAACTGCATTCAAAATTTTAGTTTTCAATATTATTATATAATCACATAATAAAAAAAGTGTTTTCGTTAGAATTAATTAATATGATTTTATCAACTAACAAATTAAATTATTAAACAAACTTTTATATCTCTCCTACAGTATTTTCTTTCAAACAATTAACTATTCATATCCTGTTCATAGGATTTTTATCATTAAAATAATCATCATCACCATCAACAAACACTTTCACATGCTTGGTATTTTACATTTTTATTGTTATCTACAATCTAGATATTTTAGATTTTATTACTACTACATTAATAGTATGTTTATTAGACTGAAAAAATCTAATAACTAAAAAATTTTATTATCTTTTTCATAACTACACTTTTTTACAAATCAGATTCAATAATATAACTTGTCTGTTCTGATTATTTTCATTATATTAGATAATTCTCAAAAAACTCTTTGTTATCTTATCCAGCATGCTAATTTTTAAGTACTTTCGGTTTTTAGAAATTATAGAATAACACCATGCAATATATTTTATCTTAACATATTATAATAATTTAATCGCTGTTAAAAAAAAGATATTTATTTTAAACTAAAGATAATTAATAAATTATAAATGAGTGAAAATCAATTATCTGATTAATGAAAAGATATAATAATACTACTGAAAAACATGTTTAGAAAAAAAACATTTTTATATGCTCGTTAGAAAGAATAGTAAAGATTTTTTTACTATATTCGGTACTTCCTTTCGTGTTCTATTTTCAGTTCAAAATAAATGATCTAATTAAAACAAGATTACTTTAAACACAAAAATACCAGAAAAAATCACGGAAAATATAAGTCTCAAATGTACTTTATTTATACATAAAACTGTTAAACCTAAAATCAAAGTAACATTAATATAGATTTCATCTAGCATGACAAACATGAAAATAGAACACAATAGATTCTAATACCTCCAAATTATTCATTAATCCTGTTAATCATCAAGGTTACTGTCTAATAGTAGAATACTAGAAAATTTTCATTATGACTGCAACATTACACCACTAGGTCTATAAAAATATTATTACACGCACAATAATCTCAACACGATTATAATTAATAAAAATTTAATTATATTGTAAACGCTTCATTAATTAAACCATGACAAAAGAGCAAGTTTCAAATACTATTTTAACGTTAATATTTAGTTTCATGAGAGTTCATAATCTAAAATATCTATTTGCATAACACTGACAAAATAACCAAAATTATAAAATAATATCGTAAACTAGTTTGAATAAATAAAATACTCACTATTTATCAAAGCACTAATTGAGATTAATATAATACCCAATATATTAATTTATAGGTCACGCGCATAGACTATACATTATCTCCACAATTACAATTCACGACATCTTACAAATCATCTATATTAATCGTATAAGTATTAAGATAGATGTACTACATTATATACTCATATTTTATTTTCTTAGTAATTGTGTTAATTATTTTATAATACAATCGAGATAAGATCAAAAAAAATTTTACTTTAAAATATATTCATATCACAAAAAATATATAACTACTTGTAACTCTACTGAAGATCTTTACAGTGTATCACAATCTTCATGATAAAGTAGGTTATAATATTTTAACACACAAAATATAATTTTCACACACAGAAATATAGAGAATAACACTGAAACCTAATATCGTCTTATTATATAAAACTAATTTTAAAACATCATTAAGAATATATAAGTTTCTATAAGAATATTAGAAACATAATTTAACTTAAAATTTTATGCAGTATTTTTACTTACTAAAAAACAGTAAAACAATAAATTTTAAATATAATCAACTTAAAACGAAAATTTTAATACCTTTCACAGTTATTTCATATTCAGTAATACTACTCTAATTCACTCTACGTGTATTAAACGATTTTAAATATTAAACTTCATTATATTTTACTATCTAGACGATCGTATTTAAGTTTATAAAATGTATAATTATTCACATATTCCTAGTAACATTACTATAATTTTCTCATAAATTCTTTATGGATATTAATGGTTTTTTTGTGTAATCTTAAGTAGATTAAATGTCTTATCTTTTTGTAAGATATCTGTTTTTACTGTTAAGTTATATAAAATATAACTTGAATCTTGCAAAATATGTTGTTTAACATATAAAATATTTACCATGTCATATAGTGCTTTATAATATCTATTCATACTTTTGATATGAATATATCTAAAATTATAAAAGCAAAATATGCTAATGTTTTTTTAACTTCTTATTTAACAAGCTTGATAACATTGCTGATAATTTCTATTGCAAAATACTCTTCACGGTAAAAACTTTTTTAAATATTTCTAACTAAAAACTGATTATCGGATACATAAAAAAAATAAAAAACATTTTATATAGATTGATTTAATGAATACAGATAATGTTTGATTAACAAGAAATTGTAGTTTAAAATATCAAAAACATTACAATTGCAAAAGATTTTTTTTAAATAAATTTGAAGTAGTATAATTTATTTTATAATTTTAAACGCGTATTATATCTTTGCAATTAAAAATTGACTGTATAATCTCCTGTAAAATCTTGTCAAACTACATGACATGAAAAAATTATTGACTTATACCTCATCAATAAAAGAAGAAATTTACATATATTACAGATTTCAAAATCTTTAATCAACAATAAAGTCTATATATAAATAATGTTATTCGCTATAGCGACTCGTTTAATAATCTAACTCAAAAGTTAGGAAAGATTATTAAAATAAATCAACTTCTGGAGGCTATACTAACACGCTTTAGTGATATTAAAAATATCAATAATGATAAATCAGTTTTAGAAAACAATCCCGTTTATTCACTACATATTTAAAAATTATATTATTTAAGTAATCTAAGGATGTGTACTGCTGGTAAGTTAAGACATCTTTTCTTAAACAAACAGCACAATCAAATAAATATTAGCCCATTATTAAACATTTAAATAATGTTAATACAGTCTGTTACTGACATCTTTTTAGTGGCAATACTTAAGACTATTTCTCATTAATGAAAAGTAACAATATCCTTACAATCAACTGATATTAGATATATTTTAAAATACATAGATACACTAACTTAAACTAATCACTGTTTTCTAAAATATTACTTTTTACTTAGCTTAGTTTTAATTGTCTGTATTTAGCAATATAGTCATGATTTTTAATAAAATTTCATACTTGAAATTTAAAATTCTACTAATATGATATTTATGTAATAACACTTCAAATTATTTCGTTTTAGTAGAAAAGTAATCCTAAATGCATACAATAAGACTGATTTCTTTCTGACTGAGTGCTTACACGTTTTAATCACGTAAACTAATATAGAGATAGGCATCAATCTCTATAAGATAGTTATCTAAGTTATTTTATTATTTACAGGTACGTACTGAACTTAGTACGTAAAGTTTATCGATCATTTAAAAATCCATTAATTATCTTTTATTCTCTTTCATCGTGAAGTAATTTATTTTTTGATAAATACTTTTAAATTTATCTATCTTCATAACAATAAAAACAACTTCATTAATCACACTCAAGTATACTGCTTCAAAGAAGATTATTCTAAATAAAATAAAAATCAAAATTATTTTATTTTTCAATAGAGTATGGAAGAGATTGAATTATAAGTTCACTCTTTTTCTCCCCTATAATACGAAAAATACTATCTTTTTTTATATCGTTATTCATAATAATCTGCACGTTTATTTCACCGTTAGCTAATTTTACAGCAGACAGTACAGTCCCTGTACGACGCCATGCATTGCTCAATTGATATTCAACGGAATGACCCAAAGCTGGTATAAACGTACCAGTTCCCTTTAGCCAATACATAGCACGTTTGTTTACTCCTCGGAATTTTGCACGCGCTACCATTTCCTGGCCGATATAACATCCTTTTTTAAAATTTATACTGAAAGGTAATGCTTGTAAGTTAGTTGCTTGTGGGAAGTGTTTTGCGCTGTTTATTTGATCAATAATTGGATAGCCAGCTTCGATATCTAAAGATAACCATTGCTCATCTGAAACTTGAGGTACATTCAACATATTTATTATTTGTTGTGCCGTTATACTGTTAGTAATAACTAAAAATCGTTCATTAGGAAAATTAAAGTGTAATAAACATGATTTACCATCAACAATAACTTGGTTATTGCAATCAGGTAATATACCAAAAAACATAGATAAAGCTTCACGACCCCCGCTCCCAGCAATGCCAAGTAACTTCAGATCAGATTTATATTCAAAAGTAACATTAGAAAAAATAGCATATTTTTTAAGTTCTAATAATTGAGATTGAAGCAAGCTTTTTCTTGCTATGTAAGAAAATCCATCGAAATGATGAAATAAACGCAAATTACTCCACATTCTCCCTAGTGGATTACAGTGAGCCGTTAATATATGTTGATTCGCTTTCAATGCTACAACGTCTGCAGTAACTTGCCCTTGAATGTATTTCTCTGCATCAAAGCCATGTACATGTACTATTCCCCAATTATTTAATGACATTGATGTAAGTGATAAACACTGAGAATCAAGTGGAAGTAATTCTGAATGAACTAGTGCAGTTGTCATAATTTCACCTGCTATCCTTTCATATTAAAAGGAATGTATGGTAAAAACACTAAAAATGTTATAAATAATTATTATCACAGCATATGTATGATTCAATATCATAATATTAACACTGAGAATCTATTCATTATTTTTAAATATATAATGCTATAATATTATTATATTCAATGAAACGAATATTTATCAATAATATTAATTACTAAATATTGTAATAAATTGAATTCTTATTTCTTAATAGTTAAAATGCATACGCCTATAAAAAATTCATATATATTAGAGTTTCACGCCACTATATATGCTTAAAATTAATTAAGAGTATAATATAAACCACAGTACTTTCCTGTTACTCCTAAATAAAGAATTTTATGTTATTTCTAAAACAATTATTGTCAAAAAAAAGCTAAGCTTTCTGTAGAAACGGTGAAATACAATTTATAAGATCCGCTTCAGCACTTCATAATCATAATATCAATTCACTATTTTCATAATGATAAATTTAACTAAGTATTAATAAACGAGTAAAGCTTATTAAAATTTATAGTATCGGTAAAAAGTTTTCAGAATTAAAATGATGTATTTTTTGTTAAAAAATTTTATCATACATAAACATTGATAATATATTAACAACATGTGTTAGTGAGCATTAAACAAAATAGGTAATTTCTTGCAAAATTTCTCAAAGTATATCACTATTGTAAACTCGCATTATTAAAATAACAATATAAAATAATATTTTTTAACTAAAATAAAATTCATCCTAACTAATCTGGTTAATATTTTCTCTCTATAAAAGTTGGCTGATGTAATACTTTAATTATTTACATCCTTAACATTTGTAACAATAATTATTAATTACAATTGACAAAACAAATTTTACTGAGCTAGTAGTCACTTATTCTATCTCATAATGTATATAGCAATCTATATATAAAAGAAAATGTAAAAATGACAAATCAAAATTTCCTACATGCAATAAAGTCACGCAGAACGTTTGCAATTATTTCTCACCCTGATGCAGGTAAAACTACTATTACAGAAAAAGTCTTATTATTTGGAGAGGTTATCCAGCGTGCTGGAACTATAAAGGGTCGTGGTTCAAATCAGCATGCTAAATCAGACTGGATGGATATAGAAAAACAGAGAGGTATTTCAATTACTACCTCAGTGATGCAATTTCCATATCATGGCTGTTTGTTTAATTTACTTGACACTCCGGGACATGAAGACTTCTCAGAAGATACTTACCGTACATTGACAGCAGTAGATTGTTGTCTTATGGTGATTGATGCCTGTAAAGGAGTTCAGGATAGAACACGTAAACTGATGAACGTTACTCGCCTACGTAACACGCCGATTTTAACTTTTATGAATAAACTTGATCGTGATATTCGTAATCCAATAGAATTAATAGACGAAATAGAAAATAAACTAAAAATACATTGTTGTCCAATCACGTGGCCTATCGGTTCTGGTAAATTTTTTAAGGGTGTTTATCATTTATTACGTAATGAAACTATTTTGTATCAAACAGGACAGGGTCATACGATCCAAAAAGTTCATATCATTAAAGGGTTAGCTACTCTTGATATGGATCAAGTATTTAATGACGAATTAATAGTGCAATTACGTAACGAATTAGAATTAGTGCAAGGCGCTTCTTATAAATTTAATTGTACTTCCTTCTTAAAAGGTGAGTTAACACCCGTTTTCTTTGGTACTGCATTAGGTAATTTTGGTATTGATCATGTACTGGACGGTTTAGTAAAATGGGCACCAACACCACAACCTCGGCAAACCAATGTTCGCGAAGTTAAAGCTAATGAAGAAAAATTTACCGGTTTTATATTTAAAATTCAAGCTAATATGGATCCAAAGCACCGTGATCGCATTGCATTTATGCGTATTGTTTCAGGAAAATATGAAAAAAATATGAAATTACGTCAAGTTCGAATCAAAAAAGATCTTGTGATTTCAGATGCGTTAACCTTTATGGCAGGAGATCGTGCACATGTTAAACATGCTTCTGCTGGTGATATAATAGGATTGTATAACCATGGTACAATTCAAATTGGTGATACATTTACACAAGGTGAAAATTTAAAATTTATAGGTATACCTAACTTTTCTCCTGAATGGTTCCGGTTAATTCGTCTCCGAGATCCATTGAAACAAAAACAACTCATTAAAGGGTTAATACAATTATCAGAAGAAGGTGCAGTGCAGATATTCCGTCCATTAGAAAATAATAACTTGATCCTTGGAGCGATTGGGATACTTCAGTTTGAAGTTGTTGTTGCTCGCCTGAAAAATGAGTATAACGTAGAAGCAATTTATGAAACCATTAATATTTCAACTGCGCGCTGGGTAGAGTGCGACGATATAAAAAAATTTGAAGAGTTTAAACATAAAAATAAATCAAATTTAGCACTAGATAGTGGCAATAACTTATCTTATCTTGCGCCAACTATAGTCAATCTCAATTTAACAAATGAACGCTACCCAGATGTAAAATTCCGTAAAATACGTGAACATTAATTTTCTCTCTATACTGACACGCTTTTATAATTGTGTTCAATAGAAGATATCGCGATAATTGTAATTTTAAATACTTTCTGACATTTTATCTAACAACTACAGATTACCAAGTCTTTTACATTTTACTGCTTAATGAATGATTCTTTTATAACTCACACCTAAAATTATTCGAATTGCAAGTATATAAACACACAAAAAACTTAAAATATGAAGAGAATATAATAAAATTAAATTAACACTTAAAACATTAAAAAATAAATTTATAAAAATTAAATATGCTTACATGCTATTATCGTTATTAATTCAATATTTTTTATTTTTTTTTGAACTAAATTGATGTAGAATTAAAGAAAACCAGTATCTCTAACTTAAAAAGAATAAAGCAAGCTATGTATATCATAATTTACAATTCCAGAGAATCTATTTTGATAATGTATAATAAACTATTCATAACAAATTGTATAGATTGCAATGTTTTCTATTTAAATAGTTATAGGAATTATTTTATTTCTCTAATATTCAAGTATAGACGGTTAAATTTCTACGATGTATTAAAAATCTCACGTTATAAATAACATTAAATCATTAAAAACTTCAATTCTTAAACAATTATCTAGCAAACAAAATAATTTATTTAGTGATAGATTTTGTATTTTTAAATGACTAATGCATGTATATTTATTATTTCCCTAACAGTTCAGCATAAGACATTCCATTCTGTTTTATAAAAATAAATAAATAACTATTTTATAGTTAATGTTTCAATTCAAGATTATGTTGAAATTGAAATTTGCCTTATATACCCTTAACCTTTCTTGAGTTACCTGTACTTAAAAATGAATAATTTAAGAAGCGTCTCGAATGATTTAACGTAAGTCATTCAATTAATACATGAAAAATTTTAGTATTTAAGCATTAATATTTATTTAAATTAATAGCATTATATCACACTATGAAGGACTTATTTATGGATTTTTCTTGAAACATATAATATACATACTGATAATCATAAATTAATTTTTATAGTTATCTATTGCTAATGAATTATATATATTCGATTATTTAGCAATCTTTTATTGAAACAAATTTAATACTATCCTTCAAAAAAAAGAAGATAATTTAGATCATTATTTCCTATTTTTAGTAATAAAGCTAAATAGATACAAAAGTAATAGTCTGGATTAATATCATTCACGCTGCAGATATGATAATTTCATGAAAATTACCGCTCAAAATTCACCCTAATAATATGGTTAAAAAACAAATACACTATGTAGTACATGTTGCCATTCACACTTCAGATTCATAACTAAAAAATTAATAACTTCATTTATTAAAATAGTTGATAGCTTTATTAAAAGAACATGTTAGTAACACTAACATCTAATATTCAAATAACTATTAATTCATATTATGAAATAACATTTAAGATTATTCCTGACAGAATTCTTTAGTAAGTTTTTATATTTAAAATTTAGCTTTTATACTCAATACTGTATAACATTCCGATATAGAACTAAAAACTTTTTTTAAGAAACCTCTCTTTTCTTTGTTTTAACTAATTTAACTTGAATGAATTTTTGACGCAAAATTGCGCAATTTTTTTTCTGACTTCATCAAAAAAACAATTGACTAACTTTGTAAGTTATTAATAAATGCATAATAATAATAATTACCTAGAATTTACTAGATACAATACACGTCATCCGATCTATTAGCAACCGAAATCACAATACAACAAATACTTAATTCACTGCTAAAATACGCTAATATACAAGATTTTCTTATGAATGTTTTATCTAATTCATTCTAAAATTATACTATAATTTTATATACGAAACAATAATTGATTATAATAAATAATGTTTATTCGCTCCATGAAAGTATATAATGTATTATGCAATTCATGCGAACTACTTGTAAAAAACCTATCAAAACTTAGTGAAATATTGCAACGCTTTAGAATAAAAATTGAGAGATATTAAAAAAAATAGAATGTGTATATTTCTTAATATACTATAAGTATAACATTTCTTAGTGAAGTTGATACTTTATCTAATAATTTTAATTATTTTAATACTCTTAAAATTATCTATAAAAATTTATACAATAACAATAAGTACATATACGCTGATATATGTATCGAGTTAATTTTAGAAAACGATTTTACTTTTTTAAGTTTCTTAATCATATTAATACATTACATAATCTCTATGTTCCAAGAAAGATGCATTAAAATTATAATATCTTCACCTCTCATTTTACAACAAGACATAATGTTTTTAATGTATTCGTGGTATTGAATCAAAAATTTTAAAAATTTTTTTATTGAAATTAATTAAAGAGATTTGTCAAGACTTATTACTATACAGAAAACATATTTATGTACTAAAATTAAATTTCGCAACTAAAAGTAAATATTTAATATTTAATGTTTTACTTGTATTAATTGCAATCAATGGATTACCTAATAATTAATCAGAACATATTTATATCATTGTTATGATATAAACATAAAACAACATATTATAGCGTAAAAATTTACAATAGACGTTTAACTTTTTTTATGACTATGAAATATTCCGTGACATCTTTTTTGTAACTTTAATTAACATTTAACTGCTAAATATGTAGTGATTAGATTAAAAATAAAAAGTGTATATTAAATTTTTCTAATTTAATAATTTTTAGTAAAAACACATAAAATTATTACACCTCAAAAAACTTAAAATCAGTTCTTAAATATCCTCTGGCTAAGTTAAACCCCATAACAAAACAACAAAAATATTTACACTAAAAAAAATATGTAAAATCACTCTATTTGATAAATCATCGTGTAAAGCTTCAAAAGCTATACTTTATAAATAAAACTTATTAGAAAATTCACATTTCAAGAAGACTATTAATCAACCTCATTAAACACGTTATATAAACAGACATAGTGAACTTTTCTAAAAATAAAGACACAATCTAATTCTATCCACAAATTGAGTCAACATAATTAATATATGATCACTACAGTTAAGCTCACTAAATTAGACTTTCAATAAAACTTTTTCCAAGTCATAAACTTGCCGATTATCACTCAACAACAGTGCATACTTTTAAATTCTATAATATGCATTGAGTGTTTAGTGGAGTTAATTAATATAAACTCCTTCATTATTTTGATACATCTTAATGCAATTCCAGGAACTTATAAAACACTACTTGCAATTATTTTAGTGAAATTATTTCATTACATCATTTATTTAGCATGATTAATTCGGTAATACTTTGTGCTTAGAAGTATCAAAATATTTAATACAAACTAACATAAAGAGTGTATTTTAAGTAATTGTAATAAAAGTACATAATAGTATCTTTTTGAATTTAAAATTATATTATATATTAATAACTTAATAACTTAATAACTTAATAACTTAATAACTTAATAACTTAATAACTTAATAACTTACTCACTTACTCACTTAATCACTTAATCACTTAATAATAAAATATCAATAACCTTAAATTATCATAAAGAAAGTCTACATATGGTTTTAAAAACCAACAATTAGTACACAATGAATACATTATATTAAATATACTTTATAGAAGATTACCCCATCTTATGAATCTCTTATAGAAAAAGAACTAAAATATCTCAATGTAATGTAACGGTCTGTTTAGTACTTTTGAATAATCAACAAATAAAAACTAAATTCATAGACTAAAATTAAATATTTTAATATTTTAAGTAGTGTTCTAAATTTATAAATATTTTTACAGCCAACCCATATATACATTAAAAGACCAAAGTTATTTGGAATTACATAAAATTATAAACTTTATTATTTTGTGCAATGTTAGATAATTATAATACATGTATAATAACATACTATACATCAATATTTCACCTATATAACAGTTGCATCAGCTAATATATTTTACTCATGTTAAACATTGTATGCAAACTAAAACTACAACAGTACTGTTTGTTATTGATGATATTGACTATCATTCATAGAATAAGTCTTACATGTCTACCGCAATATCTAATTTGATCCTAAACACTTTTTTATCAAAAAATAATATTATCACGAAAATATTTGTATTGTTATGTTTTTCGACTTTATTATTATAAATATAATATATGCATTATCATCAGTAATAATATAGACCTAGTCAGAGATATTTAAAATCTATTTCGGGAAGCTTTTCTTTATTTTTTAGCGTTTTCCATTTTTTAAAATATGAAATAATATAGTTCGTAGTACTCTGTCTGGAAAAATGTTTAGAAAAAATTTTTTATTACAAATAATTTTGTTATTTATATAGAAGTAATATAATATTTTATATAAATAGAAATTTCAGAGGTGTTAAGTTTTCAAATCTTAAAATAAAGTTAATTATATTAATATATTTCTTGACTAATATTATTATTAATTTTTAACTTTCACTAATAACATACATAAAAATAATAATATATAAATAATTATAAATAAATTCTCAAAATCTTTAAATATCCACCTAAATTTATATCACTCTAAAATTCATCGTCTTTCTATTTTATATACAAAATACTAAGCAAGCTATTAAATTTTAATATTTTATAATAGCGAATATTCCATTAATCTAATAAGTGTACCGATAACTAATTAGTCTGAAAATTTTTTAAATTTAATCATTTATAATTATTAAGGAAATACTTTACTTACCAATAATCTCGTAAGTTGTATCATGCTATTATTTATCTTTATCACTCCAGAAATATGCTAAACTTGTGTAGAATAAAATTTATTTAAATGTGCTGTTTAAAAAAAATAAAAAGATACAGCTCTTAGAACAAGCATTGAGTTCTATTAGAACATGATATAGTATTCAAAAAAAATCCGAAGGGCATTTAAAATAGTTCAAAGAAATTATAATAAACACTTAATTGTTACTCAATGCACTTACATGTGTGACTATAAAACAATACAACAAGTTGGTATGATTTAGCAGTTCCTTAGACAAAATCCAATCTACTATTTTATTAAAATTAATCTCATAACTACATGATGTATTTAGGAAAAATTTTCTAAATATTGAAAATAATCACACTAAATAGCAGATTACCTCTTGAGAAAGAGTTGAAAATATATTTTATACATTCAAAAAATATCAAAAACACTACTTTGAGCATTTGTTATAATATTTAGCATATATGATATTTTGCACCTTCTTTTGGCTCTGAAATTCTCTTCTTAGATTCAGTTTAATTGTTTCTTACTAAACCACTATAAATGATTACTGAAATATTCTTTAGAATTACGTGCGTCATAACTATATTTTGTTATTAGTAATTTTTTTTGATAAAGTAGATATTCTATAAATAACTTCATTACATAGATACGTCATAATAAGTTGTACATTTCAGAAATCATATAATAGACATTTTATAAAATATCATAAATAATAAATAGCATCATTCATATAACCTGCAAAAAATTTATCTTATATTTTTATTTATATATTAAAAACAAACTAATTTTATATTAACTTAAATTCACGAAATACAAAACCTTTCATTTTAGAGTATTGAAAGTCTGAATAATTAACTAATATTTCAAAATGTATTAATTTTTCTCTTTTTAGGATTTGAAAACCTTCATCTATATTATATTATTAAGATTAACATTTTAGAAAAAGATGAATCAACTATATATATGTGAGGATTATTACTACATCATTTAACGCTTATAGTGAAGATGAACTTTTGGCTATCATTAAAAAAGAATTTTAAAATTTTACAAGATTAAAATAAGTACATTAAGTCTATCATGACATTGATAATGATAAAAATTCAGTTTTTTACTATTTTTCACTCTCATCGCTTTAAAATTCATGTTCTTAATATTTTAAATTTTTCGGAGCTATTTGATTATTTATAAACAAAATAATCACCGTAAAACGCATTTATGTCTACAAATTAAACTATAACAGTCATAATCACTACCCTATAAAGCTAACATTAGTATTTATATCATCCTTTTCTTCTTTCAATCAAATAACAGAAACATAATAATTATTCGA
Organism: Candidatus Hartigia pinicola; assembly: GCA_020541205.1. Classification (GTDB taxonomy): domain Bacteria; phylum Pseudomonadota; class Gammaproteobacteria; order Enterobacterales; family Enterobacteriaceae; genus Hartigia; species Hartigia pinicola. The sequence continues at coordinate 1,700,314 of CP048208.1, forward strand.
ATATTTAAAAGTTACGTCAAATAAAATTACATAAGCGATCACTTAGGTATGAGTGATATCCATCAGAAGATTGAATAAAAACGTAATACATCCTAGTTAAATTTCCATAATGTTATCGTGATCTTATTACTGCTAGTACATTATAATACTATATATACTATTAAGTTAGTAAATAGAATATATTTATAAATTTCAGTAATAGATCTGTTTTTGAATGTATCTAAATAGATTAATGCTAAGTACATAAATCAAGATTATTGAAGTTAGCATTATTATCTAACCGATAACAATCGTAAAAATTTTTCTTGATACTAATTAGTATAAATAATTAAAAATATTATTTCCAATAATCTAAAACAGAGATAAACGTCTTTCCTCTTCAAACAATTAATTCAATATAAATATTAATAAATTATCTCTCATCAGCTTGCTTATGAAGGAATAATGTTTATTTCATATGAGTCGTGCATTATAACCATTAAGTGATAATATGGAAAATTAAGTACCTAATCCATATATTATCTCACACAGTTTCAGAAAATTAAAAATAAATTAATAACTGACTTACCACTATCTAATTATGAAGTAGTATTTCTCTTCATTGAATGTAAGTAATTTATTTCTTAAGGTAAACTGATATAAGTAATGCATATAAAACTTTTTTTCTAATCTAATCATTAATTTTCAATCTTTTTTAAAAATAATAATTTTATATATATTCAATTCTGTTTCAATCTAACATTTCCGTAGTAATATAAAAAAATCTTTCAATAAATTGAGATCTCTTTGCTCAAAAAAACTAAAATACATATCTCTAAAAAAGATAATATAAATAAAGCTCACATACATTACTATGTATTTTGAATATCATTATCAAGAGTATTGATAGCTTCAACTAATTTTTTTAGAAAACATTTTTATATTATCCTATTGCATAATTTTAAAAAAATACAATTATCACTAACCGAACTACACCTACTCAAAAAGTACTGTAATAAATCTGTTTAATGAAAACGTGTAAAAAACATAAGAACCTAACAGTACTTTTATAATCTTTTATATATATTCGTTAAAAAACGAATTCAATCTATGAAAAAACTTATAATTGCATTAAAAAATTTCAGAATACAATCATATATTAAATGAGACACGGCAAGGTTCTTTTCATGGTATAAAATATAATACAAGGTAGTATTAGGAGACACAAAGCATCTTAATAGCTATAAATTTCTAGAAAATAACTTTCATAAATAAAAAGATTGTAAAATTATATTAATATAAATTGGTATTTATAAATAATATATACCATATCATTACAACTATCATGAAGATAACGCGTTATCATTAACTCTATCATTTTAATTTAATCCTAAAAATAATTATATAATTCGTGTGAATCTAACTAAAAATCTATTGAAAATATAGAAGAATCATGAGAATACATGAATATTAATCTAAAGTATCTTCATCTAAAATAGATTATTGTCTATTATATAAAATATGAAATGAATTTTATAAAAATATGTTTACACTAATTGTATCATTAGTCTAGAGTGTATATATTAATGCTGTCTAAAATAATAAGATAAGCTATTTTTAAAAAATAATATATCATTATGTTCTCTAAATTATTAAAATAAAGTTATTCTATACAATCTACTGAAAATATCTATATATCATCCACACTGACAAGCTCTAATAACTTATCATTATCATTTATATGATAAACTATAACTTAGTGATATATATTATTAGATTTGTATTCTTATACTTTTAATGCATTTTTACTAAAGATTCGTATCTTGATTGGTAACACCATGACTAAAAAACAATATCTTAATACACTCAAAGAACAATTACGCCATCATGAATATCAATATCACGTATTGGATTCACCAAAAATCCCTGATGTAGAATATGACAAACTAATAGAAGAACTAAAAAAAATTGAATCTGAACATCCGGAATGGATAACTCTTGATTCTCCTACACAAAGAGTTGGAGCTACACCATTAACAAAATTTTCTACTGTACGTCATCAAATTCCCATGTTATCTCTTAATAGCGTATTCAATAAAGAAAGTTATCTTGCATTTGATCAACGTATTCGCGATAGACTAAAAAACCATGAAGACCTGATATTTTGTTGTGAGTTAAAACTAGATGGTGTAGCAGTAAGCTTGTTGTATCAAAATAGAGAGTTAGTTCAAGCAGCAACCCGTGGTGATCGTACATGTGGTGAAAATATAACTGCAAATGTTCGTACTATTCGAACTATTCCGTTACGACTAACTGGTGAAAATATTCCTTCACGCATAGAAATTCGTGGTGAAATATTTATGCCGCAAAAAAGGTTTAATACTTTCAATGAAATAGCTCGTCGTACTAGCGGTACAGTTTTTGCTAACCCACGAAATGCAGCTGCGGGTTCTTTACGACAGTTAGATCCTCGTATAACTGCAACAAGATCACTATCATTTTATTGTTATGGTATTGGGATTATAGAAGATAACACACTGCCCAAAACTCATTATGAGCGTTTGATGAAAATTAAAAATTGGGGCTTGCCTGTCAGTAAGTATGTGGAGATATGTACTGGACATCAAGCAGTTTTAGACTTTTATCACAAAATAGAACAAATACGTCCAACACTAGGCTTTGATATTGATGGTATTGTAATTAAAGTAAACTCAATTGCAACACAAGAAGAGTTAGGCTTTGCTGCACGCGCACCTCGTTGGGCTACGGCCTTTAAATTTCCTGCTCAAGAACAAAAAACAATTTTAAAAGATGTTGAATTTCAAGTTGGTCGTACAGGAGCAATTACACCCGTTGCACGATTAGAACCAGTTCAAATTGCAGGAGCGTTAGTGAGTAATGCTACTTTGCATAATTATAATGAAATTAAACGTTTAGGTTTGCATGTTGGTGATACTGTTATTATTCGTCGTGCAGGTGATGTAATTCCACAAATTGTTAGTGTCATGAATTCAAAACGCTCTTCTGATATCCGTGACATTGTTTTTCCAACTGTTTGTCCAGCTTGTGGTTCTGATGTTGAACGTGTTCAGCATTCCGCGATTATACGTTGCACAGGTGGTTTAATATGTAGTGCTCAACGTAAACAAGCTCTCAAACATTTTGTTTCACGTCAGGCCATGAATGTCAATGGAATGGGTAATAAAATTATTGATCAGCTAGTGGAATACAAATACGTACATACTCCAGTAGAGTTATATCAATTGAGTGCTACTATTTTAACTAAGTTAGATAACATCGGACCTAAGTTAGCTCAAAATCTTATTGATGCACTAGAAAAATCTAAATCTACTACACTTTCCCGGTTTATTTATTCCTTAGGGATTCCTGAAGTCGGCGAAGTAAAGGCATCTAATCTAGCTTTATCTTATAAAACATTAGACGCAGTTATAACAGCAAATTCAGAGTCACTAAACACAGTACAAGATATAGGCCATGTAGTAGCTAAAAATATTATTAACTTTTTCAATAAACCACATAACTTATCTATAATTCAAGATTTAGTAGACAAAGTAAAAATTCATTGGCCGAAAGCTGTTTCAGTCAATATTACTGGTGCTAATAAATTATTTTCTGGAAAAACAGTAGTATTAACAGGTTCTATGAAAAAATTAACCCGTGATGAAGCAAAAAGAAAGCTACTTTCTGCTGGCGCACAAGTCTCTAGACATATTTCTCAAAAAACAGATATACTAATTACTGGTAAATCTTCCGGCTATAAATTAATAAAAGCACATCAATTTGGCATTCAAGTAATGGATGAAGAGGCATTTATTCATTTCCTAGAATATTAATTTTTTACTATAATTAATTCATTGTTGATATTAGAAATATACTAAATAACTAATTGATGTGAAAGATATTATTTGTATATAAATTGTATTAAATTATATTTTAGTGAATGTTTTTCATTATATATAACTATTTATCAAATAACATTTTTATTTTATATTTATTTATTGCATGTTTCCTTATAAAGTTATAAAATTGTCGTTATATTACAAAACAATCAATCAAGATTGGTTTATAATATTTTAAGATCACTATAAGTTTTTTAGAATCTATCTATAATTGTAATAAGTAATAATTTTATCTATACTATTAATATAATTAAATACGAAATAGTAACATCAGTCAAAAAACATTTCAACATATTGGACCTTAATTATGCATTAGCTACAATCAATATTTTCCTTAAGATAATCAATATATATTGATATATCTACACAGCTACATATATCAACAATTAATTTTAGTAAAATATTACACACATCTATTTATATAGATTACTATTATAAACTTTTAAAGATTGCAAGAACGTTACGCTTTTTTAGTTTTTTATATAAAACAATATAATTATCGAAATTCCTAATCGCGTTGATTAAAAATCATACCCACTTTGTAATGATTAATAAACCAAGAATTAAACTACGAATAAAATTATGAAAAGATTATAATAAAAATAAAAATCTTTCGTATACACTCATAACTTAAAATAAAGGACTTAAAAGTAACATTATATACTTTTAGTTATAAAGAATATATTACACGTATACAAAATACGTTAATATCTATTAGATTGTATAATATGCAGTAGATTTCCTAAAAAATATTGTATCAAATATCAAATTATAGAAATACAATACTTTTAGACAAGATCTCCCATATACTTTCGATCATTGAGATAGCTAAAAGTAATAAATTCTATACTTATAATATCATCTGAAATATATGATTATTAAAATTACATAAAACTAACTAGAAAATGATTAGAAAATACAGAGGTAGTCTGATAACTCTTTAAATATAAACCTTCAATGTCTCAATCTAACTTTTACGATACTAAATAATATACAAAAATATAGTTCACACTTTCCTAAAGCAGTGCTATGAGCTTTACTCAAAAAAATATAATAATTTTATTTTTATACAAAACTACAATTGCAAGCTCTTTTATAAAGAGACTGATTTAGAAAATACTGGATACTGTAATATCACTACACCAATAAAATTTAAAATGAAAATAGGTTATATTGATAGTCTTGATAGCTATGATTATTATTTCTATAAATTATTTCATCATATCTTACATAGAGATGATAGAAAATACTATTATAAATAAAAAATTTTTTTCTTTTGCAGTCATGTAAGATTTTCGATTGAGAAATAAAAAAACATAACATATTTTAGTAATAATTGCTGTTAAATAATATTAACTAGATAATTCTGTAGCATACTTTATCAATTCTCTTAATTGGTTAGAACGCTCAGGATCTTCTTGATACTTTATCATTAATAACGCTATATTTTTCATGTATTCCGTTAATCGACTTTCCGTAAAATAATCTCTACGATGTTGTAACCAGCGCCGTTTTTCTTCATGCGATAAAATCTTTGGGAAGTTACGCGCCTTATAACGAAAAAAAAGTTCTTGCATACGTGAGTCTTGAAACGTTAACTCGAGTTCAGAAAGATGTCCTGGTAATGTATCTTTAATAATGTCCATACTTAAACGATCTGAGTTGCTAAAAAAGCCATTATAAATTTTTTCATCTACATCCTTAGGCTCTTCAAAATGAAAAGAATCTGAAAAAATTTTAATAACTTTGTTTCGAATATTAGGATGTTTACGTAGCATTTCTAAATTAAATAAACAAAGATCACGGTCAACCCCAATACGTTCTGCGTCTTCTATACGTAATGTTTTCTCAGGCGCAAGAATAGGACATTTATTGATATGTACTAATTTAATTGGAATAGGCGATATATTAACTAATTTTAACTTCGGAGTGTATAAGCGTTCACGTAATTCTTGAGTGGATAAATGTATTAAAGGAGAAAGATCAGAAAATAAATCACAAATAATCAATGTATTACCATTATACGGGTGCCATGCTAAAGGAGCTATTAAGCTAATATAAGAACGCACCGCTCCGAACATACTAGACACATAAATTAATGGGTTTATCTCGACAATATCAATTAACTGACTAATATTAGTTTTCTTTCTCAACTGATAAAAATAATCAAACATGCGTGGTTGAGTAGATTTTAGCAATTTAGCTACGTGAATAGTCGCCAATACATCAGACATTGCATCATGTGCAGTTTCATGCGAAATACCATTAGCCTTGGTAATATGTTCAAGACGCATGCTAGGTAGTCCATCCTGATTTTTTGGCCAATTAATCCCTTCCGGACGCAAAGCAAAATAAGCCCTTAAAACATCGAGCAAATCCCAGCGTGAGTTTCCTTGTTTCCAGCTATAAGCATAAGGATCATAAAAATTGCGATAAAAAATATTTCTAGTAACTTCATCATCAAAAGAAATATTGTTATAACCCATAATACAGGTATGAGGTCGACTAAAGACATGTTGAATGCGTTTAGCAAATTCAGATTCATTAACACCATGCTTTAACGCAATTTGTGGGGTAATACCAGTAATCATTACTGCTTCAGGTTGTGGTAGATAATCATCAGAAAGCGTACAGTAAAAAAGTTCAGGTTCTTCCAGAATATTAAAATTCAGATCAGTTCTAACCCCTGCAAACTGTGCAGGACGATCAAGTGTAGGGGATTTTCCAAAAGTTTCGTAATCATAAATAAAAAATGTAGGGTGATTTTTAGTGTATTCCAACGTGATTCTCCATAAAGTATTTTTAATAAAATAAATGACATTTTAATAATTCTTTAATATAAAATAACTAAAGTAAAATAAAAGCAAAAAATATTCTATAGATATCATTATTCAAGTAACTTTACGTAATACAAAATCTTTATTTTAATTATATCTAATATATTAAACAATCTAAACTCATTACATATGATGATTATTAATCTTTCTTCATAATTGAATCAATAAAGAGGATAACCTACAACATGACATGAAAAGTATATTGTACTTATATTTATTTAATATTTTCTGGATCTAATTTATGTAATTTTCATTCAATGAAACACACTTAAAAATTTTAAATATATTATATTTTAAAAAATATTTTAGAATGAAGATAAGTACATTATTATAAAATTCATGCAAACATTTTCAAACTCAGTATATTTTTTATTAAAATAATCTTTTATTTGAACACATGTCATTACTTCTGATAAAATTTTCCAAAAAATCAAAGTAATTACGCGTACATAATATCTTTAATAATATTTTAATTAACACACAAATACAAACATTTCTACTTAGTGATAACGCTTTATATCTTTTCTATTGTTATCTATCAGTAATTATCTTGATTATTTTATTATAAAACAATAGCAAAGATAGTTCAGATACAACTAGAATTTATTTTTTATATCTTATAAATTATATTTATCATAAAAACTAATAAACTAATAAACTATAGATAAGATAATATAAAATAAAAGATAGCATAAGTATAGAGAATGAACAAAGTCGTGTAATTTTATTCGAGATATCTCGATTTACACTAAAAATTTTTGCTAAGTATGCAATAATTAATTTAATATTAAAGTTAGCTACAAAAATTATGGAAGACAATATTTAACTTTGTACGAAAAGTGTTCAAGGTAATACAAGAAGTTATTTGCAATAACTAAATGCAGTGATTATTAATTCTTGTTGGAGATATCGTTATGATTAAATAAAACTATTATCTTCAAATATCTCTATAAATTATTTTAGTAATAGAATATTAATTCTATACAATATTAGTACTAGTATCATATTGATTTAAATTTAATATATTCTATATCACTTTTACTAGTTGAAAATGAATCATGCGCATTTAAAATTACATTGTTTTTTTGATAACAGCATAAACACTCATTTTATGAAAATGGTTGATATATCTACATAACTCAAATTTTTATAATATATATAACCTTTATAATAAAAGGATATTTAAGAGCTCATAATAAGTAATGAAATTATGCAATGAAATTCTATTACTGCTTTCAAAAAATAATGATTAACATCGATTGTTATTCAGTGATGTTTTTTCATATAGAAAATAGTGTTTTAAAAAATTAATCTTCAAATAAACTGATTTGTATTATTACTATTTCTGATAAAATTGACGCAATCAAAAACATAGAGATAATCTCATTGACTTTAATAATACAATACTAATAACTTTATATAAACAATTATTCTTTTTAAAGAATTCTAATGTAGATTTAAAATTATACTCAATATCATATAATATAAACATGTTTAATAGAATGCATGATTTTATAAAACATGTCAAACATATACAATAACTTATATAGTCAATTATGATCAAAAGTACTGTTACTATCGATAATAATATAGAATTTTGTCATAATATTAGTAATATTTGATTCAGCTACAACATTAGCATACCTTTAGACTGCCTACTTAATTTTTAACATAGTTCAATATTAAGATAACTATTACCACATATTCGTTATCTCTGTACTACTCATCGCTAGATGTTACAATTCTTATAAATTTTATTTTCAATACCCAGCGATGAACTAAAAATATATTATATTTAACCAGTACTTTGTACATAAAAAATGTTATAATTTTTTTGAACACTAATTAGATAGATAAAAAATTGACACGTATAATTTTACCTTCATTTAATACATTACGCTGCTTGCAATACGATCATAACTCACTCCAATATAAATATTATTGATTCCTTAATTTTAACCTCAATGCTGCTGATTTTAATATTTTTTATATTTATATTGATATTTATTTATCTTATTCTTTATTATATTTTAATATAAAATATATCAATAATCATATTAGTATCAATATACTACTAACTTTAAAATATAGTCTTACCTCATCAAACTTTAATAATTTTCAAGTTAGATGTTTATCATTAGCGAAATTTTTACCGATGATTGTATAATAATGCTACTAATAATTTATCCATCTATTTATATAAAATAATATTTTGGTTACTATTATATTATGTCTCATATAATCTTGCTTGATATACTATTTCAACTATTTAAATCGATTTTTAATTAGTAATTTTATAAAAATATCACTATATTCTTTAGTAAATCGCAAAATACCTTATCTAACTCTTAATACACGTATTAACATAGTACTTAATTTATTTAAAGGTCTTATAATGCCCTCTAAATATTTATTCTCATTTTGTATATTACATAATATTGATCAAACGAATGTCAACAATAACTATTGAGACGTTAATAAATATATAATAATCAATTTTTTATACTACTAGCAATATATTCTTAAAAACGTCAATTACTCTCAATAGCACTTCCTGTGTGTATTTTAAATCAAACTGCATTTTCATAGTCATGTTATTACATTAAATTAACTTTCTTGAATCGTCAGTAAATTTCTTTAAATTATTCTGTAAAATCACTAAATCTAGTGAAATTATATCTTATATAACACGCAACGCATTATTTCCTTTATTTCTAGTTTTACTGAATATATGAAAATATATTAATAATAGTATTCAAAACAATCTCTCGGATCTGATTTAAATTAAACCAGGAAATAAATCTTTATCGATTTTCTAAAATCAGTATCTCAATAAAATTGATATCTTTTAACATAACTATAGACTTATAACTTTTATGTTATAAAATAAAAAAATTTAAATCATTTCAGTCAACTAAATAAAGATATTTATATTATTTTATCTTAGCTCGCTTTTTATTATTAGAATTAAATATTAATGTTTCATATTCCTGTGAGAAATTAAAGTTTTAAAAAAACAAAAAAATAATACTAATCTAAACGTTTAACTTACAGCAGACTTTACTTACAGAAGAATCTTTTTAACATTAATCAGACAAAAAAATTATAACAGATTCTGACAATAATATTAACAAGAAAACCTATAGTACTATAACCTTATAAAAAAATAGTGCATTCAATAGATTAGTGCATTTCAAATAAAAAGACTATATCACTAAAATAATATCTTCTTGAAATTTAAAAAATGAATCTTAATAAACTTAAGTATTTTATACTTCAAATAAATAAGTCACATAAGCACTTATGAACAAGACTAAATAATATTATAGTTTAGCTAAAACTTTTGAGTCGACATAATAAACAGCCTACAATTGTTTTACTAACACGCTAAAATTTACAATCTCAATGCATAGTTTAAATTGACTTTATTATGACCCATACAATGATAAACTAAATCAATATTATTATAAATATCTACAGAAATTAAAAGTATTCATAAAAAACTAGTCTGATTCAGATAGTGATATGAAACGCTCTTTTCATTACTACGAAGACATAAATCATCATACTTAAATTCCTCACACACTTCACACACTTAAAACAAAAATATAATTTCTAATTAAACTATGTTAGTTAAAAATATTAAGTATCATAGTTACTATAAAATATGTAAATATTTTGTTAATTTATAAAAAATGAAATACATTTAATTTTAACAATATTAAAAGTCAGTAGCAATATACTAAAAACTTATGTGTATGTATAAATAAAAATGATAGTTATTCAGAGAAAGATTAACGCTGAAACCTATGATTAAATTTCATCTATAAAGATAGAACTATAACAAAAATGCTAAATACACTAATTACAATAGAAAAACTAAGTCTTAGATGGTGTTAAAAATATTTTCAAGTTATATTATTTTACACGTTTTCTGTTAAAATAATACACAACTATAATAGTTACATGTATAAAATCGTTTGAACAAATCAAAGAATTGTTACCAATCAGTTGCAGATATACTACTAAAAATTAATCTATGAGAATATTCATATACTATAATATAGTATAACAACAATGTTTATTGCAATATACTCCGAAATGATTTTGCATTAAAAATCTTCTATAAAACTATGTTAAGCTTCTGACAATAAACACCGTCAGAAATAAAGATAAAGCTACTCAAACTAAATTTAAAGAATTCGGTTAATAAAATCCGAATTAACAATGTTCAGAATACCAACATTAATTTTTCTCTATTAGATAAATAACTCGTTAAAATAATCGATACTATTATTTACACCTACAATTCCAATTAAAATCTTTCCAACATTGAATAATGCATAAAACTAAATACTTAATAATCATAATTTTTCTATTCTCAATAAGAAGTAATATAACAAATAAACAATCAAATGAATACTTTTAATCTGAAATATTACTAATATACATAAAACAAGTGTTAATAAATTTCAGTTATGTAGATTAAATATTTTAAATTATGTCTACAATATATTTATTGCAATTATTTAAATAAAAAACACAATCCATTATATATTTTAATGTCTCTTTTAGGAGTATCATCGCTAAAATTACATTGACTGATCTGAAAAAATATTTCTGAATGTGGAAAAGGCAATTATAAATATTTAACTAATCAAATTTAAATCGTGAATACAATATTTGATTTATCTATTATATAAAAAAATACTCAATGAACGCTGATATTTTAGCCTATCGCATTAATGAATTTAAAGTTATTTTTATCACGAATAATAGTTATTAATAAAATTAACAAGATCGTTGGATCTAATTTTTAGGTAATAATTAGAATTATTAACTGCTTAACATTCAACTAAACTGCAATAATTTTGCATTTTTAACGTAAGAAACACATTAAGAAATGTCTACATCAGAAATTTATTGAAATCACAATTCTCTCACTAAAGAAACGGAAGAGTGCGTACAAAAGCTTTTAATCATATTGAACTATTATAAAATATATTAAAATTAGACAGCTAAAATTTAAATATATTAAATCAATAAAAGTTCCGGTCATTACTTAATAAATTAAATTCATTAATATTTGCAACTAAACATTAGTATGACTAACTAATACCTGAGGTGAATTCATTGACTATTTTTTTAATATACAGACAACAGAAGTATTCTCTCTTACTAATTATCTCATAAGTATCAACAAGCATATTACTTAAAAAATTTAAAATAAGATTATTTTTGCATTTGTTAGGTATGAGCTATCAAAAATACGAATTTATAATATATTGATGTTTTTCTAATTAAATAATATCAAAATAACTTACTATTACTTATTATATTAATTAAGTTTATTGCTAAAACTCAGATTAAAATGGTCTAAAAATTTTCTATCCTGCAAGATTTTTGATCGGATCTAGATAACTAACACGTCATTAAATGATTTAAATTTATATGTCTAAAATAAAATAAAATAAAATAAAATAAAATTATAATAAAAAATATTAATAAAGAAATAAAACTAATCACATTTTTATTTTTACTAAACTTAAAGCGTTGAGTAATAATCTACTGTATTTAACTACAATATAGGAAAACATGCAAAAACTATGAAAGATTTCAGTATTTTTTTAAAAAATAAAAAGAACACAAATGCTAAATTGATAGACTATAAATTAATATTCAAATCTTTGCATCATTCTTATAAATTTAGTATATTTTTTGACTAATTAAATACACATTAAATAATACAATACTTGTAAATATATTAAAAACCTAAAGTATATTATATATTGCTATTACAAAAATTTTAAATAGTATATAATATATGCTTATCTATAAATATTTTATATATATAATAGTTATATGCATAACGTTTTTATGTCTATACAATTATCTATCTTACTAATGAGTATATAATAATAACTATTTAAGTATTTACTACGATATGTAATTGAATGCTAAAAATTTTAACTAAATTACAGACTCATCACTAGATATATTTATATTTTCACACTTTATTAATGAAGAGTAAAAATACAATCTTGATATTATTACTCCTAGCATAGATCTCAACAACACACTTTCACAGCTATTCTAGTAAACGTTTTCTTTCTAACGTTTTCTATTTTTAAAATTTACAATCGTGATACGCAACAACTCTACTCAGAAGATCACTGAGATAATGCTTCTAATGATAAACACTTTAAAGAATATACAGTAAGTTCATAAAAAAACTAAATATACATTCAGTACTTTTTAGTATAATGTTGTAACTATTTTAAGAAAACAGTAATGATCAGTTAAAATGATATCATTTTAAGAATTACATATAAAATTATAATATCTATAAAAAATTTTGAATAAACTTTATTACATCTATATTTATCTAACATAATATAAAATAGAGAAAAAATCATTTAATAACTTAAGTTGTTAACACTTCTCCTGCTAAACTTATTGATTTTTAAATTTTTATATTGTGTGAAGGCAGAAAAGTACTCCTCTACTCGACTGATGCGTTTATTGTAAAAGTAAAATTATTAATACAGTAACAAAACTGCAACCTCTTTGATGAAAATAAAATATTAACTTAATGTACTAAAGATACTAACTTATGCAATATTTTTTATAAAATAAAATTTATATTTTATCTACTTGAGATATCTGACAAGTGCATAAAAACATGTGAAGCAATAATTACTTTTTAGTGTCAAATATATAACTACACTCAAATATTCATTCTTTATATACTTTAAAAAAACTAAAAATCACCAGAAAGGCTAATGAGACTTTAGATCTTTCATGTCATGCTATTGTAATCGTTATTTTAGGTAATACTAATGATATAAAATATTTCTTACATTAACTGTTGCATTTGATATTAGACATTAAAAGTAATATTCTAGTCTATGAGTAATATTGATTATTATAAAATCTTTATAAAAATCATGATTACATATAAAAATAATGACTTTAACACATTACTCAACATTGAGTAATACCATTATGTTCTTAGTGATTAATATTTCAGTATTATAATTTATATTAAATATTTATCAAATGAGCGACTAAGTCATAAAAAATAATTATTGTATTTTTATAAATACTTTTACACACAAATTTAATATATTTTTACAAAATTTTTTTATCGTCAAAAATTATTATTAATTTATTTTAATCTTACTAACATTTCTAGAGCTATTTTCATTGTTCAATACTCTATTATACTTTAATATATTAACAAACAATCTAGTCACCGCCTATATATTAATATAATTTTATATAAAGAAACTAGTTTATTTAAATCTTATAAAACATATTAATCAGCTTTAATACTTTAAAATATACTAAAGGAAAATATATAGTGTATTTAGTTTTTCTATAGTAATATTTTAAAAGAAAAATATTAATACTAACTATACTTGAATTAAAGAAACTGTTTATTGTGTTATATTTTCTTAATTTGATAATAAATTTATTAACATGATTAATGATCATATCTTATCCTTAAGAGTAACATTACATCTCTTGATGTTACTAGAGCTTCCAGTATTAATGTTATTTATTAGTCGTCATATTTCTACCTTGTCTATTAATTATAATATATTTTCTTCTTAATATTAAAATAAAAAATAATTAATAAAATTTATAAATATATTAATTTATTAAAAGTGCTTTTATAAAGTAATATATTTTTAATTTCTAATATTTTTAATTTTATTATGCGAAAATAATTACTACTTTCTAACAGAATGATAAGGCTTAAAGTAAAAATTTCTATATTAATAAAAAGTATAATAATAATTTTTACTATAAAACTTATTAATTTGATTGAATTAATAAGTTTTATCATGATAAGATTTTCAATCTAATAACTATAATTTTCTCAATGTTAATCATTAGTACTTATCTTATTAGTTTAATTGTACAACATAATTTAATGGCATCTTTATTCTGTTACCTCATTAAGTATATAATTAAAATCAATTTACTTAATACTTTTTGAGCATACGAATATTTATTATTTTAATGATAATCTTATGCTTGTTGTATTTTCGTAACGATTCAATCAATAACATTGTAGTGCATAATTATTTATCCCAAGAACTAAAAAAACACATGCATAAAATTGAAGAATGAATTGAATACAAATATTAAATGACATATTATATTTTAAATATTGAACATAATCAATAAAACATATTATTTCTATTATTAAATTAATAAATATGTTTAATAAACTTATAACATATTAGTATTAAAAATATTAAGTACACTCATCATACTTTAAGTTATATATATGATATTTTAAACAAAATATTACACTTAACTATTGTAATTATAGCGTTATTTATTCTTACTGGAATTTTCTAAAAAATAACTACTCTTTATGCTGAATGTCAAATTCAGTTATTGAAATATATAAATCAATAAGTTATATACTTCTAATCAAAACCCTAATCAAAACCTGTGAAACATGGAAAACATAAATAAGAAATTTTTCAACAAGATCTTAGAACTTATACGTATCTTTTATTATAGCAATAAAATCCATCGTGAAATTCCTAATCATGAAACGATCTGAATAACCAAAATAAGTTTTCTTACTACATAACCGAAGTCATCACAGTAAGTTAGACTTTTCATAGAAAAACTTAAAGAAATTATTATGAATATATATAGTAATCACGATCATCGTATTAATAACTATGTTATAAAAATACAGAATACTCTAAAGAACATCGTGAAACATCAAGTAAACTACAAGAAATAAGACATGTATCTAAAAAATACGTTAAGTAAATAATATTTAAATTACACAAACCTCAGTAAATTATAACTATCAGCTCTGATTTTAATTCCACATTAAAATTAATATTAAAAATTTACCTAACAAATAATTTCTAACAACATCGCCTAAAGATAATATGACCCCATGTTTATCATTATTTATAATCCGTAGATTTTTATAGTAATAATTTTACCTTATATATACAATAGGATTAATTACACTACCGAGTCTGTATAGAATTTCATTAATTTTTAGTATTAAAGAAAGAGCTGTTTATAAACTTTATAGAATTATATTATTTAATAAAGTTTTTAATTAATATCTCATACTGATTGTTAAAAAAATACCTTTATAAACTACTTGATATCTTTGAATTAACATATGACATCATCAACATAATAACAGTTTCTTTATAATATTTAAACCATACAATAAAACTTTAATGAACTCACATTAACATTGTAAGTAATAACATTATTCAGATAATAATTTAGTGTGAGATTTTATAATTTCTTAATAGATAAAATAGTATATTTTAAATATTATTCGTATCATGAGTATCATAAAAAAATAATAAAGATTGGAAATTATAAAAACTGCTCAGACGCATGTTAGAAAAATTTTATTTATTCAAACTGTAATAAAATAAAAAAATCGCTCATTATAACTAATAGGATTTTAATCCTAACTCACTATTACTAAAAAAATTGATAAACTCATAGAATAAGTAAGTAAATAATTACAAGTATTAAATACAATACTTAATGCACACTGTTAATTTTCTTCTGAACTACAAACTAAAATGCATAATTGATATTCATCATATTCAGCTATATTATCAATTACAATATCCTTGATAAGGGCACTCTTTCTTTTAAAAAAAGCAAATAATTCAATATTTTCAATCTATCTGTTAAAATATAATACAAGCTACTCTTTATGCTTTAGTAAAAACTAGTTATACAAATTGTATTCACTGATAGTATCATTTATCCTACTTCTTAAGTTAACTGTAGAAGGTAGTATTAAATGATACTTTAAGTAATTTATTTATCTGACATACGCAATATTCGATCTAGTTAAATTAACCATCGCTATATGATGAAATTTTTTTAAAACAAGATCGATAGTCATTGGAAATATAAGTTCTCTCTAAAAAAGATCACTAACTAAATTTAACTAAAAATATATCAGCATAAAATATATCTGTCTATTTATAAACTTAAAACTTCAACCTACTAAGCGGCGAGTAATAACAAAGCTTATCAAATTAGTTTGTACACATTTATTGCATTACGTAGTAACTAATAAATAGATAACCATCAAACTCCTAACTTATCTCCTGTTAAATGACAAAACATCTTTCTTAGAAAATGTCCTGTCATTTAACACTTGAAGGATTATATAATACAATAAAATTTATTATCTATCTTAAACGTAAGAAAGAGTATCCTGTTAAGATAAACAGGTAAGATACTAGTATTTTTTAACAAGATACTAAATTTAGTATTATAAATCTTCACTACACCAGAAATAGTGAGAACACTGATCCTAGAAAGCAAATTCTATCATATTGATAAATAATAGAATGCTAAATAATGATAATACTTAAATTAAAAAACAGATACGATTGCTATATTAATTAACATAATCTAAATACATAAAACAGATAAGTACCTGCAATAAGATTACTAGTCAGCACTTTTATCATCTACCTAAAAAATACTACAAAAGTAAGGAGATATTAAAATGACTATTTTACCACACTAAAAAACATCACAGTGTAATTATCAAAATTGCATTGTTTATGAGAAATGTAATTAATTACATTATATGTCTCAGGATCTTAACAAATAAAACAACTATATCTCTAAGTGAACACTACTTGATGATATTTATTACTAGTCAAAATAAACGAAAAACAACTAACAAATAAACTTTTTACTTGCAAGTAAAGCAGCTTCTAGAAAGTATTGACGCAGAATAGAAAAGAAATTTACTTCTCAAGATAATAAATTATGTTAAATGTATATCCAAATACTAAGTTAAGTAAAATAATACGAAAATTTCAATTAAACAAACACTTAGATAATATATTTAAAAACTAATTCATAGCACTACAAAGAAACGCGTCAAAATAAAAAAATTAACTACAGATAAGTATTTATCGAGCAGGTATAAACTGATTAATTCACTCTTATAATTATATATATTAATCATTATGTAGTCACTAAACTGATGCCACTTTTATTAAAAATAACTAAAAAAAATTACGCGATAATAGTTAGAAATATAATATAGACTTTCATTATTAGGACCCATATTAATATAATGTTCTAGATATCAACACAACTTAAAAGCAAGTAAAATCCTCATAATTAATAATTTTAATACTCTTACGATTGTCAAAATGATTCTAAAATAGTAACTTATCACGTAACATTGTTAAAAAGATAGATAAAATATTAATAAATAGCTTAGTCAATATCCAGAACCAATAAAAATGTTAAGCGTTGCATTACTTAAGTAAATTTTTCATATTAATGCAGGTACACTACAAATATTTGCAATATATTATATAATATCTATTTTAAGATTTTTTAAATCATCTCTACAAAAATATTTTACAAAAAACTAAATTAAGAAATTTATCAACATAATTTTATTTACATATTGTTCTGCATATTTCATAAACTAGATTTGATAGAATTTATACTTGTTAAATCTAAATAGATGTTAACTTAACTATGCTTAATCTAATCAAAAAAATAAATAAGAACATACCCTCTGTGAATTCAGAATGTAATTCATTAATTTCAACACAAGATCGAAAAACATATCTGACTATAGCGGTACTAATAACTAGTAACGTTTTTTAATAATGCACAGAAATACTATTTATTTATTAAATGAGTAAAAACAATTTTCTGAATACCCATACGGAAAGCTATAATCATTAAAAAATAAAATAACATCAAAAGGTTAAAAGAAAAATTAAGCATCAAAAAAAAAGACAAATAACTATTGATGAATATGATTATTTATACTATTTATCTGAAACTAGATCGTATATCAATTATCTTTTAAGCATGATAAAATAAATATGCTCAGAAACTGTTAATGATGTTAAATAGACAAAATCAAGAGATACAATAAAATATTTTAAAAAATCAGAAGAAAATTATATACCTTTACCAAATACACGACATCCTCAAAATGAATGTTAATCCTACAGTCAACTAGGAACTAACTTATAAGTTTACTTTACTCGAGAGAGTTAATGATACTACCTAAAAGATAATCAATACTTAAACATACTAGTCGTGGGAATCCTTACCTCAAAAATGAATTAATCTTTTCGAAAGTACATTCTTCTTACCTATACCTACGTCTTGAAATGTATGCTACTAAGTAATGGCATAAATACTGTTTCTTCTCTGGTCAAATCAGTAGAGTATGCTTTTGAACACATCACTATATTCATGCTTAAATAAGCTACACTAATATAACGTATCTTTAGTTGCAGTATTAGAAAGAGAATGCTTCTAAATGAAAGTGAATATCGCATTAAAGTACATGTCTGCCATTATCCTAGATAACATCTCATCAACAATATAAAAGATAAATAATCATTGTAATAAAGAAAACAATTACCTACAATAATATTAATGCATAAATAGAAGACTACATTTAATATAGCTCAAAAACAAATATAAACAATTTTTCCAATTGCAAATATTTATAGCATCAATCTTAAAAAAATCTACCCTGCTATTGTTATTAAAATCATACAACAAATTTTATATCAATATTTTTAAATTCCTTGAGAATACTCCATACCTAATGTCATACTAGAGTAATCACTAGTACACTATTACTCATTACTATTAGCTAATAAAAACAACTTTTCAGAGATTATTCTTGGTAAAATCTTTATAAAATCTAGACTTAATACCATGATAATGTCACTAATAAAATATCACTAAATGAAATATTTTAAAAGCTCTTCAGAATATATTTTCAATGTTATTATTTTATATATCTTTTAAAAAAAATTGATCTTATTGATATTAATAAAAATATTTTAATAAATTAAACGTAATTTCTCAGGGGCAATATATTCACATCATTAGACAGATGATGTATATGGAGAATTTTCTTTACTTTGATATATTTTTAAAAGTAATTTTCAATAAAATATTCTGATTAGAAGTTTCTTAAAAAAAATTTTAGAAAGAGTGAAGTATATTACTATTCTAAGCGTAAGACATAAACAGTCGGAAGTAAAACTAAATTTTCTGAAAAAAAATCTAACGACAATGCTGAGTTCAGTGTCTATCAGTAGCCCTTAAAATAAAATAATATTTTTATTGTTAATAATACATAAAACTTTAAGAATACAAATAATGGTCATTAAAAATTTTATCATTCCAATAAAAAAGGTTGTGACATGAAACACATATCACGATACACTTTTGAGATTATAATATGCAATTCTCATCATAATAAATGATGTTACGAATAAAAATTATCTTAATAAAGCTATTGTCATATATGAAATTCTACGCATGGTCTGTATCACGTATACAGAATCGAATTATTAAAATAACACGGTGATAATAAATACTATATATGTGATTTTATATCTAATCGTTTTTCATCAAACATTTCTTATTTTTAAAAGAAATATCAAAAATATAAAAAAATGTAAGATATCTTTAAATACTTATCTTTAAAAGATAATATAATATTACTAGATAACGTTCAAATTTAATTTAATCTTTTATAAGTATCTATCTACAGATTATTCATTTCTTTAAAGTAATGTTAATTGTTGCACATTTCATCATATTCATACTGCATCACCCTGAATTGAATGTGTTACTCAGTGAAGATTATCTGTTTAAAATAATGATGTTATGACCTATATTATACTAAAAATAAAAAACAAAGTTATATTTTCCAATTAAAATAACCCGTTACTCTGTAAGATTTGATTTATCTAGTAAATAAAACAATGAGACGATCAAGAATAGAAAAGAAAATAAACAACTATAGCTATATATATTGAAGAAAAATAATAATTAGCTCAATTAAAATTAATTCTGAAGTTATTAAAACATTGTGATACGATAAACAACACATTGTTTCTAACTATTTATTGTTTTACCTCTTTAACCTCAAGTACTTCAAACTGATATTATAGCTTTATTGTTCTCGTAAAACTTTTTAATAGAGTTTTCTATGAAAATTAACACGTGACTATATTGAGATGCTTTATTACAGTTGTCTCATATTTAAGAAACGTGAATAGAAGTATAATAAGCACTTATCATAATTGATTTGTATACACTTTTAGTATTAAATATAATAATTTTTATTTCATATACTAATGTAATCATTTTAATAAATAAAGAATAAAAATTAAAAAATAATTTTTGAATTTAGTATAAAGAATCAATCTCTTTTCTAGAAAGATATGATTCCATTTCACTAAGTAAACTCTTAATTAAAGTTTGCACGCATTATATGAAAGAATTAATTTTTAAATTACTAGCACGCATATATTAATAATAAAGTAAATTTATATTTTCTATTGTCTATAAGATATTCTTGATAATATTTACCTAAAATAAATGTATTATATATTAGAAAATACAAAAATCTTCAATAAGATTGATATATGAAATTTTAAGAAACCAAAATACAACGCACATAAGTACATCAATATTATAATCTTTAACGTATACTAAAATTAATTGATAAAAATAGCTATAAAGCTATAAATTTCTCATCTATAATTAAGTGATAAATTTTCAACTCTCTAGTTTATAAACTTATAATATAGATTATATTTCAATAAATTTAAGTGATCAGTCAGGTGTGTTAATCACAGCTCTCACCTCAATGAGAAAAGTTAGTAATTTCTTCATTATTCAATCATTATAAATGAAATGCATTAAAAGTTTTTTCTACGGCTATAGAATTCTGAGTCACTGCATGTTCTGAAGAGATATAAAACTTTTAGCGAATAATAACAACACAGAAAATGCTATTTTAGGTTAATAAAATATTATAGAGAGAATACAACATTCAACACTGCATTATTTATTATAATCAAAATAAGTGAATGTTATTCTTAATTTTTATTAGTTTAACCATACGTAAATACTGAAGTTAATACTATCTCTAGACATTGATAAAAGGTTAACGCTGTCTAAAAAATCACACAACCTTTGATAAGTGTTATAAATGACTTAAGTATAGATTATAGAGCATTTGCAGGTAGTCTATAATCTTTTATGCATGACAATTTTTAATACGGGTCGTAAACAATACTTACTTTTTGTGATTGATTCACTGAGATGTAATTAGAAAATAGTCAATCGATAAATATTTAAAGCATCTAACTGATGTCAATACAAATGCTTATTTTAGTTAATTTTTTATCATTAGTCACACAAAGATCTTTCCCTATTTCTAATACAAAGAAATTAACATATTTTGCAGGTCTCTACTAAGACAGTATTATTAATATCATCCTTTAGGTTTGAAATATAACTTGAATATATCGATCTAATATTCAACAAACGGTGTTTTATAGAAAGAAAATATTTGTCTTATTATTGATAATGTATTAATAAAGAGTTTAAATAGTTTAGATAAAATGCATTTCAAAAATTTTTTATGCTATGTCTCAAATAAAATATATCATTTAAAACAATCACTGTATCTAAAAACTGATTCAGAGTACTCTTTTTTTAATCAAACTCATCAATATAGCAACAAATATATATAAGAAAAAATTTGAATGCTTTCGACAGTTTTAGTACATGCATGATATTTTTAACGACTGAATTCATGTTCAATAAATCTTGCTTATAAAAATATCAAATATATAAATTTATTACGTTCATCTATCTTAATAATTTTAGTCAGTACATGATGCACAATATCCATAATGTTTTAATCATATAAGAACACCATCTAGTAACATACCTTTTCATACAGAAAAGCTATTTTATATTGACTAAAAACTATTAAAATTTTTCTCTTGCTGATTTGAGCAGTTAATTTCTAGCACTATATGGCGAAGATTTTAAGCGCACACCGATTATTCTTATAATCCTAGAAATATTTTTAACCACATCCACTTCTATTTCATGAATCATATCAATATGTTAATATTTTTTATCTCAACTATCAAAATAATTATAATAACATTATCATGACTACTAAATTTTAACTTCTACAATTAAATCTTTGAATTTTTTCTACAACAGACCTAACTATTCTTCTGAGAATTTTAAGAATTTCATTTTTAAATTTTGTTTTTAAAATTTATAATAATATTCTGTAGTCTTTTTTTTAGAATTACTTAAAATTACTACATCAATTTTCTCAGTAACACAAATTTTGTGTAATAAAACACAAGCGTACATACAAACTAGTTTTGCAATAGCATATTCGTTGTTAGCAACTAAATAATTATAGTTTCATTTATTAAAATATTTTTAGATTTCTCTCATTATTTGTAGGATTTTTATCCTAAAACTGTATGCATAAAAAATAAAAATTTACATAAGCAACGTCTTAATAAATCATAAATGATTTTTATTTAGACATGCGCCATCTGTATAGTAAACATAATGAAGATTAGCTGATTTTTTTAAGATATTTAAAGTAGAAGGCATTATCATATAAATATAACTTAGATACGGTGGACAGAAGTAATGTCCCTATAAAAAATTTCAATATATTAATAAAAAAATTCAGTTACTTTTAATAGTGTAAATTTAAATATTTTTACTTGATTAATTATTGCTCACGCATTTTACTGTAGAGAAGTATTATTAAGCATATACATTGCACTATATGTCTATTTTCTATTCCAGTTAGTCACATCACTATTAATGATATTAATATAGAAATAATATCAAACAAGCTTTAAATATTAGTTATTAAATCTTAATAATTCATTAATTTTATTGTATCATTATGATAGTAATATATAATTTTCTCTTTATTAAAAACATTTTATAATTTTAAATTATCTTAATTCTTTATTGTAGTAACTCACTATTTTCTACTTCTAAAAAATGTAATAACTGAACTGATATTTATTTATTATTTAATAATATTTAAAATACAATCCGATTCATTACTTAATGTGGTAGTGCAATTATAGTTTATAAACAATGAAAATGTTTTTCATATGCACGCGCTTTCTCAGCATCATAATTCCGCTCCCATTTAGCAATCACTAACACTGCAAGAGCATTGCCAATAACATTTAATGCAGTACGTGCCATATCTAGTATACGGTCAATTCCAGCAATAAAAGCTAATCCTTCAAGTGGGATACCTACGCTATCTAAAGTAGAAAGCAAAACAATAAAAGATACTCCAGGCACTCCTGCAATCCCTTTGGAAGTAATCATTAAAGTACATACTAAAATTATCTCTCTCCAAATAGACAATTCAATATTATATAGTTGTGCAATAAAGATTGCAGCGATACTTTGATACAAAGTTGAACCATCGAGATTAAAAGAATAACCAATTGGAATTACAAAGCTAGTTACTGATTTTGATGCTCCATATCTTTCCATTTTATCCATAATACGAGGTAATACAGTTTCGGAGCTTGCGGTTGAATAAGCTAATAGTAATTCTTCTTTCAAAATTTTCATTAAAGTGAAAATCTTAATTGTGAAGTAGCGTGCAACAAGCCCTAGTACCACGATTATAAAGAAAATAATAGCACAATGAACTAAGAAAACTAATTTTAATAATGGTACTAATGATTCAAAACCAAAATTTGCTACAGTAAGAGCGATTAACGAAAACACTCCAATAGGCGCATACATCATAATAATATTAGTTACACGAAACATGGTTTCAGAAAATGCTTGTATTATATCTAGCAATGGTTGTTTTTTATTTTTTGATAATGCAGAAAGTCCTAAACCAAATATGATAGCAAAAAAAATAACAGGTAAAATATCACCACTAACCATGGCAGAAAAGACATTACTGGGAACCATAGTTAAAATAGTATTAATAATTCCTGAAGGATGATTTTCAACTTCTTGGTTTATTTTTTCGTATGGTACTATATTAAACTGTGTTAGTTTTGACATATCAATACCAACGCCAGGCTGAAATATATTAGCAAAACTAATCCCGACAATTATAGCAATAGTAGTAATAAATTCAAAATAAACAATAGTTTTAAAACCTAACGATCCAAGTTTCTTCGTATTCCCTACACCAGCTACTCCAACAATAAGTGTTGAAATCACAATTGGAATAACGATCATTTTAATTAACTGAATAAATATTTGACCCGCAGGCGACAAAAAATTTAATATTAACCAATTTTTATACTCAGCATTCTCATTAAGACATCCACCAACAATAACTCCTAAAATAAGTGCTAATAATATTTGCCAGCCTAGGCCAAACTTAAATAATTTCTTCGTCGAAGTATAGTTTGCAGTCATAATGCTATCTCTCTTGTATTAATAATTTTATATTTGTATTTTTATATCATAAATTTTATATCGAATATTTGTTAAAACTATAGTTATTAGCTTAATACACTAAAATTGTTTCTATAAGTCCAGACTGAATAAAACTATGTATTTTGGCTTTGTATGTAGTAATGATACAAAATTATCAAACATAACTTAGAAGTTTAAGCGATATTGTTCTATAACAATTCAACAATCACTGTTAATTGATTATTTGTATTATGTACTTTAATCATTAACAATAACATGAGAATTAAATAAATACTGTAATATAAATATATTATATAACTTAATAAAAATTAGTGTTTAGTAAAAAAGTACAATATAAAATAAAAATCTAAAAACATTATGCATGTAAAAACGCTACCCTTTAATATAACTTTACTCAAGAATGTCGTATACAATATTCTAAAAAAGATTTGATAAATTATCATCTGATCTGATATTTACTTCAATAATTCTCTAAACAGCTAGGAAAACAATAGTAGCAATTAATATTATTCCATATACTACTCATGAGAAAACTATAACAATTAACTCCTATTCTGCATTCTTTTAAAAAATCAAAAATATTTACTCACAATCCTTATTGCATGACTGATATTTTTATTTATTAACATTGTTATCGATATTTATTTTACTATTTATTATGACAGATAAGGCATATTAATGATAATGAAACAAATAATTATAACCTTAATAAAAAACAACTACAATAATACTAACATCTTAATTTTCGTATTAATTAACACACTTTATCAAATTATAACAAGCATATCTATTTGTCATCTTTATTAATTGTCTATATTAAATGCTAAATTTTTTATTCAATAACCATATAAAGATTTTTATCTCACTCAGTTTTATATACTTATTCTTTTCAGTCTATTTATTTTTAAGAAAATTGTAAACCTATATTTTCTCAAACAACTTCTTAATTATTAATTTCAAACTATTATAACTTTAGTAATTATCGATAAGTAATCAATATTATAATGTATAAAAATTTGGTGCATGCAATGGGATCTATTCACTGCAATTAACCACTATAAGTTAAATAATAAAATTAACTTCAAACTTTTCATGAAATCAAGCGTAATAGAAAATTATTCTATACTATTGTAGTAAGTTTATTAAAGCATTTTGTTGTATTTTATTCATGAAAAGAATTGCTTATACTAGTGAATCGTTCCTATTCACTATAAAATGATCCATATTTTATATTTAGCTATATGAATCAAGTTAATCAACATACCATAGGTAAATACAATGTTCTCACCCATAATGTTTTACATTAGAGAAAAAAGAACGACATTTTAAAAATGTATACTAATTTTACCGTAATACATTTATTAGAGTATTAAACTTGTAATTATTAAACTAATGATCTAAATAATATGAGGATTTTACTGTGAAGTTTTATAACTTTACGATGACAACAAGAATATTTTGTAAAATTATAAAACATGCACGTATGTTTTTTAAGATAATTGCAATGTTGCTAAAATTTCTTATAACATTAAACGTAGTACACTAAATGATATAGTCAAAATAATGTACTTCTA
Source organism: Candidatus Hartigia pinicola (assembly GCA_020541205.1). Taxonomy (GTDB): domain Bacteria; phylum Pseudomonadota; class Gammaproteobacteria; order Enterobacterales; family Enterobacteriaceae; genus Hartigia; species Hartigia pinicola. The sequence continues at coordinate 1,726,942 of CP048208.1, forward strand.
AAAAAATTTATAGTTTTTATAAATCCATTTAATAAATTGTAAACAAATTATTGATCGTTGAAAATTGTTAACATGTATCTTAGACCTGTTATTTTACATAGAAAATATTTTACTTTACTGCAATTATGTTATTCTAATAAAAGCTAATAATGCTATTGAGAAGTATTATTTATTTAGTATTAGTATGAAACATTAATTGAAAATACTATTTTCTTAGTTAGCTCTAAGAATATTTCTTTTAATTATTCAATATTATAATTAAATGAATTATTATCTATCGATATTATTAATATTATATCAATAGTTTAACATATGAAAAATTCCATCCTAGTAAATCACATAAAATGAGAATGAATTATCGAACTTTCAAGCTAAAAATAAATCATAAAACTCATTCTTTTCAATATTAGGTCATAATAATCAATATAGCTAAAATTTAGTAATATACATAGTTTAATTGTAGTTTTTAAAAACTATTAAAACTAATTTCAATTCAAGTGCATTCAATTAAACTTTTCGCGTTTTAAAAAGATTGAAATTGTATGGCAAGGTTGATTACAGAAAATAAATTAATCTTTTCTGCGAAAATAACGTCAAGAACATTCAATATACTTAAGAAAAAAGATGTATAGAACTTTAGATTTTATCACAAACAAAAATGAATCCATTACTAAAACTATATATTAATATAAAATCACATACAGCTAGTTTTAGTTGTTTAACTGAAAGACTTTAGAAAACTAGTCCAATTCTCTAAAAAATAAATTTTATATAACAAGTTGATTACCTAAAGATATGCAAATATTAATTAAAAAATAACAAGCAACTCTCTTTGAGAGAAATAAATGACATAAGATTTTTATTTCTAGTAGAAAAATACTCATTTTAATCTACATTGTACTAAAATGTCAAAATTAATTTATTTATAAGTATTATATATAAATATTCGTCTAATATTAGACTTTTTATTAGATACTAATATTCCTATTTATAAAATATAGTATCATTCGAATGAAGTTTGACAACTAAATTAGAGATTGTTGAATACTTACATATATACAGAAATATAAAAATCTTATTTACATTCATGTCCGCATATGTAAACTTTCAGTTTTCAAATAAAAAATTACATTTATTAAAATATTTTGTGATACATATTATTACATTACTATAAACATCTTTCTTTTTAAAAAACACGTAAAATTATTAAATTTAAAAAATATAATTCTACTATTTAGCTATCACTCAATGAACCATAAGCATCACTAGATAAACTTAAAAAAAACCAAATGTCGCCCTTTTATCTTGAAAAATAGATTACCATACGCATTAACATTTTTTTATTTTCTAGCAATCTTTTGTACGAATAAGATTAATTTCTATAATTTCTCCTATGTATTTAAATATTCCTAAAAAAACCAAAGAATGTTTTCACCATCCTGAAAATCTGAGGTATTATATTAAACTTAATAAAATCAATTTTCACTAGATGATGCAGTGATAGAAACCTTTGAATACCAATACGCATTCAAAATCAGAATATAAATAAAATACCAAATACATAATAACAACATGCAATATCTTAGTATTTTAGAATTACAGTTTATTTTTTTAAAAATTGTTTGAAGGCTTTAGAGTAATATTCTTTCAATCCATTTCCAGTTCTTACTATTACAAAAATAGGAATATCCATTTTTTCAGCAAACGTAACAGCATCAACAGCTCCTAGTACATTAAACGCTGTGGATAAACCATCAGCAATCATGCATTGTGAAGCAATGACAGTGATAGAAGCTAAATTGTGTTTAATCGGTATTCCTGTTTGAGGGTTAATAGTATGAGAGAAACGTATGCCATCTTGCTCAAAATAATTACGATAATCACCTGAAGTCGCAATAGACATATCACCAAGAGAAATAACTTTTTGTGCTATTTGACATAATTCATATGATATTGGTTTTTCAATTGCAATACGCCAAGGAATATCTTGGCCGTTTCTCCCTTTTGTACGAACCTCTCCACCTAGATTAACCATATAATTATTAATACTGATTGATTCTAAATATTCTGAAATAACATCAACACTATAACCCTTTGCTATAGACGAAAGATCAACATATAGCTGAGGAATTGTTTTAAACAAATTATTATTTTGAACAGAAAGTTTTTCAATACCAACCCAAGCGCGACACTTTGCTAATTTATCATGACTAGGAACTTTAGTTATACGACCATCAGGACCAAAACCCCATAAATTAACAAAATGCCCAACTGTTATATCTAATGCCCCATTAGTAAGTTTGTTAATCTTAATTGACTCTTTAACAACCTTTGCAGTAGCTGCTGAAACAGGGAAGGGAATGTTCACCTTTTTGAATTGATTAAATTGACTGAGCTCAGAATCTTGACGGTAAGTAGACATTTGATGGTTAATTTCTTTTAAGAGATTATTAATTTCTAATTTAATATATTCTTGAGTAGGAGATAAAAAATTAGTGACATATTTAATAGAATAATAAGTTCCCATAGTCTGTCCTTGTAGGTTGACTTGTTTAGGTTCACTACAAGAAACTAATAAAAAAATTGCCGTAAAAAATATGACTGGGATTATTACTGTTTTTAGCATTATTATCTCAGTTATTCATCATCAGTAATAAGGAAGCATTGTATATAAAAATGAGTAAACACCTATCGAACTTACTCAACCACTGAAGTATTCAAATAAATATCTTTCCCTTTATATTAGAATCTTAACACATCTTAATAATAGAATGTTTATAACAAGACATCATACCTATGTAAGTCAATGTTTTATGTTTTGAATAATCTTTAAAATAATTTCATATAACATTACATACAAACTTATCTATAATTATCTCAACGATTCTTTTAAATCCAATCACAAAATAGAACATGACAAGTAAATTTTCAAGAGTAAGTTGATTACAATTTTTTGTGCAGCACATTTCACCTTGCAAGCTTTTTGTATTTTTTAACAAGTAATGATTGTATATGTATTATTAACACTATAAACACATACGGAAGTTAATGTGGTCCAAAATATTTTAAGAAATTAAAACTTGATTACTTAGAAATATAAAACACAAATTCTAAAATACAATCGCTGTCTATAAGATCTTTTTTATATTTTCGTATATCCTAAAAATTGTTTATCAATGAAAAATACTAAGATACTGATTTAGAATAATTTTCTAGAAAAGTAATATTACTATACACAATTTAAAAAATAAACCTATTAAAATAAAACCAAAACTTTTAAATGATCACACTACAAACGTTAGTAGAAATTTATATTAGAAGAAATCAGAATATTAAAATAACTTTCCTGATGATTAATACATAATACATTCATTATAAAAAATGTGGATAAACAAGAGAAAGAACTGATAAAAATAATATTCTTTACAAGCGTTCAGGATTAAAAATATGTTTTATAGATAGTAACGTTTTACTTAATATAATTGCAGAAACAACTAAAAGTATCCAAAACAAAAAAGAATTTTAATAAGTTTGTAAGTAATACAAAATTACTTACTTAAATAAATAATATAAAACAATAGAAATAATACAAATAACAACATTTACACATCATACAAAATATACGCTTAGAACTATTTTGAAACAGCGTAACAGGAATATACTATTATATTTCAATACAATCTCAAAACGAAGTTTAATCGTAAATTATGTGAGTTACAAAAACATAACTGCGTACAAATAACTTTCAAATCAGTTGAATATCTTTTCATATTGCATTGTTAATATAGTATTTATTTCTACTTTTCATATAATGCAATACTAATAGGCATTTTATAAAAAATAATATTGTTAATTTCCACAGCTGTATTAATAAGACAATTATTGTATTAAAGGATCTAGATATTGTTTATTTAATAATTTCTTTTTGATATCTAATTTTACTTGAACTTGACCAGAAAGTAACACGCACCCTCAAACACAAAGCATCTTTCAATAGAATCTTAAAAACATTATAAAATCCAAACACCTGTAATATTTAATATAATCGATAACGATGAGTAAGAATTTAAATTATTATCTCTTTATAAACATGAAATATATACACTGCACTGATAGTGTTATTTTAGAAACGTACGCATGTATACCATCATAACTACTAATACAGTACCACTGTATCATTTAATTAGTTTCATTGGTCATAAAGTAAAGATAATTCTCTAAAAAAATTTAAAAAACAACATAAAATCTATAATGATTTATTAAGTCATAGCTATCTGTTGCCTAGATAGCAGGAGATTTTATTTCTAATATTTAAGTAACATATAATTTCAATCTCTCCCTACTTAGTTGAATACACATTAAAATTGATTCTAAATAATAAAATTTTATACATTAACTTTACTCAACATATAAAAAGCATAAAGTAAAAAAATATTTTAACCATGTAAAATTTATTCTTGTTCTCTTACATATTCCCCTTAGATAATTGAAAAATAGTTGAGGAACTCATTTCTTTTTAGTTTTATAGATTATTCAGAATTACAAAAAATTACATGTAGAGGTTCTTTCATATCTAAATCAATACTTTGATTATTCTGCCTAAAATCGTATGGTGTGATACCATATTCTTTACGAAACATATAAGTAAAATGTGATTGCGATCCAAACCCAAAGTCTAATGCTATATCAAAGATAGATCGATTGCTATTTCTTAAAAGGTTAACAGCACTGGATAATCTACGTCGACGAATGTATTTTCCTAGTGACATTCCTGTCACTGATTTAAAAATTTTTTGCATATGCCAGAGTGAATACCCTGAATAAGTAGCAAGCTCTTCTAAAAGAATCACACGACCTAAATGTTCTTCAATTAATTTACTCAAAGCATAGACAAGTGCTAAATAGTTATCTTGTGGCATCTTAATTAATTACTGGAGTATACTAAAACTTTTAATTTACATTTTTGTTTAAAAGAGAAGTATAGAGTATAAGAAAAAATTTTCTTATACTCAATAAGAACTCTCAATATAAATTTTAAAAATCTATCACACCACTTCTAACCAAACTCATATCAGTTCAATTAAGTATAAATCACTAAAGATTGGGTATATTTATTAACGTTGTGATATAGCATTTATATATCTAAATTGTTATAAAAATATTATCTTCAAAGATAACTATCTAATTAAAAATTAATAATATACATCATTACATTTCGATATCAAAAACAATACGCATATATAACTTAATTATACAACATTTATTTTCAAAGATCTACGTCATGATTATAATCGATAAAAATAATAGATAAAACTCTTAAAGTTTTAATTATTATCGACTCAATACTCAATAATAATTAAAATATATATGAGATATCTTTTACTACTAGTAAAAACGATAATTTTTTATTATTATCTTGTATTGTTGTATCTTCAAATATATATAATAAATATTTCATTTAGAAAACAATAAAGATATAATCTTTATATATGATTTGAAACAATTAAATTTTTATTATTTAACATTATTCTTTTAATATGTCAGACTCTAATTGTAAAATTTTTATTATTAATGATGTATCATCAAAATAAAATAAAATAAAAATAATATAAAAATAATATAAGGATTTAAGCAATGTATATCATAAATTTCAAATAAAGTTATAAATTTATTTTTATATTAAAAGATCTATGAAAAACACAATCATATAGTAAAGATAAAGTACTAATAAAAACAAAAATTATTAAATCGTGAATTTTAAAAAGATATATTCAGTGTATTTTCTAGAAATTCCTAGACAGCTCCCAATAGTACAAAGTGATTTTTAGAATCGAAATAACGATTTAATTAGCAGATTGTTAATACAATTAAAACATACATTATATAGTTTTATTGTTTTTTCTAAGATTTTATCAAACAGACAAAAGTATTGTTTATAAATCTATTGATTTATTCTTATTCTTCTTAAAAATGATTACACTGGCAGGAGTAAACAATATGCATATCGTTAATACTAGAACTATATATTTTAGCTTCTTTTACCATTTTATTTATTATTTTGAACGCCATATAATTTAATTAACACATATTCCTATAATACAATTTAATTATAATTTTTATTTATTAATTTTATTAAAATTATTACTATGTTTTCAATTTTTATCTACTTTTAAACAGTGAAAGTGCATTAAAATACAATATAAATCTTACAAGGGCATCCTATTTGTATCGTCTATTCTAATAGCTTTATGAAAGTGAATAAAATACCATTGTCTCTTATTAATGTATAATTAAATTATTTCAAAATGAGTCATAATTTAGGAATAAATATCCCAAAAAAAATGAACTAAGTGGTTCAAAATAATGGTATTCAGGCTTTATTGAAGTATAAATTTAAATCAACAAAATTTATTTCATTTTCATTTATATTGAACAAGTAAATCTTGAGATTTTTTCTGTAATATTATATAAGAAATATTCATCAGCTATATGAAGGTAAACACATATACGTTAGAGAATAATTATAAGGTCAACAACATGTAACGAAAGAGTTAGTATAGCAACGCTAAGTCTTAACGATAATTACCGAAAAAAAATTTTGGATATGACTTGATCATAATGAAATTGTCAAAGATTTATTTAACTAACATTACAATCAGTAATATTTATGATGATAATTCTCTAAAAATCAACAATACTGTCGCTAAAACAACCTTAATAACTATAAATTAATATTGAAAAACTCAATATTACATTTCCTAATTAGCAATTATTGATATTTCTAATCATTTCAGTTTTCTGAAAAGTTAAAATATTAATAAGATCAAGCTTTATTATTATTTCCATGGCTAATTTACTGAATAACTTCAGCTCAAACTGCATAACAACTTTTACAATAACATTATTCTATATATAACATAAACTTCAATTAAGTAAATCACTATTCTGTGATAAGTACTGACGTATTTAACATATTACTTTTGTCACGCTATACAATAAAGAAATATTAATGCTTTTATTCGTTTTTTCTATGTATTTTAATATGCATAATATTATCTTTAATTATCCCGATTCTATATTGTTATCATGAAGTTCTTAATTATAATACATAAAATATTATCATATTGCAATGATAAATATAGTCATATATTATTATGGACTTAATTAGCTAAAAAACTTTTTTTAGTAGAAAATAAATTTTTTATCTACATAAAAAAGAATAAAAGTTTATTTAAAATTTTAAATATAATTATTTTATATAATTAAATAAAATTCGTGATCATAACGAAACTAATATTCATCGAGAAATATATCAAAACATACAATTCTTTTTTATTCAGCACCTAACAGGTAGATATTCTAAACCTTAAATCGTTATAATATTTTTCTATCTATTCTTTAAAATGATTACTATTATAAATCACGAAAAGATTTCTCTAGCATAGATGTACCGCGGATCTTTATTATATACTGTTAAAAATAAAATTATTAAAAAGAAATCACCTTCTATTAAATAGAAAAACCTTATAAAATATTATTAGTTAGATTTTCTGATCTAATGTTATAACTCTAATACAATTTTAGTGCTTATTAATAAGCGACGAATGAATAATACGAACGTAAATTATGAAAATCATGATATACGTAAATAATTACAATACCAAATAATATATATCAGTGGTATGCTAATCATGTCTTATAAAATTAGAATAATAAAACATTTCCTAAAAGTACTTTAGATCGCTTTTTTACATTAAAAACGTCTTAGGAGATTAAGATTATAAAAAAAGATTTTGAAATGATTGTGATCATTAAATGATTGTAATTATATACTAAATATTATATTTAAAATACAAAATAATATACTTAAGACTGTCTTGATCACTCTTCAGAATGAGATTGTGTTTTTTAATCTGATTTTGATTAGAAAATTTCGCCAAATATGCAAGAACAGTAATGATAATGTAAATACTCACTTAGCATTTGTTAAACGAACTATTTACTGTTTTATTGTTACACAGAAAATGTTAAATACGCTCTAAAATATATAAATATGTCACACATTCTTAATTAATAAAGTCAGTATTAGAAATAGCAGTGCATTTCTCTAATAATTATTTTAAACGAAATTGTCAATTATCTATTTCCTTAATGGGAAAAACAAATAATGAATAATTATCTTAACGATCTTTTTCTTATGAGGACAATATTACATTTAGCTATATACCGGGTTTATTATAAAATTAGTATGCTTAAAATAATTGATATATATATTGTATTCATAGTAATTGCATATAACTTAACAAATAATTATAATTCGTTTCTTATTTGTATATCAAATATATCTAATAAAAACATATTATAAGATCGATGTTTATTGATTAGATTGTCTCACTCTATGATAAAAAATTCTTTTATATACGAAATACTAAAATATTTGCGATATCTTTTAAAGAAAATTATAGCAACAGTAACATTGTATATTAAATCAAATAAGCTATTTATAATATAAATACATTACTTTCTAGAGTATGGAGATATACCTTCTTTATTACTTAATGATGATTTTTTGATAGAAAAAGTTCCTCACAAATTTTTATTCATATTAACTTTTCATAATATACTTTAAAAGGATGATCCATAAAAAATTTATTATAATTTTTATTAGTGATAATATTTTATATAATACAGATTATAACAATATTTAAACTTGAAATTCTTTTTTCTTTTAAAGAATATTGTCGATAATGTAAATATTCAACACGATCTTAATAAAACCACAAAGATATTCATAGGTTATGGTATTCTTGATATAGATGTATAAAATGATACATAAAGAATTTATAATACAATATTAAAGCCAGTAATTTTAAATATATCATAATAATTTTAAGAATAAAAATTCTTAAAATATTTCTATAGCTGTAATTTTAACTAATAAATTCAGGAACGATCTCATTACAATAGTTCTTATCTATATCAATAATAATTTTATTTTAATATATAAAGCAAGAATTTAAAATATCATTACCACATTAACCTAGAAAGAATTTATTAATATGGAGGGGTAAATGAAAAAACTAATCATTGGATTCACTGGAGCAAGTGGCGCTATCTATAGTGTTAAAATATTAGAAATACTTCAATCAGTAAAATATATAGAAACTCATGTAATAATGAGTCCTTCTTCCTATCAAACTTTATCATTAGAAACGAGCTATAATGTTCAAGATATCCAAAAACTAGCAGACTATACTTATGATAATCGTGACATTTCTGCTGCTATTTCTTCTGGCTCTTTTCATACAGTAGGTATGATAATTATGCCATGTACAATAAAAACGCTCTCAGGAATTGCACATAGTTATACTGATACTCTCATGACTCGCGCTGCAGATGTAGTTCTAAAAGAAAATAAAAGACTCATCTTAGGTGTTAGAGAAACACCATTACACCTTGGACACTTACGATTATTAGTTCAAGCTGCAGAAATCGGCGCTGTTATTATGCCACCAATGCCAGCGTTTTACCACAAACCAAAAACTATCCAAGATATTATTTACCAAACTATTAATCGCGTCCTAGATCAGTTTGATATTAAACTACAAAAAGATTTATTCTGCCGTTGGAAGGGAGAAGGGTAATATTTACATTGTTTATAATTATTGCTTTCATTAATAATAATTACAATGCTATAAAATTTGACTCTTTAGGTAAAATTTTTTAATATTGTATATAAATGAATTTTACAATAAAGATTAATAATAAGATTTTATATAAACACTAAACATTAGTGTTGATATTCAAACATCCATTAATAATTCATTAATAGCATGTTTATTTAGTTCATATTATATAATAGCATATGTATTTTTTAATTTAAAAAATCTTAAATTATTTTATAAGAAAAATATATTTTCGCTCTTATTTTTAATAAGAGTTATCTAAGAACTTATTAAATATTTTAGTACGTAAAAAAATAAGAAAATAAATAATACATAAATAAACTACAGAGTGGTATTTAAATCGATCTTGTAATTTTTCTAGATTGAGTGATTATTTTGAATATAATAATCTACTTTTTATGCAACTATATTTATAGATTACTTTAAAAACACAGAGTTCGTTACATGAATTTATCTTAACGACAAATTTTGGAGTGTAACATATTTAATATGCTAAAATATTTCACTAATATCAACACAATTTATTAACATACTCATATATTCTAATGATCTTTTTCACTAATAACTACTAAAGTGTTGTATCTATTCATGATATCACTATTCATGAATTCTGTTGTATAAAAATGAAGTATTTCTTGAAAAGAATATCGTTTAATATTCAACACTTTTAATCTACATTATCAATTTATTCATGAGATATATACGACAATAATTATACTTTAACTATAAACTATCACAAAAACACAGTGAAAATTTAAATAATAATTTATATTATTTTCAATACTTAACTACACAGAAACTAAAATTAACAAGGAAAATTGATGTTATTTCATGTACATTTTATTATCAAACCATAAAGTTAAACTATTATAATATTATCCTAATAAAGTTAAAATAGCTAGTTTGTACTGAACCAGATACTAATATTCTTTCTGATACTCAACTAAACATTAATTTTTATATTGGTTGTTCATGAATAAAACTAGTTAAAAAAACAGTTTATGACCTTACTTAAGATGGTTTTAATAATACAAAAACTCGTATTAAAATAATTGTAATGAAAATTATTGAATAACGTCTAAAATTTTCTTACTGTCATTATTATGAACTTAATATATTGAAAGCCTAGATTTCTTACTCAAGAAAATATAATATTTCGATATACTTTAAAACTTTTTTCTTACACTTTATTTTTTTAGGTTAAATGATACAAATTTCATACATATCTGATATACATGATTTTAATATCTTGATTGACACTACAGACGCTAACATCATATTATCACCGCACTTTGATAAAAAAGTAAATCAACATAATTATCATACGAAAATTAGTGAAAATAATAATAATTTACGTAGATTAATTATTTAGCAGTCAATAATGCTAGTATACAAGAAATATGCATTTTAGAACATACACTTTATATAAGAATAACCGTATTCTTTTTATAAAATAATTTATTTAACCAAAATCTAATCTTCTTACTTAACTGTACATATACATGCCGTGTAACTTAATTTAAAATAAGTTTTAATTACTAGACCTAGTGTATTTGATGTAATGAAATAACTAATGAATCTACATATGTTATACACTCATCTATTAATTCCATGTGAAATTATCAGAGAAAATTTTGAGTTTTATCATTTCGCTTAGCTGGAAATATTAGGCAAACTGCTTTTTTTATTAAGTGTTTATTTTGTCTTATTTAATATACTTTTAAAATTTGTTCTATTTAAATAAAAACGCTCTTAGATTGACTGAACAATTAATTAACGAAAAGTTTATGTCAATTTTTTAAAGTTATTAATTCTTATATATAGTATAAGTATTTATTTGAAATAATGTTTTCTTAATGAAACTGCATTAATTATTACTTTTTTCTAGTCAAAATTAAAGTAATTATGTCCATGATTCAATGTCTAACTGTTGTTTTAAAAAAAGTAATAGAGCTTAATAATGCTTAAATAAATCTAAAATTAACCCATATCAAGAACTTAATTTAATGTCTATGGAATATTGAAAATATTTTTATTAAAAGGAAACTTTTCATTTTATCACGTAGAAAATTATAGAAAAATAAAGTAAATTGACAAAGACAGTCGACTTCAGCGCACTAAAGACAATTAAAAAAAAGATTATTAACAAATTAACTATTGTTTTTAGTATCACAAAAACAAAGTTTATCACCTAATCTAATTAACATAAAACTTACTTAACCAGTTATGTAACGTTGCAAGACAATTGAGATGCTATTGCAAAGATATTCTAATATAATAAAACTTTCTATTTAAATAAAATAATTATTAATTCTCTCTAAACATAAAAAGCCACTTAATTAGTGGCTTTTTACTAATGTAATGTCTGGCAGTGTCCTACTCTCACATGGGGAGACCCCACACTACCATCGGCGCTACGGCGTTTCACTACTGAGTTCGGCATGGAGTCAGGTGGGACCACCGCGCTATTGCCGCCAGACAAATTCTATTTATCTTTATTTACTTAACATTATATGTTTGTACTAAACTAAATTTTTATTTTTATAAGTTTCTTTAATGTTAAAACAACTTTTTCTCTATTAAACATCTTTGGTGTTGTTAGGTTAAGCCTCACGGTTCATTAGTACTGGTTAGCTCAACGTGTTACCACGCTTACACACCCAGCCTATCAACGTCTTAGTCTTAAACGTTCCTTTAGGACTCTTAAAGAGTCAGGGAAGATTCATCTTAAGGCGAGTTTCCCGCTTAGATGCTTTCAGCGGTTATCTCTTCCGCACATAGCTACCGGGCAATGCCATTGGCATGACAACCCGAACACCAGTGGTGCGTCCACTCCGGTCCTCTCGTACTAGGAGCAGCCCCTTTCAATCTTCCAACGCCTACGGCAGATAGGGACCGAACTGTCTCACGACGTTCTAAACCCAGCTCGCGTACCACTTTAAATGGCGAACAGCCATACCC